>CAWIUU010000011.1:0-194089 GCA_963839315.1 Candidatus Acidiferrales bacterium
TTCCCGGAAAAGAATATTTCCTCAACCGCTCCAAAGCCTCGCGGCTTAGTTCGTGTTTTGACACCTTTAGATCATGCGACGCCTGTTGCAGGAAAAGTTGGCACAGGACAGGTATATCCTCGCAACGTTCCCTGAGTGGCGGTATGGGAATAGGGACGACAGCTAGCCGGTAATACAAATCCTCGCGGAATAATCGGTCGCGGATATGCTGAGTGAGTTCGCGGTGCGTCGCGGCGATCACCCGGACGTTGACCTGATGCGGTTTTGTGGAGCCGACGCGTGTCACTTGCCCATCCGTCAGAACACGCAACAGCTTTGCCTGCGCTTCCAGGGGCATTTCGCCAATTTCATCGAGGAACAGCGTTCCCTCATGCGCCGCTTCAAATAGTCCGGCGCGGCTACGGTCTGCCCCTGTGAACGCTCCACGCTCATGGCCGAACAGTTCGCTTTCCAACAACGTCGGCGGCAAAGCGGCACAATTCACTGCAACGAATGGTTTCGCCGATCGCGGACTAGTGCGGTGGATGGCCCTTGCCACGAGCTCCTTGCCCGTACCGGTTTCGCCGACGATCAATACGGGCGCGTTTGTCGGGGCGACGCGTGTAATGAGATCGCGGACTGTCTTAATCGCTTCAGAATTGCCGCAGATGTCCGCCGACCCTTCCAGCCGGCCCACTGTCTCTCGCAACTTGTCGTTTTCGCGCAACAGGGCAGTACGCTCACAGGCACGTTTGGCCGTTGCTCGAATCACCTGTGGCTGAAAAGGCTTCGCAACGAAATCGAAAGCTCCTTGCCGCATGCTTTCGACAGCAAGCTCAATTGTGGCGAAGGCCGTAATGAAGACCACGGACAGCGTGGGGTCGAGCTCCCGGATTGCGGCCAGTATGTCGAGGCCCTTCCCATCCCCCATCTTCTGGTCGGTGAACACAGCATCGAAGTCTCCGGCACTGAGTTGTGCCTTCGCGCTCGCAACACCACTCGCCTCCGATGTCACGTGTCCATCCAAGGCGAGGGCAGACGCCAGAACCCTTCGCATGTGCGGCTCATCGTCGACAATCAGGATCCGGCCCATGTTTGCTCCTGTGCCGGTTCTTTTGGCTGAACTGCCCTCGGCAATTCGAGCGTGAAGCAGACGCGCCCGGGTTCGTTCACGCGCAAAAACAGGTCACCTCCATGCGAACGGGCAATGTTCCGCGCGATGGCCAGCCCCAACCCCGTGCCTTGCCGCTTCGTCGTGAAAAATGGCTCGAAGATTTGGCGCAATGCTTCCTTGGGTATGGCAGGCCCGACACTGTGAACCTCCAGCCAAACGGTCCCCTTATCCGTAAGCACGCCTCGCAAGGTCACTGTCTGCTCCGATTCAGAAGCTTCGATGGCATTTTTCACAAGATTGATTAGAGCCTGCTGCACTTTGCCGGCGTCCATGCGGATGTTCAAATCGGGCGGTACGTCCACGTCCAAATGAACTCCTGTTTCGGAGGCGTACGCCTTGCACGCACTGGCCACGTAAAGGAGTGTGTCCGAAGCCGAACCATCCCCAGGTTCCAGCAGTTGGGGTCTCGCATATTCCAGGAAATCACCCGTCAGCCGCTCCAGCCGTTTTGCCTCCTTCGTCGCGATGTCGAGCATTTCCCTGCGCCCGGCCTCAGTGACTCCGTTCTCATCAGCCACGCTCAGGGAGCTCGATATCATCGCAACGGGATTGCGGATCTCATGAGCGATGGCGCTCGATAACCGGCCCACGGCGGCAAGTTTTTCCTCCTCCAGAAGGTGTTTCCTTGTTTTCGCGAGTTCCTCCGCATTGCGTGCCAGGTGGAGTTCGTTTTGTTTGAGTCGATTCACCAGCAACCACACGATCACCCCAACCAGCGTGTAAATCATGGACACAGTTCCCGCTTCAATGTATTCATTGAATTGCTGTGACGGATGAATTCGATAATACTCCCAGACCCAATAGAAATTAAGGCCGTCAGCGACAGCCACAACTATCGTGGTGGCGAAAAGGGAAAATCGGAAAGCCGCTTCGAGGATGGGGATGATCATCAAAGCGAAGTATTGACTGTCCTCGTGATTGGTCGCGGCGGCAACAAATGTGAGTATGGAATTCACAGCGATCGAAGAAACGGTCAATGAAACGACCAGGCTCCGTGTGATCGTGGCTGGCCGCGCCTGAATCCACATGAAAATGACCGCATGGAAGAGGAAGCCCAGGCCGAGAGCAACAAGCAACAGCGGAGAGAGACGCCCCCAGTACGGCGCCAGCAAAACGTGCACAACCAAAAGCGCCCCAATGACGAACAAGTTGAGGAGGCTGAAGATGCTTGCCTGTTGACGGAAGGAGGTGATCGCCGTATCCGGCGGTTCATTGAGGCTAGTGCGCATTCGACTCTGTCCCTGCTCGAAATGTTGCTACAGCTGAATGTCTCACATTCCGGACGAGCCTTGCATGTCGTGCGTCACATCAGTGTAGGCCTCGTCGATGAGCATTGCTTGGGGTCGTCAGCACGGTTTTCAGGAGTTCTCTCGACCGTCAGGCCACGGCAACTAGCTGTGGCAGTCCGGGTTGCATGGCATTCTCAGAGAATGGCCTTAGCAATATTCCTTTGCCCGGTTCATATTCGAGGCGATAAATCGGTGCGCAATTGCCGCAAAGCCAGAAATGCTGAACGGAATGCGTATTGGCAGGCTGCCCGTCTTTCAGCTGTTGCTTGCGAAAGCGGAAGAACTCTCCTTGGCGATAATCGAACTCGACCCGGCACGAAGGATTTGCACATTCGGAAAACATACTTGCTCCCCCAAGTTTATTTTGTCCGTTACCTTGTTCATCGTATTTGGGCTCGCGGAATCAGTGGTCGGAAAAGCACTGGTGCGGGACCGCTGAATCGAACGCCCCAGCGATCATCGAATCGGTAGACTGGCGGGTTTCCTTCGGAGATCGGAGCCTTACCAGATCCGGTCTCGTCTGCGTCAGTGCGCGACCCTTCCGCGAAGGCGAACCCCAGAACCCTCCTCACCTCATCTAGTCGCGGGGGCAAGACCAAGTAGTCAAACACGCCCTGGCGCAGCGCTTTCGGGAATTCCCGCCACCTCCGGTGCGGGACGCGACGATCACGGGAATGGGCCTCGTCCGTTTCCGCGCGAGGTCGAGAAAGGCTTCAAGTCCTTTCTCTGGCAGATCATCTTCACAAACAATGGTGCGGATGTCTTCGTGCTCTATGGCCTCTTGGGCTTCTTCAAGCGAGTCGCAGAGCAGAGGTACTTTTCCTGCCTCTGCGACCGCTTTCAGCAGAGCCCCCCGGTTTTCGACACAACGGAAGACAACTAGGACATACGGAAGTCGGACCTGTCGCTCTAAGCTCTCCAGATTCATCGCTGTAACTTCCCCCCAAGGTGGGCGACCTTCATAAGTTGGCAATGATTGCCCCATTCTTCCGAGTGCATCTCTCGTGCCGATCCATTCGGCGATTCGCAACTTATTGTCGGGCGGGAGCTTGTACTTCCGAAGGCTCTCTCAAATCATCGCGGAAGGTTCAAGAAACTGAACAACTAGGCTTATATCGTTCAAATCCCAATACGTCTGCCGCACGGGCAGATGCCCGCCGCCACGCATCAGTAGTGCCTCCGTAACAGGACCGGCAGCTTTCCTGATGTCTTCGTTCAAGGGCGCTCGCGGCCGGCAAATCGCTCATTTGATTGAATCTCGTGACACACCTGGAAGCACAAGGGCACGGCTAACCCAAATGGAAGAGCAAACGATTATTCCGAGTCCGAAGATCACCTAACGGTACTTCAATTGCACTAACTATCTTGCGTGCCCGACGCGGTCATCTTAGTGAACTTTCCCTGCTGGAGGAGCACCATGAAAGCCCTCGAAGCCGAACCGCTTATCTCCGTCAACAATATTCTTTATCCAACCGACTTTTCTTTAGCTGCGGAATCAGCCTTTCCGTTTGTCTGCGATATCGCCAAAATGTTCGGATCTCGCGTGACGGCTGTTCATGTTCGCACCTCGGATTCTGAAACGTTAATGGCACCGCTGTCTTTACCTCATCTGATTGAATCAACTGAAGATCTTATCCAGAAATTAAAGGCTACCATCGACGATAAGCTCAAAGCTTTGGAGTACGAACTTTTGATTGGAGAAGGGGAGGTTTGGGATTTTATTACCGACGTTATTAAGGAGCGGGAGATCGATCTTGTCGTGATCGGGACCCAAGGAAGGACGGGACTGAAGAAATTCATGCTTGGGTCAGTCGCCGAACTGATTTTTCGCCAGACCAACTGCCCAGTACTCACGATCGGCCCCCACGTCAGACATAGCCAAAGACACGGCTGGCAAATGAGCAACATTCTTCTGGCCACCGATTTTACGCCCGAGTCCTTAGCCGCTTTCCCGCTAGCCTTCTGGTTGGCGAGGGATCGACACGCTCGGCTGACCCTCGTGCATGTCCTGGAGAGTCCAGAAGCCGAGGACCTAATTGATCCACAGCGCTATATAGATTCCACGGTGCGGATGCTACAGCATCAAGTCCCGAAAGAGGTCAGCCAGGATTGTCAGCTAGCCTACGTTGTGACCGAAGGCAGTCCACCGGATGAAATCCTCAAAGTCGCGATGGAAGGCGGTTCTGATCTCATCGTCCTTGGTGTACGTTCCGCTTCAGGCCGGCTAGGTCTCGCAACACACCTCGCTCGGCCAACAGCTCATCAGGTGGTTTCAAGAGCGACTTGTCCGGTCCTGACGGTCCGCGGCTAGCAGCGCTATACGGGCTTCGGCAGGAACAGTCATAGGAACTGAACACGCGCCCCACATCTAGATAATGGAGGGCATTGGCAAGGGGAATAGGAGATGTTATGAAACTACTTCTCGCCGTTGATAATTCAGAGTATTCCCAAGAAGCTGTCAAACAAGTCTCTACTCACTTCAATCCAAAAACAACGGAAATCAAGATGTTGCACGTTCTGACCCCGGCTTCCTATTCAACACCTCCTCAAATGTCGCGCGGGTACGCGCCAGAGATGGAAGAACTGGAGAAAGAAGCGCGCTCCTACGTGGAGGATTTAACGAAGGAACTACGAATTGCCGGATTTGCGGTAGACCGCACCGTAAAGACTGGCGAGGTCCGGTCAACGATTATCGATTCCGCAGCCGACTGGGGCGCAGACCTAATCGTTGTTGGTTCCCAAGGGCACAAGGGTCTCGAGCGTCTGTTGCTTGGTAGTGTAGCTGAATCGGTGGTTCGCCATGCCAAAAGCTCGGTCCTGGTTGTCCGGAAACCAGCGTTGAAGACCAAGTCGGGCTAGTGCTTTGTGTTTGTACCCTTTTAGGGGTTTTCGGCAAGGATAATGTCTTTAGCGTCATTTCCGGCCACTGGTTCGTGTGCCAGACAAAATACACATGCAACGAGGAGGCTAAATGCTGTCAGTACGACTAATTAAATTGATCGAGACTCACGCCGAATCCCTGACTCGCGAAGTCGTAGAAGACTTATTGACCAATGAAAATACACCTGCGTTTCATCGCATTCCCAAAGCAGAACTCGAACCGCGTGTTTTTGCGTTCTACCAGCATCTTGGGAACTGGATTGGTGATCCAGACGATGACGCGGTACGCGCTGAGTACGAAGAGTGGGGCAGGATTCGCGCTCGCCAGGGAATTCCGGTGAGCGAAATCGTGTACTCTCTGATCCTCACGAAACGGCACCTCCGTCGGTATATTCGCGAAAATGCGTTTGTCGTCTTCTCAGGTGATCGGATTACGCAAGGCGAACTGATTCCGTTTGAACTCTATAACATACAAGAACTCAACTATTCAGTAGGAGACTTCTTCGACAATGCTTTGTATTACCTCACACGGGGGGCTGAAATTCAGGCCAAAGCTAAACACAGTGCTGCGTGAACGTTGTAGACGCGGGATGCCGCAATGTTCTGATTCTCTTGGAGGCAGAGCTGACGCGCTGAAATCGCGAGAAGAAAGTCATGTGTGTTCTCGGCCACCCCGCTGAGTGCCGGAGGTGGACCCGCCAGCCTTATTGGTCCGTGTCGTTCGATCCTAAATTTGTAACGTCCTGTCCCTGCCGCGGTTTTCGGGAGATAAAGACAGCCGCATAGGCCATGATCGACTTGTCCGAAGAGCGCGTTTGAATGTCGAGGCTAGGCTACGTAGCGCGTTTTCTTCAGTACATGTGTACTTCTTTGGCGGGATTCAGACCGGGAAAAGCCCTTTTCCCGCAACAGGTTCCGCTGAATCGTTTTTGGGGGCCTGCAGGCTGTAGATTTCGCAACAGTTACTCACGCTTATGAACCATTCCTGACGCTTCCTCACTTGGGTCTAATCCCACCCTCTCCGCCAGAATTCCCTCAGGGCGGCTAATCGAGTCGCTCTTCCTTAGAGCCGCGTTGCGAAAATATCGGGTTGCCCGACCCGCACGCGGCTCTCCTACTTCTTGGGCTGCTAACGACAACCGCTATTGCCGTGCCAACCACTGCGCGACGCTGGGGTCAGCGTCGGCCATTTCTTCGAGGATGTTCTTGTATTGTTTGATCGGATACTTCATCGGTGTGTTCGCTTTGAAAGCCGCAAGCTCGGGCGCAGTCATCACGGTGCCGAGAAAGTCTTCGATGGCTGCGCATAACCTCTGCGAAGAGAACTTGTAAAGTTCATTTCCAGCAATACGATATAGAGCCATCGCGGAATCCTTGTAACTTTCCGGAATCTTGCTGCCCATAGCTTCAAAAGGCTCGTAGGTCATTCTGCATGCGTCCTTCGGGCGGGCCCCGGTGAGACAAACGAACAACATTCGCTGCTCATCTGCTATCCAGTTTTCTCCGGCTACGCCGTCGTAAAGTCTTTCAATTTCCAATTCACGTGCGGTTTTCATTTGTTGTTCTCCTCAATCATCGACTCCCACAATTTCAAAAGATCCGAAGGTGGTACTGGCTCCGCCGCCGGAGCCACCGAATCCGGTGCTCCTTTGGGGACGACGACTGAGTTTCCGGGGGCTCTTCCTGCAGCTTTTTCGGCTAATTTCTTTTCTCGACGACGGATGCGCCGCTGCTCGGCGGATTCGAATCGCGCCTCAAATCGATTCATGATGTCGATGGTCCCCTGGTCCAGATAGATGGGTCTCATCCTCTCGACCAGATATCGACGGGCCCACCTTGCATTACGAAGCGAGATGGTCTCAATAGACATAAGTGATTCGAGCAACGCAATCTGCTTGGTGAAGAGCATCGGCGTAGACAACGTCATGCGCTCGAGTTTTGCTTTTGTGTCGCGTATGCGCCACGATTTAAAATTGATCGACATTTGGATCCTCAAGGGGACGAAAGGCCTCACGGGGTGAGGCCTCGTCGGAATGATTGTTGGTTTGATTTACTTAATCAGTGCGGGATTTATTTCCCATTGAGCTGTCGGACGACCGCCCTCTGGGCCCGATTTGAAGTAGACCTTCCGAACCCAGCCGTTCTCTTCCAACGTCTCCAAGGCTAGGTCGATGTGTTCTTTCTGGCTGAGGTCCTTCCAGTGTTTCCGTTGGATGACTCGAAGAGTGAACCCAGACGTCAGATCACCCTTTTTTATATGCTTCGAGAGCACTGATTCCGCCTTCTGGATTGGGTTTTGTATGCAATCGTAGACTCGATGCATGTGCGTTTCCAGGTAAGCTAGGAGGTCGAGAGCCTTATTCAAGTGAGCGGCATCGATTGTGTGAGTGCCAGACAACGGCCCGACGCTGATCAGGTCGACGATCTGGAGCAGAGCAGCAATCTTCGGAAGCGCGCCCTTGTACTTTGCCAGGTGCGAGCGCTTGCCCGAGTTTTCCTCTGTCTTGGCCTTCTGATTCAATTTAGCCAACCAATCGTTGAAAATAGGCTGTGCTTCTGAAGAGAAGTGTATGAAAACCTGCTTCTCCAACATTTCCGCCGATTCATAGACGATGTGGCGATACAGCTGCTTGGCTGAATCATCAGCTGTCCGATCAACAAGAGGAAGATCTGATTCGTCTGGCCAGACGAGAAATGTGAACCGCGGAATCATTCCGTCGCTGACATTTTTCATGTTGTTTAAGAATTCACGAAACAAGTCGGGTTGGAAGCCGCCGAACACAGAAGCGCACATGATGGCGGAACCGCCTTCGCGTCCGATCCTGTCGACCTTATAAGAGTCATTGCCATTCATAGCGGCAAGGAACATGCCACGTTGCTGCTCACGACCCTCCTTGTCGAATTCAGATACCCAGCTTGATAGTTCATCCCGAAGATAAAACAACCCGCACGGGTTATTCTTCATGACGTCGTGCATCTTCTCTGGCGTGGCGTCATTCAACAACAGACAACGAGAAGGCGCCGGTTCTTCCGGACCTGGGGGTGTATTCTGCGCAACACCACTCTTCTTCTCGAGTTCCTTGTTCGCCTTGTCGAGCGCTTCCCAGGATTCCAACTCCTCCGTAAATTTGGCTATCCGCTCCTTATATTCGTTGTTCCAGTCGGCCTCCTTCTCCACAACAACGTTCGTGAATGTTTTCCAGGTCGGAGTTTTGGCCTTTCCGGAATCAGCGACGACAGCACCGGACAACGCGATTGATTCCTTCCAATCTTTGTCTTTGGCTTTTGGACAAACAAACACACGGCGCCCAAGAACACCGGCGACCGTTATCAGGGCGCATACGCCAGCGCCTGCACCGCTGGGCACGATGCAGGCGCCCTTCGTGTTAGCCGATGAAGTTCACCGTGACGGTCCCCGATCCCAGCGCGACGGAGGTTAGCGTTTGCGGCGGGTTAGCCGAGAAGTTGACAACGTTCCAGGAATCGCCGTTCTGCGGATCGCCTACGGTCTGATTGGCACTGCAACCGAACGCTCCTGTGAACTGCACAGGGGTGAAGTTCGGAAGCGCGGAAATCGGCTCGCCGCCATCGGGAGCCTCCATGATCCAGTCGAGACTGTTGCCGTTGAATGTCGCCCCGGGTGGCGGCACCAGCGTGAGCGAGAAATGCTCGCCCGTCGTGTCGTTGGCGAAGTTGATCTGCCCCGCCGTCTGGTTGTTGACGTATTGCACCGAGCAGAACACCGTGTCCCCCGGGTTGACCGGGAAGTTCAGGAGGTTCGTTTGGAAAATATACGGCGGTGTCGTAAACCCGGAAAGGTCAACCAGCGCAACGTTTAGGTTATCGTTGCCGTCGCCTTTCCAAGCGATGTACAGATTGCCATTGTGTAGGGCCAAGGCGGTCGATTCCGGGCTGGTTTCGGGAGAAATGAACTTTCCACCGAAGGTCTGCCCGCCGTCACTCGAGAACATTAGGTTCAGGTTATCGTTCCCGTCGCCTTTCCAGGACAAGAACAGGTAGCCATTCAAAGAGGCCAGGGCCGTACTCAGTGGGCTGGTATCGCCGAGTATGACCTTGTTTGAGAAGCCCGTGGGGGCGCCCGTGTTGGAGTCCAGATCCACCAGGGCGACGTTCAGGTTGTCGTTGCCGTCGCCTTTCCAGGAAATATAGAGGTTGCCGTTATTGATGCCCAGGGACGGCGATTCCGGGCTCGTCTCGCCAGAAATGAACTTGTTCCCGAAGCTCGCACCGCCATCGGTCGAGACCATCACGTTGAGGTTGTCATTGCCGTCGCCCTTCCATGCCAGGTATAGGTCTCCGTTCAGGGAAACCAGTGCGGGGCTGAGTGGGCTGGTGTCGCCGAGGATGACTTTGTTCGAGAAACCGGTGGGCGCACCTGTCCCCGGGTCGACATTCACAATGGCCACGTTCAGGTTGTCGTTGCCGCTCCCTTTCCAGGTGATGTAGAGATTGGCGCTATCGGCGGCCAGTCCAGGCGCTTCCGAGCTGGTTTCCTGGGAAATGAGCTTGTTGCCGAAGCTCTGGCCGTTGTCCGTCGAGACCATCACGTTTAGATTGTCGTTCCCGTCGCCCTTCCAGGCGATATACAGGTTTCCGTTGAATGACGCCAGCGACGGGCTCAGTGGGCTGGTGTCGCCGAGGATGACTTTTCGGTTCGAGAAATCATTGATCGTGCCTCCCACTTGGCCGTTGGTGAACCACTCGAACCACGCAACGTACGAGGCATTCCCACTGCCGTCCACTCTCTGTTCCACACCGGCTTGTAGTACATCGTTGCTGCCGTACGCGCCGTCGATGCCTACCCACGAGGAAGAATTCCAACCGCCTTCCTGCCCTTGAGGCTCGCGGGGCTCGCTCACCGTCGGGATTGCCCACGTGCCAACGCACGTGATCCACTGGCCTTGTATGGTTCCGCCGGCCCAGTTGTTGGAGGTGAAGCCAGCATCGGTCTTTGTCGCGCGTCTCAGGCGGTGGGTCCGGCCGAACTGGGGTGCCAGTTGAGGCACGATTCGTTTTTGCGCCAGCCATTGGCGGGAAAAGACCCTTTCCCAGGCTTTCAAAACCCCGGGATGATCGCCCTTTCCCGGGCGTTGCAAGAGGATGCCGTGTTTGACCAGGCTAGCGGAGCTGGCGGTTCTCACATCAAGACTCTCGGGAGGGGCCGGCGACGTGAATGCGCCAGGAAGGTTGGTTGGAATCACTTCGTAGGGCAACTGCTTGTGAAACGCATCTTGGAGTTGTGTTCTGGCTTTTGCTGTTCCTAGAGCCCGCATGGAGACCTCCTTTGGGGTTAGGATTCGCACACTATACACCCAGCGAATGTCGAGGCCTAAAAAATTGTTCATCGTGATAACGAAATAAATGGAGCGATGTTAGCGAGAACTGGCAGCAAGCGAAGAGGGCCAACATTGTCCGCGGCGCCTACCATTTCCTCACGGGCGGCGACCCTGCTGCCCAAGCGGAATCCTTGTTCGAACTCTTCATCAGGAGCCTGGAGATCTGCCACCCGTGGTCAGTTTTGAAGCTAACCGGCCGGACCTTCGGCCACGATCGAGGACTTGAAGCTCTTTCTAAAGATTGTTGAACAGAAAACGGGTTGCAATCCCATTCTGTATTCGGGTTATTACATTAAGTCATTACTCGGAACTTCCGACGAAAAGGATCTTGGTAGGCACCCATTGTGGCTGGCACAGTTCGGCCAGACCCCTGTCGTTCCTCCTCCATGGGCATCTTGGACGTTCTGGCAGTTTTCGGACGGAGTGAGTATCAATGGTCTTCCGGCGCTTGGTTTCAATGCTTTTGACGGTTCTACCTCTCAATTGCGAGAGTTCGCCAAACGGAGCTGCACGCTGTCGCAATTGCCGTAGGCTTCATTCCCTGATTTCAATTTTTGTGTAAAGTTTTCCGTCCAAGCTTAGACGAGAAGAACATGCGCAATTATAACGTCGGTGATCTCGTACAGGTTAAGCTTTCAGGGGGAAGGATCGTACAGGCAACAATCAAAGCCGTCATCGAAACAACAGACGGTGTGCGCCTACAGTGTCGTTTGGAGATGAGACCGCGCGAATTTATTTGTGGCAGATCGTCATAGAGCCTAGCTGACGGCCCCTATTTACCTATTGCCTTCGAGAGACTCTTGCTCTGACTAGCCATCAAATACAAGCAGCTCGCACAAGCGTGCTCCGCTGGCATCCTACTAATTCGCATCAACTCACTGTCTACATTTTCCAAGTCTCTGACGGCTTCCCGGCAGGCTATCAGGGCCTTTCCGTGCTGCCCCATTTCCAAACAGGACAGTACGGTTTGCATGTGATCGGTAAGTCTGTGGACTCTGAACTTGATTTCTTTCATGAGCCTCCCTTGGGCGGCTGTCGGAGGGAAAGGCAGCAAGGTAACGATTCTGCGCAGCTGGGAACGTTCACGTCAATAAAATGTCGGGATATGTTTGTGAGAGGCACTCACTTAGGTGGGTGTTTATGGACGGATAGGAGTCGATCACGTAGAGGCTGGTTGACCGGAGACATGCTGGCCCGGTCGATGAGTATGTAAACAAGGATCGTACAGGCAACAATCAAAGCCGTCGTCGAAACGTCAGATTGCGTGCGTCTGCAGTTCTCATTTGGAGAGGACGGCGCTGATCTATCCGTGGCAGATCTTCATTGAAGCTCGTTGACCTCGTCAGGTTCGCCCCGAATTGTTGAAGAACGGCGCGTTCGACGGCAGGCGGGAGATTTAGGCGAATCACAAATGGAAGCGTGAGTTTACAACTGACTGGCGAAGCAAGCCCGGCGTCGGGTAGTGGCTCGGCAGACCTCTTGTTTTTGGGGCAACCTTAGGGGTAGGTTCCGTTGAAGCCCAATCCAGATTCAGCTGCCGTTCGTGTCATCGGAAATTGCTGATGAGGACGACATCGCTGCTGGTTTCGCCGCGCGCCAGAAGCAACTGCTTTCCATCGGCAGACCAGTCAAAATCGAAGATACGGCCCGAGCTAAATTTGGTGAACTGCTGTGGCTCGCCGCCTGCCACCGGTTGTTCCCATAGATTAGTTGCTCCGTTTCTCGTCAGGAGGTATTGCAATCTCCGGCCATCGGGGGACCAGCGCAAATCAGAAACATCGTTAGGAATTTTAAATGTCTGCAGAGGCGCACCTCCACTAGCCTGGATGACAGCCAAGTTGGTCCCGGTCGCGGGAAGGGCTTCATCATAAGCATAAGCAAGTAGTTTTCCATCCGGTGAGATGCTTAGACGCGGCTTGATTTCATAGCCCGGGCTCTTGGCAATCTCGATTGGATCTCCGCCTCCGGAAGGCAACCGCAGGATCGTGTAAGGTTTGACTTTGCTGGCAAAGAATATGTAGTGACCATCGTTCGAACAGGTCGGAGAGCCGATGTCACCTTTGAACAGCCTCGTGGGGTTCAAACCATCGGCATCGACATGTATAAGATCGATTGTGTCATCGTGGAAAGAAGTGAAAACTACAGAACCACCGCAGTGCGCCGGGGAATATGCATTGCGTGCTGTCGTAAAAGACGAACGCTCACTTCCGTCAGTCTTCATCAGCCACATCTCGCCGTCCGTACCCCGCGCGAGCATTTTCCCGAGCGGCATCGCGGCAACCTGCATTAGCGCCACGCCGCTGGATGTAATTTGCCGGCCTCTTGACGAGTCGGCATTCGGAACTATCCAGACATCGGAAGTCTGGGTCGTTGCGATTGCAACGACATTCTTGCCGTCTCGCGTGACGTCTATGTCGTCTTGGTAGTTTTCAAGATCGTTGGTCAGGCGCACCGGTTTCCCTCGCGGATAGGGAATCGCCCACAATTGCCCGCGTCCTGTTTGATCGCGGATCGTCATCACCAAGGTATCCCCTGGCGGTAACCAAACCGCGCGCCCAATCTTATAGGGGTAAGAGTAGAGCTCTCGGACACTGCCGTTGGCCA
Organism: Candidatus Acidiferrales bacterium; assembly: GCA_963839315.1. Taxonomy (GTDB): domain Bacteria; phylum Acidobacteriota; class Terriglobia; order Acidiferrales; family UBA7541; genus Acidiferrum. Next base: position 13,284 of record CAWIUU010000011.1, read on the forward strand.
CCGACACCGCGGCCAGAATCCAACGGACTTTTTCTCCCCTCAGCATCACGGGAACCACTATAGTCTGCCCATCCGGCGACCAGGCCGGGCCAGGTTGGAAATTGGAGTCCCCATCCGGAATCGACGCGACCAATCGGTCCCCAGTCCCATCTGAGTTTGCGATTCGTACTTCGAGAATGTTGCGATCTCCAATGCCTTGTGTGTAAGCAAACTCTTGCCCATTCGGTGAAAAGCCCGGAGGGGCGTCCGCATACTTACCCAATAGAAGGGCTGGGCCTCCAAGCACAGGCGCCTTATAGATGTAGTTGTAGCTCGCAATTTCCTTACTTGACTGGACGTAATAGATGTAGTTGCCGTCAGGTGAGAATGTGAGCCCAAGAAACCTTTCCCGGTCCTTATCTGGCAGCAGGATTTGCACATTGCTGCGTGTCTCCACCTGCCGGACACGAAGTCCGGATTCCGCGGCATCCCGAATGGCGTATGCAACGTAGCGTCCGTCGGGAGAGATGGCCAGTTGCTCTGCTTTCCCATCGTCCGTCAGCTTGCTGATCTGCAGGTTCTCGAAGCTAATTCTTGGCCTGCGGAACACCTGGCGATAGAAAGCAAATCCTGTAAATCCCAGGAGAGTAATTCCTGCGGTCACTGCGGCCAGTCCTAATCTCCGTGGCCATGCCCTCGTTGCACCGACAAGGGATAACGTGGGTGCCAAAGACCCTGAGGTGGATGACGCACTTGCGCCATTTCCTCCGGCAGCTCCCGGATGATCCGCTGCGCCAAGCGCATGCACGCTGGGAACTTCCTTTGCTGAAGCTTCCTGCGTGACCCTGGCGATGAAACGGTATCCACGCCGCGGCAGAGTCTCTATGTACCGCGGCCTGTCGGCGTTGTCCGCCAGTGCCCCTCGGATTTGGTTAATCGAGAAATTAATGCCACGTTCGAAATCGACAAAGGTGGAGTCGCTCCACAGGCACCGTTGTATTTCCTCACGTGTCACAACTTGACCGGCGCGTTGAGTGAGAAGCAAAAGGACCTTCAGCGGCTGGGGCTGCAGCCTGATCACCGTGCCGTTCTTGCGGAGTTCAGCCCCTGCCGCGTCCAGTTCGAACGGCCCAAAGCGAACCTTAGGCGAGAGTGTTGGTGATACAGCCATGCATACCTACCTTAAACAAAAGCTAGGGGAGTCTACCACCACGTGACGCCGGGAATCTTCACGATCTTTGCGCCTTCTCTTCACACATAAGAGCCTACTTCTGAGTTGGTTGCACACTAAGACAGAACTAACACAATACGAAGAGGCTAGTCATGGCCTCCCAGCCGAAGCAAGGTTAGCTTGTCCATCACGCGTCATCCCCAGTCCCTTGCGACTGAGGATGCCCAGTAAATGCAGACATATGCCTTTCCGGTTCCAGGAAGCTCAGAGGAGAGCTCATCATGAATCTCAGAATCATCCGGTGGTTGGTCCCGATTGCGTTGACTTGCGCGCTTCTGACTGCCGCTCGCACTTCCGCGCAGGAACTGAAGGCCAAGCACCATCACTACAAGTTCGTGGACTTGGGGACGTTCGGCGGCCCCAAGAGTGGAGTCAACGGCGAGCCAAGCGTTAGCATCATCAATGGTGCAGGAACGGTCGTTGGAGTTGCAGACACCTCCATCCTTACTCCAGTGCCCGGTTGCTTCAATCCTATAGGCAATCTTGACTGTTTCATTTCCCACGCGTTCGAGTGGAGAGGCGAGAGCCTGAAGGACTTGGGCACGCTGCCGGGCGGCAACTACAGCTTTGCAGCCGCGATCAATCAACGTGGACAAATTGTTGGAACCTCGGAGAACAGCCAGATCGATCCTGCTTCAGGGAATCCGGAATTCCACGCCGTCCTGTGGGAGAACGACAAGATCCTGGATCTGGGTACGCTGGGAGGTACTGCTAGCTTCGCAGCAACGCTGAACGACCGCGGCCAGGTGATTGGGGAGGCTCTGAACGACGTTCCTGATCCTCTTTCGATTCTGGGATTGGGAGATGGGATGACTCTGACGCAGACCCGTGCGTTCTTGTGGGAGCACGGAAAAATGCATGATTTGGGAACGCTGGGCGGACCGGATAGTTGGGCGATGTTTGTGAACAACCGGGGCCAGGTCGCGGGATCGTCTTATACCAACGATGTCGTTGACCCTTACACCGGCGCACCACAGAGTAACGCCTTCCTTTGGGCGGACGGCAAGATGAAGGATCTGGGCAACCTCGGAGGTACAAATGGTTTTTTGGGACCGCAGTTCGTCCAGGCCCTAAACAATCGCGGACAAGTCGTCGGCCTAATGGCGCTGCCGGGTGAACAAGTCACGCATCCTTTTGTCTGGAATGGAGAAAAGCTCTCCGATCTCGGGAGCTTTGGGGGCAGCTTTTCTACGGCATCAGGGATTAACGACGCGGGAGAGGTTGTAGGGTATTCATATTTCACAGGGGATTTGGTTAAACACGCGTTTTTATGGAAAAACGGAGTAATGACGGACCTTGGTACTGTGGGGGCTGACCCCTGCAGCTTTGCATATAACATCAACGCAAAAGGTCAAATCGTCGGCGGTTCGCAAAACGCCATATGCGACCCATTTACACACGCAGTTCTCTGGGAGAATGGTGAACCTGGCGTCGATTTAAATACACTGATTCCTCCTGGCACCGACCTCCAACTGATAGTTGCCTATTGGATCAATGATCGTGGAGAGATCGTCGGCCTGGGCCATGACCCCACTTGCCCGAATGGCGATAGCTGCGATGCGCACGCTTACGTACTGATCCCCTGCGACCAGGACCATCCTGGACTAGAGGGTTGTGACTACGAGCCCGTGGACGCCACCACAGCTCCTCCTCTTCGTTCCGCGCTGACCACTTACCCACCTCCAACGACAGCTAGCCAGACCAAGTTATCCCCAATCGAAATAATGACTCGATTTCGCTCCATGATGGCGAATCACAATCGTAGATTCGGAGTTCTTCATCAGGAGTAGCCCCGATCGTAATCGGCAGACCTGCAAACGCGGTTACGGGAGACAGTGACCCGGCAACGACTTGCGGGAGGCGCCAGCGGCGGTGCAGCGCGAGCTGGACAGCCTCATCGTGGGTGTCGTTCAGAGTGAGTGGAAACGGAAGGAGCTGCCGGTAAATAGCCCGTTTTCATTAGTACATGTGTACTGCTGAGAGGGGATTTAAGCCTGCAAAAGCCCCATCCCAGCAACGCGATGCGTCAAATCCGAAAAGTCTGTCTGCAAGCTGTTGGTAATAACGCCGACAAAAAGGAAAGCGTCTGGGGGCGACGTTTCGCAGTCGCAACATCGGCACAGCCCTAGCGTCCGTCGCAGCCCTTGAACACGTCGTGCGCGATCTGAGCTAGCTTGCGTGATACCATCGCTCGCATAAGTCGAAGGAGAACCCATGCCCTCTCTTCGTTGCGGATTTCCTCTTCTGCTTCTCGCCTCAAGTCTCTGTACTGTTTCCAGTGCCCAAGATCAAACAAACTTTCCAACTGACGACGAAATAAAGTTGCTGCTCACCCAGACTGAACGTGCTGTCGATTTCGACGGTCTTGAACTGCCTCGCATAGTAAGAAAGAAAGTCGCGCGGTTTCATGCCTGGAGGGTAGAACGTCCCCGGCCATCCATTTGCTGTAAATGCGCTGGTGCCTAGCAGCAGGCCGGGTTCGTAGTAAGGGCGCTCGACATTGAGAGAGTTGACGAGCTGTCCCGCCTTCTCGAGTTTGTCCATCTCGAACAGGGTTGGGTTGCGGATCGGCTCGACTTTTGGTTGTTTGGGCGTCACGCCGCGAGACTAGCTCAAGTTATCTAGCAAATAAAGGTTTTAACATCTGCGCCGAAGGAATGATGAGCTGAATCGAAGCCTACCCTGGCCGACAGGACCAGGACGAACTTTTCCGATTACGCTGACTTACCAGGGCTTGGCCAACTTGCCAAGCAAATGCAGCAACCGTGTCGGCCTCAATTCAGGGAATCATCCTTGTAGTACTTCGCGCCTGTCACGGTGACCGAGACGTTCAGACCTTTCTCCGTGAGCTGGTACATCCATACGTCGTTGTCCACTGATACCGCACCTTGCATTGCGCCGCCGCTGTCAGCCGTTTTTGCTCCAGCGGTCGCCTGGCCACCAAACTGCCAGCCTGAATTGATGAACGAGTCCATGGCAGCTTTCGTCTTAAACACGAAGACATTTCGGAACTTCGATATTCCAAAGCCAAATCCCGCCTGCAGTTCGATCATCTTCATGTACGTCTTCTGCTTAGTCTTGTCGTTCACAACGACACCCTGCCCGTTACCGGAGCCTCCAAACAGAATTTTAAATCCCATGTCGCTGAACACCGCGTAGCCAGCAGCTTTTTCAATCGCTGCTTTTGCCAAGGGCTGCGCTTGATACAGCTGCTGAAGAGTCTGCTGTGCCATCTTCTGTATGTCTTCTTGCTTCTCCGCTTTGCTCTCAGCGCACAGGTTCGTCGCGAAGATGCACACGAGCGCTAGGATGACCCCGAGGATAATTCCGAATCTAAGCTTCTTCATAGGTCCTCCGATATTCGGCACAATTGGATTGGCACCGAAGCAGGATGCACTGTACCGAAGGCGACAGGTACAATCAAGCCCGTGAAGGGCTTCTGGTCATTGACGATGTACGACCCAGAACACTTCTTTGCTCCAAACGCGTTGAAGCGCTACGCGCTCGGCACGAAGAACAAGACGCTGAAGTACAACGCCGATGGCAGTCTGACCATCTATCTCGGTAACAAGTCGCCCGGCCAAGACAAGGAATCCAATTGGCTTCCGGCACCGGCAGGCAACTTTTCTGTCTGGATTCGCGCCTATTGGCCTGACACGGCCATCCTCGACGGCACATGGAAACCACCGGTCATCGCGGTCGTGAAGTAACGTCAGACGGTCAGAACGAGCCCGCGGATTGTCAGAAGAACAATGAAAGCCCGAGTTTCCCACGGTCAATTTCCCCTCCTGCTGTTACTTTTGACAGGTTCCCAACGGGCCACGGCGGCCCGTATACTTCAAACAACTGCAATCTACGGGAGGATTCCAGTTCAAGACACCCGACCCCGGAAGAATGGGGTTCAAGCTTCTATTCTTTCAATAGAGTCGATGGGATTCCTCTTCCCGAGCCGCCCACGGAGCAAGGACTCGGCCTATTTCCACTCAGGGAGACGCACCTATGCCTGCCTCGCGGATTGCTGCCGTATCCCCGGGCTGGAGATCGCAATTCCTCGACGGACTGACTCCGACTGATCGCGATACAATCCTGGCTGCTGCAACACGACGGCGATTCTTCGCCAATTCCGGGATCACAAACCAGGGTCACTCTGCGGACCACTTTTTCCTGTTGACGAAAGGACTCGTCAGAGCCTTCTTCGTTACAGAAGAGGGCAGGAAGCTTCTCTTTCAGTGGCTTGGACCAGGAGATCAATTCGGCGGTCGGACGGTTCTGTCGGACCATTGTTCTTATCTCTTCAGCACAGAAGCAGTAACGGACAGCTCGGTGTTGGTGTGGGATCGCCGCACAATCCGGGATCTTGTCGTGCGCTATCCCAGGTTGCTGGAGAACACACTGTCAACTGCGTCAGATTACGTGGCTTGGCATCTCGCCTCTCACATCGGTTTAGCTTGCCACACCTCCCGACAGCGGGTTGCTCATGTACTCGTTACTCTTGCCCGGACTATCGGTAAGGAGGTTGCGGGTGGTACTGCACTCCAAATCACAAACGAGGAGTTGGCTAACGCCGCGAACGTCACGCCTTTCACTGCTAGCCGCCTAATGAGCAAGTGGCAACGTGACCGCGCCTTAGTAAAGCGTCGCGGCAAGGTTCTGCTCCGATCGCCTGAACGGCTGTTCTTGCGTTCGATGTGACAATTTCCATTCTGGTGTTCGGAGCCGAACAGGCGGTTCTTGCCAGAGTCGCGAAGCGCGGAGTCCGTAAATGTGACGCCTTCCCGCTGTGTGGGGTCAAGTCCTGGTTAACGCCGTACCCGTCAATATGGATTCAAGATTTCCGAGTACGCCACTATTACCGGGACTTGACTACTTTTTCTTAATTTGAGCTATGACTTCGGCGCTGCTGGCTTGGGCTTCGGCATCACCAACGTCCACGTGCCGCCGAAAACGATAGTGTTCCCCAAAGTGTGTGAGTACGACTTATATTCATGTTCGTACTTAAAAAAGAGACTGAAATTCTTTGCCGGAAGAATGTAGTTAAGCTGTCCGCCCACGGCGTGGACCGAGTAATAAGGGAGCACGTTCGCGGGCCCCACAATCGGACCAACCGGGACGGTGCCGCCATTTGGCGTAACCTGCCACTGGTCGTAGCCAACAACGCCGACCTGCAGCAGTTTGCTGAAATCTTTTTTCAGCGGGAGAATCTGGCCGACTCCCCATTCGTCGGTGAAGGCCTGACCCGGAGTCTTGTAGGTATTGTTGGTGCCTTGCCTTTGTCCATGAACTTCCCAGTCTGTGAATAGGTTCACACTAGTTGCTTTGTTTTTGGTGACGTAGAGGGTAGTTCCTGTCTGCAGATGATTGCCAAAATATCCCGTCCCGATATTATTTGAGGCTCCGGGTGAATAACGCCCCGTGGGAACCATGAATGCGTCGCCCACCTGGATGTCCGCTCGTTTGAGGTGCCATCCGAGCGTGAAGGGCTGGACCCAGAGGTCAGCAACTCCGTAACCTCCTGCATTAACACCTAGATTCGGAAATCTCGGAAAATCGGCAACGAGAGAACCGTTGGCGAGTGAGGGATAGATGACCATGAATCCCAGATTCCCGCCCAGGAATTTCGTATTCGGCACGTAATAGTAGATATTTTCGATGACCCAGATGTTGTACGTTCCCGAGACCGAGACGGCATTCCCGTTCCGGTCGTTAAACGATCCAGCGTTATAGTTAATGTCCATGTTCACGTACGTAAAACCGGGAGATGGCAGGATTCCTGCATTCAGTCCGTATTGGCCGGGCATCCATTGCGGCTTTTGCTGCGCCAATGCAGATGAGGCGCCCATCAAAAATAGGCACGCGAGGATGCTTGTTGCAAACCCGATTCGAGTGTTCAATCGACTCGATCGGCTGAGCCATTTGTAATTCATTTCTTATAGCCCTTGAAGTCCTCGCCGACCTTGATGTTCGGGTACTCTTTTACGCTGCGCTCATATTCGATGATGACCTTGAAATCCGGCGCAAATATCCAGCCCATAGTTAAATCGGTGTACCACAGATTGGAATCCTCATGCGGATCGCTGCTGAGGTCGTAGATCATAGGAAGCTGCGGCTGGACGTAGCCACTCTGGATGGCGGGACTATCAATCGTGTAGCGGAAGACCGTTTTGTAGACCTTCCATTTGACGGACATCAGCTCGCCGTCCACGCCGAAGAACATGTAGCTGTCACGGCCGGTTGTATCGCTCTTGCCCAGCATGAATGCCGAGGCGTCCACGCCGTCGATCGGTCGATCCTTTGGCACCAGATTCGACGCACCCACCATCCCGGCCAGCGTCGGCAGCCAGTCCACAGCAGCAAGCATCTGTTCCGTAACCACACCGCCGGGGACCCTGCCAGGCCAGCGGATCATGGCAGGCACCCGCATGCTGCCCTCGAACGGCGTGTGGAAGAAATCGCCACGCCACGGTCCATTCGAGCCTGGCCCGGTTTGTGGGATTGTCCCGCCGCCTGCGTTGTCGCTGCTCAAGATGAAGATCGTGTTGTCATCGATACCCGCTTCCTTGACGGCATCCAGGACCTGACCGACGCGGTAGTCCATCTCTGCGATGACGTCGGCAAACAGACCGCTGCGCTGGGTGGACTTGTTGACGAAATTCGGGTTGCCGATGATGGGCGGGTGCATCTCGGAGTAACCCACATACACGAAGAACGGCTTCTTCGCCGCCGCGTTGCGCTTGATGTACTCGACCGTCTTCGGGATGATGTACTTCTCGTCCACGATCGGCCGCACCGTCAGGTCGAGCGGCATCACCGGCTTGGACGGCTCGCCCTTCTTGCCTTCCCAGATCATCGGCACTGGCACGCCGCTCTCCTTGAACAGCGGCCACGCGGTATAGCCCGCTTCGTCCCAGCTGTTCATGATGCCCCACCACTCGTCGAAGCCTTGATCGTTCGGCAGTCGCCCTTGAGTGTCGCCGAGGTGCCACTTGCCGTACAACGCGGTGGAATAGCCGGCGTCGGAGAGCAGTTTGGCAATGGTGTATTCCCACGGGGCCATCCCGGACTTCCCCTGCCCGGGAAGCGGGACCTTGTAGGTCCCCGAGCGAACCGGATGCCGCCCAGTCATGTAAGACTTATCTTTCTGTCCCACTTCATGGTCTGTCCTCCTATCAACTTCACTAGCTGAAGACTGGGTGGAAGGTGGCGGCTTCGCGGAAGCGATGCGAGGACGCCGATATTTTGCGGATACTACACCTAAACGCGCATCACGTAATTGTCAAAAATAACAACCATTACACTCAGGCTAAACGATTTAGACCAAGTTTTGACCCAGACGACCTGTCAGTGATGCCCGATTACCGTTACTGGAGAAGTGGCTCAACAATACTTTCTATTCCTCTCGACGAAGATTGCGATCAGAATGAACCAACTTATGGACATTGCGAGGAGGTGTGAGCATGAACCAGATAGACATGAGCACGTGGAGCGACAACTGGATATGGAGTCTGCCCTTAATTGCCGTGGTCGTGGTGTTTCATACTTTCTGTCTCGGACGGTTGAACCGCCGCATCACACGCGCCATGAGTAATGTCGGCAAGCATCGCGTGCCTGAACTGGTAGCCATGCGTGTGATGGGAGTTGCGGTGCTTTCGGTGACGCTGCTGCACGGAGTCGAAGCAATGGTTTGGGCAGCTGCGTTCTTACTGCTTGGAGCGTTGCCCGAAAGAAAAATTGCGATGCTCTATTCGCTGAGTGCGATGACAGCATACGGGCACGCAAATATTTATTTGCTGCCGCACTGGCAGTTGTCGGGAGCGTTTGAAGCATTGAACGGCATGATTTTGTTCGGGCTGACGACGGCATTTTTGTTCACGGTCATTCAGCAAGTCTGGCCGCACGTCGCGTAAGGATATAAGAAGAGAAATAATGCCTCAAAAATCGGCAGCCGAATCCCCAGAGGACTTCTCAAGTCCCGTTCAAACGCCGTAATCGGAAACTTGGCTACTGGGCCGTGGAACTGACTTGTCCGCCAATCAACTCCGAGGCTGCTCTCCCGGTTTCGGGGCCTTTTGTGTTGTATGATCCGCGCGGAGGATCATACGCTATGAACATCGTCAAGATCTTGAAACACCAGCGGGACGCACTGCAAAAGAAAGTGGACGGGCTGAATGCGGCGATCGCAGTGTTGGGTGGCAGGAGTGTGAAGCGAAAGGGACGCAAGATGTCTGCTGCGGCCAGGAGAAAGATAAGAGCAACGCAGAAGGCGAACTGGCGGAAGAAGAGGGCAGGAAAGTGAAGGCGGGTACAGCCAACGGATTCGCTCAGCGTACTTCACGAACAGCCGCAAACGGAATGCCCAAAATGGTAATGTTTGTTCACTTGTAGACGACTGTCCCTTAGGCCAGTAGTCCTCCACCCCAGCCCTCGCCGTACAATTCCCTCATGACAGACGAGACACACCAAGAACTCTTGCGTACGGAGTCGGTCCTATCGTGGTCCTTGAATCAATTCGAACCACAAACAGTTCCCGCCACCACAACAAAGCTTGCGGGGAGACCTTACGTCTACGCTGGGGCGACCTACAAAAACCTCATCGTCAGCGAAAAGCACTACACCGTAGCCGAGATTGCAGAACAGTGGGGTATCTCCGTCGACCTCGCGCGGGACACATTTGCGGACGAGCCTGGCGTGTTGACTTTTGATAGGCCCCGCACTAGAGTCAAGCGCGGTTACAGCACAATGAGGATTCCGGAGTCCGTCCTGTTGCGGGTCCACACGCGTTTGACCTCGGGTAAATGATGGTATTGAAGCGCCGCCACGTCGAAGCTTGCCCCTACAACGGAACCAGAATCGACAACAAGTGCAAATGCCCGATCTGGTACGACTGGCGGATCGGCAGAAAACAACGCATTCGACATCCGATTGGCACAACGGACATGCGGGGAGCTCTAGAGCTACGGAAACAGCTCGAATTAGAGGGGCCCACAGCCAACGCTGCGCCGCTCACGATTCAGGAAGCCACCGATAAGTTCACCGAGGACGCGACCGTCAACCGCGGATTGCAAGAGCCGACAATTCGGAAATACAAGCTTCTCTTTCGCCGGATGAATGAGCACTTCAAGAACAAAGGGTACGCGTTCTTGAAGCAAATAACTCCGAACGATCTTCGAGAATTCCGAATGACCTGGAAGATGTCGGCCAGGACCGCGTCGAAGCACATTGAGCGGATGAAGACGTTTTTCAAGTTCGCCCTGGGCTTTGAGTGGATCAAGAAGAATCCCGCGCTGCCGATCGCCGCTCCCAAGCTAGAGCCTTCCGAATCGATTCCGTTTACTGAAGAGCAGCTGGAGATTTTGTTTAAGGCTTGTGATTCCTACGACGGGGATGGCCAACGACTCAAGGCTTTAGGTTTGCTGTTGCTGTGGTCCGGCCTTCGCGTAGGCGACGCCTCCACGATTGGCCGGGAGAAGATCATCAAGGACGCAGCTGGCTGGAAGGTTGCTTTGCGAACTGCCAAGACAGGCACGGACGTCTACTGCCCGATCCCCGACGATGTCGCCGAGGCTGTGATCAATCAACCAGGTAAGTACCCCTTCTGGACCGGAGAATCGAACGCGGAGGATTGTGCTGCCACCTGGCGCAAGGCTTTCGCGCGTCTGTTCAAGCAGACCGGGATCAAAGGACACATCCACCAATTCCGGCACACGTTCGCCAAGCGCTTGCTCCTTAGCGACACTCCCATGGAGACGGTCAGCCAACTGCTGGGACACCAGTCGATCGAGGTTACACAGAAGCACTACAACAAGTGGGTCCTTGAACGGCAGCAGAATATGGAGGCTGTAGTCCGAAATTCGTGGTCACGTATAGGTCACATGAAGAAAACAGACTCTGTAAAACAAACAAAACAAATGACTAAAATTGGAGGCGCGGGTGGGAATCGAACCCACGCATAAAGGTTTTGCAGACCTCTCCCTTACCACTTGGGTACCGCGCCTCAACCTTTCAATTATAACGAAAACTCGCTTTGCCCGTAAGCGCAGGGTTCCCCTTGAAACCATGCTCTTTCGGCTTACTTCTTCTTTACCGGCTCTTCCAGTTGCGCCTCGCGCAGGAATCGCGCGGACTCCTCGGGGGGCGTCGGGTTGATGTAGAAGCCGGTGCCCCACTCAAAACCCGCGACCTTGGTCAGCTTGGGAATGATTTCGATGTGCCAGTGATAGTGATCGTTGATCTCTTCCCCGATGGGCGAGGTATGGATCATGAAATTGTATGCTGGGCGGTCCAAAACCGCTTCCAGCCGCATCAGGGTGTCTTTCATCATCTGCGCGAGACTCGCGTACATGGAACTCTGGTTGTTTTCATAAGCAGAGCCATGCACCTTGGGAAGCAACCACATCTCAAACGGGAAGCGAGGGGCGTACGGAGCGACGGTGATAAAGTGATCGTTTTCGCCGATTACGCGCTCGCCGGTGTCGCGTTCCTGTCGGATGATGTCGCAAAAGATGCAGCGCTCTTTCTCGTCGTAGTAGTGCCAGCAATTATCGACTTCCTCGCGCACTCGACGCGGCACAATGGGTAGGGCAATCAATTGGGAGTGAGGATGCTCGACGGAAGCACCCGCTGCTTCGCCATGGTTCTTGAAGATAAGAATGTAGCGGAAGCGCTTGTCGTTTTTAAGATCGAGCATACGGTCGCGGTAGGCCCAGAAGACGTCCTCAACGGATTTTTGCGGCAATTGCGCGAGGGTGGTCTGGTGTTGCGGTGTCTCAATAATCACTTCGTGCGCGCCGATGCCGTTCATTTTGTCGAAAAGGCCTTCGCCCTCGCGGTCGAGCTCGCCTTCAATGCCAAGGGCGGGAAAACGATTGGGGACGACACGGATATTCCAACCAGAAGTGTTGGGGCCAGTACCATTGCGGCCATAAGCCAATATTTCCGGCGGAGTCTTAACTTCATTTCCAGGACAAAAAGGACAATTCTGGGGTGGCCCCGGAAACACGCTCTCCCGGAGAAAATCCATGGGCCGCTTCCCGCGATCCGTTGAAATAATCACCCAGCGCCCTGTGATAGGGTCTTTTCGTAACTCTGGCAAATCGCCCTCCGAACCTTGTATTTACACTACCGCGCTGCAGGCTGCGATGCAAATCGAGTATTGTAGCGCGAGTTGTCCATGCATGACGTGATTCCCGAGCAAGAAGTCATATCCATCGTTGCGTGCGATCACTCTGCTCTCTAGAATCCACACGGGAATGTGCTTGCGCCCCGTCAGGAGAGATTGATGAGAATTTGTCTAGTTTGCCTTATCATTTGCCTTTTTTTTCCAGCCGGCGTGCTTGCCCAGGTCGACTATGACAGGCACGTTGTCTTCGACAATAGCCTGCCGGATGGCTCGTGGTATTACAGCCGCACCCACGTCGTCGCACCCAGCGAACTGGATCAGACAGATGGCAAACTCCCCGTGGATGGAAATCACTATCTGACTCCACCCAACGCGCTGCGGCTGAAGTGGCGCTCCGCAACCGGCGGAGATTGGAACATTACATTGGATGTTCGGGCACGCTATGGCAGAGTCGAATTCGCCGGCTCCATTTTGCGAATGTGGTGCTACACCGAAGAACCGATTTCCGCCGAACAGTCGCCCCGTATCATGCTGAGCGATTCGAATGGGCACGGCACTCCCGCGATTCCCTTGTTCAAAGCCACAAATACACCCACCCCCAGCAAATGGGTGCAACTGGAAATACCCTTCAACTCGTTCGCCGGAATCATAAAAGACACTCAGCCAGACACTTTCGACTCTCAGAAGTTGCAACGTATCACTATCTTTCAAGGTCTGGATGACAACAAACCACACTCTCTGTATATCGATGAAATCACCATTAGCGACGCTCCGTCTTCGACTGTAAACGCCCCGCCCGCCCCCTCTGGCGTAACCTCGAAGGGCTACGACCGCCACATTGATGTGTCTTGGTCTCCCATGAATAACTCTGATCTACAGTTCTACAAAATTTACCGGTCCCTTGACGGAAAAACGTTTGCGCCTTTGGCCACACAGCGCGGCGATCGCACACGCTTTGAAGATTTTCTGGGGGAAGTGGGTGAAACCGCAATCTACAAAATCTCTGCCGTCAATTCCAGCTATAAGGAGTCCTCTCTTTCCGAAGAGACAAGCGCCAGTACGCATGCGATGACCGATGACGAACTTCTGACCATGGTGCAGGAAGCATGCTTTCGCTACTACTGGGAGGCGGCGCATCCCAATGCAGGCATGGCCATTGAAATTCTCCCCGGTGACAAAAACCTGGTGGCCCTCGGATCGTCCGGTTTCGGGATCATGGCAATGGTCGTTGGCGTCGAGCGCGGCTTTATTACCCGTGAACAGGGTGTGGAGCGAATGCAGAAAATCACTCGCTTTCTCTCCACTGCTGACCGGTTTCATGGCGTCTGGCCGCACTTTCTGGATGGACGCACCGGCAAAGTGATTCCGTATTTCGGCGAATACGACAATGGCGGCGATCTGGTGGAAACCGCCTTCCTGATGCAGGGCCTGCTGGTAGCACGACAGTATTTCAATCGTGATAGCCCACAAGAAACAGAACTCCGATCAACCATTACTGACTTCTGGAACACAGTGGAGTGGGATTGGTATCGCAAGGGGCCGGATCCCAATTTTCTCTACTGGCACTGGTCGCCCGACGCTGGTTTCTACATTCATCATCCGCTGGTTGGGTGGAACGAGACGATGATCATTTATTTGCTGGCCATCGCATCGCCAACCCATGCTGTTCCGGCCAGCCTTTATCACGCGGGTTGGGCCAGCCAATCTGAAACGGCTATTCGCTATCGCCAGGGGTGGAGCCGAACCACGCAAGGGGATCACTATACCAACGGTAATACTTACTACGGGCATAAGCTCGACGTTGGCGCCGGCAACGGCGGCGAGCTTTTCTTCACGCATTACTCTTTCCTGGCCTTCGACCCGCGCGGAAAACGGGACAAATACACAAATTACTTCCAGAACAATCGCAATATCGCGCTCATCAGCCACGATTATTCCATTGAGAACCCACGGCATTTCAAAGGGTACGGCGACAATGCCTGGGGCCGTTCCGCCGGCGTGAATTCGGCTGGGGGCCGCCCTCTACCCCGCGACGATAACGGAACGATCACTTGCACGGCTGCGCTGGCTTCTTTCCCTTACACCCCGGAGGAGTCCATGAAGGCGTTAAAGCATTTTTATCGTGACCGGGGAGGAAAGCTTTGGGGAAATTACGGATTCCGCGATGGCTACAATGAATCCGAGAACTGGTTCGAGGATGTGAATATGGCACTGAACCAGGCGCCGATTGTAGTGATGATTGAAAATTACCGTTCCGGCTTGATCTGGAAGACGTTCATGTCCAATCCGGAAATCCAGCCGGCACTCGACGCCATCGGCTTCCATAAGGACTGAAATATAGTGACTGACTTCGGCAGCTGAATTACTTCCCTGCCGCCAAAGGCGCGAGGCTACTTTTCCGGATCTTCGCCACTACGCCGACATTGCGGTCTGCTACCTCGGAGATCTTGTACTCGATGGACGCCCCCAGGACGGATGCAACTTCAGCGCTACTCAGGCTGTAGTCCTTCTGCAACCAACTGGCGAGTTCTGAGGTCGCTTCGCGAAACGCATCATCCAAAGATCCGGATAGCCCCATGGCCATCAGGTACTCCGCATTCTCTACGCGTGGAGTGCCGATGTTCTTTTCGCGCTGTACATCGACAGTGAACTCGATGTCCATGGAAGTTTCCAGGGCGTTGCCATTCAGTTCGCCATCTCCTTGCACCGCGTGGGCATCGCCCAAATAAAGCAGCGCGCCAGGTTGCTGAACGCGAAGAAAAACAGTTGCACCCTCCGTGATTCCGTTGAAATCCATGTTACCGCCAATGCTGCCGGAATCCTGCGTTTGCACGGGAGCCCGCCAGGGATTTGGGGCGACTCCAACGCATCCCAGCATGGGGTGGAGTTGCACGGTGAAATTCTTGAGGTGTTCGGGAGGGTTCTCCAGGGTCGCGATTTGTTTTTCGACATCCAGATGCCAACGAGTATTCTTCCATTCCTGCTTGTTCTCGGAAACATAATTGAGAGTTAAGGCACGATCGACAAACGCACTATCACTGATCGCCCAATCGCGATTAATGCGCAGGCGTTTAATGGTGATCGCCACCACGTCCCCGGGCATCGCCCCCTCGACAAAAAAGGGCCCGGTCAAGGGATTCCCGCCCTCGACGCGCTTCACCCCTTTTTCATCTTGCCCGCCAGCGTCAACACTCTTCGTGCGCACCGTGTCACCGGTCCAGATACGAAGAACCGGTTTCACGTCCGCAGAGAGCTGGCGGTAAAAGGTCGTTGGTGCAAAATCCAACGTGCGTGGCGAGACAGGTTTGTCTGTCGCCGACCGTTTCGCGCTCCACGTCCCGGTGGTCGTCTCTGATTCCCCCTTTACTGAATAACTTCCGGACATCCCGGCATCTGTAGTTTTGCCGCCGTAAACATTCTTGTCGCCGTCCTCGAACTCCAGGTGAATGTCTACGTTTCGCAGACTCCCCTTTACCACAACACCTTTTCCTCCACGATAGATCCTTCCATGGATTTCTTCGCCGGCGCTCGTCAGTTGTAGTCGCTCCGTAAATGGAATTCCCATCTCAACAGTGGTCAACTGCCATTCTCCCGTCAAGGACTCCCCTGAACGAGTTTGCGGCTGAGCCTGCGACGCCAGGCTCAAATAAATAAGGGCTGAGACGATCGGCAAGCAGAAGGTATCCATTCGCATAATGGAGGACTCCTAGATTGTGAAGGAACACTCGCGAGGTCTGCGAGTATAAGCCAAGCCGCGCGCTGTCACCAGCGAGGAGCTACCAGTCGGAATGGTGATGGACAACGGGACTGAGAGCAGACTTGTGCAACCGGACAACGGGGGCTTGCCGGGAGTATTGTCTATGGCGACGACATCAAAGCGTAATGGGCATTCTTTGATATGGCGCTCGTGAAGGAAATAGTGCGCCGTACGAATCAACACCTCGTGCTTCTCTTTCGTGATGCTCAATTCGGGCAGCGCGGTCTTTCCTTTTCACCGCCAAGCGCGTCCGAACTTCCACTAAGGCCAGTGTGCCACCATCGAACCCAATCAGGTGCAGTTCGCCTTTGGCGTGCGCCGGCATGTAGTTCCTGGCAATGAAGACATAGCCGAGGCGCCGCAGGTACCAGTAAGCATACGTTTCCCCACGCACGCCAATCTGCAGCGCCTCAAGCTTCTGCCTCTCGGGAGTAGAAGTGTCAGGGTCGCAAAGACCGTGGCGCGACTTCCACTTCACGAGCGCAAGCCAATCTGCCCTAACATCGCCGGTTATTACCTTATATATGTTACCTATACAGAATAGACACAAATCCCCGTGGCCAGCAGAATTTTCTGCGGCCACGGCATAGGTATACAAGTGGGTCCGTTTCCCACGCGACTAGAGCGTTTTTTCCGCTTCGCCAATGCTCTCTTCCATGATGCGGATGGCGCAGTCGGCCTGCTCCTGATCGATGATCAACGGTGGGGAAATGCGGATGGAGTTCTCACCGGAGCCAAGCGTAAGCAGGCCTCGGTGGAACGCATTGTCGATGATCTTGTCGCGAAGTCCGGCGGCCTTTTCTTTGGTGCTCTGGTCACGAACAATTTCCACGCCAATCATCAGGCCCTTTCCGCGGATGTCGCCGACAATTTTGAAGCGTTTTGGCCAGTCGCTGATCTTGCTGAAGATGTAGTTACCAATTCTCTCGGCGTTAGCCATCAATCCGCCTTCAATCAAATCCATCGTTGCCAGGGCCGATGCAACGCAAACGGGATTGCCGCCATACGTGGTTCCGTGTGCGCCGGGCTTCCACTGCATGACACTTTCCTTGGCGATGAACGCGCTGATTGGCATCCCGCTGGCAATTCCCTTCGCGGTCAGGACGATGTCGGGCGTGACGCCGGCATGATCGTAGGCCCACCACTTTCCCGTGCGGCCCATGCCCGCCTGAACTTCGTCGAGAATCAGAACGATGCCATGCTGGTTGCACAGCCGCTGGAGTTCCTGCAAGAAAAATGCGGGAGCCGGAATAAAGCCTCCCTCACCCTGAATGGGCTCAACAATGATGGCCGCTACTTCCTCGGGAGCGAATAGGCGCTTGAAAATCTGCTGCTCTAGCAGTTCAATAATTTCTCCTCCACAAGTATCCTTGCTATGGCCGAGCGCACAACGATAAGCGTAGGGATAGGGAATGTGTTCGACCCCTCCCAGTAGCGTGCCGAAGTGCTTGCGTTGGGTGTTTTTTGAAGCGGTCAGCGAAAGTGAGCCGAGAGTCCGCCCATGAAAGCACCCATAGAAGGCGATGAGCTTATCGCGCCGCGTGGAATATCGGGCGAGCTTGATCGCGCCTTCCACGGCTTCCGTGCCGGAATTGCCAAAGAACACTTTGTAGTGGCAGGACTTCGGCATGGTGGCTACAAGGCGTTCCGCAAGCTGTGGCATGTGCCGGTGGTAAAAATCATTTCCAGCGATGTGAATCATTTCCGCAGCTTGTTTCTGGATGGCCGCTACAACTTTGGGATGGCAATGGCCGGTGGAACACACCGCAATCCCGGCCGCAAAATCCAGAAATGTATTCCCATCTGGATCTTCTACGATGGCGCCATAGGCATGATCGGCGACCAGCGGATAATCCCGCATATAGGACGGGGACATGAACTTGTGGTCGTAATCAATCACCATTTGCGATTTCGGGCCCGGCAGAGGCGTCTTAATTTGGGGAAGTCTGGTTCTGGCTTCGGTGGCAGTTGTCATGATTCCTCCCAGAATCGGTTCAGCGGGTTAGTGTGGCGAGAGGCGAGAGAAAGAGCAGGTGTGGGAACCGCTGAACTCGTTCAACCTGCAAAAAAAGGACTTAGTCTACGCTGTAGAGACCCGGTCGAACGCTCGACGGGCGAAACTTGCGGGGGACACGAGGGCCCAGTGCTTCACGACCGCGCTTCAGAAAATGAAAGTGCTTCATTTGCGTTTCCAGCGGACGCCGCCGTCCTTCGTGTCTTCCAAAATTATACCACGATCAGAGAGCTGTTTACGGATGCGATCAGAGGCGGCAAAGTCGCGCCTCTGGCGAGCGGCTTGGCGTTCCGCCACCAACTTTTCGATTTCACTGTCATCCACTCCACTGGTGGCTGGCGCAAACCCGATAGCCTTGAGTTTTTCCGCGTCGTTGTCTTCCAGCACCGTGAAAACCCGGTCAAAGCTGGCCAGGAACTCCTGCGCCGCCCTCACGTCACTCTGTCGAAAATCCCCTTTATCCATAGCGATATTGGCTTCGCGCACAAAATCGAAGACGGCGGCAAGTGCTTGTGCGGTGTTCAAGTCGTCGGATAGGCCTGCATCGAAATCCTCGGCGGCTTTGGCAATACGCGCGCCCATTCCAGGGTGTTTCCCAGACGGAAATTTCTCGTTCTTAAGGCGCGCGGCGAAATTGCGCAGCCGGTCGACAGAGCTGGTGGCCTGCTGCAATCCGTCAAACGTGAAATTCAACTGGCGGCGATACGGCACGCTGGCCAAAGCGAATCGCAGAGCCGAAGGCTTATAACCCTTGCGCGAACAAGTCGCGCAACGTATAGAAATTGCCCAGCGACTTGGACATCTTCTCACCTTCGACGAGCAGGTGTTCCGCGTGCATCCAGTAACGGACAAACTGCTTTCCAGTGGCCGCTTCGCTCTGCGCAATTTCATTTTCGTGATGCGGAAAAGCCAGATCGATTCCACCGGTGTGGATATCAATCGTCTCGCCAAGATACTTCATGGCCATTGCGGAGCACTCGATGTGCCAGCCGGGCCGTCCCGGTACCAATGGCGTTTCCCAGAATTGCTCGCCGGGTTCGGGCGCTTTCCAAAGAGCAAAATCGCGTGCGCTCTCTTTTTCGTAACGATCGATATCGACGCGCGCACCCGCCTGAATCCCGGTGAGATCAATCTTGGACAGCTTGCCGTAATCCTTAAATTTGGCGATTCGGTAGTAAATGGAACCGTCGCATTCGTAGGTGATAGCTCTTGTGCTGGAGCTTTTGAATCAGCGCGACCATATCCTGAATGTGATCTGTGGCCCGGATCCATTGTTCGGGTGCCTCGACACTCAGAGTCTTGCAGTCGGCAAAGAACGCTTGCACATACTTTTCCGTGTAATCCCGGATCGAAACCCCAGCGGCGGCGGCGTTGGCAATGATGCGATCGTCCACGTCCGTCAAGTTCATAACGTGGGTCAGCTTAAAGCCACGCAATTTCAAAAAGCGGCGCAGAATGTCCTGAAAAACGAAGGTGCGGAAATTGCCGATGTGGGCGAAATCATAGGTCGTCGGCCCACAGGTATACATCCGGACTTCCCCAGCTTTTTGGGGAACGAAGGGCTCAACTTTTGCACTCAGGGTATTGTGGACCTGGATAGTGTGCATTTCGCTCGGTCGCGCCTTTCGCAACTGCTGCAAACGAATGATTGTATCCGAGCCATCGCGGCTGCTGCAACGAACACGCCGGGGTGCAAGGAACGGATCAGAGCTTGGTCAGGAGTCAGTTCTGTCGGTTCTGGTTGGATGCCGGTCAGAAGAGCATGATTTCCCAGCTAAGAAATAGAGATTTTCTGCGACCAAGGGTCGCTGAGCTGGGCGGTCGGCGCCTCGCAGGGAACCGGTTCTGCCGGAGAGGGATGTGCGTCCAAAACCGGAAGCGGCCTTTTTTTCGGAGTTTGTAGATGGTGGGGCTATGCTTCGGGCATCGATGGGCAACCATGCGACTCGCAGTCAAAACAAGGTTGAAAAGTTCCTCATTATTAAATAGTCCCTATCAAATTACAACTGCTCGTCAGTACCAGTTTCCGATTGCTTTTAGTATTTCCATACAGCGAAGATCTGGGCCCGTGCGCTCAATTGGTACAAAAGAATTCAGGTTGCATTTTTCGGGAGGAACTAATTGCCGATTATGGGGTAAGCTGCCCATTCCCCGTGGTTGGCTTTGATTCCATAGACAATCCCCAGGATCACATTCACGATCCATCCGCCCATCATCAGGAGCCAGAAGACCGGAAAAAAACGAAAAATCCCGGAGGAGGTCCTTGAGGATGCGAACCGGGGGGAATGTGCGCCACGCTGGCGAAGATACTGAAAACCACTCCAATCATGACGCAGAAAAACAGGGCCATGTAGCAGAGCTGCCAGATCAGGGACTGCAGCGCATGAAATTTGACGAAACGCGAGTCCTGCTTCACGCAAAAAACAATCAGCGGTCCAACAAAGCCGGTGAACACCTGAAGCAGGTGCGCAAGAAATGCCATGGTGCACTCATGTGTCGGAATCCACAGTAATTTTACCTCGCGCGCAGGGCAAAGGGGCTAACCGTGGGCAATGAAGCAACAGCCCCACGCGCTCCTGTGGCTCATGGGGCTGTCTGATCTTCAGACAAACGCAACGTTGTGTTCAGGCGGAAGCGCCAACAGCACGGGCGCCTTCCACTTCAACGAGCTTTCCGTGTGCTACATCGTAAATGTAGCCGTGAACAGGGATGGACTTCGGGACGAGCGGGTGATTGCGGATTCGTGCGACGTCATCCAGCACGGACTGCCTCTGGTTCTTGATCGTGAGCCATTCAATGTATTCTCCGGAACGGTCGCCGGGTCCTTTGCCTACGTCGCGGAAGCCACTCGGCGTAAGCTCGGCCGTCTCCAGGCTGGAGTTCAGCAAATCACGCATCACGTCATTGGTAAAGAACTCCATTCCGCAATTGGTGTGGTGGATGACGAAGAACTCATTCGTGCCAAGGAGTTTGTAGCTGATCACCAGCGAGCGGACGGCATCATCGCTGGCTCGTCCGCCGGCGTTGCGAATCACGTGAGCGTCGCCCTCGGCCAGGCCCGCGAACTTTGCGGGATCGAGGCGCGCATCCATGCACGTGAGAATGGCGAATCGCCGCGCGGGCGGCATGGCCAGCTTGCCCCTGTCGCCAAATTTGGCGCTGTATTTCGCGTTTGCTTCGAGTACTTCTAAAAGAACCTTGCTCATGGTGTGCTCCTTGTTGGAATCGGATTCGATGTTCCGCCGCTTCCGCTTCGACTGCCCGCAAAAATAAAAAGCCCACGATTCGAATCGTGGGCCAGGCGAAAAGCGAATCTAGCAAGTGGAAAAACTAGCCGCCAGTCTCCCTTCGCCCGAACCCCGGGCAACAACAAATACACAGACAAAACGCAACAGGGGTTGGGGGACAATTCTGGAGCGAAGTGGAGCGGCGAAACATCGGATCTTCAGGCTACGCGGAGAAAATGGCGAAGTCAATTGGGTTGGGCCGAAGGTGTCAAGCCTCTTTAGAAATGTCCCCTTCCTTACCTCATTAGAAGTGTCCCTTTTCTTTTGATTTGTTGTTGTCGTTGGGGAGTCTGCCGGAGCGAAGCCCTGCGCCGCGGTTTGTGCGGCGCGTTTAGGGCGAAGCGGTGGCGGACTCCCCAACGAGTGCGGACACCTGCGATCCACTCAACTTCTGCAACTTCATTCTCTGCTCATAACCTTGCCGCCAGGGATGATCGTGCGCAGGCTTACTTCCTACGCTCTTGGCTGGCTCACGGCGCGGCTTACTTGGTTCTGCCTGCACTACCTGAGGTCGCACCACCAGATCTTTGTAGTCCATGCATTCTCCGCGATAGTGCACTTCTACCGCCCCGTCTTCCCACTCACAGACCAGCGCTTTGCCTTTCGTTGGCCCATAACGCCGGTTCTGGGGCTGGAGTTGCAGAAAATGCCCCCGGTACGGCACCACCCAATCGTTGCTGATCGATCGCTCCGTCTCTAACCGGAAGATCTCTCTCAGTTTCGCTGTGCTCGGCGCCCGAACGTGATAGTTCTCTGCTCGTACCGCCTCTCGCGCAAAACGCCGATTGTGTTCCGGAAGATATTCCGCTTCCAAATATTCGTTCGTAGCCTCGTAGCTCTGGATCCCCTGGCGGCGCAGTTTCTTCACCAGGCGATCTTGATGCACCCCGTTATTGCGCTCCACGCGCCCTTTCGCCTGCGGAGAACTGGCTGCAATAATGCGAATCTCTAACCGCGCGCACATGCGCCCAAACTGCGTTTTGGGCGCTTTCCCGCGCAATCGCTCCGCTGCCGTCGGCTGCCGCTTATAAACGTTCTTCCAATCCGTATACAACGCTCGCGGTACGCCATACCTTCCGATCCAGGATCGCAGCACTCCTACCGCTGCCCAGATCGTCTCCTGCTCTCCCAGCCGACAGCACGTCGTCCCCGTGGCATCATCCACCATATTCATCAGACATCCCCGGGGCCCCCGCTCCTCAAACCACGCATGGAAACTACCATCCAGCTGCACCAAGTCGCCGAAGTGCTCCCGCCGTTCTCGACGCTTCCGGTGCGCTTTCCGTCTGCGCATCCGGCTCCACAACCCCTCCGCCAACATCCAGCGTCGCAGCGTCTCCTCCCCCACTTCCAACCCATCCTCCTCCGCCAAATGTTCCGCTGCCAGCGTAGGCCCAAAGCGCTCCTGCTCCGTTCCCGAATACTTCTCCCGGATCAGCCGCAGCACCTTCCGCCGGAATTTCTCGGGCTTCGCCCGATTGGAGCTTCTGCCTGCGCTGCGATGCTGCAGCCCTTTGGCGCCTTCTTCCCGATAACGCTGCCACAGCCTCTTCGCCTGCCGATAGCTCACCTCCAACATCTTTGCCGCGTCTACCAGCCTCAGCGCCTGCCCCTTCACTCGCCCCAGAACCTCTGCTCGTCGAAGTTCCCTCGCACTCATCGCTGTCCTCTTCAATCGGACCTCCCCAGGAGGTCGTAGTGTAGGGGACATTTCTAATGGGGGCTGAAGGGGACACTATCAAAGAGGTTCAACATTGGGTTGGGCCGAAGGATGTGAGAAGGTGGCGACTGTGCCGCAACCTGCGAAACAAAATAGAACGAAACCAGGAAAACAAGTGCCAGTGCATTTTTCGTCGAGAGCTTCCACAAATGATTCTACAGAGATTAAAGCAACAGGGTGGGCTTATCGTCCGTTTTCTGGCACGCAGCGACGAGCCGGGCAACGGTAATCGCGATGTACAAAACGCCTGTGGCTGACTCCAGCGCGGCAAACATGCGTGCCACGGGGGTTAGGGGAACGATGTCACCATAGCCCAACGTCGTCAGGGTAACCAGGCTGAAGTAGAGGAACGTAGCCCGCGGTATACGGGTAATCTCCGATGGGCCTAATCCCACCTCCAGGAATGAACAATTCCACAATGGACGCAACCAGAAGAATATAGAGGGAAAAGATCAGGGTCAGTTCGCCGAGCTGATGACCCTCCAGGAGGGGAGACAGTATAAGAAACAGCAAAAGTGAGAGAAGCAGTGAAAGTGAGCGACGATCTTTCTGCGCCGTATTCATTTTGCTCCGCTCGTGATGAATTTGCCTTTAAGACCTATAAGGTCCGCATCCTGCTGTTGGGAAATCCTATCTCATCTCTCTTGATTTCGTGTATACGTTCTTGGGGCTCTGCAAGACCCTGCCTGAGGCCGCGGTTGACAGAAATTGGCATCGGCGCATACAGTCCGACCATTAGTGAGGAATGCACAGTGTTAAGGCCGAACGGCGTGGTCGCGAATGGGGGCAGCATGCTTAAGTGGGGATTGGCGATGGGTTGCGTCGCAATTCTGTTCGTGGGTGGGGGAGGACTCGTCGCCCAGGAACAAACCGCGGCTCCATCGCCCGCAGGGAAGAAGGTGCTCAGTCCGGAGTCGTTTCTGGCAATGCGTAGCGTGCAGGACCCGCAATTTTCTCCCGACGGAACGCGGGTGACTTTTGTCGTTTCGGATCCCCAAACAGGCGAAAAACGGACGCGGCACATCTGGCTCTATGACAAGGCGAGCAACAAGGTACGCCAACTCACTTACTCAGAAAAGAATGAGAGTTCGCCACGCTGGTCCCCCGATGGCAAACAACTGGCCTTCCTTTCAAACCGCGGCGAGCAACAGCAGGTCTATCTCTTACGAATGGAGGGAGGAGAGGCCGCCGCGTTAACGAAAGGCAAAGCGGGAGTCGAGTCATTCGCATGGTCACCGGACGGCCAGTCCATTGGCTATCTTTCTCCAAACCCCAAAACCGAAGAGAAAGAAAAAAAGGAGAAGGACAAAGACGATGCGCGCGTCGTCGATCGAGATGACATGTACGCTCGCTTGCGTGTACTCGATCTGGCGAAGCGCGAGGAGCGAAGCCTGACTGAAGCGACATGGAAAGTCGAGGAACTCCAGTGGTCGCCGGATGGGCAAAGCATCGTGATCAAAGCGACGGATCGCCCGGCGTCCGATCGGATGACGGATCGCATTTACCTCGTGAAGGTGAAGGACGGTCACAAACAGGAGTTGCTGGCGCCTCTGGGCCCGTTCCGAGATTTGCGCTTCGCACAGGCTGGAGGAGTTGTGAGCTTTATCGGCAGCCGCGACGATGGGCCAGAACCCCACGATCTTCAGATTGTTTCCTTGGAAGGTGGCGTCGCGAGAAACTTGACGGGCGCGAGCCTCGACCGGGCCATCCTCGACTACCATTTTGCAAAAGGCGGTTGGATGGTGGCGATTTATGCCGACGGGTTCCATAGGAGATTCGTCGGCTACACTGAGCAGGGAGAACGCAAAGACATGACCGGAGAACTGCCCGTGAATCCCAGTCAATTCTCCGTGTCCTCGACGGGTGAGATTGCGTTCGTTGGGGAGACGGCGACCTCCATGCCGGAACTCTGGCTTCGCGACACAAGTGGGGTGGCCCGGCAGGTTAGCCACATCAACGATGCAGCGAAAGAATACGGTCTGGTTGCCCTGGAGTTCTTTAGGTACAAGTCGTTCGACGGTACGGAAATCGAAGCGGGACTTCTAAAGCCCGTAGGCTCAGACGGAAAAACAACACTACCGCTGGTGGTGCTGGTTCACGGCGGTCCGACAGGGAATTGGTCAGACACAGTTGACGCTTGGGGGCAGTTGCTAGTGGCGGCCGGATTCGCGGTTTTGTACCCCAATGTGCGTGGATCCATCGGTTACGGTCAGAAATTTGTGGAGATGAATCGCGCGGATTGGGGCGGCGGTGATTTCAAGGACGTCATGGCCGGAGTGGATGACATGCTTGCGAAAGGAATTGCTGATCCGGAGCGACTGGGGATTGGCGGTTGGTCCTACGGGGGCTACATGTCGGAGTGGGCGGTAACACAAACAACCCGGTTCAAGGCGGCCGTTTCGGGAGCGGGAATGGCAGACTTGATCTCCGAGTTCGGGACGGAAAAAGACCCAGCCTACGACGAATGGTTCTGGGGCGTACCCTATGAAAAGCCAGAGGGATTCCTGAACGGTTCACCAGTCCTCTCCGTAAAAAATGCCAAGACGCCGACGCTGATCCTTCAAGGCGAGGCGGACCCCATCGACCCTATCGGCCAGAGCCAGGAACTGTATCGTGGCCTGAAACGCTATGGCGTTGAGGCGGAATTCGTTTTGTATCCGCGAGAGCCGCACGGATTTCAAGAAGCCAAACACCGCGTTGATGTGCAAAGAAGAATGTTGGCGTGGTTCGAGAAATATGTGAAGGGGAGTAATGAAGTAAAGAAGTGAGGATGTATGGTAGTAAGGAGAGGAACAGGAGATCGGTTCGACAGTGAGATTGGATCAGAAGAAACTGAATGCAGTTTATTCGTCGCGTGGAATGAAACGGCGATACGAGGTTTGGTTTTTGCGTTGTGGACTCGCCGACGGAACCGGTGCGTGGTGGTTCCGCTATCTGGTAATGAATCTGGGTCGCGGCAGTTGGGGAACGAATTTCGCAGCGATGCCCGCACAAGTTTGGGCTACGTGGTTTCCGCGCGACGGCCAGCCAGTCAGCTTTATTCAAGGATTTCCCATCGAAAAACTGGAGTTGAGCGAGCGCCGAACACTTCCCTTCCATTGCAGGATTGCCGATAACGGAATGGAGGAGGGAAATTGCTGGGGCAATCTTCGGGTAGATGGACAGGAGATTTCCTGGAAGTTGCGATGGCGCTCGGACTTTGGCGTCACGTTAAGCGACAAAGGTTGGATCGGGTTTTCCCGGTCGCCTCATTCCGATAGCGCATTTTCCGGAGAGATCTTTCTGGATGGCCGGAAGTTTGCCGGTGAACCGCTCGGCTTCGGCGTGCAAGGTCACAATTGCGGTTACCGGCACCGTAGCTTCTGGCGGTGGATGCACGCCTATTTCGCAAAACCAGATGGCACAGCAGCCACCGTGGAGGCTTTGGTGTACGACCTGCCCTTGGGAATGACATTTCGCAAGGCCGTGGTATGGCATGAGGGCAAAGCGACGGTCCTGCGCAAGATAGTGGAACGTGAGACGCTGCGGGACGCAAAACGCTTAAAGTGGTCCTTTGCGGGTGTGCTGGAAGGAACGCCAGTTGCCGTTACGGTGGAGGGAAGCGCGCCAGGAATTCACTGTCTACCCTACATGAAAACGGATGGCTCCGGCACATTCCCCGTGTCAAATGCGAGCGCGGCCCGTGCCCAATTGAGTATTGGCGATGAATACTTGGAAACGGCATCAGGAGCTGTCGTCGAATTTGGCGGCGCGTCAAAGGAATAGGAATGCAAGAAACTCCGAAATGGGATGCGGGCCTGTACGATGAAAAACATTCCTTTGTGTGGAAGATGGCCACGGGCCTGCTCGAACTGCTGGAAGCAAAATCAGGTGAGCGAGTTTTGGACGTAGGCTGCGGTACAGGTCACCTGACAGCCAAAATTGCGGCAAGTGGTGCGCAGGTAACGGGAATCGACCAATCAGCGGAGATGATTGAGGAAGCGCAAACCGCTTACCCGGCTTTGCGCTTCGAAGTGATGGACGCGCGCGAACTCTCCTTTCCCGAAAAATTCGATGCTGTTTTTTCGAACGCCACGCTGCACTGGATTAGGCAACCGGATCGCGCCGTCACAGGTATATCTCGCACACTGCGTCCAGGGGGGCGATTTGTCGCTGAGTTCGGGGGCAGGGGAAATATCGCAGCACTCATGGCCGCGGTGAGCCGGGCGTGGCCAAAAGCGGGCCAGCAGCGCACGATGCCGAATCCCTGGTACTACCCAAGCTTGGCTGAATACGCCAGCTTACTGGAAGAACACGGATTGGAAGTGACGTACGGTCTCCTTTTCGACCGCCCAACTCCTCTGGAAGATGGTGAGCGCGGGCTGCGAAACTGGCTGGAAATGTTCGGGGGTGCAATTACGGATGGTTTGCCGAAAGACCAACGAGAAAGGCTATTAGAAGAGGTAGAACGTGAGGCACGCGCCGCTCTCTATACGAATGGCCGCTGGGTACTAGACTATCGGCGGCTGCGGGTGTTGGCGAGAAAGACGGAAATTTGAAGGCCAGGCCATCCAGTGATCGCCCGGTCCAATCAATCGAGCGTCTTGTGGTGTATAGAAAAAGGGCCACAATCGGTAGGGTAGGCCTTTACAGCGGCAGGGGCTCATGTTAGTCTTAGCTCCCGTACCGCCATCTTAGCGCCAGGCGGCTGGGCTCTGACTGAGAACCTGCCAAACGTGTTTGCTTTCTGTCTTTTACAGGCAGAAGGTTGCGTGGAGACTCCTCCCCCGAGGAAAGGAAAGTCGTCTCTCTTCGCGCGAAAACCCCGGCTCGATCGGTATTCCAAGATGACGGAAACGTGCGCGCACGGCATCATCGCGAAGTAGAAGTTCACGACAAAAGGGGATACCTTGCTCAAGCTTCGTAAAGTCGAAATTGTTGGCTTCAAGTCCTTTTGCGAACGGACTGTAGTCACCTTCAGTGGCACTGGCACCACTTGCATCGTCGGTCCCAACGGCTGTGGAAAGTCGAATGTGGTGGACGCCATCAGTTGGGTGCTGGGCGAGCAGAGCCATAAGTCCCTTCGCGCCGAGCGCATGTCCGATTGCATCTTCAACGGCACTACCAAGCGGCCCCCAATGGGCCTGGCCGAAGTAACCATCACCATGGAAGATCCCGAACTCGCGGAAGCGGCAAGGTTTGTGCTCGAAAGCTCTACGGAAGAGGGGCAGATTCCCCTGACAGAATTCGCGGAGAACTCCGAAAGCACCGAAACACCTGCCCGTTTGGAAGAGGCTTCCGCGGCGCCAGCCCAGGTAATGGAAGAACCGCCGGCGGAATCACTCTCCGCAGGATTTCTTGCCCGGAAAAAGAAGAAGTCGGAAAAACCCGCCATGGTTACCCGGCCGGGCGAGGTGGTGGTGAGCCGGCGCTTGTATCGCAGCGGGCAGAGCGAATACTTGATTAACGGGAGGGTGGCCCGCCTGCGCGACATCCAGGAAATGTTTATGGGCGTTGGCCTCGGCCCAGACTCCTACGCCATTATCGAGCAGGGCCGCATCGGACAGATTCTGGCGACCAAGCCTATGGAACGCCGCGCGATCATCGAAGAAGCTGCAGGTATAACGAAATTCAAAACCAAGAAGCGTCTGAGCGAAGCCAAGCTGGAATCGTCCAAGCTGAACCTCGCGCGTGTAAATGACATCGTTGTGGAAGTGGAGAAGCAGTTGGGTTCGCTGAAGCGCCAGGCAGCGAAGGCACGCCGCTACTCGGAAATTCGCGAGCAGATGCGTGGCATTGTGCGTCAAATGCTGGCAGGCAAGGCGCGCGAACTGGACAGTGAAGCGGAACGGCTAAGTACGCGTCTGGCCGAATTGACCTCGTCGGAAACACAACAGGCCCAGTCTATTCACGAGCAAGAGACAGAGCAGGACCGCCTGAGCCAGCGCATCTACACACTAGATGCTGAGATTCGCCAGAACCAGAACGTATTGAACCATACGGCGCTGGAAGTGGACCGCAGCGAGAATCGCATCGCGTTTAATCAAACGCGCAGCGCGGAACTCGCCGGCCGCAACGAGCAGATTGTGCACGAAAACCAGGCATTGATTGCGCAGTCCACGGAATGGGCAGCGCGCAATGCGGAACAACAACAAGCCGTAGAAACTGTGCGAGTGGAATCCGTCAATTTGAACGCGCGGGTCGAAGAACTAGCCGCGCGAGCAGCCTTCCGCGGCGCGCAAATTGTGGAAGCAGAAGCGCGCATGGAGCGCTTGCGGCGCGCCGCTACGGAAGCGGGCGAAAGCCTCTTGCAGTTGCACGGTGAGCAGAAACAGGCGGAAGAAGCCCTGGTGCATCAGACCGAGTCCATGCGCAAGCATGAGGCTCGCGAAACGGAACTGCTCGAATCGTCCATCCGCGTGCGCGACGATGCAGAACGCGCCGCTCAGGATTGGCAAACGGCTATGAGCCAGTTGGGCTCGCTGCAACAAAAAGCCGTGGAGGTACAGGCCCGGCTTGCGAACCTTCGCCAAAAGCGCGAAGTCATGAGCAAAGAGTCGGATTCCCTTCGTGGCTCCTTGACGAGCGTTCGCGCCCGCCACTCCACATTGACCCAAGTCTTGAACGACCACTCTTATACGGGAGAGGCGGTACAAAAGCTTTTTGCCGCAAACGAGCGTCACGGATCGCAGGATTTCCGCGCCGTGGGCGTTCTGGCGGATTATGCCGAGGTGCAGGAGCAGCACGAAGCCGCCATCGAACAGTACATGCGGGAGGAGCTGGAATACGTCGTAGTGGAAACATACGACCATGCGCGCGCCGGTGTTTCCCTGCTGAGAAACGAAGTTGGAGGGCGCGCAACCTTCTTCGTGGACTCCCTGCGCAATCTGAAACTGGAAGAGTACGAGCCAATCGCACACTTCCGTTCCGAGGATGGCGTAATTTCTCGCCTGGACAAACTAGTGGAATTCCGCGATCCGCTTGGTCCCGCGGCCAAACAGTTTTTGCCTCGGCTGCGCTCCGCGTACCTGACAGACAGTTCTGGCGCGGCGGAAAAGTTGGCTCGCGAATATCCGCAATATGCTTTCGTCGCACCGGAAGGCACGTGCTATCAGGGACGCATGGTAACCGGCGGAAAGCCCGATGAAGCTGGACCGCTCGGCATGAAGCGTGAACTGCGCGCAATGGATGCGGAAGTGATGCAACTGGAGCACCGCACCAACGTGATGCAGTCCGAATTGGAAGAGATTGCCGCGGAACTGCGGACCAACGAGCAAGCCAACGAGGAATTGACGGCGCAGCAGCGTGATGCAGAGCGCAACCTATTTGCCGCGAAACACCGGCACGAACAGATGCAGAGTGATTTGGCACGACTAGGCCTCGACTTGACCGTCTGCCAGAACGAATTGGCGCGTGTGCGCAGGGAAATCGAGGCAGTTCAGTTGCGCGCCCAACGCGCCAGGGAACAGCACGAATTTGCTGCAACCAGCCGCTCGGAGGCAGAAGCGGAGAATTTGCGCCTGACCGGAGAAGTCGCACAACTACGCGGCGCCGTTCAATCCGAGCAGGATGAACTCACTACGGCAAAGTCGGAACTGGCCGCAATGAATGAGCGGCTCGCGTCAGCAGAAGCGATTGCAAAGCGCCTGCAGGAAGAGAAGGCAGATCTGCAAAGACGCGAAGCAGCGCTGCGGCAGCAGGAAGCGGCCATCAACGAAGAGACCATGGCCATGGCTCGTCAGACGGAAGAGTTGACGCAACAACTGGAAGTCCTGCGCGCCGAAAAGGCACGCCTCGAAGTGAAACAGCAGGAACTCGAACAAGAATGGGACGCTGCACGCACAAACGTCACTCAAGCGGAAGACCATCTGCGCATGGCACGCCAGACGCTTCAGGAGATGCGCGACGAGCGCGGCAAGTTCGAAATCGAAAAGGCCCGCAACGATTCGGATCGCCAGCATCTTCGGGAGACTTGCCTTGCGGAAGTGAACGCGCAG
This sequence comes from Candidatus Acidiferrales bacterium, assembly GCA_963839315.1. Taxonomy (GTDB): domain Bacteria; phylum Acidobacteriota; class Terriglobia; order Acidiferrales; family UBA7541; genus Acidiferrum. The sequence continues at coordinate 44,364 of CAWIUU010000011.1, forward strand.
CCTGAGGACCTGATCGCTTCCGAAACCGCATTCATGAGCGGTGAAGAATTGGCCATAGCGGAAGCCAACTACCGCGAAATGAAACAGCGTATCGAGAACATGGGCGCAGTAAACATGATGGCGCTCGAAGAGTTCAACGAATGCGAGCAACGCTTCACCTTCTTGACGCGTGAGCGCGACGACTTGCTGCAGTCCATCGCTGACACACAGCAAGCCATCAAGGAACTTGACGTCATTACCAAGGAAAAGTTCGAACAAGCCTTCGCGGCAATCAACGCCAACTTCACTTCCGCCTTCCACACCATTTTTGGTGGCGGCACCGCCGAGATGCGGCTCACCGAGGCGGACAGCTCCGGCGACGTGGGAATTGACATCGTGGCTTCACCGCCGGGAAAGCGCCTCCAGAATGTGCTGCTGCTTTCCGGTGGAGAGAAGGCCATGACCGCGCTGGCGTTGCTGATCGCCATTTTTCGCTACCAGCCAAGCCCGTTCTGTATCCTCGACGAAGTGGATGCACCGCTGGATGAAGCCAATGTCGGCCGCTTCACGCGCCTGATTGGCGACATGAGCGCGCAAACACAGTTCATTGTCGTCACCCACAACCGCAAAACGATGGAGACCGGCAGCGTGCTCTACGGCGTAACCATGCAAGAGCCCGGCGTATCCAAACTCGTCAGTGTGCGTTGGGAAGGCGACGAAGCTCCTCAACAAAAGCGGCGCGCTGCCACCGCCGCGTAGTAATCAACTCCGAGCTTTTTGCGACACCAGAAGGTGAGCGTAAATCCGTCCTCCTTTTTTTCCTAAGTTCAACTGGAAAATCGATTAAAAAAAGAGATGTGCACGATAAGCGGGCGTCTCAAAATATTTTTGTCGGCGTGATGTGAAACATTGACTTCGGCGTGCGCTGGGATAGAATGCAGGACACTTTCGAAGGGAACTACTTCCGTGAGCGCAAGCCCCGCAATGAAAACTATCCGTGAAACCAATTTCGCCGGAATTGCCCCGTCAGCACGCGGCAAGGTTCGGGACATCTATGATCTCGGCGATCGTCTTCTGATCGTGGCAACGGACCGTCTTTCGGCCTTTGATGTGGTAATGCCCACGCCGATTCCCGACAAAGGCCGGGTGTTGACACAGCTTTCACTCTTCTGGTTTGATTTGTTGCGCGACGTCATTCCTAATCATGTGTTGAGCGCGACGGAATTCCCTTCTCCGTTTGATAAGTATGCCGAGGATCTGGCCGGCCGCTCCATGGTGGTGCGGAAGACGCAACCTCTGCCCATCGAATGCGTCGCACGCGGTTATCTCTCCGGCTCGGGCTGGAAGGAATATCGGACTTCCGCCAAGGTCTGTGGAATAGCATTACCGCCGGGATTGAAGGAGTCCGACAAGCTCCCTCAGCCCATCTTTACGCCGGCAACAAAGGCAACATCAGGCCACGATGAGAATATTCCGTTCGAGCGCGCGGCCGAGATGATTGGGCAATCGCTCGCAGAAAAAGTACGCAACGTCACGCTGGAGATCTACCAACGCGCCGCCGCTTACGCCGAACCTCGGGGAATCCTCCTGGCCGATACGAAATTTGAATTTGGGTTGCTGAATGGTGAATTGATCTGGATCGATGAAGCCTTGACGCCAGACTCTTCGCGCTTTTGGCCTGCCACGCAGTACATCCCTGGCGGCGCGCAACCCTCTTTTGACAAACAGTTTGTGCGTGACTACCTCGAACGGATCCTGTGGCCCAAAACGCCCCCGGGTCCCGACCTGCCCCCCGATGTGGTTGCGGCGACGCGTGCGAAATACCGGGAAGCCTATCGCATCCTGGTCGGACGCGAGCTTGAATAGCCAGCCGGCCCCAATACTAAAACTCATCAATGGGGAGTGCAAACGTGAGAGATCAACTGGAAGGGCTCGTCGGGCAAATGGTCGAGCGTGGCATTTTGTTCGATGAAGCCGTCGGCGAGTTTGAGAAACGATTCATCAAACGGGTTCTGGAGCGGACGAACGGCAATCAGTCTCGCGCCGCGGAAGTGCTAGGCATTCACCGCAATACACTCAGCCGGAAAATCACCGAATATAAATTGGACCACCGGCGCGGCCGGGCGCGATAGGTTTAAACCAAGCCGCCGCCAGTGTGCAATGAACCCATCTGAGTAGCCAATCGGCATAGGGGGAGTGGTCGCCCACTCTCCCCTGCCACACCACCCGGCATGCGGGTGCGCACCGGGCGGTTCCGTAACATTGAGCCCGGGCGGGTTGGAGGGTCGATTCGTCTTTCGCCACAAGGGCTTCGCCGCTCGACAGGTTGCCGTTTCGGCTTCACCGTCTTCTGAAGCTGTAAAGCTCAGCCGAAGCTGATGGGCTGGCGCAGTGCCGCCCGGGAGTCCGACGTTCTACGGCTCGCGCTTACGGTTGGGGCCTTCCTCACTCGCGTGAGTACTTCGCCCGCTGCTGACTTCTGTTGCAAGGTCAGAGTGCATTGCTTCACCCTGGGTCACGAATCCGAGACGTGCAACAGATCTCCCGAGATAAGTTCGACCGCTTTCTGCCCGCCACCACCGAATTTACGCTTGGCGTCCTCCTCTATCAGGATGGGAAGAGGACTCACACCTCCAAGCTGTCGATCATGCTCGGCGTACCAAAAAAAACGATGCCCCGGAGTCCGGAGCATCGCTTTAATTCATTCGACGTTATAAGCGTTATGGCTTCTTGGGTGCCGGCTTCTTGGCTGCAGGCTTCTTACCTGCGGCCTTCGGCAAATCTTCTTCATTCACCTTGGCCTTATTCCAGTGCAGCATGAACGCAGGATCGGGATTATAGCTCTCCAGCGTGCCTGTAAAGCGCACCGGATTTCCCTTCTCAAGCTTCGCAGCTTCTGGCTGGCCCGCCACCTTCACGTCCATGTTCGGGGTGGTGGCAGCTTCGAACTCCGCGTCACTGGTGACGAACGCCACTTTCAATTCAGCGCCGTCGGAGGAAGGCGTGATCTCGATGAGTTTTCCGGGTACATCGGGGAATTCCAGGCCGCAAGCGGCGGTCCACGTCAGCTTGGCTTTGTCGCCACCAGTCTTTAGATCCGCCACCACCGACGCAATTGTCATGTCTTTGCGCGCCGCTTCCAGGTCTGCGGCACTCGACAATTTGTAACTCGCCGGACGATCCCCAGAGCTGGAGGCAAGCTGCAGGAGTTCGTTCATTTCCGCGTCGGTCAGGGCATCGCAAACCGTGCCTCCCTGATAGTTCGCAAGGAGTTTGCGAAGATATGTTTTCACCGATTTGGACTGCGTCTCATTGGCGTTCTTCGAAGACGCCGCGCGAGCAAAATACCACAGCGCATCCAGTTGCTGCGGTGGGGTCATCGCCAAATAGGCTTTGCCCAGGCTGTAATTCGTAGTCAGGTCATCCGGAGTGGATTCCAGGACTTTCTTATAGGCTTCGATGGCTCCCGCATAATCCTTGCTGGCCATCGCGGCGTTTCCTGCGGTGCCGTAAAAGAAAATGATGGACTGCTTCTTTTGTTCGTTGAACTTGGCTTCGTCAACACCATCCGGCTTGGGAACTGCATCAACGGATTTCACGCCCGCCAGAGCTGCATCGTGGGCAGCTTTGGCCATAACGGGGTCGGGATTCTGAATATTGTTGTAGGCGTATGCGCGCACCGAATAAGCCTCGTAACGTTCCGCCGGGCTGGCCTTGTCGCCAAGGGTGAGCAGCTTGTCGGTATACTCGATCGTCTTCGGAAAATTCTTCTGTGCCCCGTAATTCTTGTAATAGAGCGGATAAATATAATTGAGAAGAGCGGAATTGGGGTACTTCGAGACAAAATCATCCAGCAACTTGACCTGAGCCGCAGGGTTCTTTTCCGCGGCGGCCGCCTGATAAGCGTTATATTCCGCCATTGTATACTTCTGCCCGCCTGCCGCGCCACCAGCGTCTTGCGCAGATGCCGGAGCAACGGTGAAGCAGAACAGGCTCAGCGCCGCTACAACGGCCAGACCCGCCAACCTACGTGTTACGTTCATTCCCTTATCTCCTCGCTGCAACCATTAAGATGGAATTATTTGACCCGTCAGCAGCCGGAAGCAACTGCTCCACTATACCAACCTGCCCTGCGAACCTCATGCTCTGGGAAACGTTCGAATTATAGGGGTAGGCGACTCTGAATCGCAAGCCGTTATCCGACCAAAATCGATTCGACCTTTTCCCAATATCCGAAACCGTGTGACTTTTGAACCATCCCCTCGTTGCACCCGCGAGGTAACCAATCTCAGGCGACATCCATGGGAGTAAGATGAGTGTCGCATATAAAACGTGGCTCAAGCGAGGAAGAAATCGAATGAACCCCAAAGGCAAAACACATGATTGAGACGAGCCTCGCGAAGACTCTGGAAGGTAAAGTTGCGCTGATTACCGGCGGTAACCGCGGCATCGGCAAAGCGATCGCCTGGAAACTGGCTTCCTTGGGAGCGGATATTAGTATCTGTGGACGTGATGAGGAATCTCTTCTACGGGCAACGAGACAGCTAGAAGGCGCCGGGGTTCGCGTCCACGCGCAAAAGGCCGACGTCTCCAGGAATTCCGATGTGACCTCCCTCGTCCAAACAACGGAGAAAAAACTGGGCGCAATCTCGATTCTCGTCAATAACGCGGGCATCGGACTTTTCGGCCCAGTGCAGGAAAAGAACGAAGAGGACTGGGACCGCGTGCTGAACACGAATCTGAAAAGTGTATTCCTGGTCTCCAGAGCTGTGGCACCGGGGATGATCGAGCGAAGAAGCGGAGACATCGTTAACATCAGTTCGCTGGCGGGAAAGAACACGTTCGCTGGTGGCGCAATCTATTGCGCCTCAAAATGGGGTCTGCAGGGTTTGACGGGTTGCATGGCGGAAGATCTGCGCGGGTTCGGGATTCGCGTCAGCGCCATTTGCCCCGGCAGCGTGGCAACGGACTTCGCCGGACGCGGACCAAAGGACTCCACCAAGGTGCTGACGGCGGAAGATGTCGCGCATGCGGTGGGCACGGTAGTGACGCAAGGTCCGCAAAGTTTCATCAGCGAGGTGCAACTTCGTCCAGTAGGCAAACCCGGCGCGCCCTAGGCGACGCAAGCTGCCGATAATTATGTCTTGACAATAGTCGTTTACACGACCATGCTTTTTCCATGAGTTCCAGACCCAAGCCTCCTTATCCTCCTCCTTCCCTGGAGGAGCGCCTATTCCTCGCGCTATTGAAAACCGCCGACGCCCTCGGCCAGGAAGCCGAACAGTTGACTAAGTCCATGGGTTTGACCGGTACGCAGTACAACGTTCTGCGCATCCTGCGTGGAGCGGGGCCGGATGGTCTTCCCTGCCGTGGTATCGGAGAACGCATGATTTCCCGCGATCCCGACATGACGCGCCTGCTGGATCGCATGGAGAAGGGCGGATTAATCACCCGCGCGCGACAAAAAGATGACCGCCGCGTGGTTAAAACCCAGATTACGGAAGCGGGACTCGGCTTGCTGCAGAAATTGGACCAACCCATGCGGGAACTGCACAAAAAGCAATTCCATCACATGCCGGCCGTCCAGGTGAAGACTCTCGGTGACTTGCTGGATGCTTTTGAAAAATCGCGAACTTGAGTAATGGCTTCCGCCTTCCAGGAAAAAATTCAGGAAACAAAAAACGAAAAGGAGAGAACAACAAAATGAAGTTGAATCCATCTCGACTGGCAATTGCTGTAGGGCTTGCTGCGCTATCGACGCTTCCTGTCAGCGCCGGCACGACCACCTACAAGATTGATTCCAGACATAGCTCAGCGGGCTTTGGCGTAACGCACTTGATGATTTCCACCGTGCGTGGCATATTCCACGGCGTCAACGGCACCATCGTTTGGGATGATACCGATCCAGGCAAGTCCACGGTTGACGTCACCATTGACGCCACCACCGTGGATACCCAGGAACCCGGTCGCGACAATGACCTGAAAAGCCCGAACTTCTTCGACGTCGCAAAATTCCCCGCCATCACCTTTAAATCCACCAAAGTAGAGCCGGCCGGCCCGGGAAAACTCAAGGTGACGGGTGACCTGACCATTCACGGCGTGACGAAACAAGTGGTCCTGGAAGCGACCGCTCCAAAAGCCCCCATCAAGGATCCATGGGGTTTGACGCGCACCGCTGCCGCTGGAACCACAAAGGTCAATCGCAAGGATTTTGGCTTGGTGTGGAACAAGAACCTGGATGGCGGTGGGGTGATGATTGGAGACGATGTCGACATCACTCTGGATGTCGAAATGATAGTTCCTCCGCCCGCGAAATAACGAACGCACCTGTTGAACGGAAGGGGCGCAGAAGGAACAATGTGCGCCTATCCCGCAGTCCCTAATCGAAGGAAAATCTGGGAGAGAAGAGCATGCATAATCCGGCGAAAACAGATCATCCTGTTCATGAACTGATCCAAAACCGTTGGAGTCCTCGCGCTTTCTCCGAAAAATCCGTTGCGCCCGACACCCTGCGCAGCTTGTTTGAAGCGGCGCGATGGGCACCCTCCAGCAACAATGAGCAGCCTTGGGCTTTTATCGTCGGCACCAAAGACGACCCCGAGAATCACGCTAAAATCTTGCGTACTCTAGTGGAATTCAATCAGGCCTGGGCGAAGCATGCGCCCGTGTTGGTAATTGCGGTTTCTCAGATGGAGTTCGCGCGCAATAAGACTGCCAACCGCAATGCTTTCTACGATACAGGCGCGGCCGTGGCACATTTGACGGCGGAAGCGACCTCGCGGGGCATGTTTGTCCACCAGATGGCTGGCTTTGACCCACAAAAAGCGATTGAAACATTTCATATTCCGAAAGGATGGGAGCCAATCGCCGTGTTCGCCATTGGTTATCCCGGCGACCCCAATTCCCTTCCCGACAAATTGCGGGAGCGGGAACTAGCCCCGCGCAGCCGCAAGTCGATTTCGGAATTTGTGATGTCCGGCAATTGGGGGCATCCCGCCGCGTTTCTTTCCAAGTAAGTACTTGCCGCGGCGAGGTAAGATTCGGCTGTATCCAGCTTCTTTTGAAAGAGATAATCGCCCATTGAAGAGCCTAACTCTCATCGAACCTGAACCTTCCTCTCTGCGTCCCGGGCAACACAAAACTCTTGCCCGTTTTGGCCGCTGGAGCCTGGTGGCCACACTGGGCTTCCTGCAAACCTGGGTTTTCCGCAATGTCATGAACCCCGACGGGATTTCCTATCTGGAAATTGCGCGAACTGGACTTTCGGGTTGGCATGGATTCATCAACGCTTATTGGAGCCCTCTCTACCCATTTCTACTGAGCCTGGTGCTTCGTTGGTTTAAGCCTTCCGCATATTGGGAATTCGCGGCCGCGCACTTTTTGAATTTCACAATTTATCTCGTCGGGTACGCTTGTTTCGAGCTCGTGATCAAGGAGCTTCTGCGGTCGCGATCAATTTCAACTCAAGAGAGGCAGAGAAAGTATCTATTGTCCGACGAAGAGCTTTATGTGAGCGGGACGCTTTTTTACGTATGGTCGGCATGCTATTGGCTGGGCACGCTTGTTTCTCCTGACTTTCTGGTGGCGGCGATCTTCTGGCTGGCAACCGTGGTACTGCTGCGAGTTCGTCGTGACAGCCAGGGGTGGGCCACGTTCGTTCTGCTGGGTTTGTTGCTGGGGTTGGGTTATCTGGCGAAAGCCCCAATGTTTCTGCTTGGTTTTGTATTCGCCTTCGCGACTTATCGCCTGGCTGAAAACACAACTCGCGCCTCGGCCCGTGCGGCAGTGGCGCTTCTTCTATTTCTAATCATCGCTGCACCGCTTGTGACAGCCTTGTCACATAGCAAGCACCGCTTCACCTTTAGCGATACCAGCACCATCAGTTACGCGGAATATGTAAATCAGGTACCGCTCTTTGTACGCTGGCACGGTGAAGGGACAGAGAGTGGTACACCCGCTCACCCTCTGCGACGAATATGGGCTGATCCACCGCTTTTCGAATTCGCAACCCCCATTCCAGGCAGCTATCCACCTTGGTACGATCCTTCCTATTGGTACGACGGTGTGCGCGCTCATTTTTCCCTCCGCGGAGAGTTTTGGGCGATCGTTCGCGGTGCTAACGAGTATTTAAAAATGTTTTCGCGCTCAGGTGTGCTGTGGTGCGTCCTTGTCGCCGTGATCTGGGCAGCTCGCAAAGGCGGGGGATTGGACCGCTCCGACCGGCCTTGGTGGCCCATCTTACTTCCCGGCGTAGCTGCGCTTGCAATGTACAGCCTGGTTCATGTGGAAGTGCGGTTTGTCACCGGCGTTGGCCTGTTTCTTATTGCTTGGACGCTTTCCCGCGTACAGATTTCACCGATGCTCTCCGGCAAAAGGGTTTTTTGGCCGAAGATGGTAATCTTCCTCGCCCCGGCAATCGCCATTGGCTGGTATGCGACGCACGACTTGTCAATTGTCGAGCCTTTTACAGCGTGGCAAGCCACCCAGGCGCTTCACGACGTCGGCGTTCCCGCTGGCGCAAAGGTTGGCTACATCGGAATTGGCCTGGATGCACATTGGGCCCATCTCACTCAGGTCCAGATCGTTGCCGAGCTTCCTGATCCGGGCTGGAATCGTTTTGTAGCCCTCGACAATCAAACCAGGCAGGCCGTCCTGCAAGAATTTGCGAGTACGGGAGCGATCGCGGTCGTAACCAGGCACGCCGAAGTTGCTCAGAGTGATCCCGGTTGGCAGCAACTGGCCAACACCAATCTTTTTGTGCTTCTTCTTGCACCTCCTGAACCCGGGGGCGCTCCCGGCGCATCAGAGAATTATCCATAGCCCTGGGAGGGTTCGGCCGGATGCATGGCATGTTGGAGTTTCTTTTGCGGCACGGGTACCTCTTACTGTTCGGTTGGGTATTTGCCGAACAAGCGGGATTGCCCTTACCTTCCATGCCGTTGCTCCTTGCCGCGGGTGTCCTGGCAGGAACGGGCCGGTTGAACTATGCAGCTTGCCTGCTGGTAAGCGCCGCGGGCGCCATTACTGCGGACACCATTTGGTATCAACTTGGGCGCGCAAAAGGTATCAGGGTTCTGCAATGGCTCTGCAAGATTTCATTGGAACCCGATTCTTGCGTGCGCCGCACCGAGGGAATTTTCGAACGACTGGGAGCCAAGTCACTGCTCGTCGCAAAATTCCTTCCGGGGCTGAGCACCGTTGCCACACCCCTCGCCGGCATCTTTCACATGCGCTTTCGCCGGTTCTTTCTATTTGATGGGCTTGGCGCTTTGCTCTGGGTGTCCACTTTCCTTGGCCTGGGATATGCCTTCAGCGAGCAGATCGAGAGAATCGCCCAGAGCTTGCGGCTGCTCGGCGGGTGGGCGCTCGTGCTGGTCGTTGGATTGCTCGCCGCTTACATCGCTTACAAAATCATTGCGCGGAAGAAATTCATGAGGGATTTACGCATTGCGCGAATCACCCCGGATGAATTGAAGCAGAAACTCGACAGCGGGGAGCAGCTAGCCATCGTTGACTTGCGTCACTCTCTGGATTTCGAAGCCGATCCGGAGACGATTCCTGGCGCTTTCCGGATGGATGCGAAGGAGCTCGAGGAAAAAGGCAACAAGCTGCCGCACGACCGCGACGTCATTCTCTACTGTACTTGACCAAACGAAGCCACCAGCGCCCGTGTGGCGTTGCTTCTAAGGAACAAAGGCATCACGCGCATTCGTCCGCTTCAGGGCGGTCTGGATGCCTGGCGAGAAGCAGGCTATCCCTTGGAAACTCACATTGCCGAAGGAATCTAATCGGGAAAATCGCGAAAGGAATCTCCTAGGAGAAAAACATGAGCATCAACGTACAGGTTATCTTCTACAGCATGTACGGCCACGTTTACAAAATGGCGCAAGCCGTCGTCGAAGGGGCAAAACAAGTGACGGGCGCCGATGTGTCTTTATACCAGGTCAGCGAACTCATTCCCGACGACGTTTTGGAGAAGTACGGCGCGAAAGCAGCAAAGGCCGCCTATGCCAAAGTACCCATCGCGACAGTCGATCAATTGCCAGAGGCGCACGCCATCATTTTTGGCACGCCCACCCGCTTTGGCAATATGGCTGCCCAGATGCGTAATTTTCTCGATCAGACGGGTTCACTCTGGATGAAGGGATCGCTGATCGGAAAGATTGGGAGCGTCTTTGCTTCCACGGCCACGCAACATGGCGGCCAGGAAACCACCATCACCAGTTTCCACACCACTCTCTTGCATCACGGTATGGTGATCGTCGGCGTACCCTACAGCGAATCGGGACTCCTCCACATGTCCGACATCACCGGTGGCACTCCTTACGGCGCTACTACCCTTGCAGGGCCGGATGGCTCGCGCCAGCCGACCGAGAATGAACTAAAGATCGCGCGCTATCAGGGAAAGCACGTTGCTGAACTTGCGTCGAAGCTGTTCCGCTGAGCGCAATTGATTTGAGTTAGCTATGCCAAAAGAAAAGCGCGCCACAAACACATCCGTGGCGCGCTTTTCTTAGAAAACTCCCGTTACAGACGCGGCAAAACGATCCCACCCTGCGCCTGGTATTTCCCTTTTTTGTCCTTATAGCTTACTTCACAGTCTTCATCGCTTAGGAAGAAGAGCACCTGGCACAAGCCCTCGTTCGCATAAATCTTAGCGGGTAACGGCGTGGTATTGCTAATCTCCAGAGTGACGAAGCCTTCCCACTCCGGTTCAAACGGCGTCACGTTCACGATGATGCCGCAACGCGCGTACGTCGATTTCCCCAGGCAAATCGTCAAAACATTGCGCGGTATCCGGAAATACTCAACCGATCTCGCCAGCGCGAAGGAATTCGGTGGGATCAGGCAGGTGTCACCTTTATAATCCACTAGCGAGCGCGGATCGAAATGCTTGGGATCCACGATGGTGCTGTTCACGTTGGTGAAAATCCGAAACTCGTCGGCAACTCGGATGTCGTAGCCATAGGATGAAACGCCATAGCTGATGACCCCTTCCCGGATCTGCCGGTCGGTGAACGGCTCGATCATCTTGTGCTCCAGCGCCATCTTGCGAATCCACTTGTCTGGCTTAACGGACATCCATATCCTCCTATACGGGAACGAAAACGGTGTAATCTCAAAAGAATGAGTGTAGATGAGGGCGTACATCTTGACAACCCGGGCTGCAGCCTCTAGCATCGGGCCACATGTTCTGGAGGGCGGTGTGATTAAGCTCGATATCGTAAATGCTGTCGTAGCAAAGACAAACATCAGCCGCACCAAGGCGGAACAAGCCGTCGAGACGGTCTTCGAATCACTGAAGAACGCCATGGGCCGCGGGCAGCGGATTGAATTGCGCAAATTCGGCGTGTTTAGCGTGAAGCCACGTAAAACCGGCATCGGCCGCAATCCTCGCACGGGCGAAGAAGTCAGCATTCCCCCGGGCAAGGCCGTGCGCTTCAAGCCAGGTAAAGAACTTCAGGGGCTGGAAGATACAGCCGCGAGTGAAGCCAAGTAGAACTTCGTGCCAATACCGGAAACAGAACAGCGCGCTCCCGCTTATCTGGAGCCGCCTGTATGGCCACCATTCCCCGCGAGTAGCGCCTATCCTGTTGCCGCTCCTCCTCATCCTCCTACTCGTTCCCTGATCCTCACTGCGGGATTATTCCTCCTCACGATGGGAACTACACTTGTCGCCGGTGCGCACTTTGCTGCCACCTTTGCTCGCAACCAAGCTGCCTCGTTTGAAACTCTTCTGGAAACCTTCCGGAATCTCTATCGGCATCCTGGTTCCCTCCTCGCTGGCCTGCCCTTTGCCATCACGCTTCTGGTGATTCTCCTGGTTCACGAATTGGGGCATTACTTTGCTTGCCGCCATCACCACATTCATGCCAGCTATCCGTTCTTTATTCCCGCGCCGACGCTCATCGGCACTTTCGGAGCATTCATCCTGATTCGCTCCCCCATTCGCTCGAGACGCGCCTTTTTTGACGTAGGAGCCTCAGGCCCGCTCTTCGGATTCGTTGTCGCACTCCCGGCATTGGCTTATGGCGTCCTGTACGCCAAGATTATTCCCGGGCTTGGCAGCGATGGCGACGCTGATCTGATTTTTGGCGTGCCGCTGATCCTGAAGCTTGTGGCCGCCGTTATTCAGCCCAACGCGCATGCCGCGGACCTGCTTTTGCATCCCGTCGGCAGGGCAGCCTGGGTGGGACTCTTCGCCACCGCGCTGAATCTCCTTCCCGTCGCGCAATTGGATGGCGGACACATTTTGCGTTCCGTGAGCCCACGGGCTCATTGGGTGATTTCACTTCTGCTCCCGCTGCTCCTCGTGGTGCTTGGCGTGTACGTATGGCGTGGTTGGCTCATCTGGGCCATGATTTTGCTCGGACTGCGATTCCTGCGCACCGCTCCGATATACGATCCCACGCCCCTGGATCCGAATCGCCGGCTCGGCGCCATCGTTGCGCTACTGGTGTTTGCGCTTTGTTTTATGCCAAGCCCGCTTTAACAGCGTCTGGAAGATTTTCCCATGGAGTAGAAATGCCCGGCAATGACTCACACAAACTCGCGCGTAGTTTGCGGGAACGCGATTTATTGCTTCTGTTTGTCGGCTCCGTTATCGGGTCCGGAATCTTCCTGACGCCCGCTTTGATCCTACGACAAGCTGGCGGCTCGGTCGGCGCGTCGCTCATGGTCTGGACGCTCGGCGGGCTGCTCTCCTTGCTAGGCGCATTGACCTACGCCGAATTGGCCGCCGCAAATCCGGAAGCTGGCGGCTTGTACTGCTACATCCGTGACGGCTTCGGACGGCTTCCGGCTTTCCTCTACGGCTGGTGCCTGTTTCTGGTGATCGCCAGTGCCACTATCGGCGCGCTTGCTCACGCGTTCACAAAATACCTTCAGGAAATCATTCCACTCACCTCCCTGCAGGCATCGCTAGTCCTGGTGCAGATGATTGCCGTCGTAACTGCCGTCAACATCTGGGGAACGCGAAAAAGCTCGGATTTGCAGAACGTCACCACGCTGATCAAAGTAGGCATCGTCGTAGTGTTGGGCACTGTCCTTCTGTGCTCGGTGGTCTCCACGGCCATCACAGTGGTGAAATCACTGCCGCTACCGGCTCGTCCTTACACGGCTTCGATCTGGTATCCGGAATGGGTTTTGCGATGATTTCCGTGCTGTGGGCTTACGAAGGCTGGCAGTTCGGCACCTACAGTGCCGGGGAAGTGAAAGACCCTCAGCGCAGTTTCCCCCGTGCATTCTTACTTGGCTCGCTTCTGCTCGCGGGCCTCTATCTGTTTGCCGTAGTCGCCTACCTGGTGGCGCTGGGGCCAAGCGCTGCCGCAAAGACGGACACCATCGCGGCCGCAGCCGCAACCACCGTTCTGGGTCCTTGGGCTGGAAAACTGGTTGCCGCAACCATCCTCATCTCTACTTTTAGTTCCGCGAACAGCGTAATGCTTACAGCTCCTCGCGTGTACTTCGCAATGGCCAATGATCAATTGTTTTTCAAACAGCTTGCCGTCGTTCATCCACGTTTTGGCACTCCCGCCGCCGCCGTCTTGGCACTCGGCGTGTGGTCCTGTGTTTTGGCATTGGTGGGAGGATTTGCGAAGCTCGCAGACAGCGCCATATTCATCGGCTGGATATTCTACGGACTCGGGGCTGCGGCCATTTTCCCCATTCGTCGTGCCAACCAGGGAAAACATATTCCCTATCGCGTGCCGGGCTATCCCATCACGCCGTTACTCTTCGTGCTGGCGGCGCTGGCCCTCGTCTGCAACGCCATCTACGCGGCTGTGAAGGACCCCCATGAGTTCATCTACCTCTTGGCAGCGTTGGCTCTCATGCTACTCGGTCTGCCCGGCTATCTTTTCTGGAGCCGTCAGCAATCTCACGATCCAGAAAAGTAGTCAGAGCAATGTCAATGGATCCATGTCTACCAGGACGGCCGCCTGGGGAATGCCGTTCGCATCACAAAAAGAAAGCGCTCCGCCTAGCAACTTGGTGAGAACAGACCGCTTCGGTGACTTCAGCAGAAATTGGTAACGATGCTCCTTCTTCAATCGAGCAAGGGGCGCCGACGCGGGACCCAATATGCGCACACCCTTGCCGTCGTGCGGCGAAAAGTACTCGCTCAAACGTCGCGACCAGCGAATGGCATTCTCCAGGTTGGTATGTCGCACGATCACGTTTGCCAATGAGCTGAACGGCGGATAGCCCATCAGCCGGCGAAAGTTCAACTCGCGCTCATAAAACGATACATAGTCCTGGCGCACGGCATCCTGGATCGCGTAATGCTCCGGATAGAACGTCTGGATAAGCACGCGCCCGGGCAATTCACCGCGGCCGGCGCGCCCCGCAACCTGCGTAAGCAATTGAAACGTACGTTCGGCCGCCCGAAAGTCGGGGAGACTCAACGACGAATCCGCGGAGACAACTCCGACCAGCGTGACTCTGTGGAAGTCGTGGCCCTTTGCGAGCATCTGCGTTCCCACCAGGACATCTAGCGCGCCGCTTGCAAATGCTCCCAGTGTTTCCTGGTATTGTTGCTTGGTGCGTGCGGTATCTCTATCCAACCGGGCGATTCGCGCGCGGGGAAATTCCTTGCGCAGCCGCTCTTCCAGATGCTCTGAGCCTTCGCCGAAAAAGTACACATACTTCGAATCGCACTTCGGGCAGGTTTTCGGCACTGGCTGAATCGATCCGCAGTAGTGGCACTCCAGGCGATTGCGGCTCTTATGGTATGCCAGCGAAATGCTGCAATTGATGCATTGCACGGAAACGCCACAACTTCGGCACAGCACCGACCACGAGTAGCCGCGCCGGTTGATGAGCACGAGCGCTTGAGTATTGAACTCCAGGCACTCCGCAATCCCATCGTGGAGTATTTTCGAAATGGGGCCGGTCTGCTGCGTCTGCGCGAATTCCTGCCGCAGATCGACAATCTCCACCGCCGCCAGCGAGCGGTTCTCCACCCGCGTCGCGATCGTCAGCAGCTCGTATTTGCCATTCACCGCGTGGTGATATGTTTCCAGCGAGGGAGTGGCGGACCCGAGAAGCGCCGCAGCACTTTCCAGTTTGGCGCGCACGATGGCCACGTCGCGGCCGTGATAGCGAGGCGTTTCCTCCTGCTTGTAACTGTTCTCCTGCTCCTCGTCTACGATGATCAAGCCGAGATTGTCCACCGGTGCAAAGATCGCTGAGCGCGTGCCCACCACCACTCGTGCCTGCCCACTGCGCACCCGCCACCATTCGCGAGCTCGCTCCACATCGCTCAACGCCGAATGAAGCACCGCCACGCCTTCGAACTGCGCCCCAAACCACGCGCGGCAATGTCGTCCGATCCACAGCGTCAACACGATCTCTGGTACCAGCACGATGGCGGTTTTTCCGCGAGCCAGCGTTTCTTGCACGCTACGGAGATACACCTCCGTTTTTCCGCTGCCGGTCACTCCGTGCAAGAGTAAGACGCCAAATTCACCGAGTTCAAAGCGCGCGCAAATAGCGCTGAACGCTCGTTCCTGCGCCTCGTTTAGTGAGTGCGTGGGCGGCGTGTATCCCGAGTCGAATGGGTCTTCTGCCGGGTCAATCGATTCTTCCCAGCTTTCCAGCAAACCATCCCGCAACATGCGTTCGATCACCGCACGTGAAACCTCCGCCAGTTTCAGCAGCCTCACGAGTGCTAGCGGCCCGCGCTCTGTCGTGAGTATCAGCCGGACCCGCTCTTCCTTCTCACCAAGTTGCCCTGGAGTGTCATGCAGCCCGGTCCACGCGACGATTCTTTGCGTCTTGCGCTTCCGGCCTCGCATATTTTCCCGAATCTCCAGAAAACCTCGCCGTTGCAGCTTCTGCAAATCTTCCGGGCCGATGCCGAGCTTGGCCGAAGGGCCGAGAAGCATCTGGCCCTTGTTCTCCCTCAGTTTCTGCAGAAAATCCGCTTGTTGCGTGGAGAGATCCGTTAGGGCCTTGCTTTCGTATAAATCCGCCGCAAGTGTTCGTCCAGCATCGGTCAAAGCAATTTCCCGGCGCAGAGTCAAGTCCGTGACCGGCGGCAGCATCGCACGAAAGACCTCGCCGATCGGCGCAAGGTAGTAACCGGCGATCCACTTGCCGAGTTCGATGAGCTTGGGCGTGAGAGCGGGAAGAAGGTCGAGGACCTTGCAGATTTCGCGGATCTTCGTGCCTTCGGGCGGCGCCTCGACCATTTCCACGACTACGCCAACCAGCGACTTCTTGCGGAAGGGCACGAGCACGCGGCTGCCGGGCGATACTTGTTGGCGAAATAGTTCGGGAACTGCGTAGGTAAACGTCGCACGCAGTGGCACTGGCAGAGCAACGTTGCAGTAAGTAGAAGACATCCCGTGTGTAGTGTAGCAGCCCAGCAAGAACGCGAAAAAATCCCACAGCTGGCTTGTGCAAAACTTATTGCAATTTCATCGGCTAATGAGCACGACCCCTGTGAAGATCGCGGTGATGCCCAACCACTGTGGCCGCGAAATGTGTTCGTGCAAGAGTATCGCCGCCAGCGCCACGGTCACGGCACCGTAGAGTGAAGCCAGCACGCTGACGACGGAGATCTGTTCATGCTGCATACCGTAATTGTTGAATACGTACGCACTCGTATCGAGTAGCCCCACAGCGAAAATCCAAGGTGTGTCCTTTTTCGAAGGCCGGGCCATGGAATGGCGCAACAGCAAGATCACCAGGAACGTTGCGCAGACACTCGTCACGCGAATCGTCCAGACCGAAGGCGCGGCACCAAGAGTCGGCACAACCCGGATGCCAAGCAGCCAGAACATCACGCCGAAGCCAATTGCAGATAAAAGTGCCCAGCCAACACCCAGATTTCTCTTGCCGGAGCGTGTTGTTTCCTCCAGCGCATTTGCATCGTCGGGAATTTTCTCCCCACCCGCCACCAGCACAACTCCAACGATAGTGAAAGCGATTCCGGCAAAACGCACCATTGTCAGCCGCTCTCCCGTGAGCACGGAAAGCAATAGCGTTAGGACCGGATAACTTGCGGAGAGCGGCGCGACAATCGACATTTTGCCGATTTCAAACGACCGGTACAATGCGAGCGTCGAAATTGTATTCAGCAAACCCGCAAGGATGCCCCACGCCCACGGCCGCCAGCCCGAACCATCCGCAAGATGTCCCCAGCCGCCGAGCTGCGGCATTACCAGAGTAAGCAGTAAGCAACCACACGTTTGCATGTACAGCATCGTTCGGAACGTGCCGATTTTCCGCGTCGCAAATCGTGCGAATAGGTCCGCGCTCCCCCAACACAACGCGGTCGCCAACCCCAGGAGGATTCCCATCTTGCAATTTTACGGTTTTGTTTTCTTGGGCAGCTGCAGGCCCAGTTCCGCCATGACTTTCTGCAAATCTTTCCAGACTTCTCCCTTGGCGTTTGGATTCCGCAGTAAATACGCGGGGTGATACGTGGCCATTAGTTTGCGCCCGCGCCATTGCAGCCACTGGCCGCGAAATTGTGAAATGCCTCTGGTTGTCTCCAGCAGCGTCTTTGCCGCCACGGCACCCAGGCAGACGATCACCTTCGGCTGAATCACATCAATCTGGCGCAACAAATAAGGCGAACAGGTCGCCACTTCGTCAGGCTCGGGCGCGCGGTTCTCCGGCGGCCGGCACTTCACCACATTGCAGATGTACACATCCTTGCGCTGCAAGCCCATCGCCTCAATCATCTGCGTCAGCAGTTTTCCGGCACGGCCCACAAACGGAAGCCCCTGAATATCTTCATCCGCACCCGGACCCTCGCCAATAAAAACAAGTTCGGCCCTGGGATTCCCATCACCGAACACAATTTTGTGGCGGCCCTTGTGCAGTTTGCAGCGCGTGCAATCGCCTATGTCTTCGCGAATCTTCAGCAGCGTGTCATCCTTCACTCTATCCACCGATTCGAACAGAGATGGCACGGAAACTGGAGGCAGGATGTCGTGGCTCAGGCTTCCGCTTCGGCGCACTTTTCGACAAAGAAATCTCCTCGATCACTGGGATGGCTGCGGATTGCGAATCCACAACCCGGGGGTTTGCCTGGAAGAATTGCCCTGCATTGCCGCGCTCAAGGTAAAACAAACGGATACCGAGATCTTCATGGTAGCGAAGCCGCTCTTCGATCTTCTTCTGCAGAGGTTCGGAAATGCGCTCGGCCATGATTCGGTCAATCGCCCGCGCTATGAGAAGCTGGCTTGCTGCGTAGCACTCCACGCAGCCTCAGCGCTTCGTCCAGGATGCGTTGAGCCACTTCCGCCTTACTCATGCGTGGCAATGGCAGGTCCCGTCCATCGCGCGAGAACAAAGTCACGATGTTGGTGTCCACATCAAATCCGGCGCCTTCCGCGGTTACATCATTGGCAACAATCACGTCAGCGTTCTTCGATTCTAGCTTTTTCCGAGCGTTCTCAGCCACGTTGTCGGTTTCTGCGGCAAACCCAATTATCAGCCGGTCGCCCTTCTCGCGCGCCACGGTCGCCAGAATATCTGGATTTGGCTCCAGTCGAATCGTCAGCGCTTCCCTGCTGCGCTTGAGCTTGGCCGAAGAAGGCTCGGCCGCACGGTAATCCGCCACCGCAGCGGCAAAAATCGCGATGGTGCTGGCCGAAAAGTGCTTCTGAACTGCGTGCAGCATCTCTTCCGCCGAGCGTACGTCGACTCGCTCAACCCCTTCGGGACATTCCAATGCCGTCGGCCCACTCACCAGGACGACTTTCGCACCACGACGCGCCGCCATTTCCGCTATGGCGTAACCCATTTTCCCCGACGAGCGATTCGTCAGAAATCGTACCGGATCAATGTCCTCGCACGTCGGCCCGGCCGTAACGAGCAAGTTGTCCCCTGCCAGATCCAGTTTCGTCGCGAATACTTCCTGCACTGCCTTCAAAATCTCTTCTTGCCCCGCCAGCCGCCCGGGACCGGTCATTCCGCAAGCCAGATAACCTTCGGCCGGTTCCACGATGCGAACACCGCGCGTGCGCAGCGTCGCCAGATTCTCCTGGGTCGCCGCGTGCTGCCACATGTTCACATTCATCGCTGGCGCGAGAATTACCTGCGCTGTCGATGCCAGATACAGCGTCGAAAGAAAATCGTCCGCAATCCCACGTGCAAATTTCGCAAGTGTATCCGCCGTCGCCGGTGCCACCAGCAAAAGATCCGTGCGCTGGGCCACCGCGATGTGCTCAATCGCGCTTTCCAGATTGGCATCTCCCCCGGTAGAACCGGCGAATAGATCGGTAATCACTTTCTGGCCGCTGAGAGCCGCGAAGGTGAGAGGGGTGATGAACTCGCGTGCGGCACGCGTCATGACAACTTGAACGGAGTGCCCCTCTTGCTGAAGGCGGCGGACCAGTTCCGCGGACTTGTAGGCCGCGACTCCGCCGGTAACACCAAGGGTGATACGCATGGATGCCTCGCAGGCGCGCTACTTGCGTCGCTTGCTGTCCTTTTCTTCTTCCGACCCCGGCTCGGTGAAATCGTACTCGATCAGGCCGTGGTTGACCTCATCGCAGGCGATTCTTGTCGCCTTCTGCGTACGCAGATTCTCCACCAGCGGTGGCGCACCAGCCATAATCTGCCGGGCCCGACGAGCTGCCAGCACCACATACGCAAACTGGCTCTGCGGAGTTTTGGTTTGCACGGTCATCTGTGTCTTACCCTCCAAACGATGCAAGGACTTGGTTCACGCGCTCGCGGCGCCTGCCGCTCGCGCAGCGCAGCGCCAATACGATGGCCTGTGCTTCGCGACCGGCACGTTCCACGTCGTCGTTTACCACACAAAAATCATAAAACTTCTCGCTCGCCACGATTTCCTCGCGCGCCTTGGCCAGCCGCCTTGCAATTTCTTCGTCGGCATCCTGGCCCCGGCTGCGCAATCGCCGCTCGAGTTCTTCGCGCGAAGGCGGCAGGATGAAAATCGCCACGGACTCCGGCAATTTTTCCTTCACTTGCGCCGCACCCTGCACATCGATCTCAAGGACCAGATCAAGCCCTCGCGCCCGGGATTCTTCCAGCCACTTCTTCGGCGTGCCGTAGGAATGCCTGCCGAAAACGCGGGCATACTCCAGAAACTCGCCCCGGGATACCATGGAGACAAAGTCAGCCTGGCTGACGAAATCATAACACTTTCCACTGGCTTCAGTCGTCCGCCGAGGCCTAGTAGTATATGACACCGAAGACATCGTTCCCGGCAGCTCCAGAATCCTCTGCACTAACGTCGATTTTCCAGAGCCTGACGGCCCCGACACGATCAGCACCAGCGGCGAAATCCCTTTTACCTCGCTCATTCGATGTTCTGCACCTGTTCTCGCAATTTTTCGATTTCCGCCTTGATTTCCAGAGCGAGGCCCGTAATCGCAAGCGCTTCACTTTCCACGCCCGGCGTTTTGGAGAGCATGGTATTCGCTTCGCGATGCATTTCCTGAAGCAGAAAATCAAGTTTTTTGCCAAGTTCTCCGGCATTGTCCAGCAGCTTGGCAAACTGCTGCAGATGGCTGCGCAGGCGGTCTAATTCTTCACTGATATCGCTACGTTCCGCAAGCAGCGCGGCCTCCTGTGTCACGCGCGCCGGATCCACAATCGTGCCGCCCAGTAGTTCTTTCAGACGAGATTCCAAGCGCCGCACGAATGCAGGTCGCAGCGTTTCCACCAGTCCGCGAACTTTATCCGCCTGCGATCCGATTCTTGCCAGCCGTGCGCGAAGCTCATCCACAAGATGGCGGCCTTCGGCACGTCGCATCTCGTCCAGTCTGGCCAGTGCCTCACGAAGCTGTTGCTCCAGCACCTTGCCGAATTCTTCCTGCTCTTCCTCGGAGTCGGGTAATGCGGGAGCAAGCCCCGCGATCACTCCTGGCAGTCGCAGCAAGGACACAAGATCCAACTCGGATTTCGCGCCGGTCTGCTGGCGCAATTCGTCGGCCGCTCGCAGATACGCTTGCAACAACTCTCGATTCACATGCACTGGGCGCGGCCTTGCCCGGCTCAACGTTCACATGCACGTCCACATGGCCGCGATGAATGCGGCCGCGAACCGTTTGCCGCAACCGCAACTCGTACGGTTCCAGTGATTCCGGTATGCGCAGCTTCACGTCCAGAAAACGGTGATTCACGCTCTTCACGCTCAGGCGAATGGACCAGCCGCCATGCTCTGCACGCACGGTGGCATAGCCGGTCATGGAGCGACACTCCGCTTTTCCTTTAGAAACTGCCGTTCGTTCTTCGGTGCTCGTTTTGGCGCTCATATCTTTTTGCTCGCATTCGGTGCGGCATTGTGTTCGTCCTCTGCCGGAGCGAGCAGTTCTTCATCCGCAAACTGTAAATCGTGCAGGCGGGCATAACTTCCGCCAAGTGCCAGAAGATCGCCGTGCGTACCGCTTTCGCGAATCTGCCCATCTTCCAACACCAGAATCTTATCGGATTTGCGAATTGTACCCAAGCGATGCGCAATCACAAAGGTCGTGCGACCCACCATCAGGTTACTCAAAGCGCGCTGCACAAATAGTTCTGACTCGGAATCCAGTTCCGACGTGGCTTCGTCAAGAATCAATATCGGCGAATCCTTCAGGATCGCTCGCGCTATGGCGATCCGCTGGCGTTGCCCTCCGCTCAGTCGCGTGCCGCGTTCGCCGATGAGCGTATCGTAGCCCTCGGCAGTTCCAGTATGAAATCGTGAGCCAGCGCCGCTTGGGCCGCTTGGATAACGCGCTCCTTCGGAACATTGCTCATGCCGTAACAGATGTTGTTCAACACCGTGTCGTGAAACAGGATGTTCTCCTGCGTCACCATGGCGATCTGCCCGCGCAATGACCTTAGCGTGATCTCGCGCGTATCCACGCCATCGATCCGAATCGTTCCAGAACTCACTTCATAAAAACGCGGAATCAGGTTCACCAGTGTGGTCTTTCCAGCGCCGCTGGAACCCACTACCGCGATCACCTCTCCCTTCTGGGCTATCAGATTGATTTTCTGCAGCACGGGTGAGCTTCGGGAATCATACGAAAAGCTCACTTCACTGAACGTGATGGAATTGTTCAACCCGCCGAGAATCCTTCCTCCCGGCTGATCGATCTCTTCCTCGGGACGGTCAAGGTAAGCAAAGACATTCGTACTTGCTCCCTGCGCTGCCTGGAACTGCTGGTACACGCTGCCGATTCGCTTCACTGGCATGTAAGCGTTAAACATGGCGTAGAGAAATGCGAAAAACTGTGGCTCAGAAAGTTCTTTGTGCTGAATCTGGTCTCGCGCGTACAGCAGGAGCAGCGGAATCACAATGCCACCGAGCAGATCCATCAGCGGAGATGTAATCACTGCCGCGCGCACCCAGCGCATGCTCTCCCTTAACAAGCGGCGCGCCACGTCCCGGAATTTCCGGATTTCCGAGTCCTCCATACCGAAAGCCTTCACAATGCGATTCCCGCTGACGGTCTCCTCCAGAATCTGGCTCAGGTCGCCCAGTCGCGTCTGGCTCTGCCCCACCGAGAAACGGATTTTCCTGCCAAGCTTGTTGATCGGATACACCACCAACGGAAGCAGCACAGTCGTGAAGATCGTCAGCTTCCAGTTCAGCATCAGCATTACGGAAACGAGGGCGATAAACGTGAAGCTTTTCTGAAAAAGGTCTGCCAGGTATTCGCTCAGCGCGACACGAGTCTTATCCACATCGTTAATCGTTGTGGAAATGACGCGCCCGGTGTGATTGCTCTGGAAAAAACCGATGGGCTGCCGGATGATTTTTTCGTACAAGGCGTTACGCAGATCGCGAATCGCGGCATGGCCGGCATACTGAATTTGCGTGACGCCTACATATTCCGCGATTGCCTTGCTTGCATACAGCAAAAATAACGTGACGGCAAAGATCGTGGCGACGTTGTGACTAAACGGGAAAATTCGATCCAGATAGATAACATGGCCGTTCCACGGCAGCGTGACCAGCGGCAACGTCGAGCTAACTTTCGACGGATCCAGGACGTATCCCACGGCTGGCACGATCATTAGCGCTACCACGCCTTCCGCTGCCGCCACGAATGCCACCAGAAGCACACCGAGAAGCAGACGAAAACCGTAAGGTTTCACGTAGGAGAAAAGGCGCTTCAATTGTGGCGAAATGACAGAACCCACTACCCTGCCCCCAAAATGTTTGTGTAATGCCCTCTTGCTACGCTATTCGGCCCCGCGCCACTGTGTCAAGTTACAGCACTGCCCTCTTGCGCCAGTTTCCGATCGTCTGGCTGAATGAGATTGGGCCTATTGTTGGTTCGTGTGCCGTGATAGAAATCTGCTTATATGCTCCTGGTGGATGAGCGAGGTGTCCGATTGAAGGCGCTGCTTATTGCTGTCCTTTCACTTCTCGGGCTTACAGCCTCGACATTTGCCTGTTCATTCGTTGGATGCACTGATAGAGGTATTGAGGTCCGAAGGAATTTTACCGTCACAGTCACCCACGACGGCCAGCCCCTTCCAGGTGTGAGCGTCCGAATTTCAGTTAATTCCGAAGAGGCAGGCCATCAATCGTTCTCGGGATTTACGGGTGCCGACGGAACAGTGCATATCGCAATTTTGCCGCCCGGCGACTATTGGTTGACGGCAGACCTACTTGGAAATCGGAGCAGGGTATGAATGCTTCCATATCAACTCTTCTGCATCGAGAAGGGCGAAAAGGACGAGGCGTTACGAATGGGGCGAGTTAGCGGCGGGGACTCGCCAGGCCGCAGGACGATTGGTGGGCTCTCAGCCGGGCACGGGTGGC
The DNA here is from genome assembly GCA_963839315.1 of Candidatus Acidiferrales bacterium. GTDB lineage: Bacteria > Acidobacteriota > Terriglobia > Acidiferrales > UBA7541 > Acidiferrum. The sequence goes on from CAWIUU010000011.1 coordinate 68,089, forward strand.
AATGCTCTAGAAAACCTCCTGCATGGTGTCGGAGTACCAATAGCCGATGCAAAACTGGAATTGCACCAACCAGTTACAAGTGCAGTCTACACCGCGGTATCGGATGCGAATGGCCATTTCTCATTTGACCGGATACCCGACGGAACCTATGTCCTCCACATTGAAGCAAGGACAACCTCCAGCAGCCGGGCTTATGATTCAACCGATTTATTAATCCGGGTTAGTGATACCGCCAAACGCGACAGGCTATTATTAACTCGGAGAGAGGGGGGCGGAAGTTGTGGGGGAACTTCTCTTGAACTTCAAAACATCCCAAACCAGTAGCAGTCGGGGACGGACAAATTCCCAGGACATTTCTTACTTGTTGATGTCGCGATGCACGACGCGTGTCGCAAACCCTCGTTTTTCCAGCGACGCCTTCATCGATTCCGCCATCATTACCGAGCGGTGCTTCCCACCGGTACAGCCGAACGCGATCGTCAAATAGCTCTTCCCTTCTTCGATGTAGTGTGGAATCAGGTAGGTGAGCAGCCCCTGCATACGCCGCAGAAATTCTCCTGTCTGCGGAAATGACCGGATGTACCGCCGCACTTGTGCATCCTTGCCGGTCAGCGGCCGCAACTTGGCCACAAAATGAGGATTGGGCAGGAAGCGCACGTCGAACATCAAGTCGGCGTCCGTCGGCACTCCAAACTTGAACCCGAAGCTCACCAGCGAAACCAGCATGGGCCGCTTGCTCTCCGAACGGAATCGTTCGTTCACGAAGTGGCGCAATTCATGCACATTGAACTGTGAGGAGTCGATCACCACATCCGCCAGCTTGCGGATCGGGTCCATCAGCACGCGCTCGTGGTGCAGGCTCTCGCGCACGGAGAAATCCTTGCCAAAAGGATGCGGCCGCCGCGTCTCGCTATAGCGCCGCAGCAGGGCATCTTCATTCGCTTCGATAAACACCAACGTGATGGGATGCTCGCGCCGAAGATGCCGCAGCAAGCCCGGCAATTTTTCCAGTTGCAGGCCTTCTCTGGCATCGACAAGCAGAGCCGCCCGCGCAAAGTCACCTTCACCGGCAGCATGCAGCTCCGCGAAAATCGGGATCAGCTCGACAGGCAGGTTGTCCACGCAATAAAAGCCCATGTCCTCGAATGCCTTCAGGACTGTGCTTTTCCCCGATCCGGAGAGCCCGGTGAGGATGACGAGTTGCCGCCCCTGTTTTTTCGATTTTGTTCGTGTGCGGTGGGCGCGCTTCACGGTAGGTGGGAATTCAGCTCTTCACGCGGCGTTGATGCGTGCTGGGAATGCGCATGTCTTCGCGGTACTTGGCCACGGTGCGCCGGGTCACATGAATGCCGCCATCATCCAGCTTCTTGGCGATTTGCTCATCCGTCAGCGGCTTGGAGGAATCCTCTTCATCAATCATTTTCTTCACCAGGCGCTTCAGTGTCAGCAGCGACATTCCTCCGCCTTCGGGACCATTCACCGCCTCGCTGAAGAACGAACGTAACTCAATCACGCCCTGCGGCGTATGCGCGTATTTGCTGGCCACGGCACGGCTCACCGTCGAGGGATGCACGCCCACTTCTTCCGCGACTTCCTTGATCATCATCGGCTTCAAGGTGTCGGGCCCTTTGTCCAAAAATTCGCCCTGCCTGGCGATGATCGATTGGCATACCCGCAAAATCGTATGTTTGCGCTGTTCGATGTTCTTCATCAACTGAATGGCCGCCGTGAAGCGTTCCTTCACATAATTGCGCACTTCTTTGTCGGCTGCGTCGCGCACCAGCAACCGGCGATAGGTCGGACTCAGCCGCAACTGGGGCATGTCGTCTTCGTTCAGGAAAACTTGCCACTGGTCGTCGACCTTACGGAAGTAAACATCGGGTTCGACCAACCGCGGTTCCGTTTTGTTGTAGCGCAGCCCCGGCCGCGGATCGAGTTTCTTGATCGTGTCGATGGCGTGCTTCACGATATCCGTCGGACGGTTCAATGCACGCGCAATTTCCTTCAACTGATTCGACTGCACCTGCTTCAAATGCTCCGATACAATCTGGTAGGCCAGCGTATTCTGTGGATCAAACGCCTTCAACTGCAGCAGCAGGCATTCCCGCAAATCCCGAGCCCCCACTCCGATCGGATCAAAGTCCTGCACCACGGCGATCGCATCTTCCAAATCGTCTTGCGTATATTTGCCGTCTTGCGCCAGTTCTTCTACTGACGCCGTGAGGTACCCGTTTTCATCCAGGTTGCCAATGATGTTTTCTACGATCTCGCGCACCGCCTCTGAACAGATCGTTACGCTGAGTTGCCAGTTGAGATGATCGGTCAGGCCGGCAGGAGAAGAAAGAAACTTTTCAAAGGAGGGACGTTCGCTGATTTCGCGTTCCTGGGACTTACCACCATCGCCGCCCGTGTCCAGGTATTGGTTGAAGAAGGCGCCCACATCGAACTCGTCGAATGGGTTCGGCTCCGGCTTTTCGGGAACTTTCTCGGTCTCGGCCTTCAGGAAGGTTTCGTCACTGTAGTTGTCGCTTACGGTGGGCTCTTCGGAGAGTTCTTCCAGGACGGGATTTGCGATCATCTCCTGGTTAATCATCTCGCGCAGTTCCAGACGGTTCAACGCCAGGACGCTGACCATCTGCACAAGGCCCGGCGTGAGAATCTGCTTCTGCGTTACCTTGAGATTTAGTTTGAGTCCCTGCCAGGCCATGGGGTCCGTTCTCAGTCCCTAGGATAAACCTAATTCAGTCGGAAGGTATCGCCGAGATACACGCGACGTACTTCCGGATTGTTGCTCAAATCCTTCGGTGTACCCTTCGCCATAATTCTCCCATGATTCACGATGTAAGCGCGGTCCGTTACGCTGAGTGTTTCCCGCACGTTGTGATCGGTGATCAGGACACCAATCCCGGAACGGCTCAGTTCTCTGATGAGTTCCTGCAAATCCCTCACGGTGAGAGGGTCGATACCCGAAAAGGGCTCGTCCAGTAATATGAAAGAGGGCTGTAACGTTAGTGACCGCGCGATTTCCAGTCTCCGGCGCTCTCCCCCAGAGAGCATGTAGGCCTTACTCTGCCGCACTGTCTCTAACCCCATCTGGGCCAGCAACTCCTCCAGGCGGTCGCGTTGCTGCTCAGGAGTCAGTGGCAGCGTTTCCAGGACCGCAAGCAAGTTCTCTTCGCTGGTCAGTTGCCGGAACACCGACGGCTCTTGGGGCAAGTAGCTGATCCCGCTTCGCGCCCTCAGGTACATGGGGAGGTCGGTAATCTCGTCCCCATTCAGAAGAACCTGGCCGGAGTCGGGCTTTGCCAAACCCACAATCATATAGAAAGTAGTCGTCTTACCAGCCCCGTTAGGGCCAAGCAGCCCTACTACCTCGCCCTGGCCTATCTCTACTTGTACGTTATCGACAACCTTGCGTCCCCGGTAGGATTTGCTGAGTTCGATGCCTTGGAGTGTTGGCATTCCAAATCACGCGGATCGGTCTTCAATCCACTTCTTACTTTTGGACCCGGTGTTTGGTGAGCGTTCGCATTCCCTCTGCCGAGTCGACGATGATCGTATCATCCGCTATATGGAAGGTCAATTGACGCCCCGTCGTTGTGCCTTCTTGCGCGTCGTAAAGTGTGGGATTTCCTCCGCTTAGCACAAATTTCTGGTCTTCGGCCGTGTACACTCCCTTCTCCGCCGTGGCTCGCCGATCTCCTTCCTCCACCATTACTCCACCTGTACCTGCGGCTCGACTAATCTGCGCCGCACCCGGCGCCCCCTGCTTCCCCGGAGCCTCTCGTGTGAAGAAGAGCTCCAGCACAGGGGCTCTCATCCTTTGGTCAACGGATTGCACTATAACGTTTTCCTCCAGTTTCGCCCGGTTCTCTGTATCCCAATAGGTTAACGTACCTGCGGAGATATGCCAAAGCGTCGCTTGTTTCTTCGATTGGGATTGATCAGCGGAGGCTTGCGGAAACACAGCACGTACATTGCCAACCGCATTCACGGTACGGGTGTCTCGGAGCAGTTCGATCGACTCCGCTTCCAGCACCGATGCTCCCTGCCACATCCTCGCATGGCCCGTGTACAGGGCGCGCCCCGTTCTCGAGTTGGCTTGCAGTTGCTCAGAGGAAAGATTGCTTGCCACCGAGGCCAGTTGCACAGTGTTGGCTTTCGCAGAAAAATCCGTCGATCGGACGTTGCCTTCGGCGAAGATCTCTCCCGTGGTTTGATTGAAAGTTATTTTCCCCGCATGAGTCTCACTGCTTGCATCGCGTGCCATCGCCTGGCCGGTCAGCACGGCTGTCTGCGTCGCTTTAGAAAAAACAGCTTGCTGCGCCTCTCCGCTTCGATCGCCTTCCTTCAAGTGCACACTCCCCTGCAGGATAATCTTGGACCATTCGCCTGTTGGCTCCATTTGTACGAGCCCGTTTGTGGAATTAGCTGTCTGCAGCGGTCTGCCCTTTATTTCGCGCTCGGTTTGCACCGCTCCTGTCGCCACAAGCTGCTGCGCTCTTCCCGTTGCACCGAAGTCGAGCGCCAACCGGTCAGCAGTCAGCTTGGAACGGCTTGCGGCATCCGCCCATTCGATGGTTCCTCTCGCAAGCGTCTCACTATGTTGTACGCGGTTCTCTTGGCCGGGCTGCCCGCCGGTGAAGCTCAGTTGCAACACTTCTGACTTCAAGTTGCGCTGCAGCCCCGTTTTTGGATCACGACTCTGCAGCCGCACATTTCCTCGCACCGTCAGCAATTTCGCCTGATTCACTCGCGGCCACATCTGTAGCTCACCATGCTCAGCCTGTAGTCCACCATTCGGGGAAGTGCCGTCGACATTTCCATCGGCAAGAACCGTCGCTACCCACCCTTCCGGAGACAATTCGGAGGTCAATTTGTCCGCGCGCAGTTTGGTGCTTCCTCCGGAACCGCGCGACACCAATTCAGGGGCTTGTCCCAGTGTGCCAGGTCTGGCAATCAGAGACTGTGCGCGAAAGGCGGGATCCAGTGACACGTACAATTCACCCGCGGTGAGCTGCTGAGTAGCTGAAGTTGCTGTGACCGGGCCATCGAGCAGAATGGTTCGCGTGGTCTTGCCAAACTCCAGGCTGCTACCTTGCACGTCAACTTCGGAGCTCGCACTGCCGGGCTTCTTCGTGTCTTTGGACATCGACGACGTGTCCAATTTCAAATGCGCATCGCGAATCAGCCGCAACTGCCCTTCTTCGGACGAGTACACAGCTCCTACTCCATCACCACTGCCATTGGGGAATGTGAATTTCACCTGCTGCACGGTTTGCGCGCGTCCCGTGGCCTTCTCAAACGTCACGCCCTTTGTTTCCACGCGGATGATGTTGGGTACGGCAGAGGATTGTTGGAGGATGCGTTCCGCGTCGGCCGCGCTCTGCAATTCCATCTGCACGTTGCCGTTGCATTGCACGCCACCATCGGCTTTTGCGTATTGGCAACTCTGGGTGTGGATCACGTCGTGGCGGTCGCCATTCTGTCCAAATACCGTAATGCGGACGTCTTCCAGCAGGCTGGCGTCTTGGCCTTTGAAGTCCGTGGACTTCGAGGCTTGTACGGTGAAGATGGTGCGAGTGCCGTCAACCTTGGAGAAGGTAAGACCGCTCGATTGCCTTTCCACGTCGCGGGGCGCTGGAGGTGGAGCGTTCTTCTTTTCCACGTGCGCGGTGTACTGGCGTTTCAGATAGACGGCGCCAGTGGACGCGGCCAGCACAAAAGCAAAAAGCGCGGACCAGCGAGCGTAACGCGCGGCTTCGCTCCGTTTCATGATTTCAGTTAAGCAGAATTTTCGCGGGGTGTATAGCGCTCCAGAAAGGATGCGGGGCTAAGAGGCGGCGGCTTCGCCGGTTGCCGGGAGGATGCCGAGATTGGCGGCGGCGACGCTGTCGCGATTGGTATTTTTCACCAGGTACATGGCTTCGTCGGCGAGGTGCAGCAAACCTTCTTTGGTCTTGGAATCCGCGGGGTAAGAGGCCACGCCGACGCTGGGTGTAATCTTGATATCCAAGGCTTCTTTTTGCAGCCAGACGGTTTCGCGGATCAATTTGTGCAGGCGCTTCGCCACCAGAATGGCATTCTCCTTGGAGGTCTGGGGCAGAAGAATGACAAATTCGTCGCCGCCGTAGCGAAACGCGAAATCAATCAGGCGGCAATTGGTTTTCAGCGCATCGCCCATTTCCGCCAGCAGGCGAGAGCCGACCAGGTGGCCGTGGGTATCATTCACCTGCTTGAAATGATCGAGGTCGATGAACACGATGGAGAATTCGTAATTGTAGCGTTGCGAGCGGTAGATTTCCGTATCGAGGATGAAGCCCATGTGGCGGGCGTTATAGAGTGAAGTGCAATCATCCTTGATGGTGAGTTCGTGAATGCGTTTCACGTGACGCGCATTTTCCAGCGCAATCGCAGCAAAGTCCGAAAGCGCTTCCAGCAGCTTCAAATCGCGCGGATCGAATCCTTCCGGGCCGACGCAATTGATCAGCTCGATGACACCGAGGCAAGTTTCGCGGAATTTGACCGGCACGGCCACGATGGAGCGCGTCTCCATTTTCGTTTTTTCGTCGACTTTGCCGAAAAAACGCGTGTCCTTGGCGGTGTCCGGCACGATGACCACTTCACCGTGTTGCGCCACCCAGCCGCCAATTCCCTGGCCTATTTTGATGCGCACATCCTTGAGGGCTTGCGAAGCTTTGCCGACAGCCAATTCGAAATAAAGTTCCTGCTTGGCTTCGTCGAGCAGCAGGAGCGACCAGTTTTCCGGGCGGAGGAATTCGTCAATCTTCTCCATGATGGTGCGGAGAACCTGGTCGAGCTGCAAGGAAGAGGTGAGCGCTTTCCCCAGTTCCTGGAAGACCGCCACTTCTCCTGCTTCGCGCTGCTCGGACGGAGCGCCTGGATTGCGGCGCCGCTCGACACTTGGAAACTGCTTAATCTCCTCAGTGCTCACTGGGACCAATCCTCTGAAGAAAACAACTCGCGCTGGCCACGGCAGAGGCAGATCTGCGCGTCCACACCTATCCCGGAACGAACTCGTCTCGGTCAGTATAGGCACCCCCAATTTGCGGCGCAACCGACTCTTGGTACAGGCGTTTCCATCTTGCCATTGGGGAGAACAAGAGCGTGCGCCGTGAGTTGTGACTTGTGATGTGAGACTGTTGATTCGAGGCTAGAGGTAGGTTTGGTGTGAGTTGAGAAAAGGCAATAATGTGCGAATAAGGGCGCGAGTTAGCTGTTCGCAGTAGTAATTGAGCAGATACTCCCCCCACCCCCCGGTGTTTTTCGTAAGAGTGGCATACAAAGAACTTACGGCAAGCGCGATTTGTAAGGGTGGCAAAGAAAGGAGTTAGAGGAGAGTGGCCAGTGGCCGGTGACCAGCGGAAAGTGAAAGGCAGGCTTCGCCGCGGGACGTTTTGTGAGTTCATGTCCAACAAAGGGGGAGACGCAGCCAAGTAAGAGGAAGTTAGGTGAGCAGGAAGGAGTTAGTAAATCGTTGTGAGGAGACAGGAAAGGAGTGAGGATGGGAGAGGTGCAAAAAGAATGAGCCCGAATCTTCACAGCTAATGCTAACAGAAATATTATCAACTGTCAATAGTATTTATAGGTATCCATTCGAACAGAATGGGCGGGTAGGATTGGTTTCAAGCTGAAAAAAACGAGCTCAAGATTCGTTGGCCTACGCACCCCCAAAAGGTCGAAGGGTGCCCCTCCGCTTCTCTATACTTTTGCGGAATTCTTTCGCGTGCATGCTGTCAAAAAACTGGGACTTGTTTTATTGGGATGCAATTTCGATCCCCACCGCCCCCGACATTCCTTATTCGCCTATGGCCGCGCTTGGAAAAAATTGAACTATTTCACAGTTGATGATCCGTGTGTCCTTGGGCTGGGGAGGAAGGAAGAGAACAGTAGACAATCCTGGAGGCTCATGAGTTTTAAGCGATCGTCTCAATGGCCCCGGTAGGGAGGGTGATTGCCACGATCCCTCTACTCCGTGCCGCAAGAGGCGCGGCTGTCCGGTCGGGATGACAACTGAAGAAATGACAACCGAAGAAATGTTAGAGCCTGTACTTTCCGTCCGCTCTTGATTGTCGGGGCGCTCGAGCGAGACAGACTATGTGGTGGCGCCAGCGGGGAGTTTCAGCCAGGCCAGGATAAAGAGCAGTAGCGCGACGACGAGAAACGAAGTGGGGATGACAAAGAAATAGTGCAGGGAGACGGCGGTCATGGCGGCGAGCCACAGGATGTTGACGAGCGCCACTCGCTTCAAGAGACCCGTTCGCTCGCCGGACAGCATCAGATCGAGCACGCCGAAGCTAAGCGGGGCCAGCATGAACGCGACACTAAATCCGCGCATGAGCGTGGCCATGCTACGGAACGTGCCCATGAGATTGAGTTTGTAGTTGGCCATCAGGTCCAGCAATTGGCGCTCAGTATCGTTGGCGGGCACCTGTGCCCGGATCAGAGAGAGGGAGTGAACCAGGCCGAGGATCAGCAAGCACACGGCGCCGGATTTGAACAAGCGTCTTCCCCATTTGTCATTCATGGACAGAGGTTATATCACGAAATGTCGAGCGAATAGCGACGTCTCTCCTGCAGCAGAGTTGATATCCAAGCGGGAAAAACCGCCGCATGGCATGCTGGCCAGTTGGGCGCAGACTCACGCAGGTTAACAGGAACTACTTTTTCATCTGGCTTTGCAGTTCCTTCACCAATCGTTCGCAGGCACTGTTCTTGCCCGTCAGCAAGCCGCCCCACACATGAGAGTCGCTCCAAAGGGTTTCGCCCGTCCTGGGATCGATCACAGTCAGAAAGCAGGCGCGCACGGGAGCGTGCCAACCGGAGTCAACAACCGGATCGAGCCGGACGTGAAGGCTGGAGTCGGCGGAGCCGCTGGGGGGAACGATGTAACCGCCTCGATACGCACTAGTGGACAACAGAAAAATCAGGTCGGTTTGCTGCCGGTCTTGAACAAGTTGAAAGCGTCCCCACTTTTTCAGTTGAGCCAGAGCGGCATTGGCAGCGGCCTCGGCGCCGGTGCGATCGTCAAAGTAGCCCGTCTTGGCGGACTGAATTTTCTGCGCTTGGGAGGGTTGATTTTGCGCAGGGACGGGAACTGCTGAACCGGCCACGAGGCAAGCAAGGAGGAGGTAGGCAAGACTTCGCAAGCACACACCTCCTGGAAAGCTAGAGCAAGCGTACACCCGCGGTTGGCGAGCGTTCAATGGGAATGCCGCGCTTCGCGTGGGCCGGAAGAAACGAGGGAAATACGGTGGACGGGGATTGACCGCTTGACGCCAGCCATGGTCTCCGTTAGGCTCTGCGCAATTGAATTGTAGTTGTCCCACCAAGGCACGGGGGCCTTCCTAATCAGGTCGTTCGCAAAAAAAAGGAGCGTTTGGACTATGAAAAGAGTCAGCAGCTTATTGTTGGGGTTATCACTTGCAGCAACTTGTGTTTATGTTACGGCAGCGCAGGAGAAGTCGCAGGGAAGCGCAAGCATACCGAAAGTGTTGCAGATCACGCGAGAATACGTGAAACCTGGAAAGTCTGGAATGGTACACGACAAGGCGGAGAGCGTATTCGTGGATGCCATGACGCGTGCCAAGTGGCCGACGCACTACATAGGCATGAATTCGCTTTCAGGCAAGTCGCGCGCCTTGTTTCTGACGCAATATGAATCGTTCGAGGCGTGGGAAAAAGATGTGGCTGCACAACAGAAGAACGCGACACTGAGTGCGGCCCTGGACCGAGCCGCCATGGCAGATGGCGAATTGCTGGACTCCATGGACCAGGGTGTATTCATTTTCCGGGAAGAGATGAGCCTGCGGCCCCGAGCAGACCTTTCGCAGATGCGCTATCTGGAAGCCATCCTTTACCACGTGCGCCCGGGCCATGGTAAGGAATGGAGCGAAGTGGTGAAGATGGCGAAGGCGGGTTATGAGAAAGGCGTGCCTGGAGCGCATTGGGGCATGTTCGAGGAACAGTATGGAGGCGATAGCGGCACGTATCTCCTTCTGGTCTCCCATAAGTCATTGGAGGAAATCGATAAGGGCTTGGCCGAGGACAAACAATTCCAGGCAGCCATGGGAGAGGATGGCATGAAGAAACTGGACGAACTCTTCGGGGCATGCGTCGAATCTTCGCAGCAACAACTGTTTGCGTTCAATCCCCAGATGAGTTATGTGCAGGACGAATGGATCAAGGCCGATCCGGGATTCTGGAAGCCCAAGGCCGCTTCTAAATCCACAGCGAAGGTGCCGGCAGAGAACAAGAAAACAAATCCATAGGCGGTCTGTAGAACATTCTGTTTCAACAGACGCAAGGACCAGGCGCGGATGTCTATCTGCGCCCGGTTCTATCGATTAAGAGTGCCAGCGCGTCTATCGAATTGCAGTGATTTGACAGCGGTGTTGCGCGGAAACTATAGTGCGGAGCAAGGGACTCCGCTCAGGCCTATCCATCCAGATTTGGACTGCTCTTGGTGCCATCCCTGCGGAAGTGCAAGAGTTCTCGCCACGCGTGAACATTGCGGACGCGCCTTGCGGATTGGTGCGAAGTTGCTCCGCTGATACACTCAAGGATTGCAGGCAGCACAGGAAGAGGGCATGGCCAGGGGAAGTTTCGGCGAACGATCTGAAGCGTGAACGCGAATTGCGAGAGGTGACCTTAGCAGAAATCACCTCGGCGACGCGCATTGGGCCCCGCTTCCTGGAAGCACTGGAGAATGAAGAGTGGGAGAAACTTCCCGGCGGCGTATTCAATCGCGGATTCGTGCGATCGGTGGCGCGGTATCTTGGGCTGGACGAAGAAGCGCTGCTGGGCGAATACGATCTGGCGCACGGCGCGCAAGTGCAGGCGGCCGCGGAGCGCCCGGAAAAGGGCATCCCCGCGGTGCCAAAGTGGTTTCCAGTTGTGGTGCTGCTGGGAATCTTAGTGGTGCTCGCGGGCGCGATTGCCGGGGGAATTTACGCTTGGCGACGATATTCCGCGAATCGCGCGACAAAGCAATCACAGGAAGTTCCCCAGCAAGTTGCGCCCGCCAATGGAAGCGCCGTGCCTGGCTGTTGGATCCCCAACGAATTCGGCAACCGAACGCAGAGTGCGGCGTCTCTGGAAGCGGAGGCGGCGCAACCACCGCTGGATCTTTTTGTTTCGCTGAGCGCGACAACGCACGTGCGCATCCTGGCAGACGGCAAAGTGCTGTTCGATGGCGAACTTGCTTCCGGCGAAAATCGGCACTTCCCTGCCAAGGAATGGTTCGAAGTGACCGCTGCGAACTCCAGCGCGGTGTTGCTGGAATTGAACGGGCAAACAATGCCGCCGCTCGGCGCGCCGGGAGCTTCCGGTACAATAACGATAGGTCGAAAAGACCTGAAGCAGGCAGCAAGTGGAAACTCTCAGCCCTGAAATCCTGGACGATTTGCGCCACGGACGTGCTCGGCGCGAACGAAAGCTGGCCGTGTGCAGTTCCGGCGCGCACCTTCCCGTCGAAGACCGCGTGGAAATCCTGGCGGTACTGGCGCAGGATGCGGATGAACTGGTGGCCGCCAAGGCTGGCGAAGCATTGTTGATGGACCCGCCCGAGGTGTTCGTGCAGGCTTTGAACCGGGAGACGGCGCTGCCGGCATTGTTTTCGTATTGCGGAAGATATTTGGCGAAGACGCCCGGAATCGCCGAAGCCATGCTGGCCAATAAACATTGCGCCGGCGAACACCTGACGTTGCTGGTGCCGCAGTTATCCGCGGCGCAGGTGCAAGCGCTGGTGGAGGATCTGGAGCGAGTATCAGCTTCGCCTGCGCTGGCGACTGCGCTGGAACATTCTCCGCACCTGACCGCCGAGCACAAGACATTGCTTCATGAACTTCGCAGCACGGCGTTCGATGAGACGCGACTGGCGGAAGCGGCCGCGGAAGCCGAACCGGATCCCGTGAAGCGACAGACCTTGCTGCAGCAGATCAGCCGCATGAACGTTTCGCAGCGCGTGCAGTTTGCGATAAAGGGCGGTTCGGAGGCGCGCCGAACCCTGATCCGTGATTCGAACAAGGTAGTGCAACGTGCGGTGCTGCAGTCGCCGCGCCTGACCGACCAGGAAGTGGAAGCATTCGCGTCCATGACCAGCTTGACCGATGAAATTCTTCGCATGATCGCGGCAAATCGCAATTTCCGAAAGAACTACGCTGTAGTGCGCAACCTGATGAACAACGCGAAGACGCCTCTCGACGTTACCCTGCACATGCTGCCGATGCTAAACGCGCTGGATTTGAAGAAGCTTACGATGAACAAGAACATTCCGGAAACGTTGCGGACCACCGCGCTGAAACTCCAGCGCACGCGCAAAGAAACGCAGAAATAGCTTTCCCGTCCGCGAGCGACAATGCTCTCAGCGGCCTCGCCATGGCCCAGATTCAGATTTGTAGTGGAATCCAAAGAATTCGCAGTTAGAATACAGTTCCGCCCTGAGCACCAGTCATTCCTGGAATGGATGGTTCGACGGAATTCGGCGCATCCCCGATTCGCTCACGAACCAAAGTTCCCCTGTTTTAGTTGAACACGAAGACGCCCGGAGGATTCTGCAGATGAAGATACGATATGGATTTCTGGCGGTGCTGCTGCTTGTGGCAGTGAACCTGTTCGCGCTGAAGGTGACTTATGATTACGACCGCGCTTTCGATTTCTCGAAAGTGAAAACCTATCAGTGGATCGAACTGAAAGACAGCAAAGTCAATTCGCTGACCGACGCAAAGCTCAAGCAGGCGATCAACGATGAACTGGCGAAGAAGGGCTTCACGCGCGTGGACTCCAATCCCGATCTGTACGTCGCCTACCAGGTCGGATTGCAGAAAGAGGAGCAGATCAACACGATGACGACAGGTGGCTGGGGATGGGGCCGTGGTACGGCGGGGGAATGGGCACGATGACCGCCACGACCAGCACGATCAATATCGGCACGCTGGTGATCGACATGGTGAACCCGGCCGACAAGAAACTTGTTTTTCGTTCGCAAGGAACCGACACACTGAATCCAAGTTCGGACCCGGACAAGAATTACAAGAAGATCCAGAAAGCCGTGGAAAAAATCCTGAAGAATTTCCCGCCCAAGCCCAAGAAAATAGTCGAGGGAGTCAAGGAAAGGAGAGATTTATGCTCAGCTTGCTATGGACTGCGACTCATCGGCCTGGTGATCGGCGCGGTTGCCAAACTCTTGATGCCAGGCAAGGATCCGGGAGGATTTATCATCACGATGCTCGTTGGGGCTGGCCGGCTCTTTTGTGGCCGGCTACCTGGGGCAACTGATTGGCTGGTACAAAGAAGGACAGCCTGCGGGATTTATCATGTCCGTTCTCGGCGCGATTCTTCTGCTGTATCTGTACCGGCTGTTTACGCGTAAGAAGCTGCTTGAGCCATCGGCCCCAAAGTCAAAATTTGTGCGGGAGGCAATGACTTGAAGAGGCCCAAATTTATTGTGGGAATGTTGCTCTGTACTCTTCTTCTGATCGCATGTCCCTCAAGCCAAAAACCAGCGAAAGATTCCGCCAAGCCGAATTCCGCGCCGGCTACGCTTGACGGGAACAGAGTGGCTGCTGCAAGACCTGGCGGGCACGCCTGCGTTGACGAATGTGAAAGCAACGCTGGCATTTCCGGAAACCGGGAAGGCGGCGGGGAATGCATCGTGCAACCGCTTCACGGGTTCCGTGGAAGTTTCCGGTGACACCATCAAGTTTGGAGCGCTTGCCTCCACGCGCATGGCTTGCGTGGACAACGCCGTCAGTGCTCAGGAGACCGAATACCTGAAGGCTCTCGGCGCGGCAAAACGCTTCGAATGGAATGAGCCCACATTATTGATTTACGCGGAAGGGTACGACAAGCCGCTGCGCTTCGCGCTGGCGATGCCTGCGAAGCCGTAGGTTCCGCCTATTTCCGCCAGCCCGAATCAGTGCGTTGGCAGCAGAATTCGTTTTGTTCCTGGCGGGCCCGTCTGGTTCACAATTTGAGCCGGCCTCATAAATTGATGAGAGCTTCACGCCCGCTCATGAAGCCGTGAATTCCCTCGGATGCATCTTCTGGAAGCCGGTCGCGTCCTGGTACGCGCGTGCGAACGCCAGCAGCTTCGCTTCTCCGTATAGCTGCCCCAGGAACGTGAGGCTCACGGGTGTTCCCGGTTCGCCGATGCCGTCCTCGTCCATTCCGCTGTCGGGTGGAATGCGCGGCGCATCTTCGCCACGAAAACCGTTTGGCAGGATCAACGCAGGATGTCCCGTTAAATTTGTGATGACCAGTTGCTCGCTGTTCGTGGGTGCAACAATCACATCGAAATTCTCGAAGGACTTTGCCACCCCCTGCATCGCCAGCATGCGGGCCCGCGCCGCCTGCACGTATTCAACTCCAGGAATGAATCGCGCGGTGCGAAACTGGTTTGGCCAATCGCCGGATTTCTGGGCCGTTAACAGTTTGTCCCGCCCCGATCGCGTCAAGTCGTCGAATGCCGCGGCAGCTTCCGCGCTCAACATCACCACCATCGCGTCATAGGGCAGCTTGGGCATTTCCACGGGAATGAGATCAACGCCCAATTCGCGCAACTTCGCGAGCGCAGCATCATTATATTTTCGAGTGTAGGCGCGCTGTTGTTGCTGCAACTCTCGCAATTTCTTCTGCTCGTCTCGCTTCTTCTGTTCCTCAGGAGTCGCTGCTGGAGGTTCTGGCGGCGGGGCGGGCTGCGGCTGCTCGTCCTTGGGCTCGAAGTCTGCCTTCAGGTAGCCCACTCGAAGTTTCTTCCAGTCCAAATCCGCATTCCAGTTGAAAGCCGCGTCTTTTACAGTGCGATCCTTCTCATCGGGGCCGTAGATCGCGTTAAGGACGATGGCGCAATCCTCCACCTCGCGGCAGATGGGTCCAAGCTTGTCCATGCTCCAGGAGAGTGCCATGGCGCCGGTCCTCGGAACAAAGCCAAAGGTTGGCCGCAAGCCGGTGCAGCCGCATCGAGTAGAAGGCGATGCGATTGAGCCCAGCGTCTCGCTGCCGACACTGAAGACCACGCAACCCGCGGCAGTGGCCGACGCCGGACCCGCTGACGAACCACTGGAACCCTGTGCGGGATTCCACGGATTCCTTGTCTTTCCCCCAAACCACTCATCGCCCATTGCCAGCGCGCCCAGTGTGAGCTTTGCCACCAGGACGGCGCCAGCCGCATCCAGCCGCTTCACCACCGTCGCGTCTTCTTCAATCTGTTGCTTTTCGAAACCGCCGGCTCCCCACGTGGTCGGATAGCCCTTCACGGAGAGCAGATCTTTTGCTCCCCAGGGCAAACCATGCAGTGGCCCGCGATATTTCCCAGCGGCGATCTCCCGATCCATCTCCTTGGCTTGCGCTCGCGCCCGCTCCTCGGTCAGCGTCACGACGAACTTCAACTTTGGGTCGTATCGCTTCAGGCGATCCAGGTACATCTCCGTAAGAGCACTGGAAGTCACTTTTTTCGTGCGGATCAGTTCTCCCCATTCGCGAACGTTCGCAAATGCTAATGTTTCAAGATTTTTGGGCACGCCCTTGGCCGCAATGGACGGTGCCACCGACATTCGCGTTGGTTTTTTCACCGTCTCCACCTTCATTCCCGGGAGCAACGGGTCAAACACCAGCGCCATGTCCACAGAGTTGGGGAGGTGCAGCGCGTAAATGGCTTCGTACCCTTCGATCTGATCGTCCAATCCAGACAGCATCATTTCCTTGTCCGCGTCGGAAATCGGGGACGCCAGCGATAGCTGCGGCACTCTCGATCAACTCTTTCGTGATCTTTTTTTCTCTTGTGTTTGCGCCTGGGCCCATAACACTCCGGGGAATAAAGTTCCCCCCAGGCCGAGTCCCGTGCACACGTTCAAAAATTGCCGCCGATCAACCATGGTTCTCCTCGCAATTGTAGGATTCTCGCGCGCCCGTACTATAGCATTGCCATTGCTCACTGCTCTCTTTTGCGATTCGCGTTAGAATACCTGCGCAAGTTCGCGTTCGGAGGTCTTCCCCTTATGAGTCTGCGCACGATCACTCGCGTCTTCCAACTCACGGCAATCTTTCTGTTCGTCTCCGCAATTTTCTCTGCTCCCTGCTCGCCACGCACAGAATTCGCCCGACCCGTGGACGAAAGCAGAGAGCGTCGAAGCCCCCAACCTGGTCAAGGAGCTCAACGATCCGGAGACTGCGCCGACCGTCGTTTTTGTAGGGTTTCAGCGCCTTTATACTGCTGGGCATATTAAGGGAGCGCAATTTCATGGCAGCGGTGGCAACCCGGATGGTCTGAAGGAGCTGAAGAGTTGGGCGGCGAGGCAGCCTACATCAACCAATCTCGTTATTTATTGCGGGTGCTGCCCAATGGAACGCTGCCCAAATGTTCGCCCCGCTTTCACCACGCTCCGCGAATTGGGACTTAGCAAGGTTCGTGTACTTATTCTTCCCACGAGTTTTGAAGTGGATTGGGCGGACAAGGGCTATCCGTACGACAAAGGAAAGTAGATTCAGCCGACTTTCGAGGGCCGCCTACGGGAAGTAGATGCCGTACGCGGCGCAAATCTGCGCCACTTTTTCCATATTCGGGGGCCCGGATGGCAATTCGCTTAATTTGCGAAACATGTTTTCTGCGCCGGCCGGGTAAACACACAAAATGGCGCGCGTCGGTTTGTTCACGCGAAAGCCGTGCGGAACTCCACGCGGAAGGTATACGGCCGTGCCGGCAGGCGCGAAAATTTCAATTTCACCCACCTGAAACGTAACCTCGCCCTCACACAACGTAAAAGGACTCGTCCTCGCGCGTGTGCACATGAAGAGGCACTGCGGTGCCGGCCTTGTTATTCTGCTCCAGCATGGCGAACAGGCCGTTCGTCATGTCTCCAGACAGCTTGATCGTTTGGGAGTCGCCGATCACATTGAGGCGCTCTCCATCGCCGGGAAGCAAGATGGCCGCCGTTTTCGTTTTATCAATTGCGTTTGCCGGGATCATCACCGCCTCCTGCAAGCAAGAGCTTTTTCCGTGCCGGATACTGTGACTCCTGCTATACCACAAAAGTCTGGTATGCTCTCACGTCTGATTTATAAACTTGGAGGCAACGCTCATGTCTCGTAAGACTGTCACCCTCGCCGCACTCTTTCTGGCAGCGGCAATTACGCCGGCGCAACAGAATTCTGCCGATCATTTCGATGGAAATTCCTGGTGGTCTGACGTCCAAGTGCTCGCCGACGATGCTCTGGAAGGCCGCGACACGGGAAGTGAGGGACTACGCAAAGCGGAAGCATTTGCCGTGGAACTTTTTCAGAAAGCGGGGCTTCAACCCGCCGGCACGAAGGGCTTCTACCAACCTATTTCGTTCAATCAGTATCAGGTGGACGAGGACAAATCCTCGCTCGAGTTGGTAAGCGGGGGCAAGACTACAAAGCTTTCCTTCGGGGACGACGCTTTCTTCAGTACCCGGACGACACGCGCTTCGGCCCAAGTCACGGCACCGATGGTCTTTGTGGGTTATGGCTTGAAAATCCCCGAGAAAAATCTGGATGAACTTGCCGGGCTCGATTTGAAGGGCAAGGTTGTGGTGTACATCGCCGGCTCACCCTCGGAAGTCCCCACAGCACTGGCTTCACACTACCAGACGATGGCGGAGCGCTGGAAATCGTTGAAGGCTGCGGGAGTGATCGGCATCGTGGGCATACTGAACCCGGCTTCGATGGATGTGCCGTGGTCGCGCATTTCCCTGAACCGCAATCACCCCTCGATGGACCTGGCGGACCCAGAGTTCAACGAGACCGCCGGACTGCAGGTTGGCGTGGCGTTCAATCCCGCGGTTGCGGAACAACTGTTTGTCGGGTCGGGACATACCTTCGCGGAAATCGCGGCGCTGGCCAAAGAGCGTAAACCGCTGCCGCACTTTCCGCTGAGCGTCTCGCTGCAAGCCAAGGCCGATATTCTGACAACGAAGCTGGAGTCCGCGAACGTGGTTGCCAAGTTGCCCGGAGCCGATCCCGTCTTGAAGAATGAATACGTAGTTCTCTCGGCCCACATCGACCATGTGGGCATCGGCGCACCCGTGAATGGCGACCGCATCTACAATGGCGCGATGGACGACGGTTCCGGCACTGCGCTGGTACTGGATATAGCTGCGCAGTTGAAAGCTCACCCCGAAAAGCTGAGCCGCTCGATTCTGTTTGTGCTGGTGACGGCCGAGGAAAAGGGTCTACTGGGCTCAAAATACTTTGCCGCGCATTCCACGGTTCCAATCAAATCGATCGTTGCGGACATCAATGTGGACATGTTTCTGCCCATCGTACCGCTGAAGGTTCTGACCATCGCAGGACTGGAGGAATCCGACCTGGGCACGCGCGCCGCGAAGGTGGCGGAATCACTGGGGTTGAAACCGCAAGCTGATCCGCAGCCTCTGCGTAACATTTTTATCCGCAGTGATCAATACAGTTTCGTGAAGAAGGGTGTGCCGTCCATCATGATGTGGGTGGGGGCTGAAAAGGGCTCGCCGGAAGAGAAAGTCTTCGAGCAGTGGCTGACGACGAGGTACCACGCACCTTCCGATGACGTGAACCAGCCTGTGGACTTGCAAGCCGCGGCACTATACGAAGAGATTGTGCGGCGGCTGCTAATAGAAACTGCGAACACGCCGGCAGCACCCAAGTGGAATGCCGATTCGTTTTTCCGGCGCTACGCCGCGAACTGAGCGGCGATCACAGCGTGCCACGTGAGCGGTTCAGGTGTCCTAGCTGCCGGTCGGCACGATTCCGGCATTTTCCACCATCAGGACGACAGTCCGGTGGGGGGCCCGCGTACGATGCATAATGCCTTTCGGGACAACAAAGCCATGTCTGGGATCGAGGGCCACGGTGCGATCCTGAAGGTCAATCAGCAGCTGACCTTCTAGTACATAAAAGAACTCATCGTCGTCGTCATGCTTGTGCCAGTGATATTCGCCTTGCATGACACCCAAACGCACCACGGCTTGATTTACCTGGCACAGCGTCTGGTTGTACCACTTGTGGGTACAAGCGTCTGCCAGTGCCTTCTCGTCAATCACCTCCAGAGGCTGATAATAAATATTCAATCGAGTTTCGTACGGAAAAGATTGTGTGTCGCTCATACGCGACCCTCCCCCAGACCCTCGCTCGGCTTATTATCCCATGGCGCGGTGCTTCGTTCAGCCGAGGGAGCACCATTGCCGCAGACTCCAGAGAACGCCATTGTCTTTTCTGTTCCCCTGGAACGGAGTTAAACTAGCCGCTCTCGCTACCGCAATTCTCACGGTGGTAGTACGCGGAGCGGCTTCGGGTGTTTCAATTGTCATGAACATCGATCAACTGCGAGAAATCTGCCTGTCGTTTAACGGAGTCACCGAACAAATCCAGTGGGGCTATGACCTGGTCTTCAAAGTGGCGGGAAAGATGTTTGCGGTGACGCCGCTGGAACCAGCTCCTAACTGGCTCTCGTTGAAAGCGACACCGGAAGAGTTCCTCGAGCTGACGGAACGCCCGGGCATCATTCCCGCTCCGTATCTGGCAAGGGCGAAGTGGATTGCCATTGAAACGCCAGACGTCCTGAGTGCGGCGGAGGTCGCGACCTTGCTGCGAACCTCATATGAACTCGTCGTAGAAAAACTTCCGCGCAAGACACAAGAGAATCTTGCTTCGGCAAAACCTACCAAGCGAAAAAAGCCCGCAGCAAGACCGGAGACCAGGACACACAAGCGCACTGCAACAAAAAAGCGTAAGGTTTAGCCGTGTCGGAAAAAATGGTCGGAGGAATCAGTTCAGAAAAGCATTGCAGGACTTCGCCGAGATTTACAGTGGGGCAAGGAAAAGGTGCGCCGGTTTATTAGGCCATTGCCTTTGTGTTGCCAGCCGGGCGGCGCATGGGCCGCGCTCCGGGAACGGGGAAGGTCATCTTCCAGAAGTTCGTGTCCGGATTGGCGAATTCCAAACCCACCAGCATCTTGCCGTCGCGCTCTTTCTTCACATGCACGACGCGAGTTTCCGTTGAACGGTTGGTGTTTTCATTCACGAGCAGCAGCGTTTGGCCCGCAACTAGGATTTCGTCCAGCACCAGCAGCGCTCCCTGTTGATTCACAGAACGCGTCATTGCGCGATAGCAGAATTTCTCACCCATTTCGTTTTGACCATGCACCAGCACGGGCAGCGCCAATGCCACTCGCAGTGTTCTTCTGCGCTCGCGGTATCGAAAATGTAGTACACCCATGGGGACCTTCCTGCGGCTCAGATTTTTCGGTCCGCCCACGACTACTTCTCGGCGATCTTCCGATTAGGACTTTCGCAGGTGAATAATTCGAACCCGCGGACACCTGTACTGAAGAAACGTCGAAGCAATCGTTCTGCGGATAGTGTGTCCCGCGCTTCGCATCGGGACAATAGCTGAGCCGTACTAAAATACTCCCTTCCATTTCAGTACGCTAGTACTTATGAGCAAAAACTCTAGATATTGTCAGGTTTCTGTAAACTCGAGGTTCGCTAACGCAGCCAAGGGCCGCAGCAAGAACTCCTACAGCCTCTGACTCGTCGAGACGCAATGAAGAGTGATTAAGTTAGGTTCGAACAGCGGCAACGGGAATCATGTGCCAGAACCATAGCACCAAGATCGCGTAATACACGATCACGATTCCCAAACTAACCGCGAATGTTGTCAATGACTTGCCAAGTCCTCCATATTCCTTGTGCCAACGGCGGGCGCAGACGGCCATCATGAGTGCGCTCAACACCATGGTGACGGCGGCCAGGAAGCTAACCAGATTCGTGAGTCCAAGACCCCGTTCCAGGCTGAGTAATTGCCGAGCCGCTGCTCCTAATAAGCCAGTGGCAAAGGCAATCACTAGCCAGCCGGCTGGAGCAAGTATTCCGATCATGTAAGCCCAGCGATCTTCCGTGTAAAACAACAGAATCAGCAGGGCGAGATAAACAATTGTCTGGTAGAAATGGAGCAGAAAGAACTCCGGCTCCAAATGACTGAGCAAAAGAAAACAAAGAACTTGCAGAACCGCGAGCGTTGCTATACTCCGATATAACCGCATGGTCCCCCCTTACCCTCATGTGCGGAAACTACGTTAGGGGCACCCTCAAACTGTCCTCGACACACAACTCCACACACTTACTGGAGTGTGGGCAATCGTGTGACCACGGCTGTAAGCTTCTTATCTCATTGAATGGAATTGGCTTGTAGGGAAGCTGTGAGCAACTTAGCTGCCAAGATGCGCGAAATGCCACTGTGATTTGTGTGTATGCCCCCAAATCACTGCGTTGCAAGGCTAATGAGCTCCACTTTCCAGGGGGTCGGCCCCAAATCCAGGAGAGCGAGCGTCACCGGCAGTTGAAATCGCTTCGGCCCAGCGCTGCCAGGATTTAAGTAAAGGACTCCATCCCGCTCCCAATGCTCGGCTTGATGAGTATGGCCGCTGATCACTGCGTGGAACCCGGCAGCTTCCGGGCGCAAATCCAGAGCTCGGAGATTGTGCAACATGTAAAAGGAAGCGCCGTCGGTCTGCACTACCGTGGTCTCTGGCAACTCGCTGGCCCACGCTTCCGTATCGACATTCCCACGAACAGCGAAGACGGGCGCAATGGTCTTCAACCTTTCGAGAATTTGCGGATTGCCAACGTCGCCCGCATGCAGAATTAGATCCACTCCGCGAAGCGCTTTTTCCGCTTCGGGACGGAGCAAGCCGTGCGTATCCGAAATCACCCCAATGCGCATTGTTACGTGATCTCCTGCTGGGGCTTAAAAGCAACGCGGCGCTAATCCCGCTCTCGATACTCTTCTGGTACGTCGTCTTCCGGTACTTCTTTCGTGTGCACCTCAGACTCGTCCGGGTCCGGGGCATTCTCCACTCCGGCTACAACTTCTGCCTCGAAAGACTGTCCTTCTTCCAGAAGTTCTTCCACGCTTTCGGAATCCGTCTCTACTGCCCCGGAGATCCCTTGAATATCTCCCGACTGGCCGCCGGACCGCGCGCCCATTCCCCGTTGGCCGAAGGAAACGAGTTCAACGGAGCTGGCTTTTCCGCGGATCTTTTTGCGACTCTTTTTGCCTGCTACCGGCTTCTTCCTTAACGCTTTCTTTGCTCGTTTCTTTTTCGCGGGAGCGGGTTTTTTCGCTTTCCGCTTCGGCACTGGTTTACCTTTGCCTGCCCTGGTTTTTGATTTTTTTGTGGCCATGGATTTGTCTGTCCTCTTCGGTGAGTCTAACACCCTGGAGGGCCCAGGGTGTTAATCCCTGCTACTGGAAAATCTACGGCCGCTTACTATAATGCTGGCAGGGCTTTCTTCACCGCCGCGCGACCGGGCGAAATGGGGGATCGACGATGCAAAAGCAGGAATTACGCTCACGCGTCGAGGAAGTGGGGCTAGTGCCAGTGATTCGCACCTCTTCGGCGGAAGATGCGCGTTTTGCCGTCGAAGAAGTCTCTCACGGTGGTATCCCGTTAATCGAAGTGACGATGACCGTTCCTGGTGCGATTGAAGTGATCAAGGACGTAGTGAAGCATGTGCCGGGAATCATTGTAGGCGCAGGCACGGTGCTGGATGCGGAGACGGCCAGAAGCTGCATCGACGCTGGTGCACAGTTCATTGGTAGCCCCGCTATGGACACCCCCACGATTGAGTTTGTGGCCAAGCAACCGCACGTCATCATGATGGCGGGAACCATGACCCCGACGGAAGTGCTTACGGCGTGGAAGGCGGGATCGGATTTTGTGAAGATATTTCCGTGTTCCGTTATCGGTGGAGACAATTACATCCGCGCTCTTCGCCGTCCCTTTCCGGATATCCCCCTCGTTGCGG
Source organism: Candidatus Acidiferrales bacterium (assembly GCA_963839315.1). GTDB lineage: Bacteria > Acidobacteriota > Terriglobia > Acidiferrales > UBA7541 > Acidiferrum. Next base: position 90,913 of record CAWIUU010000011.1, read on the forward strand.
GCGGCGGAATCAACCAACAGAATGCCGCACATTACCTGCTGGCGGGGGCTTCCGCCCTAAGCATTGGTAAAGAGCTGATTCCCCGCGAATCGATGCTTCTGCACAAGCCCGATCGCATTCGCGAGCTCACACGGCGCTTTGCCAACATCGTGAAGAGTTCCCGCGCACGCATTGCCGAATCCCAAGCCCAGGCGGCACAGTTACATTCGTAAATCGGGGTGACGACTGGAACCGTGGGATCGGTACTAGCCGCGATCAGAAATCAGAACACTGAAAAATGGGTGCGGTGCGGGCGCTAACTCTGATTCTCCAGCAAGTAATCCGTGTGGCGTTAACCGATTAGAATTCCAGGTTCAATCGTAAAGTTGGCACGATCACGGGCCCGCGATCTCGGTTGTAACCCGGATCCACAACGTATTGCAGGCCCACGGCCGGGAAAATTCCTCGCCACAGGTGCAGGGTATAATAAGTTTCAATAATATTTTCGCGGCCATAATTCAGCTTGCCGTCGCCGAGTATAAAGCCGTACCCGCCATTGGCAAGATATAGCTGATGCTCGCGGCTGATTCCATTGCTCACGAAGACCAGGCCCATGCGGTCGTAGTTGCGGTGCCAGCGCGCCCCGTTTCCGCCAATTCCCACCTGCCAGGTCTGATCCACTTCCGTGTAGGCGAAGGATTCGTGCTGCCCCTCGTTCCAGCCCCAGCGGCCAAAGAGACCCAGCCAATCGTTAAAGGGTTGCTCGAAGTTGATTCCAAATCCGTACTTAATCGTGGTCCACAACGGATGGTTGGTAATAACCGGAGTAGGCGTTTCCCCGGAAAGGAAATTGTCCACCGCCTGGCTGTAGATGCCCATGTTGGCATGGTTCACATACCCGAGAAATCGTACAATCCCTGGCTTCTCTCCAACTACCTGTCCTTGCAGTTCCACCTCGATGTTCTCTGCTTGCGCCAGGCTGAGATTCGCCTCCAGATTGATGCCGTTCGCCACCTTGGGCATCAATCCTTCCGCAAAACGAACGACCATATGCCGGTCGCGATACTCCAACAGCGCAGCAAAGGTGAAGCCACGGGTGTCCGCGGCATAGTCATAGGCGCCGTTATTGTCAACTGCCCAATTCATAAACTGCAGATTGGTATCCGTTCCAAAGGTATTGAGATCAAAAAAATCGGCCATACTGAATTTGCCGAAGCGCAGTTCCAGGCGGCGCTCGGGTAACTCGCGAAAAAGATTGAAGGGGTTGCGGTCCACCGCGACTTTCTTGTGACTCAGCGGGATGATCTGGTGCCACATCAGGCGCGCAATGTAAGGGGCCTTGCTGAGAGTAGGATTGCGAACCACATCGAGGTTGAAGAATCCCGCAACGCCCAGGGCCTCCCCCAAACCATGGCCGCCGGTTTCCTGAACGTCGCAGAGAAATTCCGTGGAGCTGGTGGCGCGCCAGCCGGTGAAAAGCGTCAGCACACGAGAGGTGGCGTTTTGCGCTTCCGGAGTAAGGCTGTTTTTGCCTTGATAAGGCGAGGTGAACGTCGGGTGATATTGCGAGATAAAGTTGGCCTGCCCTGAGAGCCAGAAGCGATCCCACTCCGCATGATGAAACATAGTGGTGAGCGGATCTTCTGGTGTCGGCGGCTCACTCTGCGGCGCGCCAGGCCCTTGCGTAGAAACATTGTCCTGTGCCTGCATTGAAACACCGCAAAGCAGCCAAGCACATGCAACTGCAAGCAGGCAGAGCGCGCTCTGCCAAAGTTCCCGTTTCGATTTGAATTTCCTGGTCACGGGATTTGCCCGCTGCACACTGTTCCTTCGTCGCCGGAAGAAACTTCTGAATTTGCACTCGCCGCGAACACACGCATTTCGCCGTCGATCCAAAGGGCTATAAGCGCCGGCCTCGATTCCTGTTGCAAGGAAATCCAAACACAATAGAGTGAGGATGCCCGAAGCAAAGCAGATTCGTCGTGAATAATTTGTAACATCTCAACCACTTTCGTAAAGGAAATGCCCCTGTGCAACCTTAACGGGCGGGGACAGGAGTGTTATCCTTCTGACGGGCTTGGCGGCAGGGGACACGCCGCGGGGTGCATCGGGGCGGTTTTTCCCGGTACCGCGGGCGCACCGGCGGTCCCTTCCTGAAACAAAGAAGGGCTTGCAAACCACACTAAACTTGATACCATACCCCCCTAGGGTAGTCAACACTATGTCACACACCACTCGCGAAAAACTCGATACCGTCTCCCGCACCAAGAAAGTCATTGGCCAGCTGGAATCCGCTCTCCGTGCCATCGAAGAGGATGCCCACTGCGCTGATATCCTGCAGCGCCTAGCCGCCGCGCGCGGCGCCATCAACAGCCTGATGGGAGAGCTGATGGAGGACCACATCCGCAACCATATGCCGAGGAAGAACAAGTCCTCCGCAGATGCCGCGGAGGACATCGTGGAGATCGTAAGGACGTACTTGAAATAAGGAAAGCGATCCGGATTTACCCAGTCAAGGCATGCGCTGCACGATTTCCATGCCATTCACCCGCGCATGTTCAACGGTCAGGCCCCAATGAAGATGCGGTCCAGTGACCCGGCCCGTGGCGCCGACTTTCCCGACTTCACTTGCCAAGGAAACATCCTCGCCAGGCTTCACTTCTATTTCCGAAAGATGCGCGTAAAGAGTGTAGATGCCGTAGCCGTGATCGATCACCACGGTGTTCCCGGAATAATACAATTCCTCCGCTAGCACCACTTTGCCGGACTGTGCCGCAAACACAGGTGTGCCAGTCGCGGCGGGAAAATCCACGCCCGCATGGGGGGATCGCGGCTGGCCATTTAGAATCCGGCGGCGCCCGAAATTGCCGCCAGTGGTCACACCTTTCAGGGGCAAGTGAAAGTTCCCTCCCCACAACTTTTCCGGGGTTACGGTGTCATAGATTGCTTTCATCTTCTTCTGGTCGGCTTCCGCACGTTTCTGTTGCTCGGGGTCCGGCTGCACAAACTGGTTCTCAACCTTCAAATTTTCCGTGCGAAATTGGCCCTTGCGAACGGTTACAGCCGCGCTACACGTCATCGGGCTTCCTTGCGGCGTATTCCAGGAAACCTTCCATTCGTATTTTCCCGGGGCCTTCTCCAGATCTACGCCGAGCAAGCCATGCAATGTCTTCTTCGCGTCGCCTTCCTTCCAAAGAGGCGTCGACTTTCCGTCCCATTCCGCGGTCAGGTCCGGGAGGGGCTTGGTGGCAGCAATTTCGGCCAAAATCAGACTGCCCTGCGGAGTTACGCTCGCGCTCAGCTTGAGCGTCAGGCCACCGTCGCAGGCTCTTACGAATCTGGGCGCACAAACTGGGCGCCGCCAGAGTGATTGTGAACAGGAGCAAGGCGAAGCGGAAAAATGTGATTTGACGGCTCATGAGGAAAAGACAATGCTCCCGGTACAGCGATGTAATATCCACAGAACTTTCTCATGTGACCTGGGTCACAGCGAAATGCCATTCCCCTTCCCATAATGTTACCCGTAATGGCCAGACGATCACTCGGAGTGGTCTTGATCGTGACGCTGCTGGGCTGGTCCGTCAACCAGCCAGCGATAGCGTGTTCTGGCATGCACTCTCGGGCAGCAGTTGTGATGCAGGCAGGAGCTTCACCTGCCTCTCAACCTGAACCTTCCCCTTCGCGCCACATCTGCTGCCCCCACGAGAGCCCTCACACTGCGGTGGCCCAGCCCTCCCCTATCTCTGAGTGTTCACTACGCTCCACGTTAGACCAACGCTGCTGCACGATTTCGCACGGATTACCAGGGCATGCCCTCACCGCAAATTTCTGTTCCGTCGCCAGCCGCGAAGATCTTTGTGGTGGCCCTGAATGCACTCTCCACGTACCTTCGGGTTGAACCCAGAACTCTTTTTCGACTGGTATTTTCTCCGCCATTTTCCGTCCATCCATCGTACACTGTCCTCCGCAACTGAAATCTTCCCACTCCTGATTCACGATCCCTCCTCCGTGTGTCCGCGTGGGACGCGCTTCCCACTTCATGATCGATGGAGACAAATCAAAACTTTGAGGTGAAGAAATGAAATTCCGTTTCATTGCAATCGTACTCGGTTTCGCCATGGCCGCATGGCTTCCCGCGGCCGGCCAGCAGCCAGCAACCCCATCCACGCCGCAGGCCCCCGCGAAGCAGGATTCCGGCAAGGATGTGACAAAGCATTCTTGCTGCTGCTCGCACGAGGAACGAGAACCACAACGCAGAGCATCGCCAGCCGCTGCCAAAAGCACGACCATCAGGCGGCCTGCTGCTCCAAAGATGCCAACAACAAGGACAACATGACGTGCTGCAAGGACAAAGACGCCAAACTCTGCGCAGCAAAAGATGGAAAGCCGTGCTGCGACGCTAAGACTGCCGAGGCCTGCTGCGGCAAAGACGCTGCCGCCTGTAACGCCAAAACGGGCGAGGTCCACTGCACTGGCAAAGGTGAGTCCTGCTGCAAGCATGTAGCGGCGTAACCATACGGCAGAAAAACAAGAATGGGCCGCGACACGGTCTTCTGCGGCCCATTCCTAAATTCAGTGCGACAGGCGGAGCACCCAGTAACGGTTTTGGTCAGATTTTCAGGCCCAGAACGCGGACGAGTTTTTCTTCCAGTCGTTTCAGTTCCAGTTCTCGGGCATGTTCCTCACGCGTGCGGTCATTGAGCGCGTCCTTCAAGAGTTGCAGGTTCCTACGCAATTCCATTTGCCTCATGGCAAGTTGCCGAAGCGATTTAAGAGCCTGCTTTTGGTCGGTGTCCAGCTGGCGAGGTTGCCGGTCGACGACGCACAGTGTTCCCAGCGCGTGTCCGTCTTCGTTGATCAGCGGCGCCCCGGCATAAAACCGGATGTGTGGCTCGCCCAGCACCAGCGGATTTTCGCGGAAACGGGCATCTTGCAGGGTGTCCGGAACGATGAACAAGTCCTCCTGCTTGATGGCATGCGCACAAATGGACAGCTCCAAGGGTGTTTCGCGAACTTGCACGCCAACAGCAGACTTGAACCACTGTCGATGATCGTCGAGCAAGGACAACAACGCCATGGGTGTTTTGCAGACATAGGAAGCCAGAATTACCAGATCATCGAAAGACTGTTCAGGTTCCGTATCGAGGATTGCATAACGATCCAACGCGGCGAGTCGCGCTGTTTCGGTGGATAAAGCCGTCGAATTCATAGCCACCCCCAAGGCCATACCAGGGGAACTGGTAAGACCGGGAGGCATCATACTCCACTGCACCAGCCTCCGCACCGCAGGGCATGGGTATCGATCAAGGTAAGGATCCACGGAACACGTGTTGTAACTGCTGGCTCCCGCTGCATGAATTCCTGTCGTCTGTATTAGACTGGCGGTGGCTCTGGGGAGGGATCATGATCTCGATGCGAAAATTGGCGGGTTTGTTTGTGATGGCCTGCATGTGCTGTGTGGTGCCTGCAGCCTGGCCGCAAAAGAGCGCTCCAGCGGTTTCCGGCCGCGAGCTTCAGCGCCGCAGCTTTGCGTTGAACTTCCTCCGGGCGTTGAACAATGCGGAGCAGGACTACAAAAAGAAGCACGCTACGTTCGCCAATTGGGACGCATTGATTGCCGAGGGCTACTTTACGGAGAAGGGGACAAGCTGGGGCTCCGCGGATTTCCCCACCGTGACCCAAGCGATGTATAGCCGTGGTACGGAAGTGGTGCCCGGCTGGAAACTACGCCTGAGCGTTTCCAACGGCGGCAAGTCTTACGACGCGCTGGTGGAAGATGCCACCGACGCAAAGTGCGGTTATGCGGGAGTGACTGACGAAAGAGGCGCGATACGGGAAAGTATTTTCATCAGTTGCCAGATGTAGCGCAACGAACGAACCGAAAACTTTCGCTGAAGTAAACGAAGAGAAAGTCAGTCTGCCTGGGAAGTTGTGTAGACGCTTTCCGCAGCCCGACGTAGCGGCAATACGGAGAAATATTTGTGCCGGCATGGCGCGCAACGGTATGAAGGAATTCCCAGCAAACCCCACACCGACGCCAATGACGAACCTACATAATCGGGCGAAATCCGCTGCAATTCCATGTTTCCACAGTGGGGACAATGCGCGTGGAGCGTGTCGACGAGGGGCATCAGACGGGCATGAAACCGCAAGTGACATTCGCGGCATCGCCAAGGCAGAATTCCAAGCGCGCTCACGACATAATCCGCAAGCGAGTGACGGCGCGATCGGCGCGCCCCGTTCTGTTTACAGATGGGGCAGGTCATCTTTCTGGCTGGGCTCCTGGGTGCCCACAGATTAGGCGAAATTCGCGCCTGAGGCAAGGGGTAAGGTAGTACTGATTTGCAGGTACAATAGTGCCAGGGGGCAGGCATGCCGAACTATACGGAGGACCACGCCAAAGCGGGCATTGGGGCCAAAATACCAGCGCTGGAGACCTGGCCGAATCAGTTTCCCGGGTATGTGATCACTACGCGGTTTCCCGAGTATTCCTCGGTTTGCCCCAAGACCGGCTTGCCCGATTACGGCATCATCACCATTCAGTACAAGCCGCGCAAAGCTTGTATTGAACTGAAATCCCTGAAGATGTACCTGCTCGCCTACCGCAATCTGGGCATCTTCTACGAAAATGCGGTCAACAGAATGCTTCGAGACATCGTGAAGGCCACGCAACCCGAATGGTGCGTCGTCAAAGGGGAATTCACCCCGCGCGGCGGGTTGAACACTTCCATTTTCGCCCGATGGCCGGAACGCGCGACCGGTACGGGCGGTCGTAAACACAGGAACAACAGGAACTAACAGGAGATTGGACTTGTTTCGGCACACCGTGGATAATTTGTAGGTCAGCAGTCCATGCCCATGATAACTATTTCTGAGGAGGGAGAATGAGCATTTCTCCAAACGTGCCGAATCCGCAGGAGTCCTACCATTACGAAAATCTTGGGACGCCACGCTGGATTCCGGTGCTGTTCGCGGTGTTGTTCATCGCGCTCGGCGTGATCACCTACGCGGGCCACTCCGTGCAGACGCGGCTAGAGCAAGAACTCTCCAAGGCGGATGAGCAAAACAAGATCCTGACCGCGCAACTCGAGCAGGCTAACGCGCGGCTTGCCGACATCAAGGGACAAGTGGAGGTCACGAGCCAGAAAGTCGGCATGACACAAGCTGAATTGGCCGATGCCCGGAGCCGCGCGGAATCGATCCGCAAACAACAGGCCGCTTCAGATCAGAAGCTCTCCGCGCAAATCTCTGAAGCCCAGAAAGAGAGCGAAGCAAAGATTGGCGCGGTTGCTACGGACGTAACCGGAGCAAAGAAGGATATCGAAGCGACCAAGACCGACCTGGAAGCTACAAAGTCCAAGCTTGACCGGGCTACCGGCGACATGGGTGTAATGAGCGGCTTGATTGCCCGCAACCACGACGACCTGGAAGAACTCAAGCGCAAGGGCGACCGCAATTATTATGAGTTCACCTTGCAGAAGTCCAAAACCCCGCAGCGTGTCGGTCCCGTCCAGATGGCGCTGAACAAGACCGATCAGAAGAAGTCGCAATACACCATGACCGTTCTTGCCGACGACAAGTCCATCCAGAAGAAGGATAAGACTGCCGGAGAGCCCGTTCAGTTCTATGTGAAAGGCAGCGCAAAGCTGGCTCCGTACGAAATTGTGGTCTTCGACGTTGGAAAGAACCAGATTTCCGGCTATCTGGCCACGCCGAAGGACACCGGGGGTCCTGCGACTGCTCCTCCTCCCGCTTCCAAATAGGTTTCCGCCTCCGCAGGCAGAAACGCGGCCATCGCGCCGCTGAAGCAAGCTCACAAGCCCTGTTCCCGTTTCTGGAAACTCAGACGGGGACGGGGCTTCTGTGTTTCTGGCACGCAAGCTACGATTTGAAGTAGCACCGGAATCGCTGAGGGAAGGACACCAAAACCATGCGCGATCTTTTTGCCCGCACGAGCGCCGTTTTGTTGCTTGCACTCGTTCTTATTGTGCCAAGCTTCTGCTTCGCTCAGGCTCCCCTGGAACCCGCGCAATTGCCCGCGCAAACGAGTTTTTACCTCATGTGGCGAGGAACACCAAAGGGTGAAATCCGCCAGACAAATGCCCTTCTCAGCTTCTGGGACGATCCCGATTCCGCGCCGCTGCGCTCCGGAATCGTCGATCTGCTGATGGCCGACGCGAACAAACAAAAAGACAAGCCGGCCCTTACCCGCGACGAACTCACGCAGTATGCCTCTCTACTGGACAATGCATTTGTGCTCGGTTATCTGAGCCGGCCGGATGATCTCGCCGCAGAGAAAACCCCCGCTGCAGGGGCGCCTGTTTGGAAGGGCATGTTTTTCGTCTACGACCGCACGGGCAAGGAGGCACTGCTTTCCAAAGCTGTGCTTCGTCTGCGCAGTGCCGAGTCTGACATTCCCAAAGTTTCCGAAGTGACGATTGCCGGGGTGCCTGCGCTGAAAATCGAAAGCAAGTCTGGCGTCAGTTATTGGGCGGAGACCGGGAAGTTTGCGGTGAGTGCCGGGGAAAAGCGCGTCTTCGAAATGATCTTGAATCGCTTGAATGGCGCTGGCGGCGACCCCTCGGTCACTGATTCCGCGGCATATCTGGAAGCAAAACCGCTTCTGAACGGAGGAATCCTGGAATTTTTCTTTCGTGTCCCCGATCTGAAGAAAATGGTCGGCGTTGCGGGGGCGGCAACACCCTCCTCGAAACAGGCCGCGACGATGGTTCAGGCGCTCAAGCTTGATGCCATTCACTCTGTTGCCGGACACATTATTCTGGAGGGTGAAAAAACTCGCCTGCAAGGGGCAGTTCTAGGAGAAACGGCGCCAGGCTCACTGTTCGATATCTGGGCCGACGGGCAAGCGACACCAGCTTCCCTTAATTTGCTGACTTCCAATACGGTTTTCTATCACGAGTCGCAAATCAATCTTCTGGGCATCTATAAGATGTTGAAGAATGCGTTCCTGCAGGGCGGGCAGAATTCCAGCCAGTTCGTTGCCCCCCTTGAAGCCGCTGCAGAGACTCGTCTCGGCATGCCGATTCCGGATGCGCTTGGGCTTACAACCGGGGAAATTGCTTCGCTGGAAAATAGCCCGACTCTCGATGACAGCCAGCAAGTGCGAGTGCTTGGCATCCGCAACAAGCCGGACACCCTCAAGCTGCTGCGCACGCTGATGGGAGATCAGGTCACTTCAGAGCGCAACGAGGGCACCACTACTTATGTCAAGATTTCCCTGCATGGCGGGCAAAGCTCCGCCGGCGTCGCGCAGTGGAACTTCTGCCATATCGCCGTGACGCCCAACCTGCTCCTGGGTGCTTCCAAGAGCGAACCTCTCCGTGCCTTGCTGGCGCAACCGGCCGGGAACACCGATCCAACGCTGCCAAAGAACTTCCTCGCCGCGAGAAGCCAATTCCCTGAAAAGCTGAACGGCTTCTCGTATTTCGATTTTCAGAGAGTCGACTGGCCTGGAATGAAAGCGCAATGGCTGGCGGAAACCAAGAAAGCCGCCGCCGCGGCCAAGACACCGGATGCTGCGACGTCAGAAAAGAAACTCTCCGACTGGCTGAACACGATGAATCCCGAAGTTTTCAAGCGCCACCTGCACCTCATGATCGGCGCCTCTTGGAAAGATGACAAGGGTGTTCACTTCGACGAATGGATGGATTGACGCTTTCTCTATGAAACATTCGCGGGCCTGCAAAACTATTTTTTGCGCTGGTCTTGCGATTTTTCTTTCTGCAACCCTTAGCAAGGCGCAGGAAGCTCCCACTGGCGGAAGCCAGACCATTCAGGTAAACGTCGACCGGGTGAATGTGGGTGTGATCGTCACCGACGCCAAGGGGAATTTTGTCCAAGGCCTGAAGCGCGATGATTTTCACGTCTCCGACAATGGGATCGAACAGCCAATTACTGAATTCGCTTCCGTCGAGGAGCCAGGAAAGATTCTTCTGCTCGTTGAAGCGGGGCCCGCGGTGTATTTTCTGCAGGACACCCACCTTTTTGCCGCGGATACCTTTTTGAGCGGACTTTCGCCGGGAGATCGCGTGGCCATCGGCCGCTATGCGGATGCGCCAGGGCTGGTTTTGGATTTCACTACGGAAAAGCGCGTTGCCCAGGCCGCGCTCACGGGCATTCGCTTCAATCTTGGATTCGGCCAGTTGAATCTTTCTTCGAGCCTTAATACGGTGCTGGATTGGCTGGCTCATGTTCGGGGAAAGAAAACAATTGTCCTGCTCTCCACGGGCGTAGACACTTCTTCCCAAAAAGCTATCGAAACGATCGAATCTCGCCTGCGGACAGGCGACATACGAATCCTGGGAGTCTCGGTCAGTGGACCCATGCGCAACGGAAAAACTGGCAACCAGAAGCAAGTGCAGCAGACGCAGCAGGCGTTCGAAGAAGCTGACAACCGCCTGCGCGCACTAGCCGACGCTACCGGCGGCCGCGTCTATTTTCCGCAAAATGCCAAAGCCTTTCAGGCGATTTACAGGCAGGTGGCGCAACTCATCCGGAATGAGTACAGCCTGTCGTTTGCGCCTCCTGTAGCCGACGGCGCTGTCCATAACATTCAAGTAAAGGTTGATCTGCCAGTTGGATACCTGAAGAACAAGCCGCCCGACTATCGCGTGGATCACCGCAAAGCGTATATTGCCCCAAAGGCTCCGGCAGGTTAGTGCAACGCGTTTAACGAGCCGCTGAGCGCAGGGCTCTCACTCAAACTCCTTCATCGTGCGCGCCATATCACGCAAACGCGCATCTACCTTGGCGAATACCGTGCCCGGCCCAAATTCCAGATCGCCGTTGCGCTCTCCAGCGGGCACTCCGGTAAGCAGTTCAATTCCCTGCTCCACGCGAGACACCGGCCAAATGTGAAAATTCCCGCCCGCTACGGCCTCAAGTACATCTTCGCGCAGCATCAGATCTTCGACGTTCGCCGCGGGGATAAGTACTCCTTGCGTACCCGTTAATCCATAGATCCGGCAAGTGTCAAAAAATCCTTCAATCTTTTCATTGACACCGCCGATGGCCTGAATATCACCACGCTGGTTCATGGAACCGGTTACGGCAAGATCCTGCCGCAACGGCAACTCGGAAAGTGCGGAAAGTAAGCGCATAAATCTCGGTCGAGCTGGCGCTATCTCCGTCTACGCCCGAATAAGATTGCTCGAAGCAGATGCTGGCGGCCAGAGAGAGTGGTTTGTCTTTCGCGAACATGCTGCGCAGGAATCCCGCGATGATATGCACGCCTTTGTCGTGGAAGCGTCCGCTGAGGTTGGATTCCCGTTCGATATTGATCAGGCCAGACTTGCCCAGCGCCGCGCTGGCAGTAATGCGCACCGGTTTACCGAAAGAGTAGCCGCCAATCTCCAGAACGCTCAGGCCATTCACCTGGCCGACGCACGAGCCGTGCATGTCCACCAGCAGAGTGCCTTCTTCCACCATTTCGCGAATGCGCGTTTCGATCAGGTTATGCCGCTCGATCTTGGAAGCAATGGCGGCACGGACGTGAGCCGCGCGCACCACATTTTCGCCGACGGCGGCTGAAGCATAATGCGCTTCGCGGGCCAGGTCGGCAATGTCGACAAACCGCGCCGTCACCTTATTCCGGCGTCCCGCCTTTCTTACGCCGTATTCCAAGATGGCGGCAAAAGCCCCGCGATCGAAAGGGAACAGGTTTTCCTTTTCGCTTAAGGCACGCAGCCGTCCCGCATATTCCTCGATGACGGTGTCGCTCATGGGCATTTCTTCATCGAACTCCACGCGAACCTTGAAAATCTTACGGAAGTCTTCTTCGTATTCGTACAGAAGTTCGTAGAGGTCGCGGTCGCCGATCAGGATGACTTTGACGTTGATGTCAACGGGCTCCGGTTTTAGCGCCGTGCTGGTAAACGGATAGAACATTTCCATCGGCTGAATTTCCAGCCGGTTGTGATTCAAGGTGCGCTTGAGGGCTCGCCACACGCCCGGTTCCGACAGCGCTTCGATGGAATACATGATCAGAAATCCGCCGTCGGCTCGCAGCAAAGAGCCGCCGCGCAAATCCATGAAATCACTGGTCCAGCCGCCCCGGCTGTCGTAGGTACGCTGTATGGTGCCAAACAAATTCGCGTAGGTTGGCGTGGTCTCGAAGATTACCGGCGAGCTGTCTTCACTGTTGTGCGCCAGGATCACATTCACACCGTACACGCGAAATGGATCCCGCTCCGGCCCAGGCTGCTTCAGCAAGCTTTCCGGCGCTTCTTGCGACTGTTCTTCCTCGCCTTCACGTTCCTTGAACGGACCCAGATTATCGAGCAGGTGATGGCGTACTTCCTCAAGATACTCCGACACGCCCGTGCCGGGATATTTTTCCTTCAGTTCCTCGATCACGCCATCCACCAGCACAGAAGCGGCTTCCTGCTCCAGGTAACTCAGTTCGCTGGCAAGTTCGCGAGAAAGTGTCAAGGTTTTCCGGTAAACAACCGTGAACTCCGAGCGGAATTGTTCGTATTTACGCTCGATATCCTCCGCCACCACCGTTTCAAGTTTTCCCTCGTGGACCATTTTGGAGATATCTTCGATCGGCACCATCTGCCCTTCGAGGACAGGGAAAATCTCCGGCAGCGCCACCGCGCCTACTTGCATATGGCCCAGTGCAAACTGTTCGCGCGCAATACGGCGCGTGAAATCGTCCATCAATTCTTTTTCCCGCACGGAAAAACGCTCGACGATTCGCCCTTTTTGCCTTTGGAATGGTTCGCCTTCGAATACCTGCGGAATGCGCCGGCGCAGGAAATCAATGCCTGATTGGATGTCCTTCTTGAATACATTAGCGGAACCTCGAGGCAAGGAGAGCAGGCGTGGCCGGTCGGGAGTTTTAAAATTGTTGACGTAGCAACGATCGAGGGAAGGCTTGGTCTCCGGGTGCAGCTGCTCAATCATCTGAGCAATGGTGCCGCCGCGACTGGTGCCGGCCAAGCCGCACACGAACACGTTGTATCCGGGCGCGGAAAGCTCCACACCCATCTTCAGGGCACGCAGCGCGCGTTCTTGCCCCACGAAACCTTCACGGCGCGGCGCCTGCGCGGTTGTTTCAAAGGGAATACGTGCGAGATCGCACCGCCAGCGCAACTTGGGCGCGGCAAGTTCGCTGACCTTCTTCTCCGTCTTTTGGTCCGTCACACTCATTCGACGGCGTACTCTAGCATAGGGAGATGTTTCGTGCTCCTAATTCGGTTCATAGAGTGGGCAACCAGTTACGCAGTCGCCTTCTCGAGGCGCTCGCGGCGCTCCATATACACGCGAAACACGCCCAATGCCGCAGCCACGATGGTCGGCCCGGCAACCAACCCCAGCAGCCCGAAGGCATCCAGCCCCCCAAGAATGCTGATGAACAACAGCAGATCGTTCAGCCTGGTTCGATTGCGCAAAATCAGCGGACGAATGAGATTGTCGGCCACTCCCGCCACGCCTCCGCAAATAGCTGCAACAACTATGGCTTTTCCCCAATGTCCGCTAAGCGCCAGCCAAACCGCGGCCGGAAACCAGATCAACGCGGAGCCTACCACCGGCACGATGGAAAAGAACGCGATCAATACGCCCATGAACACTGGCGCAGGCAATCCGGTCAAGGCAAACGCAATGCCGCCCAGGGTTCCTTGAATTGCCGCGATCAGTAGCGCAACCGCAACACTCGCGAAGATCAGATCCCGCGATTCCCCCAGCATGCTCTCCTGAATCTCTGGATCAAACGGAATCAGGTGGCGGGCGGCCCGCAGAATGGTCTTGCCGTCTCGAAACATAAAAAACAGCGCAAACAACAAGATGAACAGGTTCACAAAAAATGAAAAGAGATTCTTGAGCATTCCGCCAAGGCTCGACGCCAGGTACGAAGCGGTTTTTTCGGCACCTTGGCGCAGTGGCCCCATCAACTCAATGTTCTGTAGCGAGCCGGGCAGCCGCGCTTGCAGCCAGTCGATGAAATGGGTAGGCAAAGCGGCAACTCCGCCGTTGATCATGCCCTGGATTCGCGCTGATCCGTCGATGGCTTCCTTGGAAGCGTAAAGCAAAACCAGCAACACCGGCACGATCAGCAGCAGGGTCACGGCCAGCGTGCTCAACAAGGCCGCATAGGTCGAACGCATGTGCTTCTCTACGCGCAGATAGAGCGGGTAGAAAAAAATGGCCATCACCGCCGACCATGCCAGCGGCCGGATGAATGGTGCGACGATGAGAAAGACCAGGTATCCCAGCAGGAGCAGGACGCCATAAGACAGCACCGTTGTGAGACGGTCACTCGTCGTAGTGTTTCGGTTGGCTTGTGTCATTCGCGTTATATAATCCACACTGTTCCGCTGACATCGGGATTCTGCCCAGCCCGCATGTTCTCAGGTCATCCGCGCCAGGGAAAGCCAAAACGGCATGCCATCACGAAATATCCCATTCACGTTTGCGCAGGCGCGCCTCCTTGCTGTACTTGCTTTAATCAATTTTGTCAACTTTGCCGATCGCCAGGTGCTCAATCCCCTGCTTCCCCTCTTGCGCCAGCACTTCGGTGTGAGCGACGCGCAACTCGGCTCGCTGCAAACTGGCTTGTTAATTGTGCTGGCTCTTGCCAGTATTCCCTCCGGATTTCTCGCCGACCGCTTCAGCCAGCCCAAGATTATTGCTGCCGGCGTATTGTTTTGGAGCGCGGCGAGCATTCTTAGCGGTCTGGCGCCCACGTTTGCGATCTTGTTCCTCGCGCGTTGTTTCGTCGGTATCGGTGAAGCGGCTTATGCACCTGCCGCCCAGTCCATGATTTCGGATTCCTTTCCCGCGGATAACCGCGCCATGGCTCAGGCGATTTTTGCCTCCGGGATGCTTCTGGGAGGCGTCGCCGGCCTGGCACTTGGCGGGATTATGGGCGGACACCAAGGTTGGCAGCGTGCCTTCATCATTGTTGGAGCGCTTGGCATCCTGCCCGGACTCACCGCGTTCAAATTGCAAGAACCACCTCGCCGCCCCCGTTCAGAACTCACCGGCCTGCGTGAACTGCTGGGTGTGCCCGCGTTTCTCGCGATGATCATTGCGGGCACGTGTATCACTTTTTCCAGCGTATCGTTCGTCACCTGGGGAATCGATTACGCGACAAACTATAAAGACTTCAGCCTGAAGGAGGCAGCGATCTCGCTGGCCATCATCGCCCTGCTTTCGTCCGTTGTGGGCGCCCTGACCGGGGGCTACTTCGCCGACATGTTACACCGGCGCTTTGACTACGGCCGCGTGCTGACGATCGCGTTTGCTTTTCTGGTTGCCGCGCCGTTCTTGCTCCTCGCCATCCAGTCGGAAGAAAAGTGTTTTGTGCTGGCGGGATTTTTCGTCGCCATGTTCTTCATGTCGTGGTATCACGGGCCGACTACCGCCGTCATTCACGACTTGACGCCACAGCGAGCGCACGCGACCGCCATCGGCGTCTATATGTTCGTAACGCAACTTGTCGGAGGTCTGGGCCTCTGATGATTGGGCGAATCTCCGACATCAGCGACTTGCAGATCGGATTGCAGGCCGCCACGGCGGTCACTGTGTTCGGGTCGCTGCTTATGTTGTTGGTGATTTACTTCATTCGGCGCGATGGCCTGCACCATCCGCGCCTGGCTGCCTTTCGCACACAGAACGATGCGGCACATTGGCAGCCCAAGAACGGCGGGCAGTCAACACCCTCTGAACTCTCTTGTGGATGCGCCTTTCTGTTTACTTGATTCCCAGACGATCGATCAAGCGCAGCACTTCCTGTGCGGTCACGTCATACAGCGGCCGCTCGTCCTCTTCTTCCACTCGCTCTCGGAAATATTCGGCGGCGACATAGCTTGCTTCCCGGTCGGTCAAATCCCTGCCCGCCTTTCGGCGGAATTCCACAAACGCCGTATGCGCTAGGCCAACGATGTGGCCTTCCCCATCCACAATGAACTTGGCGTCGATCGTGTCGCTGTGCCGCGTGGCAATGGCATTCCAGATGTGCGAGAAGCGGCAACTGTACACGTGCCCGCTCAATTTCGAGGTCACTTCAAACGCGCCAATAAACTGGTTCATGGCGCCGGTAGTTGGCAAGCACTGGCACTGAAGGCACAGGATTCCTCGTTTCGCAGACTAAATCAACGCATAGTTAGTGTCCAATTCCAACACTTCGCGCTGTCAATGGACCAGCGGCGGGCAACTTCCAAACAAGTCAAACGCAAAGAACTGTTCGGTCGCAGACTCCCCCCGCCCGGGAACATTGGTATAAAAATCTCGTTCTATCGCGCGGCGCCGGCTGGCACTGCCACTTGCGTGTACGCGCCGACGGCCGCTCCAACGCCGCTGCCCGGCGCATGCGGTGCCCCTGGTCGTCAGCACCTTTTCCAGAGCAGCCAGCAGTTGCAGAACAAACTGTTTTTGGCTGCAGAAACCCATCAACCCCAGCCGCCAGATCTTTCCCTTGGTTCCGCCGATGCCGCCGGCAATTTCAATATTGAATTCGTCCAGCAGCTGATTGCGCATCTTCACGTCGTCAATCCCCGCCGGGATGTTCACGGCGGTCACGGTCGGCAGCCGATCTTCGGATTTTCCACAAACAGCTTCAGTCCCATCGCTTCCACTCCGGCAATCAACGCATGTTGATTCTGCATGTGACGTTCCCAACGTGCTTCCAATCCTTCTTCCTGCATAATCCGCATCGCTTCCCGCAGCGCATAAATCAGCGAAATCGGCGGTGTGTGATGATACAGCCGCTCTTTGCCCCAGAAATTCATCGCCGTCGAAAGATCAAAATACCAGCTCTGCACCTTGGTCTTGCGGTTGCGGAAAACTTCTTCCGCGCGCGCGCTCACGGTAATGGGAGACATGCCCGGAGGTGCGCTCATCGCCTTTTGCGAACCGCTGAAGCAGATATCGATCTTTTCTCTGTCCACATTCAACGGCATGCCCGCCAGCGAGGCTACCGCGTCCACGATCAACAGCGCGCCGCACTCATCCGCCACTTTGCGGAACGGGTCGATATTGGTGATCACGCCGGAAGAGGTCTCGCCCTGCGCCAGTCCAATCAACTTGATCTTGCGGCCCTTCGCCACCTTGCGCACGTCTTCCGGGTCCACCGGCTTGCCATACGGCGCCTCCACCAGGTGGATCTTCGCGGGAGTGTGCTGCGCAATCACATGCATTCGCTCGAGAAAACAATCCGTTCACGCAACAGATTACTTCGTCGCCCGCCTCCAGCGAATTCAGCACCGATGCTTCGATGCCGCCGGAACCGGAAGCCGACAGCGGAAACGTAATGCGGTTCTCTGTCTGAAAAACGTCGCGCAATAATCACTTGCGTTTCTTCCATGCATCCTTTGAACCATGGATCCAGATGCCCGACAAGCGGCGTCGCCAGCGCGCGATACACGCGCGGGTCGATCGAGCAGGGTCCGGGAGTCATCATCAAACGTGGAGGAGGATTCAATTCGCCGATGGGCTTAGTCATAGATTTACCCCTTTAGATGCCAACAATGAACCGTCGTGTGGAGCGCCAGAGAGCTCGAGGATCGCGCCTCAGGAGAGGAACGGGAGCACCACGAGAATACCAGTTTCCTCCACAGAAGAACCGTGTGCAACGGTCAAATTGGCTGGGAGGGGACTGAGTTTACCGCCCCGCTGTTTTGAGTCTTGAGCGGCTAGAACCTTTCACTTCAGTTCGGTATTTATCATGTTGGCCAGGCGTGCGCCCGCCAGGGCAACGCGTTGCTGCGCCAACTTCTTCGCCGCCTTTTTGTAAGCACTTGTCAATTGGAACGGCCCCAGGCCATTTCCGATGGGGCTGACATAGACGTCCTGCTGCGCGTCTTGAAAGCTCTCTGCCACCCAGTCCGCTTCGCGGTTTTGGCGACAAGGGCAGGGTCTGGCGAAGGCAGCTTCTTTGCCGCGCTGACCGCGCTCTTCGGGGTCGAACTGGTGCCCAGCACATCGTCCCAGAACGCATGCAGTTCCGTCGGGCATCCAGTGCAGCTCAGTTTCACGAGGTTCCCGCCCGCGTCTCCGCCAGGGTCGCTTGCGTCCACTCGCGTAGAACAATGCAGCGGTTGGTGCACGTCTCCTACTAAGTGCAGCAACCAGGAAAGATCATAGGATTTCAGCGCATCACTGGCGTTGGATGACACCACGCCGCGAAACACCGCGATGCGATCCTGCACATTTGGCGTCGGTATGGCCGGGAGCGGCGTAGCATCGACCACGAAGGGCTTGTCCACAAAATGCCAGTACTTGTGCATCAACTTGTCGTCGTAACCCGTATTGCGGGTGGGGTCAGGGCTTCCATCTGGGCCGGTTTCCGTTATCACTTCCGTCCAATGTGTAACTTGGATCCTTTTTGATCTGATCGGGCCATGTCGCTGCAATCATGAAAATCATCATGTCCTTATCCGCGGACGAGGTCACCCGCCGGCAGCGTGGCCAGCCAGTCGCTATATTTGGGATTGAGCTTCAACAGTGCGTTTGCGCGGTCACGAGCCGTCGGCGTCAGTTTCTTATAGGCCACATACGCTACCATCATATGGCCTTCATTGTTCCATGCGTATCCAGAGGTGGCTGCGCCAGCACACAGCAATACAGAGAGCCCCAAAACGGCTAGTTTTTTAGTCATTGGCTATTCCTCTAAGGTCTGAGTTTGGCCGTGCGACTAGTGCCGCTTTATGAGTAGTGTCGCTCATTCACCGATTCGTTTCAGAAGCAATTGGTTGTAGCTGGCCTTCTCCTGAAGGGAGTTGGATTCGCGATGGCGGCGGGTTGGTCGCCCGCCACTACGCTGAAGCTGAGTCGAGGGCTTGGCCTTCCGCCAGAACCTGATCGGGCACTTTTCGCAGTTCGCGGACAATGCGGAACCAGGAGAGCACCTTCAATCCGTAATACGTGATATCCACTTCCCACCAGTAGAAGCCCTGGCGCGCGCTGGCCATAAAATAATGATGATTATTGTGCCAGCCTTCGCCGAGAGTCACGAGCGCCAGAAGCCAATTGTTCTTGCTGGTATCGGTGGTCGGGAAGCGCCGCTTCCGAAGATGTGCGAAAGCGAGTTGATGGTAAAAGTTCCGTGCCACAGCAGCACGGTACTTAGGCAGAATCCCCACGCGAACAGGCCCCAGCCGCCGATCAGAAACATCGCTATGCCGAGCACGGAGACAGGCACCAGATAATACTTGTTCAACCAGCGTAACTCCGGGTATTTCGCGAAATCGCCAATGTAGCTCAAAGCGCGTCTCGTTGTACTGATCCGACATGATCCACCCAACGTGAGACCACCAAAAACCAAACAAAGTGGGCGAATGCAGATCCTCTTCCTGGTCCGAATACCGGTGATGGTGGCGGTGATGTGCTGCCCACCACAACACGCCTTTTTGAGAGGAAGACATGGCCAGAAATGCAATAACAAACTGGAACCACCGGCTGGTCTTGAACGAACGGTGCGAAAAATAGCGGTGGTAACCCGCGGTCACAAAAAACATGCGTATCTCGTAGCAGAGAAAGCAGGCGAGCACATAAGACCACTTGAACTGAACGAAAAAAACGCTAAGCGCAGCAAGATGAAACAGTGCGAAAGGAAGGAAGAGATCAGGCCGATGCGCGCCCCATTGGGCAGAGGTATCGATAAAGGTCCAGCGACAGACGCCATGCAACTTCACTCCCACGCGTGTGGATCACGCCAATGTACGTGGTCGCGCGCAAGAGTCGAGCGTGCCCGGCGCTAAAAAACCACTGAATTTAGTTTACGGGGCCGCCCCGGAGCGGTCAAGCAGCCACCGATTCGCGTAGTGAATCCGCCAACGGCCAGTGCGTTGTCTCCTGAAAGCGCACCTTAGATAGCGCTAGCGTTCCTGGATAGTTTCTGTTTTGCCGTTATTACCGGGAAATTGATGGGAATGGCAGTCAGATCGCTATGGAACTCGGCTTTGCTCATTAAATCTCTATTTTTTCTCAAAGTGGTTCCCGAAGTAATAGACCCTGTGATGGCCTCCTTTCAGCTCGGGTGCATTAAGCGTCAAATCCGCACTATCGAGGCGACGAACATCTGCATGACGAACCTTCTCCTGGTCATTCACCCATTCATCGACCGACTCCAGACCGGAGACCTCGGTCGTCAAACCATTGTGAGAATAATGGGCTGGAATCACGGCCTTAGGATCATCTTTCCCGACGATTGCATCCACCTCAACGCGCGTGAGCACTGACTCGATGGGCAGAATGAGCACGTCAACAATTTTCAAGTAATGATCGAGAGAGGGATTTGGCGCTGCACGATTGTCGCCCCAGATGGCGATCCGCAGTCCCCCGGTCTCAATGATCTGAATCGCGTTATCGAACGCGATCACGTTGTTTGACGGACAGGTCTCTACATGGGGGTGTACAGAGGCACTATCCGGCTCATCAGCCGCCGCCGGTTCACATTTGTGCTTGTCGGCGAGGCCTGTTATTTCGATGTCGCCGAGCTTAAATTGCCCAACCAGACGTTCGAGCAAATCAGTCCGTTCGGACGCTCGACAGCATCGTGGTCGAAATGCGCGTGAGTGGAAAGAACTATATCGACCCGAATGGCGGGAAACTCGTTCAGAAACCACTTTGGGTAAAGGCCTGTTGAGTCATTCCGCCAAGGATCGGTCAGAACCGTCAAACCGGCCGGCGATGTGATCTTGAATGAATCGTGTCCATAGAACTCTATCTTGACGTCTCCTGGTCGAGCTGGGTCTCCTCCCGTTTTCTGAAGGGTGATTAGAGAATTGTCATTCCATGCAGGGGAGGGAGCCACGGACTTCCCAGACTGTTGCGCACGCGCGACACAGATCAAGGTCAATGAGACAAACAAGACGATTGGGGCTAGCGTTTTGAGACGCATATCATCCTCTCGTGCTTCATGAATGACTCTACCAGCCTCGATGAGTCGTCGCAGTCATTACATGACGCTCTCGTGCGGATTGTCGGCGACGTTGGAGTTCTTCCAACATCATTCTGCGAAGTCGGGTCATAGGGACCTCCTATGACCCGATAACCTATCTCACCTAACAGGCAACCACTGCTCCGTTCAGCCCGCGCGTCCGGCTTCGTTCGAAGTCCGGTTGTGAGAAGTTGGAAACCCGTAGCCCTTCTTGACGATTTCACGGGGCACTCGGAAGTCATTCCGCACGTGAGTTCACGGATGCGCAATCTAGGAAGGCGTTCGAGGACTATGCTATCGTGCGAGGGAACGAAATTGGCAAGGAAGGTAGACAATTATGGCGGAACGCCCCGTACTGGTTGGCTTGATTCCTCAAGCGGTGGTGCTGGATCCCGGCGATCAGGTCAGCTGGATTTCTGATGCCGGCAATCTCCGCGTGGAGTTCGACCCCAAGCGCTCCCCTTTTTCCTCCAACATCTTTCAAGCACCCGCTGGCATGCGCCTGCTTAGTGGCCCGCCCGTGCCCGGCACCAAGGCAGGATCCTACAAGTACCGGCTGTGGTTAAATGATCAGATGGTGGGTAGAGGAGAAGTGATTCTTCGCGACAAATAATGCGAGGAGGCGCACCAGGTTCCCTTGGCACGACTCGCGTAAATCTCTGGAGCCTTGCCTTACCCTGACGCGCTCAAACCCTGCAACATCTTCTGCAACGCACTGGCATCCGGCAATTGTCCATTGGGAGTCAGCTTATCCACAAGATGCGGTAACAAGTTGCTCATCATTCCGCTTAGCTGTCCTGGGTCCATCCCTGCTTGCTGCGCGGCCTGCTGCAGCGCGCCACCGTGCATCACGCTCTGCAACTGGCTGGCGGATACGGGAAGATTCTGGCCGGTCCCAATCCAGGAACTGATGATGTTCCCTAATCCGCCCTGCTGAAACATGTTCTGCAAACCGGCGAGTCCGCCGACCTGCGGGCTGTTGATCAGGCTCATAATTGCTCCGAGGGCCGAGGCATGCTGCGTTTGTTGGGCTCCACCGCTTCCCGCCATTGCGAGCACTTCATCCATTAATCCCATAACTTCTCCTTTTTCTGAAAAGTTCGACCAAAAAGGAAGGAGCGGCCGGGCGGTAGGCGACCGCTCCTTCTCTAAACTCTCTTACTTCTGTTTGGCGATAATCATATCCTTGATCTTGTTGTAGGTTGCTTGTGGAATGATCTTCTTTTTGACCAGATCGGTCTTTTTCGCATATGGCCGTCCGTCGATGATTTTCTGGGAGTACGCTGCGCCAATGCCCGGCAGGGCGTCGAGCTGGTCCTTCGTAGCGCTGTTGATATCCACCAAGGCGCTGGAGGCAGTACTAGCCGTGGGGGTGGTGCTCTTCTGAGTTTTAGGGTGCGACACAGCCACGCCCACACAGAGCATTACAACCAACGCAGCGAGCAGGATGCGACTGGCATTTCTCTTCATTTCAGATTCTCCTTAGTTTGATGAGCTGAGGTCCCTTACCACTATTCCTTTTGCGCAGCGCGATATCCGGCCTTCTGGGCATCCGCTTCCGTCATGTACTTTCCCTGCTTCGTCTTGCCGTAATACCGGGTTCCAGGCTTGTGATAGATCCCAGAGTCCGTGTTGACCCAGACCATTCCGTTGCTATTCGCCGGCGGTGTCTGTTGTGTGGCTGCTGGCTTGGACGCTGGTGCGGCGGCAGGCGTGGCCGCCGGAGTCGTTGTCTGCGGTCTTGGTTACAGGCGCTGTCGCAGCCTTGGTGGCGGAAGTGGCAGATCCCGCAGCAGTCGTACCTGCTGCAGCCGTGTTCCCCGCAGCGGCGCCGCTGGCTGCAGTTGCATCCGCAGCGGCCTTTTTCGATTTAGATTTCGTGGTGGAGGCCGCGTCGCTCGCCGTTGCCGTAGCATCGGCAGTGCCGGCCTTTTTGGACTTCGTGGACTTTTTTGCGGTGGAAGCATCGCTGGACGCTGCCGTCGAGTCAGCAGCTGCATCCGCTGCCTTGGTTTTGGACTTTGATTTCGACTTCGACGTGCTTGCATCGCTGGCGGCGGTCGTCGAATCCGTGGTCGCATCCGCGGTCTTGGTCTTGGATTTTGACTTCGACTTTGATATTGCGCCACTGTCAGCCGTCTGGCTGGCCGCATCCGTACTCTTCGTCTTAGATTTCGAGCTCGACTTGGTGGTTCCTGCGCTCGAATCCGTTGTCGTGGAGTCATCCGCGGCCTTTGTCTTCGACTTGGATTTAGACTTCGATTTCGGCTTTGCGGTGCTGGTATCGCTCTGGTCCGTAGTCGTCTGTTGTCCCACAGCCACCCGCACAGAGACACTTCCGGCCACGAGCGCAGGAGTATACCCAACAGACTCAAAAATAGAGGTTTGCGACAACGAATCATTTCGAGTGTTCCTTTCACCGAGGCACCTCTGGTCTCTCAACTGGCACACAGGCGGGGTGTGCTTCAGGGTGGGAGTGAAGACCACGAACAAGTGCCTTGCGCGTATTCCGCTGGGAATGGGCGAATAATGTAGTAGAAGTACTGCGAAGTCAAGACGGATTGAAGGCAGCGAGCCTGCCAGTTCTGGGACTCGGTGAAGGGTTAGTCGCCTGCGGGTTGCACGCGGGCGAACTCCACCGCTTCGGCAAGTCCCCTGCGAACCGGGCCCAGCACAAAGGCCGGCACATCACGTTCGGGTTCCAAGGAGAGATTAGCTGCTTTGCGCGGGAATTCATTGCGCCGGTCGAGTTGTAAACCCGCCTCTTTCAGGAATTCCGCGGAGAATCCCAGGTCCGCCGCGCGATCCACACCCCAAAACCAGAGTTTTTCCTCGTTCCGTTGGAGGAATTTCAGCGATTCCTCCAGCTTCTTCATCGCACGGTCAAACGAAGAGGCCAAGAAATAAACTCCCAGGTTCCAGGCATGGCGGGGGTATTGTGCCCGGATCCGCACACAATATTTGCCGGTCTGGTTCTTTTCGATACTGCAGCGGTAGTCATTCCGAACGCTGGATACGCGGCCTGCCATAGGTGTTCCCTCTTGAAGATTGCGGTTTGCTTAGTTTGTTCCGAAAGTTCCGACCTTCCAGTTGAGGACGATTTGCTTCCCCAGAGAAGCTGCTCGTTGAGGTAATGGATGAGCCGCAGACTCTGTGGACAGCCACCAAACCGGACACAAATAGGCTAATGGGTGGGGTTGTAGAGGGCAAGGGGTTGTGCCCTATTTTTTAAATTTCTTATTATCTATAGGTTAGAGCCGCCGAAGTCGCTGAACCCACGCATTTTTTCCGTCATGAGCTTCAGCTTTCCTTCTTGTTTCAAGCGCTCATCCAGCGCTGTTCGGAAAGCTTCCCAAGCCAATTGACGCTTCGATTGCAGCAATTGGTCGGTGATGGTCTTCTTCTGTTTTTCAAAATCAGCAGGATTGGGCTCGGTCTTCTCAACAACTTCGTAGATCACCCAGTTCGTCCCGAGATTCACGGGAGCTGCCACGTCTCCGGCCTTCAAGGAAAAGGCTGCGCCAAGCTGTTTTCCGCTACCAACACCAGCGATGGAACCGTTTCGAGCCAGAGGATCCGAAGTTTTGGACTCAAGTCCCAGGGCCTTCGCTGCTGAATCGAACTTTTCTCCACCCTTTGCGCGCTTTGCCAGGTCATTGGCCTTGGTGATTGCCTGCTGAGTCGATTTCTGTTCCTTCAGATCTACCACAATCTTTTCTTTTACTTCTTCGAGGGCGCCCTGATGAGAGGGGATGATCTGCTTCAAGGAAAGTACGACATACCCGCGATCTGTGTGCACCGGCAGGCTCAGTTCTCCCGGCCGCAGGTTCGACACTTGCTCGCGGGTCTGCTTTGAGGTTCCCAAAGCCAAGATCGGATCGTTCGGGCCAAGGGCTGCTGTCTCGGAGACTGTCAGGTGATACTTCTGGGCAATGTCGTCAAGAGACAGCTTGTTTGACTGGCGAATGTCCGCGGAAATCTTGTCCGCAATCGCTCCCGCTTGCTGGTCGGCCTTCTGCAACAGCAGCGGTGTCTTAATGGAGTCCTTCACTTCATCCAAAGTTTTGGTGTGGGCACTTTCTTTATCGATCAGCTTAATGATGTGAAATCCATATTGGGTGCGCACCAGGCCGGAAATCTCGCCCTTGTTCAGTCCGAAAGCTGCCTTTTCAAATTCCGGCACGGTCTGTCCCTGCACAAGCCAGCCAAGGTCTCCCCCCTTGGCCTTCGATCCAGGGTCTTCTGAGTATTTCTTGGCCAAGTCTTCGAAGTTCGCGCCCTTCTTCTTGGTTTGCGCCAGGATGTCATCCGCATTGATCTTAACCTCGGTGACCTCCGCATCCGTTTTCCCGGTCGTCAGCAACAGAATATGCTCCGCATGGAAGCGGTTGGGCACCTGATACTGTTGGATGTTGTCCTGGTAGGCGACCTTCAGTTCGTCCTCAGTGATTTGGGTGTTCTGGCGTATCTGGGTGAGGTCCACCAGGGCATAGCGCACCACACGCTTTTCGGGAACCTGGTATTTGGACTTATTCTGGTCGTAATAGGTTTTGATCTCGGTTTCATCGACCACAACCTTGCCTGCCAGATCTTCCGGTTTGATCACCACGTAGTCCAGCTTCACCTTTTCGTTCTGGTCGTGGAACTCTTGCTCGATTTCCACTGGGCTTACGCTAATCCCATCGGTGATCAGTTTGCGGAACTTCTCCAGCACCAGGCTGTCGCGCACCTCTTCTTCGAACAGCGGGACGGTCAACTGGAACCGCTGGCGCACTTCGCGCGCATAAGCGTCCATCCCCACGAAAGTGTCCCCATTGAAGGCCGCGGGCACGTACTGCTTGATGCGGTCGGCGCGTTCCTTGTCGCTCACGGTAATACCGAGACGCTTTGCTTCGTACTCGATTTCTTTTTGGAAAACCAGTTGGCTAAGGATTTGCCGTGCATACAGCCCTTCCAATTGCGGCGGGACCTGGCTCTGCTGGCGAATCTGGGTCAATTGCTGCTGGATGTCGGCCAGTGTGACCGACTGGTCGCCGACCCGCGCCACCACGTCCGTGGCGGATTCCGCCGTGTTGCTGCCCTGTGGCACAAGATAAAGAAGCATGCTAAGGGCAAGAATGCCGATGATGACGCCGAAAAGTATCCGGACGCCGGTTTTCTGGTTTTCAAATCCGCCAGCCATTTCCTGTGTTCTCCCGATTGTGTGACCAAACTTAATATTATAGTCGATTGTGTCCGAAAGCCCAAAATGCATTCCGCCCGATTGGCTGGCAGAAAGTTCACCATGCGTCGCGTAACTGACCACTGCTCTGAACGACAAGATGCTGGCAGATCCAACCCAGGTGCGTTGCACAAGGCGACACACCAACAATGAATCGCAATGATGAGATGAGAACCCTGGCGCGCCACAATGGCATTAAGTTCATGCAAGAGTATGCACTAGCCCTGGTGCGGGACGGCGTGACTACTTTGGAGGAGGTACAGCGGGTGGTTCCGTTCGGCCAGGTCAGCGCCGAAATTTGCGCATCCTGCGGGCGAGACCTTGCCACAGGCTTCGCGTTTTGCCCCTTCTGCGGCACGAAGCGAGAAAGTTGGCGTGGCAAACTGCGAAACGAGCGCGATGATGCGCGGGAAGTGGTATTGGAATGAGCGGAAAAGGCAAGTCGAATGCAGCGATCGAAAGCGCGCGCCGCGGTCCGCGACTGCATTGCCTGCGTGAAATAAGGGTGATCTATGAGCGACGGAATGAAGAAATCCTCGCGAAAGCATCCGACCTGAGCGCTTCTGGAATATTCATCAATACCCGCCAAACCTTCCCGGTGGGCGCGGTTCTGAATTTGCGCTTTCGTCTGGCCGTCACCAACGCGGTCGTGCGCACGCGCGGAGAAGTACGTTATTGTCTCCGGCGCGTAGGAGTCGAATTCATCTGGCTCGCGCCGGAAGCGCCAAAAGACATTAAGCGCGAACTGGCTCTGAATGGTGAGGCAGCAGACAGGGCAAGAAATCTGCCGTGCAATCGCGTTCCAAACGCTGCACATAAATCAGGCCTGGCTCACCAACCCAGATTCCTGCGCGCCCCAGAACGCTAACTACCTACGCGTACCTATTGGCGGCGGAGTCTTGGCGGCTTGCTGCCGCTGGGTTTTCGAATGATGGGCCCTCGTTCAGGATTTCCGGATAATCCCGACCTCTGCTTTTCGCCGCTATTTCCAGGCAAGCGTGAAGACAGAGTCGCGCGGCATTTGCACCGTCACGGCGCTGCCCGCCAGCCGGAGTTGCACGGCGCGATCGGCGCCACTGTTGGCCAATACTATTACCTGTGTGCCGTCCGGATTCTCTACGCCCACATGCGCCACATTTTTCACCCCGCCATCCGTTGAGAACACTTTCGCTCCACGTCGAATCATCCTCGAATAATGCGCGAACGCCCAGTATTGCCCGCTGCGCGTGACCGCTTTGCTGTGTGAATCTACCGTCACGACCCCACCGCACGGGAACGGACCGATGTTCGGCTTGCCTTGCTCGTCGAGCACCAGGTTCCACGCGGTGATACTGCGCGCCCAATTCCGCAGGATTTCGGCATACGTGCTGCTCCATTTCGTCCAGTCCGTCAGGTAGTCGGGCGAAGTGACGTCGGGGCCGCCCTCCGTCCAATATGCGGACTTTTCGGGAAACGCGTCGTGGACGCGTGTCATGTCCGCAGGGACTCCAGCGTATCCGTGCCACGCAATGCCGTCGATGAAGCGATAGGCATCCGGATCGCTCAGTTCGCCGATCGCGCGTCCCCACAGGTTGTAGTTGTGGTCCAGTGCCCAGATCTTGGTGTCCAGTCCTGCTTCGTGCAGCGCCGGTCCCAGGTGGCCTTTGATGAACTCGATCTCGTACTCC
Source organism: Candidatus Acidiferrales bacterium (assembly GCA_963839315.1). GTDB lineage: Bacteria > Acidobacteriota > Terriglobia > Acidiferrales > UBA7541 > Acidiferrum. Next base: position 118,685 of record CAWIUU010000011.1, read on the forward strand.
TGCCCCCACAAGCAGGCGGGCATTCTTCCATCCTGATCCGTGTCCACTTCATTCTGAACCGTGACCGCATTGATCTTGACGCCCGCTTCCTGGTACGCGCGAAGGAACTTCACAAAATATTGTGCATAGGGACCATAGCTGGATTTGCGCATCGAACCGCCCAACAGAGAGTTGTTCGCTTTCATCCACGCCGGAGGAGTCCAAGGGGAGGCAAAAAGGAAAAGATCGCGATTGACCTTACGAGCTGCCGCCATCGTCGGGATAACGTAGGCGCGATCCGGCTCGATGCTGAACCCCCCAAGCGTGGGATCGGGCTGTGGTGAATCGTCGTAGGTGTAGGCCTTTGTCGAATAATCACTGCTGCCAACGCAGCTGCGGCAAACGCTCAGGTTCATCGCATCGGGAGAGAAGAATTCGTGCAGCAGTTCTTCACGCACGGTGGAGGGCATGGCGTTGAACATATAGCAGGCTGCTTCGGTGAACGCTCCTCCGAAGCCGAGAATCTCCTGAAAACGCTTGGAAGGATCGAGCGTGATTGCATCGGCCGTTGACCCGGAAGCCGGCTGCCAACGAAGCGCGCTCTCCGCGGCGAAGCGGCGAGAGCCGTACGTGGACCAGACGCGCAGTTCTCCGCTGGGCACGGGGACGCTCGCCATCGCGGCCAAGTTGGGGGAAATCGCAGCGCCGGCAAGGGCCGCTGTGGAAAGTCTAAGAAAGTGGCGACGGCTGGGATCAGACATGAATCCTCCTGAGATGGGAGCGAACTAATGAGCATGCCACGCATTCCCCGTCACCAAGAAGCAAAAAATGGAACAGAATTGTGAAGAACGGTAATTGGCTGGAGAACTCGCGAACGCCAATAAATATTAGGCCCAAGGCGGCATTTACCATGAGAACTCCTGAAAGCGATTCGATCTTCACAGGCGGTCGATTCTGGCTTGAGTGCCGCCGCGCCTTGAACCCTCCAGGCAGAGTGCACCCTGAGGATCCCGGTTTAATGATGCCACCGAAAGACTGCATTTCGGGATGATCACCCACAACTTATCAGGCTTCACTTTTTGATTGGTCTTGATAACCGCTCTCAGCGGCAGCCATCATCCACTGGGATGGCCACGGGTTGCGACCCGGGGACTTCAACAAGTAGTTCTCGGACGAAGAGCTGATTGAAAACGTTTCCACGGAGCATGTCCCAGAGTTCACGAGCATTGTGGCGGCTGCGGAGTTCGAGTCGCTGGCCGATAACCCGCAGGCCATTCGGTTCGCTGGCGGTCAAGGGCTGCCTGATAGCGAACATCGCATAGCGGGCGTCGAGTGAATCGAGGGTCACTCTCCCGTCGTCACGATAGCCATGCACGTCGGCTCCCGGCAACAGAAAGCGATAGCCTTCATCGACGGCCCTGAAGTTACAGGGCACCCAGACTTGCTTGCCCGAAACGTACTGTTGCGCCTCGGGAGCGTATCGACCGAGTGGGCCATCCAGAGGGTGGAGAGCTACGGCCAGGCACAGACAAAGCAGCAGCGCCGCGCAGGGGACGCAAGCTCGCGTAAGCTCAGGAAGAAAAATGGCAAGGAGTACGAGTGTTGCCGTGGCACCCATGAGCAGCCAATACGTCGCCGGAAACAGGTTCATTCCGCCGAGGCTGAATTGAAGTCGTAAGGAAAGATAGGCCATCCCGGTAATGACCGCGCCTGCGACCAGGAGTGAGGCGACAAATACTTTGCGACTGATGCGTTCCCAATGGAGCGCACACAGAACCGCAACCGCCGGCATCGCTGGCAGAAGATATCGGTTCGATCGCATGCTGGGAAGACTGAAAATCAAAAACAGGGAGGCCATCAGGATCCAAAGCAACTTCTCTGCTTCCCCCAATTGATGACGCCGTTTGTAGGAGATCCAAAACAGCGCCACTACCGGGAACGCCAGCAAGCCGGCATTGACCGGAAAGCCCAGTGCCAGCCCCCAGATGCTCGACACCCCCCAAAGGAGGTGAATCAGGTAACTCGGGCCCTGAGGATCAAACCTCCCCAGGTTCTCTTTCAGGATAAATTCCTGCAAGATCTCCATTGGTTTCGGGTCCAGAAGAAACCACACGTTAAACAGCGCGAGGGAGACTGACCCCATGATGGCAATTTTCCCTGCGTCCTGACTCAGAAATTTTCCCACTTTATACTCTCGATGATCCAAGTACCACCAGGTAAACGCCAGCACCACGGGAGCGACGAGCACGAAGGACTTGTACAGGAGAGCAACGCCGAGCCCCAGGCCCAGCAAGACTGGCACGAGGACACGCGACTCCATCGCGGCTGGCTGCCAAAACAAGAAAACGAAGAACGGCAGAAAAGTCCAGAAGGTCATCGGCGCTTCGGTGAGAAAAGGGCGGCCGTACCGGTAAATGTTAAAGAAAGAAAGGAAAGTTAAGCATGCCAGGCCACCGGTTTCTGGCTCGCCCGATATCTTCCACCCCAGCAGGAACACCATCAACCCTGTAAGCAGTGTGTAGATGACGCTTGGATACCGCAGATTCTCCAAGCGCCAGTCCTTCGCCCAGCGAGTGGACGCGATTCCCTGCCAGAACAGCAGAGGCGGCTTGGTGTTCCGCATTTCGAGCTGCCGCGACTGGAGTGGCAGCAGGTGACCACTTTCCGCTGTAAGACGCGTAATGTGCGCGTAGACGTATTCGTCGCCATTCTTGGGAATATGCTCGCTGCCCAGAGCGTAGAAATAAGTTGTCACGGCGAGCAGTAGACAAACACCGTACCAAACTCCAAGGAGCCCGCGCTTCCCCCGATTTGTTTGGCTGACGTAAACTGGGCTGGGGTCAACAGGGGCGAGGGCAACCTCAGGATCTGCCAGGCGGGCAAAGGACCGCGCACCGCCAAATGCCCAGACATCTTTTCCCACAAAATTGACGCCAGCAGCTAACGCATTCGTGAGCGTGGGCCACAGCCACTTTCGGCTAACGTGCATCGTTGTCACTTCCGGCGAAGACCTCGACTGCGCGGACACCTAGCAACTCCCGAGCCTTCTCCAGGACTTGCTGGGGTGTTATTTGCTTCAGACACTGATTGTCTCCGTCGCACGGCGAATTCCGGTGATTATAGGCCGTGAGGCAGGGTGAACAGGAGAGTTGCAGGTGAAGCGGATGCGCGTTCGGAGAAAGCGGCCTGTAAAGAACTGGAGTTTCTGGGCCAAAGAAGATGATGGCCGGCATTGCAGTAACCGCTGCGAATTGTCCTGGCGCCCCGTCATTGGCCACCAGCAATGAGGCGCGATGAAAGAGCGCCAGCAGGTGCCGCAAGGAGTCGGTGTATCCGCTCAGATCAACACAGCATGCATCCTGGCAATGGGCCACGATGGCTTGCCCGAGTGGAGCGTCCTGTTTCAGGCCGATAATGCCGATCGCGTACCCATCCTTTAGAAGGCTCGCGCAGATTTGCTGAAAGTAGGCGAGTGGCCACGCGCGAATCGGCAAGATGCCCCCGCTCGCGTAGACGAGCACTAGCGGCTTCTCTTGAATTGCCGGGAAATCCTCGTGGAACTTGTTGATTCTCTGGAGGAGTTCGGCTTCTGGAATGGCCACTCTCGGGACAGCTTCCTCTATGGGGGGCTGCAAGCCTTTACCGGCCGGCACGGTGTCGGATTCGATTGCCGCTGCTAGCGTTAGGAACTGATAAGAGATGTGGCGGTACGGATTGTACGGCACAGGGCGATTTAGAAAGGAGCCGCGGTAAAGACCTTCCTGAGTATGACGATCAAAACCCACACGCAACGGCGCTCCCGATAAATAAGAAAAGATGCTGCTCGCGCGGGCAAACAATTCGCAGTCGATCACCACGTCCACCTTCATGGCTCGTAAAATACCCAGCACCCTGAATGCTCCCAAAACGAACTGGGAGAGGGACTGATCGCTCAGGGTGAGCACATTCTCCGCGGGAATCACACCGAGCAGATCCGCGGCTTCACGATTTCGGGCGAACAGCAAAACGTACAAGGAGGCGCCGGGATACTGCCGCTTCAATTGGGCCAACAAGGGATAGGCAAGGACCATCGTGCCCATTTCGGAGAGCAAAATGACCAGGATCTTCCGCGGTGGTGCCGCGGCGACGGGCCGGCGGACAAATCGATTGACCAACGAGAGCACTGCGCAGATAGGCGCGCCGAGGTAACGGTCGATGAAGCGATAGAAACGAATATTCATGAATACTGACACCGGCCGTTCAGGGCAACGCATACCTACTCGCAACCGGTTGAGAAACCTCGAAGGAGCTGGTGGCCAGATGGCAGCGCAATCCGGGAGATTATCGGTATACCCGAGTGGCCCCCATCATCCCTGTTCGGGAGCCTGTTTCGCCAAACCGGCCGCGGTCCGCTGCACGAGCATGCGTGAACCCCGCCCATTTGAAATATTGTCCTGCAAAGGCATTCTAACAGCAATGAACACTTTGCGCCTTTAGGGTTGAGGGACGAAAATAAATTCGTTTCGCGCGTCCCTGCCCCAGAAAACCGCTACCGGAAACTCACCCGCCACCCGGCTTCCTGGCCACCCAGCCTCCCGGCAGGCTGACGCTTTCACCCACTTATGGCAAACTAGGAGTTTACACGGCAAGGTATTTGACCGTAGTGAGATGGGTTCGCCCGCCGCTTCGGCTCGCCGGCTATCTCGGAATACCCTCAGGAAAAATCCTGGCGGTTGTGGACACGAATGGACCCAAAGTTCATACGAAATTTTTGTATCATCGCGCACATTGATCATGGCAAGTCCACCCTGGCGGACCGTCTGCTGGAGATGACTGGCGCACTTTCCGAGCGCGAAATGCACGAGCAAGTGCTGGACTCCATGGACCTGGAACGCGAGCGCGGCATCACCATCAAAGCTAAGAGCATCCGCCTGCATCACAAAGCGAAAGACGGCAACACGTATCGCCTGAATTTGATCGACACGCCCGGTCACGTCGATTTCTCTTATGAAGTCTCGCGCGCACTCTCGGCTTGCGAAGGCGCTCTGCTCGTCGTCGATGCCAGCCAGGGAGTGGAGGCGCAAACCGTGGCCAACACGTTTTTCGCTGCCGGACACAACCTCACAATTCTGCCGGTAATCAACAAGATCGATCTGCCCGCTGCCCAGCCCGATTTCGTCAAGGAACAAATTGAAAATGTGCTGGCGATTCCCGCGGGTGATGCGCTCCTGATCAGCGCCAAGAGTGGCATCGGCGTGGAAGATGTCCTGGAAGCCATCGTGCATCGCATTCCCCCTCCCAAAGGCAGCGCGGCCAATCCGTTTCAGGCCCTTGTGTTTGACTCCTGGTTCGACATCTATCGCGGCGCCGTCGTCCTCGTTCGCGTGATGGAGGGTCGCATCACCCAGCACATGAAGATTCGACTGGTGGCTACCGGCGAAGTCTACGAAGTCGAGCAACTCGGCACGCTTACACCGAAGCCCGTAGCCTTGAACGAACTGGAAGCCGGTGACGTCGGCTTCATCGTCGCGAATATCAAGCGCGTGGCCGACGCGCGTATGGGCGATACCGTCACGGAAGCGGCGCGACCCGCTCCTGCTCTGCCCGGCTTTGAAGCCATCAAGCCCATGGTCTTCGCGGGTATTTTCCCGGTGCTTGCCGATGAATATGAGCCACTGCGCGATGCGCTGGGCAAATTGCAGTTGAACGACGCCGCGTTTTTCTACGAACCGGAAAATTCTGTTGCGCTCGGGTTTCGGATTCCGCTGCGGCTTTCTCGGCCTGCTGCACTTGGAAATCGTGCAGGAGCGCCTGGAGCGCGAATTCGGTTTGAATCTGATCACTACCGCGCCCAGCGTGCGCTACCGCATCACGCGCGTCACGGGCGAAGTGATCGAAGTGGACAGCCCTGCGAAATTTCCCAATCCCAGCGACATCGAAAAGATCGAAGAACCCATCATCACCGCGATGATTATTACCAACGACGAATCCGTCGGCGGCATCCTGCAACTCTGCCAGGATAAGCGCGGCACGCAGAAGAACTTTGAGTACCTCTCTCCCACGCGCGTAATGCTGACTTACGAATTGCCGCTGAATGAAATCGTGCTGGATTTCTACGACCGGCTGAAAAGCGTTTCCCGCGGCTACGCTTCGCTGGACTACCATCTCGCGGGCTATAGCGAATCTGACCTGATCAAGCTGGATATTCTGGTGGCGGGAGAGCCCGTGGACGCGCTCGCCCTGATCATTCACCGCGAATTCGCCACCGAACGTGGCCGCGAACTGGTGACCCGCCTGCGCAAACTGATTCCCCGCCAGATGTTTGAGGTGCCCATCCAGGCCGCGATCGGCAGCCGCATTATCGCCCGCGAAACTGTCGCCGCGATCCGCAAAAACGTGCTGGCCAAGTGCTATGGCGGAGACATCACGCGCAAACGCAAACTCCTCGAAAAACAAAAAGAAGGCAAGCGCCGCATGAAGCGCGTCGGCCAGGTGGACATCCCGCAGGAAGCGTTCCTCGCCGTCCTCAAGGTTTCCGGCGATGAAGAAGACTAGCTTCTCTGCCGTGGAATTCAATCTGAGCGCCTGAATTTCATGAATCCTTGCGCCGGACTTCGGTAATCAGTTTCCCCCGGTGCAACTGCAGACGTCACACTGTCGCCCACGGAAACCTGCGCCGCGTCTCGCAGAACATTTCCCGCTGCGTCTGTCGCAATGGCGTAGCCACGCTCAAGAACTTTCAGCGGGCTCGCGCTCCTGCAGTTGCAGCGAGAGCCTCTCCCAGCGTTCGCGCTTGTGCCGCACCAAACGTTCGGCACGCGCTCCCAAATCTAGCTGCGTTTTTCCAAGCGTAACTCCAGCGCCGAAATCTTCGCGCGAAAATCGAACGACCGCACACCCAGGTGCGCCGCGGTGAACCGTTTGCGCGAATACTCCAGCCGCGCGCGCAGCCCCTGTGCGACACGCGACGTCAATTCATCGGCTCGCTGGCGCTGCTGCCGCAGCAGGTCGAGCGGCCGGCGGAACCCGCGGCGTCCCGCCAGTTCATGGACGTGGCGGGATAGTTCCAATAAGCGATACCGCATCAGGCCTTCCAGCGAAGCCCGCAAATCGTTCACATGCTTGTCGAATTCCCGGCGCGTCTGCACCACCAGCTCGGCGGCAGCCGATGGCGTGGATGCGCGCATGTCCGCAACAAAATCGGCAATCGTGAAATCGGTTTCGTGGCCGATGCCGGAGATCACGGGAATCGCGCTGGCCGCAATCGCGCGCGCCACTATCTCCTCGTTGAACGCCCACAAATCCTCGATGGATCCTCCGCCTCGCACGAGCAGGATCACATCCGCCGTGGTTTTCTTCTTGAAAGTAAGCGCAGCGCCTCGACGATTTCTGCGGCCGCACCTTCTCCCTGCACACGCACTGGATACAACGTCAAATGCACGTTGGGGAACCGCCGCGTGAGGATGCGCACCACATCGCGCACCGCCGCTCCGGTCGGCGACGTAATCAGCCCGATTCGATTCGGCAGCATCGGCAGCGGCTTCTTGCGCGCTGCATCGAATAGCCCGTCCGCTTCCAGCTGTTTCTTCAGCTGCTCGAACGCCAGTTGCAGTGCGCCGCGGCCAATCGGCTCCAGCGTCTCCACATAGATCTGATATTCACCGCGCGCCTCATACACGCTCAGCGAACCGCGCACCACCATCTTGAGGCCGTCTTCGGGGCGGAACTTCATCCCGCGCTGCTGGTTCTTGAAAAGAACGCAACGCACCTGCGCCCGCTCATCTTTCAGCGTGAAGTAGTAATGCCCCGACGTGGCCCCGCGGCAGTTGGAAATTTCTCCCTGCACGGTAATGTCGGTGAAGTTTTTCGCCAGCAGATCGCGAATCCGCGCGGTCAGATCGCTGACGGTATAGATTCGCTTCTCTGGCTGCAGATTAAATGTGAGTTGGCTCATGGCCTCGCCGAGAGAACCGCGGAGTCCCGTCACTTTCCAGAGATTGTAAAGCAGTATTGGTCTTGCGGGATTGCCCGGCTGTATTTCTCACCCGATTGCTACTCTTCCTCATCCTCTCCCATCTGCATCGTCAGGTAGCGCTCGTACCCGAGTTCCTTAATCATGTGCATCTGGGCTTCCAGCCAGTCCACGTGGCCCTCTTCTTCTTTCAGCAGCGTAACAAACAGATCGCGCGAGCCATTGTCTTTTTCCGCCACCGCAACCTGAATCGCCGCGTTGTAATCCTTCACCGCGCCCAGCTCCAGCGCCAGGTCGCTTTGTAGCATTTCTTTCACATCTTTTCCGACAGTCAGCTCCAGCGGTTTCATGGTTGGCGAACCATCCAGAAACAGGATGCGCTCCATCAATACTTCCGCGTGCTTCATCTCGCCAATCGACTGTTTCTTGATGAACTCCGAGAGTTTTTCGTAGCCCCAGTTTTCGCACATTTCCGCGTGCAGAAAATATTGATTGATCGCAGTAAGTTCTTCGCGCAACGCTTTGTTCAGTTCCTCGATGACTTTGGGTGAGCCTTTCATGCTTTTTGATCCTCCGGACCCGAGCAGAGTGTAACGCAAGAAGATTGGGCAAGGACAGTTTCGTTTTCGAATTCCATGGATAATTGTGACAGCACAAGCCCTTATCGCCGGAAGCGGGAGAGCAACCAGAAAACCAGCGACAACCAACGCTCAATACAATGCAGGTGACGATCGGAAAATAAAACGTCGTGTGCTCGCCTTTGTGCACGATGTCGCCCGGCAAACGCCCCAGGCGAAATGGCAGCTTGCCCCCAAAATAGAAAAATGCTCCCACCAGAAGGAGCAGTCCTCCCAGCATCAGCAACATTCTGCCGAGTTCGCGAAAAGAATCCATCGCGGTTCAGCTTATCTTGCGGAAGAAATCTGGCAACCACTTTGTGGCAACAGTCCGACTATCCGCGACTCAAGCGGTAGATATGCGCCGGACGAGATCGTCCTGTTCATTAATCGATTCGGCGCCGATCGTAAATGCGTCCAAAACTCCCAGCCCCAGCGCGTAATTCAACGCTTCGTCCTGGCGATGGCGCAGGTCTCCCTGGCCCAAGGATCTTCATGCCCACGATGCCCTTCCCTGCCGCGCGCATTTCGCGCAGCACGCTCACAACCGTCTCCGGGTCGGCATCCATGTGGGAACCAATCGGATTAATGCGCACAAGATCCACTTCCACCCAAGGGGATTTGGCCGCCGCCCGCAATGCTTCAATCGAGTGGCACGAACAACCATGTGCTCGTATGATCCCTTTCTCTTTGGCTTCTGAGAGCACGTCCATCGCAGAGCGGTAGCGAGTGGTCCAGTCGCCCTCTGTCACGCAGTGCATCAGCACGATATCCAGGTGATCGGTGTTCAACTCGCGCCGGAAGCGATCCAGATCGGCCTGCATTTCCGAAGCGCTCCGTGCCCACGATTTCGTAAGAACGGTCACCTTGCTGCGGTCCACATGCTTCAGCGCATCCGCAACGTGCGGGTGGCTTCCGTAAGAATCAGCCGCGTCAAAAAAACGCAGGCCATTGTTATATCCGTTTTGCAGCAATCGAGAGAGACCATCGACTCCCAGCGCCGTTTGGTTCGAATGGTGGCCGGAGCCGACTGTGCCCGTTCCCATGGCCAGCCGCGAGGTTTTGATTCCAGTTTGGCCGATCGTGACGGTGTCGGTAGCGGAGAACTTTTGACTTAACCCCGGCAAGGAGCAGGGGCGAAGCAAGTGTCTTGCGGCCTAGAAAAGCACAGGTTGACGCAGCAGCTGTCCAATGAAGGAATTCTCGGCGATTGACGCGAGACATGATTTACCTCCCGGGGAGGGGCTGTGCCGAGCCTCTATTATGCATCGACGCGGGCGGTGGGAATAGGGGAGCAACAACTTTCGATCTTCCTCCCGGTTCTTGGCAGGCAGGGTTTTCTGTTAGTCAAACACACAGGTTTTTCGGAAAAGACGCTGTCATCCCTCCGGAAGCTCCATGGAAGCCCCAGCAAATCGTTAGATGAGCTCCAGGCCAGAGAAGAAATACCCGATCTCGAATGCGGCCGTGTCCGGAGCATCCGATCCGTGGGTGCAGTTCGTGCCGATGCTCGTGCCCAGGTCGTGACGAATTGTTCCAGGCGTCGCTTTCTTCGGATCGGTCGCCCCCATTGTGTCACGCCATTTGCTGATGGCGCCATCGGCTTCAAGCACCATCGCGAAGATTTTGCCAGAGCTCATAAAATCCGTCAGTTCCCCAAAGAATGGCCGCGCTTTGTGCACCGCGTAGAATCCTCCGGCTTCTTCCTTGGTCAGCCTCATGGACTTGATGGCGACGATGGTAAATCCCGCTTTGTGAATGCGCGCCAGGATTTCTCCCTGCTGGCCGCGGGATACGGCGTCTGGCTTGATGATGGCAAAAGTGCGTTCGAGTGACACAGTAAGCTCCTTAAAAGAACGAAGTAAGAAGATCTGGTGAAGTAACGAGAAATTTCAGCGCCAGAAAATATTCCGGAAGTTTTATTACTTCAGGGCCGCGGCCACCGTTGATCCCAAATCCGCAGGCGTTTCCACGGTGTGAATCCCCGCGGCATTCATGGCGGCGTACTTATCCTTCGCCGTACCCTGACCGCCACTGATAATCGCTCCCGCATGACCCATGCGCCGGCCCGGGGGCGCGGTTTGTCCGGCAATGAAGCCTACCACCGGCTTCTTCACGTTCACCTTAATCCACTCTGATGCGCGCTCTTCCGCATTTCCCCCGATTTCCCCGATCAACACAATGGCATGCGTGTCCGGATCATCGTTAAACATCCTGATGGCATCGAGAAATGTTGTGCCGATGATGGGGTCGCCGCCAATACCAATGCAGGTCGACTGGCCAATGCCGAGTTGCGTCAATTGATGCACGGCTTCATACGTCAGCGTGCCGCTGCGGCTGACCACGCCAACGTTCCCCTGCTTGTGAATCCGGCCGGGCATGATTCCAATTTTGCACTTGCCCGGCGAGATGATTCCCGGGCAGTTGGGACCAATGATTCGCGTTTTCTGCTTGTTCACCACTTCCGTGACGCGCACCATGTCCAATGCCGGGATGCCTTCCGTAATGCACACCACCAAAGGCACATTCGCATCCGCAGCTTCCAGAATCGCATCGGCGGAAAACGGCGGCGGCACGAAAATCACCGTCGCATCCGCGCCCGTCGCCTTCACACCTTCGGAAACAGTGTTGAAGACCGGCCGCTCCAGATGCTTTGTGCCGCCTTTGCCGGGAGTCACGCCGCCCACAACATTCGTGCCGTATTCAATCATCTGCTGCGCGTGGAAGGTTCCTTCCCGGCCCGTAAATCCCTGCACCAGCAACCGCGTCTTTTCGTTTACCAGAACACTCATCGCGCGCCTCCCGCCAGCGCGACGACCTTCTCCGCGCCATCTTTCATTCCGTCCGCAATCGTAAAGTTCAATCCGCTTTCCCTCAGGATCTGCTGTCCGCGCTCAACGTTAGTTCCTTCCATGCGCACCACGATAGGAATCTTCACGTTCAAATCTTTTGCCGCCGCCACAACCCCGGTCGCCAGAACATCGCAGCGCAGAATTCCTCCAAATATATTAATGAATACGGCCTTCACTTCCGGATCGCTCAACAGAATGTGGAACGCGTTCTTTACCTGATCCGCCGTTGCCCCTCCGCCGACATCCAGGAAGTTCGCCGGAGCGCCCCCTGTGTACTTAATGATGTCCATCGTTGCCATGGCCAGGCCCGCGCCATTCACCATGCACGCCACGGTGCCATCCAGCTTGATGTAATTCAGGCCATACTTCGAAGCTTCCACTTCCAAAGGGTCTTCCTCATCCAGGTCGCGCAGCTCCCGCAAATCTTTGTGGCGGAACATAGCGTTATCGTCGAACGCGATCTTCGCGTCCAACGCCACAAGCTTTCCGTCTCCGGTCACTACGCACGGATTTATTTCCACCATTGATGCATCGGTGTCAATGAATGCGCGGTAAAGTGCCTGCAAAAAGGGCGTGGCTCCTGTGGCCTGATCGCCGGTCAAACCAAGGCCGAACGCGATCTTGCGCGCCTGGTAAGCTTGCAGCCCCACAGCCGGGTGAATCGATTCGCGAATGATGGCGTTCGGATTCTCCTTGGCCACTTGCTCAATTTCCATCCCGCCCGACGCGCTCGCCATGAATACCGGCCGCCCCGTCTCCCGGTCGATCAACAGACCCAGGTAGAGTTCACGCTTGATGTCCAGCCCTTCCTCAATCAGCAACCGCTTCACGATGCGCCCTTGGGAACCCGTCTGCACCGTAACCAGGTTCATGCCCAGAATTTGCGAGGCGATTTCGGCCGCTTCATCACCAGAACGCGCCAGTTTTACACCCCCGCCTTTGCCGCGTCCCCCCGCGTGAATCTGCGCTTTCACAACAACCACCTGAGATTTCAGGCGTCGCGCAGCCTCCCGGGCTTCTTCTTTGGTGAAGACAACTTCACCACGAGGAGTGGTAACGCCGTAGCGCGAGAGTATGGCCTTCGCTTGGTATTCATGGATCTTCATTTAAGGTTCTGCCTTCTGGAGCGGCTCCAGTCCAACCAGAGCCGACGGACTGTGCGACGATAGAACCGTGCACAGATGCTAGAATTTTGGCTTCGTCAAACAGTAAAGTTTACTTGAGACATGGAGATCGAGCAAGGCAGCACCTTACACACCTCGACGAACAAGATGAATACCGCACGGGAGTTAATACAAAACGTGGAAGCAGGCAGCGTCCTCACCGCCCTCATGGCCGAATCCTTGATGGAAGAGCTTCTCTCCGGCCGGATCGAGACACAGGAAATCGTTCGACTGCTGGAGGCGCTGAACACGCGTCCGGTGGACGCTGCAGAACTCGCCAGCTTTGCCCGCGTCATGAGGCGGCACGCGGCTCCCGTATTCCCGGCAGGCTCGCCGCTTCCGGGAAAGAATGGTAGACACTTGCGGCACCGGTGGCGACAGCAGCGGTACCTTCAACATTTCCACGGCCGCCGCCATCGTCGCCTCCGCTGCTGGTGCCCGCGTGGCAAAACATGGCAATCGTTCGGTAAGTTCCCGGTGTGGTTCCGCCGATGTGCTGGAAGCACTGGGCATGCGGATCGACTTGCCACTGGAATTCGTTGGACGCTCGATTCTTGAAATTGGCATCGGTTTTCTTTTTGCTCCCGCAGCCCATGCTGCAACTCGGTATGCGGTGCCCGCGCGCAAGCAAATCCCCAGGCACACGGTCTTCAATCTTCTCGGCCCGCTCACAAATCCTGCCGGCGCGCAGCGTCAGGTCCTCGGAGTTTTTTCGCCGCACATCATCGAGTCGTGGCTGCCACGCTCGCTGAATTGGGGGTAGAGCGCGCCTTGATTCTCCATGGGGCTGGCGGCCTCGACGAAATTTCACCCATGGGCGAAACACAAATCGCCGAGGTGCGTTTGGGAACTATCAGACGTTACTCGGTCGTCCCGGAAGATTTCGGCTTGCGGCCCGTGCCCCTGGAATTGATTCGAGGCGGTACTCCCGAGGAAAACGCAAGCTTGATTCGTGGACTTCTTCAGGGAAAACGAGGCGCCCCGCACGACGCGGTAGTCATGAACGCTGCCGCTGCTCTTGTTGTGACGGATTGTGCCGAAGGTTTCCGCTCGGCAGCGGAAATGGCGGCCACCGCAATCGCTTCCGGTGCCGCGAACGCAAAACTTGATCTGCTGATTTCCTTCATCAAATAGTGGCTGAGCCTGCTCGCCCTGAGCAAGCCGAAAAGCCCAGCCGATATTTGGGTCGGCTAACCCAACTCATTCTTCAGGGCTTGGCCGGGCTTTCTGGGCCGTTGCTGGATTCGATGAGATCGTGAATACCCCATGCCGCCAGCCGTGCTGCTATCCCCGTCACGATAAAGATCGCGATCTTCTTCGCGGGCGAGGCCGCAGCAGTTCCTGCTGACGTCTGCGGTCTCGGTTCAGAGTCGAGATAAATGCGATCCGTTTCGCCTTCCGGGATGGTTCGAGACTCGTCTTTGTAGGAAAACACCAGATCGCCGCGGAGGGGCGGAAATTTGCATCATCTGTTGCGTAAAAATGTGAACCTGAGCCTGCGTAAGCTGGTTTTTTGCCGGACGCAATAGCGCTTCGTCGGATGCACTTCCAAGGTGGAGTTTGCCGGCGATGAAAAATACAGCCATCCCGATCCCATGTCTACATGTGCCCCGCCGGCGCTCCGGTGCAATGTCAGATTGCTGCTTCCCGAAAACGCCAGCATCACGCTCCCGACCCGCACTCCAATTCTTCCTTCCGCTTCCGTAGAGATGCTTTCCCCCTCAAACACCGACAGCCCCACGTAGGCGGACATGGAGTTCAAATGCACCTCATAAGCGCGCGTCAGTACTCCCAGGGCAGGCTCGGGCGCCGGATTGGCAAGCGTTGCCGGGAGGGAAAGGAAAACGCTGGGCACAATGGCCGTCAGGCCACGGCGAGAAATCATAAAGCGCCTCCGAGGGGCTGGAATGCAGGAGGGAGCGAACCCGCTGGAGGGACAATATGCTACTTTAACTAATCATCCAATATTATCACTATACTAATATAAATCTTCTTTTTTACTTCGATGGGTACCCATCCGCCACTGGTCTGCCTGCCTGGCAAAGTCCTCGCCTTATGATTCGCACTCTCGGGGAATTCTTATAGCGTCAGGAAATTTCGCAGAAGACTCTTTCCGCAATTCGTCAATACCGACTCGGGATGGAACTGCAAGCCTTCCACAAAATATCGCCTGTGTCGCACTCCCATGATGATGCCATCATGAGTCTCCGCGGTTACCATCAGCTCCCTGGGAAGCGATTTACGCTCCACGATCAGCGAGTGGTACCGAGTCGCCGTGAATGGATTCGCCAACTTGCGAAATAGCCTTTTCCCGTCGTGCTCCACCTCGCTCGTTTTACCGTGAAACAATTTCGGCGCTCGAATGATCTTTCCCCCAAACGCCGCTCCGATGGCTTGGTGCCCCAGGCAAACCCCCAGGATCGGAATCTTCCCCGCCAGTTTCTGGATTAGCTCCACGGAAATCCCCGCTTCTTGCGGGGTGCAAGGACCGGGCGAAATCACAATCTTCTCCGGCTTCCGGCGGACGATTTCCTCAACCGCGATCTTGTCATTGCGGTGCACTTCCACCTGACATCCCAACTCGCCCAGGTACTGAGCCAGGTTGTAGGTGAAGGAATCGTAATTGTCGAGCAACAAGATCACCGCTTTCGCCTCTTCTGTGAAGGCACCGTGGCCGCATGCGCCGCCTCTAGCGCCCGCAGCAAAGCTTTCGACTTGTTCACCGACTCGTTAAATTCGCCTTCCGGCGTCGAGTCCGCCACAATGCCCCCGCCCGCCTGCACGTACGCTACTCCATTCTTGATGACCATCGTCCGCAACGCAATGCAAGAATCAAGGTTCCCCGCGAAGTCGAGATACAGAATCCCACCCGCATAAATGCCGCGCCTGGTTTTTTCAAACTCCTCAATAATTTCCATCGCGCGCACCTTGGGCGCGCCCGAAACTGTCCCAGCGGGAAAGCACGACATCAACGCATCAAAGCAATCCACATCTTCGCGAAGCTTGCCGCGCAGACTCGATACCAGGTGCATCACGTGCGAGTAGCGCTCCACAGTCATTAGTTTTTCGGCGCGCACCGTGCCATATTCGCACACTCTCCCTAAGTCATTTCTCCCCAGGTCGACCAGCATGATGTGCTCAGCTCGCTCCTTCTCGCTTTCCAGCATCTCCTTCTCGAGCCGCTGATCTTCCGCCTCATCCTTACCCCGCCAGCGCGTCCCGGCAATCGGCCGGTAGAAAACGTCGCGACCCTGCACCTTCACGAGCATCTCCGGCGAACTCCCCACCACATGAACATCATTCAGCTGCAGGTAGAAGAGGTACGGTGAAGGATTCAATGCGCGTAGCTCGCGGTACAGATCAAAAGGGGCTGCCTTCGTTTTGGCGGAGAATCGCTGGCTTAGCACTACCTGGAAAATATCGCCTGCGCGAATGTATTGCTTTGCCTTTCGCACCACTTCCAAATACTCATCACGTTTAAAATTGGAAGTAACTTTCGGCATGCGCGTTTTCCCGTTCGTTGGCAATCTCGGACGTTCCGCGGGAATTGGTTCCTCAAGGAGTTTCCGCGTGCGTTGAATTTCCTTCACCGCGGCCAGGTACTTCGCGCGCAGACTGCCCGGCCCGTCGGTAAACACGTTGCGAACAATCCACAACCGGTGTTGCACGTGATCGAACGCAATAATCCCGTGATAGAACATCAGCATCGCATCGTACAAGCCAATATCGTCGCGTAACCGTTTCGGCAACCTTTCGATCAGCCGCACCATGTCATAACTGAAGTAACCGATCGCGCCAGCAACCAGAGGCGGCAATCCCGGCAAGTCGCACCGGCCGGAACCGCTCCATACGTTCACGCAAAAATGAAATTGGATCGCGTTCCTCCCAAATGATGCGGTCGGCACTCTCCAGTACGCACGCCCCGCCCGCGTAGCGAAATACTTCCTCGGGATGTGCACCCGCAAAGGTGTACCGTGCGATTTTTTCGCCGCCTTCCACGCTTTCCAGCAGGAAAGAATACCTGGCCCCTTGTGCCATGCGCAGATATGCGCTCACCGGGGTTAACAGGTCCGCGGAAAAGGCATCATAGAGGGGAATCAAATTCCCCCGCTTGGCCAGCTTCTTGAACTCCTGAAAGGTAGGTTGGATCATGGCTTGGTTCGGATCAACAAGCTCTCATTCTGGATTTGGATTCTGGTGGACTCTTCTCTGCATCTACGGCGGATCAACGTTGCCACTTTTCCTTCGCGCTCAATTCAGCCAGCACGGCTTTTCTCATCACCGCTTCCGGTGCGCGGATTCCCATCCAGTGCTCCCACTGTGCGATCCCCTGAGCCAGAAACATTTCCACGCCGGAAATCGTCTTGATGCCACGATCCGAAGCCATCCGCAGCAGCTTCGTCTGCATCGGCCGGTAAATCAGGTCCATCACGAGAAAACAGTTTAACTCGCTCTCCACCATAGGCGAAGCCTGGACTTGCGGATGCATCCCCACCGGCGTGGCGTTTAGAATCGCGTCGAACTTGGATTTGCGCAATGTCGCTCGCGGCACAACTTCTCCCTCAACCGCCCGCGCCAACATTCGTGCCGCACTCTCCCGCCGCGCACAGACAAAAACCTGCGCGCCCGCCTTGGCCAGCGCGAATGCAGCGGCCCTTGCCGATCCTCCCGCGCCGAAGACCAGCACGCGACTACCTGCCAATTTCATTTTCTTCTGCAACGTCCGCAGGACACCAAGATAATCCGTGTTGCTTCCATACAGCGAACCATCTCGCCGCACCGTCACCGTGTTCACCGCACCGATCTTTTCCGACAACCGTTCGCATTCGTCCAGACGGCGGAACACCGCCTCCTTGTGAGGCAGCGTCACGCTGAAACCCCTCATCCCAAAATCCGGTACCGCCTTTAGAAAATCCTCCAGACGCTCTACCAGAAACGGAAGAAACACCGCATCCCTACGGGCGGCGATATAACCCGTGTTATGCAGCAGCGGCGAAAGCGAATGCCCTATTGGATTTCCAATCACTCCGTAAACTCGGGTCTTGTGAGTCAGTCGATGCGCGCGATACAGCTCTTTCAATTCGCGAAGATGCACCTGCCCGGGCGCCGTGGCCGCCGCCACGGGAGCGTATGCCAGGGCGCTGCCATGGCAAAGAGCGAGAATGCGTGCCGGGATTCCAATTTCACCCATCGGCACCACAATTGTCTTCCGCGAATTACCCGCCCATGCCAGCAGTCGCACGCTGTCGCCAATACTCCGAGCCATGGCTGCTACTTTCACTCCATCCACGCCTCCGTGCATCGGCACTTCTGGCTTGTTCGGCAATCGAGGAGTTCGACGAAAATCATGGATCGAAAGCAGGACCTTCTCTGGCACTGCATAACCGCGCACTGACTCTCCGGGCAATTCGCGCAACGTCTCGATTTCCAGATCGCACCACTGGCATCCCGCTTCGCGCGCTTTCATCAGCCAAAAGAGCTCTGCGCCAGCATCGCCGGAAAACTCTCCCCCGCCAATCCGTCGCCGGCAAGTCGCCACGAGAACAGCCTTTCGAAGTCGCCCTCGCTTCAACCAATCGAGAAATCTTTTGCGTTCCTGATCGCTCCGTAGCCAGTCTAGGCGCAGTTCCACGGTTGGCGTCAACCGCAGCGCCTCGCGCACAAGATTCCCCATTTCCTGCGCGGTACTAGCCGCCGCCACGCCACAAAGGCGATGTGTCCCATCACCAAACAGGGGTTTTCGCAAAAACGCCTCCTAATCCATTGAAAATAAAGCTTGTAGCATGCCTTTGCAAATGTGTAAAGCCTCTCAGCCCATTCTGTTGACGCCATCCAGTGGGCTTGTTAGCTTCAGAGGTGCAAGTCCCCGCACGGCCCTTTCTGGCGTGATTTTAAGGAGTACGATGATGCGCGCAAACGCAGCAGCTTTAACTCTCGGTGTAATGCTCGCCGCCTCCAGTGCCTGGGCGCAAGGGAACCCCCAGACCCAACTCGTGTCCTCCACCGAGCGTGTGGCAGAGTCCAGCTCTCCCGATTACACGGCTGTTTATTGCTCCGGTTTTATAAGTAGCGAGAAAGCGCCTGACACGTTGTATATTGCCTCGGGCGAACAGTCCAACGACAAGCTTGTTTTTTCTCGCGGCGATTATGTCTATCTCAGCAAAGGTTCCGCGCAAGGCGTAAAGGTTGGCGATCGTTTTGACGTCATTCGCCCTGAAGTGGATCCCAACAAGGTCCAGTGGTTCAAGTGGCAGGTCAAGCTGACAAAAGCGATGGGTACCTTCTATCGGGACACCGGCCAGATCAAAGTGGTCAATGTCCAGCCAAACACTTCCACCGCGCAAATCGTGCATTCCTGCGCGTACATGCAGCGCGGCGATATCGTTCGTCCGTATGTCGATCGCCCCTCTCCTCCCTTCAAGCCCACCGAAAAGTTTGATCACTTTGCGCCAGTCAGCGGTAAGCCCGTGGGCATGCTCGTCATTGGTCCGGAATTTACTGAAACCTACGGAAAGAACTCGCTCGTCTACGTTAATCTGGGCAATAACCAAGGCGTGAAGGTGGGCGACTACCTCCGTATCTTCCGCTACCAGGGCTCTCTGGCGGAAACGGCCCCGAACACCAAGGGCTACGCCTACAAGATCTTGGGTTTCGGAAGCACCCCAAAGCGTTACGATTGGAATGACCTGCCGCGGGAAGTTCTCGGTGAGGGAGTGGTGCTCAATGTCAGCCCGAATTCCTGCACTATGTTTATTACTTACAGCACCATCGATGTCTACGCCGGCGATTATGTCGAAATTGAATAGCTAAGCTCCGCCAAATTTCCTGTAGCCCGCGTCGCAATCTCTGACGCGGGCTTTCTCATTCTCGCTTCCCTTTACGCTGCCCTGCTCACAATTTCGCAGGTAAACCCCGAAATCTTCGTTTCCGGGTTTTTCCATGCCTCCCTTGGAAGCCCCGCCTTGTGGCATGTTTCTTCCAGGAACTGTTCGCGGTCGAGATGGTGTTCGGTGGCCACCTGAGGCAGCAACAAGCCCCGCCGGATTCCTTGCTCCACCAGCAAACCGTGCTTCCCAATCTCAATCTCTTCAGGTTGTATTCTTTGGAGTGGCGACAGCAGAGACAGCTCGATCTCCGTATCCCCTAATTCTTCCGGCGACATCCGGGTAAACCTAGGATCCTGCAGCGCAGCGGATGCCGTGCAACGCACTATGCTTTCTCCCACAGGGTCGCCTGCATCGATCACCCCAATGCAGCCACGCAACTTACCCCGCACGTGCAGCGTCACAAACACTCCGCAGCGCTTCGAAAAGACGCCGTCAACCGGAATCGACGGTAACGGACGGTCATTGCAGACGGCTTCGTTTAATGCCTGGCGAGCAAGAGCCAGGATGGCGTTTCGCTCGGCTTCAGAGAGGGACTGCATCCTGCGGCTTCTTCCGCGACTCCAGCATATCCAATTTACGTCTTTGCTTGATGCGGTCGTCCAAGTGGCTCCAGAATCGATAAAAATATTGTCCGGCGGACACCAGCGCGCTGATCACCACGAGCCACAATAGTATAAGTCCTAGTGGCCGCAAGCCGGGACGATGAACTCCGGCAATTAACACCGCCGATGCGCACACCTGCAAAACCATTTTTGTCTTTCCCAGCGTCGATGCCGCTATCGTAAATCCCTCGGCAGACGCAATGTTCCGCAAACCCAGAATCGTGAATTCTCTTCCGATGATGATGACCACCATCCAGGCGGGAACCAGGTGCATATCCACAAGCGCAATAAACGCCGCTGTGATCAGAAGCTTATCGGCAATCGGATCGAGCAAAATTCCCAGCGTCGTTACCTGGGAATTCCGCCGGGCTAAATAACCATCCGCCCAATCTGTCGCTGCCGCGATTAACAGGATCAGCACCCCCCAGAACTCGAAGCGCACCGTCACGCCCCACAGTTCTACGTTGGGACTGCGGGTCAGCAGAACCACAATCAGTAACGGCACGAAAAAGATTCGCAGTAGCGTGAGCGAGTTCGGAAGGTTCATAAGGAAATGGGTGCGGGCGTACCTTTTGAGGCTCGGTGACGCCTCTCGGCCCACTATAGTCTTCACCCCATCATGCGTCAACGCTGACAGGACGCATGTTCTCTCGACCTTGGCCTGTACTTTCGGGTTACGGGGGAGGCCGCTTTTTAAGGGTCAGGTGAATACTCTTTCGTAACACACCTGCTGCAAAGCTGTGCAAAACTCCCGCGAGCAAAACCGGCAGCAGTATGCATTAAGACTTTGATGAATATCCAGTAAACTACACTAACTGCCTTAATTTCTTAATCTTGCAAGCCTTCTACTCGCCTGCGCCCTGCCCGCGTTCTATCTCCAGGCTTCTTGCTCATTGGGGCCAGTCTGCACTTTCCACAGCGTTTTCCACAGAAACTGAGCCCTTTCACTCCCGTCCAAAGAGCGGAATTTCCTTTACATCTCATTCATATTACAAGGGATTTCGCGAGGTTACCCGAAAGTAACGACAGAGGTTTTCACCAGGCTATTCAAACGGCGTGGGGTCCACGCAGCACGCGCGCTGGCAGGAACAGAATCGCTCGCAATAAATCAAAAACGCCATGGACAGCAATTCCCACTATTCGGAACGGTAGCAGCAACAGCCACACGAACGGGTAAGCCACCAGCGCGAGCAGCGCCAACGGCCAACAAATGATCAACAGGATGCACCACAAGAAAAAGGCAGCCATGCTCTTTACCCCCTTATCTCTTTATACGAAGCAACGCGCTTGGATGTTTCCTGCGCCTGGAAGTCGTTCAGCTTCAGTCGCCGCACAATTGTCTCCGGCACGTCCGCCTCCAACTCCATTTGTGAATCATTCACCTGAGATTCCACCACCCGCCCCAATGCATGGATCAACGCCAGTGTTCGCCCTTCACTCATTGGAATACGCAGCGAGAGCCGGACGATCGGATCGACTGGCACTGCTTTATCGATTCTTCTGAGTAATTCTTCAATTCCTTCACCGGTGAGCGCTGAAACAAACACCGGTGGTTCTTCGGAACTGCTGGTTTTGCGCCACGCCGCCTCAAATTCTTCTCTTTGCTCGCGACTGAGCTGATCCACTTTGTTGAATACGCGCAGCCATGGGCGCTCCAGCACGCCGAGTTCTCCCAGAATCTTGTCCACTTCCTGGTCCAGTTCATCGTGATGCAAATTCGAAATGTCGCTCACACGCAGCAGAAGTGCCGCTTCGTGCACTTCTTCCAGCGTGGCTCGAAACGCGGTGATGAGCCCCTTCGGCAATGCGCGGATGAAGCCCACCGTGTCGGATACCAGAATTCGCCGATTCGAGGGGAGTCGAATCGCACGCACCGTCGGGTCCAGGGTTGCGAACATGCGCGAAGATACCAGCACTTCCGCTCTGCTCATCGCATTGAAAAGTGTTGATTTCCCGGCATTCGTATATCCTACAAGCGTCACGGTTCCCAGCGGCACGGCGTTCCGAGCCTCCCGCCGCAGCGCTCTCTGCTGCCGTACTTCCTCTATGCTTTCTTGAATTTTCCGCACGCGATCGCGGATGCGCCGCCGGTCCGTTTCCAATTTCTTTTCGCCGGGGCCGCGCACGCCGATGCGCCCAGCTCCACCGCCAGTGCCGCCGGCCCCACCGCCGCCGCTCTTGCCGCCCAACCGCGACATTTCGGTGCCGCGCCCGGTCAGCCGCGGCAACATGTAATTCAATTGCGCCAGCTCCACCTGCAACTGACCCTCGCGGCTTCGCGCGTGCTTCGCAAAAATGTCCAGTATCAGCTGCGTCCGGTCGATCACGCGACGCTCTGTGGCCTTTTCGATATTGCGCTGCTGCATGGGCGTCAGTTCGCTGTCAAATATAATCAGCGGCGCGTGGTGCGCATTGGCTTCCGCACGAATCTCGTCCAGTTTCCCTCGTCCCACCAGCGTTGCCGGGTCAGCAGCTTCGCGCACTTGAAAGAGCGTGCAGGCTACGTCCGCTCCGGCGCTTTTCGCCAATTCCACAAGCTCGGACAGCGATTCGCGACCCTGCTCTCCCGTCGGGCATTCCTGGAAAACGGGGCGTACGCTTCCACCCGACTCCTACCAGCAGGACGCGTTCCGCATTTGAAGTATTATGTTGAAGTTTCATGCGCAAAAGCAGTTGGGAATCTTGCACCGCGGCATTCGACACCTGGGAGAGTCCTGCCTCATATACGGAATTATACGTCCTTTCCTCGCTCTCAAGGTACTACCACTCTCATTTGCTCACGAATCCGTTCCAACGCCGCTCGCTGAATGGCTGAATCGTCGCCGAATCCTTCCAACCAGAAAACTCCCGCCTCTCGCCGGAACCACGTCATCTGGCGTTTCGCATACTTCCGCGTGGCTTGCTGTATCGTCATCCGTGCTTCTTCCAGTACCAGCTTGTTTTCCAGCACCAGCCGCAATTCTCGATAGCCGATAAAGTCGAACGGTTTCGCATCCGCTTCCAGTCCGCTTTTCAACAATCCCCGCACCTCGTTCATCCATCCTCGGGCCAACATCTCCTCCGTTCGGACATTCACGCGCGCGTTCAGTGCCTTTTTGTCTGGCGAAAGCCCGACCTTGATCGGGCACCATCCCTCTAATCGCTTTCTTCCGCTCTGATAAACTTCGGTGAGCGGCTTGCGCGTGAGCAGGCAAACCTCCACCGCCCGTATCAATTTCTGCTCGTCGGCAGCCGCTATCTTCTTTGCGGCTGCCGCATCCAGCCGGCGCAGCACTTTGTGCAAATGGCCCGGCCCGTGCCTTGCCGCGGTTTCTCGCAATTTGCGGCGCAACGGCTCCGATCTTACCGGCACTTCCGCCAACCCCTCCAGCAATGCGCGCAAATACAGCCCCGTTCCCACAGTGAAGATTGGTAACCGCCCGTGATCGCGCAATTTCTCCAGCACTTCGATGGCACGCTCCCGGTAACCCCCGGCTGTCGCTTCTTCTGAAGCGTCTAACACGTCGATCAAATGATGAGCGACACCGCCACGCTCTTCGAACGCTGGCTTCGCCGTGCCTATATCGAATCCGCGGTAGAGTTGCGTGGAATCGCATGCAACCACGTCCCCGCCCAACTGTTGCGCGAGCCAGATTGCCAGTGCGGATTTTCCGGATGCTGTGGGCCCAACGATAGCGATGAGTGGCGAGTCTTGTTTTTCGTTCATTTGGAGAAAAGCAGCGGCCACGCTCGTACCACCACGATCGCCAGCACAATCAGCGCCAGCAGCAGACTGCCGAGCACCTGTGAACGAGCGAGTTTCATTCCTGATCCTAGTGGTTAGCGAGCGACCTCATACCGCCGAGAGATAATAGCCAGCCGGCTTGCAAAGCCGGCTGGAATAATTTTTGCCGAAGCCAACTGCGTTGGCTCCGGCGATGTCGGCTGGTAACCTTCGATTGTTCACGATCGGAGGTGTTCTATGACCGACTACGCCACTTTACTCCGGGACCATGGGACACTCAAAGTCCGCTCTATCGATCGCATCTTCCTGCAAGCCTACGTCCCCAACCTGCAGGCCGTCGGGCTGGTATGCCGCTTCCTGCGTTGGCAGCGAAACTTCAGGATTCCCTCCTCTGCGGCCTTTGGCCAAATCGGCGAGCAATATACCGAAGCCATTGATCGCTTTGCCGCACAACGGAAGATTCCCCGGTTGCAGTTCCAGAAGGGACAAGACAAAGAGGAACTGGCTCGCCCCTATTTGGAAGCCGCAGCGAGAGCGGGCCAAGATCGCGTGGTCCTGATCGGAACGGCGCAAGAGAGGGCCTCGGTCTGGCGCTCTTGGCCGCGCAAGGACAGGAAAAGGCTGTGCTGGTGGCCGGTTTTGCCAGCCGGCAACTGGTAGAACGTGTGGGAATGCTGTTACAGGCGCCGTACGGCTGCCGGCAAGCCACGTATGATCTACGTAGGCTCAAGCGCGGAAAGCGCTGATTGAAAAGATCCCCCAGGCGCATCGCTATCGTTTGACCAGCCTCGGCCGTCGGGTGGCCGTGCTTTTCACCAAGGCCTATGGCCGGGTGCTCGCTCCTGGCCTAAGCGCTCTCGATCCCCAACTCCCGGCAGATATCCTCGAAAGGAGTGATCTCAGCCGCAGCTGGCGCTGCTTCGATCGAGCTCTCGACGCCTTTATCCAGCGACAGCTGCTCGCGGCATGACATGAAAGGATCGGACTTATGAGGGACAATTACCTCGATGAAAAAAACCGAAGGCGCCTTACGAGTCGATACAGATTCACAGTTCGTCTCAGACTAGGGTCCCGTGGGGACGTGCGAAAAGCCAGCGCCGAACATGACCAAACGTCGAGAGGTGATTGCTTCCTGCGACTGATGAGTAGCGCTCCCAATTTACGAGGAGCAGGGTGGAGTGTACACTCGCCCCAAAACGCAACCATTTTGTGAACTTTTTTGTCGCCAAGTTAGACTAGTGCGTTGGTGGCTGCAAGTTGTAATAGTATGTGAAACGAAGTTCGATGTATGGTCCTTTAAACGCGGAAGGCAGCGGTTGGAATGGGTTCGAAGCGCGAATCGAGGAAAACGCCGCGCGGTCCAATGGTTCTTTGCCAGAACTGAATACTTGCGCCGGATCTCCGGGCGGCACACTGCCATCCCTCATGATCTTGAATTGCAACGATACAACCCCTTGATCGCCCAACTGCACAGAAGCCGGCATTACCGAAAACCAGTTCTGCTTCACCGTAAGGTACACGCGTCTGAGGTAGTCATTAAAATCCACCCCTTCCGTGTCGGTCAGCATTTCCAGGCCGGCTCCCGCGGTCCCTCGGCCGCTGCCGCCTCCGCCGCCAGCGCCACCCGGCAATTGTCCGCCGCCGCCGATCGCGCGCGGCGTACTGATTCTGGCGTTGCGTTCCGCTTCGCGAATCGCATCTCCGGGTGAAGAGCCTTGCTTCGGCAGAATCAATCCTTGCTGGGGAACTGGCATATCCGGTGTCTCGAGCTTTTGTGGTGATTTCGGCAAATCGCCTTTATTCCCCTGCGCTGCAGGTTCTGGAGTGGGCGCAACAACATTCGGTTTCGCAATCGGCGCGCTTGGCAATTCTTTCCGCGGGGCTTCCGGCTGGGGCACCGGTGCGGGCGCCGGTCTTTCTATCGGTGGCGCCACCCTCTTCAATACTTTGGGATCCACATTCACCGGCGCGTGAGGTACAGGCGCGCGCTGCGGCGTTGGTCTCAATGATTCCAGCGCTCCTGGCGGCAGCAATACCGTGATCTGTCTACGCGCCATCTCTTCTTCTTCCTGCGACCGCACATGCGGTCCGAACAGTTTTGGCTCGAAAAACAGCAGCAGCAGGAAGGCAACATGTAACGCCACCGACCCTATAGTCGTTACACGCTCGCCAATCGTTCGACGCCCCGCGCCCTCCGGCCGAAGAAACGTTACTTCGCCCGTTTGAATGATGTCCGGCTCGACCAGGTCTTCGGAAACGCGTATCGGAATATGCGGCGTTAATTCCGGAGCGGCGGAACCTTGCGGCACAGTAATCCGCTCGTCCATTTCCGTCGGTTGTAACGGCAGATCCGATTCTTCCGCTCTCTGCACCAACTCGACGTTTACATCCCGCGGCACCACCATCCGCGTGGCTATCGATTCCAGCGGTAAATTCGACGGTATCGTCGAATGTCCGTCCAGATGCACAATCGGCAGCGTGGAAGGCACCAGCGTCCGCTCATCCAGCGTGGACGGACGTCTCCTCGTCGTTGCCGTCTCTTCCTTCGACGGCAGTCGCGCCCCTGGGGGAACCAGAATCCTTGGAATCATCGTTTCCTATTTTCGGGAGCTGCTTGTTGCGCTACTGGTTGGACGCGCGCTTCATGTTCCCGGATGCTTTCCATCACCCGCGTCGCCAGTTCCAGTGCCGCTCTCCCTGTCTCTCCGTCCGTCTTCGGTGCCACACGCGTGCGTACCGCATGTGCGAACGCTTCCAACTCAGCCCGCAACGGCTCCATCACCGGTGCTGGCAACTTCTCATATCCGAATTCCGGTTGCGGCCCCGGTCGCTTCACGCCAATCCTCAGTGCGTCCCGTCGCGCATAATCCAGCGAAATGTATTCGTGGTGCTGGAAGAACCTCATTTTTCGTACCCGCTCCGTCGAAACCCGGCTCGCGGTCACATTGGCCACAGCGCCCCCGGCAAACTCAAGGCGTGCGTGTGCAATATCCACTTTGTCCGTCAGAACCGGGATGCCCACAGCCTTCACCTCTGTCACCCGTTCTTTTACCAGTGCCAGCAGAATGTCCAGGTCATGAATCATCAAGTCATAAATCACGTCGACATCCAGGCTGCGCGGCGTAAACACTCCCAACCGGTGCACTTCAAAAAAGAGTGGCCGGTTCACAATTGCTTCTACCGCCAGCACCGCTGGGTTATATCTTTCGACGTGCCCCACCTGCAAAATTCTTCCGTGAGTCTTCGCGGCGTCCAGCAACTTGTCTGCTTCCATCAGTGTGCTGGCCATGGGTTTCTCAATCAGCGCATCGATCCCCATTTCCAGTAACCGGCAGCCGATTTCCTCATGCAACACCGTCGGTACGGCAACCGATGCCGCTTCCACTGCCCCGCACAGTTCCTCGATGTTCCGGAAGCTTCGAGTCTGGAATTCGTTAGCAACTTCAGTCGATCGCGCGGCGTTTTGGTCGAACACACCTGCCAGTTCCACGCCCGGCATTTCGCGATACACTCGCGCGTGGTTCCTTCCAAATTCACCGGCACCAACCACACTCACACGAATTTTACGAGGTTCCCCCGCCATCCCCGCGCTCGCGCTCATTCCTTGTTCATTCCCGCGGAGCTACTCTTTGGTTCCGCAACTTGGGCAGGAGGAAACGCTTGAATCGCGATTCCGGCGGCATCCGCCGTTTCGATCAACCTGGCTCGGTCAAACAATAAGGTCCTTGAGGCATCGATGGCGAGCGCTGTCGCCCCCGCTTCACCCATGGTTTTGACGGTGGGCAAGCCTATCACAGGTACATCGAACCTCATGTCCTGCCGCGGCTTGCTTACTTTCACCACCACCAGTGGTTTTCCGTTGGCAAAGCGCGCCGCCCGGGCAATTGTCTCGTCCGTTCCTTCCATCGCCTCCACCGCCACGCAGGCACGATCGGCAATCACCACGGTTTGTCCAATGTCCATCCCTGCCAGGTGCCGCGCCACTTCCAACCCGTACTCCATATCCGCAGATTCGTGTGCGCTGGGCGAGCGTGGCGTTAAAACGCCCGCTTCCGGCAGCAGCGGCTTCAGAAACAGTGTTGAATCCACCAGTTGAATGCCTTCTTCCGCAAAAACTTTCGCCACTGCACCTATCAATGAATCCGTGTTCTTTTTCGGCAACGAGAATAACAACTTCGCCAATTTCCAGTCGGGCCGGATTGCGCTGAAGATCTTGTTGTGCTTCACCTGGCCGGCCATCACAGCTTGCTTCACGCCTTCTCGCTGCATCAACTCAATGGCCTTGCTTAATTCTCCCAGGCTCACCCAGTGCAGCCGTTTCGCCACCTTCTCCAGTTCCGGCGACGCTTCTTCTTTCAGCGCGATCACTGCCATCTCGATGCCCTGGCTCCGCGCACCTTCCAGAACCAAGAACGGGAATCGCCCGTTCCCCGCAATCAATCCCCAGCCCGAATTGTCTTGAAAAGCTTCCGGCATGAATTTGAACCTACTTCACGATCCCGCGTTCGGCCTGCTCTACAAACTCGATCAACTCCTTCAAGTCCTCCGATTCCGCCATTTTGCTCCGCAACTCTTCGAGAGCCTGAGAAGTGTTTTTTTTCGAACGCGTCAGCATGCGAAATGCCTTCTGCAATGTTTTCACTCGCTCTGCCGAAAAACCCTTGCGTTCCAACCCGATCGTGTTTGTCCCAAAACACTTGGTCTCCCGCTCCGTCACGATCATTGAAAACGGCGGCACATCCTGCGTGATCACTGTGCACGCCCCGATATACGCGTACCGCCCCAACCGGCAAAACTGATGCACCGGCGAAAACGCCCCAATCGTTACATAATCCTGCACCGTCACATGGCCCGCTAGTGTCGCACCATTCACGAACAACGTGCCGTTGCCCACCACGCAATCGTGCCCCACGTGCGAATACGCCAGGAAAAAGTTGTTGCTGCCGATCCTCGTCGTCCCGCCGCCTTTTTTCGTTCCCCGGCTTATGGTCACGTACTCGCGAAAAATGTTTCCATCGCCGACAGCCAATTCCACTTCCTCGCCGCGATAAGTGTAATCTTGCGGATCCCCGCCAATCACGCAAAATGGGTGAAACACATTCCCGGCGCCAAATTTCGCGGTCCCTTGCACGATGGCGTGTGAATGAACCACACAATCATCGCCCAACTCCACGTCCGCTCCGACAACCGCGAACGCTCCCACCTGCACACCTTTGCCCAGTTTCGCTTTCGGCGAAACCACTGCTTGAGGATGAATTTGCTCTGCGCTCATTTCCCGGCGTTAGTCTCTTTGTTCCGGTCCACCATCACGCACATCAACGAGGCTTCTGTGGTCAGATTCTCCCCGACAAACGCTTTCGCGCGGATCTTGCACAAGTCGCCCTTCCACGCGACGATGTCCACTTCCACTCGCAGTTGATCGCCGGGCAGCACCGGCCGCCGGAATTTCACGTCATTCATGGATGCCAGGTACAGCAGTTTATTGTCGCGGTCCGGAATCTCTTGCAGCAGCAAGAGTCCGCCCGACTGCGCCATCGATTCCAGGATCAGCACGCCCGGCATAATTGGCTTGCCGGGAAAATGTCCTTGGAAAAAGGATTCGTTTATAGTCACGTTCTTGATGGTCACGATGCGCTTATAGCGTTCCATTTCTACCACCTTGTCGATCAGCAGAAACGGATATCGATGTGGCAAAAACTTTTGTATTTCATTGATATCGAGGATCATGAACGCTCCCGCGCCGCTGGCCCTTTCTGCAGCGCTCCTCCCTATTCTCGCAAACTTACTATTATAGACATTTTACACCTGCGACTGAAGGATTCTCCTCCGTTGATAAGGATTCAGTTTACGGATGTTCCGCGGCCTTCGCGGGTGGAGCGACATCGAACCAACTTCCAGGAGCCGGGGCTGTCCTGGATGGAAGAGCGGCTGGCGTGACGCCAAAACTCTCTTAGCTTCTTGGGTGAGCTGTCTTCCCGGCCCAACGCTCGCGGACTTCAGCTACGACGCCATCCTTGTTCGTTTGCAATTCGCGGACGAGTGCTTGATTGCCGGTTTCTTCGTGCCGCGCAGCCCACAGCACCATCTCCGCGAGGACCGGAGCAAGATCGAGACCTTTCGATGTGAGCAAATAGGTGAGCTTTCGCCCGTCCGTTGCGTCACGTTGCGTGGTGACGATGCCATAGGTTTCCAGCTTGCGAAGCCGGTCGGCGAGTATATTCGTCGCGATGCCCTCGTCCGATTCCAGGAATTCCTTGTAGGTCTGGAATCCACGCAGCATCAAGTCGCGTACAATCAACAATGACCACCGATCACCCAGCATCTCGACGGATGCATTCAGTGGACACCCCGACCGTCGCTTCACAACCGTCTTCTTCACTGGCATGTCTTCACACTAGCATATTTTCGCTTGCATTTCACAAGTAATCGCGGGTAACATATCACCCTTTCACTGCCGCAAGGAAGCGGTTTTTCCCGTGGGAGGGCCCGATGCCAATGAGTGAATTCCTGAAAACCCACACACCCGAAGTATTTCTCAGCGATCTGAAAATCGCGCTGCGCTCGCTTGCTCGCAGCAAAGGGCTCGCCATCACCGTCGTGCTCACGCTCGCGCTCGGCATTGGGGCGAACGCCGCCATCTTCACACTGGTGCGTGGTGTGCTTCTCCGCCCGCTCGTGAACCGTGACGAAAATCGCCTGATCTACATCCGTCAAAGCGCGCCAGGCATCGGCACCGACAACGTGACGTTCTCCGTCCCCGAAATCCAGGATCTGCGCTCGCGCGTCAAGACCCTTTCCGCTATTCGGCGACTTTTCCACCATCGGCTTCACCATGATCGGCCTCGGCGAGCCGCGCGAAGTTCGCGCTGGCGTTGTTGGCGGCTCCTATTTTGACGTGATGGGTCTGCACCCGGTGCTCGGCCGCCTGCTCGACATGCGCGACGATGGCCCGAACGCCGCTGGCGCCGCCGTACTTACCTATCGTTTCTGGAAGACCACCCTGAATGGCGATCCCTCGGTGCATTGGCAAGACGGTCCGGCTCGGCACCCGCTCGGCCACCATCGTCGGCGTGCTGGAACCCTCGGTGCCTTATCCCGCGGAAACCGAAATCATCGCCAACGTCGTGACCAGCCCGCATCATCTCTCCGCCACCATGGTCACCGGCCGCGTCCATCGCATGACCGAATTATTCGGCCGGCTCGCGCCCGGTGTCGATCTTGAGCAAGCCCGCGCTGAGTTGCGCACTGTGCACGGCGCAATGATTCGCGAGCATCCCGACGTCTATTCGCCCAAGGCCGACTTCCGCATCGACGCCGTGCTCCTGCGCGACCAGATCACCTCCGGTGCGCGAACCGTGCTCCTCGTGCTGCTCGCGGCATCCGGGCTTGTATTCATCATCGCCTGCTCAAACGTCGCCAACTTGATTCTTGCGCGCACCGTTCGCCGCGAAGGCGAACTGGCCGTGCGCGCCGCGCTTGGCGCGGGCACCGCCGCCCTGCGCCGCACGTTGCTTGCAGAAAGCCTCTTGCTCTGCGGCGGTGGCGCGCTGCTCGGTGTGCTCAGCGCCCGCCCGATGGTTGCCATCCTGGCCCGCTACGCGTCCCGCTTCTCGGTTCGCGCTCTCGATCTCACGGTCGACTCCAGCATGCTCTGGGTCGGCGCGATCCTCGCCGTTTTCGCTGCAGTGCTGTTGGCGTTTGTCCCGCGCCTGCCATCGTCCGACGCGTCGAATGGAATTAGCCTCACGAACACCAGCCTGCGCATCACCGGCAGCACCAGCCGCC
Organism: Candidatus Acidiferrales bacterium; assembly: GCA_963839315.1. GTDB lineage: Bacteria > Acidobacteriota > Terriglobia > Acidiferrales > UBA7541 > Acidiferrum. The sequence continues at coordinate 150,245 of CAWIUU010000011.1, forward strand.
GGCTGCGCATCTTCGCGATCACGCAGATCGCGGCGTCTTTCATGCTTCTGGCTGGCGCCAGCATGCTCATAAAGACGCTCCTCTCTCTGCAAGCGGTGAAGACCGGTTTCGACACGCATCACGTGCTCGCTTTGAACGTGCCGGCGATTTCCTACGGAAAGACGCCCGATCAAATCGTGGAGTTCTACAAGGAATCGATGCGGCGAATTAACGCCCTTCCCGGTGTGGATCGCGTCGCTTTTGGCATCGTCGTTCCCTGGCGAGACGCGGGCAGTTTTGGTCCTGGCTTTCAGTTTTCTGCTGACGGCCACGTCCGCGCCTCCGGGGAGGAGGATCCGCGCGCGCAGTTGCGCACCATCTCGCCCGGATTTTTCGCGGCACTCGGCGTCCCCATTCTCGCCGGGCGTGACTTCGACGAATCCGATCGCCGCAGCAGTGAGCCCGTCGTCATCATCAGCCAAAGCATTGCTCAGCGCATGTTCCCGGGTCAGGACGCCGTCAATCGCCACGTCATGTGGACCGACCCGGTGATGAAATTCGTCGACATCAGCACGGCGCCTCGCCGCATCGTCGGCGTCGTCGCCGACGTCGACGACGAGCACGTTGTGCCTGGCGCCGCCCTCACCGTGTATCACCCCTACGAGCAGATGGAAATCTGGGGTGGCCGTCTCTTCGTTCACACCAGCGCAAATCCCTATACCCTCGTTACCCCGGTCACGCGCATTATTCGCGATATGTCCGTGGACCAGCCGGTTGAGCGCGCCGCAACCCTTGAAGACATCCGCGCCGAAGTGCTCACACCCGATCGGCTGAACACCCTGGTGTTTGGCGGCTTTGCGGCTGTTGCGCTGATCATTGCGGTTGTCGGTGTCGCAGGCGTTCTGGCTTTTTCCGTCAGCGGACGCACGCGTGAGTTCGGTGTTCGTCTGGCAATCGGCTGCCAACCGCGCCATCTCCTCACAGGAGTCATCGCCGAGGGCGTCGTTATGGCCACAGTCGGCGTAGTTGCGGGCGCCGTCGGTGGCTTCGCGCTCGCCCGCCTTGCTGGCAGCTATTTCACGGAAGTGAAGATCCCAGGTGCCGTGCCGCTAATCGCCGCCGCCATCGTGTTACTGGCCGCCGCGGTTATCGCCTCGGCGCTCCCGGCAGCGCGCGCCGCACGCGTGGACGTCATGCAAGCGCTCCGATCAGACTAACCTCTCCCAGAGCTATTCAGGAAGCTTGGTTTGGCCGGTGATAGTGAACGCTGATTCAACGGCGGGTGCGTCCGTGCCCGGCTGGCCACCGCCGACGGAGAGCTTGTACGACCCAGGTGCGATCACGATGTCCCCGGCATCGCTGACATAGCTGAGATCGCGCGGGTTCAGCTCCAGATGGACATGCGCGGTTTCGCCTCCATGCGTGTGCACGCGCTTGAAGCCGCGAAGCGCGCGAATGGGCGCACCGGCAAGCTTGGGGAAAGTAACGTACAGCTCGACGATTTCGTCACCGTCCCGCTGGCTGGTGTTCTTCACGTCCGCATCGACACTCAGCGAGTCGCCTGCACGCAAATTGTTTGCAGATAATTTTAGGTTACTGTAGGCAAATTTCGAGTAGCTCAGCCCGTAGCCGAACGGATAGAGCGGCGCGCCGGTGAAGTAGCGGTATGTCCGGTTCGACATCGAGTAGTCCTCAAATGGAGGGAGCTGGCCGACCCCCGTATAGAAAGTGACGGGGAGACGCCCGGTGGGATTATTGATGCCGGCAAGCGTCTGCGCCATCGCCGCGCCGCCTTCCTCGCCGGAATACCACGCTTCGAGAATTGCATTGGCGTGCTCTTTCACCCAGTTCACACTCAGTGCGCTGCCATTCATCAGTACGACCACCAGCGGTTTGCCCGCCGAGGCCACGCTTTCCAGCAGATCCTGCTCGGGCTTCGGTAGATCCAGGCTGGTTCGATCGCCGCCTTTGAAACCTTCCTCGCTCACCGGCATTTCTTCGCCTTCGAGTTCGCTGGTGATGCCGACAACGGCTACGACCACATCCGCCTCCTTCGCGGCGGCAACGGCTTCCGGTGCGGGTCGCCAATCCACTTTGGACCACACCAACTGACCCGGAGCGTCAGTGCCCTGGGCGCGTTGGTAATCGACCCTCAAAGCGTATATGGCTTGCCTTTCTCCAGGTGCACGCGGCCGAGTTTGGTTTCGACGCCGTTGGTGTGGTACGCCATGGTCACATTCTTGCCATCCAGCACAACGCGGAAGAACCCGCCCCATTAAAACCGAATCTATAATCGTCGGTCACTTGCGGCGTAAGGGTCGCTTCCCAACTGACGATCACCGAATTGGCCTTGGCGACTTCAGGTGGCAAGGAAGATGTCGAAAGGCCGATGCCCGGCTCCGTGCGTGCGGCGAGCGGTGCCTGCTTCGCGACCGAGTTAAAAAATGTGAACATATCCTTCATCGAGTAGTAGCTGGCTCGGACGCCGGGCTTGCCATCCGTGGTGAGCAACGTCCGCGGGCACCGGAGACGCATCCTTGCTCAGGAACTGCGTCCCAGGCACAAAGCGGATCTGTGCGCCGGGAAACTCCGCGCGCATGCCTTCCAGAACGGATACGGAGTGCGTGGGAATTCCGTTGTAGTTGCCCAGCAGCACGGAAGTCTGATCGGCGAGCGGGCCCACCACGGCAATTTTCACGCCCGAAGTCTTTAGTGGAAGAATGCCGTCATTCTTCAGCAGCACCATCGATTCATTGGCAAGTTTGCGAGCGAGTGCGCGATGCTGGGGGCCGTCAAGCAGCGACTCGTCGATCTTGGTGTAGCTCACCATCTCCGGGGGATCGAACATGCCCAGCTTCATCCGCGCAGTGAACAGGCGCTTGAGGGCAACGTCGATCTCGCTCTCCTTCAGAAAGCCTTGCTTGACGGCTTCGATATAGGGCGCGTAATCGTGGTCGTCGGTAACTTTGGCGACAAAGTCGATGCACTCATTGTCCATCCCGCGTTTCAGGCTGATAGCCGATGCTTCCGCTTGCGTCGGCTTGAAGCGGTGACCGTTGAAAATATTGCGCACCGCCTCGCAATCCGACACTACGTAGCCCTGAAAGGCCCATTTGCCCGCGCAATTGATCTTCAAGAAGAAACTCATTCGCGCAGGCTGGCTGGCCGTTGATGCTGTTGTAGGCGCACATCACTGACCCCGCTTTGCCTTCGGTCACCGTTGCGCGAAATGCCGGCAAGTAAGTGTCCAGTTCATCGTGCTTGCTGACTTTCACATCCGCCGTGTGGCGTGTGGGCTCTGGCCCGCTGTGCACAGCATAATGCTTGGGCGTTGAAATTGTGCGGTAGTAATGGGGGTCGTCGCCCTGCATACCCGTCACAAAGGCCACGCCCAGACGCCCGGTAAGGAAGGGGTCTTCCCCGTACGTCTCTTGCCCGCGACCCCAGCGCGGATCGCGGAATATATTGATGTTCGGCGCCCAGAAGTCCAGCCCCTCAAAGATATCGCTGTGGCCTGCACGGACATCCTGCGCGTGCTTGATGCGCGCCTCCGTGCTGATGGCCACGGCCATCTCGTGAATCGCGGGCGCGTCAAACATGGAGGCCAAGCCCGATCGGCTCAGGAAATTCGGTCGTTCCATTCACCGCTACTCCGTGGAGAGATTCGCTCCACCAGTCATACGCGGGAACCTGCAGGCGCGGAATCGCACGGGCCTGGTTCACCAACTGCGATGCCTTTTCTTCCAGCGTCATGCGGGAAACCAGATCATTCACTCGCTGATCGATGGGCAGGGAAGGATTGAGATAAGGTGCATTGGAGGGTGAAGCGGCATTTTGGGCCTGCACACGCAAAGCTCCCAAGGCAAATCCTGCCAAAACCACGGCGATGATCGCAAAGCGCTTCGTAAATGGAATCCAATGCATCGAGATCTCCCTTGTTACAGAAATTTTCAAATTGTAATTGAATGCTATGACGACATCGACGCGGTGCGTTTTGACCGCGTCGCTTTTGTATTACTTTCCTTCCAAGTCTACATCACAGTAATGGTCTATGAACTTCGATTTGATGGTTTCGGTGGACCGCGAACTCAGCGCCGCCTTATGGCCCGGCGCCGGATGCCGCTGCTCCCCTCGTGATTTTCCGCTTTTTCACAGGGCCAGTGAACCTGGGAAGACGTGTGACGTCCCCCATTGCCCGGAAATTGTCTCGTTGCTACCATGAACGGCATTATGGCCCAAACTTCTCTTCCTCGTACTCTTTCTCTCTGTTGCGCCCGCGGCTCTCCCACATGCTGGAGAGTCTGCGCCAGCTTACACTTCTCGAATCGCCCAGCCTCGAAAAGGAACCTGCCGATCGCTGCTGCAATCATCTTGCCGACGAATGGATGCTCCGCGGCGCAACCGTCCAAATTCTCAAGCAGAGGCATCGCGGCGACCATCTCCGCATCTCCTGGTCGCCGGATACTCTGCGCACCAGCTCGCAACTGCTCGTCCTCGGTCATTACGACACCGTCTATCCTTCTCGCACGCTCGCTCACATGCCTTTCCGCGTCGCTGGCAACAAAGCTTTCGGCCCCGGCACCTTCGACATGAAGGCCGGCATTGTCCAGGCCCTCTATGCCCTTGAAGCCTTGCAGCAAGCGAACGTCTGCCACTCCGCAAGCGCCTTGTTTTCCTTTGGACTTCCGATGAAGAAATCGGCAGTGAGTCTTCGCGTCAGATTTTCGAAGCGGAAGCCAAGCGCAGCGACGCTGTTTTTGTGCTCGAGCCTTCGCTCGGTCCGCGGGGCATGGTCAAGACTTCCCGCAAAGGGTGTCGGTGAAGCCAAGCTCATCGTCCATGGCCGATCCTCTCACGCCGGTCTTGGACCCGGAACAAGGGCATCAATGCCATCCATGAACTTGCCGCGCAGATCTCCCGCATTGAAAAATGGAACGACCCGCGTCACGGCGTCACCATCAATGCCGACCTCATCGATGGCGGCACACGCACCAATGTCATCCCGGACAGCGCCAAAGCCAATTTCGACCTTCGCGCCTGGCGTCTCGCCGATATGCGCACTCTGGAAAAGAGATCTCCATGGCTGAAACCCATCGCCGCGGCGCCAAGCTTGAAGTTCGCGGCGGCTTTGATCGCCCTCCTCTCGAACGCAAGCACAGCGCCGAACTCTACACTCGCGCCAAATCTCTCGCGAAACAAATGGGCTTTTCTCTGGGCGAGGCTGCGGCCGGCGGTTCCTCCGACGGCAATTTCACCGCTGCTCTCGGCGTTCCCACGCTCGACGGCTTCGGTGCTGTTGGCGATGGCGCGCACTCTCGCCGCACGAACACGTGCTCATTCAAGACCATGCCCCAGCGCGCAGCTCTCCTCGCCGCGCTATCCTCGCCACTTCGTGATCAGCGTAACCGGCAGTGGTGAACTTTTCAGTCTCTCGCGAGGCCCAATTTATCCGGAACTCGAATACCTCGATACGGTGTCATCCTGAGTGGCGCGTAGTTTGCGCCGCGAAGGATCTCAGCGCAAACGCCTCTACACAATCTCAATTTCCAATGAGCTTTTAGAGATTGAAGTATTCCGGGTATTCCCTACCGTCCATAGTTCTTCTTCAAATACTCTTCCGTGGACTTCATCAAATCCCCGTAATTATCCCGTAGCACTGCTTGCACTGCTGTTTCCGTCTCGCTACCCGTGGCGAGCCGGTCCAGAATTCTTTCCATGTCCCCCATGCCCTCTGTCTGCACGATGTACTCCACATTCGCCAGCGACCACGCATACGCATACCGCGCCACGTCTCCCGACAATCCCATCCACGATCCTTCCAGCTGGCCCAGTGGCGCAGCCTGCCCCGCTTCGTAAACCTGTATCAGCACAGCGGCGTTCTCGTCGCTTCGCTTCCCTTCCATCCATTGCGCCATGCCTTCCTGCAGCCACGTTGGCGCTCGTCCATGTGTCTTCTGCTGAATAAAGCTGTGCGTCAATTCATGTCGCAGCACGCGCGATAATTCGGAATCCACTCCCGTCAGCCCTGCACCGGAACGCGGATTCTTCCATCATTCAGTGCCCCCACCCAGCCCGGAGCCCGCGTGATATCCGCAAATCCCTGCTGCGTGTACAGAATCACTCCGATCGGCTCCGGCGGCGAATAATTCAATTCCGATTCGATCTGCTGGTATTGCCCTTCCAGTGCTCGAAGCACTTCACGCGCCAGCGCCGGTGCCGCCGCGCCGTTGTACTTCAGTTGAAAATGCGCGCTCTCGTTTTCTTTGTAGTTTTCTTCTTCTTGTTTGTCGCGCTGCGCCTTCTCCAGCGCCGCCAGCGTATCTGGATCGGGTCGCAATGCCAGGGCTTTTTTCCATTCCACTACGGCTTGCTCTGGCCGGTTCATTCCGGAGTATGCCCAACCCGCCAGCTTGTACACATCCGCATTTTTCGGCGCTACCCGCTTGGCGCGCTCCAGATATTCCAGCGACTGCTTGAATTCGCTCCGCCGCAAATGCAGATACGCTGTGCTCATCAGGAACGCGGCCTGATCGGGCTCATACTTCAGCGCCGTCTGTTCATCGCTCAGCGCGTGTTCCATGTCTCCATGCGCGAGCTCAAATTGCGCGGCGGCATGATGCGCCAGTGCGGCCCGCTCCACGGCACTTGCGCCGCCGCCATTCGCCTGTGACTCCAATCCCGCGATATACGCCCGGTCAATCGCTCCGTCATGGACGACCGCCTGATCGATCTCCGCCGAGATTGGGGTGGCTTCCACTTCAGGGGGTGCGATGTTCAGGCTTGCCGCGGCCGCCGCCGGCGATTCCGCCATCGGCATCAGTCCGCCCTTTTCGATGTGATCTACGATGGATTTCGGAATCGTCAGTTGCCCCGCGGCGGTCTCGTACTGGATTTTGTCTCCCACTTCCACCACGTTATACGCCAGAATCTTCCGGCCATTCTTCAGAACAATTTTGTCCGCTCTCGCCTGCGCCACCGCCATCAGCAGCAACATCAGCGCGCACAGTACCTTTCCCGATCTCCACTTTAGCCGCATCTTTCTATTTTAAGCCGTTCAATTGCTTGTGCTCCCGTCGGCTTGTTCTGAAATGCCGAATGTGACTACACTCGTGTTATGGGGTCCCGCTTCGCTCTCGTTGCCTTTCTGTTGTTGGTTCCGGTCGCCTTGTGCGGCAACTTCTTCCGATCCGCTTGGCGCTGATCCCTCCCCACGCGAGACTCTTGCCGCTCTCAATGCCCTTCGCCTCGACAGTCAGGCTGTCTACTCTATCTCCTCCAAGGATCGCATCGAGATCCGCCAGGCGGACGTCACTCTTTATTTCACCGAGGGAAAATTCGCTTTCTTTCAGCCCTTCGAAGGCCGCATCACCGGATTTGTTTTCTCTGGTCTCGGTCACGTCCTGGTTCTCCCTCGCGATCCCGTCGAGAAACAACAATTGGCGCGCTTTCTCGGCACTCCTGTCCTCGACCAGCAGTTTCGTTTCCACCTATGTGCGCTTCACAAACGACACCGCGAAAGACCTGCTCGATCAATTGCAGCACGCCGGCATTGCTCCCTCAACGGACAGCGGCTTCGTTGCTCTTTGGCACCCGCAACTTGAACACCTGAATCCCTCGCACTCCCTCCGCATTCTCATGGAAAGGTTCTACGCCTCGCCGCGCCATTTTTTTCATGCAGGTCTCGATGGCGTCAGTTACCGGCCCCTTCGATATCCTCCTGGATGACTCCCGCAACGAAAATGTCTTCATCGGCCAGTCCGCGCCGCGCCAACAATGTCGTCTACTATGATGTCTGGAGCTCCTACACGCTTCCTGGCTCCACTCCTGTGCACACTCCCTTCGACGCTTTGCGCTATCACGTCGACACCACCATTCAACCGGATAATTCCCTCGTGGGCTCCGCGGCTGTTGATTTTCGCGCCACTCACCGGCACGGAACAGGTGCTCTTCATTCAACTCGCCCGCTCCCTGAAGATCGAATCCATTTCCCTCGACAACGGCGCGCCCCTCTCCTTCTTTCAGAACGAAGGCCTGACGGAGCAGGAGCTCCGCACCCGCGGCGATGATACTCTGTGTGTCTTCTTCCCCAAGACTCCCGCCGTGGGCGAATTGTTCACTCTTCATTTTCACTATCGCGGCAATGTCATCGCCGATGCCGGCAATGGCGTCCTCTATGTCGGCGCTCGCGAGAGTTGGTATCCACATTACGGCGACGCTTCCGAGTTTGCTCTCTACGACCTCTCTTTCCGCTGGCCCAAGCGCCTTCGGCTTGTCGCCACCGGCGAAAAATCCGATGAACACGAGGATGGAGACTTCCGCACCGCTCAATGGAAAACCTCGCTGCCTGTCCCCGAGGCAGGCTTCAATCTTGGCGAATATGCTCTTTCTTCCGTGACCACGGACACTCGCACTGTCGACGTCTACGCCAATCGCCAACTCGAACAAGCCATCCTCAGCGCGTTGCTCCGCCCCAGTCGCAGTTCGACATTGATTCCCGGCTCTCTGCCAGCGAGGCCGGCGTGGCTCCGCATAGCGCCATGCGCGCCCCCGCTCCGAGCCCCGCTGACGCCCTGAAACAACTCGCCCGCGAAATTGATGCCTCCATCCATTTTTACGAGCAATACTCCGGACCATTTCCCTTCCGCCATCTCGGCGTTTCCCAGATTCCCGGAACTTTCGGGCAGGGCTGGCCGGGACTTCTTTATCTCTCCACACTCTCATTCCTTCCCCAGCAAGCCCAGGAACGCGCTGGCCTCAACCCGACCGGCCAGGCACAGTTCACAGACATTGTTCCCTTCCACGAAGTCGCTCATCAGTGGTGGGGCAACGTTGTCGGCTGGTCCAGTTACCGCGATCAGTGGCTTAGCGAAGCCGTCGCCAGTTATTACTCACTCCTGTTTGCAGACTCACAGAAGAATTCGAATCGCCCCTCTCGCGCTGGCTGGATCGCTACCGCAAACGCCTTATCACAAAAGCTCCCAACGAGGATATTGCTCCCGCCGACGTCGGCCCTCTCACTCTTGGCTCGCGTCTCACTTCTTCCAAATCTCCCGATGCCTACGAACGTCATCGTCTACTCCAAAGGCGCTTGGGTCATCCATATGCTCCACGAAATGCTGCGACAGCCGAACTCGCCTGATCCCGATGCTCGTTTCATCAAGCTGATGCGCACGATCGAAACCAAGTATGCGCAAGCGCCCCTCAGCACCCCCAGTTTCAGCGGGAAGTGGAAGCAGTCATGACTCCGAAAATGGATCTGGAAGGTGGTCATTCCATGGATTGGTTCTTTGATCAGTACGTCAGCGGCACAGGCATCCCGCACTACAAAGTCGAATTCTCGACCCGGCGCACGGAAAAGGGCTTTCAAGTGCGCGGCAAGCTCCTGCAGATCGGAAGTTCCTCGTTCGTTCATCGCTCCGGTTCCCCTGTATATCAATGCTGGTCAGGGGCGCAGCGTCTTCCTTGGCACCGTACTCACCGGTGGCGAAGAAACACCATTCACCTTCACCGCGCAAACCGAGCCGCATAAGTTGCTGATCGATCCCCACATGACTCTTCTTTGCGTGCCGGAATAGTTTGTGAAGTTATTTCTCGCGTGGTGTTGCGTCGTGCTTTACGGCTTAGCTTTTGTTCCATTACCTGTTCTTCCATCAACGGGCTTTCCTCGCTTAATTTCGCTTTCCCATCATTCCCCAAGTACATAGGGATACCCCTCGGGATCCAGCGGAATTCCCTTCAGCAAGCCCGACTGCACCAGCTCGCTCAGATGATCCGCGTGTCTCCCCGTCCGCGTTTCGTACTCCCCCTCCAGGCGGTTAATCTCCCGGATGGCCATCTCCGCCGCCAACAGTTTCAAGTGTGTTGCTGCATTCTTTTTGATCTGTGGGTCCGTGGCCGTATCGTAAATCTGCTTCCAAAGAAAATAGGACGTTTCCAGCGACTCGCCTTCTCCAGCAATTTTCGCCGCCATCACTTTCATCCAGATGGGCGCGTCCGGATAGTTGCTCCCTTTTCGAAACGCCTCCGAAGCCTTCGCATAATCCTTTTTGTCGAAGTAATAGACGTTCCCCAGATCCTGGTAGAACCTCCAGTAGTCCGGATTCTCCTTTAATCCTCGCTCCAGCAGCTGAATTGCCCGGTCCGGCTTACCCGCGCCTCGCGGCGGCGCATCGCTCAGGAATATCGCCCCGAACCGATATGCCACCAGCAGATGCGGATCCAGGGTCGTTGTAATGTCCAGCAACGGCCACAGCAATTCCAGGTTCCGATCGTGCAACCGGTGTTTCTCACCAAAGTACTGAACCGCGCGCGTCCAGTAAATGGCTCCCATCAGCGGCGCATATTCCAGACTCAGACCGCTTCACCAGACTGCCCGAGCGCAACGTCAACTCATCCCGCTCCAAATGCATGGCCTGCTGCTCGCGCATCGATCTTCTGCTGCAGCTTCCACACTCCGGCCAGGCCAAATACCACCACAATGCCCAACGCCAATTCGCCCAGCGCTCTGCGGTTCATTTCAGATCCCGCCTGGAAAATACCATCGCCGCTACTGCCAGCACGATCGCCCCGTACAGCCGCCGCATACAGCGTGGCGTAGAACACCATCAAGCCGGGAACGCCGCCGCCATGCGCCACTGCTCCCATCACGTTGAAATTCTCGAAATTCGGCAGCACGTAGGAAATCCCACGCAGCAGTGCCATCGTGCTCGGCGTACAGATCCACTCCCGGCATCGTTCGCAAACCGGCCGCGAACACTCCCGCAACGTACAACATTGCCGTAAACAGGATTGCCAAAAACTGGCGTCGTGAAGCACGAGAACAGCAGCGCGATTGCCACGATCAGTGCCAGCTTCAACAGAATCAGATACACCGCCACGAATACGTACAGATCGCCCTTTTCCAGCGGATGCTTCACCACCCACAGCGCCAGAAATAACCCGATCCCCATCGCCGCCGTGTTCACCGCCAGCGTCATCACCAGCCCCAAAAACTTGCCTAGCAGAAACTGCCAACGCTCCACCGGCTTCGCCAGCAGCGCATACAATGTCCGCTTATCCATCTCTTTCGAAACCAGCCCCACTCCGATGAAAATCGCGATGAACAAACCGATCACGGAAATGGCCGTAAAGTCCCAGACTCACGATGATGCTCTGCTCGATTCCGATCGAGATCTGGCCCACAAAAATTGCCGCCGCCATCATCAACAACGCAAAAAACACCAGATTGTAGAGCACGCGGTCGCGTACCGCTTCTCGAAACGTATTCGCCGCCACCGTCAGTACATTTTTCATTTCCCGTGTACCTCGACGGCAGACGCCTGCGCCCGGTCCGCTTCCACCAGGTCCATGAAAAATTCTTCCAAAGTTGGTTTGATCTGCGTCACCGAGCAGAATTCGCGCCCCGGCCGCTTTCAATTCCTCCATCGCTCCGTACAACTCTTCTTCTTTTATTTGCACGCGGTAACGCTCGCCTGTGCGCGTTGCGCGAGCCAGCAGTGCCGTTTGCTTCCCTTCCCCCCAAGCTCAAACAGAATCTCCATGCCTTGCGCCTTGATCCCCAGCAGATTTTCCGGCGCACCCACCCCGCGCAGTTTTCCTCCCACGATTACGCCAACGCGATCGCACAGCATTTCCGCATCCGACAAGATGTGCGTGGAAAAGAGCACTGTTCGCCCTTCCTTTTTCAATTCCAGAATGATGTCGCGCACTTCCCGCCGTCCAAGCGGGTCCAATCCGCTCATCGGTTCATCCAGCACCACCACTTTCGGCTCGTGCAGAATCGCCTGCGCCAGCCCCACCCGCTGCAGCATCCCCTTCGAATACTTCCGCAGCTGAATCTTCTTCGCCGTATCCAGCCCGACTTTCTTCAGCATCTTGTGTCACGCGCTCGTTGCGCTCGCTCGCTGGCAATCCGTGAAATCGCGCGAAATAGTCCAGCAGCTCCGGGGCGGTCAAATAATCGTAGAAGTACGGCTGTTCCGGCAGGTAGCCGATGTCACGGTGCATGGCAACATCATCGATGGATTTGCCGAGAATCCGCGCCGTTCCCGCGGTTGGAAAAATCAGCCGCATCAGCAGCTTGATGGTCGTCGATTTTCCTGCGCCGTTCGGGCCCAGGAAACCAAACACTTCGCCTGTCTCCACCTGCATGGTCAGAATCTTCAAGCGACTTTTTCTTTTTCAGATTCAGAAACCCGAATGGATATTCCTTTGTCAGGTTCTCGATTTCAATGGCTGGATTGGGCATGCCCTTATTCTTTGCGAGCCTGCCCGGCACCGTCAACGCGCTGCGCAGAATCCTGTTCGTGGGGAGCAACTTGCTGGAATTTCAAACCAACTGCAATTTTCCGTTGGCTCATTCAGACCCTGTCGAGGGAGGTTCATCCTGAGGTGCGCACCGTCTGCGTCCGAAGTCTCTATGCTCTGCAATTACTGTCGGCTTATTTCTTAGTACTTCATAGCTGTCTAATTCTCTCTACTTCCCAATCTGCACTAACTCACTTCTCGCCGCCCCAACCTCCCGCGGCTTCATCGTCTGCGCGCGCTCGCCAATTATCCAGGATTCCCACTTGTTGCACGCAGCTTACCGTGCACATCGGCGCGCAGCTCTTGTGCGTCAGGAATTCCCGGTTCCTCATCTCTGCCGTGTAATCCGCCAGCGGAATCCCCGGATATCCTCGCTGCTGCGAACACCAGTGCACCAGCCCGTTTTCGCAGATGTACAGATATCGCGAACCCGCCCGGCACTTCCAATCGTGCTCTCTGCCCTTGGCCACGTTGTGCTGAAACTGGTTGAAGCGCGAAAATGACCGTTTCCCCAGCGTCATAATTTCTTCAAAGATTTCCTGGTCCCGTTGCGCTAACGGTTTCAATTGCCCGTCGTGGTCGTGAATGATCCCCACCGTGCTCGTAAATCCAAGTTCCAGCGCGCGGTGCGCGATTTTCAGCGCGTCTTCGGAATTTTTCACGCCGCTGCCCAGCACGGAATTGATGTTTACCTGAAACTCCGCCCATTCCGACAGCATTTCCAGCCGTCCATCCAGCGACTTCAGACTCTTCTTCGACACTTCGTCCGGCGCCGCATTATCAATGCTGATTTGCAGGTGCTCCAGTCCCGCATCGTTCAACCGCTCGATCCGTTCTTTGTTCAGAAAAAATCCATTGGTAATCAGCCCCGCGATCATTCCGCGCTTCCGGATGTGCCGGATGACCTCATCCAGATCCGGGTGCATCAGCGGTTCGCCACCACTGATGGTAATGATGGACGTCCCCATGTCGGCCAGATGATCCAGCCGCCGCTTCATCTCCTCCAGCGGCACCGGCTTCGACGAGTCGTCATACTCGTTGCAATAGCCACAATCCAGATTGCAACGCCGCATGGGAATGATGTGCACCAGGAATGGGTGCTTCGTCGACACCAGTGCCTTGCCGATGCGCCAGACTTCCCGCGCTCGCGTCCTGTAAAAACGCAAACGCCTCCGCCGCCGCGTCTCGGCCGACGCCTTCCCCCTCTGCCTACCGTGACTCATCTTCTGCTGCTTTCCCCCAGCTTCCAATTATACTCTACACCACGTTTCCGCTATCCCGATCGAATCGCGATGTGCCGGATCGTCGCCCTCGGCTTTCTTGCCTTTTCCTCTGCTCTTGCTCTTGCTCCTGCCTTTGCCTTTGCCTTTGCCTTTGCCTTTGCCTTTGCCTTTGCCTTTGCCTTTGCCTTTGCCTTTGCCTTTGCCTTTGCCTTTGCCTTTGCTCTTTGCCTTTGCCTTTGCCTTTGTCTTTGTCTTTGTCTTTGTCTTTGTCTTGGTCTTGGTCTTGGTCTTGGTCTTGGCCTTGGTCTTTGTAGGGGCGCGATACATCGTGACCTCTTGGGTTGCCTTTTCTTATTTTGTCATCCCGACCGGAGCGCCAGTGCCTTTCTGGCGCGTAGTGGAGGGATCGCGGCAAGCTCCGCACCCTATTGATCTCACATTAAATAATGCAATGACTAGCACAAAAAAAGGGGGAGTTCTGATTGGAGGACGCAGCCGCGTAGTTTTGTGCGTGACCTTCGGATCCTCTCCATTGCCCTGATGACATCCTCCATGAGCTCATCGACGTCATAGGGCCTACCGTTGGCCAGTTGTCGCTTGGCTAGGGACCAGACTCCTTCATCGGGATTGAGTTCCGGGGCATAGGAGGGAAAGTGCTCGATGGAGAGACGTGGATGCTGGCGCAGGAGCTTGCGGAGGGGTTCCCCTTGGTGGGTGGAGGAATTATCCAGCAGCACAATGACCGGGCCACGCAGGTGCCGCAACAACTCACGCAGAAACACACAGACCTCTTCTTGGGCGATGTTGTCGTAAAAGAGTAGATAGTAAAGGCCCAGGCGATGTCGCTGCGGGCTCAGCGAAATTCCTGAAATGACCGAGATTTTTTCCCGACGCCCTTGGCGATGACGCTGGAAGGGAGTGCAGCCCCGGGGTGCCCAAGTCTTGGCCACCAGGGGAGCCAACAAAAAGCCCGATTCGTCCGCAAAAACTAAGTGGGCACCCAGCCGCGCGGCGTTTTTTTTACCCGCGGTAAGTATTCCCGTTTCCAGCGCTCGATGGCCTTTTCGTCCCGCTCCAGTGCACGTGGTTCGGGCTTCTGGTGAGTCCACCCAAACCGATGGAGGTGTAGGCCAGCGGTATTGAAATGGCACGGCACGTGAAAGGTCCTGCGAATCACCTCCGCCACCCGCTTCGTCGTCCACAATTCTGTGCGGTAGCCATTGGCGATGGCGCCCTTCAGTAAGATCCTGAGAAGCCGGCGCTCTTGGCTTCGCGTGAGTTTTCTCGGACGACCCGGAGAGAATCCCACCCGGAGGGCATCGGCGCCGCGGCGCCGCCAGTCATTCCGCCAACGCATAACAGAACTGGCAGCGCAATGGACGCGCCGAGCAACCTCGTTCAGGGACAAGTCTTCATCCAACAGTTTTAGCGCACGTCTGCGTCGATCGGAAAGCAGGTCGGCCGAACCCTGTGGTCGCATTTGGACCTCCTGTTACTTCGAGGTCCATTATTGCATTATTTTATGTGAGATCAATAAGAAATTCGCTGTAACAAATCCAATTTCTAGCCCCTTTAGGCCCTCATCGTTACGCGTCGCCAACTCCTCATCAAACCATCATCACCAGACCCCGTTCTCCCTGTTAAACTATCTTTGATCGCTCCCAGGAGCCTCCTATGTCTGAAGCTACGCAGTTCGCCAAGTCCGTTCCCACCCGCACCGAATCCGACAGCATGGGCAAAATCGAAGTCCCGATGGACCGCTATTACGGCGCGCAAACCGCCCGTTCCCTGATCCATTTCGCCATTGGCAAAGACACCATGCCCGCGGAACTCATTCGCGCCTTCGGCATCCTTAAAAAGGCCGCCGCGCTCGTCAATCGCGATCTCGGCAAGCTTCCCGAAGAGAAGGCCAACCTGATCACCCACGCGGCCGACGAAGTGATTTCCGGCAAGCTTGAACGAGCATTTCCCTCTGCGCATCTGGCAAACCGGCAGCGGCACGCAAACCAACATGAACGTCAACGAAGTCATCTCCAACCGCGCCATTCAGATCGCCGGCGGCGAGATGGGCAGCAAGAAGCCGATTCATCCCAACGACGACGTGAACATGTCGCAATCCTCCAACGACACTTTTCCCGCCGCCATGCACATCGCCGCCGCCATGGAAACTTCGCGCCGCCTGCTTCCCGCCGTGAAAAAACTTCGCGACGCGCTGGACGCCAAGGCCAAAGAATTTGTCGGCGTGGTGAAAATCGGCCGCACGCATTTGCAGGACGCCACTCCGCTCACCGTTGGCCAGGAATTCTCCGGCTATGTCAGCCTGCTCGATCGCGATGGCGGGCGCATCGCCGTGGCTCTCGATGGACTGCTCGATCTCGCCATCGGCGGCACTGCTGTCGGCACCGGCCTGAACGCCCATCCCGAATTCGCCGAGCGCGCCGCGAAGAAAATCGCTGAACTCACCGGGCTGCCCTTCCGCTCGCACCCCAACAAGTTCGCCAGCCTTTCCGCCCACGACGAAATCGTCTTCGCCAGCGGCGCTCTGAAAACTCTTGCCGCTTCGCTGATGAAAATCGCCAACGATATTCGCTGGCTCAGCTCCGGCCCGCGCTGCGGCTTCGGCGAACTGACTCTTCCCGAAAACGAGCCCGGCTCCTCCATCATGCCCGGCAAAGTGAATCCCACGCAGTCGGAAGCCGTCACCATGGTCGCCGTCCAGGTCATGGGCAACGACGCCGCCATCGGCTTCGCCGGCTCGCAAGGCAATTTCGAGCTCAACGTCTTCAAGCCCGTCATGATCTTCAATTACCTGCACTCCGTCGAACTGCTCGCCGACGCTTGCAACAGTTTCGTCGATCACTGCGTCGTCGGCATCCAGTTAAACCGCGAAGTCATCGACAGCTACGTGAAAAATTCTCTCATGCTCGTCACCGCCCTCGCCCCCAAAATCGGCTACGACAACGCCGCCAAAGTCGCTCACCACCGCTCACCATGAAAAAACCAGCCTCCGCGAAGCCGCCGTCAAACTCGGCCACCTCTCCGGCGAAGAATTCGACGCCCTCGTCAAGCCCGAAGACATGACCCATCCGTGAGGGCTCCATATCGGTTACTCGCTCTTTCGTGGGAGCAGTGAAGCAAGGCTACGATCGCGAGCAAGATTCATCCGCAGTACTCGGATTAAATCACCGGCACCGAGGAAGAAATTCCCAGAAGCCGACATTGTTAGTGGTGCGATTCTGAGACGGTTGTTATCCAACGGTTCTCTCGCAACTATGAAGCGATGCTGTAGTGACAAGTTGTTTCCTAACCAACAGCATACTAGCACCTGTGGGCGTTAAAGCAGCTATTGTTTCGTGGAAGATCATGCTCGTGTCTTAGCACCTCCGCGTGCGCTTGCGAGAATCTCTCGCGATACCTGTCAGGTAACGGTCTGTGATTGCGATAAATGGGAGGTGCCACTGGACGCTAGTGAGCAGTTCGTCAGCTGCCACCCCTCGAAACGAAATTCGACAGACAGGTTCGTTGCAGCGAGTGCAAGAAAAAGAGCGAATGGGAAAAGGCTGTATGTAGAACTATATTTGCAGGTACCGTCTGGCGTGCCAAGCATTCACACTGGCTTCCGCCATCGCCAAGACCCGCCGAGCCTAGCTGTTGAAGGCCCTTGAGGTTCTTGAGGCATCAGACAAACAGGGAAAGAAAAATGTGACGCTTTTAGCTCCCTACTTGTGGCTGAGGCCCAATTTGTGAGTAGAGTGTCCTTCTCCTGCCTGAGCTCTGTGCTTCGCATCCATGTGCTTGGTCTGTTCGCGTGCACAACAGTTGAAACGAAACACCCGACTGGTGCAAGCCGCTTCCCCGCCCGGAATACAAGACTCTCGAGCGCATCCGCATTTCCGATCCCTGGTTTGAGGTCTACAAGGTCGCGCCCAACACTATCGCCATCTACGAACCGCACCAATCCGAAGAAACCATCTCCTATCTCATCCTCGGCAAAGACAAAGCTCTGCTCCTCGACACCGGCATGGGCATCAGCGACATCCGCAAAGTCACCAGCGAACTCACGCTCTCTTCCCATCATCGTCGTGAACTCCCACACCCACGACGACCACGTTGGCGGTAACTGGCAATTCCCCACTGTCTATTCCATGGACACGGACTTCAGCCGCACCAACGCCAAGGGTTCCACCGCGGACGCCCAGGCGGAAATCGCTCCAGGCGAAATCTGCGGCGATCTTCCGAATAGCTTCGATGCAAAGACGTATCGCACCAAACCCTGGACCATCACCAAGTACATCCACGACGGCGACACCATCGATCTCGGCGGCCGCACCATCGAGATTCTCTCCACGCCCGGCCACACTCCTGATGCCATCTGCCTCTTCGACCGCGCCAACGGCCTGCTCTTCACCGGCGACACTTACTATCCCGCAGCCATCTGGCTCTATCGTCCCGAAACCGATCTCGCCGCTTACGCAAAATCCATCGCACGCCTCGCCGCGCTTTCCCCTCAGGTAAAAACCGTACTCGGCCAGCACAACATTCCCATCGCGCCGCCTGCCGTTCTACCCAATCTGGTCAACGCTTTCGCGGCGCTCCAGGCAGGCAAAGGCGTCTGCAAGCCCGCTGGCGAAGGTAAGCGTCTCTGCACAGTGAGTGACTTCAGTTTTCTTCTCCATGCAGCGCCCTGAGTAGTAGACTAGTCCCAGCGCCGAGGATGGCCATGGTTCACAGGGCTCTTTCCCTTTTCTTCGCTGCCTGCCTTCTTCTGCTCGCCGCTACTCCGCAAGTGGGCGACGCTCAACCCCCGCGTGAAAAAACCGTCTGGAATTACGATGGTGGAGTTCAGCTTGTCACCGACGGCGCCATTGCCAACGGTCCCTGCTTCCGCCTCACCGGCCGCTTGAAGGCTCCTCAATTCTTCGACAATCTTCGTCGCGTGGATTCCACCAGCGGCACATTGTTTCCGCCGCGGCAACGAGATTGTCACTGAATTCCCGGAACGCATGGAGCTGAGCTTTGAGCTTTACGATTTGCCTTGCTCCGACAGAATCCAGGATGCGGGCACAACGCGAATCTATCTCAGCAAAGCGATCCTGCGAACGTTGCATGTGAACTTCTATTGGAAGCGCGGACTCTCTGTTCGTCCCGCGCCAGAGATTGTGCTGAAGCACGCGGAGATGATTCCCATTGAGCCGTTCGCGCGCGCGCTCAGCGCTGGTAAGGATGACCCGCTGCCTCAGAAATTCGAATGGTGGTTTCAATTCGATGTGCCGAGCGCAGGTGTTCCGCTAACAGACAGCCTGGTGCTCGTGATGCAATCGCCTGAGGGAAAAATCGTGGCGCGCTGCGCGGCGCGTCTATAATGCCAATTACCCCAGCTTTATCTCCGGCGCCTGCCCGCCGCGAACATTCAATTTCGCTTCCGTGCATTTCTGCACTTCCTCGGCGGTCCAGCCGGGCGCCACTTCGCGCAGCACCAATCCGTCCTTCTCCACATCAATCACGGCGAGATCCGTCACGATCGTGTTCACGCATTCAATCGCCGTCAGCGGGTAGCTGCACTTGTGCACGATTTTTGACGAGCCATCCTTCGTGTTGTGTTCCATGCAGACAATAATGTTCTTCGAGCCCGTGGCGATATCCATGGCTCCGCCAATATTTCCGCTGCCCTTCGCCCCGGGAATCTTCCAGTTGGCCAGGTCGCCTTTCTCCGAAACCTGAAATCCGCCAAGCACCGCCACGTCCAGATGCCCGCCGCGCGTCATCAGGTGCGCATCGGCCTGATGAAAGAACGAAGCGCCGGGAATCAGCGTCACGGGTACTTTCATCGCGTCGACCAGGTCGTAATCTTCTTCTCCGGTCTTGGCGCGCCGCCCCATCCCCAAAATTCCGTTCTCGCTGTGGAAATAAACGGTGATGCCCTTCGGCAAATAATCCGCGATCAGGTTGGGTATCCCCCAGCCCAGGTTGACGAATGCGCCATCGCTCAATTCCTGCGCGGCGCGTTGCGCAATCTGTTCGCGCGTCAGGCGTGGTTTATCGGCCATAACATTTCCACCTTGCCGTCATCCGGCGAAGCGGACTCCTTTCGCCTGCACAATGCGTTGCACGAAGATCGCCGGCGTAATCACATTTTCCGGCTCGATGGCGCCCAGCGGCACGATTTCGTCCACTTCCACAATCGTGGTCTTCGCCGCCATGGCCATGATGGGATTGAAATTCCGCGCCGCCAGCCGGTACGTCAGGTTGCCCAGTTCGTCGGCCTTCTGCGCCTTGATCAGCGCGAAGTCCGCATGAATCGGCTTTTCCAGGATGCAGCGCTTGCCATCGATCACCCGCTCTTCTTTTCCCTGCGCCACTTCCGTGCCCACGCCCACGCTGGTGTAAAAGCCCTGCAATCCAGCCGCGGCCGCGCGCATGCGTTCGCACAGGATGCCCTGCGGCACCAGTTCGCACGTCACCTCTTTATTGCCGAAGCGTTCCTGAAAGTAGTTTGAATGCGGCCCGGGGAACGACGCGATCACGTGACTCACCTGGCCATTTTTGAACATGATGCCCAGTTCGCCTTCACGCGTGCCGCAATTGTTGCTGATCGCGGTGATGTTCTTGATGCCCTTGCGCGACAGCGCCGCAATCAGATTGTTGGGAAAGCCGGCGCCGCCAAATCCGCCGAACATGATGCGTGCGCCATCGGGAATATCCGCTACGGCCGCGTCGAGAGAAGAAAACACTTTTTGCTTCATTAAGGGCTCAGATGAACTGG
This sequence comes from Candidatus Acidiferrales bacterium, assembly GCA_963839315.1. GTDB lineage: Bacteria > Acidobacteriota > Terriglobia > Acidiferrales > UBA7541 > Acidiferrum. The sequence goes on from CAWIUU010000011.1 coordinate 170,516, forward strand.
AATGATGTACCTCATAGATTGTTCACGAGCCCGCGCGATTCTGCAACCCCGCCTCTCGCACGCAAGCGCTTCCAAATTGGCTCGCTTGCTGCTGCATCCTGAACCTCTCACCGGCGTTTGGAATCTGTCTGGCATTCTCGCCTTCGAGTCGAAGGGCACGATGTATGGTCCCCCTACACTCAACGCCCCGCGCAATCACGTTTCTCTCGCATCGGATTTTTCAGAATGCCCTCTTGGGTTTCTCCCTGGTCACTCGCCTCTTACATTTTCCGATATTTCGCGCCTTCTGGGGTTCGCCGTTTCTGCGTACTGTCATCCCGACCGCAGCGGAGGGATCGTAGCAATCTCGTTCTCCACCCAATTCAGTGGCACGTTCACCCAACTCTGCGCTCTTCCTCTTCTTTGGGGGGCGACCTTTGTTGGTTGAGAGCAACATCTCAAACTACGAATTGCCGTTCGGTGATCGGCAGATCAGGCACCGAGGGTGCAACGCGTGTTTTTCCTTTTTTTGTTTTCTATAGCCCAGGAGTGAACCATTGATCTGCCGATAGTCTATCGGCCAGGACCCAAGGGCAAGCCAAGGAGGTGTGGGTCGCGCGGAGGATCTGATTAATCCACGAAGTCGAGGGTCATGCCTTCGTGGCGGTAGAGAAACCCGGCGAACTTGCCATAACCAGGAGATGCCACATTGTTGTAGACGGTGCTGAAGTTTCCATGATTGGTTACATTCAGCGAGTAACCCCCAAGCCGGAAGTGATGGTCTTTCCCTTTTTTGCCTTTCCAGAAGGGTATCCGAAACGTGCGATAAGCCTTGAGGTCCAGGGAGAAAAACGTCGGAAAGCGTTGCCCGTTCGGCGTGCCGACATACTGTTGCGTGACGTCGATCGGCGACCACGGGAAGCCGGAGTGAACGTCGACCAGCGGACTGAAGGTAATCTTCCAGGGCAGGGCGAAAATTCCCCAAGCGACAAAGCGATTAGGAATATCCGAACCCAGGATGCCATAAACATTGGGGCGAAACACGGGAGCGGCAAACGGGATCATAACGCTGGAGAGATTGTTCAGGTCACCGCGCGCGTGGCTCCAGATGTAGGAAGCTTTCAGCTGGTCGCTGTCGCGAAAGGTGTAACGCACCGAAGCTTCCATCTCGTGATACTTCGAAGAACCGGTGTTGGTTAGCCCTAAGTAGGACGGGTCCGTGGGTGAAGCGGCAGTGAAGGGTTCGACCACGAAGAGAAAGCTTGTGCGGCTGTTCAGGTAGCTCACGTCGAGCCGCAAGTTCCTATGCAATTCCCGAACTACACCGAAATTCCAGGTTACGTTGCGGGGAGCGGTGTCCGGTTGGGGAGATAAGCCGGGAGAAAGCAGTGGATTCAACCCTGCCGTGTACACGTTCGTATAAGTGATCGGCGGCCCAATCGGCAAGCCGGAGTTGCCGAAGTCCGTGATCGTTCTAGCTGGATTGGCCGCCCAATTCGCCGCCAGCAGAGGCAGCACGCCATAAAAAAGACCCGCGCCGGCGCGGATCACAGTTTTTTCGTCCTTGCCCGGCGAGTAGGCCAAGCCCAGGCGCGGCGCCACGCCGGCTGCCCAACCGGACGTTTCGGTAGTAAACCGGAGTCCCAGGTCGCCGCTCACGTGCGAACCCAACAGCCAGTGGTCCTGCACGAACTCGGCAAAAACTGTGTCGGAAGGCGTTTGCGCCGACGCTGGGCTGAAATCGACGGTTTGGGCGAGCGAATTATCCTCTCTCAAGATTTGAATGGGATGCGATTCGGTTGTTCCGAAAAAGCTACGCCAATCAATGTCGACGCCTGCCCGAATTTCATGCGTCCCATGCCACTCTTTCTTCGCGAATTCGTACGTTGACAGAAGCTGAAACTCTTTGCCGCGACGGGACCAAGTGTTGAAGTAATTTCCACCATAGCCCTGCGGAGTGATCAGCATATCTTCCGGGCCATAGCCGTGGGCGTCACTGTCGAATCGCGTGTATTGCCCCACGGTAGAGAGGACGGCGTGGGAGGCGAACTCGTATCGATCCGACAAGGCGATGGTGACACCACTCTGATTCAGGCTGTTGGAGGCGGGCTGCGGAATCAGAGCGCTGATATCGATATGGTCGGTTCGCAATGGAAATGCATTGACGGTCAACGTCAACAAATGGTTCGTTGCGAAAATCGCCTCCACGGTCGAATAGGAATTAAACCCCTGCTTCTTGCTGATGTCATCCGGCCAGGGCAAACCTTCCACGGTAGTTTTCTTCATTTCATATTGGAAAGATTCCGAAAGGAGCAATTTGTGGGCGATTAAAGGGACGTCGAAAGAGATAGCGGGATTTGCACCGCCCAGTCCGGAAATATGCCCATTTTTTCCTAAAACGGTGATTCCGAGCTTGGTGACATTGAAGTCCAAGCTATCAGCAGGAGGTTTGGTTGCGATGGTGGTCAATCCGCCGGAAAAACTCCCCAGGCTCGCGTCGTAGGGTGTCTTGTAGACTGCAAAAGACTCCACCGCATCGGTTGGGACCGTAATGCCGAAACTGCCAGTTACCGGGTCGGTGTTCCGCGTCGAATTGATGATCAGGAGGCTCTGATTTTCGTCCGAGCCTTTGAATACGAGTTTGCTGTCGAGCGTCCGCACCACGCCCGGAGTTACGGAAATTACTTCCTTCACTTGTTCCTGCTGAGTGGGTAGCGTGACCAACTGCGTGTTAGTCACAACGGATACTGGGGCGGAGGAGCTCTCGGTGGAGATGATCGTCGCCATTCCGGTCACCTGCACGGTTTCCGCGACGGTCTGAACATCGAGAATGAAATCCTGAACGCTCTGCTCTCCGTCTTTCAGGAGGACCGCCTTTTCGGTTCTTTTGAAGCCCGCGCCCTCAACAGAAATCGAGTAGTTTCCGGACTGCAGATTTTGGAATTCGTAGTGTCCGTTCCCATCGGTTTCTGCGGTCGCCGAAACGCCTATGGGCGGGTTCTTGGCGAGCTTAACGGTAGCTCCCGCCAGTACGTCACCATTTTGTGTGGTGACTGTGCCTTTTAGAGAGGTGCCCGGAGTGTTCGCGGCCTTGGGCGTCTTCTGGGCAAACGCAGCGAGCGGCGCCAGAAGAAAGAGAAGTGCGGCCGCCCATGGCAAGAGCCGTTGCCAGGGCACACCCGAAGCACAGTAATTTGTGCCGGCAAGCCACGCAAGAGGGCAGCAACCTGGGGACTGATTCATTTTTCGACTCTCACGAGTTTATAGAATAAGCCATCGCACATGCATTTCGTGCAAAACGTAGCAGTTGAGTTTCTTCGCGATAGCCCAGGCGGGGGAATGCCTCTCTGCTTTCATTCCTGCAGGCATTCGTCATCGGGCCAAATCCGGGTCGATATCGCAGCGGCCTGCCATCTGTGGAACTCTGCCGAGGTGGCAGGAAGAAACGGAAGCTGTCTCAAAGTATTTTTGTCTCCTGAAGGCGCTTTAGATTCGCGGTTGTCGGCCCGAAGAAATCAGTCAGAACATCCCCACTGCTTCCATTTGTTCCCGCCGAACGGTCAAAAGGTTCCACTGCAACTCTTCTGGCGAAGGTAATTCTCTCATAACAAAATTCTTATCGCACATGCGGGCGAAGTATCGCGGGGCACGTTGCAGAGTGACGGCGGGTACATCTAAATTGGGATGCGGGGGGCTGTGGACGTACGGGGGACGGAATGAACTCTCGATTCTATTCCTTCGAAGAATAGGTGAATCAGCGGCGTCGCCCTCCTGGGAAAGAAAATGAGAGGAATTCATGTTTGCTCGTCATATCACCCTGCAGCTAAAGCCCTATCTGGCGGAGCAATTTCCGCTCACATTTGAGAAGGAGATCGTCCCCTTGCTGAAGAAGCAGAAGGGATTCGTGGGCGAGCTGCTTCTGATCACACCGGAAAAGAAGGAAGTGGTGGCCATCAGCCTGTGGGAAAAGAAGGAGTTCGCAGAGATTTACAATCGGGAACTGTATCCCAAGGTGGAGAAGATCGTGGAGAAGTACATCGAGGGTGCCCCGGTCATCAAGGAGTTCGATGCGGAATATTCCACGTTCCAGAAGATTGCCTCGCAGCGATGATGTGATTCCTCAGTTTTCAGTCGAGGAGTGGGGGAGGCGAAACCGGCCCTCCTCTTTTTTCCGAGTGGCCGCTGAGGAGAAGAATAAATCAAGAACCTAAAGTCGACCCCTACAAGGGGCGACAAAGGTTGGGGAAATCTTTCTTCAGGTCGGCGAGCTTGGGGAGGTCGTTCACGACCACATAGGAGTTGTCGGGATAATTATTGACGTAGTCCTGGTGGTAGGCCTCGGCGGGATAGAAGGCCTCGAGCTTCTCCACTTTTGTGACAATGGGGCGCAAGTAGATGCGGGCGGCAGAGAGTTGCGCGATGTAAGACTCGGCGATGCGCTTCTGTTCGTCGGAGGAATAGAAAATGGCGGAGCGATATTGCGAGCCAGTGTCGGGTCCCTGGCGATTCCACTGCGTGGGATCATGCGCCACGGAAAAGTAGACCATCAGAAGCTGGCCGTAAGTGATTTGCGAGGGATCGAAGGTAACGCGTACGCTTTCCGCATGGCCGGTCACGCCCAGGCTGACGGATTGATAAGAGGGAGAGTTCACAAATCCACCGGAGTAGCCGGAAACAGCTTCGTTGACTCCCCGAAGATTCTCGAGGACTGCTTGCATGCCCCAGAAACAGCCACCGGCGAAGACGGCTGTCTCCACGGCTTTTGCCGAAGCGAGCGGTGCGTCGAGCGTGGGCAGTGGCATCGCCGCAGAAGGCGCAGCGGGAGGACGCGCGCCGAGCGAGCGAAACGCGGTCCAGCCGACAAAGAGAAGAATGATGACAATGGCAGTAGCGCGACCGATGATGGGACTCTGCATAGAGGAATGCCTCACAGCAGTTAGAGTGCGCGGCGGGGGAAGGTTACAGTGGATTTGAAGAGTTACAACGACGCGGAGGAGCTGATTCCATAGGTCTGAGAAAGGATGATTGGTTGCCACGATCCCTCCACGGCGGCACGCAAAAGGCACGCGCCTTCGGTCGGGATGACAAAGCGTGAAAAGGCAAAACCCGGACCCTTGGAAAGCCAAGGGTCCGGCACCCGGCGTCCAATGAGATCGGTCACTGGTTAGAGATGATTTGCGCGGCGCGGTTGAAGTTATTTGGGCGCGTAGAAAAGATAGTCGGCGGAATAGGGCACGCGGATTTCCTGGCCGGTGTGGGTCGAGTCGCAACCGGAGGCGGGAGCTTTTCCGCCCTTGGTGTTGAGGCGCTGAATGGTGGTGACGCGAGACAGTACACCCTTGCCCTCGTGGCTGACGACGCTGACGAGGAGCCAGGGAATGGAATCGGGATCGGGCGAAGGAACATTGGCGACGGCCTTGCCGGTAACGCGACTACCGTCGGTGGCTTCCCACGCCGGGCCAACGAAATGTTTGCCGAAGGGTTTGCCATCCTTGTCGAAGAGTTGCGCGTCGGGAGCCTTGAGAGCCCAAGAGAATTGCGTGGCACCTTCCTGGCAGATGTAAACCTGGTCGCCCTTGGCGTGAACCTGGAGAAGAAGCCGCTCGTTGGCGGGAGGCTGGAGTTGTGACGGGATATTTTGCGTTTGAGCAGTGGTAGAGAGGGTGAGAACGATGATAGCTGAGGCGAGCAAGGTTGCGGATATGAGGGCGCGGAGCGAATGGCGCATGGAACGAGTCCTCCTGTGAGGCTGGGGGAGGAAAGCATAACATTTGTCGATAGTCTGTTGCAGGCGGAGGTGGGGCATCTACTCTGTGCGCAGGGCGGCCATGGGATCGAGGCGAGAGGCGCGCCACGCGGGGATGAGACAAGCCGCGCACGCGACAGACAACAAGATGACGGCGACGCTGAAAAATACCCAGGGATCGAGCGGACGGACGCCGTAGAGCATGGAACGGATGAGCTGCGACGCGCCGATGCTGGCGGCAAGGCCGAGAGCGAGTCCGAGGGCACCCACGCGAACCTAAAACGCACAGACATGAGTGTCTGTGCAACGAAAGCAACCCAAGAGCGGCGACGTAATGTGTGCCCTGTTGACGAAGTGACGTGACGGAGGATCTTGCAAGAGACAAAAGCGGTGCCGGATAGCACGGTGTGGGAAATGGTAAGCGAACGGAGCGAATGCTTGCATTGCCAGGGGGGATTTGTACTGGATGGATTTCCGCGCACACTGGGACAGGCCGAGTCACTGAATCAGTTGATGGAAAAAGAAAAGCTATCGTTGAGCGCCGCGGTGAACTATGAGTTGCCCTTTTCGGAAATCGTGTCTCGACTGAGCGGACGGCGGATCTGCGAGAAGTGCAAAGCGGTCTTCCACGTTACCAGGCAACCATCTCGCGTGGAAGGGATCTGCGATGAATGCGGCGGGCGGTTGTACCAGCGAGAAGATGATCGACCTGACTCAGTGAAGCTGCGGTTGGAAGTGTACGAGAACAGCACGGCGCCGCTAATCGAGTTCTACAGCGGGTAGGCCTGCTTGTGCCAGTGGCAGCCACGGGAGCACCGGAAGAGATTTGTGAACGGACGCTGAGCGCGCTCGAGGCGCATCCCTAAGGAATAACGACAAGGAAGGCCACGGAAACAATCTGGTACTCGCAGTACGCCAAAAGTCCACGGTCAAAGAATTTCTTCCACCTCATGCAAAGCAAGACCATCCGCAAAGCCTGCAAGATGAGATAGATAGAATAGACCTCTTTGGAAACTCTCCTGCCTCACAATTTCTCCGGAGGTTTCTATGCTATCCAAGAGACACCAGTACCTCCTACTAGGTGGAAGCTCATTGCTAGTCGTCGCGCTGATTGCCGGTGCGGCTGCGGTCTCACAGCATGCTGATCCGGTGACGGTGCCTGAACAAACAGCGATTCACGTGACCTTGGATCAGGCACTGGCAAGCAATCAGAGCCGGCCGGGAGATCATTTCGAGGCCACTGTCTCGGAGCCGATCGTGATCGACGAGAAGACAGTCATCCCGGAAGGGGCACACGCCGAAGGGCTTAGTGGTAGACGCACGGCCATCGGGAAGGCTGAGGGGACGAGCGCGTTTGCAGTTGGCACTGGAAACTGTGGAGATCAACGGCAAGACATACGAATTGCGCACTAACACATCACAGAGAATCGGAGGAAATCACAAGAAGCGCAATTGGGGTTGGATTGCAGGTGGAGCTGGCGGCGGCGCGCTGATCGGAGCGCTGGCGGCTGGAGGCAAGGGAGCGCTGATTGGCGGACCTGTGGGAGCAGGGGCGGGAACCGCCGTTGCGTTTATGACGGGAAAGAAAGACATTCATCTGGGCGCGGAGGCGCCGCTGACGTTCCGGTTGGTCAGGCCTGTGACCATTGAAGTAAAGAGCTGATGGATCATCTGGGCTAAGTGAACGAAACATAGAAAAGTGGGGTAGCATTTCTAAGGTAGGAAGGCTGCCCCACCGCATGTAGCTAAGGTTTCCACGTTTCCAATTCAGATCAGGGTGGTGGTTTGGAGGAAAGACCCGCTTCTTCCAATTCAAGGAGAGACAAATGGACTGTTCTAGGGTGTTCCCAATGGGGGAGAACGCAAGAGTAGTGGTGTGGGCATTGTTGCTCCTAATGGTTACAGGAACGACAGTGAGCTGCGGAGGAGGAAGCATGACCACCACGCCGAGCAACGCAACCGGCACGGTTACGGTGTCGATCAGCGATCCGCCTAGCTGCAAGAAGCCGAATGGGCGATTTGCCCACGTGTATATCACGGTGCGGTCGGTGCAAGCGCATATTGATCCTCACGCGGATGACAATACTTCCGGGTGGCAAGAGCTTGCGCCGCAACTCGCGAACCAACCGATGCAGATTGATCTTTTCTCCGAGACGCAGACAAATTGCGTGTTAGCGCAGCTCGGTTCAGCGAGTCTGCCGGTGGGCAGTTACCAGCAGATTCGGCTTTTACTGGTGTCAAACAATCCATCGGCTGGATCAGCGACTCCTGCGTCCAATGCATGCGCGGGTAATGGCTACAATTGCGCCTTCATAGCCGATGGAACCATGAATGAGTTGCAACTAAGCAGCCAGGACAACACGGGATTGAAGATACCGCCAGGGCAGATAGTCGGAGGACCAATTCAAGTAAATGCGGGGAAGAGTGTCGACCTGAACATCGATTTCAATGCGTGCGCGTCCATCGTACAGGAAGGCAATGGAAAGATGCGGCTGAAGCCGACGCTAACGGCAGGACAGGTGAGTCCGAATAATTCGGGGATCGGCGGGCAGGTTTTGGATTCCGCTACAAAAACTCCAATCGTGGGAACAGTACTGGTGGCGGTGGAACAGCCGGACAGCGCAGGAGTGGATCGAATCGTGATGGAAGCGGCAGCGGATGGGAACGGCAATTTCCGGTTTTGCCCGCTGCCGCCAGGCCCCTTTGACGTGATGGTAGTGGCGGTAGGAGCGAACAATTTGCCCTACAATGCGACAGCCGTGGTCAACGTGCCGAACGGTACAAACCTGAATGCAATTCTGTTGGTTGCAGAGATGGGCGCCAGCGGTCCGGCAATCTTGCAGGGATTCGTGACGGCAAGCGGGGCTTCGGGTGGGGCGAAGGCGGACGTAAGCGTCTCTGCGTTGCAGAGCGTATCGTTCGGAACGAGTCCGATGACGACGCGGCAACTGACAATTCCGCTGCAAACGATTCAGTTGACGGCCACAACAGCAGCCGTGAGTTCGACCGGATTGGTTTCGGTTGAATCGAACACCAATTGCCCCAGTGGAAGCCCTGCAAATGCGAATTGCGCGCAGTATACGCTGGTGGTTCCGGGGAGCAACCCGAGCGTTGGCGTGTTCAGCAGTTCGGGGTTCAGCTATTCGGCGCCGGTGAGCGGGGACGTGCCGTTCACGGTGGACGCGATTGCGGCAGTTCCGGCAAGTGGCGGCGTACAGGACTGCTCACCGTCAGAGGTGATGACGTCGACGGATGCAAACAATCAGCCCTTGAAAGTGACGGCGGGAGCAACAACCAATGTTGCGCGTATTGATTTCATGGGCTGCTCATGACCGTGTGACAAATTTCAGAAATTCAATCACTTGGTAAGTGCAGAGCAAGGGCGGGGTGCGCCTGTACCAAGGGCCAAGTGACGCGCGCGACAAATGTTTGCAAGGCCAGAACGGAATGGGGCATGTCAAAAGTTAGACTGGAGATACCCAACCTCGGAGGGAAATAAACAATGAGAGCGAACAGATGGATGACCGCCAGCGTGCTGGGAATATTTCTGCTGACGGCGAGTTCGGCGATAGCGCAGGGCAACGGCAATGGGAATGGCAAAGGACACGGTAAGGGCCACGACAAGCATGGAGATGACGACGATCAGGGCGGACGGTATTACAACCAGCATGACCAGGAAGAATTCCACGGATGGTACGTTCACAACGAAAACCATCTTCCACCGGGACTAGCGAAGAAAGATCATTTGCCTCCGGGATTGGAAAAACAGCTGGTGCGGCGCGGAGCGCTTCCCCCTGGTCTGCAGAAGAAGATCGAGCCCTGCCCTCGAGAGATCGAACGAATGCTGCCACCACCGCCACCGGATTGCGTTAATGTGGTGATCGGCGGGCACATCGTGCTGCTGAACCAGAGAACCCACATCGTGGTGGACATATTCCACTTCGACATGTAACCAGAGCCTTACAAAAACAAGAAAACGCCCGAGCTGAGCAAAGTAGGCGTTGGACAGCGCAAGGGTAAGAGCGGGCGATTGCGCGATCCGCCACGGGCCCGGAGGACTGCCGGCGGTTTGCGCCGCCAGATCCTGATTGATGCCCCGTTTGCGAAGCTCGCGGAACCGCGTTCGTCCACGCTTCCATTGCTTCCACACCACCGACCGTAGCCGGCGGCGTAGCCACGATTCAAGACTTTGCAGCACCGCGGGCGTTGGACAGTCGCCGAAGTACCCGAGCCATCCCCGCAGATAGGTCGCGATCTCCTTGACCATCTGCGTTAGGCTGATGCCGCGTCCAGCAGGCGGTGTTGCAGGTTCTGCAGAAGCGTTGGGACCCGACGTTCTCCGAACACAGCCACGGTTTCCGGCAATGTACTGCTGCGCCTCCATGCACCGCTTGCCGTGCGCGATTTCCACCCGTCGCACCGGCTGCGGTTGATAGCTTCCGTTTCGCAGTTGTTCCCCAATTTCTGGCTCATGCTGCTTCAGGTATTCCGGTAGTTCTTCGACGGTCATCCCGTCCACTCCCGGACTCCCCTTGTTGCTCTTGACTCGTTGTAATGCCTGCTTGCTGTTTTCCAGCTCGCAGACTTCTTCCATCTCTGTCAGCCAGACTTTCGCTGCGCTTCGCCATCAGCGTTTCGGTCCCTTTCTCAGTGGTCTTCGGAGCATCACTCTTACCTTCCACCGAAAAGGCCAGCACCTCTTGTTCGAACCGGTTTTTTTTCTGCCGCTGTCCGCTCATGAGTCGCGCTGCTTACTTGCCTTTCCTTTATTCCCCTTGCGGGGTGCCGTTCGGGCCTTCGATCCCCGTTCCCGGTTCGGCCTATCCGTTGCTCCACCTTTCGGCCTTGGAGTGCCTCACGAGCCTTGCCGACGACAGGATCTACTACGCCCTCTGCTGACTTCTGCGACACGGTCCAGGATGAATTGCTTCACCCTCAGTCACGAATCCGTGACCTGCCGCAGACCTCCCGAAGTAAGTTCGACCACCTTCGACGCGCAACCGCCGGATTTACCACCAGTGAGCTTGATGGATATGGGCTTCGCAATCATCTGCCCGCTCGCCCGTCACCGTAGGCCTCCTATCCGGTTCTTGTTCATCGGCTCGCGTCTTTGCTCCGCGCTTCTTTCAGGCCCCGCCTCGCGGCGAGTGTTATTTCACCCTTGCGCTTCGCTATCACTTCACGTCCATCACGTTGTGAAGAGGACTTACACCTCCTAGCTGTCGAACCCTGCTCGGCACAAAAAAAAAGAGGGAACGTCTTGAGACGTTCCCTCTTTTTTCTAGCTGAACACCGCGGGGGGTGCCGTGGGGTTAGTGGGAGATGTTTGCAGCAACGATCACGAGTTCCGGCTTGTCATAATTCTTGGCAACCTGGACCTGGGCCTTGCTCATTGGGAATTCCCGACCAAAGGAATTGCCTTCCGTCCAAATCTGATAGAGGAAGTAGTGATCGCCGAGGCGCTGGAACACGAGCTTCGTTGCGGCGGCGGGTTGCAGGCTATCGCAAGCGTTTGAGAGAGTCAAGCCTCGTTCGGGCTCTTGAGTATTGTCGATGCGAATGGCGACGCCGATTGGGACATGGATTTAACGGTGTATTCGCCAGCAGAGTAGGCACGGTCGCCGACGACAAAGTCGAAGGGAACGTCGGCCTTAACGTTCGTCTGCTGAGCGTGAGCGGCCGTAGCGAGTAAGAGAACAGTTAAAGCAAGAAGAGCAGAGCGTAGGTTTTTCATAAAATCTCCTTTGTGTCGGAAGCGGAGAGAGGCAGAAAGGGAAAAATAAAAGTTGTTGCCAACCGCCGTTGCGCCCTTTTCTGCTTGCCAGACTCCTGATTTGTTTTCCTAACTGCCGACGACGCGATAGGGAAGTGCAGGCGGAGTGCCAGAGTCGGTTTGGAAAGCAGGAATCGGAAACGCGGGAAGAGTGAAGTTGCAGATTCGATAGGAATTAGACGCAAGGCCAGAGATAAGGACCATGGAGAAGGAGGAAGAAACCGCACGTGCGAGCTAACCGAACGGATAGCAGGCACACCCTTTTGGATAGACGGAGGCGGGTAGTTGGAGGGGAGACGAAGGTTGAGTTGCGAGAGCATCAGGATTTGCAGATGCCGCTCAGAATTATACGGAGGAAGACCTGTTTGATTTGCTCGGAACCGGAAACATGGTCGGTGTCGTACCAACGGTAGAGCCAATTGCACATGCCGAGGATGCCGTTGACGATGAGCCAGGGTTCGCCGCCGATGAGTTTGCCCTGCTGCTGACCGCGGTGAACAAGTTCGACAAAACGCGAATTGTAGCGGGACATTACGGAGATGAGCTTGTGCTGGCGCTTGCCGGAAAGCGAATCGAATTCGTGGAGGAACAAGCCGAAAGGAACCTTGTTCTGAATGATGTAGTCGATTTGTGCGCGAATGGCGCGCTCGAGCTGCTCGACTGGATCGCCGGAAGGATCGATTTGGCGCGCGATGAAGGCGTCGCCATCCTCGATGCCGGCAAGAAGAAGCTGAAAGAGCAGATCGTCTTTGGATTTGATGTAGTAGTAGAGGGAACCTTTGAGCATGCCGACGTCACGGGCGACGTCTTCAATGCTGGTGGCGTGAAAACCCTTTGCGAAAAAAATGTTGGCGGCACTTTGCAGGACTTCTTCCAGGCGAGTGCCGGGCTTGGACTGGGAACCAGCACGGGGAGCGTTGCGAGCTCGAAGAGGTTCGGGGGTTGATTTGCGTTTTGTCTTTTTGCGGGGCACGGAATCCTCGGGTTGAACGAAATCATGATAGCAGAGGGCGGGAAAGCGGGAGCGGCTCAGCTACTGGACGAGATGGCAGGAGTGGGTTTTCAGGACGAGCCAGACGGGGCAGCCGGCGGAGAGCTGCAGGGAGCGCACAGCGCCGGGCGTGATGTGGACGATGAAACGCGCGCCTGCATTCACGTGCGCGACAACAAGAGTGCCACGCGTTTCGAGCGATTCGAGCGTACCGGGCAAAATGTTTCGCGCGCTGAGGAAGTGCGGTGGCTGAGTGGCAAGCAGGATGTCGCCTGCGCGGATGGCGAGTTGGAGTTGTGCGCCGGGGCCATGCGGGCCGAGTGGGATTTCCAGCTCACAATTTGAGGGAGTGAGGCGGATGCGCATGACGCCGTCGCCGGGGCGCAGTTCGAGAATCGTCAGCGGGCATAACATTTTCGAAGCCGGAGGCACGGGCGAGCGCAAGGGAGCGCGGAGCATCCAGGACGTCGCGAGGAGCACCGGATTCGAGAACGCGGCCTTGGGCGAGAGCGACTACACGCTCACCGATGGCGTCGAGTTCCTCGCGGTTGTGAGTGACATAAAGGATGGGGATGCGATTCGCGTCATTCCAAGCGCGGAGATCCTGAAGGATGGCGCGTCGCAACGGCGCGTCGAGCCCGGTGAGGGGTTCGTCGAGGAGCAGGAGATGGGGCTGCGGTCACAAGGGAACGAGCAAGTGCGATGCGCTGTTTTTCGCCGCCGGAAAGTTCGGCGGGCTTGCGCGAGCGCAAATGCGCAATGTGGAAGACGCTGGAGGATATCGGTCGACACGCGGTTGCAGCACAGTCTAAGGAGAGTGTGAGAAAGTCCGTAGGCGACGTTTCTTTCCACCGTGAGATGGGGAAAGAGGGCGAGGGATTGGAAAACATACGCGATGTGACGATGCCTTGCGAGAGAGAGAGAGTTTTCTGTCGCGTCGAAAAAAATGTCTTCGCCCAGGGTGATACGGCCTGTCATCCGGGGTCAGAAGGCCAGCAATGCAATCGAGCAGCGTGGATTTGCCGGAGCCGGAAGGGCCGAAGAGAACGGTGATGCCTGGGGCGAAGTCTTGGGAGACGTGGAGGTCGAAGGGCGGCGAGCCAGGTGAGTGGAATTGCTTGCGAATTTGCACGGAGAGCATGGGCGGAATCATCTCGCAGGCCACGGGGACCAGACGCGGCGGTTGATGGCGTAGACGATGGAAAGCACGACGAAGGAGATGAGCAGGAGGAGGAGCGCCATGTGGTGCGCGCCTGTGTAATCGAGGGCCTGGGCGCGATCGTAGATGTCGATGGAAACGGTGCGGGTGATGCCGGGAAGATTGCCGCCGACCATCAGTACGACACCAAATTCGCCGAGAGTGTGCGCAAAGCTGAGAACGAGGGCAGTGACGAGGCCGGGCCAAGAGAGTGGAAGAATCACGCGGAAGAAGGTACGGAGCACGGCTGGCACCGAGAATGGAGGAGGCGTCGAGCAGGCGCCGATCGAGTGATTCGAAAGAGGAGATGAGGGGCTGTACGGCGAAGGGAAGGCTGTAGACGAGAGAGGCGAGGACAAGTCCGGTGAACGTGAAGGCGAGCGTGTGGCCGAAGAGAGATTGCCAGAGTTGGCCGATGGGACCGCGCGGGCCGAGAGCAATCAGGGCATAGAAACCGAGCACCGTCGGAGGAAGAACGAGAGGAAGAGCGACGATGGATTCAAGGAGGAATTTTCCGCGCCAGCGGGAGAAGGCCAGCCAATAAGCCAGCGGCATGGCGATGGCAAGAAGAAGGAGAGAAACAGTGGCGGCGAGACGAAAAGAGAGGAAAAGCGGGTCGAGGTTCATGGCGTGTGTTTTGGCGCGTTGGAAGGAGTGGATTGGGGAAGAGTGAAACCGTGCCGAGAGAGGACATCGCGACCGGAGTCACTTTTGACGAATTCAAGGAAGGCGCGAGCGTCGGATTTGTTGGTAGAAGAATTGAGAAGGACAGCAGCCTGATCGAGAGGCGGGTAGTGATCCGCAGGGATCAACCAGCGGTCACCCGATTTCATGTTGGGCGAGAGAGCGAGAGAGAGCGCGAGAATGCCGACTTGGGCGCTGCCGGATTGTGCGAATTGCGCGGCCTGGGAGATATTTTCGCCGTAGACGAGTTTGGGTTTGAGCTGGTCATAGACGCCGGCGTGCTGGAGAGCGGCAACGGCGGCGCGGCCGTAGGGGGCGTGATCGGGATTGGCGATGGCGATTTTCTGAACGCGAGGATCGCGCAAGGCGGCGAATCCCGTTTGGGAGAGATTGAGATGCGCGTCAGCAGGAGCCCAGAGAACGATTTGCCCGCGAGCATAAAGGAAGAGCGAATCGGAGTCGGCGAGACGAGCGTCGATCAGCTTTTGTACGTAGAGGAGATCAGCGGAAAAGAAGAGATCGAAGGGCGCACCGTTCTGAATTTGCGCGAAGAAATTGCCACTGGAGCCGTAGCTGACGGAAAGTTTCTTGCTGGTTTGCTTTTGATAGTGGGAGGCGAGATCGTCCATGGCGAATTGCAGATCGGAGGCGGCGGCGATGTGGACGGTCTGGGCGCGGACGGCTGGCGCGAGTGAGGAGGATGAGCCCAAGGGCAAAGAACAGATGACCGACCCGAGAAGGCGGCTGGTGCGCGGTGTGTGCTGTGCTAAAGAATTCATGAGCTGGTGGGCTCTGCGTCAGACGCGGAGGATCATGACTTCGGTGGATTTGATAAGGGCGGCGGCGCGTTCGCCGGGCTTGAGGCGCATTTCCTTGGCGGCGTCGGCGGTGATGATGGAAGTGATGTGCTGTTCGCCGATGGCGAGGGTGATTTGTGCGAGAAGGCCGCTGTACTTGATGGCCACGACGCGGCCGATGAGCTGATTGCGGCCGGAGATCTTGCGGAAATTGAGGCGGCGGGTGGCGATATCGCCGCGATCGAGTTTTTTAGGGATGAGGCGGTCGATTTCGGATTCAGGGACGCGGTGGTGGCCGCCGGGAGTCTTGGCGGTTTTGATTTTGCCATGGTAGATCCACTGTTTGAGGGTGGGATAGCTGACGCCGAGGATGTTGGCGGCTTCGCGCGGTGCGAGGAGACGTTGCATGGAAACCTCCGGAGAATGATATTAGACGAATGGATAGGATGAGCAATACGGAATTAGGCGATTTGTACAGAATGAGGGATGAAAAGACCCGGTCGAAGAAATGCACAATCTTACATGGATCTTCAGTTGAGGTCCTTCGGGCGCAAACGAAGCGCTCCTCAGGATGACATAGCGTTAGTGGTGCGCGGGTGGACCGACTAGCTTGAGGTGGGCAAAGACGGAAGCCTCCAAACTTCAAAATGCTTAGTTGCGGAGAGGCTTGCCGGTTTTGAGGGTGTGGGCGATGCGCTGCTGGGTTTGCTTTTCGCCGCAGAGGGAGACGAAGGCTTCACGCTCGAGGTCGAGGACGTATTGTTCGCTGACAAATTGGGGAGCGGAAAGCGCGCCACCCGCGAGGATGTTGGCGAGTTTGCGCGCGACATGGGCGTCGTAGTCGGAAGCGTAACCGCCGCGGACCATAAGGTGAATGGCCATTTTCGCAGCGGCGAGGAAGGATTCGCCGAGGACTTTGATCTGTGTGGATTGCGCACCTTCCTGCCAGGAGGAGGCGGCGGGCTTCCAGCCGCCACGAGAGAGGGCGAGAGCGGTTTGCTTGGCATCAGCGACGAGGCGGTCGCGATTCATGGAATACGTGTCGGTGCGGCGGAGGTAGCCGAGTTCGCGGCATTCTTCTGCGCTGGTGCCGACCTTCGCGGTGGCAATGTTCTCGAAGACGGGCCTGAGGGTGTGGAAGAGATCGAGGTCGTCGCCCGAGGCGGCATTTTCGTTCGCGCGAATGAGCATTTCTTTGGTGCCGCCACCACCGGGGATCAGATCCGACGCCAGCCTCAACGAGGCCGATGTAGGCTTCGGCAGCAGCGTGAATTTTCGCGGCGTGGAGGCTGATTTCGCAGCCGCCGCCGAGGGCCATGCCCTGCGGCGCGGCGACGACAGGCTTTGGCGCATATTTGATGGCAAGATTCACGTTCTGGAATTGCTTCACGGCCATGTGGAGTTCGTCCCACTCCTGCTCCTGCGCACCGACGAGAACAAGCATGAGATTTGCGCCGACGGAAAAGTTGGTGGCTTGATTGGCAATGACCATGGCGTCGAAATCGGAATCGAGGCGCTTGATGCCTTTGTGGATCATGGCGATGAGATCGGAGCCGATGGCGTTCATCTTGGAATGGAATTCGCAGCAGACAACGCCGTCGCCGAGATCGATGAGGCTGGCGCCGGAATTGCGTTCCACTTCCCTGCCTGCGTCTTTGAGACTCTTGAGGATGAGGATGCCGGCGGGTTCTTCGACTTTGGTCGTGGCGGCGGTGGCAAAATCGAAAACCGACGTAGAACCTTTTTCCGATTCGTAAAAACTTTTGCGGCCACTTGAGAGGGCCTTCTCGAAAGACCGGCGGGAGAGAGCGGCCTTCCTTTCTGATTTGTTCGGCGAAAGCGGGCAAGCCGACGGCATCAACGGTTTCAAAGGGGCCAAGTTCCCAGGCAAAACCCCAGCGCATGGCGCGGTCGACATCCGCGATGTGGTCGGAGATTTCCGGAATGCGCCGGCCGGCATAGAGACACATTTCCGAGAGGCCGCCCCAGATGAATTGCTGGGCCTTGTCGGTTTTCTGGCCTTCGAACAGAGGCGTGATCAGTGAGCGGAGACGTTCGCGGGTATCTTCGATGGCCTTGCCAGCTTCGATGGAGGCAAAGCGAGCTTTCGCTCGCGGGCGATATTCCATGGTGTTGATATCGAGGGTGAGGATTTCCTTTTCGGCGGAGCCTTTGACGCGCTTGTAGAAACCATGGCCCGTTTTATCGCCAAGCCAACCGCGCTTGGCCATTTCTTCGACAAACGCAGGAACTTTGTAGGATTCGCGGGACTCGTCGTGGGGCGCGGTTTCGTAGATATTTTTGACGACGTGCACCAGAACGTCGAGACCAACTATATCCGCGGTGCGGAAGGTGGCGGATTTGGGCCAGCCAACAGCAGGTCCAGTGCAGGCATCGACTTCTTCAATCGTCATGCCGAGAGAAGACATAAGGCGAAGAGCATTCAGCATGGAGTAGGTGCCGATGCGATTGGCGATGAAATTGGGCGTATCCTTGGCGACGACGACGCCTTTGCCAAGGCGGCGGTCGCAAAAATCAGAAAGCGTGGAGAGAACTTCAGGAGAAGTCTTCGGCCCGGGAATGATTTCTACGAGCTTCATGTAGCGAGGGGGGTTGAAAAAGTGGGTGCCGGCCCAGTGCTGCTGAAATTCTTCGGGCAGGCCTTCGGCGATGAGATGAACGGGAAGACCGGAAGTGTTGGTAGTGACGATGGAACCGGGCTTGCGGAACTGCGCAACTTTCGAAAGCAGATTGCGTTTGATTTCAAGATTTTCGGCGACGACTTCGATGATCCAATCGGCATCGGCGATGCGGGAAAGGTCGTCTTCAAAATTACCGATGGCGATGCGGGAAGCAAAAGCGGGGCTGAAGAAAGCAGCCGGCTTGGATTTTTTGGCGGCGTCGATGCCGGCAAGGACAAGTTTGTTGCGGTCGGCTTGCGCGGCGTCTTTGGGGACGATGTCGAGAAGGAGGCAGGGCAGGCCGGCATTCGCGAAGTGAGCAGCAATGCGCGCGCCCATAGTGCCTGCGCCGAGGACAACCGTTTTCATGAATGCGAGAAGTCATAAGATTGCCTTGTGGAACGAAAGTGGGACGGCAGAAGAACAGGTTACAAAACCAGCAAGCGTTGGTCAAACAAGTGTTTGGTGAGGTGCCAGCGAATCTAGAATGGAGGGATATGGCAGATGAGAAACAAGGGGAATCGCAGGGATTCCTGAAGACTGCGACGGAGCTGCTGCGCGCGTTTGCGTATGGAGGAAACGCGAAGACGGCCGGGCGGCCACGCGTGGGGCTGGCGCTGGCAGGAGGATTTGCGCGCGGCATCGCGCATATCGGAGTGCTTCGCGTGTTTCGAGAGGCAGGCGTTCCGATTGACGTGGTGGCCGGGACGAGCGTGGGAGGATTGATTGGTGCGGCGTATTGCGCGGGCACTTCCCTAGAGAAGATGGAGGAGATCGCGCGGACTACAAAGTTCACGGATTTCGGAAGATGGACGCCATCGTGGCTGGGGCTGGCGACAAACCAGAGATTGGAACATTATCTCGACCGGTTGACGCCGGCGAAACGATTCGAGGATCTGGAAAAACCACTGGCGCTGGCGGCTACGGACATCAATGCAGGTCTGACGGTTTATTACCACGCGGGACCGCTGGGGCCACCGTTGCGAGCTTCGTGCGCGTATCCGGGATTGTTCGTGCCGATCCACTATGAAGGGCGAACACTGGTGGACGGGTTCCTGACGGCTCTGGTGCCGATCGAAGGAGCCCTGCTGCTGGGAGCCGAGGTGGTGATCGCGGTCTACCTGGAAGCGGGAGCAGTGGATGAGCCGCGCACGTTCACGGATATTCTGAGCCGTTCGTTCACGATCATTCAGAAGCATGCGGACCTGGAATGGCGGCAGCATGCGGACGTGATCATCGAGCCGGACGTGACTCCTTTCGTGTGGGACGATTTCACGAAGACGAGTGAGATGATTCGCGCGGGTGAAGAGGCAGCGATTCAAAGCGTTGCCTGCGATCCGGGCGGCACTGGAGAGCAAAAGCACTTCAAAGACGGGACTGTAGATTGGCCAGAGAACGCTGCATGCTGATTCAGTTGCGATCCTTCGGAGCGCAAGAGTCGCACACCTGAGAATGACAATGCGTTGGTGTTTGCTTACCCGACCCAAAGAATACAGAAAGGGAGGATGCGGACGGCTCCGCACGCGGTGTTCGCGAAAGCCGTCCGCCAGGCAGGAGTTACTGAAGGACGTTGAGAGTGTTGGAGCCGTCGTCTACGAAAACGAGGCCAACTTCGGGATCGAAGAGCACGCCAAAGAGAGTGCCAGTGCCAGGAGGCGGACCGCCGGTATTGTCGAGGAGTTTAGTGGCAATTTGTGCGCCGTGCGGGGTGATCTCCGTAACGAAGCCATTATTTCCATTGACCGTCAAGATGTGGCCATTGGGCGCAACGGTTAATCCCACTGATCGTTCAGACTTCCGCCCGAGGTGAGAGTGCGGCCATCCATGGAAGGAGTGGAACGGGTGAGCGGATCGGTGATGACGGCGATGTGATTGTTCAGGCTGTACGCAATGTAGAGCACGGGTTCATCCTCGCCAAAAGAGGAGTGGCAGTCTGAATCTTCGGAATGATGGCAATGTGGAGAGAGGCCAACGCCCGTGGGTCCGATGACCAGGGCACCGGGATCGGTGCGTTCGGCGAAACCTGCGCCGATTACGGTGATGGAGAGAAGAAACGGCATTTGCTTTTCGGAGACGGCAAGGTTTACGCGAACGACAGCGCCCTGGTTAACGACGCTACCGCCAGCCGCGACGGTGCCATTGAGCACATTGGTCACGAACAAAGCCGCCTGGGTGTCCCCGTCCGCGGCGGTCATATCCCAAGGCCCATTGATGAGCGAGCCGTAAATCGTTTCGACGGGGACGCCCCAACTATTGAGAGCTATCAGGCAACCGGCCTGTGCCGTGGTGAGACCGACACCGCCCGGGCAGGGACCAGGAAGTTTAGAGGGATCGATCTGTGAGAAGAGGGAGAGCGCGCCACCGGGAGAAACGTCCACGATGGTGGTACCGGTTCCCCGAGCATTGGAGCTGGCGTTGAAATTGCTGATGAGATAGTGGCCTTCCTGTAGATTGCCCACGGTCCGTGGGACACGGACAAGACCGTAGGGATTGATGTCGCCGTTGGAAGGTACGGTGAAAGAAAGAGTGTTTACATTTTTGAGTTTGTTGAGAATGGAGCTGTCGCCACCAGCCAAGAGCGGGCCGGCAAAAGCACTGAGAGCCATGAGAAATCCGAGAAGAAACCTGGGGAAAGCGATTGCGCGGCTAGACATCACTGCCCCCTTGCAATTCTGTTGGTGAATTCTGGTGAAAAGATTCCGCTGGCAATTACGAGATCGGAAGAAACGAAGAGCGGCGCTTGAACTCGGAAACGGAGGGGGCATCTGACACTTTCCAACGATTCAGGGTTGGCATTGGACAGGCCAGTTGCCCCTTTGCGCGACTGAGGTCAAGCAGGAGACTCCAGACACGCTTCCGTTCTCTTTTGCATATCCCGCGTCGTTCGTTGGTTCCGACTTCGGAGTTGCAAGCGTGAAAAGAGAGTAAGTGGAAGTGAAAAGGGTGTTGTCATTGAGATATAAGGCGTATGTAAAAAAATTGTCTCGAATTTCACGGTGAGCCTGAGCGGAGCATTCCTGAGGCGAGAAGGAGATGCGGGTTACAACCGGGCGACTTCAACTCGAACGGGCTGGCCTTCGCCTTTGCCGCGCTGTGTGAGCCAGTCGGAAAGGCCCTCGGCGAAGCGTTCGGGAGTGAGGCGGAAACTTACTTCGAGGCAGCCGTCGCTTACCGGGAGAGTGTCGTCAAAGTCGGCGGAGTTGGTGAAGTTGCGCATGCAGAACTGGTCGAGCCAGTCGAGGGGGCAGGGCTTGCGCTCACCGTGGATGAGGACGTCGACATGAAATTTCTGGGCGTACATAAAGAGATGATAGCACCGGAGACTTACCAGGAGCGCGCGACCTTGCGCGGGGGCGATGGGCTAACATACACTGGGCGAAGCAAAAGAGCGAACGACACCCGCCGCCAGCCCCGAAAAGGCTCACCAAAGAGTAAGGACCGGTTGGAACGGGCATATCAATTTATAATTGTAATGCAGTGCATTAGATTTTCCGGGGGAAACGCGTGGCAACACCAATGGAAACCTGGGTGAATGAAGCAGCCCAGCTGACCAAACCGGATAAGGTCGTCTTTTGCGACGGATCGGAAGCCGAGAATCAGGTGATCCTGCATGAAATGTTGAAGCATGCGGACTCCTTCCCCCTGAACGAAAAGACCTACCCGAATTGTTACCTGCACCGAAGCAGCCCGAGCGACGTGGCCCGCACGGAGCACCTGACGTTTATCTGCACGCGAAACAAAGAGGATGTGGGCCCGACAAACAATTGGATGGACCCGGACGGCGCGAAGTACAAGGTGGGGTCGCTGCTGGACGGGGCGATGCGCGGGCCGGACGATGTACGTGGTGCCATACATCATGGGGCCGGTGAATTCGCCGATCAGCAAAGTGGGAGTGGAAGTTACGGACAGCCCGTACGTTGTAGCGAACATGCGGATCATGGCGCGCATTGGCAAAGTGGCGACTGACCGGCTGGGAAGTTCTTTTGATTTTGTGCCGGGGCTGCACTCGCTGGGAGACCTGGACCCGCTGCGGCGGTACATTGTTCATTTTCCGGAAGAGAAACTGATCTGGAGCGTGGGATCAGGATACGGCGGGAACGCACTGCTGGGAAAAAAATGCTTCGCGCTGCGGATTGCGAGTTACATGGCCAGGCAGCAGGGCTGGATGGCGGAGCACATGCTGATCCTGGGGCTGGAATCGCCGGGCGGAAAAGTGACGTACATGGCCGCGGCGTTTCCGAGTGCGTGCGGGAAAACGAACCTGGCAATGATGGTGTCTGCGCTGGAGAACCAGGGCTACAGCGTATGGACCATCGGGGATGATATTGCGTGGATGCAGATTGGAGCGGACGGTTACCTGCATGCAATCAATCCGGAAGCAGGGTTTTTTGGAGTGGCGCCAGGAACGGGGATGAAGACGAATCCCAACGTGATGAAGGCGCTGAACCGGAACACGATCTTTACGAATGTGGGAGTGACGCCGGAAGACGAACCGTGGTGGGAAGGAATAGGGGGAGAGCCTCCGGCAGGATTGGTGACGTGGCGTGGAGAGAAATGGGATCCGTCGAAGGGGCCAGCGGCGCATCCGAATTCGAGATATACGGTGCCGGCAGGGCAGTCGCCAAGCATTTCGCCACAGTGGGAAGCAGCGGAAGGCGTGCCAATTTCGGCATTCATTTTTGGAGGACGACGGGCGCGACTGGCGCCGCTGGTGTACGAATCGTTCAACTGGCAACACGGGGTTTATGTGGGAGCGACGATGGCGTCGGAGACGACGGCGGCGGCGACCGGAGACGTTGGGATCACCCGGCGCGATCCAATGGCGATGCTGCCGTTCTGCGGGTACAACATGGCGGAGTATTTCCAGCACTGGCTGGACATGGGGAAGCGGATCCCGCATCCACCAAAGATTTTTCATGTGAACTGGTTCCGCAAAGGAGCGGACGGAAAATATCTGTGGCCGGGGTATGGCGAAAACGTGCGCGTGTTGAAATGGATTCTGGAGCGGGTAGAGGGCAAAGGGCAGGCGGAAGAAACGCCGATAGGGTACGTGCCAACGAGGAGATGCGCTGACGCTGGATGGATTGAAGATTACACACGAGGCACTCCACGAACTGTTCCGCGTGGATCCGGACGACTGGGAGATCGATTTGTCGGATGTGAGAGAGTTTTTCGCCAAGTTTGGCAACCGATTGCCAGCGGAACTGCGAGAAGAGCAGAGCAAACTGGTGCGGCGGTTGGAGAGAGCACTGCCGGCGTGAAGGGTTGCGCGCGAAAAAGAGAGCAGATTTAGCCGCTTCGCTCGCTGAATCACATTGATGTGAATATTCAGTGGCTGGAGATGAAGCTCCGACCCCCTAAAAGAGCAAAGACGACCCAAGAAAGACGGTACACGCAAATGAAATTGGAAGTGCCGAATAGTTAGAGGAGGGCGCGGATGGCGAGGTCGACGAAGAGATGGGTGGCCGATTCGCCGCGAATTACGTAGGGCTTCCCTTCTCCGTTGGAAAAGTGGAAGAAGCGGCTAATGTGGTAGTCGTCGTCGAAGGTGGTGAAGAGCGATTGCGTTTCGTCGTCTGCGAGGCCAAACGCGGAAAGAGCAACTGGCTCGCCGGATTGATGCGCGAGAAGGTCGTAGCGGTCGACGAGTTCGCGAAGTGTCAGCATGGAACTCGCGGGCAAGCTTCACCATTCAGGATTCATCCGGCGGGAGTTTACAGCCTGC
>CAWIUU010000012.1:0-137530 GCA_963839315.1 Candidatus Acidiferrales bacterium
GATTGGGATTGGCCGGCCGCAGGAAAGCATTTTGAGCAAGCCCTCACGCTAAATCCGGCTTATTCCAGGGCCCACACCTTTTATCCTTTCTATCTCAGCTCTCTCGGGCGGTCGGAGGAAGCCTTGGCGGTGGCGAAGCGCTCCCTAGATCTCGATCCCGCTTCCCCTGCTGTCAACCATAGCTTGGCTGTGCAGTTTTATTTCGCAAGGCAATTTGACCAGGCTATCGAGCAGGCCCATAAGACGCTGGAGCTGGATCCGAATTTTGCCATTTCATACGAGTTGCTGGGGGAGCTGTATGTCTCCCGAGGAATGTACCGAGAGGGTCTGTCTGAGCTGGAAAAGTACTCTGCACTGAGCCGAGGCAGGGCCATGTCCCTTGCTCTTCTGGGGTACGCGCATGCGCGGTTGGGTGAGCGAAATCAGGCTCTCCGCATGCTCGAACAGCTTGAGGCGGCCTCGAAGGAGAGGTATACGCCTGCCTTTTCTTTCGCTGTTGTCTATGCCGGGCTCGGTGAGAAGGATCAAGCCTTCGCGGAGCTCGAAAAGGCTTATGGGGAGCGCACCAGTCGTCTCGGCTACCTTAAAGTGGAACCACTCTGGGACCCGCTGCGGTCTGACTCGCGTTTTGCCGACCTGGTGCGGCGCATCGGGCTCCCACCGTAGAGATCGCTCTGCGAAAACGACGCGTTTTTCGACAGAGTCAAAGAAGAATCACAGACCCTCATGAGTTGCAAAAAGCCCCGCGAGCACTCTCGGAAGAAACCGCGCTGTGCAAGGATCGACATTAATATTCTTGCTCTTTCGTGTCGCGCTTTTCAAAACAATACTGCCGAGCAACAAAATTGATCGGTTACGTGCTTCTTTCAAGCTAGCGCCACTCACTTGGTTGTGTAACGCACCACTCATACATATGAATCCTGCGAAGCGGGCCCGTTGTGGGAAGTGTGGGATACGTCGGACTCTCGGCGAATAAATCCTCATAAATGCGGCAGTGTTGACCGAGCCGATCAACTCCCGGATGGTCGGCAAACATTACCTTACCTGGTTATGGAAGGGTTGCCCGTCATCCGACCACAATGGCGGATTGGACCTTGCGGAATCTCCAATAAACACAACGCGACTTGGAGACGGATTCCAGGTAAGAGAAAGCTGTGCCGCTCTGCATTTGCTATAGTTGGGTTCCGGCACACACCTCTATCCTATGAGCCCAAGCAAATCTTTCTGGAAAAGCATCCCTCGGACGTCACTGGTTGGTTTCCTGCTCGGTGTCTTCTTCATCTTCAGCACCATGGGGCTTACCAACGACATCATGGAAATGGGACGTGAACCTACGCTGCGCTTTGTCATGGGCGTCTTGCTGTCGGGATTGTTCGCGATGTTCTATGCCTTTACAGGATTTGTCCTTCGCAAGCAGTTCTGGAAGGCGTTCGTTCCCGCCCTCGCCGTGCATTTGGCGCTGATGTACGTGTTGGCTCGGTCTCTTCCTGACCTGCCCCAATCGGTGCCGATGGGCGCCGCCGATATCGTCCGGTTGCAAAGCCGGCTGACCCTGAGCGGGATCGCTACCATGCTTGCCATCGCTTTGGGTTATGGCTGCTTCCTTTACTCCTCTATTACCGCAGGCCGGCGTTATTTCCGTGAGCACGCGGAGATCGAACTGGCCGCCGAGATCCACCACGTGCTGGTCCCTGCGATTGATGCGAAGGTCGGCGGTTACGAATTCTACGGGCGGTCGCTACCCAGCGGCGAAGTCGGCGGTGACTTGATCGATCTTGCCGGGTCGGAAGACCATTGGGTCGCCTATGTGGCGGATGTGGCGGGCCACGGCGTCGCGCCCGGAGTGGTCATGGGCATGGTCAAGAGCGCGGCTCGCATGCTGCTGAGCTCCGGCGAGGATACCGTGCATCTCCTCGCACGGCTGAACGAAGTCCTTTACCCGCTGAAAAAACCGGATATGTTCGTCACATTTTGTTTTCTCGCCAAGAGTGGAGACAGATTGCGCGTCGGGCTTGCAGGCCACCCGTCCATTCTGCACTTTTCTGCCACGACCAACGAAGTAACGCGATTGGAATGCCCAAACATGCCCTTGGGCATTCTTCCTTCCGGTGATTTTGTCACTTGCGAGATTCGGACAGAGGCTCTGGAGATGTCTTCGCGCTTTACACGGACGGATTACTCGAGGTTGTGAACGCCGCGGGGGAAGAATTTGGGCTGAAGAGTCTCCAAGTAGAATTGCAGAAATATGGCAAGGAACCCTTGGACGCGATTTGTCGGTCGCTTCAGGAAAGCGTTGCCCGGCACGGAGCGCAATTCGACGACCAGTCGCTCCTGTTAATCAGGCAGCTCTAGAGTACGGTCCTCGGATAGGTCTTGGTAAAGGCATTAGTGTTGACCGAGCCGATCAACTCCCGGATGGTCGCTAGCCGGAAGTGATCTGATGCCGGCTTACCGTGATTAGTAATGGGAAGCATTGCCAGCCTGGTTGCCGAATCGTGGGTCATGAGAGCACTTGGTGCACGGC
The DNA here is from genome assembly GCA_963839315.1 of Candidatus Acidiferrales bacterium. Taxonomy (GTDB): domain Bacteria; phylum Acidobacteriota; class Terriglobia; order Acidiferrales; family UBA7541; genus Acidiferrum. The sequence goes on from CAWIUU010000012.1 coordinate 2,525, forward strand.
CCGCGCCCGGCAATTCGATGTTGTTCCTGGGTATGCGCCTGATCATGGTCATCGGCATCTGCTCGGTTCCCATTGTGCACCTCATTCTGGCGCGGCTGCTGACCATCGTCGAGACGGTCAGCGTCGGGAACCCCTTCGTTATGGCGAATGCCGTCCGCCTGAAGACGATCGCCTGGGCGATCCTCGGCCTTGAGTTGATGCATTTCACCGTTGGAGCCATTGCTGCGGGCGTATCGACGGCCGCAGCACCGCTCAACATCAGTTCGGGCTTTTCGCTGACGCGATGGCTCACGGTGCTGCTGCTCTTTGTGTTGGCGCGGGTCTTCGAGCAGGGCGCGCACATGCGTGAAGATCTCGAAGGTACGGTCTGACCATGCCGATCATCGTGAAGGTGGACGAGATGCTTCACGAGCGTCGAATGACGCTCACGGAGCTGTCCGAGAGAATCGGAATCACGCTCGCCAACCTGTCGATCCTGAAAACCGGAAAAGCGCGCGCCGTCCGATTCTCCACGCTCGAGGCCATTTGTGAGGCACTGCAGTGCCAGCCAGGTGACCTGTTGGAGTCCAGACAGACACCGGAAAAGGAAGCGATATGAACGCAACCGAAATGGTGGGGCGACTGGAGGAAACGTCGCCACGTCTCAGGGCCAGGATTACGGGTGTGCTTTATCTCCTGACCATACTGACGGGAATATTCGCCGGGGGTTTCGTGAGCGGCAGGCTTGTGGTAGGCGGCGACGAACATACTGACACACAGGGGCTTGTTTCAGTTGGGTTTCGCAGTCTACCTCATCGAAATGGTGTGCAATGTCGCTATGATCGCTCTCTTTTGTGACTTGCTTAAGCCGGCGGGTAGGAGCGTCTCTTTGATTGCCGCTTCTTAGCCGCACTTTCGCAGTTAGGAGCGATTTTCTGCATTTTCGCTATCATTTTCGCAGCTAAGTTGTGTGTTTCTATCGCCGCGCTCTGAAAAAACGGTAGAGTGAAGACCAAGGGTCTTCCCTTATACCCCGGAGTTCTGGCAGTCTGCTGTCAGCATGTTTCTGCGCAGCATCCATCGCAAAAAAGACGGCAAGGATCATCGCTACTTCAGCATCGTAGAAAATCATCGCATCGCGTCCGACAAAACGGTGCAGCGAACCGTCCTCTATCTCGGCGAGATCAACGATCAACAACAAGCGGCTTGGCGCAAGACGCTGTCCGTATTTGATGAACAAGAGCAAGAGTATGCGAACTTGAGTTTGTTTCCCGATGACCGCGAGATTCCCGCCGATGCCATCGACAGCCTGCAAGTGAAACTGAGCGGTCTCGAACTGCGTTGCCCTCGGCTGTTCGGTAGCTGCTGGCTGGCGTGCGAGTTATGGCAGCAACTGGGCTTGCATGAGTTTTGGGATGCTCGCCTTGCTGGAACACGGGAAGAAGTTCCTTGGGAAAAAGTGTTGCAGCTATTGGTGGTGAGCCAGCTGCTGGATTCGGGCAGCGAGTTTCGTGTACATCGCCAGTGGTACCTGACCACCGCTATGGATACGCTGCTGGGAACAAATTTCTCCGTGGCCGAAAAGGATCGCTTGTATCGTTGCCTGGACCGTGTGCTCGAACATAAGCAGGAACTCTTTCTATGGCTGCGCCAGAAGTGGGCCGATTTGTTTCAGGCGGAATTTGAAGTGTTGCTCTACGACCTGACGAGCACGTACTTTGAAGGTGCGATGGAAGAGAACCCCAAGGCCAAGTACGGTCACAGTCGCGATAAACGGACAGACTGTTTACAGCTGGTGATTGCACTGGTAATCACCACCGATGGTTTCCCGTTGGCCTACGAAGTCCTGGACGGCAATACCAGTGATCGCACCACACTCCGCGATTTTCTTGATCAGATTGAGAAGACCTATGGGAAAGCAAGACGCATGTGGGTGATGGACCGCGGCATTCCCACCGAAGAGATCTTGCAGGAGATGCGCGATCCGGCACGCGAGATTTTCTATCTGGTGGGAACACCAAAAGGCAAGATCCAGCAGTGTGAAAAGAAGTGGTTGGATCTGCCCTGGCAGAAGGTCAGAGAGTCGGTGGAAGTGAAACTGTTTGAGCAAGACGGCGAACTCTATGTGCTGGCCAAGAGTGAAGGACGAAGAGCCAAAGAGACCGCCATGCGCCGCAAACGTCTGGCTCGCTTGCTCAGAAAACTCCGTGCCATGCGGCGCAGCCTGCCCTCTCTGGTCCAGTTACTGATGCGTTTGGGCGCCGCGAAAGCAGCCGCGGGGCGCGCCTTCCAGTTCGTGCAGATGCAAGTACCGGAGGAAGGCCAGCCGGTCACCCGCGAGACCTTCCAGTTTCGTGTGGACAAGCAAAAGCTCCAGGAGGCGGAATGGCGCGACGGACACTACTTGCTGCGCTCCAACCTTACCGCCGGAGATCCCAGCGCGCTGTGGACCCGCTACGTGCAGTTGACACAGATCGAATCGGTATTTAAATCACTCAAAAGCGAACTTTGCATCCGCCCGATCCGCCATCAATTGGAGCATCGCGCCGACGCACACATTCTGATCGCCTTTCTTGCCTACTGTTTACAAGTGACGCTGAAGCAGCGTCTGTTGCTGCACGCCCCAGGGTTGACGCCTACGGCGGTGTTGGAGAAGTTAGCGGAAATCAAAATGATTGACGTGTGGATTCCTACGGTCGATCAACGTTGGTTGATTTTGCCGCGCTACACACAGCCTTCTCCCGACACCAAGGTGCTGATCGAGAAGCTGAAATTGCAGTTGCCGAGCCAGCCGCCACCGCGCTTGGTGGCGCAAAAACAGAGCTTCGAAATCGAGGTATCAACCGTACGGTAGGAGGTTGTTTTGTGGTGAAGACCTTTCCCTAACCCAGACTGAATCCAAAGCACTTAACCGAATCAGGTGTGCCCAAGTGCGAAAGTTCGGTTAGGCCTCACCGGTTGCGTCATCAAGACTTTTACTCGCGTCTTTTTTATCGCCCCCTTGTTCATCTTGGGAGGCGCGCACTACTTGAGTGTATTCAGCGCGGAACAGTTGCAGGCGCTGGCACTCCTCTTTCTCAAGGTGAATGACCGGGGCGCCGCGGTGGCCTTGGTATTTTTCGGATTCTATGCACTCCTGACGGGCTACCTCATCATCAGGTCCACCTTCCTGCCTCGGATTCTCGGCGTGTTGTCGGTATTTGGAGGATTGGGTTGGCTGAGCTTCCTGTATCAGCCCCTCGGATACCGTCTGTTCCCTTATGTAGTAGCCTTTGCCATCCTCGGGGCAGCATCGCTAATCCTGTGGCTCCTTGTGTTCGGCGTGAACGAACAACGATGCAAGGAGCAGGCCAGCGCAGCCCCAGAAGAGCTTATCGAAAAGCCCGACGGATCTTCCTCCCGGTGTCAGGCGTTATTTTCCTGCTAACTTTTTCATGTTGCGGCTTTTATTGTAACCCACGTGGGGAAAGCGCCTGCCTACGTGGTTGCGGGCAGCGATACGCCCAAGGCCGCCAGAATCTGTTGTTGATTGGCCGTGGGCTGTGGGAGTTTCGTCACCGTCGTTTTCTCATCGATCTTGTACTGCAACAGGCACAGGCTGCTGAGTGCCCTCAGTGCATCCGGTAGCGTGATCGCGTGCGGATTGCTGTCCGTGGTGCCGAACGCTTCTCGCAGCCGACGTTCCATTTCTCGGCTCAGTTTCAGTGCCAGCATGCTGCAAAACACGTGGCCTCGCGTACGACTCTCTTTGCGCACAAACACCGGGCGCACTTCCAGCAAGCCCGTCTTCAAGGCCCGAAAGTCGCGCTCCACGCGTTGTAGGCTCACGTAGCTGTCGTGCACCTGTTGCGCGCTCATGCTCGCTTTCAAAACGTTCGTGGTCACCACGTAGCAGCCTGCCAACTCGAAAGCCCTTGCGATCTTCTCCTCTTGGCGCTGCAACACCAGCGTGCGGCCGCCCAGCTGCAACTCCACCAAGCTGGTCAGCTTGTGCCGTTCCGCCCAGGCTTGCAGTTGGCGTTGCCCCGCTTCCGGCCGGCAGCGCGGCTTATTCTTCACCTGCTCGTTGCGTACCGCGATTTTTTCCTTCAGCTTCTCCAGCTTGTCCTCCAGTCGATGCCGCTCGCGCGCCGCTTCCTTCTCGTTCTTCCGCAGTACGTAGCGCACTCCGGCGCCTTCCACCTCGCAGATTTGTTCGCTGAACAACTCCAGCTGCAAAATCTTCTGCCCCAGAAGACTGCGGATCTGCGGATCGGTCAGTGCCGTGATGTAATGCAGGTTGGCTTCCTCGAGCGCTCGGATGCCCTTGCTCTTCACCATCCCGCGGTCGCCCACAAAGACGAATTCTTGCACCTGAAATTGCTCTTGGAGGATCTTGATTTGATCGACGACCGTCACCGGATCCGCGGTGTTGCCCGCAAACACGCGCACCGCCAGCGGTTCGCCCTCCGCATCGGTGAGCAGGCCAATGACGATTTGCAATTTGCCCTTTTTGCCATCGCGGTTGTAGCCGAATTCCCCCAGTTCGTTCTGCTCCCCTTCTAGATAACTGCTGGTCACGTCGTAGAGAAACAGTCGCGGGGGCGCGGCTTTCCGGCGCAGGTACAACCGGAACAGTGCTTGTTCAATCTTCTGCTGGCGGGCACAAAGATCGTCCAGCGCCGCGTAGAGATCGTCTTCGTCGAACGAACCCAGGCCGAGAACTTCGCTGACGGCGTGGTCCGCGGCCCAACGCACCGCCGACAAACGAGAGCCCTGATGCGCTACGCGGGCCAGGATCAAAAATAAACCCAGCTTGGCCACACGCGTGTTGCCGAACACGCCAGGAATCCCAAGGGCATCGGCGATTTGTTTTAGTACATAGAGCATGCCGAAGATGGGGCCCAGCGTAGCTTCGCAAGGTTCGACATGATCGAAATCGCCACGCAGGGCGCGACGGAGAGCCTCGATCCGAGCGGGATTCCAATGGGAGAGATTGGCGAGGGTGCGATTTTTCACTTTGCCGTTTTCGCGGAAGGATTCGCGGAGGAGGACGGCGGGTGGCGATTTGCGATTGGGGATGGAGGAGATGTACATACCTACTTACTATCACAAATACATCTCCTGTCAACAGATATCTACCTATTACATGACTACACAAAGAAATGCAAAAAGAACCTAACTCCAACAGCAATCGCTACTTACCTGAATCTACGGGAGGGAAGATCCGCCCGAGACTCGGGCGAGGATGTCGACGCTTCAGCGCGATGAGTTGTTGACGCAAAACGAGATTCTCGAAAAGGAGACTTTGCCGCCCGCAAAAGAGGCGGACCAGCATGCCGAAGAAGAGCCCGACGAAGCGAAACATGCTCAGGATTTATAACAAAACGGTGCTGAGATGGCACAGCTATGTTATTGATTTCTATGCGGGCTGGAGTTTTGGCGAAGTACAACTAAATCTGAGCCAGTTTCAACCTCTTGCGAAAGTTGGTGTGGTAGGCATCTACGTTATCTGCAACTACGCGGGAAAATGAGAGCCAGGGCTCCTGATTGGTATTGATGAGGCTTGCCAAACGGTTGTGGAGCGGATTGGCAGGTCCATCCACGGCCTCCAACCAGACGTGGTGCGCGGTTGCGCTGCTGGCTTCGTTGTACATACGCACCGACACGGCGTTCATCTGCTCGTCAACAAGAATGATTGCACCGCCGTGAGTTGGGTCCGTGTCTTTGGTGTCCACCACCCAGCCGCCGCTGTTATAGACGTTCATCCCATTGGGAAAATGGTCGAAGTTCATTGCGACGGAGAATGGTTTGTGCGTATGCCCGAAGATGAACGTAGTTTTCGCAGGCATGGGCCGCTTGCGCTCCTCCTGGATCTGGTTCGCCAGTGGGCCTCCGACGTACGCCCTGAGACCTTGGGCAGCATCCGGAGTAAGGGACTGGCCAATCTGCGTCTTCTCCAGGCCCCCCGCTTTGCCGACCAATCTTGAGACGAAGGGAACGAACAGCAAGCCGAGCCATTCACCGAGTTTTGGCGCCCATCGAACCCACTGGTGGCCGACGGCACGGGCCAGTTGTCGCATGAGCCTATTGCTCGCCTTCGGCACCAGCAACATGTCATAGACATTTTCGATGTCTTTGCCGACCTCCCCGGACCGGCCCATCGCTGACCAGAAAAAATCGATCCAGGCAAAGTTCTCCGTCTCGATATCCCAGACTTGTTTCGGCACTACGCGATTGGGAAAAACAAAGTCCCCGAGCGTAGTCATCAGCATGTAGATCGACTCGACGAAATGGCCGTGGCTGAATATGACGCACTTACTCTCGTCGGTATTCAACAGGCACAGGTTTGGATACACAGTACAGACATACACGTCCTGGGCGGTCATGTGCGCATGCCGACTAATAACTGCGTTCAGCAGACATGAGTCCACAAAGTCGGGGTCGAACATGTTTGTGGCGTGCCATGGCGGAGGCAGGTCTATACCAGGTCTCTTGCTGCGCTTGCCCCGAAGGAACTCGACGTACTGGGCTTCACGCGCGGTCTCCCAAAGATGGTGGTCGTGATTTCCCGGGTTGAAGATGATCTTCGGCGCGATCAGCGCCTCTCCGTTGATTGGGAACATGAGTTCCAGAAAGCGCTCGAATGCCATCAACGCGATGTTGTCTTGTGCCAGGGCTAGCTCGAGGGCGTCTCCGTTGAGAATGAGTGTGGGCTTGACTAGGTTTTCGTTGTGCCGAACTAGTTCCCTGAGGCAGCCCGCAAATTCAACCAAGACTTCACTTGGCCTGTCAGGATCTACGTCCCCTGGTTCAGGCCCCAATTGGGTCAGCAGGCTGTTGTCTGCTCCCAAGTGCAGGTCCGAAACGCATATGTAGCGGATATCGGGCATGGAGTCGCCTTAATCCTGCTTCGATCTCTCTTTTCTTCTTCTCATCCGGGGCATCAATGAAGCCGTAGCGGATAAGATATACGACTTGTGCGCGATGAATCTTTCAACGACCGAGAGAACATACCAGAAATGTGTGGGCACATCACCCAGAAAAAGCTCGAGTACGAATTCGCAGAGTTGTGCAATACTCTCGTTCTTCACCAGGCTTCGGGTCGACCTGCCAAGGGTGGAGGCTATCGAGTGGAGGTGATCTCATGTCACACGCGACCGGTTTCCTTGCCACATTGTTTGAGAACCGTTACAATTTCCTTGCCCCGGATTCTGACCCGCATAAACTCCCCTACACATGCAGTTTCCACTGGTTCCATACATCGGCTGGCCAACTCATTGGCGTCGACGTGGTGAGAAGCGATGATATGGGTCGACGGGCTTTGCGGGTTTTTGCCATCGGTCCAGGGGCTGAAATCGCGTCCCTCATTTTGGAAGGCCCATCTTCGGAGTGGGCACCGTTTGCCACCGACAATCCCCCGACACTGCCTCAGGATAAGCCCGTTCTCGGACGCGGCGAAAACTGGCTGGCGGCTTCTGCTTCTGCCTCCGGTCAATCCATCAGCACTGTGGCGTTCGCATTGGAGTTCAAGGTCCTGATACCGGGCAAAGGAACAGGAGAATGCGGCCTTGTGCTGGCTCACATGACTGCCATGGATTACTTGAGGATGGAGGTATCTGGCTGGATCAACCTCAATGGCGACCGCATCGATTTGGATCGCGCCATCGGATATGCCTCCGCGCATTTTGGGGACTTCCTGCCGAATTACGCAGGAATTGCGAGCGTGCCTCCCCAGAATCCTTCTGGCGCAGGCATTCTGGTAAACGTCACGGATTCCGATGACATCAAACACGGAGCGGCATTCATTGGCGACAAATCTGTCGTGTACGGATACGGCTCAGGTCCAATACCGGAGATGTTCTTGACCGTCGGGAAGCTTGAAAAGGGCAGCATCCCGCTGGGAGGCGCCCGACTTGAGTTGTCGAACCTAAAAGGTTTTGCGCACTTCTTGTTGGACCGCCCCACGACTACTGCCGTAGGCAGTGCGACCTATGTGGCCGATGACGGTTTCGCAGTCCCCATCGGCCAGGTGATACTCGACTTTCGCGGTGCGGAGTACGCGCCCTTGATCCCTTAGCTTCGGGAGGTACCAGCATGCCACGACTCTCGTCCAGTATTGATGACCTCAAGGAACATTACACAGTTGTCGTGGTCGGCTCCGGCTATGGCGGGGGAATCACTGCTTCGCGCATGGCGCGTGCCGGGCAGAGTGTCTGTGTGCTGGAGCGGGGAAAGGAGCTCCAGCCCGGCGAATATCCCGACACGCTACCGAAAGCGACTGCTGAGATGCAAATTGACGCTCCGGCGGCGCATCTCGGGTCCAAGACTGGGCTGTACGACTTTCGCGTCAATGAGGACCTCAATGTATTCCTTGGCTGTGGTTTGGGTGGAACTTCTCTGGTTAATGCCAATGTTTCGCTGCGCGCGGAACCAAGAGTGTTCGCCGATGACGTCTGGCCGGAAGCCATTCGGGCAGAGGCGGCCGCCATCACCGATCCCTCCGGTGCAAAGCCGCTGCTCGAGATTGGGTACGAATTGGCAGAACAGATGCTGCAGCCTCAGCCTTATCCTGACCACTACCCACAGCTGCCCAAACTCACCGCGCATGCCGAGTCGGGCAAGGCCCTCAACGCATGCTTCTATCGTCCTCCGATAAACGTGACCTTTGAGGACCGTGTGAACAATGCGGGCGTGCAGCAGCAGAAGTGTGTCAATTGCGGCGATTGTGTCACGGGGTGCAACTTTTCCGCCAAGAACACCGTCCTGATGAACTACCTGCCAGACGCAAAAAATTACCGAGCCGAGATCTTCACCGAGACAAACGTCCGCTACGTGGAACGCAAAAGCGGCAAGTGGGTTGTGCACTTTGACCTCCTCGGCGAAGACCGTGAGAAGTTCAAGTCGCCCAACCTGTTCGTGAATGCAGACATAGTGGTGCTGGCCGCAGGCGCCCTGGGCAGCACGGAGATTTTGCTGCGCTCGCGCCAGCACGGCCTCGCTGTTTCGAGGGCTCTCGGAAAGCACTTCAGTGGCAACGGCGATGTGCTCGGTTTCGCCTACAACACAGGACAAGTGATCAACGGGATCGGTTTCGGTCACCGCGAGCCTGAGCACCAGGAGCCGGTGGGTCCGTGCATCACGGGAATTGTCGACCTGCGGGAGCGTCGCGAGCTGAATGCTGGCATGGTCATCGAAGAAGGATCGATTCCGGGAGCGCTCGCTGCCGCCATGCCTACAGCATTTGCTGCCGTCGCAGGCTCGGAGAAGGTGCTGGGCGCGGCCATCTCTCCTGGTACAGACGCTACAGTGAAGAAGATCAAGTCTACAGCACGCGAGTTGGAGAGCCTTATGCTCGGCGCTTACAAGGGCGCGGTACAGAATACTCAGACGTATCTGGTGATGACCCACGACGGCTCCGCCGGAGAGATGTATCTCGATGATGACCGGCTTCGGATCAAATGGCCCGGTGTCGGTGACGAACCAATCTTCCAAAGCGCAAAGCAGAACCTCAAGGCCGCCAGCGCTGCGCTGGGCGGTACATTCCTGAGCAATCCGATATGGAGCGAGTTCCTTCGCCACGAACTCATCACAGTGCACCCGTTGGGTGGGTGTGTGATGGCCGATTCCGTCACCAACGGGGTGGTCAACGAACGCGGACAGGTTTTCGACACAACGGACGGGACCTCGGTTCACAAAGGTCTCTACGTCAGCGACGGTGCAGTGATCCCGCGTTCTCTGGGTGTTAATCCGCTGCTCACCATCTCCGCCTTGGCCGAGCGCTGCTGTAATCTGATGGCTCGTGATTACGGCTGCACGATTGACTATGGGAAGAAGCCGATTCCGCCGGTTGACGGAAAACCCAAAGTTGGCATTCAGTTCACCGAAAAAATGGCGGGGTTCTTCAGCGCAAAAGTCACAGATGGCTATGAGAGTGCTGCTGAACAAGGCAAAGCGAATGGGTCAAGCATCGAATTTGTGCTGACCATTACCTCAGATGATCTGGATAGCATGCTGTCGAATCCCGAGCACGAAGCTCGCGCTGCCGGTACCGTAACCGCCAGCGCCTTGTCACCGAATCCTCTGGCAGTTACAGACGGTGTGTTCAACCTTTTTACGGCTGATCCGGCGAGCGTTGATACGCACAATATGCGTTATCGAATGCGCCTCATCAGCGAGGAAGGGAAAACCTTCTTCTTCGACGGATTCAAGGTTGTGAATGATAGTTCCGTGCTCAACGCCTGGAAGCAGAATACTACCCTTTACGTCACGCTCTACGACGGCCCAGATGCGAGCGGAGCGATGCTCGGCAAAGGCGTCATGAGAATCGAACCGGAGGACTTTGCCCGGCAATTGACGACTATGAAGGCCACCAATGCCGCGAACCTTGCCGAGCGGGCGAATGCCGTGGCCAGGTTCGGTAAGTTCTTCGCCGGCGTGCTGTGGGAGTCCTACGGCGGCATTCTGTCAAAGCCGAGCTTCTTCAATTCGGCAGCGCTGGCAAGAAGAAAACGCCCGTTGCGTGTGAGCGCGCCGGAAGTGCATTTTTTCACGACTCCCGACAATGCGCAATTGAAACTCACCCGTTTTCGCGGGGGCAGTCGGGGGCCCGTCATCCTCTGCCACGGCCTGGGTGTATCGAGCCTCATCTTTTCGATCGACACCATTGAAACCAACCTACTCGAGTACCTCTTCGTTCATGGCTTCGATGTCTGGCTTCTCGACTATCGGGCCAGCATCGATCTGCCTGTCTCGAAGACGCAATTCTCGGCAGACGACATCGCTAATAACGATTACCCGGCCGCAGTGGCAAAAGTGCGCGAACTGACGGGCACCTCTTCTGTCCAGGTGGTGGCGCACTGCCTCGGGTCCACTACCTTCTTCATGTCCATGCTGGCAGGGTTACAAGGTGTTCGATCAGCGGTGTGCTCTCAGATCGCGACTCACATCGTCGCCCCGGAAGCGACCAGGATCAAGACTGGCCTGCACCTGCCTCAGTTCCTCGACATGCTTGGCGTCAAGTCTTTGGCGGCAGATGCTAGTGCGGACGAGACATGGCTGGAAAAGCTGTACGACCGAGCTTTGGAACTGTATCCAATCGGTGAATTCTGTCACAACCCGGTCTGCCGGCGAATTGCCTTCATGTACGGCCCCTTATTCCAGCACGCCCAGCTTAACTTGGCAACTCATGAGGCGCTGCATGAAATGTTCGGACTTGCTTGTGTAAGGTCGTTCGAGCATCTTGCCAAGATGACGCGTGTTGGCCACTTGGTTGATTTCGCAGGACAGGAGGTCTACCTTTCCAATCTCCAGCGGCTGGCAATTCCGATAAGCTTCATTCATGGCCAGGAGAATGAGTGTTTCCTGCCCAAAAGCACAGAAATCAGCTACGACTTATTGCGCAAGGTCAACGGGGCTGATCTATACAATCGACAAGTAATTGCCGGCTACGGACACATCGACTGCATTTTTGGAAAGAACGCAGCGGTGGACGTGTATCCCCATGTATTACGTCATCTCGAGACGACCGGCCTAGCCAGACCTAACCCAAACCTAACGTAAGTCGCATAAAGGTTTCAGTCCAATTCGAGAGGTTGGTTGCACCACGTGTTTCCGCGCATGCGACACCAGGTTCGCCACTGATGTGATTTGCCCTTGTCTCTCGCCAAAACTTCAGCCGTGACGAAAAACTGCGTGGCTCTCGGTAGAGAAGGCCTAGATTCGAGCACTGCTTTCACAGAGCACGGAGACTTTGGAGGGCAAGAACCCAATTGCGTGTGCAGCACACACATATGTAAAGGAAGGGGACCAAGTTAGTTCGGACTAGGCAGCTCGATCGTAACGATGGTGGAGGCTTCGAAATTGCGCTCGAGCAAGCACAAGCTTGCGTAAAGGCAACGACGGAAACCACAGGGCGCGTGATGCTTGTACTGTTGCAATCAAGGGAGCTTCTCCGCCCATTGGAACGACGGCTATCAAGAACCCTGAAAGCACAATTACTCCGTTTACCATATGCTGGAGGGTAACCGGGTTGCTGTGAATGGTGCAAATGCGATAGTAGTTGGTCTATCGTCGAGGTGACTTCACAGGTGCGGGGACTTGGAGATTCCGTCCAACTAATTGGCGCGCGGCGCGCTCCTATTCAAGAACAGAAATGGAGTAGCGACTGTTGCCATTGATTCGCGTTCTGATAGTTGATGATTTCGAAACTTGGCGACGCCAAGTCCATTCGCTGCTTCAGGCGCGGCCAGCATGGCAAGTCATCGCCGAGGCGTCGGACGGCTCAGAAGCCGTTCAGAAGGCGGAAGACCTGAAGCCGGACTTAATTCTGCTGGACATCGGTCTCCCCAAATTAAATGGAATCGAAGCCGCCCGGCGGATACGACAACGCTCCCCTAGCTCCAAGATTATCTTCCTGAGTCAGAACAGTGACCTCGACGTCGTCCGGGCAGCTGTGGCTACGGGCGCGTTGGGTTACGTTCTTAAGACAGATGCCGGACGCGAACTGTTGCCTGCCTTGGATGGGGTTCTTCGGGGCAAGCAATTCGTCAGTAGCAGCTTAAAAGGCTACGAGTTCACCGACACTTCAGTGGAGAGAGCCCCTCACCGCCATGAGGTTTTGTTCTATTCTGATGACACCGTTTTTCTGGACAGCTGTACTCGTTTTATTGCTGCCGCTCTAGGTGCCGGTGATGTGGCAGCCGTTGTTGCCACCGAATCACACCGGGATAGTCTTTTTCAGAGATTGAAGGCAGAGGGCTTGGATGTTGATGCAGAAATTAAACACGGAAGGTACATTTCGTTGGATGTTGCTAAAACTCTCTCCACCTTTATGGTCAATGACATGCCCGACTGGGAACACTTTTTCGAGGTTGTGGGTGGTCTAGTCAGTGGAGCCGCCAAGGCAGGGAAAGGGGAGCATTCCCGGGTTGCGATGTGGGGAGAATGTGGGCCTTTGTTGTGGGCGGAAGGTAAAGTGGACGCGGCGATCCGGCTTGAACAACTCTTGAACCAGCTAGCTACAATCTACGAATTTGATCTTCTTTGCGCGTATGCGTTGAGCAGCTTTCACGGCGAGGAAGATGAACACGTTTTCCAAAGCATCTGTGAGGAACACTCAGCCGTTTATTCTCCGTAAGATAGTAAGACTCAATTCCAGGTTAACCTGCCGCGGCGGCGTCTCCCTTTGCGAGTTGGCGCAGTTCGGCCTCAGGAACAGCAAATTCCGCGGTGCCACAATCCAAGCAGACAACAACCTCGGGAAATACCCACACGACGGGCTTTTCAATATTTTCCAGTTCGAGAAAATGGATGCCCATCTCCGCGCTGAATTTCTTCTGGTTGACTGAACCGCACGACTTGCAAGGCATACCGGCCCGACTCTCCTTTAGGACACGTCTCTGCATGGAACGCATCTCCTTTACATGGAACGCAGCTCCTTATGGGATTGGGTACAACCCTTGAAAACCAAGACTTTGCTCCCAACATGCACGTTATTTTATTTGACTTTCGGAAAGGAGTCCTCTTAGTGATTGCCTGGTTAAGTTTGAAGGTATAGGTCGAAGGAGGAACGCTTGGTGTACAAAAGCTGAACGCAGCGGACGCTGATTCAGAACACCAAAGGAGGCTCCCCCATGAGACTATGTATTACATCGGACTGGATGTGCACAAGAGGACCATCAGTTACGGTGTGAAAGACGTGAGTGGCAAGGTTCATTCTCAAGGCAAGATTCCCGCAACACGCTACGACCTGGATCGCTGGATGAAGACGCTGCCGCAGCCGTGGAGCGCCGGGAGACGGTGGTGCGGCTGAGCAAAGCCTCGGCATCGGCGGCGAATGTGATCGGTGCGTAACGTTCTCGGCTTGACGGCACGGTTTACTCCTCCCGGTGGGGCTCGCTGCATTTCTGCCGTGTGAGGAGATCATCGAGACTCTCTTCTCTATCTCGCGGATTCTTCTTCTTTCTTACAAGAAGATCGTATCCGCAGCGGTCCATCCAATCTCTCAAGATTTCGATGACGCGATTGTCGGTGTACTCGTGCTGTTCTTCGTAAGTAAGGCCGAGGGATGCGATCCCCAGCAATTTCGATTGGCTCGCCAGGAACACCACCAATCGAGATTGAAGGCCGGCCTTCTACGCGGTCCAACACTTCTCGGATTACCTGCATGTTCCTCTTCAGAGCCATGTCCAAGAGAGTTTTCGCAATCTTCCTGCCTACCGGTGTTTTGGCCGGCAACTCAAGGAGTTCATGGAGGTGACGCGTTATGTGATCACGCGGAGGGCGCCCGCCTCCAGGATTGCCCGGCTTGAACTGTGTCGCCGGATTGCCGCTCTTTCCTTTCTCGAAGGGCATACCGTTTTCGTTCCGTTTCTGCGGAATGCTGCGCTCAACTTGCTTACGGTCCAGGGTGCCGTCCACGGTGCTTTCTAGGCACAGAGAGATTGGCCCGCTAGCTGGCCCGCTGATCTCGTGAATTTCGGGAACCTTACCGTCAATGCGGTTGAAGACTTCTATCATTGCCTCAGCGTCACCCCGCAGAGCGCGACGGCACAGCGAAAAGACGAGGGCGTCGGCCCAAGTCTTCCCGCGCACCTAGGGGCAAGGTTCCTGTATGAGATCGCGGAGGGCAGCTGCTTTTCTCCGCCGAACTCAGCAATGCGTTTTACCACTCGCGTTTTGTTTTTCATCTTTAGGTTTTTTTTGCTGGCCATTGTCGTCTTAGACGCGCGGGCTATCGAACGGCTCGCCAATGTCCACCGAGGCCTTCTTGAGACCCCAAGTCTTTTCCAGCTTTTCCACCCGCTGTTTCAGAGTGGCAATTCGATTCAGAAGAACTGTGCTCATAAACTTCTCCTTTCAAAGTAACCTGTAAATCGTGCAACCCATCGGGCGCCGTTGCCGACAACGTCGGGAAGGTTTTGTGGAATGTGTCCTGAATGGGAGCGCAGACGAGATTCTCTCTCGTCCGCGCTCCCGTTGCATGATGTGTTGCAAGATAGGCTCCCGAATGAGCCCGAATGAGAAGAAACAGCGCTGAGGTTACATGGATAGACGCAGATGACGCTGTAGATAGAGGGTCTGAACCTTTATCGGCGGTTCGATTCCGCCTCGCGCCCCCAAACTCCCTTTCGATGGAGTCGTTGACCCCCGAATTGATCTTATTCGTGGGAGCAAAAACTCCTGGTTGGTAACCGTCTCGATTGACACCTCAGGCAACGACAGGGCGGCTGATGGAAGACGGAAGCTTTCGGGAGGTGGAAGTAGGTCTGCTAAGTACTTGAAAAGATTGGCTGGGAGACCTGGACTCGAACCAGGATAGCCAGATCCAGAGTCTGGAGTCCTACCAATTGGACGATCTCCCAGCAGTTTAAAATGAAGGAGTTAGCGGCGTTTGCTTCCGGAAATGGGTACGACTCTCACTAAACTCTCACCGTTCTCCGGAATACTTTTCTCAGAATTCTGGACCTTTTGCATGGCTTCCAGCACATCCGCGGCATCAACTATGTGGTATCTATCGAACACGTCGCGCGTTTTGTGGCCTGAGATTTCCATCGCTACCTTCTCATTCACGCCGGCGTTCACCAGATTCCTGATTGCCGATCGGCGCAGATCGTGAATGATCAGACCAGTATATCGTTTGTCCGGCACGCCATCAACTTTGATCCATGAGCCCAGCCCTGCGGCTACGCAGGCTTTCTGCCAAGCCTTGCGCAGGTTGGTGTCATCGAACACGATACCTTCTTTCGGCTTGATGGGTTTGAGCATCTGGACCAGTGCATCGGTGAGAGGGACGGTGCGTGCTAACCCGCCAGCCGTACGCCCTTTCCCACACGCAGTATCGCGCTGTATAAGCCCCAAGATTACGCATGTTTTGTGTCGCACTAGCTCGTGCCGCTCTAGTACTCACTCGACGATTAAGCACTCACGTTTACTGGGCATAGACGGTCAGAGAGTTTTCTCCGCGCTCTACTTTTTGTCGAACACCACAACGTTGTGAACGTCCTTGCCTTCGGCATTCTTGCCGCGCCATGTGGACGTCCGCGTCTTTCCGTCTTCGGACACTTTCGTCGTAATGGTCATCACTACCTTCCCATCTTTCTTTTGCTTGGTTTCGACAGTGTTCGGGTCGATCCGCTTTACCGAAACTGTGTCCGCATTCTCGATCCCAGTAGCTGGATAGTCCTTTCCGTCAAATTTCGCACTGTACTGGACGTGGATCAGTTTTCCGTCACCGTCCGTCCCGGTTGCATCTATCTTGTAGTTATTCTCATCAGATTCAACGACGACCGTAAGACTCTTTGGTGGCGGTCCTGGACTGTACTTCGACTTTTCTGCATTCATACTCCATGTCCCCGATGACTGATCGGCTCCAGCGGTGGCCACAAACAGCGTCAGCGCTGTAAGCAGCATTACTATCGCAAAACCAACCAAACTTCTATTTCGCATGTTGCCCTCCTCGGCGAGATTCCAGGATAGGCCCTTTGTCCTCCTTATGTTCTTTATTGCGCAAAATGTCCAGCACTTCCTTGGAATACGATGGCGACGGTTAGGTGTTCGCGTTGTTCGTACTAAACCAACTTGCCCGGGAAGCACGTTAGAACGCAGCCGCCCGGTGGCGGTCGTCTACGCTACCTGCCCCGTGGCAGACTGCTTAATTATGTTGGGCAGTGATTGTTAAAAACTCTCCGATGTAGAGAATCTTAAAGATGCTCTGAAATTGTCTGGCGACCAAAGTGCATGGTCAATCATCCCTCTGCGCCGACAGATGCGTTATTTGGTATTACGATCACCAAAGCCTTGAACTTACTGCACTGTGCGTGACGCGGATGTCCTGCCTCTTATGTGGTCCGCTCATCCAGCACCACAAAACGGTTCAGAATTTCCGAAGTCCGAAAAGATTACCCACGATTCCTGTCGTCAGCGGTCTAGGGGTCTTCCTCTCAGTCAGTTAGGTTCTTCGAGAGTGGCACGTGGTTTGCTCTTCTTTCTTAGATAGAGTTCGCCCTCAGTCCATGGATTGAGGTGCGAGAATGCGGAAAGATTATGTCGGTCTCGCATCCATCCTCCTGCGGCTAGCAATGGCACCGGACGCCCTGGCCGGAAACAGTGAAATTAGGTGTCAAGGTCAAGCCGGTCGGAGTGCTATCAAGACCATCACGGGGAGGATTGTGAAAAGCGGTGACCTGTTTTTCCTTGCAGAAGAAGGCAGCATCCGGACCTACATGCTAGCGGATTCAAGTCAGCTCAGAGTCTATGTGGGCAAGAAGGTAAGAATCTCAGGCGCTCTCGAATCTCCTCACGTCATTGTGGTGCGAACAATCGATGAGATTGATTGATGAAATCTGGATTGCGCAATCGAAGAAAGCGGCGGAAAGTGCGTTGCTATCGATACCCGATTTATGCCAAAACCACTTACGTCACTCCTCGGATTAGCGATGCGATAGATTTCTCAAGTTTGGGGGGCTTAATGGAAAAGGAAGGAATGACCCAGGCCGAGCAAGCCGTACTTTTATGGCCCATGCTGGCGCTGGCGGCTCGCACACAACAAATTCTGAGCTATGCGGCCGTCGAAGGCTATACCGGAATCGCTAGGCACGGACTCAATCGCGCCCTTGGGCTCATACACCACTACTGTAAGCGACGCGACTGGCCACTTCTAAATACCATTGTCGTCAGCCAACAATCAGGAATGCCTGGAGAGGGGTTTCCAGAGGACCCGAGTCCTTTAGAGATAAAAGTTGAGCAAGGAAGGGTGTTTCTGTTCGATTGGTCAGGGCACGACAAACCACGCTCCGACGATTTTCAGGCTGCGTGAAGTCGTATCCTTACGGCGCAAATTGAAATTTGGGGCAACCCTCCCGGCGTTCATAAACGTGATGTCTTTCCGGGGGGCCAAAGTTTGCCGGCCAAGGTTTACTCGGGTCCAGGGAGCCGACAATATTATGCAGTTAATTCAAAATAACACGTCCGGTTTGCGCCTCTTCTGTTAACACTGACCGTTAGGCCAGTAGACTCCCCGCAAATAATCCGTCTAGATTAGGACATTGCCCACAATCAGAACCTGAGGACCCCATGAACCTCGGATTTGCAGCGGAGAAAGCCACGAATACAATAGAGCTCGATCCTATGGATGAGTTTAAAAAAGGTGTCGAGCTCCTCAAGAATCAATACCCGCAAAAAGCCCTGTTGAGATTGCGACGTGCATACGAAAGCGACAAGCATAATGCCTACTACAGTTCGTTTCTTGGACTGGCGATCGCGCGTGCGCAACGAAAGTGGGATCGAGCCTCCGAGCTATGCGAAATTGCGGTACAACTAAAGCCCAAAGAGATGCAGTTCCACCTGAATCTGGGAGAGGTATATGCTTCTGCGGGGCTGCGCGAGAAGGCTCTAGATAAGCTGGACCACGCCTTGGAGTTATTCGGCGAAGATGCACGATTAAAGCAAGCGCGCAGCAGAGTGGAGAACCGTCGTGCTCCGCTATTGCCTTTCTTCGCACGCAAGCACATATTGAATCGCGAACTCGGCAAATTGCGGCACCGCATATTGAAGGGTCTGGGCAAGTAAAAAGGCTTTTACTCTGCAGGCTGAAAGATTCTGCTCATCACGAGGGTCGGCGTCAGAAGTAGCTTCACCGCATGTTAGCATCCTGATTATGGCTAGCGACTACAGAAAGCAACCGTGTGCATGCGGCCACGGCAAATCCATCGACGCCGCACGCCGCATCGACGATTTTCTCGCTGCGATTGCCGCAACTACAGACCCAAGAAAGCATGAAGGCCACACGCCTGTGGGCCGTATGGACTCTTGCACCCATCCCAATTAGGCCCAAGGTATCCGAAACTGCTGTACAGGTTCATATCAAAAGATCACACTCCAATCGACCAAGTGGCTCGCGACCACCAACCTACTAGCGGGGCATTCTCACATCGGTTTTCGGGCCTATCAAACTCAGGTCATACCCCGCCTGTTCACCGGGCCGCGAGGTGTATATGCCAGAAAATCAGGAAATTCTACGCCAATCTCTCCTCGACGACTTGCAAGTGCTGCACGACAATCTCGACAAAGCTTGGACCATCGTGCTCTCGCTGCCAACAGGAAAAGCCAGAACAAATCTCGAAATCATCCATCAAAGTACCGCGCAATTGAGTCTGAAAAGGAAAAAACTTTGATGGAAATGATGTACTTTCGATAACAATGAAGTAGATATCGATGAGGGTTCGCGTCAGGCCGAAAGCCTCGTCAGAGAAGCCCGCCTCAACCAAAGCGCAAACAGCGTGACAAGATGCCACCGTGGGCAAAATCTCAAGCTGAAATCTGGCGCGATATTGCGAAGGACTTGCGGGAATCTGAGAACACCAAGATTGGTGTGGCTCTGGGAAGAGCCGGCACCGAAGGCAGCCTCTGCTTCTCAGAGTTGATGCGCTGACGGCCACGATGACTTCACTTGGGCGGCGACTTTGCTTGGCCCTTCTTCAGTTCTTGGTCTAATCGGCGGGGGCTCCACTCACGCTCCCTGCCATTCGGTCTTTCTTCCTCCCATGCTTCGCGCTCTTCCCGGTCTTACGCATCGTAGCCCCCTGGAATTCCTCCAATTGCATGAGGCTCTGCATCGTTGCAAACCTGCATGATGTGGTCCGCGTGCTCTGAGACCTCATCCCAGCTTTTGGGCACGCCTTCTAGCGTGAGACCTCTCGCCCGGTTGCCCAAGACTAGTGGCACTTGTCTGAACAGTTCAGCTAGCCGCCGCGACGCGTCGTCGAGCGAGTGCTTCTCGCCATAGAGTAGAAATCGGTTTGCGAGGTCCCTGAGGTCCTTTGCTTCTTGGCGCAACTGCGGGATTGTCATTTCGTCCCTGCTTTCTCGGGACCCAGAACGTCCATGCAACCACGCTACCAGTTTGAGCGACCGTGAGGCAAAGCAGGAGGCTCCGCTTCCCGGACGCCTTCGCGTCTATCTGCCTGCGTTTAGTCGGAGCTTCGGTCTGTGGACCGCAATGGTTCTTGGGGTTTGTCCGCTAGGGCGTCAAACCCCGCACTCGACGAGTCCGTCTTGCCACTCAACACGCGCACTCCTGCATTCTGGGAGTCGTCGAAACTTTCGTCCAGTTCACCAATGATCTTATGTAGACCATCCTCGCCGTGCTCCAGCGTCCATTCATCGCCAACCTGCACAAACTTCTCCTGTTCTATGGGGAGAATGAGTGATGCGTGGCCGTACTGTCCCTGAAGCTGAACCAGCAGCTTATCATCCGTTTGATTATTTGTGCTCGTGACTTTCATTAAGACTCTCATGTATCGTCCCTCGCTTCCGCTTCGTGCCCAATGCTCGCATCTTTCCCAGCAGTTCGTCCAGAGCAGTCCACTCTTAGGGACGGGGGTTGTCCGCTTTTCGTCCGCTCCCGCCTTTCGTTCCTTCGGGCTTAACTGAGCTTGCCTTTCGTTCTAGTCGATGTCCGCTTAGATGTCCGCTTTCTGGATTTACCTGTGGCGTGCTTTCTCATCTTCAGCCATTCTAAAGATTCCCTCATAGGTGCAACGCACATCATCAATCCAGATGTGCACGGTGCCCCCTTACCGAATTGGCGCAACTCTTCGTCGGACATCTCCCAGAGGTCAAGAAATCTCCAGAAACTGTGTAGAAGCGAACAGCGCGTCACCGTTACCAGTCGCTAACATAAACTGCTGGACGGCGACAAAGATACTGGCCGGGGAGTATGACTGGGTCCGGACGGCATCCCTCAACTCGCCGTTCTTGACTGGGATCGCTTGGCTAATGCTCACATATCACGTTTCTTCCGATCTCAAGGCGACTAGCGTATTCGCGAGCCCCAACTTACGGTAAATACGGTATGGTCTTGTTTCCTCTGACCGGACAGAATCCGATTTATGTGACATCTGACCAAGATGGGCGACGCCACTCCGTGCGTCCCTTTTTATTCCTAACACGATATCTCACAGTTCAGGCATGCATTGCTGCATACCACCGTTCAAACCGGAGGTGCGTTGGCGTAGACTACGAGCAGAGGTGCAGTATGCAACAAGAAAGAAAACCTCGGTCGGTGCGCATGGATGATTTTGTGGCCGAAACTTTGGAAGCAGAAGCTGACAAGATGCCACCATGGACAAAATTCCAAGCTGACATCTGGCGTGATGTTGCGAAGGACTTACGGGCATCTGAGAGCCCAAAATGGTGCGAGTCTGGGAAGAACCAGAACCGAAGTCAGTCGCTGCCTCTATGCGATAATGAGTTGGGGGCCACAGCAGCCGCCGATGTTACCACCGTGGCCCTTAATGGACTGAGTCTGTATCGGGTCATCCCTTGATTCGAATTACACCAAGTCCAATTGTTTTGCGTAGCCGCCAGGATATTTCTCAGGCGCCTTCTGCGCTTCTTTCTTTGTCTTGAACGGCTCGACAGCGGTGTCATCTGACTATGGACGTATTCGAAATAGTATGGACTTCGGCTGGTTGCATCCGCCCCGCCTTATCTGTGCTGCATCGGCCCCGGAACAACCACAATAATGCACGGATTATGTGCCGATGTTGCCTTTGCAGCCTGCGTGGTGACACTCGCAGGACAAGTCAGGTGTCTTTTCCATTGCCGCACACTGGGCGCTGCAATATTTATCGTCTGGTCCAACTTCGCAACTGCATGACGGATGCGCACACTTTTTTGTCGCCGAGAAATTTGTGTTCATAGCGTCTTTCCCTTTCCAATGATTCCCGGAAATTCCTCCGGAGCGTGACTCGCTGAATTAGGTCCGGCTGTCCAGGGGAGTCCAACTCTATCACTTGTCACGGGGTGGGATGTCCGCGATTCGGTATCTTTAAACGTCCACCCGTTCGTCCGCACTTGACCTCCTACACGTCCCTTCACTTAAGATGAGGTATGAAGCCCCAGCCTTTTCAAAAAGCTAATGTTGTGTTTTCAATCCAAATTGTCAACAGGGTGGCAGAGCCCCGCATCTATCAAGTAAGGATTAGCGGACACGATGTGCGGAATTTCTTTGTAGGCATTACCCCTACACAAAATAGTCGTCACGGCGTCAAGTTTCTCATTCAGACGTGGTGCGAGCAGCACCGCGATAAATGGCCGAAGGACGGCGAGACGATTACAATTGATCTGGATGAAGTTCAGATCACACGGCAGCGCTAGGATAGTGCTTCCCCGCATCCAACCGATGCGCCTCTCCCGGATCGCCAAGCCATTCGACGACGCCGACTACGTCTTCGAATTTAAACACGACGGCTTCCGCGCGCTCGCCTACATCGACGCCGCCAAGTGCACTCGCCGCACTGGTCGGTATCATCGGAGCGCTTACCGGCCTTGTCGCCGTCCTTCATCGGAAATGACATGTGTCCCCCAGCGCCGGCGCGCAATAAACTCAGCCATTGTAGATTCAATATTTTAGCATCGCGTAAAACACCGTGGTGCCCTTTAGGTGCCCTTGGGTGCTGGAAAAACGGAGCCCACAAACGAGGGAGAAAAACGGGTAAGATGTTCTGCATGAAAAGGAAATCATTGAAAGACCCAGACCGATTGGGCGCGATCTTACTTCACTTCCAACCGAGCAAGCATGCGAGTTTCTTCGCATCATTGGCGCCCCAGTACCAACAAGGAATGATCGGACTCCTGTCAACTCCTCGCGGCAAAAAAAAGGAACAAAGAGCGCGACGCCTACCTTGCAGAGCAAAAATGGGAGCGGAATATCGCCTTCGTCTCTGGCCTTTACACGCTGATTCCGGCAGGCAATTCCGTGCTGCAGACTGAGGCCGAGAAACTGCTCCTCTCGATGTTTGGGAAGGGATTCTCTGCAGACAGGTTGACGAGATTCAATTCTGCGGAGCGGAAGCGAATCAAGAAGCACGGCGACGCGGCCTGGCGTTTGGTCAAGAAGCTCCGAAAGCATTACGGTCTGCCGGACTAAAAACGCCACAGGCGCGCCCATAGTCGCGGCGCCTCGGAGTCGTGTTGGCGAGACGTCAGGCCGGTCCACCAGGTTTATGCACGAGCGTAAATGCGACCCATGCAACACCAGAGTTTATGGGTTCTCGGATAGGGCGGCTGCGAAGCTTCTTGAGGAACACATGGAAGACCGTCACCCAAGGACTAACGGGCCGAAGTCTAGAGAGGATCTACAGCTCACCGACAAAGACCGAACTCCGCTTCGCAATCCAATAACACCTTCTGGTGAGTCACGACCTGCGGGACTTTCGCTGCAAAGATGAAGTCTGGCGGCGTGCGCTCATACCAGTTGGTGACAGTCGATGCGCTAGGAGTTCCATAATATGTGCTGTCAATTTCAACGGTCTTAAAACTGTTTCGCATAGTAGGAGAGAAAGTCGCGCGGTTTCATGCCGGGAGGGTAGAACGCCCCCGGCCACCCGGTTGCGGTAAATCCGCTTGTGCCCAGAAGGAGGCCGGGTTCGTAGTAAGGGCGTTCAACTTCGAGCGAATTCACGAGCTGTCCCGCCTGTTCCAATTTGTCCATCTCGAACAAGGTCGGATTGCGGATGGGCTCTACTTTTGGGCGCTTTGGCGGCATGGCGCGAGACTAGCTCAAGTTATCTGGCGGGGTTCTGGGTGGATCACTGGCCCCGTCCAACACCAGCCAGAATGGCTCCGTTTTTCGCCGGCGTCGACAAAGAAACTTAGGAACCGAAATGATTCAATCAAAACAGCACCAGTCAGACCCAATGATGAGAATTAGGAGAGAACGTAGCCTGACGACCCCTGTATAAAATCCTTCCTCCGCGCTTTCGCTCGGACCAGTAGCAGTGTGCCGATCAGTGCTACCAGCAGCAGGAACCAGGCCGCGATCAGCGCGTGTGCCGTGCCCGGTTGCACGCTGCGGTCCCGCCACAGCATGAACGGCATGAAGTAGGGTGTGGTTGAATGAAACCGCTGCCACTGGTCCTTCCACATCCAATCATTCGTCAGGCCCCACTGTTCGTATTTGCCCAGGATGTCCGCGATGATGTTCTTGAACCGAAGTCCAACGACAAAGGTCGGATGTCCGATGGTCATCACTTGGTACACCTCGAGAGGGTGCCAGAAAACCACGGAAGTGAGCTGCACGAAAATGCCGGCGGCCGCGATGCCCCATGCTGTCCGGCACACCACTGTTTTTAGAGCCGCGCGATGCCGCAGCAGCAGCGGGATGGCCATCATGGCCAGCAATTCGACCGGCATCGCGACATACCGGTCACCCCAGGCGAAATCGCCGCTCCACTCGAAATACCGCGCGTAGAACAAGATGTACCCACACACGAGCAAGCCGATGGCGAGCACCCACGCTTTCGTCTCCGGGCGCATCTGCCTCCACAGCAACAGTGTTAAAAGGAGCGTGACAATTATTAGCGGATCAAAAAGGAAGATAGACTTCTCTGGTGTGATCAGCGGCCCCAGGATGCCCTCCCGCCATGAAGTGGTCCAAGGGAAGTTTCCCGGCAGGCTAGGATCGCTTGCTCTCATCTGTTGCGCAAAAATGCCAACGTACGTGGTGAAGATAGATCCGTACCTATACCATTGGTACAGCCGGTCCATAGAGAAGAAGAATACGTAGACTGGCAACCCAATTCGCGTGAATGAAGCGAGCCGCTGACGCAGTTCACCCCGACGCAGGCCCTCCATACCCGCGATCAGCAACAGGAATAGCCCACAAGCGATGATGTCCATGCCGGTGGGCAGCCGGACCAGCAGGTTAGCTCCCAAAGCTGCCGATCCGATTAACAGAGCCCATGTGCGACCGCTGCGCAGCCACTCGTATTGGAAACAGAAGCCAGTGAGATCCAGCAGCATGATCAGGTTGTTCTCCATCATGTTCTGTGTGTAGTGCAGAAAGGTTGTGCCAAACAGCAGTCCCAGCGCTCCCGCCAGCGCTTGGTTGATTGTGAACTCCAGTCCTCGCAGCAAGCGAAAGCACACCAGCACAGAGAGCACACACACCAAAGTGTTGCAGCTGTAGCTCACCACCATTTCGCGGACGCTCGGGTCGTGTCCGTCAAGACTCTCGAAGATCGACATGCGTGCAAGGTAAGTCCCGGCAATGTCGAACGGCAGCATCAGGATCGACTGTCCGATACCGTACCAGCCTTGTATCGTGCCGTTCCTCCCGATCAGCCCGAAATCGGGGTAGTCTTCCGGGCGCACCGGTGGCTCAATGGTCCAGAACGAGCGGGTGTTCTGTAACCGCATGCCGGTATCGCTAGAGCCCAATTCGCCCGACTGGACCAAGAGCGCAGTCATAAGCGCAGTCAGACCGAGAAGAAATGCAGGACGGCTGAACAAACGTCCGAGGTTTAGGGCCATTGCCAACATACTATCCCAGGGCAACATTGCCATTCAATTTAGTCGCCCAAGCCCCGCGCGGACCAACTGTCAGGCAAGGAATTGTTTACGGAAACGGAGAAAGTCTCGAATCGGGATCTTATCGGTGGCCAAGCCACAGAACGTGAATTACGTGCCCAAGGCAGGTGCTTAGACCGCGAAGGTGACACACGCACGTTTGTATGTTTCTATCCTTTGGTGACGGTCTTGGCGTCGAATTTCTCTTTCGCCCTGAAATATGAATAGCCCCAAAGAAAAAAGAGGGAACGGCTGGTTACGTTCCCTCTTTCTTTCGGCTGAACACCGGGTGGAGTGCCGTAGGTTAGCGCGAGATGTTTGCGGCAACGATCACGAGTTCGGGCTTGCTATTGTTCTTGGCAAGCTGGACTTCCCTCTTGCTCTTCGGGAACTCACGGCCAGAGGAACTGCCCTCTGTCCAAACTTGGGAGAGGAAATAGTTGTCGCCCAAATGCTCGAATACAAGGATTGTTTGCGTGGCGGCTTGAGCCTTCCGGCATTCGTTAGAGAGGGTGATGCCCTTCTCGGACTCGTCGGCATTGTCGATGCGAATGGCGGAGCTGCTTTGGCTCATGGATTTAACGGTGTAGTCACCTGCCGAATAGGCGTGGTCGCCGACGACAAAGTCGAAGGGGATGCTAGCCTTTACGTTGGTCGTCTGAGCCTGAGCGGCCGTAGCCAGCAACAGGACAGTCAAAGCAAAAAGGATAGAGCGTAGGTTTTTCATAAAATCTCCTTTGTGTCGGAAGCGAAGACTCCTGTTTGACTTTCCTTTTACTGCCGACGCTGATAAGGACTGCAGGCGGAGTGCCATACACACTGGGAAATAGAAAGGGAAAGCGAGGAAGGCGAAGCAGCAGATTCAGTGGGAATTAGGAGCGAGGCCAAAACTGAGCGAAGGAACGAGAGGAATTAATTACACGCCTGGGCTAACCGAATGGTTAGGTGCGCACTCTCCTTTTGGTTAGTGCGGGGGAGTTTTCTGACGGTAGGCAGGCAGAGAGATTTCATCTTGAGGACGGTTGCGAATCCCTGTTGACTGTATTTTCTGGATAAACGTCAAGGCCACGCCAATTGTTGAAGAACGGCGCGTTCGACGGCAGGCGGGACATTTGGCCAGATCACAGCGGCACTTGATGTCCGGTTTCGCGAGTTAGCCAGCCGTTGCTAAATGCCTCGCAACTGTGCGAAATGGGACTGCATGACTTTCATCTCGATGCCATGCTCGGGGCATGTTGCATGAGAAAGGTAAGAGAGACCCCGACAACTCGACGCGTGCCCGCGTCAAGAAGGAAATGGCAAAGCCGCGCATGGCCAAGTCGGCAAGAATAGCGCAACGGAACCTCAAAAAGGGTGCTCACGTTGAGGCTACCGTCACAGCTAAAGACGTCAAACGCCACAATTAACGAAGACAGCCAGCGACTCGGCGTGAGACACTCATCTTGGACCTCGCTCGAGGGGCTACAAACATGCCAGACGAAGAGTGGGTCAAGAAACTTGAAGACGGCAGGAAGGTGAAATTCATCTACCAAGAACTGCCGGAAGACGGGGCATTTATCACCGCGCAGATTGAACGGAATGAGGTCGTCTATTCGGTCGTATTGACCAAAGCAAGAAACCCGCTGAGTCGTGAGGATGTTGAAAGCCATTTCAAGGGCGAGCTTTCAAAGAAGTAGTGCCACTTATTTGGAACACTATCCGCCGGAGCCATCGAATTCAAACTGTGCCATAACCGCCAATCGCTAATCGTGTTTTGAGCCTCATGATTGTGAATACGCCGGATATCCATGCGCTCGGGAGCAGAAATCGCGCTCAGTTTGAGAAACTGGCGACAGCGGCTGCTTCCGTATTATCGTAAACATCGAATATCGTCACCAGCTTGGTAATCTGTAGCACTTCCTGGAACTTGCTGCCGAGATGGCACAGGCGCAGCGATGCGCCCCGGGTTTTCGCGCTGCAATGCGCAGCAACCAATGTGCCCAGCCCCGAGCTGTCGATATACTTGATGTTGTCCATATTCAGGACGATTTTCTTCTTTCCTTCGGCGATCAGGCTCTTCAATTTCTCACGCAGAGCATTGCTCTCCTCGCCGAGCACGATGCGGCCGTCCAACACCACCACGGACACGCCGTCCGCTTCGCGGTCCGCCATCTTCAATGCCATGTTTGTTTCCTCCTCACCCAAGCTTCACCAGTCTGCAATCTTCTCGCGTGTTCGTAGGAAATTCCAAGCTGCTTGCTCAGTTCCCTGATGCTGATGTCCAGTTGGTCCATCGCACTGCTGAGCATCGTTGCGAACTGACAGCGTGGCTTGGCAGCTGTCTTTGTCATGGCGCACCAGCTTTCTGACACTACCCCTGAATCGTGTAGTCGCATTATGATAGCCAGCACAGACGATGCGGTTCCATACGCGTTTCATCGAGGATAGGCCCCGCCAGGTTCACCGATTTTCTGCACACTGGCAGCCATTTCACTTTTCAGTTTCGTAATGCCAAGGTACAGCCCAGCTTGCTATTGCTTCACTCCCCATCTTTGCGCTTGACCATCCACATTCCTTCACACAGTGAAGATGCAGAACGTGTTTCTCGGCTTCCTCTAATGTGCTCGGTTTTGGCATGCGTGACCATGCCGTGATTGGTTTATGGCATTTCTCACACCTGAACAGAAAAAGGAACAAGGTCTCATTCACATTGATTTTGTTCATGCCGGGATGATACGCCGGGAATAGAGAATGGGAAAATGCGTTTCGGCGTGGAACCAGGGTATAGGAAGGTAATCAGGTCGGCGCGGCTACGGATTACAAATGTGGTTCATTTTCTTGACGAAGTGTTGGCATAGCAGCGCATCGCTGCGATTACGGAGAGCACGGAGGTACGCAGCGAATGCTTTTCGAAGCGTGGCGTGAAATAGCTTTCGATTGATAATTAACCCTTTGCCGTCAGGGGTGGGAGCCACGAGCGGCCCGACACGCCGAACTTTTGAAATCGCTTTGATTTCGGCCTGATGAAGGATGCCGCACCGGAAGTGGCAGTAGAACTTGGCCGCACTGGCTTTGGTGAAGTACGAAGAAAAAGGGGCTGTTGTTAAGAAGTTTACAAAGTACTGCTCCCCTTTCCGGCGCGGGGTTTCGCCAACGCCTTCTTTGAATTGCTGCAATGTCTCAATCAGAAGACAGTCCAGTGCGAGCACAGCAAATCCGGCGAAATCTTGCTGGTCAATCGCTTCGGCTGCATCGACAAATCTGGCGTTTAGGCGGTCTTCCAGAACGCGAACTGCGGTTTGCCAATCGGATGGAGTAGAGAGATTGAGCATCTTCCAGTTGCTGACGCTGTAGCGCGGCGAGATGTACATAAGAGACCTCTATATTGCTCACGCTGGCGGAACGACCTGACCCAATATACATCCCTCCAGCTTCCTGATTCTATCCTCACTCGGCTCGCCCGCCTTGCACTCAAATCTCGGCTGTCTTGCGCTCTCGCGGTTCAATCTCGGGGCATTTCCGTCTGGAGATTGCGACAGCAGGAATTTCTGAGAGTACTTGCAAACCTTCCGCCCACCAGCGTTTTGACTCGCAGACCCTACTTACAGACGACGGGTGATTGTGGACTTGACCCACGAGGCTGGTATTCTAGGCGAATGAGACTGACCAAGCGGGAAACGGCAATCCTCAATAAGGTGCTGGCACAGGTAACACCAGAGCAATGCCGATGCTACGTGAACGCCCAGCGTGCTACGCTTTACAGCGAAGGCAAGATGCTTTACCACGAGGGCACGTTCGGCGGGCGGCTTGCCCACGCATGGAACAGCATCAACGGCAAAATAATCGACATTTCGAGCCGCGATACAATCGTCGTGTCCCAAAAAGCCTACTATCTGTTCGTGAGTCACGGGACTTACACGTCCGAAGAAGTGGTGCGCAATTCAGCTTTCAAAAATCACGGGATATGGAACTGGATAGGAGAGCCGATTGGCGCCGTCTTGAAGCCTGTTGACGAGCGCGGTGGCGGACGAGTAAATTTCCGCCGCGACCGCCGAGCTTAACTTCACCTCCGACGCTGATCTACGGAGCCTGCGAAGCGACATCGGAGCCGTCGACCGAGTCTTGGCGAACGGCGAGTGGAAGGCAGCCACCGTCCTATCCGGTTCCGCGATCGAAGCCCTCCTCCTGTGGTCACTCGTCCAGCGCCCTGCGACGGACATTACAACCGCCACCACAGCCCTTCTGACCCACGGAAAACTCAGCAGGCAACCCGATGCAAAGTTGGAGCGCTGGGATCTGCATGAATACAACGAAGTGGCATCCAACCTCGGGATCATTGACACCTACATCAAAACCAATCTAGCCAGAGAGTACCGCAACCTAATCCATCCAGGGCGCGCACAACGTCTCCAGCAATGTGATCGCGGCACAGCCCTGGCGTCCGTCGCAGCCCTTGAGCA
The DNA here is from genome assembly GCA_963839315.1 of Candidatus Acidiferrales bacterium. GTDB lineage: Bacteria > Acidobacteriota > Terriglobia > Acidiferrales > UBA7541 > Acidiferrum. The sequence continues at coordinate 32,275 of CAWIUU010000012.1, forward strand.
CGTCGTGCGCGATCTGAGCTAGGCCAGAGGAGCATGCGCAAATATAAAGTCGCCGACCACCTGCTCGTGACACTGTCGGGCGGCAGAATCGTGGAGGCGACAATCAAGGCCATTCTCGAAACGACAAACGGTGTGCGGGCTGCAGGTGTCATTTGGAGACGAGACGGCGCTGATCTATTCGTGGCAAATCGTTCTGGAGGATCGTTGATCAGAGAATCCAAACAAGGAATTGGTCCCGGAGAAAGAAGGTGGGTCAAACTGAGGGGCAACTTGAGGCGGTCTAGAATCTAGTGTAAGTGCAACGATCCAAACGGTTTATCTATAGAACTAACTAATATCCAGAGTCTGGAGTCCTACCAATTGGACGATCTCCCAGCCGAAGGGAGAAAACGCAGCAGCCAGGAGGCTTCCCGCAACTGCACTTCAACCGTACAAGAATAAAACGGGACCACTCATGGCGTCAACTTATCGCCTTCCCTCATTCCCCCAAACCCTTTAATTCTCGACCTGTCCTACCGCACCGAATGTGTTGCGTGCTTTCCTGGGACGTGATATTTTCCCAAAACATCGAAGGGCCCTTCTCGCGCCAAGTTTCAGGTAAAGAAAGTAAGTCGAAGAGAGCCAGAATATGTCCTCCCTACAAATTCCCTGTTTCTATTCATTGAGGATAGTCGGCCTGTTACTCGTGTTCGTTCTTTGTCTGCACGGCCAAAGGGCGTTTGCCCAAGCGCCTGCAGGAGCTGGCTCTGGCGCTCAGCAATTGCCCGAGTCGCCTCAGCCAAAGACAGAAGGGTCCGGCGCGTTAGGGACTACGAGTAAATTCGTCGGCTACGTCACGAATCGCTCCTTGGTCTTTCCGGATATCGCCACAAGTCCCGGCCCACTAGGGGTGGGCGGCAAATTCAAGATCTTTGTGAACCAGAGCATCTCGCCAGCCTACCTCCTGGCGGCAGCAAGCAGCGCGGCGGTCGATCAAGCTCGCAACGTCCCTTCGGCTTATGGCCAGGGTTGGGGTGCCTACGGTGACCGTTTCGGTGCAAACATGGCGAGAGCTTCCTCGAACAGTTTCTTTGCCACGTTTCTCTTTGCCTCGATGTTCCATCAAGATCCGCGGTTCTTCCCGCAGAACAATCCATCGTTCTGGGGAAGCGTGAAATATTCGGCGCAACGTCTGGTGATCATACGCAATGACGCGGGGAACGACGTTGTCAATACTTCGGGCTTGTTGGGCCCGTTGGCGGCAGAGGGCTTAGCCAATGCTTATCTCCCTGCCTCTGAGCAAACGGCTGGGAAATCCCTGGAGCGGGTTGGAACAGATTTCGCGTGGCGCTTTGCAGGAAACATGTTCAAGAACTACTGGCCCAAAATCTTTCATGATTTGGGATTAAATCGCTTGAAGGTCGTTCCGGACCCGGGCACGATCCACTGACGCCGGGCGAACCCGGCAGATACCCGATAGGAGTTTCTCTTCGTTCTTCTCTCGATTATTCTTTTTCGAGTTGCCGGCGCGCTTGATTCAGTTCTTCGAGCTGCCCTTCACTCAACTTTGGATAGTGCAGATCCAGACTGTTGAGCGCATCGACGATTGTGGCTACCACAAGCAGCCGGCTGAACCACTTATTGTCCGCCGGCACCACGACCCAGGGAGCGTGTTCCGCGGCCGTATTGCGGATCATCTTTTCGTACGCATCCTGGTATTCATCCCAGTACTTCCGCTCTTTGATGTCTGATGCGGAGAACTTCCAGTTCTTTTTCGCATCGTTTAGCCTCTCCATGAAACGCTTCTTTTGTTCCTCCTTCGAAATGTTCAGAAAGAACTTGCGAATCGCAATTCCATTTCGCGTCAAGTATTTCTCGAGTGCATTAATGTCTTCATAGCGATGTTTCCAAAAATGTTTGCCTCGCAATGAATTTGGAATTCGTTGCATGTCCAGAAACTCCGGATGTACGCGTACCACGAGGACCTCTTCATAGTAGGAACGATTAAAAATGCCGATTTTCCCCCGGGGAGGTATACAGAACATAGTCCGCCACATGAACGTGTGCGAAAGTTCTTCACTCGACGGTGACTTGAACGAATGAACGTCCACGCCCTGCGGATTTACACCAGACATTACGTGCTTGATGGTGCTGTCTTTGCCCGCCGCATCCATAGCCTGAAAAATCAGCAGCAGACCCCAATTACTTTGCGCGTATAGGACTTGCTGGAGATCGCTGAGCATCTCGACACCCTGCAGAACGATTTTCTTGGCTTCCGGCTTGTCTTCGGAATTCAGGTGATGCGTGTCGCCTGGATCGTGGTCCTTCAGCCGGAAGCCAGCACCCGATTCAACCACGTAGGGCCTGATGAACTTGTGGACCTTGCCAGCTTTTATTTTTGCCATTGGTGCTCCCAAGAGAAGACTGGCAAGTCCAAGGCCACACGGAGCAAAGTGTGCGCCGTTGCCAGCCGAATAGTCGTTCGCATCATGACACCGTGTCACCGTTTGAAACAAGCTGGACCGTCGCATTTCACTACCACCGAGGTCAACCTTGAAGTGTTCGGCATCCCGGGGTTCAAGATTGATATTTATCCACTTTGGTGTATGCTTTGGGCGAAATCGGGGACAGGTTTCGCCCACCTCTCATCTGAAATTTTCGATTCATTGTCAGTTTGCCCCGAGTATTCATCTCTATGGTGGGTTTTGTGGACTTTTTCCGGTTGAGGACTCCCTCTCGGCGCGTTGTAAGGTCAGGTCCAGTGATGAAATTTCCGGTCTTGCTCTTTTTCCCGATAAATTTACAAAGCGGACGAGGCGATTCAATCCTTTGCAGAGATTTTATTCTTCAGGAATTCTTATGGCTGCCAATGAATGTTCCATGCAAATAGGTATGTTTAAGACTTCGGAAATCGTCACAACACTCACAGGGAATCTCTTTCCTGCATTGTGCTCGTTTGTCCTCGCCATTACGCTGTCGGGCTGCGGTGAGGAAAAAAAGGCGGAAGCGGCCGCCCCCGATGTAGAAGTCGTGCAGGTTGAGCAAAAGGATGTCCCTATCACCAGGACCTGGGTGGCCACTCTGAACGGCAAGGTCAATGCCCAGATTCGTGCGCAAGTGGCAGGGTATTTGATGAGTCAGAAGTATCAGAACGGCGCGTACGTGAAGAAGGGAACGACTTTGTTTCAATTGGATCCTCGCACATTCCAGGCTGCTGTCGATCAGGCCAAGGGTGTTCTGGAACAAGCGAAGGGCGACCTCGCTCGCGCTGTGGCTCAACAGGGCAAGACCCAACAAGATGTCAATCGCTACACACCTCTGGCCGCTCAGGGTGCCATCAGCAAACAAGAACTCGACGACGCTATACAGAACAACTTGTCCGCTCTCGCCCAGGTGGAAGCTTCGAAAGCGGCCATAGCTTCGGCACAAGCGTCGCTGGATGCGGCGAAACTAAATCTTGGATTCACCACCATCACGGCGCCGATCGATGGCGTCGCCGGCATCGCCAACGCCCAGGTTGGCGACTTTATCAGCCCGCAGAGCGTGAATCCGCTTACCACCGTTTCTGCCGTGAACCCTATCCTGGTTAACTTCACGCCCAGCGAGCAGGACTATTTAAGGGCCAAGCGGGAGATGCTAAGGAAGGACGAGACCGAGGAACATGGTCTCGGCAGATTGGTGTGGGAACTGGAACTCACCGATGGCACGATCTATCCTCTTAAAGGTAAATTCTATGCGCTCGATCGCCAGGTGGACATCAGCACTGGCTCCATTCTGATGCAAGTTGAGTTCCCTAATCCCAACAATTTCTTGCGACCCGGTGGCTTCGGAAACATTCGCACGGTCGCCCGGCTCGACAAAGGCGCTCTGCTCGTTCCCCAGCGCGCAGTCAGCAATGTGCAAGGCAAATACCTGATTGCAGTCGTGGGAAGCGACAATAAAGTAACCATTCGTCCGGTTATCGTGGGAGAAAAGGTCGACACCTCGTGGATCATCGCGGAAGGTTTGAAACCCGGCGATCGGGTGATTGCCGAAGGCGCGCAAAAAGTTCAAGACGGCACTCAGGTGAACCCCAGACCCTATCAGCCGGCACCCACGCCCTCAACAAACTCCAACAAGGGTGCCGCGCAGTAGCCGGGAACCATGTACAAACTTTTCATCGATCGCCCTATTGTGTCCATGGTGATTGCCATCATCATGGTGATTGTTGGTGCGGTTGCGGTTCTTAGTTTGCCAACTGCCCAATTCCCGAACATCGCCGATCCGCAAATTCAGGTTCTCGCCACCTACGTGGGCGCTGACGCGCTAACCGTGGAGCAATCCGTTGCCACCCCAATCGAGCAGCAAATGAGTGGCGTGGACAATATGGAATATATGTACTCCCTGAACGCCAACAACGGCACTATGAATTTGACGGTGGACTTCAATGTCAAAACAAATGCCAGCACCGACCAGATTCTTGCGCAAATGCGCCAGAATCAGGCTGCCTCGCAATTGCCTTCGGCGGTCACTAGTTTTGGTGTAACAGTTCAGAAATCTACTTCTGCGCCCATGATGTTGTTCGATCTGTATTCCCCAAACGGGAACTACGATTCGCAATTCCTGGCCAACTACACCTACATTAATTTGTACGACGGACTCACTCAGGTGCCAGGCATTGCCAGCGTTTCGGTCTTTGGCGCCGGGCAATATGCGATGCGTTTGTGGGTAAAGCCAGATCAACTGGCTAAACTTCAAATCACCGTTCCGGAAATCATCAATGCGGTGCAGGTGCAGAACAACGTCAACCCAGCCGGTCAAATTGGCGGGGAACCTGTTCCCAAGGGGCAGGAGTTCACCTACGCGGTGCGCTCGCAAGGGCGACTGATATCCGAGGAAGAATTCGGCCAAATCGTGGTTCGGGCGCAATCCGACGGCTCACTTGTCCGGCTGACGGATGTTGCGCGCATTGAACTGGGCGCTCAGGTTTACAACATGCAGGGCCGTTTGGACGGCAAACCCTCCGCCGTCATCGCTGTCTACCAGATGCCAGGCTCTAACGCAGTTGCCGCCGCAAAGGGCGCGCGGGCCTATATGGAGAAGATGAGGAAAAGCTTTCCTCCGGGTCTGGACTATGTGGTGGCCCTGGATACGACGCTTCCTGTTACGGAAGGAATCAAGGAAATCGAACATACCCTCATCGAGGCCTTAGTCCTGGTCATCATCGTCGTCTACATTTTCCTGCAAGGTTGGCGAGCCACTCTAATTCCCTTGTTGGCCGTGCCGGTTTCGCTGATCGGCACGTTTATGGTGTTTCCTTTGCTCGGATTCTCGGTTAACACCCTCTCACTCTTTGGTTTGGTTCTGGCCATCGGTCTGGTGGTGGACGACGCCATCGTCGTGGTGGAAGCCGTTGAACATCACATTGAACACGGCCTTTCCCCGAAAGACGCGGCCATAAAGGCCATGGAAGAGGTTGCCGCCCCTGTCATCGGGATCGCCGTGATTCTCGCGGCTGTATTCATCCCCACCGCTTTCATTCCGGGCATCACGGGTCGCCTCTACCAGCAATTTGCCGTCACCATCGCGGTGTCCGTCATTTTCTCCGCATTCAACGCGCTCACTCTTAGCCCTGCGCTCTCCGCTTTATTGCTCAGGCCGAAAAAGGAATCCCGCGGCCCACTGGGCAAATTCTTCGCCTGGTTCAATCGCGTTTTCACCTCGGCCACGAATGATTATGTCAAGCTGTGTCGTTTTTTTATCCACAAAGGCGCCGTTGCTCTCATTCTGCTGGTGGGATTCGCGGTCCTCGCCGGATTCTTCGGGAGCAAGTTGCCGACGAGCTTTCTACCTGACGAGGATCAGGGCTACGTTTTCGTCGTGCAACAATTGCCCGACGCTTCTTCTCTCCAGCGAAGTGGCGATTCTGCTCGGATTGTCGAAGACATCTTGCTGAAGACCCCTGGAATTGCTCACGTCACGACCGTGATCGGCTACAGCATGCTCAGCGGTGTCCAGAATACTTACAGCACATTTTTCTGGGTTACGTTTAAGCCGTGGAGTGAGCGTGTAGCTCGCGATGAGCAATACTTTAATCTCATCATGCATTTCAACCAGGTTCTTGGAGCGCTGCCTCAAGGCACTACGGTGGCCTTCCCCCCGCCTGCCATTCCCGGTGTCGGCACCTCCGGTGGCGTTACCTATATTCTCGAAGACCGCGGTGGCCACGACGTGGAATTTCTCGCTGCCAACACGGAAAAATTCCTGGAAGCAGCTCGCAAGCGTCCGGAGATCGCCAGAATTTTCACCACTCTTCTGCCTTCGGTTCCTCAAGTGTATGTAAACGTGGACCGCGACAAGGTTCTCACTCAGGGGGTGCAATTAAAAGATGTTTACGGCACCCTGCAAGCCTTCATGGGCGGTGCTTTCATTAACTATTTCAACCGTTTCGGGCGCCAGTGGCAGGTTTACACGCAGGCCGAAGGCAGTTATCGCACCAAAGCCGAGAATCTTGGCCAGTTTTACGTCAAAAATTTGAAGGGTGGCATGGTCCCGCTCTCCGCTGTAACCTCCATCGAGCACAGAAACGGTCCCGAATTCACGATGCGCTACAATCTGCATCGCTGCGCGCAGATCAATGCAACTGCGACCCGCGGCTATAGCTCCACGCAGGCAATGAAAGCGCTCGAAGAGGTCTACGCGCAAACCATGCCGCCCGGCATGGGCTTCGATTACCTCGGCATGTCGTTTCAGGAACAGAAAGCTCAGCAAGGCGTTTCACCTTTCGCCATCTTCGGCCTATCGATCCTGTTTGCGTTCCTGATTCTTGCGGCACTATACGAAAGTTGGACGCTGCCTTTCAGTGTTCTCTTAAGCGTCCCCATCGCAGTCTTCGGCGCTTTTGCCACTCTTTTTATTCGACGCGTGGTGGACCTTGTCGTGTTCAAGCAATATTCCAGCCTCGGCTTGGAAAACAATGTCTACGCGCAAATTGGTCTCGTCATGCTCATCGGTCTGGCCGCGAAAAACGCCATTCTGATCGTCGAATTCGCCAAGGCCGAATACGAGAAGGGCCGGCCTCTTTCCGACGCTGCTCTGGAAGGTGCCAGGCTTCGTCTTCGCCCCATTCTCATGACCTCGTTCGCCTTCATCCTCGGCTGTGTGCCCCTCTGGCGCGCCTCTGGTTCCGGCGCTGTTTCTCGCCAAGTTATGGGGACGGCTGTCATCGGGGGCATGCTTGCCGCCAGTTTTATCGCCATTTTCATCATTCCAGCGCTCTTCTACCTGGTGGAACGGCTGGGCGGTGCAAAGGTCGAAGGTTTCAAGGCACCTGAGCCTGGCACGCCCGGCTTGGCCCCCCCCAGCCCCGGACACGCAGATTAATTCGGAGGAGAGGAAACGGAGAATCATTTGCGTCCGATGACCACGAGCAACTCCCATTCGCAGCAACGATTCCATGATGCGCAACGCAAGACTTCTTTGGATGCAGCAGTTCGAGGTCACAAAGTGTCATGTGGCAGGCACCGCTCCCGGTTGGCCGCGTTCCTCTCCGCAGCGCTGATCCTTTCTGGCTGTGCCGTGGGTCCGAATCATGTTCGCCCCAAGGTTAATGCGCCCGCTGATTTTCGTGGCGCGGAAGGGGCGGCCCAGCAAGCCTCCTACGCGGATCTGCCCTGGTGGGAAGTCTTCAAGGAGGAGCAACTCAAAGCGCTGATCAAAACCGCTCTCGCGAACAACTACGATCTGGCTATCGCGGTCTCCCGCGTTGAGCAAGCCCGCCAGCTCGTGAACGTTGCCCGAGCCCAATATTTTCCTGCCGTTAACTATTCCGTCGGGGCCAGCGATGGCAAGAATGAATTCGCTGGCACGATTGGAGTAGGAGGGGGAACGACCAGAGGCACGTTTTTGGCCTTTGGCAGTGCCGCGTGGGAAGCCGACATCTGGGGGCGGATTCGCCGGCTGAATGAATCCGCGCGTGCGCAATACCTATCCACCGAAGAAGCGCGCCGGGGAGTGATGCTCACGCTAACCAGCAATGTCGCACAAGCTTATTTCCAGCTCCTCGGTCTGGAGCTGCAACTGCAGATCGCCAAGGAAACCACCGCTTCCTTTACCGAAACTCTGAAACTTTTTACACAACGATACGAAGGTGGCGTCGCCTCTAAGCTGGATACATCTCGCGCCGAGGCCGCACAAGCCGCCTCTGCGGCGGCCATTCCGGAATTCGAGCGACTGATTGCCTTACAAGAGAACGTGATCAGTGTTCTCATCGGCGCCAATCCCGAGCCCATCGTTCATACAGCCAAGTTGCTCGACGAAGTCGTTCCGCCGGAGATTCCGGTGGGATTGCCTTCCTCGCTGCTGGAAAGGCGCCCGGACGTCCTGGCCGCCGAGCAGCAGGTGCGCGCGGCTAATGCGCAGATCGGTGTGGCCACAGCGAATTTCTTTCCGAAGTTTGGCCTGACGGCTCTGCTTGGGCAGGCGAGTACACCGCTTTCCCAAATCACGAATGGCAGTGCCAATGTGTGGAGCGTCGCCGCCAATTTCGCTGGTCCGATTTATGAGGGCGGTGCCCTCCGCGCGCAGAAGCGTCAGGCAGTGGCCTTCTGGGAGCAAACCAAGATGCAGTACGAACAAACCGCACTGAATTCCTTCACAGACGTTTCAAACGCGCTGATTTCGCGTCAGAAATTTGAGGCCATTCGGGCGGAACAGACTCGATCCGTGTCGGCTTACCAGGAAGCCGTGAAGGTCGCATTGCAACGCTACACCGCGGGGAAGGCTAGCTACTTCGAAGTGCTCGATGCTCAAATCCAACTATATCCGGAGCAAAATTCTTTGGCGCAAACCGAGATCAATCGCCGGTTAGTTGTCGTGCAACTCTATCTGGCTCTTGGCGGCGGCTGGAATCTCACAGACTCCGATTGGCAGAATCAGACGATTACTCCTGTATCGCCGTCAACGGCGCCCAAGACAACTCCGAGCTCTAGTCATTGATGTTTGAATTTGTCACGAAGAGGATTTCGTTCATTCCTGGAAACGACGCACCCCCAGGATGACTCTGCGTTGCGGTGGTTGTGTGAGTGGAGGAAATGCCGCGGTCGCTAACGCCTTGAAGCGCTCCCTTCCATCATCTTCCCGTCTTTCATTACGTATTCCAGGCCGCCCCAAGTCACTCGATTCGACGCCAGCCCCCCCAGCCAGACCGCGAAGTTCAATGAATCGCGCACCGGCAGCAGCCACAGCCGGCGCCGCAAAACATTGTCATTGATTCCCCAAATGCCCACGACCCACGCCATCGTGAATCGCAAAACCAGATAGGCGAGAAGATAGCCAGCTCCGACCCAGGCCGAAGGGGCCACCGCGGCGGCCAGCAACGACCACGGCAATCCATGAGTAAACAGCAATCCGAGATAAGATGCGGGGCGGCACAGACGCACCGTTCTTGCCCATCGCACCTGGTGATCCCAGAATCCTTTCATGCCTTGTGCCGGATACATCGTCCAAACCGGCTCGCGGCACAACAATACTTTGCCTCCTGCCTGGTGCACGCGGTTCCCAATTTCGTAATCGTCCGCAAGCAGGTTTGCGAGCGCCTGGTACCCGCCAATCTTCGCTAGCCACGTTTTGCTTGTTCCCACCGAGGCGCCCAGGGCAAACGTGATTCCTTCTTTCCATTCCGCCACCAGCGCACCCGCAAAAAAGTCGCTGGCGGTGCCAACGGCTTCCAGTTCTGCCCAAAAGCTTTTTTGTGCGATGCCACGATAAAAGCAGCTCACCACACCAACCGATGGATCAACGAAAGGTGCAACCAGTTCCCGCACATGATTCGGGCCAACGCGCACGTCCCCATCGGTCTGCAGCAAAATCTCGTGTTTTGCTTCGCTCGTGAGCAAAGCCAGATTGTTGATTTTGCGGTTTGAGCCAATCTGCGGCGCATCGGAGAGGATGCGAATGTCGCGCCCTGGAAACTCCTGCATCACCTTTTCAATGACCGGCACGGCCGCATCCGACATTTCGTTTACGCAGAACAGGATTTCGTACTCGGGATAATCCTGAACACAAAAGCTCGCGAAATTTTCATACGAACCGAAGTCTACGCCTCTCACGGGTTTCAACAGGCTTACAGGGGGAGAAAACACAGGAAGTGTTCGCGACCGTTCACGCCGGAAAAAGCGAATAGCGGCAATGATTGCGGTGACGTAATATCCCAGCGGCGCCAGCGCCATCAACAGAATGACCAGGCGCCAGATGGCAATGTGAATATTCATGCCGGTAAGAGCAATCTATGCTGATTCTTCTCTCTGACACAAGGGAAGCAAGTGCCGGCCCAGCTCATCCGGTCGCGAGCACCAGAATTACGCCGACGAAGACCATGCCGACACCCAGCCAACGCCGCGCCGTTACTTTTTCCTTCAAAATGTATTTGGCGCCAAGAACACCAACGATATAGTTGGCGGCCGAGGCCGGAATGACCAGGCTGATCGGCGCCCACGACAACAGAATCAGCAAGGAATAAAAGGAACCCGCAAGCAGGGGCAGGGCGAACCACACCCAACCACTCCTCACGGCACGCCAAAGGAAACGCAGCAGCGCTCGCGGCCGAAAACTTTCCGGCTCGCCTATTTTTTTCATGCCATAGGTGACGGCGATTTCTCCGCCCGTCCCGCTGCTGATGAAAAATATCAGCATGAGAATGACTTTGATCATGGCGTTGCCTGGTTGGCACCCGTGGTGCTGGGCTTTGTTTGGCCGACCAGCAGAACTCCCAACACGATCAAAGCCACGCCCGCCCAGCGTTTGGCCACCACAACCTCACGTAGGATCAGCACCGCCAGGACGGTCTGCAGGGCATATCCAAAAGCGCCCGCAGGCATCACGTAGCTGTAGTCCGCCCAGCTTACCGCCGTCATGTAGCTGAGGGTATAGCCGATCAGGAACAGAATCCCCACCCAGATCGTTGGATTTTGAAGCGTGGAGAGGAAAGCGTGCCATAAACCGGGCAGCGTCATGCGCACCTCGCCCATCTGCGACATGCCGCGTTTCAACAGCAAGTCGCCGGCGCTGGCACACCCCACCATCAGCAAGACCATGAACAGGGTCTTGAATCGTAGCCTATGTTCGTAACTCATTCGGGAAAGCTAGTCGTTACCGCTGCTGGTGGTCGATACACCGGTTACCGGCATCATCGTCTTCGGCGCGGGCCCGCCCTCGCGCGCCCACTTCAGCCGCTCCGCGCGAAGTTTCAGAAATTCCGTGGCCTCGTGATACAGGCGCTTCCGTTCATGCCCATCCCACAACGCTTCTTTCACGATGCGCCAAACGACTTTCGGACGGAAGTAGTACTCATCGTAAAAGCGGTTCACACCGGCCATCATCTCGGCCTTGTTCAGATGCGGAAATTCGATGTGCGGCAATTGGTGGCCGCTGGAATCGGCCAATGCTTCCACGCGCAGGAACCCTTCTTTGGCCATCTGGTCATGCAGTTCGGTCCCAGGCATCGCGTGTGCCAGGGAAACCTGGATGGTCTCGCAATCCAGTTCCTTCGCGAAATCGATGGTCTTGTTGATGGTGTCCTTGGTCTCGCCAGGCAACCCGATAATGAAGTCGCCGTGGACTTTGATACCGACCTTGCGGCAGTTTTTCATGAACTCGCGCGCCATTTCCACTGTCGCGCCCTTCTTGATGTTCTTCAGAATTTGCGGGTCACCGGACTCGAATCCAACGATAAACAGACGAGCCCCGCCATCCGCCATGGCTTTCAATTCTTCGTACTTGCTGTGGCAGCGTGCCGTGCAGGACCATTGGAATTTCAGCGGCTTGAATTTCTGGCTCAGCTCGATCGCGCGATCCTTGCGGATATTAAAGGTGTCGTCGTCGAAGAAAATCTCTTTCATCTGAGGGAAGTAGGTGAGGGCGTTCTTCACTTCCTGCACTACGTTGTCAACCGAACGGGTGCGCCAGGCATGCCCCGAAATCGTCTGCGGCCACATGCAAAATGTGCAGAGCGCCGGGCAGCCTCGCGAACTGTAGAACGATACGAAGGGATTCAACAGAAACGGCACGTTGTACCGTTCAATCTCCAGGTCCCTCTTATAGATGTCCGTGGCAAAAGGTAGCGCGTCCAACTCTTCCGTATGGAGTTGCGGCCGGGGAGCGTTGTGGACGATCTTTCCGTCCTTGCGGAAACTTGCCCCAAGAATCTGCTCTACCGGTTTGCCATGCGCATATTCGGCAACCGCATGATCGAATTCCCCGCGCATCACGAAATCAATGTCTTCGCTGGAGTTCAGCGTTTCATCGGGTTTGATGTGCCCGTGTGGCCCGACGAAAGCCACCTTCATCGATGGGTTCGCTTCCTTGATCTTCCTCAGGAGCTTTACATCGCTGTAAAAGCCAACGGTCGAGGTGTACAGCACCAGGAATTCATAGCTCTTGCAGATTTCTACCGTCTGCTGCCAATTGATTTTGTGCGGCGACGCGTCCAACAGCCGGCTGCCGGGAATCAACCCCGCGGGATAGGTCAGCCATACCGGATACCAATAGGACTCAATCTCTCTCGTCGCGGGCCACCGCGAACTCGCCCCGCCGTCAAAGTTCTCAAAGCTCGGCGGATTCAATAGCAACGTCTTCATTACATCTGGCATTCGGCACCCTCAGCCTTTGCAGAATTCGAACTACCTGGTACGTTTCGAGACAGCCATTCCAACACGCACAGACCTAAACTGCCGGGGGTTTGCACCCCTGACTGTCGTAGATATTAGTTTAACCGAGCTTGGGTATATCGTCACACCGCTTTTTGCCAATGGCGCGAAAGGCGCATCCAATCGCTAAATCCTGCATTAAGTGGAACTTGCAGAATTTCCCGCAAATTAGCTCATCCAGCACTTTCGTCCACGGCCTGGCTCAATAATTGCCAAATCCTGTCTAACCACTCACGATGCTCTGGCTTCATCAGTACTGACCTCAGACAAGTCAGACTATCCCGGTCCACTTTCGCTCCTCCCAAATTCGCCACGAAGAACGCTGCTGGCAGCTCTGCCAGCGCAAGATGCAGATTCTTCCTCGCCGCTGCTTCAAAGATCCGCCGCGACATCGCCGACGACTCGCTCACGCGCTCGGCTCGCGGGGCAAACACCACAATATCCAATTCCGGCGGAAATGCCGCGACGAACCGGGAGTCTGCGGCAATTCTCTGGTACAAATCTAGCGCCGCTTCCCTGCATTGTTCTAGCCCCTTGGCAAACTCCCCGCCTTTTCTCAGTGGCAGTAGCTTCTGCGTAGCCCACAGTGCAACCGCCGCAGCGCCGGGTCGCGAGCACTCCAGACTAATCTCTCCCAGGTGCAGTTCGCCGGAGCTGAAATACGTGTAGCGGGCGAATCGTGCCGGTAAAGCCTGCCAACGATGGGATCGCGAAACAGCACGCATCCGCACCCATAAGGCTGCAGCCCGTGCTTGTGTGGATCGATGACGATGGAATCTACTTCGCCCAAGACGATCAAAGCTCCTGCGCGCTTCCGGCCCAAGATTTCCTGCCAATCCAAAATACCCGCCGTACGCCGCATCCGCATGCACGCGGAATCCATGCTTTGTCTGAAACTCAGAATGTCGCGCAAGCGGATCGACCGATCCGGTCGCGGTTGTCCCCATGGTTGCCACCACTGTTCCGACGTCACCGCGAATCACGCGTTTTCGTAGGGCTTCCGCATCCATCCGGCCGCGCGCGTCGCACGGAATTGTCTCGAACGGAAGTTGCAGCACTCCGGAAATTCGCTGGTGTGTGTAATGGGCCTGTGCACTGGCAAGGATGGTCTTCCCTGGCTCGAGCCGTCCGGCCACCCACAGCGCTTCCAGGTTGGCCATGGTTCCGCCACCGGTAAGATGTCCCAGATGTTCCGTCCAGCCGAACATTTGCGGCGATCTCCGTGACCGCTTCTTTCTCCATCGCCGAAGAAGCGCGGCCGCCATCCAGCGCGTGATTGTTGGGGTTGATCCATTGCGCCAAGCGCATAAGCCAGGCGAGCCACCGGATGCGGCGGCTTCAGCATCTGCCCGGCATAAAGCGGATGAAAATAAGGGAAATTATCGTGCAGCCGCAGCGCCGTTTCCGCCAGCACTTCGGCTGATTCGGTCCGCGCCTGGCGCTTGCGTCTCGTTTGCGGGAAGCGCTGCAAATCCGGCATCCAGTTTTTCAAGTGCCTCGACCAGAATATTCAGGCTGGCTTTATCCAACATGCGCAGGTTTCTCCTGCACAGAGGAAGTGCATTCCGTTTATTGCAGCACTTTATCCACTTGTCCCGCGGTCTTTAGAAGCTCCAATTGCGCCTGCTGGCGGTGAAAATTCGCATCCAGATACGCCATCCACTTTTCATTTTCGTCCAGCCTTGCGCGTTCCACGTCGCGCAGGTTCGCCTTGCCTTCCCCGAATTGCGACTGCAGCACGGCCACATTCTGCTGTGCCAACTGCAATTCCAGCCGCGTCACTTCTTTGGCCGCATCCGTTTGCTGAACCTTACGCGATTTCTGCCGCACTTCGGCGCTCACCTGGGTGCGCGTATTCGAAAGATTAATCTTGGAGGCATCCAGCTTCGCCTGAGCCAGGGCAACACTGGCGCGCGTTTTCGAGCTGAAGATCGGCATATTGATGTTCACGCCCGCGTTCAGGTTGTTGTACTGGAAATTCTGGATAATGTTCGGTGTAATTGTTGAAGTTATATTTCGCCAGCACGCTGTAAATGGAAACCAGCTCCAGGGTTGGCCAATAGCCGCGCTTTTCCCCCTGCAGCCGGAACTCCTTGGCTTTCACGTCAGAAACTGCAAACGCGATGCTCGGGACTCGACTCGGACGCCATGGCCACCAGGTTCGCGCCCTCCTGCTCTGCCGCTCCCGGCAAATCTTCGGCGGCCAGGTCTATCTTCTGGTCCGGAACCATCCCCATCTGATTGCGCAGATAGACTTCCAGTTCATCCTGCCGCCCTTCAAGTTGCAAGATGCGTTCCACGACTTGCGCCCGTGTCAGTTGTGCCTTCGTCACTTCCATCGGCAACTCGTACCCTTCGCCTTGCCGCTGCTGCGTGACCTGCACAATTTTTTCCGCGCTCTCCTTCTCTTTTTGCAGCAGCTCCAAGCGAATGACGCACTTTCACCAGCTCCAGATACGACGTCGCAACCTGCGTCATCACCGCATTCCGCGTTTCCTCCAGTGTCGCTCGCTGTGCCCTGGCTTCTTCCTGCTGCTCTTTCGCCAATCCCTTCAGCGGTCCATTCAAAACATGTTGCGTGTAAGTCACGCTGAAAAGCGACGGTGGCCGTCCACCGGGAGTTTCCGGCAATCCATAGGTGTAACCCGCGCCGGAACCCGCGTACAAATTGGGCAAAAACTCTGAATGCGTGAGATTCGCGCCCTGCTCTGCGATCTGCACGTGTAGTCTTCGCCAGTTGAATGTCCTTACTGTTTTGCAGCGCCAGTTCGATGGCGCGCTTCAGCGTCAAGGAAACCGGGATGCCGCTGGACGCAGGCACTTGCGTCGTCTCTTGCGCATTCAACATCGACACATTCCCGGCGATCCACAGTATTCCGGCCATCGCGCAACGTTTCCAGGCCATCTTTCCCTCCTGCGATTCTCGGCTTCCCTGCTCTTGACGTCTCTACTCGTAACGGAGAGATTCCACTGGGACAAGCTTTGCCGCCTGGCTCGCCGGCAGCCATCCAAAGAACAAGCCCGTTGAACACGAAACCAGGAATGCCACGATCACACTTTTCCCGGAAATCGGCACGCGTAGATTTCCGGGCAACAGTTGCTGCACAATCACGGGAATAGCGATCCCGATCAGAATTCCGATCACCGCTCCCCCGCCGCTGATCAGAAACGCTTCAATCAGGAATTGCGACATGATTTCTTTTCGTGCCGCGCCTACCGCCTTACGGATTCCGATCTCCCGCGTGCGCTCCTTCACCGTAACCAGCATGATGTTCATGATCCCTATTCCGCTGATCAGCAGGGCGATGGCCGACACAACCAGCAGCAACAGTGTCAAGGCATGCAGAGATAGTTCGCGCCGCCGCCAGGATCGCCGTCAGAGTCTGCACATTGTATTCGGCTTCTCGTGGGTGGCGACTCTTCAGCAGCAAGTCCATCTGTCGTTCCACCACGGGCACATGGTCAGCATTCGCAGCTTGCGCGTAAAGCGTCCCCAGATATTCGTTTCCGCTGTAGTACTTCAGCAGATCGAACGGAATGATCACGGATTCTTTCTGAATTTCGGAGAGGCCGTAGGTCGCCGCTCGCTCTCTAAATACTCCGATTACGGTAAAGGTTAATTCTCCCATGCGAATCTGGCGTCCCACGGGATTCTCCAGCCCGAATACTCGATCCGCAAGTTCTCGGGTAATAAGGCATACTTTGCTGCGCATTTCCATGTCGCCGGAATCGAAATACCGGCCTTTCATAACCACAAGACGCCGGATCGCTTGGTATCCTTCCGTTACTCCGATGAGACGCACCGGGCGTTCTTGGCCGTTCACGACTACCGTCATCGCCATGTCCGCGATTCCCGCCGTCGCCGTCAAGCTGGGCATTGTGTTCCTGACCGCTTCCAGGTCGGCTTCTGTCAGTTCATGACTGCGTGGTTGGGCTTTATCCGGTCGCCGAGTCAACTCCACCCAGACCAGGTTTGAACCCACCGCTTCGATCTGCGAAATTACATATCTCTGGCTGGTCAAGGCCACCGTAACCACCAGCACGATTGACGCGCTTCCGATGATGACGCCAATGGAAGTCAGGATCGCGCGCAGCTTGTTGCTGCGCAAGGCATCCACAGCTACTGTCATGGACTCGCGAAAATACATCAGGTTCTCTTCGGTCCCGGCTCTTTCTCTTGGCTGTTCTACGCGACGGATCAGTTGCCTAGTTTCTTAAGCGCTTCCTGCGCCGCCTTGTATTTCCCATTCAATTTCAGCGCGGCTTGGTATTCGCTGCGCGCTGCCGCCGCATTGTTCTGCTTTTCTAACAATTGCCCCAGCCAGTAATGCGCTTGCCAGGGCTTCGGATAGCTGGACCTGACCGGCGCAACGCTGAGGTATCCGCGCAGCAATTTCTCCGCTTCCGCCAAGTTTTCGCCTTTCAGGATCAGACCTGCAGCACGATAGAATTTTCCCCGCGGATCGCCAGGGGCGGCAGCTTCTCCAAGGTCCGCCACCAAGGCCAGCTTGTCTGCCTGGCGGCGCTGGGCAAAATAATCTCCTATGTTGTAGATCAGATCGGCTGATTTGGGTTTGCTCTCCAGAGCCTTCGCGAATTCCGTGTCCGCCGCGGCATAATCCTTCTTCGCCGCTTTACAGTTCCCGGCCGCGTAGTGGCCCTGAGCCGCATCAAGGCTTATCAGCTTCTGGATGATGGGCTGTGCCTTGTCTTCTCCGCCGCCAACCACGCCCGGGGCTGTGCAGTCGTATTCCACCAGATCCTGCGCCGCATCAAAATTCTTTTCATCCAATTGCACCGCTGTCTCAAATTCCTTCTGCGTTTTCCGCGCCAGTGGGTAGGCGCTGAACATGGATACGTGATCGGCTTTGGCCCCATAAGCTTCGCCCAGCCATTGGTGGTACTGCGAATTCTTCGGATTGATAGCTACGGCTTTTTCTCCACTGCTGACCGCCGCATCATACTGATCGAGTTCCAGGTAGGACTTCGTCAGCAGTAATTGAATATCGCCGTTCTGGGGTTCCTTGCTCTCGGCTGCCTTCAGAAGTTCGATCGCCTTTGCATACTCGCCCTTCTCAAAGGCCTGCCTAGCCTGACCCACAAGCGCGGCCTGCGGGGTTCCGGCATACGCAGGCACGGCCGCTATAAAAAATAGGACCGTGAGAAGCAGTTTATAAGCCCGCATCCTTCCCACCCTTCAGATTCGACGTGTCCGTATTCACAATCTTGACCGCCATGCCGTCGCGGAAGTCCGCGTCGCCGGGCAACGCCACGATTTCTCCTTCCTGCAGTCCGCTGACGATTTCATAATTAGTCGCATCCGCGATTCCCACCTGAATCATTCGCTTCTCCAGGGTATCCTTGCCTACACCCTTCTTCACCACAAACACATAGTTCTGTCCCGCGATCCGTTCTACAGCCCCGCGGGGAATGGACATTACGTTCAGGCGTTCCTTCAAGTTGACTCGCACATTCACGTTTGTGTTCGGTAAGAGATCCAGCTTGGAATTGTCCACCGAGCACAGCAGTTCGCCGACGCTTCTGGACCCGTGTGGTACCACCTGCTTGGGGATCACCTCGGTCTCTCCCTGCCACACGCGGTTGGGCAGCGCGTCCCAGGTGATTTTCACGGGCAGGCCGGGCTCCAGCGCGCCCATTTCCGGTTCGTCGATAAATGCCCGGACACGAACCTTGTGCAAATCCGCCAGCTCTGCAAGCAGGTCGCCCACCTTCACGAAATCCCCTCGCTTGACTGGCAAAGCATAAAGCGTTGCATCCGCCGGAGCGGTAATGCGTCCCTGCCTCACTTTATCTTCCAGCGAGGCAACGTCGCTCCTCGCCTGCTGTACCGCCAATTCCCCTTGCGAAGCTATCCAGATTCACATGCTTTCAAATTCTTGTTTCACGGCAGTCAAGCGATTCACTTCCGCTTGCATCTTCGTCAGCGCCAGTTCGTTGGAAGCTAACTCATCTTTTGTCGCCGCGCCTTCTGCCAGCAATCGCTGCAGAGAATCATGATTTTTCTGCAGCCGAGTGAGGTCGGCTTGCGCCTTCGCCAAATCTCCATTTACTCGCGAGGCTTCGTCGGCCCGGCCCCCGGCCTTTGCGGCGCGCAAATCATCTTCGGCGCGCAACAATTTCGACTTCGCTTGTGCCAGCTGTGCCGCCGCATCTTTCACATTCAATTCCAGCAGTAGTTGGCCCTTCTTCACATTTTGCCCTTCTGACACATGCACCTGGTCCACAAACGTATCCAGCTGCGCCCGAATGCTATACGGAGAGATCGGTTCCACTTTCCCATTGCTGCTGATCGACGAAAGAATGTTTCCCCGCATCGGCGTCATCGCCGATATTTTGGCGACCGGCTGCCGCCCGCTGATGCGCACCAGCACAAAGGCCACGATTCCCGCCACCAGCAGGAAAATCAGCACCCGATTCCTTAACTTTCTCTCCATAAGAACCTGAATTTGAGCCGCCGCCACCGATGCGCACTGCGCTTCCCCACACCCGGCGGCATGCTTCGCGCTAATGCCTGTACTTGTGCTTGGCTTGCGGGCCGTTACTTCTGGGGTAGACGCTTCCTAAGGTAAAGTCTATCAGGAGGTTAGCTAATTTCTCTACACAGTTCCGACTGCCCTATCCTGGTTTTTCAGATGCCTGCGTACCTGGCTTGGATGCCACTGTCCGCTGCCGCTTCCCTATGCTAGAATCTGCCAATGAGCAACCCATCCCACGCCGCCCCACTGGAACCCGCTAAACCTGACTCACCAGTTGCTCCACCGTCCGTCACTTTCATTCATCGTGTATGCATCCAGTGCAACAACGTCTTCCGCGTTCCCGCTGATAAATTTGATGCCAAGCAGTGTCCCAATTGTCACAAGGGTTAGCTCATCTCCACGGTTCTTTTCTCTTCCACCTGGACATTTCTTCTTTCTTGCCACGCTTTCGTGTAACTTCTCTCTTGCACTTTGCGTAGTCACCTGTAGATGCGGTTTGTCCTGTCGTCATTCCTTTCACGAGGCCTTGTTCATGATCGAAACGCGAGGTCTGACCAAACTATTCAAGGATAAGAAACGCGGCCAGATCCGTGCCGTCGATAACGTCACCTTTGTCTGCAAGCCGGGCCAGATTTATGGCTTGCTGGGAGCCAACGGTGCCGGCAAGACCACCACGCTGCGCATGCTGGCTACGATCCTGGAGCCCACCGACGGCACTGCCATCGTTTGCGGCTATGACGTCGTCGACACTCCCGAAAAAGTCCGCGCCAACGTCGGCTTCCTCTCCACTGCCACCGCCCTCTATCCCCGCCTCACGGCACAGGAAATGGTGGAATATTTCGGCCGCCTGAACGGGCTGGATGAAGACACTCTCAAGAAACGTGTAAATGATATTTTCGATCGCCTGGATATGAACTCCTTCCGCGACCGCAAATGCGACAAGCTCTCCACCGGCATGAAGCAGAAAACTTCCATTGCCCGCACCTTGATCCACGACCCCCAGGTCATGATCTTCGACGAACCGACCATTGGCCTAGACATCATGACTGCTCGCACCATCACGGTTTCATTCGTGAATGCCGCCAGCGCGGCAAAACCGTGATCTTCTCCACTCACATCATGAGTGAAGTCGAAAAACTCTGCGATATCATCGGCATCATTCAATCCGGCAAAATCCTGGCCGAAGGCTCTCTCGCCGAACTGCGCTCCCGTTACAACGAAACCGACCTGGAGGAAATATTCGTGAAAATTGTTGCGCCCCTCTATGTCGAGCAGGAGACCAACTGACATGTCCCTGAGAAATATTGGCATCGTCTACCGCAAGGAATTCCGTGAAGCGCTTCGCGATCGCCGCACACTGATTTCCACTCTGATCGTCCCATTAATTCTTTTTCCCCTTCTGACCGCTGGTTTTGCGGCGTTGGCAATCACTCTGGTGGGCAAGGCCAAGGAGGAGGTTCCCCGTATCATGATCTCGGCGGCGAAGAGTCCCCGGAGTTTCTCGAGGGCCTTCGCAAAAACAGAAGATCAAGTCGCGCCGCTTGCCGCCAATTGGAAAGACCAGATCATCAACAAGGATATTCGCGCCGCCGTGGAAATCCCGCCGGATTTCAAATGACGTCGCCCGCAGAAACCAACCGCACTCAAAATCTATATCTACAAGGGCGACATGAAATCTTCGTTCGGCGCCGACCGCGTGCGGGACTACTTCAAAACTTACAGCGATACAGTGTTGTTAAAGAACGCCTGGCCGTCAAAAACATACCCGATTCAGCGCTAAAACCCTTCGATATCAAACAGGAGAATGTTGCCCCGCCCGAAAAGGTGGGCGGCGCGGCCTTCGGTGGCTTGATCGGCTATATGGTTATCCTTCTCTGCCTGACCGGCGGCATGTATCCCGCCATGGATCTCACGGCCGGCGAAAAGGAACGTGGCACGATGGAAACCGTTCTCTCCAGTCCTGTCTCCCGCGTGCATCTGGTGCTTGGAAAATTCTTCATGGTCCTCACCGCTTCTCTGGTCACCGCCGCCCTCTCGGTCACGTCCATGGGTGTCTCTTTCTGGGCTGTCGAACATTTCCACGCATTCGACAGGGCCGGGAGCGATGCGGCTGAATTTCAACTTCGAATTGGTTTCGGCTCCGTCCTTTCCGTTTTCGTCATGGTTCTCCCTCTTGCAGTCCTCTTCTCCGCGGCGCTCATGACCATTTCATTGTTCGCCAAAAGCTATAAGGAAGCCCAGAGCTACGTCACCCCGCTCATGATGGTGGTCATCCTTCCCGCGGTGGCCGCGATGCTCCCGGGTGTTGAACTCACTTCCAAGCTCGCTCTTGTGCCCATCCTTAACATGAGCCTTCTTTGCAAGGAACTCGTCACCGGCACATATCACTGGAACTACATAGCAATCAATTTTCTCCTCCACCTGCGTGTATGCGGCGGTGGCGCTATTTCTCGCCGTGAAAATGTTCCAGCGCGAAGATGTCCTCTTTCGCTCGTGAATCCCCTCGCCGGCCTCCTGGAACTTCTTTCTATAAATTTCCGTTCATTCTGATATGCTGCGCCCTCTTCGTATCGTACTGATATTTTTGCTTTTCCCACCGCTCCTCGCCGGAGTCGCCGGCTGGCTCGCCGCACCTGCTTTTCTTCATCCGATTCGCCGCGCGCTTAACCCCGATCTGATTCGTGAGGCCGATGCCGCTTTTGACCCATGTCGGCGGCCACCGGGAGGATTTCGATGTTCGCGCGTCCGACGGCGCGCCCCTCCGCGGTTGGAAAGTTCGCGCGTCGAATTCGAACGGCGCCTGGGTGCTCGCCTTCCACGGCGTAGGAGACAATCGCCTCGGCTTGCTTAATCACTCCGAACTTTTGTTGCGTGCCGGTTACAGCGTCGTCTTAATGGATTCTCGCCGCCATGGGGTAAGCGGCGGCGAGATCGCTACCTACGGCTGGCTGGAGCGCAACGACGCCCACGCCATCATCGACGCACTCGTCCTCTCCGAACATCCCTCTCATATTTTCGCCCTGGGAGAATCCATGGGAGCAGGCATTGCCCTGCAATGCGCCGCTGCTGATCCCCGCATTGAAGCGGTTGTCGCCGAAGCGCCTTTCGCCAGCTTGCGTGAAGCCTCTTACGACTACGCCGGTCTTCGCTGGTCGCCATTCCTCGGAAAAACTTTGTTCGCACCTTTCAGCTGGATGCTGGTCTGGCGCGGCGAGTCCTTCGCCGGTTTTTCAGCCGCGAGCATTTCCCCCGAACAGGCCGTCGCCGAGCCGTGCGTTCCCTGTTTTATTAATCTGCGACGCGAACGACGTTGCGCTTCCCTGTCGCCACGCTGAATGCATCTACGCAGCCGCCCGTGGCCCTAAATCACTCTGGGTTGTGCCCGGGGCATTTCATACCGCAGCGCTGGGTTTTGAGCCCGACGAATTCCGCCGCCCGTCCTGCAGTTCTTCGCGAATCTCTCGGCCAGCCAGTGAATCTTTGCGTGGCTAAGTCGCCGTGGTGCTCAAGTTCTTCTGCTGCGTTCTCCGATTGCGCTTCCCATTCTTCACTCAATCGCCGAACCGTTTCGCGCATGCGCACCGCCAGCGTCGCGATTGTCTCCAATCGCAATTCTGCTTGCCCGGCAACTCAATATTCCGCCGCCGCAGCTCCACCAGAAGCAACTCCGCATTCCCGAGGATTCCCGTCAGTGGATTATTCCATTCGTGCCGTAAACTTCGCCAAAGTCCCGTATCTCTTGTTGCGGGCCTGTCTCGCTGGCATGCTTTTTCGCGCTGCGGCCTCACGGGTAATGCGCAAGAGTCTCTGCCGAAGCCTCCGCTCTACCAGGCCGATCGCAACGGTCAGGCAGAACTCCGAACCAATCCCATAGTCCGCGTCGCCTGCCGCCAGCAATGCCGTAAGCTCCGCCTGGTGTTCCGCGCTGCCGACCACTTTTAGTTCAATACTCATCGATTGTCAGCAGCGTAATCATATATACTATTCTATATCAGAAGATGTATCAGATTGGCACAATGCTCTCTACCTCCTGCGCGCTTCATTCTTCCCTGGCTCACTTTACTTTCGTTCCTTAACCGTCAGGAGCAGCATCCCTTCGCTCTCTGAGCCTACCGACAGTACACCTGGTTCGGTTTCTACTAGCCCACTAAACCGCCCTCTCTCGGCGTCGTGATCCACTCGCTCCCAGGTCCTTCCATCTTGCGACATGTACATTCCTCCTTCTCGCAATGTCGCAATACAAAATTCTTTCGTCCGCAGCCACTCCCCGAGCTGGCCTGCGGGCAATCCGGCCTCGCGGCGTTCCCACCGTATTCCCTTGTCATTCGACTGATAGAGTCCCTGATCGGTCCCCAGATAGACGTTCCATCCGTCTAGCGCTGTTTCGACATCAATCCACCGCACCGCCCCACCCGCAACGGGCAGGTCGCTCCACACGGCAGTTCCACCTCCGTCTCGTGGACATCCCCAATTTCCCCTCCGCAATGACCCACAAGGCTTTCCCATTCGCGGATACGCACATTGCGCGCGCGCCACCCGTGCTTCCAAACGCTTTCAACCGCAAACAGTTGCCACCGGAACGGCACCTTACGAAGCCCCCATTTGTGATCGCAAACAGATCATCACCGGCAAAAGACAGTGAGTCTTGCACCACCTGCAGTACTGCGGGAGCCAATGGCCTCTTGCTCTTCGTCGCGCCCTTCGAACTGCTGGCCGGAACATTTGCCAGTTGCAGCTTCCACTCTCTCCAGGATGTCGTTCCCTCGTCCCACAGCCACAGCTTGCCCCCTCGCAATCGAACCAGCCAGCCCAGTGGGGTGCCATATACCCGCTCAATCATTTCTGCGTCGATCTCTTTCACTTTCCCCGCCTCGCCCTCTTTCGAGGGAGATCGGCGCCCAGGTGCGTCCCGCATCACGACTCTCCAGGAGGCGTGCTCCACCCATTTGCGCGACAATCAACAGGTGATTTGCCTGCTTCGGGTCCCCGGCAAGCTGTGAAACAATGCGATGAGTGAACCCGGCATTGGACGCGGAAAAGGTTTCCCCTGCGTCGTCGCTCACCAGAATTCCTTGTCCTTCCGTTCCCACCACCACTCGCCCCTGCGCCCCATTCGAACTATGCAGGAGTACGATTCCATCGATCACCCACTCTTTTGGCGTCGTCCGTTTCCAGCTTTCACCTGCGTCGCGCGTCACCCACAATCCTTCCGTGGTCGCTGCATACAAAGTCCTGGTTTGTTCCGGATCCTGAACGATCGCCTGCGTTCGTCGCGCCGCATACGGTATGCCCTGTAACTTGGTCCAGGATCCACCTTGGTTCTCGCTTCGATAAATGCCCGAGCACGCGCTCAAGTACACGCGTTCGGGATTGTTTGCGTCGATTCGCAGGCTCATGATGTCGGAATCGTCGATGAGTCCCGCGATCACGGGCTTCCAGTTCCGCCCTCCATCGATCGTCTTCCAAGGCAAGTGATACGTCCCTGCGTAAATCACATTGCCATCGCGTGGATCGATGGCCACCGAATCCAGACGCCTCAGTTCTTCATCCCCCTGCGGAGAGATGCGCTCCCAGCTCTTCCCCGCATCTTTTGACCGAAAGATTCCGCTCAGCGTCCCTGCCACCAACTCTTTGGAATCCCCCGGAGCAATCTCCAGCGCGCGCACCGCTTCTCCCTGCAATCCCGCAAGTCTCCACGTGCGTCCGCCATCCTCGCTCTGAAACACTCCTCCCCCCGCTCCTGCTTCCTGATACCAAACCGCTGCGAATACCCGGCCCGTTATACCGGGCTCGCTCACCATCCGCGAGACCACCGCGTCTGTTCTTGCTCCCACCCGTCCTCGCAAATCCCAATGCCTGCCCGCGTCTTCGCTGGCAAACACATGTCCGTCCGCCGTTCCTGCGTAGACGGTTCCGCGGACCGCCAGTCCCAGGGACACCACCATCCCGCCTTCCGGCCCGAGTCGAACCCACGACTGTGCCTGCGCCGCCACTCCCCAAAGCAGGAACGCTGCACTGGCGATCCAGATTCGCGATTTCAATCGACCATCCCCTTTCCGGAAATTCCCTTGCACAAAAAAACCGGGCCCTCCGAATTTTTCTCGGAGAGCCCGGGACGAAGTTTTGTTGTCAGGGCACGGCGCGAGCTACGCACACTCGTTTGGCGCCCCAGGGTTCTTAGTACGTCGCGCCTTCCGGTACGAGCACGAACTCAACGCGGCGGTTGTCCTTTTCAGACCCCTTCTCCGTCGATGCCGTGCCTGTCCGTGTGCTGATGCGCGAAGCGTCGATACCCTTCTCGACGATGTACTTCTTCGCTAGATCAGCGCGCTGTTGTGCCAGCTTTTCGGCCTTGGGTTCCTTGCCGTCGGCAAAGCCCACGATCACCAGCTTGGCGTTTGGATCGCTTTGCAGCCGCAGGGCCACGTCATCGCCCACGCGCTTGCAAGCATTGTCAAACCGCGATGCGCCCACTTTATTGTAGCCGCAATCGCCCACCTTGGTTGCCTGTGGTGGCGGTGCCGGTTTCTGGACGTCGATCGTCGCGGTGCACGTTGCCGAGCCGCCACGACCATCATCTACCTTGCCGGTCACTGTGTAACTGCCCGCTGATAGGCCGGTCGAGTCAAACTGCGCCGTGGCGCCCGTTCCGCTGACCTGACCACCCGATGCCGAGTAGCTGTACGTCAGTGGATCGCCGTCTGGATCGCTCGCGGTCGAATTGATGGCTACGCGTTCGCCCGCAAGAATTGGGCTGCGTTCCGGCGCGCAGGAGATGACCGGTGGCCGGTTGGGCCGCTGCGTGACTGCAACGTCGACAGAGCATGTCGCCGTGCCGCCGCGTCCGTCATCAACCTTGGCGTTTACCGTGTAGGTGCCGATTGCGACGCCGCTCGAATTCCACCGCGCGTCTGCTCCGGTTCCATCCACGGCTCCGCCTGTCGCCGTATAAGCGTAGGTTAAAGGATCATTGTCGGCATCCGTGGCATTCACGTGAATACCAATCGGATCGTTCGAGCCCTGATAGACCGAGGGCTTATCCGCGGAGCATGCCGCCACTGGTGGATGGTTTGGTTTCGGCGGCGCCGGTGGATAACCCCAGCGCAGCACCAATCCCGAACCGATCCGGAAATTGTTCTGGCGTCCCTGCGGGTTCATGAGGGGGCCGGTGAAGTTCGTCATCAGGTAGTCCGCTTGAAAGAACCGCCATGACAAGTTCTTGATCAGCACCACATCCACGCCGCCTCCCGCTGCCAAGGCGAACGTGTTTTGCGTGTTGCTTCCTGTCACCTGCGGTCCACCGTGCGCGGCGCCTATGAGGAATTCCACAAAGGGAACGAAATGGTCAAATCGACGCAAGTTCAACCGGGGACCAAACAGGTAAGTCTGGAAGCTCCCAGTGATCGAGGATTGCGTGTAGTTCGTTCCGTTCAGCACGAAGATGCTGCGGGAGAAATGATAAGCTCCATACTCTCCCGTGAGACCCAAGTACTTATTTGCGTTATACGCGAACGATCCCGTCCCACCGTAGCTGTTCCAATTCTGGAACGAGCAAGGACAGAAGTTCACGTAACTGAACATCCCGGCGATTTCATACTTCGGAGTCAGAAGGCCCCAGGCATGACGGTTCCACGGGTTGTTATCCCAATCCGTGAAGATATCCGCTGGCCTGGCTGCCGCGGCTGCCGGCATCGGGAACAGGCTGCTCGATGCTGGGGCGATACTGAAGTCGCCCGCTGTGGCGTTAGCCGTTGTGGTGCTCTCCGACGTTGTATTGCTCTTGCTCGCTGTGCTCGCATCTTTCTGCTGCGCACAGAGTGGCAGAGCGAACAGAACGCCCATTGCCACAGTTGCACACCATTTGCGCATAGTATTCCTCCCTAAAGTCGATCCTAGAAACCCGTGTATCTCATGCGTCTTCGCCTGTTAGCTTCCTGCTGCGCTGGACGGAGGACGCATGGCACTACGCAGCGCTCAACTTGTTCCCATTCAGTGGGCGGTTTTTGCGACTGAATCTCTCGCGGGTCGCGAGCTACAGATTGAAACAAGCCGCAGTGCCCAAAGCATATTCCACAAGTTCATCATTCTGCAAGTGTTTCCTATGAGCCTCCCCGCACCCCCCTCCCCTCGCTCTCCCACTGCCCTTTTCTCCCTCTCTCTGTTTCTTTGCGTTACACTGTTTTCCTTTTATGATTTCCATTTCTCCTCTTGAACTTTTTTGGCAGCAACGTCCTCGTTCCATCGCCTCCGCGCTTCTCCGCTCCGACGATTTCTGCGCGCTCGTGGATCCTGGCCCCTGCTCTACTCTTCAAAATCTTCGACAGCAACTTTCTTTTCACAATTGCTCGGTCTCCGGCCTACATGCGATTTTCCTGACGCACATTCACCTCGACCACGCCGGCGCGACCGGTTCCCTTCTCGAGGAAAATCCTCATCTGCAGGTTTATGTGCACGATCGCGGCGCAGCTCACATGGTCGATCCTTCGAATCTGCTGGCAAGCGCCGCGCGTCTTTACGGCAACGATATGCAGCGCCTCTTTGGCGAGTTTCGGCCTGTGCCCAAAAATAATCTTCACGTGCTGCAGGGAGGCGAAACTCTTTCGTTTGGCTCCCGGCAATTGCAGGTGCTCTATACTCCCGGCCACGCTTCCCATCACGTCACGTACTTTGATCCTTCGGAAGGCGTTGCGTTTGTCGGTGATACCACTGGCATTTGCATTGAAGGACATCCCTTTATTCTTCCTGCCACTCCTCCGCCCGACATTCAACTGGAACTGTGGGAAGCCTCCCTCGATGCCATCGATCGATTGCACCCTCGGCGCCTCTTCCTCACGCACTTCGGTTTCTCCGATCAGCCCTCACACCACATTGCGCACTATCGCGAACGGCTCCATTTCTGGAGCGAGTTCACCACGCAAATCCTCGCCGCTGGCCACGATGACCCGCAAGCCATGGAAGCTTTTGTCCGCGAGGTCACCCGCGAAGCGAGCAGTAGCTTATCCCCGGAGGAAATCTCTCAATATGGGTTTGTCGGTGCTCTCAATTTGTCCTGGCTTGGTCTTGCCCGTTATCATCGCAAACGTATGGCTACTCACCCGTGATACTGTTGCGTGCTCGTGATTCGCTGTTCAGTAGAAAATTCTTCCATGTTATACCCGAGGGAACAATCCATGAATAGTTCCATTTTGACCAGGCCCACCGCCATCTTTTCTTTCGCCACGCTTCTTTGCCTCTGCACCACCGCGGCTAATGCTTCGAATTACCAGCAGTCCGTCGAAAACTGGCGCCACGATTATGAAGCTAAGCTCACTTCCGATACCGGATGGCTCACGGTCTCCGGCCTTTTCTGGCTGCGCGACGGAGAAAACAGTTTTGGCTCTGACCCCAAGAACCACATTGTCCTGCCGGCCCCCGCTCCCGCATTTGCCGGCGTATTTGCCTTTCACGACGGCAAGACCTCGGTGCGGCTTAATCAAGGCGTGCAAGCTACGATGAACGGCAAGCCGGTCCAATCCGCCGATCTCCGCCCCGACTCCCGCGAAGATCGACTTGTCCTCGGTGACCTCACTCTTTATGTCCACACGAGCGGCGGTCGCTTCGCCATCCGCCTTAAGGACAAAAACTCGCAACTCCGCAAAAATTTCACGGGCTTGAATTGGTTTCCCATCGACCCGGCGTATCACGTTAAGGCCAACTACGTCGCTTACCCCGCACCAAAGGAACTCGACTCCCAAAACGTCCTGGGCGACGCCATCAAACTGAAGATCATCGGCTATGTCACCTTTTCCTTAAAGGGGAGAGAGATTCGTCTCGAAGCGGAGGAAAACGACTCCGCACCCGGGCTCTTCATCGTCTTCCGTGATCTCACCAGCGGCAAACTCACGTATCCCGCCTCGCGTTTTCTCGACACCGATGTCCCCAAAGACGGCGCCGTCGAACTCGATTTCAACGAAGCCTACAATCCTCCTTGCGCCTACAACCCGTTCACAACCTGCCCTCTCCCATTGCCGGGTAACCGCCTGCAAATCGAGATTCCCGTGGGCGAGAAACTCTATAAACACAGCCACTAAAAGACTCGCTTCTGAATCTGAATTCGGAGGGGTTAGTCGCGTTTCACGCTTTGCCTGGAGATCGATTCGTTTGTAACCGCTGCCGCGCTACTGATATCCTGCCGTTAGCATCCTGTATTGGGAGAGGCACAATGACCCAATCCTTCACTTCCCTCGACCATCTGCTCGTTACCATCGTTCTTGGCACGCTGGCCATCGGCCTGCCTATTCTTGCGGTGATGGCGATCCGCTTTCTCTGGGACCGCAGCATAAACCTTGGCCGTTCTAAGGAACTCGAAAAACTCATCTGGCAGTTGCACCGCATTGCCAGCGCCATGGAGCACCAACTGAATCTGTCCTTTCCCGCCGTTCAGCCCGGCACGGAAGAGCCTCGCGATCTCGCCTATCTGCAGCATCTTGTTACCCGACCCGGTGCTGCGACACCGAACGTAGCAACTGCGAGTGCAGTGGCGAGTGCGGGTGTGACGCCCGCCATGAACCAGGCTGCCGCGCAACAGCCTGCGACTCCGGAGCCAGCCGCTCAGGAGGAATCTCTTCCTCCGCTAGAACGCAGAGCGCCAACTGCCGAGGTACCGCGCGCCGGCGTCAATTCCATGTTCGGCCTCTAATTTTAGGTTTTATCAGTGACAATCAAGAAAGCCCGTGAGGACAACTGCGCTATGGGATGGTTATGGCGCCTACCTTTTTAGCCGGTTGCCCCTCTGTGATTTCGTAGATGGTGTCGGCGGGCAGGCCAACAAACTGCTGATTCAACCCGCTGGGCCATCGGATCTGAACTTTCTTCATGGTAGGATCGGTTCCGAGGCCGAAATGCAGGCGGGTATCATTTGTGGAGTTGTAACTGCCGCCTCCCCGCACCTCGTCAATCTGAGTCATCTTCGAGGTGGTAACAATGACACGGGCTCCGACGGCGGCGCGGTTACTCTTAGTCCCGACGAGGCGGAACAGCGCACGATGATTCGAATTCTGCGTTTCGTTGATGAACAGCGATGGTGGCCCGTTAGCGTTAAAAACGACCATGTCCAGTTTGCCATCGTTATTGATATCGCCGAATGCGGTGCCCCTGCGTGATTGCAGGGGGAGGTCGTTTAGACCTGTGCTGTCCGAGATTTCTTCAAACGTTCGATTTCCCAAATTGCGAAAAAATTGCAACGGCTCGGCATAACGGGCTTCACCCGAAAGCGCGTCCATGGAAGATGAGAAATTGCCGTTGGCGATGAGAATGTCTGGCCATCCATCATTGTCGAAATCACCGAAGCCGACCCCCCACTTGATTGGGGCGGTAGTCGGAACCGCAATGTTGGCGCGCTCGGCGATATCGAGGAACTCCTCGCCACGATTCCAAAGCAGGCCAACGGGTTGATTCCCGAAGCGGGTGACGATAAGGTCGAGCTTGCCGTCGCGATCAAAATCACCGAAGTCTGCCGCCATATTTCCATAATTTTGCCCAAAGGCTCCGACGCCTGTGCCGGAGGACATTCCTACTTCTTCGAAGGTACCGTCGTGATTGTTGTTGTAGAGGAAGTTTCGGCCTGAATCATTGGTCACGAACAGGTCCGGCCAGCCATCGCCGTCGTAGTCTCCCCAGACAACACCCATGCCGTGAAGCTTGTGGGGATCGTTGACACCGGCCTTCTCCGAAACGTCTAGAAAGGTGCCGTCACCCCGATTATGAAACAAGAAATCTGTTTCACCTTCCATAGTGTCCGGAACCTCGAGGAGAACGCCTTTGTAGCCGCGGGATTGCGCGGGGTTCGGGAGATGCTGAATGTCTGTATGAACGTAACGAGCGACGAACAGATCGAGGAATCCATCCCGATCATAGTCAGCCCAGGCAGCGCCGGTACAAAAGCCGCCAACCTCGAGGCCAGCTTTCTTTGTCACATCCTCGAATTTGCAGCCACCCAGATTGTGATAGAGCACGTTGTGGCCGTACCCGGTCACGTATAGATCGGGGAGTCCGTCGTTGTCGAAGTCCCCGACGGCAATTCCCATCCCCCATCCTTTGCTCGTCAAGCCGGCGGATTTTGTGACATCCGTGAAATGCGGGATGGGGGAGTTCGGGTCCTGGTGATAGAGGGTAACCATCATGCTCCCACCATTCAGGTACTGGTCGATTGTAGAATCGTTCACGACGGCAATGTCTAGCTTTCCATCATTGTCGCAGTCGAAGAGGGCGATCCCACCCCCAGCCATGGTGTCGAGGACATAGCGCCGGTCGGAGAGCGAGTGCGGTACAGTTTGAAGGCCTGCTTGGGCTGCAACGTCGCGGAAATGAATCACGGGAATTGGGATAGTAGTCAAGCTCTCGCTTTTGCTATTGCTCTGCGCGGCCGCAGTGGGTGGAGCACTTTGAGCGGGAGCAGTCCCGCATTCCAGGCGTGCGGCGCATGGGGACAATCGAATCGGGGATGCGATTAATGCGAAAGTCGCCAGAACAGCCAAGATGACGGCATGAATCTTTTGCATAAGACGGTCGGAATGTTAGCAGAGTCCTTGGGCTTTGGGAGGACACTTCCGCACAGCAGGTATGAGACACGATTGGGAAGGTCAAGGAAATCAGCCGCGAAAGTAGTTTGGCGTGTGGATGATGGCAAACTCACAGCAGAGCAATTCTCTCTTTGCCAGGAACGCTTGAAATATGAGAGTCCTCACTCGCTCGCGCGGAACACAGGCGTGCCCTGGTGGCGGAGCAAAGTTCGCTCTCGAGCGCTGGAATCCGGATTATTAAACATTCAGACGGGCCGTTCTTCGAACAAGGAATGGCCTTGCGCCTTACACGCACCAACCCGTAACGTCACTCACTCTCCGTTTGATTTTTCAAGTCCAAACTCGCTGTGCAGTGCCAGCAGTGCTGTCTTCACATCCTTTTCTTCGATCACAAACGAGATGTTGCTCTCTGAAGATCCCTGCGCAATCGCTATTATGTTTACGCCCCCGCGCCCCATGGAATTAAACGTGCGGCCCGCCACACCTGGCGTCCCGCGCATGTTCTCGCCCACCACTGCTACGATCGCGATATTCGGGTCCACGGTGATGTGCTCCACCGTCTGGTGCGCCAGGTCCTTTGCAAATTCTCTTTTAATTGCTTCCACCGTCGTTTGCGCGTCGGCAGCACTGACAATAAAGCAGATATCGTTTTGCGACGACGATTGTGAAATCAGTAGCACGTTTGCGCGCACTTCCGCAGTCGTCGAAAATGTCCGTCCTACCACATCCGGCACGCCCACAATCCCCGGCCCGCCAACGCTGATCAACGTCACATCTCGTATCGCCGTCAGCGCTTTCACTCCGCCGCCGATGCTCCTCCCCTCTGGCGTGATTTTCGTACCCAATCGTTCTGGCTGAAAACTGTTTCGGATCCACACTGGGATCGCCGCTTGCACCACCGGCTTCAGCGTTTTTGGATGCAGGACCTTCGCCCCAAAATAGGCTAGCTCCGCCGCTTCACGATAAGAAATCACTGGGATGGTCCGTGCCTCACTCACCAGCCGGGGATCTGCTGTCAATACTCCATCTACATCCGTCCAGATGATCACCTCGTCCGCGCCGATCGCCGCACCCAGGATCGTCGCCGAATAATCCGAGCCTCCGCGGCCCAGCGTCGTCAGTTGACCTCCCGTAGTCGCGCCAATGAATCCCGTCACGATGGGCACAATTCCCTGCTGCAGCAGCGGCAAGATTCTTGCCTGCGCTTTTTCGTGCGTCAAATCCATCTGAGGTTCTGCGCCACCATGGTACGCATCCGTCACAATCAGTTCCGTCGCCTCGATCGCCTCGCTTGCTAATCCCAGTCCCCTCACAGCCGTCGCTACCAGCGGCGCTGACAGTCGCTCCCCCAGACTCGAAATCGCATCCAACGTGCGTGGCGTCAACTCTCGCAGCAATGCCGTACCTTCGCACCAGCGCCGTCCTTCTGCCAGCACTCCCTCCAATTTTTTCCGGACCTCCGCTCGTTCAGGTTCCTTTTGAGTGAGGCTAACCAGGGCTGTCTCGTGTTGCAAGCGCAGCGCGTCAATCACGGCGATGGCCTCTTCTGTGTTACCGCTCTGCGCCTTGTTCGCCGCTTCGATCAATCGGTTTGTTACGCCGCTCATCGCGGAGACCACAGTCACGCACGCTTTTTCCCGCGCACCCTTCGCAATGATCTGCGCCGTTCTCGCGATGCATGCCGCGTCTCCCACGGACGTCCCGCCAAATTTCATTACCTGCAATCGATGTTTCATCACACTCCGCTTGGGCGCCGTCACTAGCTACACCCAGTTCATGGCACCCATCTGACTATTCTAGGGCTTCTGCTGCCTTCTTCCGGATGTTTCAAGCCATTGATTTATCGAATTGAATACATCGGTTTCCGCGAACACAGAATCTCCCGCAAGTCGGCGGCTTCTACTACCAGTGGATCGACGCTCTCACTTCATGGAGCAGTCTCGGCAAGACCGGACCGCAGAATTTTGCACTAGCCTTAAATGGGGTTATCCTTGGCATCCCCTGGAGGTCTCCCCGGCAATGCAATATCAGGCCCTCGCCGGCAATCCGTTCGCCGTGCTCACCGCCATCGTTGCGCCGGCGATCCTTACCAATGCGTGCTCGGTTCTCGCTCTGGGCACGACCAACCGACTTGGCCGCGTTGTCGACCGTACCCGTGTCGTCGCCAATGACATTGCGTCCTCTTTACTTGGCTCTCCCGAGCGAGATGATTGGATGAAACAACTGAAGACTCTCCAGGTCCGCTCACAATTGTTATTGAAATCTATGCGTTGCTATTATGCAGCCATTGGACTTTTCGCGGCGTCTGCTCTTGTGTCGGTTGGTGGCTCTGTCGCCTCTTACTACGGCCAAAAACTAATGTTCGAACTCGCCGCAAGTTTGGCTGTCGTCACCGGCGCTTCCGCGGTTCTCTCCCTGTGCCTTGGATGCGGACTCATGGTGCACGAAACACGTCTAGCGGTGCAGAGTCTTGCAAAGGAAGCCGAGGCTAGCATTCGAGAGCACCGCCCCTCTTCCCCAAAGTAAGATTACTGAAAGATTAGCACTCTGCTGCCTTAGATATCTCTCACGAGTGGATTATTGTTCTGCTTCCCGATTCACACACTCCTCTAAGTATAGGAGTTCTATTACAAGCATAATTTTCACTTCTACGCCCGTGTCGCCGCCTGTGTCAGAAAACCTTTGCTCAACTCTTATTCGCCTCTTCTTCTACCCCCTCCAGCCTATGCGCCGTAATCAGCTAATAAATATGGAGTTAACCCAAGTAAATGCCCCTTATTTCTTACGCCTTGTTTTCCTCAATTGGCTAGTTGATTGCACGATTTCTGGAAGACCGTGTTTCCTTCACGGTTGAAAGGGATGGCTCATGAACCGGTTTTTTGCTTCAAGACTCGCACCCTATCCTTTGGCGGTGAATTTGGTACTAACCTTGACCCTGTGCCTATCGGGGGCCGCTGCAGCGTCCTCTATTCCCGCAGGCTGGACTTGCACCGGTAGTTGCGGCTCCAGCGGCGCCGATGGTGTCGTACCACTTTCTCCACTTGGCACTTCTGCTTACCAGTGGATTTCCACCAATGGTGGCATCGCTGGTGTAGGGGCACTGGCCGGAGTGGGCGGATCAGGACACCCCACCAACGGTTCCACTCTTCAAACAAACACTTTTTCGGCGGCGGCGGGAAACTTGCTGAATTTCTTTTTTGACTACACTACTTCTGACGGCTCAGGCTTCGCTGACTACGCTTGGGCAGAACTCGTAAATACATCCGATAATTCCACCGCACTGCTCTTCACAGCGCGCACCACTCCTGGTGGCAACAGCGTCCCAGGATTCGATATGCCACCGCCCGCAGCGACTCTGAACCCTTCTTCCGTCACCATCCAGGATGGCAAAACGACATGGTCACCGCTGGGTGGATCTTCCGGCGCCTGCTTTAACGGCATGGGCCAAGGTTGCGGCACCACCGGGTGGGTTGATTCCAGCTTCACCGTTTCTACTGCCGGCAGCTATTTCCTGCTTTTTGGCGTCACCAATTGGAATGACACCCTGTTTGATTCCGGCATGGCCATCGACGGCGTCACCATCGGTGGCAAACCGATCATCGGCCCTGAGCCGGCAACCCTTCTTCTTCTTGGCATTGGCGTCGTACCGCTTCTGCTGAAGCGTCGCCGCTAAGCTATAGACAGATACATCTTTCGATTCACGGAAAAAGCCACACCTTTGGCCCAGCCAAAGATGTGGCTTTTTCCTTCCTTACTCCTCAAAATTCTTTGCATGGACTCGCTGGAACCAACCAACTCTCCCAGGTCTCCCCTAATTGAGCGCTTCCACGGAATCCTCTGCATGAAAGATCACCGCAGCTTCGTGACGGCTGTCGGCATTCAGCTGTCTCATCACCCGGGCGATGTGGTTCTTTACCGTGAATTCCGATAGATGCAATTTGTTTGCGATCTCTTTATTCGTCATGCCCTGCCCCACCAGCTCCATCAATTGCCGCTGGCGCTAGGTGAGTCCCACTTTTGCTCCGCTCGCCTTTT
Source organism: Candidatus Acidiferrales bacterium (assembly GCA_963839315.1). GTDB lineage: Bacteria > Acidobacteriota > Terriglobia > Acidiferrales > UBA7541 > Acidiferrum. The sequence continues at coordinate 68,029 of CAWIUU010000012.1, forward strand.
CCGAGGCTTTCGGCATGGCCTTTTTTTCGCTAGCGACATACTCAAACAGCCAGCTGCACAATTTCGGCGGACAAATAACATCTCCTCCCGCCACCCGGCAAACCGCAAAAACAATTTCATCCGAAGAAGCATCCTTTAGCAGATACCCGCGAGCTCCACCCTGTATCGCTCGCAAAAAGCATTCCGGGTCTTCCTCCATGCCAAAAAATATTGCTTTGGGCCGAACCGAACGGGCTTCCGCTCTTCTCGAAAAATTTTCTGCGCATCGCGCCTTCAGGGAATCCAGCAGTAGAACTTAGAGGTTTTCAGTCTGTCCCGAAACTTCCCTTCCACGCTTCTCTCCTGGATCATCGTCAATAATCTCCGAATGGCATGCTCCTGGCAGGTTTCGGCGACGAGGGTTCGGTCAGCGCGCCTCGCCTCACCTTTGCTCCTATTCTGGTTTCAGAGCACGCCCTTCTTGTTGGACGCCGGATTGTTCTCTCCGGTGCTACCAAAATCGCTGTAATCTCGACGCATACATTCCCCGGTCTCTCTCCCCGGGTAATGCCTTTCACTGGGTCCTACGATGCAACACGGGTCGAAAAGGGATGCAGCGGTCCTTCCGCCGAAAAGTCATCTCAGGTGAATTGCCACTAATCCTCAAGCAGCACGGGAATAAGAGTCTCCTGCACACAACACACCTATGGCAATGAATACTCATTCCCCCAACTTACTCGCTACCGCATTTATCTGGTGTGAATTCTCACCCGCTCGTCGAAGGCGTCTCTTCTATCGCAGGCGCGGCTGGGGTAGTCAGCGCCGTGAGCCGAGCGGAAAGCACGTCCGCCAGCAATCCAATCAGTTTCTTCGCGCCACTTCCGTCCGGATCCTTATCCGGATTGTATTGGGCCACGTCAAGCCCGAGCAGATTTTTGTGCTTACCAAATTCGATCAACGCCGCTTGCGTTTCAGCGAACGACATTCCGCCGCTGCCTGGCACGTTCGTGGCAGGAAATTCCTCCTGGGCAATCACGTCCAGATCCAGATGCAGCATGAACTCCCGCGTATCTCCATGCAATTGCGCGAGCGCATTATCGCCGCTTTCTCCCGCCTCCGCCTTGAATATCGGCTGCCAGCACATGCCGCACCGGAGAACGCGCCAGAAATCCTGTTCCGGGGATCCATCCGCTCCAAGCCAAAGATGACACAGTATCCGGCTCGCGAACGATCTGTGGCTCGCCCCAGAAACGGACCAATTCCGGAGAACCCTTGTCCGATGATGTGGCCAGCGCCATGCCATCGAGCCGTCCTGAAGGCGTGCTTGCGGGCGTATTCAGATCCGCGTCGCCATCGAACCAAAGGAGACTGATGTGGCGGTAATAGCGGCGAGCACCGGTCAGCAATCCGATGATTTGCGTGCAGTCTCCCCCGAGAACAAGAACCAGTGCGCCGGACTTGACCGCCAATTCGGCTCGAGGTTTCAGATCGTTCAGACGATGCCACAATGGCTGGAAGATTGCGTGCGCGCTTGTGCTCATCATCGTCGGCAAATAGTCGCGGTGCGCAATCGCCCAAGTCGGTAACTTCATATCCAATGGATTGCAGCTGTTCGATCAGGCCCGCTGCACGCAAGGCGGCTGGTGCTTTTTCACTCCCTGGCGTAAAAGCGGCGGCGCTGGAGGCGCGCCAATGAGGGCAATCTTATTCGGCTGACGGACGATTTTGACCGCCAAAGTTCGCTCCTTTTCCGACTAACAAGTAAGTGCCAGGTCCGGCGAGTGACGCCGGTTTATCCCTGCCCGGCAAAAGCCTGTTTGTGCATGCTCGCAAATATCCACGAGCAAAAACTTTGACCGAGCGATCAGCGGCGCGGCGCAGGCGCGATGGTCGCCAATTCCGGCGGCAGAGTGAATCGCACATCTTCGCGAATCAAATCCAGATCACGCTGGTCCGTAAAACCGTATTGCGCAAGACGCTCGCTCACCTGCTCGACAAGCACTTCCGGCGCGGAGGCTCCGGCTGTCAATCCAACCCGACTGACACCTTCCAGCCACTTGGCATCGATGTCTTCTGCGGAATCGATCAGCTGGGCCTTGAAGATTCAAGCGCTGCGCGAGCTCCACAAGGCGATTTGAATTCGAACTGTTCTGCGAGCCCACCACCAGAATCAGATCGACGTCCTTGGCAACCTGCTCCACCGCTTCCTGGCGGTTTTGCGTGGCATAACAGATATCGTCGCTGGCCGGCCCGATAATCTTCGGAAACTTCTGCCGCAGACGAGACACAATCTCCTGCGTATCGTAAAGGCTGAGGGTCGTTTGCGTCAGGAAAGCCAGCTTGTCGGGATCTTCGACCTGCAGCGCGTCGACTGCCTCCACCGAATCCACGACTATGGTGCGGTCCGGCGCTTCGCCGGATGTGCCCACGATTTCCTGGTGGTCCTTGTGCCCGATCAGAATAATGGTGCGCTTTTCCCGCGCAAATTTCAGCGCTTCCAGGTGAACTTTCGTCACCAGCGGGCAAGTGGCATCGATCACCCGCAGTTGCCGCTCCTTTGCTTCTCCCCGTACCGTCGGGGGAACTCCGTGGGCGCTGAACACGAGCACCGCGCCGTGCGGAACTTCGTCAATGGTTTCCACGAAAATCGCCCCACGCCTGCGCAATTGTTCCACCACATACGTGTTATGTACGATCTCGTGATGAACATACACCGGTGCGCCATAGGCTTCCAGCGCCAATTCCACGATATCGACCGCGCGCACAACGCCCGCACAGAAGCCGCGTGGCCGGACGCGCAATAAGGTTTTTGCCTCAGTTTGAGTTGCCATCATTATCCTAAGCTGCTGAATTTTGCAAAATTCTATCATACCAAAGCCACCATTCCTGTGCATGCCCCTCTGTTTCTGGCAGAATAATGCCCCATACTGGCATTTGGGACAGTTCCCAGGCCCCCCTATTGCAGTTAAAATGCCCTCATCTCAGCGTAAAGGTCCCCGCTATGCCCGAACCACAAAATCGGCGGCGCAGCGAACGTGTCATGCTTCGTATGTCGGTCGTCGTCCTGGCCGAAGACGAGGAGCGGCGCCAAATCCAGGTGCAAGCTTCACCAGTGGTCAATGCCCACGGCGGCCTGCTGCAAATGAAGTCGCACATTCACGTTGGCCAATAGTTGCGAACGTGTCATGCTTCGTATGTCGGTCGTCGTCCTGGCCGAAGACGAGGAGCGGCGCCAAATCCAGGTGCAAGCTTTCACCCAAGTGGTCAATGCCCACGGCGGCCTGCTGCAAATGAAGTCGCACATTCACGTTGGCCAATCGTTTTTGCTCACAAATCCCCGCAGCGGCGCGGAAGTGTCCTGCCGAGTTGTCCGCATCGAAGATTCCGGGGTCGACCTTTACAATGTCGCGTTCGAATTTGACCGCCCCGCCTCGAATTTCTGGCCTGTTGTCTTTCCCCCTGCAGACTGGGCCGTCCCCACAACAAAGTAATTCTCCCAAAATAGGCCAACTTTTTCCCCGCACCCGGGTTCCTTACCGTGTGGAGGTACGTTACGTGGACTCGGCCAAACGCTTTTCAATGGGAGTTTTATTCGCCGGCATTTTACTGGGCGGAATGGTTCTTGGCGGCTGCGATGACAATGTCGAGGTGATTCACGATCCGGACATTCCTATTGCCAAGGGCATGACCTGGGCCTGGCGCCCCGTGGGAACACCGGGGCAGAAACAGGGTGAAACTGGCAGACCCGTCGTTTCGCGTGACGTGATCGCCAATCCCGCTCCTGCGCCACCACCACCGCAACATCTAGAAAGTAATCGCGACTGGAATACCGAAGCGAATCGTAATCAACTCAAAGAGACCATTGAACACGCCTTGAAGTCCAAAGGCCTGGTGCAGGTAAACGATCCAGCCACTGCGAATTTTCTCGTCGACTACCACGTTGCGGTCAAGACGCGCAACGCCACCGTGCAAACCGTCTATCCCGGCTGGGGATGGGGGTGGGGCTGGGGCCCGCCGGAATTGGAGTTCCAGAATGTACCCATTAGCGAAGGAACCTTCGTGATCGACCTGGCGCTTCGCAATCCCAAAAAACTGGCTTACCGCGCCATCAGCCACAAATCTATGAGCAACAAAACCACCATCTCCCCCTACCAGGCTCAGGAAGCCGTCAACAATTTGCTGAAGTCCCTAAAGCCGAAATAGCCAAGTGGTGCAAGCCCCATACGCCGAAACGAGTTCGGTGGCCTCCGGGTAGTTGGCACAAACCGGAAAGGCGAGTCGCTACCCGTGGGTGGCAGGCAGAATAGTGAGTAGCGTCGTTTTTGGTGCCGCACCCTTGGATCTTCCTACAAAGGTTCGGACTCGGATGATTCACTCTCGCGGTGCTCGCTACTTCAAAAGACAGTCGGGACAAATTATGTGCGCCTAAGCCTGATTCTTCTTCTTTAACGCGATACGCAGGTCCAGGTTGTTAATGAGCCGGTGAAGATAATTGGCATGAACCCCCAGAATTTTCGCCGCCTGCGTAAAACTCCCTTCGGCTTGCTCCAGCGCGCCCAGGATCAACTGCTTTTTCAGGTTTCGAATCGCGTCGTGATATTTCCCCGCTGCCTCGCTGTTGCCAGTTGACGATGTCTCCAGCAAAGGTTCGGGTAAATCCTCCGGCAGGATCATGTCTGAAGACCCGATCACCACGGCGCGTTCCATCGCGTTTTCAAGCTCTCGTACATTTCCCGGCCAGGCGTAATCCTGGAGGCACGAACGAGCCGCTGGAGAGATTCCCTTCACCACACGATTGCATCGTTTCGCATAACGCGCGGCAAAACATTCGGCCAGCACCGGTATATCTTCCGCGTGCTCCCTCAGGGGCGGAAGCAGCAGCGAAATCACGTTAAGTCTGTGAAACAAATCCGCACGGAATTTTCCTTCTTTTACTTCTTTCTGCAAGTCCTTATTCGTCGCGGCCAGAAAACGGACATTGATCTTGATCGACCGCGTTCCGCCAACGCGCGTGAACTCCCGTTCCTGCAGCACGCGAAGAAGTTTCGCCTGCAAGATGGGCGAAAGCTCTCCGATCTCGTCCAGGAACAAACTGCCGCCTTCGGCCACCTCGATCATGCCTTTCTTCTGTGCTATGGCACTCGTGAACGCGCCCTTTTCATGGCCAAACAACTCGCTTTCCAGAAGCGTTTCCGTCAAGGCAGCGCAGTTCAATGCCACGAATGGCTGGCTCCTACGATTACTGTTCTTGTGAATCGCTCGCGCCGCGAGCTCTTTTCCCGTGCCGCTTTCCCCGCAGATCAACACAGTGGAATCGCTGGGCGCCACACGTTCGATGAACTGGTAGACACTTCGCATCCGGGCGCTGCATCCCACCATATCGTGCTCCAGGCTGGCTTGCGCGCGAAGTTGCTGGTTCTCGATGCCCAGCGACTGAAATTGCCGCGCGTTTTCTATGGCAATGGCAGCCACTCCGGCAATCGCGGAGATAAGCTGCAGATCATCTTCGCTGAATGGCGCGGCCGGATTTGTGGAATCCAGATAGATGATCCCAATCGGCGAATTGGCCGCCACCAACGGAACGCACAGAATAGAGGCCGCGCTACTTGGTTCACTCGCCTTCGCCTCAGAAACCGTTTCGTGCTCCGGGGAAGTGTCCAGCAAAAATACCCGCTCTTCGATCACTTTCCGGATCATCGCCTGGCTGACGTGGACAGGCTGATCTGGTCCGGCCGCGCGATCCCAGGCGACGTGCGACAGGATCTCCAGGGAGGAATCTTTGATGAGAACCACCGCGCCGCGTTCCGCCGGAATTACATCGAAAATCATCCCAAGCAGCGCCCATTGCAAGGATTCTACATCGCGAACGGAACCGATCGTCGTGCTGATTCGCAGCAGCGCGCTCAAGTTGCGCGACAGCCGCTCTGAGTGCGGCAAGGCCGCCAGTGATTCCGGATGCAGATACACCAGTTCATCCCGGTGAATTTGTTGCACCGACGTTTTTTCGGCGGAGCCCTCGTCGAGTTGCAGCGGATTGGAAATTGCCCGTGAAACATCCGTCTGAAACAGAAATACCGAATCCCCGACAGCAATCTGATCGCCGGAATCCAGTTCGCGCTGTTTTACAGGCATGCCGTTGACAAACGTGCCCGCCATGCTTTCCAGGTCCGAAAGAACAAACCACCCGTTCTCAACCTTGATGCGGCAGTGGTGCTCAGAGACCGCTGCACCTCGCAGACAAATTACATTAGAGGAAGCGCTGCCAATCGAGACGTCTGCCTCCAGGGAGAATTCGGTCTTTCGCAGCGGGCCACTTAAGGCCAAAAGCTTGGCCTGCACAGGGGGACCTTTCGTTCCTAATTCTTGGGACAAATATAAGCTCGCGTCGCCGGAGGCAAGATTCTAGCGTCAAGTGGCAGCCAGTGCCACCACAACTATCCAAACAGATAGTGCGACTATACGAGTGGAACGTATCATCCGACCTTTGAATATTGCCGGCAGAGGCGCCCTCGGGCTCGTTAACCTGCTTTATTTCTGGAGGTTAGCCTGATCAGTGCCAAAAGCGAAATCTGGCTTCCCTCCCGACATGGTCATTGCGTCGATCGAAACCACGGCTTCGTAGCCGAATGGATAGAAACGGTTGTCCCTTTTTCCCGGTAAGGCCATGGCTCACGATTCGGCTTCGGTCGTCAACTTTCCTGAAATCAGCGAATTGCGCGGCACTTGGGACTGTGCGGTCAGTGAAGCTTGGTTTGGCATTCGAGGTGCCTTTCTGGACCACATCACCCAGCGAGAAAGAAAACACGGGAGAGGTGGTTTATGAAATTCAAAAACATACTTCGGATGCAGATGATGGCCCTGGCGGGATTGGGTCTTGCCATGGTGTTTGCCGGCTCCGCTTACGCACAGCAGGAAGTGGACCCGACTCCGTTCGACGACGGCCCCTACGTCGAACCCATGGGGCAGCCAGCGTCGAGTGCATTCGTGGCAACCACTTCTGCCGCGGTCATGACCCCCAGCGATGCTCGTTCAGCGGCTACCACCATAGCGTCTCCTTCTCAGGTCGAGAATGCTGCGGTTTGGTCCCCGGTGAATGATTTGAGCTTGGCTACACTGCTTGTATGCGCGGCCTGCATTCTTTTGTACGAAATCGCGAAAGCGAAAAGCCAAGGGCAGGCCGCAGGTACGAAGCGATCGAGTTACCTCCCACGTGGCGCGTCGAGTTTGTAACACGCCCAGCACTCCGAGGAACACTCCGGGAGAAGCGGTTCGCCGCAACTCCCGGAGTGAATTGTTTTTGCCGGGTTTGGCAACCGTCTCGTAAGGCTGATATGTTCGAGGCATGCTCCTACAAAACAAAGTGGCATTGATTACCGGTTCGGGCCGCGGCATTGGCCGGGCGATTGCAACATTGTTCGCTCAGGAAGGCGCTCGCGTCTTTCTTACCGCGCGAACGGAAGCAGAACTCTCCGCCACAACGAAGGAAATCGTCTCCGCTGGAGGAATGGCCACTTATCTAACAGCCGATCTGACTCGCGAAGCAGATTGCCAGCATGTCGTCACCACCGCGCGTGAGAAATTTTCGCGCTGCGACATTCTGGTGAACAATGCCGGGCACTACGGCCCCGTAGTTCCTGTTGAGGATTATCCGCTCGAGGAATTCGACAAGGTGATCGCCGTGCACCTGCGCGCGGCTTTCTTGCTCAGCAAGCTTGTTCTGCCGGAAATGTACGCGCGGAAGTCTGGCGTCATCCTCAATATTTCCAGTTTGTCGGCGAAATCGGCATTTGGTTGGGGCTCGGCCTATGCGGCGGCTAAGGCAGGGATGCTCGGCCTGACGCGAGTGATGGCTGCGGAAGCGTCGCGCAAAGGCGTGCGGGTAAATGCGATTTGCCCCGGCCCAGTGACCGAAACTGTGATGTCGAAGGAGCTTGGTAAAACTCTAGCCGAAAAGCTGGGAGTTAGCCCCGAGGAGCAACTTAAGGGATTTCTCAGTTCACTTTTACAGGGTCGAGGCCAGACGGCCATGGAGATCGCGCAAGCCGCTCTCTTCCTCTGTTCCGACATGTCCAGCGCCATGGTGGGCCAGTCGATCAACGTCGATGGTGGCGCCGCCTTTTTCTAGAAAGATCGCGCTGCCCTGGCTCGCTATTGGAGACTCGAGTGGTGTTCAGGAATATGTAAGGCACAATCTGATGCACGACTCAGTGCAGCTCGTTCTTGAAAACCGTGCCAGACTTCATCACGAATTTGACGCGCTGCAATTCGGTGATGTCTTTTAGCGGATCGCCTGGAACAGCCACCAGGTCCGCCCACTTTCCTGCTTCGACGGTGCCCATCTTGTCGCTCCACCCCAGCAATTCCGCAGCGGTCGTCGTGGCAGTGTGAATCGCTTGCATCGGCGTCATGCCATAGGAAACGTAGTACTCAAATTCCTTGGCTTCGTTCGGCCCTTTCCAGTCAAACCCGCCCGCATCCGTGCCAAGAACAATTTTCACTCCTTTCTTCGATGCCAATTGGAACGCAGCTTTCTCCGTCTCCACCATCTTCGGCCAATTCCCCCCGCGGCCGGGTGCCACATAAGCTCCCACCATGATCGTGGGAATCCAATAGATCCCTCGGCGGACCATTTCGTCCATTTCCGCCTCGGTGAGTCCGTCACCGTGTTCAATGGAATCGACGCCGGCCTTTAGTGCGGCAGCAATCCCATCGCTGCCAATCGCGTGCGCGGCAACTTTGTGACCTAGCCGGTGCGTTTCGTCCACGATAGCTTTGGCCTCCTCGTCGGTGAAGTTTACGTGACTATGCAGCACACCATCGGGCCCGTAAAAATAACCGTGGTCGGAGTAGTACTTGATCCAGTCTGCACCATACATCACCTGCTCGCGCACGGCCTTTCGCGCTTCCTCTACTCCATCGACATACTGAACTCCCTTTGGCACCTTCAGCTCCCAGGAATAGCCCAGCAATGGATACATCCCCGTCGGCGTCATCGCTCGCGTGGAGACCTGCATGTGCGGGCCGGGGATTTCCCCTTTGTTGATCGCGGTTTTCACATCCACGTCGGCGTACATTGCCCCTTCGGTCTCCAAATCTCGAAGCACTGTAAATCCGTTCGAAAGTGCAATCTGCGCATTGCGCGCACCCAGAATCGCGCGATACGAGATGGACTGCTTCAACAGCTGATCGTCATAGTCCGCTGCCGTTATGTCGCCCTGCAGCAATACATGAGTGTGCGCATCCACGAACCCTGGCAGCACCGTGGTTTTGGACAGATCAATCACATCCACGCCCGGAGGCGCATTATCACCGGGAGTAACGCTTGCAATCTTGTCGCCCTCAATCAGAATCATTGTATGCAGAATGGGCGTGTCGCTCTTTCCGTCAATCAATCGGCCGGCGCGGATGGCGACACGCTTCAGAGTGGGTGCGGCGGTTTGTTGCGCATTCGCTGCCGCCCCGGAAAACGCCAAAAGTAGAATTCCGAGCAAACCAACACCCGATAGGGTCGGATTCTTTCATGTATTCCTCCGTGGAGCCGCACAGCGTAACAAGTAATGAATGGAAAGGAAAGAAAAAGGGCCAGCCGCTCTCTCAGGACGGCTGGCCCTACTTTAGATTCCGGGCTCAAGACTCACTGAAGCGTAAGTCTTGAATCCGTGTGCTCAGGCAACTAGCAAACTGAATTCATCAGTGCGCAGGTTCAGAATTCGGGCGGCGGATGGGACGGCGTCCCCATTCCTCAGAGACAGCCATCGCGCGGCGTGCCGCCAAAACCCAGGAGTTCTGACTCGCCGCCAAGTCGGGCCACTCCCGACTCCCAACCCTTTTGGAGCAGGTAGAGGGACGCCAGGCAAATGGCGATGCCGGCGAAGCCGAGCGCAAAAAGCGCAAACGCGGCCAAGAGTTCACGCACAAAGTAAAGCTGCAGTGCCGCCACCACCCCCAACAACAACCACATCCATTTGCGACGGGTATCTTTGGCTTTCATTGCTGTTTAGCTCCCTCTCTCTCTGACTCCGCCTGAGTGGCGGTTCAGGCCTTTCTAATGTCTTAGATGCCCGGCCCTGACCAAAGGACCGATGCGTCTGACCTGTCCCATTAGACAGGAGGGGCAAAAACAAACCTATGGTACAGAGGCATCAAAATGAAGGGCAAACCCCACGTATAGTACCGCCATGCCGAAACGGAACCAATCGTATCTTATTGTTTACAAGAGACATGTGATCGCATGTGAAGCAGGCCTAATTTGCGCTTTTTGTTCGTACTATTGGCCTGTGGAAAAACCTGTCCTTCGGTACAGGATCTTGACGGGGAAGGTGTAGGAGTTCGAACAGGATTGAGAGTCTTGTCTGCAGGCAAGAGCAAGATTGCGGAAGCGGTGCTTAGTTGCCCTTTAACGCGTATCCTGGATCGAACGGCAGCTTGCCGTCAATCCGCAAGACCCTCACCGAACTATTAATAGAATACACGTCCACCAAACCTACCGCTCCCGGGGTGGCCTCAACCGTCCGGAACAGCTCTTCATCGGTTTCCACGATCCTGATGACTTTCCGAGTCTCATTGACCTTTGCGAGAACTGGCTTGAGCTCCACAACTTCAACGCCGAATAGTTTCTGAATAGCAGAGCGCATTTCCGGCGAATCCGGATCATGAATCACAAGAGTAAAAGGCTTGCCATCGGGCCAGGCTTTTTGCGCGCCTTTGCAGAGCTTCGAGAGATCGGCCATGGGGACATCTTGCAGCTTGCTCCCTGCGGCTGTAACGACCGCCCAATTCCTGATCGCAGAAAAAAGTGGAACTACGGAACTGGACACCAGACACACCACGAAGACCGTCTGAATCCATCGACGAAAGCGAAAATCCTTCATAATCCCAAAAACCTTTCGGGCGGATAGCTTCAGTTTCAAGAATGGGGACGACGCGCACAAGCGCTACGTGAAAGCGATGTGCTCAACCAGACGATGACGACTACAGTCACGACGGTCACCGTCCGCCACTTCCCAAATGCGCACAACTGGCCATTGGTCCAGTATCGCTCCGAAGCAGGCAGCAGCTAACTTGATGAAGTACGACCTATTTGACCGAAGAATGAGTCTGGAGTTGATCGCTCATGAAACCGAACTTGCTTCGATGGATTCCACTCCTCTGCCTGAGTTTGGTCCCCCCAGGAACGATAGCGCAACAGGCGGCCCCTGTCGCTCCCGCCAAGACAACTTCCGCAAAGGCTGCCGTCAAAGTCGCTCCGGGTACACAATTTTTCTATGGCACCCTTGCCATTTCGACCAAGTCCAAAAATGCAAGAGAGAATCTGGAGATGGCCCTCGACCAGTACGAAAACGCTGGTTTCGACCAGGCCGTGATGCACGCGGAAATGGCTACGAATTCAGATCCGGGATTTGCACTCGCCTATGCTGTTTGGGCATTTGCCGCGCGCCGCAACGCCCCCGCACCGGAAGTGCTAGCAAAAGCGAAAGCCCTGGCGACGAAGTGCACGCGCGATGAATGCCTGCTGATCAGCTTTCTGAATGGAACTCAGGACGCCAACGTTCTGCCCGCGATTTCGGCGATGAACGATCTTCTTACGCACCGTCCCAAGGATAAGCACGTCCTCTATCTTGCCGGCGAGTGGCTATTCTTCCAAGGTGACTACCAGCGCGCCATGCAAATCTGGTCGAAGGCTCTCGATCTCGATCCAGACTTTCCTCCGGCACTGAATATGATGGGCTATTCCTATGTAGAATCCGGGGATCCCGATCCCAAGAAAGCCGTGGGTTACCTGAAACATTACGCCGCGGTGCTGCCCGACGAAGCGAACCCACAGGATTCACTGGGTGAAGTTTTGCGCATGGCCGGAGACGATTCGGGCTCTCTTGCGCATTACGCAGAAGCCCTGCGCATATCACCAACCTACATTACTTCCCAATACGGCCGCGGAGACACGTACACCCTAATGGGAAATTTCACTCAGGCTCGCCTGGAATATGAAGCGGCCCTAAAGATGGCCACTACCGGCCACGATCGTTTACATATTGAATTTCAGAAAGCCCTGGTCAATTTCTGGGATAGCGACCCAAAGGCCGGACGCCAGGAACTCGCCCGCCTGTCTGAAAGAGCCGCCGCAGATCAGGATTGGCTAGCAAAGTTCGAAATCGACTACGCACGCGCGCTGCTTGCCCCAGACGCGGAAAGTCATCGCCAAGTACTCTCCACCTTGGAATCTCAATTTGTTGTATCCGTTCCGGGCATGTTGGACTCCGACCGCAATTCCGCCTTGGCTAATGTTCTGCGGGAACAAGTGCGACTGGCTGCAACTACGAACCAAAAGGACGCCGCGGGCTCTGCCTTGGAACGTCTGGCTCACCTTTCGGAAAGTTCACGCGACATGCTGGTCGAGAATATCTATGAATCGGCCCGCGGTTATGCCGCCTTCGCAAACGGCGATTTCACAAAAGCTGCCGAACACTTCTCAGCAGACTTGCATTCCCCCCTGGTCGTTCGGGAGTTTGCGCTGACCCAGGAAAAACTTGGTAATGCAAAGAGTCTGGTGGACGCTCAAACACGCTTGAGATTCTTGAGGACACCGACGGCGGAGTGGTACGTGGCCAGCCATAACCAGGGATTGCACGCACAAAACGTTACGCCCTGAATCCAAATTTTCCCTAAAGACAAATCGCGCTCCGGCAAGGAAACTTTTCCCTTATCGGGGCGCGATTTCCTATTCGGCAAGAACTCAGGCTTTTTTCAGCAAGCGCGTGATCCAAACCAGAATCACCGCGCCAACAAAAGCTACGATGATCGATCCGATCATTCCTCCACCCGGCCAGATTCCCAGCATGCCAAAAATCCACCCGCCCAGAAAGCCACCCAATATTCCCAGGATGATGTCCACGAGCACTCCGTAGCCACCACCCTTCATTACTTGCCCAGCTAGCCAACCAGCTATCAGGCCCACCACGATCCATGCCAGAAATCCCATGGCACAACCTCCTTGGCTCCCCAAGGGAGCATAGCCTCAGTCCGGAAACTGCTACAGTTTGTTCTTACCCCAGACAATGCGCAAGCCCGATGAAAGCAGTAAATCGTTGCTCTTCAGGCCGAATGGCGGATTGCTTAAGTATCCATCCGTGAAAGTGACTTGCCAGCTCAGCCACTTTTTAATTAACGTGGCGGAGGTAGCGCTAAATTGATAACGGTACTGGCCAAGGTCAGACATGTTCGGGTAGAACACAAAGCGTTCCCCAATGGTCGTGCGCTTCGCGATCTTGGTATGGAGTTCTTCTCCCACGAGAATTTCTGCGCTGTTCGTCGTCTGCCCGGGGAAGAAAGTGAGCGGATTCAGCAGGAAGTATTGACCGAACGAATCACGGTCGTAGCTGGCGCCACCAAAGACGTCGAAGGTTGTGTTGTCGTTTTTGATCACGTGGTAACCGAAACCGCCGCCGTAAACCTGGCGAAGATTCAGGTGCTGTAGTTCGTTGGTTTCATAGTCGGCAAACGCAAAGACGAAAAGACGAGGACTAACATTCAAATCGCCACGAACGCCACCGCGAAAATCATTGGCCGTGGTGCGGGTTGGGGGCGTGCTGTTGTCGCTGGCATAGATATAGGTAGAGTAGAGAGTCAGTTTGTCTCGAGGAGTCTCGCGGACCGCCGTCGTGCTCAAGGTGTAGGAGAGGGTGGAGGAATTACCGCTGGTCAAGGCGAGCCCGGTGTCCAGCAGGCCGCTCCAGAAGTAATTGAACTTGGGGTGCGCCATTTTCCCCGTTTCAGTGTCGAAACTCTTCTGTACGGCGTCATTCCGAACAGCAACAATCGTGTCCTTTGTTGCGGGAGCCGCCATAGCCGGAGCGCCAGCGACCACGAATTTGCCGTCGGTTGTCGTCACTTTGCCGGAAAGCCGCTGGCCATCCTTTAAAGTCAGATTTAAATTTTGGGAGGATTCGATGGTGGTGATCGCATCCCATTGAATCGTGACATCGCCGGCGAATTCGGTCTTCAGCAGAAGTGTCTTGCCGTCTCCGGAAACAATGGATCCCGAAAAGCGATCGCCATTCTTCAATGTGACTTGATCGGCAAGCGTCACGGATGCGAACAAATACAGTATCGTTCCCAGCAAAAGGCTACGACGCATTTGCGTTCTCCTCCTAAAATTTTCGGCAATAAGCGGTCTGCTTCCAGACTTCGCGCGGGCGGGCCAAAAGCAATACTGCATTCATTACACTGGGCAGGTGCTTGATAGTTTAATGAAATCCGGTAATCCTCGCAAACCTTCCGTCGGTTTGGCAGGTTTCGTGTCTCCTCACCACACCTATCCTTTATACTGGTGACTGTCATTTCTGCAATCCGAGCAGTGAACCAGCCATGCGCCGGGAAGCATCAAGCTTCCCGAGCTTCGGATGTTGTCCTTTCCGGGAATTCGCAATTGAATGTGCTTGGGCCGGTTCCTGTTGCGTAACTTTCTGGGGGGAAGAGTGAAAATTAGCTCGTTCGAGTGTTCTCCGTGGAGTTGTAATCCTGTCGATCCTGTTTTCCGCCGGCTGCGCCCAGCCGCCGTCCACGCCGAATGGTGCTTCCTCGAACGCGCTAAGCTCCACGGTTCGCCCAGCTATTGTTTTCATGACCGACTTTGGCACTGCCAACGATGCGGTGGCGATCTGCAAGGCCGTCATGATCGGCATCGCTCCCAATGCACGCATCATGGATATCACGCACCAAGTAACACCGTTTTCGATCGAAGAAGGGGCCCGATTCCTGGCCGCGCGTTTCGCCCTATTATCCCGCCGGAACGGTTTTCGTGGCGGTGATCGATCCTGGAGTTGGCACATCTCGTCGGGCTGTGGTTGTCAAAACAAAAAAGGGCCAATTCTTCGTGTTGCCGGATAACGGCCTCGTCTCCCCGGTTGTGGAGCGCGACGGCTTGGACGCTGCCCGCGAAATCATCAATACGAGTTGGATGATCGGTGACAATATTTCCTCCACCTTTCATGGACGTGATATTTTTTCTCCTGCTGGCGCTCACCTCGCCGCCGGCTGGGATTTCACACTGGTCGGCCCAGTTGTCTCGCAACTTGTTCACCTCACGTCCAAAGTCTCCGTTACCACCGACAAGGGCATTGATGGCGACATCATCGCCCTTGACGATCCTTTCGGTTCGCTCATCACCGACATTCCTGCCGACGATTTCAAGACTCTGGGCTACAAATTGGGTGATCGCGTTACCGTGCTGTTGGACAAGAAGCCTTTCACGCTTCCTTACGTCAAAACATTTATGGATGTGCCGGTGGGTGACCCGCTCCTCTATGTGAATTCGCGGGGCCGAATGGCGCTTGCTCTGAACCAGCGCAATTTCTCCCAGGTGAACAAAATCACTCCGCCGGCGACAATATTCTATCCCGAAGAAAGGAACGTCCGTCAAAGCAAAGGGAAAATGATGCGCATACTCAGGCAGAGTCTGACAACTTCGGAACGCCGATGTAGGTCTTTGCGGCGATGTCGCCGCAACTTTCGCCTTGCAGGCCCAGGTCTATAACCTGTTTTTTATCCCGGGGAAGTTATCTAACTGCACAGGTCCAGGCTCTGTGCATGGGATACCATCCGCGATGGATCCCATTTATAAAGGAACGACATGAAAGTACGGAATGGCATTTCATTTGGCCTGCGATTAGTCGCGGTCCTCATTATGTTATTGGCCCTATCCGGTGTCGCCGCAGTAACACGAGCACAATCTTTCCGCGGGGGCATCCGGGGAGAAATCACGCGACGCGAAGGATCTGCGCGTTGCGGGAGCCAAAGTCATTGCGCGTAACCTGGCCACCAGCGAGACGCGCGAAATCACGGCGGATGAGTCGGGCGAATTCCGTTTCTTAGAATTACCGGCGGGAAGCTATGAGATTTCGGCCATGGCGCCAGGCTTTCAGGAAGTACATGCGCCCACAGGTGCTTGTAAACGTGGGTGAAGAAACGGTAGTGAACCTGCGGCTTGCGAAGGTGACTGAGAAACTGGAATCGCATCGTGGTCACGGAGGCTGCTCCCCTGATCGCTACCACGGATACCACCCTGTCGCAGGTAGTCGACCGTCAATTGGTGCAGGAACTTCCGCTGAACGGGCGCGATTTTGGCAAACTCGTGGCGCTCACCCCCGGCGTTACGGTGGAGGGCTCCGGCGTCGCGGGCACCGAAAAAGGGTTTGGACAGTTTAATATCAACGGCAACCGCGATCGCTCCAACAACTATGCTCTCGACGGCACCGACAACAATGACCCATTCTTCAACAATTCAGCGTTGAACCAGGTGGGTATTACGGGTGCGCCGGCCACGCTGCTGCCCCTTGACGCCATTCAGGAATTTAACCTGCAGTCGCAATTTGGAGCTGAGTATGGCCGCAATTCCGGCGCTATGGTGAATATCGTCACGCGCTCGGGCTCCAACAATTTCCACGGGTCGCTCTACGAATACAATCGCAACTCTGAATTTGACGCCCGCAACTATTTCAACACCACCACGAATCCCGATGGTTCTTTCAACCCACAGTCCCCCTTCAATAACAATAATTTTGGAGGCTCTCTTGGTGGCCCCATCAAGAGAGATCGCGCGTTCTTCTTTTTCGCTTATGAGGGTCAGCGGGAAAAGGTAGGGTCCGACTTCAATCTGGTTGTGCCTACTGTGGGACAAATCGCCACCGCGCGCGCGGAGGCCCTGGCGATTAATCCCAGTATCAACACGGCGCCGCTCGACAAAATCATAGCGTTGATGCCGACCACTACGGATTCCGTCAACAATTTCCTGCCTTATTCCGTGCAGGACACCAACAACAATAACAATCTGATTGCCAAGGTAGATTTCAACCTGAACGAAAAGAATTCCATTACCGGACGCTACGCGTTTGGACAGAGCGACCAGGCGTTCCCGCTCGGTTCTTTGGGTGGGTTTGGCAGCGGTTCGCGAATCGCGACTTTTGAGCAACTCTCGCCCACCCGTGTGCAGGTCGTGTCCGTTAGCTGGCTCTCGACCTTTTCACCCGAAAAGATCAACGAGGTTCGCTTCGGCTACTCCCGGTTTCGCACCAGTTTCAATTCCGCCGATGCCACTCCGGGAAATCCCAACTACATCGATCCGAGTGCCCTTGGCCTCGATATGGGCACGAATCACGTGGGCTTGCCGGAAATTGATTTCAACGGCGCGATAGAAAATCTGGGCGCCACGGCGTTCAGCGTCCCGCGCGGCCGCGTCAGCCAGACCTACCAAATCCTCGACAATTTCACCTGGATTCGTGGCCGCAATACAATGAAATTCGGCGGTGAATACCATCGCTACGATGTGCAAAGCTTCAACGATAATCTCGAGCGCGGCCTGCTCGACGTCTCCAATCCGGGAATCGATCCGAACTTCATCGTCGATTCCCTGCTGGGCTTCTATCTCGGCGATTTCTTCACCAGCGCCGACGCCGGCACCACCAACCGCGATACCTTCAATAACAACTTTGGCGTTTTTGCGCAGGACGAGTGGCGGGTTCGCTCTAATCTCACCATCATCGCAGGCTTGCGATGGGAATACTTCGGACCACTTGGCGAGACACATAATCTGCTCTCCAACTTTGATAAGAACGGTAATCTGGTCCAGGTCGGTTCGCCGACTTTGCCTCACGTGTACAATCGCGATCTTAATAACTTCGCTCCACGTCTGGGGATCACCTGGAACCTGCGCCCCAATACCGTAATCCGCGCTGCGTATGGCATTTATTACGATTACACGCCACAGAACAATATGATCGCCAACTTCACGAATTCAGCGGGATTGGCGACCAACCCAGTCCCCTCGCTCTTGGGAAGTCCCAATTTCGTTGGCGGTCTGGATTTCAATGCTGCCGCTTGGACCGGTGGGGCTGCAGCGGGTCCAGTTTTCACGCCGACGGTAAATCCGCAATCGATCTTCATCACCGATCTCAATCTGCGCACACCTTATGTCCAAAGCTGGAACCTTAACATTCAGCAGCAACTCAACAACGCCGTTGCTTTGGAAGTTGGCTATGTGGGTAGCAAAGGCACCAAACTCACGCGCCTCTACGACAAAAATCAGGACTTGACGAATCCGAACTGGTCCGTGGTTGACGTATTCTCCGGAGGCGCTAATTCCACCTACAACGGCTTACAGGCCACTGCCCGGCTGCAAAATTTCCATGGCTTCTCTGGATTTTCCACCTATGCCTTTGCCAAGTCTCTCGACGGCGCTTCCGACGGCATCGATTTCAACTTTGCAACGGCCGCATTTCCGCAAAATTCGGACAATGTCGCCGCCGAAAAAGGTCCGTCAACCTTTGATACGCGCCACCGCTGGACCACCGCCATCACCTACAGGGTTCCCACGTTTCGTGCCGTGCCACACGCACTTGGGGCTGGCTGGCAATTGAATACCGTCATCACCGTGCAATCGGGCAGGCCAATCCCCATCATCACTTCGAATGACACCAGCGGCACCTTCAACTTTCACCAGCGCCCGAACGTGGTCACAGGTCAGCCGGTCATTCTTTCGAACTGGTCACCAACCACTGGGTATCTGAATCCCTTGGCCTTTGCACAGCCTGCCGACGGCACCTTCGGCAATCTGGGGCGCGACCAGATCTACGGCCCCGGCTTCCGCAATCTGGATTTTTCCGTCACCAAGAATTTCCAGTTTCATGAGAGTCTCATGCTGCAGTTCCGCGCAGAGTTCTTCAACATCTTCAACCACCCGAACTTTGCTCTGCCTTCCAATGCCATCACCCCGGGCATCAATGCGGATGGCACCGTGGATACAGGCGCAGGTCCAGCTGGCTCCATCACGCAGACCCCAGACGTCGCTCAGGGCAACCCGGGCCTCGGCGGAGGCGGCCCTCGCGTGATGCAGTTCGGCGTGCGCTTCCAGTTCTAGCGCGGAAATTACCGTTTCTAGATTGTGTAGGGTCCGCCTTCTGAGGCGGTTCGCCATCACAAATACATAGATTAATCTCCTATCAGCAAGGCCAGTTTGAGAGTTTGTGCCATTTGCTTTTTTCTGGGCATCGAATGACAATCGCAAAGATTAGTGTACGAGGCACACCATGACTGAAGCCGTCATTGTTTCTTCCGTTCGCACACCCGTTGGCCGCGGATACAAAGGTTCCCTGCGCACCAGCCGTCCCGATGATCTTGCCGCTTTGGTGATCAAGGAAGCGCTGGCACGAGTTCCTGCGCTCGACGCCAAGGAGATCGACGACGTGATCCTCGGCTGCGCCATGCCCGAGGGCGAACAGGGCATGAACGTCGCGCGCATTGCGGCGTTACGCGCTGGCCTTCCCGTGGAAACTTCAGCGATGACGGTGAACCGCTTCTGCGCCAGCGGTCTGCAAGCGATCGCGTTGGCGGCCGAGCGCATTCGCAGCGGCGCGGCGCAAGTGATTGTAGCGGGCGGCACGGAATCGATGTCGCTGGTACCGCTGGGCGGAAACAAAATCTCGCCGAATCCCTGGCTCGTCGATCATTATCCGGACGCCTACATCAACATGGGGCTGGGCACGGAACACGTTGCACTGAAGTTCGGTATTTCGCGCGAGCAAGCCGATCAGTTTGCCGTCGATTCGCACAAGAAAGCGGTCGCGGCGCTCGCCGCCGATAAATTTAAAGATGAAACGGTTCCCGTTGAAGTGAAAATCACTTCCCTTCCCAATGGCAACGGCGCCAAGCCAAAGGCCGCGCCAAAGCCCGCCACAGAATCTTTCGTGTTTGCCAAAGACGAATTGCCACGCCCGGAAACTTCGATGGAGGTGCTCGCGGGCTTGAAGCCCGCCTTCCATGTGAAGGGCACTGTAACCGCAGGCAACAGCTCGCCGATGAGCGATGGCGCCGCAGCAGTTGTGGTGATGTCCGATGCCAAGGCTGCGCAACTCGGGCTGAAGCCGCAAGCCAGGTTCGTGGCCTACGCCACGGCCGGGTGCAAACCAGAAGAATTCGGTATTGGCCCGGTCTACTGCGATTCCCAAGGCGCTACAGATGGCGGGATTGTCACTGGCGGATCTGGCGGTGATTGAATTGAACGAAGCCTTTGCCGCGCAATCGCTCGCCGTGATCCAGCAGGCCAATCTCGATCCGGTGCGCGTCAATCCGAATGGCGGCGCGATCGCGCTCGGCCACCCGCTCGGCTGCACCGGCGCAAAACTCACTGCATCTCTAATCCGCGAACTGCAGCGCCGCAACGCCCGTTATGGCATGGTCACTATGTGCATCGGCGGCGGCATGGGCGCCGCCGGCATCTTCGAACGGATTTAGTCCGTCCTCCGCGGCTAGCTGTTTGCCTTCCACAATCCAACCGTGTTGCCTTCGGGGTCCTGCATCCAGGCGAACGTGCCCGTGGGTATGTTCACCGGCGGGACGAGCGTTTTGCCGCCAAGCGACTCCGCCTTTTTCAGCGCCGCAGCGACATCTTCGACATCGACATAAAAAATTGTGTAGTTGTGCGGCTCGTGGCCCAGCGCGGTGAAGTGCCCGCCTATGCCTGGAGATTCCGGCGCGATCATCGCCGCCGGACCCATGGGCGAAATCTTCCAGTCGAACATCTTCCCGTAAAACTCTTGTGTTTTCTTCGAATCGCGGCAGCCAATTTCAAAATGCACGACAGCTCGCCCCATCGGCTTGGCCTCCTCTTTCTTTCAGAACCAGGACAGATGCGGGGCAGTCTGCCACAGTCCCAGGGCATTTGCACGTAAGCTTTTATTTACAGAAGAACCCCTCCGTAGGCGCTATCCGCCTCATATCGCTGCCCGTTCCCCGGAGCGCGGCAGATCAGCGCCGTGCGACACGGTCCTATTGCAGAGCCCGCGCCAGCCATGTACAATTTGCCGGTTGCATTTTTCAAACAGTTGTTTGAATTTCTCTCGCGGCACTTGGCCAGCAAGGAGCATCACCCATGGCGACCTCGGTTCTCAGCAAACCCGCAGCGAAGGGCGGAAGTTTTCTCCTCGAGTCCCCTGCCCCGCAGGACATCTTTACACCTGCCGACTTGACCGACGACCAAAAGCTGATCGGACAAACTGCGGAAGAATTCGTGGTTAAAGAAGTATTCCCCCACGTCAAGGATCTCGAAGCCAAGAAGCCCGGCCTGATGCCGGAGCTCACGCGAAAGGCCGCGGGACTCGGGCTGATGAGCGGCGGCACGCCCGAACAGTACGGCGGAGCCGGTCTCGACAAGATTTCCACCACCATTCTGACGGAAAAAATTTCCATCTACGGCGGCTTTGCCACAACCCATGGCGCGCATGCCGGGATCGGCACGCTCCCCATCGTCTACTTCGGAACGGAAGAGCAGAAGAAGAAATATCTGCCGAAGCTAGCTAGCGGCGAATTCATCGGCGCGTACTGCCTGTCTGAACCACAAGCTGGTAGCGACGCACAAAACTCCCTGACTCGTGCCGAGCTCAATAAAGAGGGTACTCACTACATTCTCAACGGCCAGAAGATGTGGATCACCAATGGCGGCTTCGCCGATCTGTTTATCGTGTTTGCCAAAGTCGATGGTGAAAAGTTGACGGCATTCATCGTCGAGAGAACTTACCCCGGCTGCAAGCCCGGCAACGAAGAACACAAAATGGGAATCCACGGCAGCTCGACGACTCCCATTTTCCTGGAAAACTGCAGGGTCCCGAAGGAAAACCTGCTCCACGAAGTCGGTCGCGGGCACATTGTTGCCTTCAACGTCCTCAACGCCGGCCGCTTCACTTTGGGTGCTTCCTGCGTCGGCGGCTCCAAGTATGTACTGATGACCGCCTCCAAATACTCCAAGGAGCGCAAAGCGTTCGGCAAATCCATCGGTGAATTCGGCCTGATGAAAGAAAAGCTTGCGGAAATGGCCATACGGATGTTTGCCGTGGAGTCGATGATCTACCGCAGTGCGGGTTGTATGGAGGCCACCATGCACGCCGCGTCGGGTTCCGGCGATTCGACGCAAACTACCATGAAGGTGTTGGAGGAATACGCCATCGAAAGCTCCATCGCCAAGGTGTATGGAAGCGAGATGCTGGACTACGTGGTGGATGAAGCGGTGCAAATCTTTGGCGGCTACGGCTTCCATGAGGAATATCCGGTCTGCCGCGCCTATCGCGATTCCCGCGTCAATCGCATTTTCGAAGGCACCAACGAAATCAACCGCATGCTCATCATCCAGATGCTGATGAAGCGCGCCTTGGGCGGCCAGTTGCCGCTCATCCCCGCTGCCATGAAACTCGCCGAAGAGATTCTTGCTGGTCCGAGCTATGAAGAAGCGCCTGAAGGAGTGCTGGCTGAGGAAGCGCGCGTCATCGCCAACTGCAAGAAGATCTTCCTGCAGGCCGCCGGCGGCGCTATGCAGAAATACCGCGAAAAACTTGCTGATGAGCAGGAACTCGTCGGCGCGCTCGCCAACATTGTGATGGAGATTTATGCCATGGAATCAAGCCTGCTGCGAGCGCAGAAAGCGGCTGCCATTAAAGGCGAAGCCGCTGCTTCCGTGATGATCGACGCCGCGCGCGTCTTCATCTCTGACGCCGCTGAGCGCATTGACCACGACGCCAAGAGAGCGCTTGCCGCCGTCCACGAGGGAGATATGCTCATTACGCAATTGGCCGTACTCAAGCGTTTCGGTAAGCGCCCTGTCGTGGACACCATCGCACTGCGCCGCCGCGTTGCCGCTTCCGTCCAGGCACAGGACCGTTACCCGTTCGAGGGCCGCTAGGTTCTAAGGGCGACCATCGCATCCCGCGCAGCGGCCTAATTCGGCGGTTGTCTTCGGCTCTTCCGCAACTCCAGATTAAATACGCTGCCAGGATCAGCAGCAGCGGAGCCGTGTACGCCCCTGGTGCCGGCCCATCGAAGTGAACTGAAGGCACGGAATGGCCGCGAATGGTTAACAATATGTGACCCGTTCCATTGAGCAATTGGATTCCCGCAAACGCATAGGCCAAAGGCCTTAACCATTTGGCATTTTGATAGGCCCACGGTGTCAGCAGCAACAACACCAGATTGGGCAGCACCAGTATCAGCAAATAGGTTCGAAATTCCATATCCATTCGCGGAAACCACGAGAAATGCCCGCAGAGCGCCAACACCGTAGAATTGAAACAGGTAAGAAAATCGTGCGCTGCCTCGTCCCAGGTGTGCAAACCAAATGCCACGCACATCAACACCCACGGAGTCCCAAAATTCAGTCCCGCGCGACTTCGCCAGCTCACATTCATGACCCGCCCTACCCCACCATGGCCCTTAGACGATTAAGTAACCTTCGCAAGATATATCTCTTCGGTTTATGTCATGCCAGACACAGGAAACGGAGGCAAGTCTATCGCAAAACGAAACTTCGCTAGACTTGGAAGAAGTCCCAGTACTAGGGTCGAATTGTTGACTGCACCGCCTATTCCTCGCAATCTCGCCGCCGTGGCGCTTGCTGTCGTCAGCCTCCACGTATCCTCCGTCGTGTTTCTAGGCACGCAACCGCTTGGTTCTCTCTTCGGCAATATTTTGCAGATTTTCTGCAGCTCCCTGGCCGCTGCGATGTGTTTTCGGTCAGCTCGTCGTGCTGCCGGATTCAGTCAGTCTTTCTGGCTTCTTGTCGGCGTGGGTATGGGGATGTGGGGGGTTGCCGACCTCGGCTGGACGTACTCTGAAGTTGTGCGCCACGCTGAGCCTGCGCCAGGCTCCATCGTTCGCTTTCTTTTTGACACCCACGGCATGTTCTTTGTCATGGCCATCTTCCTTAATCAGGAAAAGGAAGATGCCAAGGTGGATCTGGAGGAAGCGCTGGATTTCATCCAGATCGGCATTCTGTTCTTCTTTATTTACTTCGGAATGTATTTCCTTCCCGCCGCCAATCTTGGTCCTCATGCCGCACTCGGCCGGGAACTTACGGTCGTCTTTCTCGGCGACATAGGAATCATTCTGCTTTCCCTTTTGCAATGGTGGCGCGGACGATTATCCCAGGTGCGTTCGCTTTACGGCGGACTTGCTCTATATATCGCCATCTATTCCATGTTTTCGATGGCCGCGGAGTTCTTCCAAGTTTCTCGCGAAGAGCCCACCGGCACCTGGTTCGATCTGGCATGGTCGCTTCCCCTTCTGTATGGTGCTTACTGGGCTGCCACGTGGCAGCCGATAGAAAAAACGACGGCTCGCATTCAGGTGCGCAACAAATCTCTCACGGAACTTCTCATTAATAATGGCATGTTCATTCTTACGCCATTGCTCATTCTCTTTCAGGTGGCGCAACTGGGTCCTGGCTGGAAACTCATTCGCTTCAGTCTGCTCGGCGTTTCGTTTGCCTGCTATGCCATGCGCATCGGTCTGACGCAATTTCGCCGCCAAAAAGACGAGGAAACCGTGCGCCGGCAGACTCTTGCCATGGATTCCTCCGTGGATGGCATCGCCATCCTCAACGAAAAAGGAGTGCATATCTATTCCAACGAAGCGTTTGCGCGCATGCTCGGTTTCGATGGCGCAAAAAGTATTGTTGGCAAGCCATGGCGCATTGTCCATGCCTTTCAGGAAATGGATCGCCTGGAACCCGAGATTCGCCGCTCCCTGGCGCAGGCCCGACGGTGGTCCGCGTCCGTCTTACTTCGCCGCCCTGACGGCTCCAAGCTCCCCGCTGATTTGACCATCACCGCCATGCCCGACGGAGGCACTGCGTGTGTGTGCCGCGATTTATCGGAAAACAAGCAAGCCGAAAAAGCCCGTGAAGAAGCGGAGACCAAATACCGCATGCTCGTTGAGCACGTCAACGCCATCGCCTATATTGCGGAAATCGGAATCCAAGGACAGTGGTTTTATGTCAGTCCCCAGGTTGAATCCATCCTCGGCTATACCCCCGATGAATGGCTGCCGATTTCCCACAATTGGGCCAGCCTCATTCACTCAAACGACGTCGCCACGGTGATGGCTGCGGAAGAGGCCAGCAAAAGCGGCGTTGCCCTTCCAAGCCGAGTTTCGTATCAGGCGCAAAGATGGACGCGAAGTCTGGCTGAATGACACCGCCGTCGTCGTCCAAGGCAGCGATTCCCATCCCGTGATGGAAGGCATCATGGTCGACATCACGGATCGTAAGCATCTGGAAACTCAGCTGCAACAATCCCGTAAAATGGAAGCCGTCGGCCGCCTCGCCGGCGGCATCGCTCACGACTTCAACAATCTTCTTACCATCATCACCGGTTACACAGATCTGGCCTTGAGCCGGCCTGCCATCCCTCTCGAAATCCGCGCCGATATCGAACGCATCGAAAATGCCGCGGGGCGCGCCGCCTCACTGGTTCGCCAACTTCTGGCTTTCAGCCGCAAGCAGGTGCTCCAGCCCAAGACTCTCGACTTGAACTCCATTGTCCTCAATCTGGACAAACTTCTCCGCCGGCTGATGGACGACAACATTGAGATGACCACCTCTGTTCAGGAGCATGTTGGCAAAGTGAAGGCCGACCCTGCGCAAATCGAACAGGTCTTGATGAACCTGGTGGTCAATGCGCGCGATGCCATGCCGCAGCGGCGGGCGCATCCTGATTGAAACCGCCAATGCCGAACTGGATTCCGCGTACGCCGACGATCACGCAACCGTAAAGCCCGGGCATTATGTCATGCTCGCGGTTTCCGATTGTGGTATGGGCATGGAGTCGCGAAACTGTCGCTCATATCTTCGAACCCTTTTACACCACCAAGGAAAGCGGGCGCGGCACCGGCCTGGGGCTTTCCACCGTCTACGGCATCGTGAAACAAAGCGGCGGCTATATTTGGGTTTACAGCGAACCCGGCAAAGGCAGCACTTTCAAGGTCTATCTCCCGCGAGTCGAGGAGCCAATTGACGAAGTCGTTTCGCCGCAACCGCAACTTGATTCCCAGCGTGGCTCAGAGACGATTCTGCTTGTCGAGGATGAGGAAGCTGTACGCGACCTCATTCAGACTGTCCTCACCGAACAGGGATATGACGTTATTCCCTCCCGAGATCCGCAACACGCCCTGCAGATTGCCGAGACCTATGCTCAGGAAATCCATCTGTTGCTTACCGATGTCGTGATGCCAGGGATGGGCGGTCGGGAACTGGCCACGCGCGTTGCTGCGCGCCGTCGCGGCATTCGGATTCTGTTCATGTCGGGGTATACGGACAATGTCGTCACCAGCGGAGGCATGCTCGAAAAAGGCATCACCTTCTTGCAGAAACCATTCTCCCCTGGTCACCTGGTTCAGAAAGTGCGCGACGTGCTCACTCGCACAACGTTCGCCTGACCCAACTTCAATTTTTGAAAACAAATTATGGTTTGGCGGGAGTCGCCACAGCTTCTTTCGGCTTGTTGATCGTATTCAACGTTTCCACATTAAATCGCTTGTAATCGGAATAGCGCTCAGCCACGTTCACTTTCACGCCCTTTACCAGCAGCACGCGCACGCCGATATGTGCCTCCATATATGTCGGTAGCCACACTTCCTGGTTCACGTACCCCTGTTCGAAAACAAAACTCGTGCCCTTCTGCAGATTGGCCAGTACCCCGCCCGCAAAGCGCATATCATTCAGAAAGTATGCTTCCAGCCGCACAACGTCGTGCGCCTTCTCATCCACCCAAACCACTCCCGCAAGATCCTTCACGACTTTCTCTTCCAGATTCTTCGGCTTGTATTCCGGATTCGGCTCGAAATCGAACACCAGCACGTCCTGCCCGCGGAAGCGTTCGCGCCTGGGATTCACAAACTGGCACACGCGCAGGAAAACCTCAATCCCCGGATCCTCATTGTCTTTCTTGTCCTTGCCTTCTTCCTTGGCTTTTTCTTCTTTTGCTTCTTTCTTCTTCTGCTCTTTCTGTGCCTCTTCGATATGTTTCGCGGTCTTCTCGTTTTCCTTCTTCTGTTCCTCTTCGCTCAGCGGCTTTGCCGTCTTTCTTCACCAGCGTCGAAATCTCTTCCCCATTCAGGTAAAAGAACGTGTACTCCTTCACTTCTTTCTTGGTGACCTTTCCGGTCTTGTCGTATTCCGTTTCTTCTTCAACCCGAGTGGCGGCGTAGTTCTCCTTGATCTTGTCGATTTGCTTCTGGTTCGCATCAATTTCTTCAAACAGCTTCTTCAGGTCCGGAAGTTGCACTTGCGACTTTTTGGGAAAGTCGAAGACACGCTCGCCAACGGTTTCGTTGGCCGCCGCATGCGTCAGGTCTGATGTCATACACTTCGTTGCCACGATGCACCTCGATTTTGTACGGCACTTTGAGCCCACTCACGCTTCGGTAGTCGCCGTAGTAAATTTCCTGCAGGATACCCCGGCGATAGTCGCCTTCTCTTCCACAATCAAATGCGTCTGCGGATCGAAATAGACTTCCCACTGCACGCCGGTAGGAAACGTCAGCTCGACTTGTTGTGCTTCATGCCCGCGCACCTGCGCCGTTCCTTTGTAAGCCGCGCCGATTTTTTTCTTCGTTAGCGCAACCATCCGGGTGTTGTAATACTGCCCCGCGGCCTCCATTTGCAGCGCCTCTTCCCCCAACAGCGTTGCCGAATCTCCCGACTCTCGTCTCGTGCCAGGCCGATTTCCCGTTGTACGCCTCAATCAGCGTTTTGCCTTCCTTGCGAATCTCTGCGTAATAGCGGTTTGGTTGCTTCACCTTGAAGGTGTAGGTGCCGGGTTTCTCGTCCCCGCCTACTCGGATGGTTCCATCCAGCGAAAGTGTCTGCAAATGATCGAGCGTCTTGCTGCCGCCCACCGCCTTCTTGTATTGATCGATGATTTTCTGCGCGTCCTGCGCAGGCAAGCGATGGGCAAGCAACAGTGTGAATACAAAGATGATGAGTCCGGCGATTGGTCGGCGCATAGTCGTACACGTTGTAGATACGCAGCCTTTGAGCAAAAGTTGCTTCGCATCCAGGATGCGCAAGCATTTCGAGATTGCCGCACGTTTCGCGGCAGGTTTTATACCGGGGCCCGGATCTGCCTGATTCTAGTGACGCCGTTTTCGGCCGGCTCGCGTATTTCTCGTATAAGTCCTTATGCCTGTTATCCGTAGAGGTTAGTTGCCCTTTGATGAACAAGTATTTGACTTCGGTGGTCACCTCCAATGGATCGCCAGTCGTCACGATCAGGCTCGCTACTTTCCCGGTTTCGACCGTACCCAGCTGCCCATCCAGCCCGAAAATCTGGGCCGGGTAGAGTGTCACGGCCTTTAGCCCATCTTCATAAGCTAGCCCGTGCGCCACGGCATTAGCTGCTTGTTGCCCCAGTCGCCGCGCGAAGCTATTGTCAAAGCTGCCGAAAGCAAACTTCACTCCTGCCGCCTCCAGTTCCGAGGGTTGCGTCATCAGCCGGTCATAGGCGTCATCCTCCTCGGCTGGCTCACCCAAAGTCGGCCGCAAAATCACCGGCCACACTCTTCGACCGCAGCAGATCCTTCACCTTGCTCGCTTCCGTTCCCCCCGCCAGGATCATGCGGACTTTTTGCTTATCGCAGAACTCCACCGCGTCGCGGATATCGTGCGCGCGATCGGCAAAGACCAGCACAGGCATATCGCCACGCAACACCGGGACCATCGCTTCCAGTTTCACGTCTCGTTCAAACGATACGCTGCCCTCTTTCTCTAGCGCCTGTGCATAGTGCCGCGCCTGTTCGAACCAGTCCGCAAGCTGTTCCAGTTGCTTATCGTATTCCTTCTTTGCGTCCGCGTAGGACTTTTCCTTTCGCGTGAACGTGGTGAGATCGAACGATTGCGTTTCGATTCGCGGCCAATCGATCACCATCGCGGCATTCCTGCGGATCAGCATGTCTTCGATCGTCCAACCCGCCAGGTAGATTGCCGAAGCCTGGCCTCCTACCAGGCTCGACGCGCCTCCACTATCAAACCCTCCACTCGCCGGCACCGCCAGCACCTCTGTAATTCCCGCCGCGCGCGTCACCGGAATATGCGCGCTGGAGGGCGAGACGGCCGTCGCCGCTACCGCGTCCGGATTAAATGGACCCGTCTCCGTGGAATCCACGGTTGCGCGTACGGCAGCAATTTCACTCAAGCCCATCTGCGTAACCGGATCGAACAATCCCGGGTACACTTGCAAACCTTTCGCATCAATCACTTTCGCTCCCGTGGGAACGGTTATGTCTTACGCCCACCGCCGCTATCTTTCCGTCGTGAATCAGCACCGTTCCATCTTCGATCGGCGGCTCCTGCCAGCGTGAAAATCTTCGCGTGTGTGATTGCATAGTCCGTCGGCGCCGGCCGTCTGCGCGAAACTTAATCCCGCCAACACTCCACTGGCCAGTCCAACCCACCAGGCGCGCATGCATATTCCTGTGATTCTCATCGCGCACCTCCCTGCTCAACTTCCACTTGCGGCGGTTTTGGTTTCTCTTCCGGCTTCTTTTCCTCCGGCTTTTTTTCCTCGGGCTGCTTCTCGCCTCTCTTCTCGCCCGTCTCCTCTGGCTTCTTCTCGCTGGCCTTCTTTGCCTTGGCAATCAGTTCTTTCTTTTCCTGTTCCAGGGCTCCGCGTCCGGCAATCTCCTTGTCGCGGTCAAAATAGACACGCCCATCGATCAAGGTTTTCTGGACAACGGCGTAGGCACTCATGGGATCGTGATTGTAAATCGCCAGATCCGCATCCTTTCCCACATCGATCGATCCGACACGCTTGTCGATTCCCAATTGAATTGCGGGATTCAGCGTCACCATCTTCAAAGCGTCATCATGTGACATATCCGCCGTAAAGCATGGACTTCGCCGCCTCCTGATTCAGGTGGGTCGCCTCCGCCGCGTCGTCCGAATTGATGGATACCAGCACGCCTCGCTGTGTCATCAGCGCCGCGTTGTACGGAATCGCGTCGTACGCTTCCACTTTGTAAGCCCACCAATCGGAGAATGTGCTCGCTCCCGTCCCGGCCGCTGCGATTTCGTCGGCCACCTTGTACCCTTCCAGCACGTGCTGAAACGTCTGTACTTTGAACCCATACTCCTTCGCCACGCGCAGCAGCATCAGGATTTCATCCTCGCGGTAACAGTGCGCGTGCACGTACCGCTTCCCCTCCAGCACTTCCACCAGCGGATCCAGTTTCAGATTGCGTTGCGGCGGAATCACGTTCTTCTCGCCCGCTGCCACTCGTTTGTTGTAGTCATCCCAGGATTTCTTGTAGTCCTTCGCCTCCGTAAACGCTGCGCGAATTGTTTCTTCCACGCCCATGCGCGTTGCCGGATAGCGGTCAGGCATACCGGGCGTGCGGAAGTTGGAGCGCTTCGGATTCTCCCCCAGCGCAAACTTGATCCCCGGCTTCGCTCCTTCAAACGGTAATTTCTCCGCGGGTTGTCCCCACCGCAGCTTTATTACCTCCGTCTGTCCGCCAATGGCGTTTGCCGAGCCGTGCAGGATATTCGCGGTCGTTACGCCTCCCGCCAAATCGCGGAAAATCGCGATGTCGTCCGAATTCAGCACGTCGGCAATATTCACCATCGAGGAGACAGACACGCTTCCTTCATTCACACTTCCGTCGACGGCGATATGCGAATGGCAGTCGATGATTCCCGGCATCACAAACTGACCCGTCGCGTCAATCACCTGTGCATCCGCTGGCGCCTTCACGGAAGTCCCCACCGCCGCGATTTTCCCATCCTTAATAAGGATGTCGCCCTTCTCAATCGTTCCATGCGAGCGGTCAGAATGGTGGCATTGCGAATCAGATCGTGGATGCCGTATTCTCCGCCGCGCAAATCGCCGCCCCAGCTACCACAACCAGAGTCATGAACGCCGATTGCGACCTTCATCCATGCCTTCATTGCGCACCTCCCGCCAGCGCCGCCGAACTGCCCGGCTTCGTTCCTGTGAATTCAAATGTGTATCCCAATAGCGCTGATGGACCCTTTCATGGTTTTCCCATCGAATGTTCCAGCTGAACTTCACATCCGTCGGGCTGCCATTGATCGGCAGGCTGATGATGAAACTGAATTTGTCCGCGCTTACATAGCCGATGAAGATGTTCGCCGTGCCCCGCGTGCCAGTCACTGTGCCGCTCAATGTTCCGTCACTCGCCATCATCAAATCCGCGGCTGATTCTTCCTCCCCTTCCGGCGTCGTGTAAGTGAGTTTCCATTTCCCGCGTCAAATCGCCCTTGGGAGGTTCGCTGGGCCGCAACGGTTCGCGCACTTCGTATTTCCGCCCATCCACGAATACCATTTTTACCTTTGTTTTCTTGTCGAATAGATCCCCGTCCGTCACCACCAGGTTCGCGATCTTCCCTTTCTCAATCGACCCGGTCACGTCTGCCACGCCAAAAATCTCCGCCGGTGAAAGCGTCAGGGCACGCAGCGCCGCATCCGGACTCAATCCCGCGTCAATCGCCTTTTTCACCGCGGGCAAAATATCTTTTGGCGCCGTAATTGCTCCGGAATAAAACGCAAATTTCACTCCGGCCTTTTCCAGAGCCGCCGGGGTGGATGGCGCGCGATCGCGGAACCGCAATGTCCGCAACGATGGAGTCGCTTCCGGGATCCGCATCCTTTTCTGCTTCCGGCCACTTCAGATCCACCAGCACAGCCATCTTTTTCGCTGCAATTTCCGGCGCAACTTCATATCCCATCTGCCCGCCGTACATCACCGCGTTCAATTTCCACTCCTCCGCCAGCTGCAGTGCGCGTCGAATTTGCAGCGTCGTGTTCCCCGGTATCAGCACCACCGCATGCTTTCCCAGAGCCTCAGCCAACGACGCCTCGCTTCGGTCGTATTTCGGCCGCTCCGCCCCACGGGGATTTTTTTCGTACGCCGCTTCTGCCTGCTTGCTCCAATTCGTGTCCAGCCAAACTTGGCGCACGTACGCAATCGACCCCATCAACGAGCTGGGAAAATTCCGGAAGCCTCCAGACGTTTGCAGCGAGACGGGAATCGCCACCGGTTCTTTCACCACAAAACTACCAGGCCTCTCGCCCCCCAAATCCAGGACTGCCGCTTGCCCGGGAAACATTCCGCCCTTCGGCGCCGAAATGGTGGTCGTGAATCCGGCCGCGCGCCAACTTTCAATCTTCGGATCGTTGAGATTCATTTCATCCGCAGCATTGCGCCACGGCGTGGTCCCGGGCCGATCTTCCGGTCCGCGCGATATCGCCCCAGGCTGCCCGGCACCGCCACTCGGCATACTCCCGCCCGTAGTTTGAAACCGGAGCCATGCCCACATCCGTGAATCCATCGATCAATCCCGGATACACGATTAACCCTTTGCCTTCGATCACCCACGCGTCCGCCGGTATCGTTACGTTTGTCCCAATCGCCGTGATCACTCCGCGCGAGACCACTACTGTTGCGTTCTCCATCGGCGTCGATCCAACCGGCACTACTTTTGCCCCGCGAATCGCAAAACTCCGCGGCTCGCCCCCTTGCGCGAACAAGCTCACGCGGCACTTCCGAGACTCAGGCAGCGTCATCGCAAACACAATCATCCACACGCGTGGGCGTACGCTCTGCAAATTCATGCTTCACTCCTTGATTCTCTTGCGAAGTCCCCGTCGAAATGCATCCCCGCAGACCATTGAGGCTAGTGGCAACATGCCCTTTACGTCAAGCGCAGCGCGAAAAAAAATGGGACAGGCGGTCGCCTGTCCCATTCGAGCGTTTTCGTATCTGTTTGGATTATGGCTTTTTCTTTTTGCCGCCCAGCAAGCCGCCCAACTGATTGATCGCTCCTGCTGCCGCCGGATTTCCCCCGGCCGCACCCGCGAGCCCCGTCGTCAACCCTCCCGCTCCACCGCCCGCACAGCTCAGCTGCGATTTCAGCAAGCTTGCCGTGGCGCCACCCACATCAGGCATAATCTGTGGATTCGCAGTCGTCCCATGAACTTGCAGCGGCACTTTAATTCCGCCGTCCTTGCAGTTCGACGTTCCGCCCAAAACGCCGCCCATCGCTCCGCCGACGGCTCCACCCGCCGCGCCGCGCCGCCGCCGTCACCATGGAACTCTTCACCGTTGCCACCAGGTTGAAATTCATATTGTTCTTCGAGTCCAGCGTTCCGCCGCCCACAACAGTTCCGAGCGCCGGCACTACCAGGTCCATGTTTTCCGCCTTCAGTCCCGTCGGGGCCATCTGCACGTTCGAAGTAAACTTTTCGATGACAAGATCATTTCCCGTCTTAATACCCGCAAGCGCACCGACTGCCGCCATCTTTGAGCCCAGGTCGAAACCAGACAGCTTGCCATTGAACAGTCCGATGTTGCCATCTGTCACCAGCTTGTTTGTCGGCCCGGTAATGTGCAGATTCGTGCTTAATGTCCCTGCCGTCAGCTTCGATCCTGGCGGCAAGATTAATCCCGAGCGCGGGAAGAAACGCTTCCAGGTCCGTCGCCGGCAATCCCTGCCCGTCCAGCTTTCAGATCGACAACAAAATCGTCTCCCGCCGATTTGTAGGTTCCGGACAGATTCGATTTTGCATTGCCAATTTTCGCCACCGACGGATTAAGCACGCCCGTGCCCTTTTCCAGATCATATTTCGTATCGAAATCCAGCGTCAGCGGCACTCCCGCTGGTTGTCCGCCGGCTACCAACACGGCCTTCGACAGCTTCATTGTTCCTTTCGTTGCCATCACTCCGCCCTGGCTCACCAGCGTTGCCGTCATATCCACAATCCGCCCAAACCCATCGAGGGATCCAGAAATCCCGTGGAGGCCAGGTTCAGGTTGCTGATGGTTAATTTCACGTCCTGCGGCGTGAGTGCGGTGTCCTTCTGGTCCACCGGTCCCACTTTTCCGTCGATCTTCATCGTGCCGCCGCCCGGCAACCCCATCGAGAATTCCACCGGAAAACTGTTGTTCATTGCAACGTCGTGCGCCGTCAATTCTACGTTCGGGTACACGCTGCGTTTCTGTGAGTTCGTGCTCCCCAACGTGATCTGTCCATCCTTCAGTTCCAGATTCTTTGATCGACACCGATTCTGGCGTCTTGCTGGAACTGGAACCGCTCGTCGGGGACGAGGCTCTCGAGCTTGCCCCTAGGGACGAGAAATTCCATTTTCCGCTCGGATTCTTCAGCAGTGTCACCTGCGGATTCACAATCTCGATGCCGGTCACATTCACCTGTTGCGAGAAAATCAACGGCATTAACTCCACGCCTACGTTCACCGATTTCGCCGTTAGAAACGGACCATTATTGAACTTGGGGTCATCGGCGATCGACAGATTGTCGACACCCAGCGAACCGCTCAATATCGATAAACTCAAGTTTCCCAGCTCCACCTTTCGTCCGAGCGCCGCCGACGCTTTTTCCTCAATCGTCGGCCGGAACTTGTTCACCGGGATCAGGAACGGCACGATAAACAGCACCACCAGCAACACCACCACGGCGATTGCGACCCACTTCAACTTGCTGCTCATGGAATCCTCCAGCTAGGTAGGCTTAGGCGGCGCCGCTCTTACTCGGCCCGATAATACCACAGCGTCCTTTTTCTCTCGCGGCGCGATTCGAACCTGCATTGGGGCGCTAGTACTACACCTGTAAAACGTCGCCTTCGCGCGCGACCATTTCGTACAGCACCGGGTTCACAAAAAACCCCAGCAGCAATCGCGACAACAATCCTGCAACAACTACAATCGCAAACGGCTTCTGCGTGTCGCTGCCCACTCCTGTGGACAATGCCGCCGGCAGCAGGCCCAGGCAGGCAACCAGCGCGGTCATCATAATTGGCCTTAACCTCAGCAATGAAGCTTCCAGCGTGGCTTCCCGCACGGTTTTTCCTTCCAATCGGAGCTTGTTGATATAACTCACCAGAATGACCGCCGTTTCCACGGAAACACCGAGCAATGCAAGAAGCCCCAAAGCACTGGAAACGCTCAAGGGCGTATGCGTGAGCTTCAAGGCAATCAGCGCTCCCACCGGTTCGGTGATGACAACGCCGATGGCGATGGTTAGTGGGAACTTGAAGTTTCCGTACAGTGCGAACAGGATCAGGAAGATCAGAAAGATGGCGAGCGGGCCGATAATGTAGAGTTGAGCCTTGGCATCCAGCAATTCGCTGTACTCACCGCCCCAGTCCAGGCGGTAACCTTCGGGGAGGCTCACATTCTTGGCGATATTTTTCATTCCCGATTTGACGATTCCTTCCAGATTTCGTCCTTCAATTGAAAACTGGATTCCGATATACCGCGAGTTGTTCTCGCGATAGATGAACGAGGCACCCGTGGATTCCTTGATGTTGGCGAGTTCGGAAAGAGGAATCTGCTGGCCGGCGGGGGCGGGGACGAGCAGATTTCCGATCTCACGCGCATCGGAACGGAACTTCGGGTCCATCCGCACGACGAGATCAAACAGCTTTTCTCCTTGAATCACCTGCGTGGCGGCCTGCCCGCCGATCGCCGCTTGCACCACAGCCTCGACGTCGGCAACGTTGATGCCATACCGCGCAATTTTCGCGCGATCCGCCTCAATCAGCAGGCTGGGCTGGCCGAGTTCCCGCACAACCGTCAGTTCCGTGAAGCCCGGCGTTTTTTCCAAAACATTCTTGATCTCGACGGCCTTTTTCTCCAAAACGTCCAGGTCGGGCCCGAATATTTTCACCGCAAGTGCCGACTTCAGGCCTGTCAACGCTTCGTCCACCGCATCTTCGGCAGGCTGCGTGAAATTGAAAATCACTCCTGGATAAGAGTCGAGCTGTCTTCTGCAGATCGGCGACGAGCTGCTCTTTTGTGTGAACCGATGTCTGCGACCACGATTTATCGTTGTACGGTTTCAGTCCAACATAAAACTCGCAATTGAAAAAGCCGGTGGGGTCCGTGCCGTCGTCGGGGCGCCCGAGTTCCGAACCCGTTACCGTAACCATCGGATATTGGATCAGGAGATTGCGTACCTGCGGCGCAAATTTCGCCGCTTCTTCAAAGGAAATTGTGTACGGCATGGTGGCGCGAACCCACACCGCGCCTTCATCCAGATGTGGAAGGAACTCTCCACCAATGAGTGGGATAAGCAGGAGGGTGCCTCCGAAAATCAGCAGCGCCACAAGGACCGTGATGGTCCGGGATGATTCAGGCACCACTCGAGTCGCCCCGAATACTGATCGCGAATCCAATTGAAGACGCGGTTTTGCTTTTCTTTGACGCCGTGCTTGAACCAGTACGACGCCAGCACGGGTACCACCGTAAGGGTCAGGATCAGCGCGCCCAGCAGTGCAAATCCCATGGTGTCTGCCATGGGATGGAAAAGTTTTCCGGCCGGCCCGCTCAGCGCATAAATCGGCAAGTAGCCCGCGATAATCACCGCTACGGAATAAAAAATCGGCCGGTCCACATCCTTTGCGGCCGTCAGGATTACATTCGTCAACCGGTATTCCGTGCCGTAACGCAAGCCCAGTTCGCGATAAATGTTCTCCACCATGACGATGGTGCCGTCAATGATGATGCCGAAGTCGATCGCGCCAATGGACAGCAAATTGGCGGCTTCACCGGTCCAGTGAAGAAAGATGAAGGCGAACAGCAGGGCGAGAGGAATGGTAAGCGCAGTGATAATCGCGGCGCGGAAACTTACCAAAAAGAAGATCAACACAATCAGGACCAGAACCATCCCGCGAAGGAGATTTCCCTCCACCGTATCCGTGGTGACACGAACCAGGTCGCTCCGGTCGTAGTACGGCCGCACCTTTACGTCCGTGGGTAGCAGCGTCTTGTTAATCTCTTCTGTTTTCTGCTGAACTGCTTCCAGAACGTTTTGCGTTTGTTCTCCACGCCGCATCAGGATGACGCCTTCCACGGCGTCATCATCCTTCTTCTGCTTGGTCTGGAAGCCAAAGATTCCCAGTCGTGGAGCGTGCCCGATTTCCACTCGGCCGATATCCTTTATCCTTACCGGCACACCATTCAAGCTGGCGACTACCACTTCGCCGATGTCCTCCACCGTCTTCACCAGGCCAAGGCCTCGCACGTAATAAAACTGCCCGCCTTGCGTGTAAAAGCCCCCGCCCGTATTTGCATTGTTCGCGTTTAGCGCTGCGACCACCTGCACCACCGGCAGGTGATAGTTGTAAAGTTTCACGGGGTCCAGCAGGACGTGATACTCCATCGTGGGCCCGCCAAATCCGGAGTCGTCCGCCACACCCGGCACGCTTTTGTATGCTCGCTCGATGACCCAATCTTCAAAGGTGTGGAGTTCCATCGCGGAGCGATCCGGACTCTCGATCACGTAGCGGTATACCAGGCCGCTAGGGCTGAATAGCGGAGCCATGCTCGGGGTAACACCCTGCGGAAGGGTAGCGTCGCTGATCCGTTGGAACACCACCTGCCGAGCAAAATAAGGGTCCACACCTTCATCGAACGTCAGCCGTATGTCGGAAAGTCCGTAAAGTGAGATAGACCGCATAACTTTCAGCCGCGGCGACCCGTTCATCGCCAGTTCCAGCGGGAGGGTTGTTAGTCTTTCCACTTCTTCGGCCGCGTGGCCGGGCCACTGCGTGATCAATTCCACCATCGGCGGAGACAGATCCGGGTACGCGTCCACAGGCATTTGCTTGAAGGACCAGGCTCCCGCCACGACCATCAGAACCGTGAGCATCAGCACCAGGAAGCGCTGTCGAAGAGCAAATTGGACGATGCGATGAATCATCGAGTTGTATCCACGATGCTCCCTTTAATGCTGAATCGAATTCTTGAATTGCAGGAAAAGGCTGCCGGTACCCACTACCCGCTCGCCCTCTTTTAGCCCGCTGGTGATCTGCGTTTGACTCTTGTTGCTCTGCCCCAAGCTGACCACGCGCCGCGCAAACTGGTTCGAATTCATTTGGACATATACGAATGGTTGGTTTTCGGTGTCTCTTAAGATCGCAGTGTCGGGCACCGTGATGGCGTCGGGAATGTACCCGGCCTTTACAAGGGCCGTCACGTACATGTCCTTCTTCAATTTCTTCCCCGGATTTTGCGTCACGATGCGCGCCTGCAAGGTTCGCGTATTGGGATCCAGAGCCGGTGCAATGTAGGAGATCTTTCCCTGAAAAAGTTCCGGATAGGAGTCAGTGTTCACTTCAACAAGGTCTCCCAGGTGCACGAACGGAAGGTCGATCTGGTAGACATTCACGAGAACCCAGACGGTGTTGGTATTGGAGATCGTGAAGCATTGCGTCGCTCCCCCTTGCAACAATTGCCCGGGACCGACTAGGCGTTCAACAATTTCACCCGCAACCGCAGCGAGCACGGGAATCTCCGCCGTTGACGGCACGGTCTTTTTGATCAAAGCTTCCGGATCCTTCACTCCTAACGCCCGCAGCGCGTCCGCAGAGGATTCCATATCGGCGTGAGCCTGGGTGTGATTGGATTCCGCCTGCTGCAGATCCGCTTCCGCGATGGCGCCATGCGCAAAGAGATCCTGCGCCCGGTTATAGAGTTTTTCTGTCAGGGCAAAACGCATCGCGCGCCTTGATGTAGGCAGACCGGGCGGCGGAGTAGTCGGGGCTGGTCACAGTGAGAAGCGGCTGTCCGGCTTGTACGAATTGACCGGGGGCCACCAGGATTTCATGAACCGGACCGCCAATCGCTGCGAATACCGGGGTGGTTTCGAATGCGTTGTAGGCCACTGCTCCTGCCAACCGCAGCGTGCGTGGTAGCGGACCTTTCTGAGCCGCGACGATTTCGATGCGGCCCATCTGCTCCTTCGGAACCGTAAAGAGTTCGGCTGTGTCCGCCTTCGATTCGCTGGACGTGAAGGAAGTCATGTTGGATTCCGATTCACCTGGACCCGAACCGCAACCGCAGAACTGCTGCGATCACCGCTACGCAGGTCGCGGCCATGGCGAAAAATGCTATGCGTTTTTTCATCGATTGCTTCATGGCAGATTCCTTGTACCCACGGCCTGGCGCACCTGCTCCAGCGCGAGCATGTAATTCGCGAGGGCCTGGCGGTAGGCCAACTGGTTGGCCCGATACGTCCGTTCCGAGTCGAGAAAGTCCAGAAGACTTGCGGCGCCTTTGCGATACGAGTATTGGCTGATGTCGCGTGATTGTCTGGCCTCGTCAACGTATCCACCCTGGTAGAGTTGAACAATCTGGCCGTTCGTCAGCAGATTCTCATACGCTTGCACAACGTCAGTGGACACCTGTTGCGTTGTTTCGCTGGCTTGTTCCTGCGCCTGGGTAATTGCGTAGTTTGCCCGCGCGATTTCACCCTGGTTCCGGTTGAAGATTGGAAGAGGCATGTTGTAAAAGAACGCGCCGGTGTTTGTGCCCGCAGTGTGCGAGTAATCAAACGTCCCGGTGATGTCCATCTTGCCGTTGGCCTTCTGCAACGCTAACTGGCTCTCCGCCGCCACCACGGCTTGCTGCGCGGCGCGCAGATCGGGCCGGTTGATCGCCGCCAGCGATTTCAATCCGCCCACGTCCGCATGCACCGGCTGGTAATCCAGCGTGCCTTGCACATCGTAGTCATCGGGCACTGATTCGAACCCCAGCAATTGGCGCAGCGCCGCCAGGCTCTGCAACTTGGCTAGTTTCGCGGCCGAAACGTCACTCTGGAATTGCAGCAGTTGGAGTTTAATCTTCAGAAAATCGCCTTCGCTCAGATCCCCTATGCGATAGCGCTCGTTGCTGATTTCCACGGTCTTCTGAAAACTGTCCAGATCCTGTTGCGCGAATTCCAATGTGGATTTCGCCAGCAGGACATCCACGAATTGTTGACCCACATTGAACGTCAGTTGGCGTTCGTTGTCGGAGACCTGCGAGCGCACCACCGCGGTCACATCCCGCGCCGCCTGCAGACGGTGCTGGCGTTTCTTGCCCCGCTCAAACAGATACCCCACGCCTGCATCAAACTGCGCTTGCTGATTGATGTAATCCGAAGTGAACTGGCTGGGCTGAAAAATCGGAAGAAATTGCGCGTCGAGCCCAAGTGTGGGATTGGGTCGGAGGTTCGCCGTGATTTCTTCTGCCATGCTCTGCTGGATGGTGGTGCGCAAGGCCTGCAAAGCGTGGTTGTGCTGCAGCGCCATACGAATGGCGTCGTCCATGGAGATTCGGGTCGCGGCCGCTTGCGTGGTGGTTGCTTGGGCTTGTGAGGTTTTGGAAAGCGGCGCAGCCGTCTGTTGACCCGCAGCGGCCAGCGGCAAGGCTAGCAGGGTTGCGGCCAGAATAGTTCCTTTCTTCAATTGAAACTCCTCGTGCACCCCTGTCGGAAGGGCGTACTCCTGTTGTGAATGGAAATGAGTGGAGGAAAATCGGTTCGCTAAGCGGCGGGAGGCGCTCGTGGCCCTACGTTGCGCAGAACCACCACGGGAACACTGACTGTTACTGCGAATACTTCCAAGCGGTTGACCGCCGGCACCATCGCTATCATCAAAGACGGAGTCGCGATGGCTGCCCCTGCGGTGGAACAGATCGGGCACACATGTGAATCCAACGCTCGAGAGTTCAGATCCACGCAACAATGCAATTGTGCCGCGAGAAGAACGATCCCGAGGAGCAGAGCCAGAAAACAGACCTTCTTTGAATGGCCAGACATCTGGATAGTAAGACGAAGCTTAGGCCCAACTGGTTGTAGCGTCAAGCACTTCAACGTACCCCGCGTACGGACAGCTATTGACCTTAATGGTGGGAGCGGGCGGACTTGAACCGCCAAACTAGAGTTTAGAAAACTCTAGTCCCTGCACTCAGTTGGTTCCGGGAATGATTGTCTTTCTCGTTTGAATTCAAGGAGTTCCGGGATTTCTTGGAAGGACCAAACGACCGGTCTAGGCATGCATTGTAGTAAAAATGTAGTAGTCTGTTTGTGAGGGGCTGTTGCTCAGATGGATAGAGCATTGGTTTCCTAAACGATTATCCTGGCTCTAGGACGCTCCTGGAATCAACAACTTGCAGCTATCTCCTTTGTTCTAAGTGATTGATCGCTGGTAGATTTGAAATGCGATTGACACCAAAGTTGACACC
Source organism: Candidatus Acidiferrales bacterium (assembly GCA_963839315.1). Lineage (GTDB taxonomy): Bacteria > Acidobacteriota > Terriglobia > Acidiferrales > UBA7541 > Acidiferrum. The sequence goes on from CAWIUU010000012.1 coordinate 108,859, forward strand.
ACGAACGAGCAAGAGTCCAAAAACCAACACTCGGCAACCGCTCACTTTCCTGCCCTCTTCTTCCTCCAATTCGCCTTCTGTGTCGCCGAGATCTTTCTCCTGGCTGCAGCCGACATCCTTCGCCCCTTTCGCTTCACACTCCTACCACCCAACGCTGCGATCGCTGCAGCAATCCTCTCAAGCTTCTTCGCCAGATGTGCGTGTTCTTTCTTCAGCGCATTGAGAATGTTCATGAGATTCCTCCGCGCGGATTGTACAACAGAAAGCAAAGGGCCAAACTTGTGGGAGCACGTCTAGCCCTTCCTGCGGATCCGCGGGGAGTAAAACCTAGGCCGTTGCTGCTGCACCAAACAAGCATTGGTGTGGTTCGAGTCCTGGGTCATAGAGCATTCCGCACCCGTCCACGCCTGACCTGCGCGCAGTGGATCTTACGGAAGCTGGCGCAGGAACGAAGGACATTTGTCGTTCACAGAGGTAGAATCAGGGGCATATCCTGCCAGAGGACCTAGAAGTGAAGCGGGTTTACGATCTATTTGAACAACTGCCTGATGGTTCAGAACTATGGCTCCGCCAGGTCCAAGGGCTACTGGAGGCGCAGCGGGAACTGCTCGAAATGTCTAAGACCACCAAGAATGACTGCTTCGCGATGCACTTTAAGACGAAAGAGATTGTCGCGCGCGCCTGTGCCGGGCAGATCATGAGGGACGACCACAACACAACCGACTGGCGAGAATGAAGCGAACGCAGAAAGCGAGGCTGAGCCCGACTGGCTTGCACTCTGCACCACAGTTGTAAAGGCGCTCCTGCAGCCGTCGAACAGGCATCGGCGGCCGCGGCCCTTCATTGACGCCGCGCTCGAAGTTCGCTGGTGCCGTGCGCTCCCCCAGCACAACAATCGCGCCGACGCTTTTTCTAGAGGGGATTTGCGTTTCTACTTCCGTTCAATGTCCGGTATGAGAATGGGTGGCCACTTGTGATCTATGGTGCCTACTACGATGAGAGCGATGAGAGACCGGGTTTTTCTGTCGCCGGATACTCAGCGGCCTACGATACGTGGCTTCACCTGGATTGGAAATGGCAGGACCTACTTAAGAAGTGGAATCTCGAATATTTCAAAGCTTCCGAGTGTGAAAACGCGTTGGGCCAGTTCGCTCAATATCGAGACGATCCTGTAGACCATAAATCGGAACTTAAGCCGAATGAGCGAGAGCGGCTGAAAGAAATCAAAACTCAGTTCATTGATGCCATTTGTAGCCAGCACGACGATCTTCAGGGGTACGGCGCTGTTGTGATTGTTGAGGATTTTGAGCGCATAATTTCCGAAAATCACGCCGCAAGCCAAATCTTTATGGATAAGCCTTATTACATTTGCGCTCAACTGTGTCTAGTTGCCGCCGCGATGCCAGCCCTAGATTCGAACACCCGCCGCACCGGGGACGATCGAATCCAAGTGAAACCCGTGTTCGATTCGCATGAGGATTACAGTCGCATAGTTGGAGTTCTGTTCGACAAGTTTGCGGAGAAGAACCCGCGGTCCGCTCAGGTTCTACTCCCTCCGTCATATGACGATGACAAGCTTTGCAGCGCACTCCAAGTTGCGGATACATGGCGTATGAAGCCAGGAAATTGTTGACTAGAAAGATTCGCAATCCGGACGATGACTACATGCGAGTGCCGCTGATTAGATTGCGCCCGGCCATCTATCGACTTTTCAAATTGAACTACGAAGCTCTCAAAACTATAGCGTCCAAACAGTCGCCAGATTTAATCACGGTAAAGCACATAAAGATAGAAGAGTTGTAGGCATGGGCCTCGCGTCAAAGCTAGAACGCTCGGGGTGTGGCTTAATAAATTTTGAAGTATGGCGGAGAGGGTGGGATTAAAGCCAAGTGAGGAAGCGTGAGCAATGGTTTATATGCGTTTGTAACCGTAACGAAATCTAAAGCTTGCAGACGCCCGAAAACGATTCAGGACAACTCGTTGCAGGAAAAGGGCTTTTCGGGGTCTGAATCCCTCGAAATAAGTACACATGTACTGAAGAAAACGCTCTGCTTAGCTGCGCATCAAAAAGGCACAAAATGGCGGCGATTTGACGTTTTTCGGGATTCTCAAATGGATTCCAATTGGAGCAACCAAGGTGCTCTTCTAGTCGAAAAGATAATCCTTGACATCTGTCTTTCACGTGCTTATTTTATTTTAGATCTTGGTGCTAAAACGATTTACTTCTGCCTACGGTGCAAGGCTAATTTTGGTCGAGCGGAGGCAGCCGTATGTCCGTTTCACGATTTCTCTCACGTAGCATTTTCCCTCTCGCCCTCACGCTTCTCATAGCCCTTGGGGCCCATGCACAATACCGCGCGGGTATCCAAGGTACGGTATCGGATCCCCAAGGCGCGGTTGTAAGCGACGCCACAGTCACGGTCACCGCCAAAGACATGGGCTTGACCCAAGTAGCTACGACTAACGACAGCGGTGTTTATTCTGTGCCTCGCCTTGCGCCCGGCCTCTACACCGTCACCGTGGAAAAAGCGGGGTTCAAAAAGAAAGTCATCGACGATGTCAAGGTCATTGCCGAGCAAGCCAACGCGGTAAATGTAACTTTGGATGTCGGCCAGGTCACCGAATCCGTCACCGTCAACGGCAATGAACTCCCGCCCATCGATACCGAATCGGGGGTAATCGCGGGCACGGTGACAAGCGATCAGATTCAGGCCCTTCCTTCGTTTGGCCGCGACGTTTTCCAACTCGTGCAACTTGCTCCCGGCGCATTCGGCGATGCTTCTCGGAATTCCGGTGGCAACACTAACGGCCAGCCTGGTAACCAGGGACCCGGTGGCACGAGCGCCAGCTCCGGCATTTTCCAAACAGAGAACAGACCTCAGGTTTCCATCAATGGTGGCCGCCAAGACTCCAACAACGTCACCCTCGACGGGATCAACATCACCAGCGTTTCCTGGGGTTCGGCGGCGATCATTACTCCGAACGAAGATTCCGTAAAGGAAGTCCGCGTGGTCACCAACGAATACGACGCCGAGAGTGGACGTTTCGGCAGCGGCCAAATTCAGGTGATCTCGCAGAGTGGCACAAATCAGTATCACGGCAGCGCCTTTTTCAAAGCCGATCGCCCCGGATTGAACGCGTATCAGCCGTTCTACGGCGCCGTGGACAATCCAAGAACTCCGCAAAGGAATAATAATCGTTTCAACCAGTGGGGCGGCAGCATCGGCGGCCCCATCCTCAAGAATAAACTCTTCGTGTTTTTCGCCTACGAAACTATTCGCAACGCAGGGACGAATGTCGGCAGCGGTTGGTACGATACGGCGGCTCTGCTGAAATTGGCCCCAGCCGGAAGCCTGGCCTCACGATACGGCGCATTTCCAGGTGAAGCTATCTCGTCCACGGGAGTAGTGGACCAAACTTGTGCTTCGATTGGCTTGGTGCAAGGGACGAACTGCTACATGATTCCGGGACAAGGCTTGAATATTGGCAGACCCCTCGACCCCTCCAAATTCCCGCTGGGGGCCGCTGATCCAAGCTTCAAAAACCACTTGAGTCCTGGGCTCGGCGGTGATGGTACTGGCGCCAGCTACAATTTGGATCCCACGACTGCCGACATTGCCTTTGTGAACACGACTGGTCCTAACGATGCTACCAACGAGCAGTACAATGGTCGCATCGACTTCAATGCGACAAGCAAGGACCTGTTGACCTTCAACATCTACTATGTCCCGGTGAGCACGACTTCCTTTAACGGCTCGCGTCCGGCGAACATCTTCTACCATAACGCGACCAACGAAGCGATGACTGGTCTCTGGACTCACACCTTTACTCCGACGCTGATCAACGAAGCGCGGATTAATGCTGCGGGATGGCGCTGGAACGAATTGGAGGATAACCCGCAAAGTCCTCTGGGCTTGCCCCAGCCGGCCTACATTGGCGATCCCAACAACGGCAACCAGATCGGTACTGTCGGTACAAATGCCGGAACGCTGGGTGGCGTTGCCGGGAGTGTGTTCGACCAGTGGACCTATGGAGCCAAAGACGTTGTAACCAAGATTCAAGGAAGCCACACACTGAAGTTTGGCGGCGAGCTCACCAAACTCCATTTCGTGCAGGAGGCCCCCTGGTCTGCCCGGCCCAATTGGGGATTCGAAAACTATTGGGATTTCTTGAACGACGCCGCTTATTCCGAGAACGGCACGTTCAATCCTACGAATGGCGTGCCGACCAACGTTCGCAAAGATTCTCGCCAGACGCTTTACGGCTTCTTCCTTCAGGACAGCTACAAGGCAAAGCCGAACCTGACACTCACTGCCGGCCTGCGCTGGGATTATTTCGGTCCTGTGTCCTTTACCCGCAACCAACTCTCGACCGTGGTTCTGGGACAGCAACCGGATCCGCTCACCGGTCTGTACATGCGCATCGGCGGCAACCTCTACACCTCACAACTCGGCAACTTCGGTCCTCAACTCGGATTTGCCTGGAGTCCGGGTGCCATTGCCCATCACGACATGCACAGCCGACTGGTCCTCCGCGGCGGCTTTGGCATTGGCTACACTGCACCGGAACAAGCCATTACGCTGAACGGATGGCCAAACATTCCGTTTACGAACAACGGCTCTTTCCTGACGGGTTCGAACGTTGTGTATAACTTCCCGTCGGATCCGCATCAGTTCGGCCCTTTCCCGGCGAACCCGAACACGATTGCTCCTTTTAACCAGAACAATCTTCCCATTGGGGGTTCACCGGTCCTGGTTACTGCCTTCCCGGCCTATATGCCAACTACCTACACATACCGCTACTCCCTGGAGGGTCAGTATGATCTGGGGCATAACTGGATTGCGACCGTAGGCTACCAAGGCAGCACGTCTCACCATCTGACTCGCCAGTCCAACTTAAATGCGCTCTATGGAGCTCAGGGAATAGCCCTCAATTCCGTGGTGAATAGCGTGGACTACTACAGCTATGACGCCAACTCTAACTTCAACGCGTTGCTGCTTGAACTCCAGCATCGCTTCAGTCACTCCTTCTCTATCGATACTCAGTATCGTTATTCGAAGAGCAAGGACAATGCCTCAGGCCCCTATTCCATCAACTACTATCAATGGAATCCGCAGCTCGACTGGGGACCATCTGATTTCGACGTGACGCATGTGTTCAAGCTCTGGGGCATCTATACGCCGAACTTCTTCCACGAAGGCTGGCAAAAGAAAATCCTTGGTGGTTGGACAGTGAGTGGCATCTTTAACTGGCACAGTGGCTACCCATGGTCGCCGCAATTTAACAGCACCTGCAATCTGATCTATCAACGGGGGCTCCTGCACCAACGGCACAACCAGCAACCTCTTACCTGCCACCTATTTGGGCGGCGCGGGCAGCGACTTTGGTAATTCCACTTTCCTAGAGGCGAACGGGAATTTCCCACAGGGCGGACCAGCTTATTTCACGGCACCCACGTTCAAGAACTGCACTGCGCCCTTTCCTGCTGTATGTCCTGGCGCACCGCAAGCTCCTGGTATGGGGCGAAACTCGCAGCGCGGTCCCCGGTATAAGGACGTCGACGCAACCATAAGCAAGGCATTCGGCCTACCGAAGATGCCGATCTTGGGTGAGAACGCGCAATTCGAATTCCGCGCGAACGCCTACAATTTGTTCAACAACCTAAATCTTGACATCGGCCAGATCGACAAAACCGTGACTGATACCCACTTTGGCCAAATAACCGGCGCTCTAGGCGGCCGCACGGTCGAGTTGCAAGCACGGTTCAGCTTCTAACCCGTTCCGGAGGCGCTGCCCCTGGCGCCTCCGTTGATGCACACGAAGAACTGCCAACGAGTCCCCCACCCCGGGATGCTCTCTCGTTGGCAGTTTTTTCTTCGAACGATCTCTCCTACTATTTGTTCTATGCTGATTTAATGTGCGAGTTATAGTTTCAGCCAATCAAGTCTGCTGGTAGCCGTGCAAAGCAGTTTGGAAATGTAGAATATTAAGTCATTTCTATGCCGCAATCTAAATTGAACTCGAAAAGAACCACTCTGAAGTTACTCGCAGAATATTGTGGAGTCTCGAAAGCCGCCGTTTCTTTTGTGATTAACGGATCCCCGGGCGCAAAACGGGTTCCCCGGCAGACTCAAGAATTGATCCGAGAAGCGGCCAGGAAGCTGAATTATCGGCCGAATCATTTGGCTCAAGCGCTTAGCCGCAAACGAAGTCGCACTATCGGTGTCTTGATTCCAGAAATTACTGAAGGACACGCAAGTCTCGTGCTGGCTGGAATTGATGATCATTTAAATCAGCAGGGTTACTTCTACTTCGTGGTCAGTCATCATCATCGAGAGCAACTCATCGTGGAGTATCCACAACTGCTAGTACAGCGAGGAATAGAAGGACTAGTCGTTCTTGATACTCCTATTTCTGTGCCGGTCCGAGTACCCGTAGTGGCGGTCTCGACGTTTGGTGAAATTCCCGGGGTAACAAATATCCTTATGGACCATGCTCACGCTTCGATGCTTCTTTTCGATCACCTGATTGGCCTCGGACATCAGCGCATCGCCCTAATTACGCAACGCAAATCGAGTTCAAGGATAGCTTCTCGCCGGGAGTCGATCCTGGTAGCTGCGGAAGCTCACGGCATTGAAATACGAAATCGCTTGGTCGTTGAGGTCGAGAGCCGTCAAAACCTTCTTGAGGTGGGGTATGGAGCCACCCAACAACTCATCGGCTCAGGCGAGCCCTTCACCGCGCTCCTTGCATTCAATGACATCGTAGCAATCGGAGCAACTAAGGCATTGCTAGAAGCCGGCGTCCGTGTACCTGAGGAGGTCTCCATCGTGGGTTTCGACGATGTTCAAAGTGCCGCGTACCAGAATCCCCCGTTAACAGCCATCCGGCAGCCTCTCCGCAAGATGGGATCGATCTCGGCGGAGAAGCTCTTGGCGAGAATAGATGAGCCCAGTAGCGTGGTGGATTCCAAGTCCGTCATTCTCGAGCCGGAGTTGGTGGTGCGCACTAGCTCTGCATTAGCTTCCAGGCCACGCCTTCACATATGAGTCATGTCTATTTCGCTCGAAAACACCCTCTGACTGTCAGGCGGCAATCGCTCGTCGAAAACAGGAAGACCGTCTCGCTCGAAGATGAGAATTTCCCGGTTCGGTTTGGCAACGCTAACTAAGGCTCAAACAGAGACGATGAAGCCGTGAGAGCTATATACGAACTTTATATGGGATTCATAGTGCTGTGGTGGAATGACGGACATCAATCTGTTGGAGGATTCCCGTGGTTGCAATCTATGTCACAAAGCAGTGGGTTAAAAATATTGGCGCAGCCGCTGACCTTATCTTAGTGGAAACCGACATGAAGGGCGATTTCGCTATTTTGATGGCAGCGGAGAAGAGTATCGATGCCTCGTCTCCTTTCGTACATGCAAACGCGCTCCGCCGTCCTTCAACAGTGACTGCGGGGAAAAGCCGTTCATTCCAGTTGAGATTCCTGCGGGTGAGATTGCGGCCATTTTTGACTTTTCAGAGGCGGATTCCAAGAAGATGGGCTTTGTCTAGGTACGGTTGCCCACGATTTCAGTTCGCGAATCGACTCGCACCGGACTTAGCTCGAATTGCCGACCGTCGTGTAGCTGGATTTGACAGTCACTCAGAATCTCCCACCTGCCGTCGAACGCGCCGTTCTCCAACAATTGGGGCGGCCGTGACGATCAACGAGCCTATTTGACGATCTGCCACAAATGAATCAACGCTGTTTCGTCCTTCCCGAAATCCACCTGTAGCCTCTTACCATCGGTGCGATCAATGATGGCTTTGATCGTCGCGTCTACGATTTTACCTCGGTGCATGTTGACCTTCACGTGGTCGCCAACTGCGAAATCATTTATTTTTCGTTCGCCTTTGTCGTTTTTGGCTGGCTTTTTCTTCGCTTCCATTCTTTTCTTGCCTCGTCCAGTTGAATCACGAACACTTCCGGAGGTGGTTGGCCTTGATGCGCTTTCGGAGAAACCATATGCTGAGCTGCCTGCCCGAACTCGCGTAGCTCCGGATCGGACATCTTTCTGAGGCGTTCTCGTAACTCGTCAACATTGAGCGGCGTCGTCTGATTGCCCTGTGTCATTGTCTATCTCGCTTGAACAGGTCGTGCCTGCCCTCGGCCTGAGAATACGTCGGATTCTTTACTTTTAGCCAGCCAGTTCCGTTCGACTTGTAGATGCCTCTCTTCCGCTTACAGACGATGCCTTCCAAATCCCGTTGGCAAATTTCTTGGAAGAATCCTACGCCTTGGCCTTCCATGTGCTGCGCGTAGATTATGCGCGGACAGTCGCTTTTCTGAATCAGTTCATGCAAACGGTGCTTGCGTCGATGAGGGCAGACTCCGCAAATCCTCACCATCGACCACAGCAGTCGAAAGCATAGAAGACGGGCTTGCCTTGCGGGCAGCTCGTTAAATTGGCTGACGCCATTACTGTCGAGACAGACAACTTCGCCGTCGAGAATGGCATTTTGGACAGGCAGCTTATCGAGAGATTTCTTCAGGAGATCGAAGGATTTGAAGTGGTTCAGGTTGCGACTGACGAGTCTGCACGTGCTGTTCTCGATGTAGGCGAGCGCGCGGAAGCCGTCGTGTTTCAATTCGAAGACGTAGTCGGGATCGTCGAATGGTTTCGCGACGCGGGTTAGGCGCATCGGTTGGATGCGGGGAAGCACTATCCTAGTCGCTGCCCTGCGACCTGAACTCATCCAGATCATTGTAATCGTCTCACCGTCCTTCGGCCATTTATGGCGCTGCTGCGCACACCATGTCTGAATGAAAAACTTGACGCCGTGACGACTATTTTGTGTAGGGGTAATGCCTACAAAGAAACTCCGCACATCGTCTCCGCTAGTCCTTACTTGATAGATGCGGGGCTCTGCCACCCTGTTGACAATTTGGATTGAAAAGACAAGATTAGCTTTTTGAAAAGTCTGGGGCTTCATACCTCATCTTAACCAGAGGGAAAGCATTCCCGGCAAAAATCGTCGAGCAATGGTTCCTTTCGAGTACGTCGAAGGCATTGCGCCGGACACGGGCCGGACACGGTTAAGTTGTTCTGGGACTTCTGGAAGAAGTAGAATCGAGTTTCCGCCTCCTCTGCCGCAAATCCTTGCGGAGACCATCATGACCGAAGAACGAAAGCACGCCATCCTTTTCGCGGCAACACTTCTGTCCGCGCGAAAAATCATAGAAGTGATCGAGAACGACGATCCGATGAACATGGGTCGCGCCTTTTGGATGGATAAATACCTGAACAAAGCGATTGAGCAGGCGTCGAAGATTCTGGAGAAGATTGATGAGCGGTGGCCTGCGGAAGGTGTCAGCGAAGAAGTGCGGTGAGGTTCGCCGGCGGCCTCGCGACAAAGGGCTGGCAACAGTAAAGGTGTCTTGGATCACAGCTTGCTAGCATTGAAAGATGGTAGAGTTCGCGTAAAGATCCTTCTCTTACGGAAGGAGAATCCAGCCGATGAGACAGCGGTGTGATACCGTCCGCACGATATGAAACAATTGGCACTACGTGTCGGCATCATTGTTGCTTTCGTACTTCTATTTTATTTGTTCCGATGGTGCGATTTCTCAGACAAACAAAGTGGTCTCTTGACAGTCCTGCTTTACGCAGCCTACGCAGGGTTGACGGTACTAGTGGCCTGTACCAACTGATTGTGTACTGAGATGGCGCGATGGATCGGCGTATTTCCACTTCACGGTACGGGGCGATTTGTTGTAGTGCTGGATGTAGCGCAAGAGCTTCCTTTTCAGATCAGAGACGGAAGTGAACACTCCTCGCGCGATAACGTCGCGGTCGATCTTGCTGAACCACAGCTCGACTTGATTCAACCAGGAAGAGTAGGTCGGAGTGAAGTGCAAGTGAACCTTGGGATGCATCGCCAGGAAGTCCGTGACCGGCCTGCTCTTGTGCGCAGATTGGTTGTCGGCAATCACGTGGATCTCTTTGCCGCGAGGTTGATCAATCACAATGTCGGTAAGGAAGGCCACGAATTCGGCCGAGGTGTGCCGCGCCGTCGCTTTGCCGAGCACCTCGCCGGTCTTGGTGTTGAAGGCGGCATACAGCGACAAGGTGCCGTGACGAAAGTATTCAAAACCGTGCCGTTCGGCGCGTCCCGGGGACAGCGGCAGAACCGGATCCTTGCGATCCAGGGCCTGGATGGAGGTCTTTTCATCCACGCTGAAGACCGCCGCATGAGCCGGCGGGTTCAGATACAACCCAATAATATCGGCCGCCTTCTTCTCAAAATCCGGATCGTTCGAGGCCATGTAGCGTTCTATGCGATGCGGCTGAAGTCCGTGCTTACGCCACACCCGTGCCACCATCATGTGGCTGACCTCCAGATGCGCTCCGAGTTTACGCGTGCTCCAGTGCGTTACTCCACCCGACGGTACATGCCGTGTCGCCTCCAAAATCCGTGCTTCCAGTTTCGGGGTCAGCACGGTGGCCACTTGTCCCAAATGCCGGCTGTAGAGTCCCGCAATACGTTGCTCGCTAAATCGTCTGCTCCAACTGGCCACAAAACCCCGACTGCAGTCGATGCGCTCCGACACTTCATCCCAAGTACGGCCCTCGGCCAGCAACAAGATCAGCCGAGCCCGCCGGGCATCTTCGGCACGGCCCGTCCGGCTCGCGGCTCGCCGTGTCAATTCCTTAAGCTCCGAATTCGTCAGGGTGATCGCGTCTCTCATGGACGCGATTATAGTCTATGAATGGTTGTTACAGTCAACTAGTCAACGAGAAGAAGAAGAACAAATTTGTCCCGTTCAGCGTTTTCATTATGCCGAATACGCACACCATTCTTGAAGACTTTGGTTTAATTGGAACCACCGAACAGGATTGGAAAGACTTTTGGAAGGGTCTTGAGAAGATACCAAAGAAGGGCTGGAGGATTTGGGAGGATAAAGGATTTTCGTTCACGTTCATCACGCGCGAACTCATCTACAGCAAAGATTGGAACATGTTCTCAAGTGAAGACATTAACGTTGGCGCAGGATTGGAGCCAGCCATTATTGGAGAAAGTAGAGGGACTAAACCGGGATTTGGACCGTTTTCACCATACTTGACTCTGCGTCTCGGGCTGGACTCTGGCTGTGATCTCCGCATTACGCTTGAGGATAGGTACTGGGAACAAATCAAAGACCGTGCAATTTTGAAATCAATTCAGAATGAGGCATCACCGGATCCAAATTGCGGCACAGTCTGCGTGACAATTGCACGGCTCTCCCGGAAGAGTTTGTCACTTATGCTGCACTTCAAGGTGGGTATAACGCTGTCACATACCAAAAGGCGGTGGAAGCGAGAAAAAGAGAACGGTCGCGCCTGGGTTGGAAGGGTCGGTCAAGCAGCGATTCTTATGGCAATGAAACCAGTGAAGACCGCAGCAATGAAGCGGTGCACAGGTATTGCACCGTTTCGCATCAAGCCATCTAACGTGGGACCGCGCTTCCCCCTCACATTGGGACCGAGGAAGGCTGGGTGGATCAGCTATCGGCTGAGGTTCTCGCGGATTCGCTCGAGAAGAAGCCTCAAGTCTGGATCTGAGGGCTTCGAACCGCGCCTCAAAAAGTTGTGGTAAAGCCTCAGGGTGCGAGGAGAAATGTTCGACGGCAATGCTTCTGGGAAACAAAAATTGTGGGTGAGTGAGTCATAGCAATCTGAGGTGAAAAATGGGCGGCCTTCTCTTGTTAGGTCTTCTCGTTTTGCTTTCTATTGAAACGGTACAAGCGTGGAAAGCTCGCTCTCGGTACTGCACTATCTGCGGGCGTAAGATGGGTGTATGGCACGTCGAAGCCTGTCACAAGGCGGGCCATTTCTCTCCCGGAGTTGCGATTACGATTATCCTGGGTTTATACGTTGCCTTCGCTATCGCAATTTACCTATTGAGTGTCGGATAAGTCGCGCACCTATGAGGATTGCTGTTTTCTCTGTCTTTTTAGGAGTTGCTTGCGGTATTTGAGAATCCTGTAGCGTCTCAAAAGCTCGTCGGACATTCTGCGCATTCTGTCCCCTGTAATATGATCTTCCGCCACATGGCCTGTGCTCATAAGAACCTCAAACCATTTTGGGTCACTGGTACGGAAATATGCCAAGAAATCGGCTGTGATAAGTTGTACGAAATCCTTTTTGCCTGCTAAGCCCACAGAGGCTATTCCTAACTCGCTTCGCTTAGCCTTCATTCCGTCCAGCACTTCCCGTATGAACTTGGAATTGGACTGGCCATCCTCGATCACAAAAGCTGTTTTCGCTGTAGTGTGTCTCGGCACAAATTTGCAAATTCCCAACACGCAGTCGAACGAGCAAACTGCATAAGCATTCCCAATCGCGCTCCGAAAGACTGGGTCTGAGTTAGGTTCGTAGTCTTCCGGTTGCATCCAAGCCACAAAACCGTCCAGCTCGGCAAATTCAATAGCCTCCGCAAGGCCGTGTTTCAGCGGTTCGCATCTGGGGTCTTTCGCATGAAAGGGTTTTTCGCCCCAATGAGAGAGGAATTTACTCCATTGCCAGTGAGCACCAACCCATCCCGCCACACCAACAATCGGTGAGCCGCTATGGGTTCCACTCTCGTCTAAGAAGGCTTCCATCAACACGACGAGTCTTTTTCCATCCCCTGAATACAAACGTCTGCGTGGTCATGCCGCGATCGATGACCACGCGAAACAAGGGCTAGGGCGCGGGCGCGTTCATTAAGCCCCCATCCCCGTCTTTTTGCCGGGAACTACACGGAAGCCGGAGCGCCGCGCCTTTTCCGCCGCCAGATCATCGCGCGAAATCGAAAACTCGCTCGGCAAGGGAGGCAGTGGCTAGATTGTGGCAGCCATCTCAACAGCCACTCTTTGACCGAGCAGAGTGCGAAACATCTTCCTCACAGCTTTATTCGGTTCTACATGTGGACCAATTTGACCGATTCTGTTGCACCAAACTTCGGAATGAGAGTAGTTGTTTGCGACTGGCATATGTTTAGGAAAGAATTGGTGAGTTGGCTGTCCTGCAAGTAATTGTGCTGGAATGTCTTGGACCAAGAAGGAAAGTATTCCGAAACCCGCGTATTTGTCAGCTTCGTGAATCAGGACATCTGTTGATTGACTGTAATTTCCTCGATTCACCGAAGGAGCAGATGACAATGCAATGTTCAACAAAACGCCAGCTTGATATTCCGCCTTTTTGTAACGGCGGAATAGTTTTTCCTGAGGCGGAAAGTCTGGATCTTCGCCTCGTCCGTTAGCTTTCAGTCTTTCTGGAATTTCAGCCACGGATATGGTTCCGAATTTCTTCCAAGGCGTTCCGAATCGAGGTGTCCGAGCCGTCCGTCTCAACTAGGGTTGGTACCTGCTTGCCAATATGGCGAACACCTATAACCTCACCATCGTTAGAACACTCAAGGTCTGCATAGTGGTCGCCCGACAGAAAACAGATACCGACTCCTCCTTCGGCAGACGGCAGAATTCTAATTGTCATGAAATCTGACCCTTCCAGAAAATTCAAAATTCTGTAGGCTTTTTCAATTGCTGTTGCGTTTGGCGCAGGAGCACCATAGCTATCCCAACCGTCTTTCAGCTTCGTCAGCTCGATCAATTGCTTCAGGGCCTCGTAGCGTTTGGAATCCAACACGCTCTCTTGTACGGACCTCATTACGCTCTCTACGAAGCGATCTCTGAGTCGACTGATAACACCAATCACAGCAGTGCTCTCATCCTGCCAAGAGCTTGGAGTATACGTATTCTGAAAGGGTGCGGTTGCTAGCATTATTTTATGAGCTCCCTCGTCTTGTCTGTGATGCACGCCTCGAAAAACAGGTTTTTTCGTTCGCTCAATTGTTCCAGTTTGTCCCACAGACCCGATTCGTCGGTGATTTCAAGATTTTCAACGAACAGGTCAATGTCGAAGATAAATGAAACTGTCTCTGGTTTTTGTAAAGGGGCGAGAGCCTCCGTGAGCACCAATACCCCTCCGAGGTCGGGTTGCGGTATGGGCAAGCGCATTACGAATGGACCAATGTCGCGTAATGCGCTTGGCAGCTCCCTGGACAATTCAGGGAAAGTCTTTAGGTAGTCCTCTGGTTCAACCCGTTTGCCTGGGAAGTCAAATTGATTAATGTATCGGACCGCCAGTCGAGTGACCTTGGTTGGGCGCGCTAACTGTCTGTATATGTTCCAAAGTCTTTGCGTTTCGTCTCGAATTTTACCCCACATTTGGTAAGGCGCTAGCCGACTAAAAGTGATTCCATCAGTTCTAGCCTGGAATATTTGTTTACTGTCAGCGCTGTAGAACATTAATGAGAACGGTTTCTGCTCCGCGGATGCCGTGGGTTCGGCGCCGAATGAGATTTGGCTCGTTGTAAGCGTCCTAGTCTCCGTTCGGGGATATTCCCTGCCGAGATTTTCCGTTAGAGCATTCAGCTCTTCAAACTTGAGATCGGAAACCTCCGTTTTGATGTCAATCAACGCTTCAGTAATTGGTGATTTGTCGTAGTGCATTCTGGCCAGCTAATAGTACTACCAAATGGAAGCTTATCAGATGCGGGAAGCAACGCTAAGGATTGCCAGTTTTGATGTGTTCACACAATTTGCAAGGGCGGCATGTACCAGCGGAGAGGTAGAAGGGGCAGTGGCCGAGCGGTGTTTTCATGGACGGCCCGGAAGGAACTCGGTATTGCGGGAACTGTCGCGAATTTTTCCCTGACGCGGGACGTCCGGCCTAGACGGCGGGGGCGCAGAGACTTGAAACGAGAAGCAGGAGAATAGATCCGCAGCGAAGAGAGGGCATGGGTTCTCCTTCGATTTATGCGAGCGATGTTATCACGCCAACTAGCTTAGATCGCGCACGACGTGTTGAAGGGCTGCGACGAACGCTAGGGCTGTGCCGCTGTTGCGGCTGCGAAACGTCGCCCAGATCTTATTCGGATGGTTCCGACTTCGGTAAGTGAGACTGGTGCGGGCTTACTTCTATGGGCTTCTTGATAGTATGCTCCTCGCTCTATGTACGCTGAGGACTGTGGGGCATGGGCGAACCGACCATTGCGTTTAAGCCAATGAGCAATCGAAGGCGCACGGTATTGCTATCCCCAGTGGCGGTTCTCGTGCTTGGCAATGCAGTGGCACGCATCAGCGGGCATCTGTGGGGTGTGTGGTCGTGGATTCCGGTAATGCTGGTCTACTGGATGACCCTCGCGCTCATAATGGCATTCGCGGGCGGCTGGAGTGAATATCGTCGACGGCTGCAACCGTCAGACGGCGCGTGGGGCTGGCGCCTTCTGTCATTCGCTCCGACTGCACTTTTCATTCCAGTGTTTCTCCTCAACTTCCACTCCCTCAATCAACCGTGGGTAATCTCAACATGGCTTGCCGTTGCCATTATCGATCCTTGGCTTGAAGAGGGCTATTGGCGGGGGCTACTCATAGACTCGGCAAGCGGATGGCCCGGCTGGCTAATAGTCACGTACACAACCTTCTGGTTCGGCCTTAGCCACCCGTTACTGCTGGGTGTCAACGTAAAGGCGATGTCTGGCTTTCCCGGCTTTCTGGGGACGGTCTTCACAGGTGCGATTTGGTCAACAGTGTATTTTAAAACTCACAGCCTGCGTTGGCCGTTTCTCACCCATTTCATGGCCGATCTGTTGAGTGTCAGCGTTATTGTTTTCTTGAATCGTGCCATTTTGGTCAGATGAGTCCCACGTGGGTGGCTTCGGCCTGAAACAACATCGGTAGCCATCGTCTGATGGTCACCAACTGGGAAAAATCGAGCGATGACATCGAAAAATACGACAGGGCACAACACGGGTGATCCAGGTTCGGTTGAATCGTGGCTGGTCTCGGCAGGACGGGACCGGCGCCCGGGCTCGCCGCTAAACGTGCCGCCATGCCCGACGTCGAACTTCGTGCTGGGCGAGCGCCGTGCGTACTCTCGCGACGACGGCACGCCGGGCTGGGAGGCACTGGAAGAGATCGTCGGCGGCCTCGAAGGTGGCTCTTCGGTCTCCTTCGCCTCCGGCATGGCGGGAATCGCGGCGATTTTCGATCAACTCCATACAGGCTCGGTCGTGGCCCTGTCGGACGACTGCTACCAGGCTGTCGCGGGAATCGCCAAAGCTGGCCAAAACCGCGGCCGGTGGACCGTGCATCGCGTCGCCGTGGCCGACACCGCACGCTGGATCGAGATGTGTGGCGTGGCCGACTTGATTTGGCTGGAGTCGCCTTCGAACCCGCTGCTGACCGTGGCTGACCTGGACGCCATCTGCGCTGCACCGCGGAAGCGTGGTGCGATCCTAGGCGTGGACAACACCTTCGCTACGCCGCTCAATCAGCGACCACTGGCGCTCGGGGCCGACGTGGCCATGCAATCGGCGACGAAGTTCATCGGTGGACACTCGGACCTGCTCAGCGGCGTCGTCACCGTGCGCGACGCGAACGACGATCTCCTGAGTGCGCTCCCGGACCGCATATGAGATTACACCGAAGTCAGATTGGGCTGAACAAGAACACTCCTGCAGAACGGGCCGTCGACAGGCTTTCTCGCTCTCAAAACCGAATCGTTTCCACGCCGCGACTGGGCGGTCTTCAGCATCGTTACCGTTGGTCGGAAGCAGCTTGAAACTTGCGCAAGCGATTTTTGATGACGTACACCTACATCTATGATTCTCCTTGAGACAGAGTTTTTGCGGACCACAACGATCATCGCAAGGTATTGCATTTCAATGTTACCGAACATCCAGATCTTGCGAATGCTCCCGTGCCTGCATCTGGAGGACGGGCCGAAGCGCCCTGCACCCGCCCCGATGCGGCTGCGTGCACGCACGGAACTTTCGTTGCCGGAATGTTACCCGCACGAAAGCCGTTGCACATTGTGGAAGGAGTGGAAATTGGTGTACACTCAACGCGATTTTTGGAGTCAAAAAGAGGTTCAGACTGAGAGCTCACACGTCGGCGACGCCGGACCCAATGACGCATGAGAGTGGAGGTACCCAGATGGCCCCGCAAGAAATTCTCACGATGAGCCAGATCATACACAAACAGGGCAACGGAAGTGCCCAAATCGTCACAAACAACGGGGTGATACAACCCGGCACACACTCGTTCCCCGACCAAAACGCGCTCAACGCTTACCTAGTTGAGACGTTCGGTGCAAAAGCGCAGGGCGGCGGTGTCCGCGGCTCATTTTCCCGCAAAGGCGCTTATATACGTCGGTCCGCCGATGGCACCCCCACGGTCACTTTCGGCGATCCCGTCCTGGACGCGATAGCGTCGGCCAACGGGTCGATCGTCATCGGCGGCCGGACAATCGATCTGACGCCGTTGCGTGCAGGGGCCAATGCGTTGGCGGGAGGGAGCGGGCCTGGCGCCGGGGCCGTGGTCTTCGACATGCCGGCCTTGAAATACCGCGGCATCGTCAACGACGCCGAGAAGTGGTCCACGGATGACAACTCGTACGTGGAATACCGCATTGGTAACGGAAGGCTCGGATTTCAAGCGTGGAGAAATGGCCCCTCGGTCGCCGACGTCGGCTTTTGGGAAATGGGTGTCTTGATCTCAGTATGGAATACCTATTCCAACTACGAGGCTGCCTTGATCGAGGCCATCGACTACACGAGCGAGGTTGCGCCATGCCGACAGCGTTCCGCGGGGCAGAATACTGACTACAACGGCAACCACATAGACTTGACGGACTACGGATCACCCTTTACGTACCAGCCCGAACGGGTTGTGGGTCTATGTATGGCGCGGTGGCACCACAGGGAGTTCCGCGATGTGGTGACGGCCGGCAGCGGGTGCCCGGCCGACGTGAATCTGTTCTCGACGGTCACGTTTCCAGCCGACTGGACTCCTATTGCCACCGAAGTCAGTTTGAATGGCGATTGGACCGACGGGAGTTCCCGGAATGCTGTCATCTCCGTCAGACGCCGAACGCTCTCGATCGACATGTCGGCCTTTGGAAGGCCGGCGGCGAGCGGGACTGTTGATGGCTACGAGCAAATCACGGCGGACTTTCCGGACGATCGAAGCTACACGGGTCAACTCATCGGAAACAGCATTCACTGGTCCAACGGATCACAATGGCAAAAAATCATCAACACCGCATTCGATCTGAATGGCAGTTGGACCGACGGCAGCCCGTGGGTTGCGGTTATCTTCGCCGGCCCTGTCTCGCTCACCATTGATATGTCGGATTTCGAGCGGCCCAACGCGAACGGGAAGATCATCGACAGCTCCAGCATCACAGTGACTTTTCCGGATGATCACGCATACACCGGCACGCTGATCGCCCCGAACAGGATTCAGTGGTCCAATGGTTCAACGTGGACCAAAAAAGGAGTGTGACCTCCTCCTCCCGTCCAATTCCGAAAATCGTCCTGCGCCCCGCTCGAGCAGAGCAGGCGCTCGGTGTCAAACAGCCACATCGGACCGACTGCGCATCCCGTAAGTGTCAGCTTACACAGAATCAAGGACTTAGTCTGAGATCGGCAACATGTTGCGTCGACGTTGCGAAACGATGACAAATCGGAGAAAGTACAATTTGCGTTTTCCGAATTAAGGCTTTTTTCAGGAGCGTCCAATTTCTAGGCAACAGATGATCACCGATCACTCCGACTGAATTGGAAGCCGCCTTAGTCGGTACCACGATTCTCAACGACGATAAAAAGCACCTAACGCGCATTGCGCCGATCTGACGTCGTTCCGAGCCGATGGTCGACAATTCGGAAGTCCTCGCCGCGCTTGGCGGCGGATGCGCTTGGACGTGTCGCATAATCGGAAAAGTTCGTACTGGTCCTGTCGGCCAGGATAGGCTTCGATTCGGCTCATCATTCCTTCGGCGCAGATGTTAAAACCTTTATTTGCTAGATAACTTGAGCTAGTCTCGCGGCGTGACGCCCAAACAACCAAAAGTCGAGCCAATTCGCAACCCAACCCTGTTCGAGATGGACAAAATCGAGAAGGCGGGACAGCTCGTAAATTCACTCAATGTCGAGCGGCCCTATTCCGAACCCGGCCTGCTCTAGGCACAAGCGCATTTACCGCAAACGGGTGGCCGGGGGCGTTCTACCCTCCGGGCATGAAGCCGCGCGACTTCCTTTCTTACTATGCGAGGCAATTCAAGACCGTCGAAATCGACAGCACGTATTACGCAACTCCGAGCGCATCCACAGTCACCAACTGGTACGTGCGCACGCCGCCAGACTTCATCTTTGCCGCGAAGGTTCCGCAGGTCGTGACGCACGAGAAGGTGTTAGTGGATTGCGAAGCGGAGTTCGATGAATTCGTAGACCGGATGGACATTCTGGACGAGAAGCTGGGGCCGCTGTTGCTGCAATTTCCTTGGTTCAACAAGTATGAGATGCAAGCCGATGAGTTCTTCCGCCGACTACGATTCTTTCTACAAAGAGTGAAAGATTTGCCGACCGTGCGGTTTGCCGTCGAGATTCGTAACAGGGCTTGGCTCGATAAGCGGCTGACCGATTTGCTTCGCGAATACAATGTTGCGCTGGCACTAACAGACATCTCTCGGATGCCGCGTCCATGGGAGAAGAAGACAGTTTGATTGGGTAACGACTGATTTCGTCTATGTGCGTTGGCTGGGTGACCGCAAGGGCATGGAAACGTTGACGACGACATGGGACAAGACGATTATCAACAGAACTGATGACCTTCAGAACTGGGCTGGGCTATTCCGGCAATTCGTTTCGAGGAATCTCAAGGTCTACGCTTACGCCAACAATCACTACGCGGGGCATGGGCCGGATACGGTCAAGTTTGTTTTGGGATCTGTGGGAAAAGAAGGGAGCTGAGCAGGTCAAGGTCGATCGCATGAAACTGCACTCTAACAGTTCTGCTATCGGTCCCCGGATGCAGAAGTGGTTCCAACTAGCGTTTTGACGCCGTAGTGTTTCTCCTTCCTGATTTCTGGAGTTCATTGATCGGCAAGGCCGGGCAGAGGTACTCGAGTCCAAGTGTCCGTTGATTTGAGAAGACGGTCAACAATCGTCCCGTCGGCTGCTGTTGCTCGTAGTAGTTGCTGGGCTGCTGGCAAAGAGTTCGGAGATCTGTTACTGTCGCTCAACCGCCGATCATCAATATCGCGCCACCCCGGCTTACCACTCTCACCGTGGTCGAAAGCACCAGAGAAGCTGAAGGAGCAATGCTGGTTGACAATATCGGCGTCTGCAGACTCCAAAAGGATCTACCGCAGATTGGCACAGCGGATCGAAGCAGTCATCTTCTGAGACAAGAATGATACACGGCCTTTTTCCTCAGGTGAAGTCATGACCGGATCCGGTTAGTGTATCTGCCTCCGTTCTTCCCGAAGGCGTATGTCGAAGATGCACTTTGCGCTCCATGGAAGCAGGTTGTTGGCAATATCGAGTTCACCTACGATTTTGCCATACCAATGATTTATCATTACAGCGCACGGGTCGGGAAGAAGACACCGATTCCCACAGGCGTGACCGCCAGACCATCGACCGAATAAGTGACGACGGAGTATTTGAGTGAATAGGCTCTCCGCGCGCGTCCGTCTTGCGACGCAGCACCGATTCTGTCCGGTGCTGGTCTTCAAACAGGCCCGGTCGCAGAGTGAGCAGCAATGCAGTCCGTCCAACTCGCCCGACCTTGTCGACGTTGAAGCATTGCGAGGCACGGCTCAGGAGAGATGTGCGACGAAGGGCCCCGCGCAAATTCGTCAAGGCGGCGCGCTATAGGTGTCGCCGACAGCGAATGCTGGGCGAGCCACCACTGCCGACTTTCGTGCTGCGGCTAGAGAAGCTCGCGGCCTACATGCGTGCCGTGGCGCATTCGTCCACGAACACGATAGAAACCGAGGGCGCAGACCGCTGCCAAAAGCGATAGTAGCAACATCGAAGGTTCTCACGTCGATACGACGGAGCCTCAGGTCACGACCACATTGTCCAGACCATTGGAATTATCGCTCAGCGAATCCTCGTTCGAGGAATCGAGGGTTTTTGAAGAGGAAGCGACGAGGAACGAAGTCGGTGAACTGCTCCGAGACCTATGTTGTTCCTCCGCTCCAATCGAGTTTACTCCGGTCTCAATAGCACTCCGTCCACCATCACGTCCACTGTGCTCGTCGTTCCCCACGGGCCGCCGGATTCACTTCATTGCCGATCCGAAATCAGATAGGTTATAGTTCGTAGCAGGCGTGGTCGCGAATCTTTGTTTAACACCCTCGACACGGTTCGACACATAGCGGTTAGATTCCGCCATGCTTCCCGTCCTCGGCTGGAAAGGTGAAACCAAAAGAGGCGTAGTTCGTGCTTACAATTGAATCCTCGGGACCGACCACGTCCAGCCCGTGATGCGGGTCGAGCCAGTGAAAAAGTTAGCGAAAACGCCTCTGGCACCAAGGGAATCTCAAAGCTGCCGTAACGATGTCATTTTCACGGGCTGCCGATGCTGCAAAAACAAGGATCAAGATTGTAAAGAAAATCTTCCAGATCAGAATGCTGCGGAACGCGTTTGCCGAACGTGGACAAACTGTTGTCGGGCGCTCAGAGCTACTTGCGACGTGTTCAATCATGGGATCCTCCGTCTATCAAATTGTTGATTGGACCTCTGGCCTGCGCATCATACGCTTTTCCTGATCTCAAACACAACCAATTTGCCAATTTGCCAGCAGGGAGCGGGCGCGCCGACTTAGGAATGCTGACCGAAGCCATAACATAGTGTTGAACCAGATTCTTGATGGCGCCGCGTCCATGGTCGGGAATTCTCAGCACGCTCGCCATACACCCACCGTGACGGTGACCATTAGCGGGACACAGCACAACAATTCCGGCAAGAGCGTCTGTGCAGACTGCTATCTTTACGTCAATGCCAACGTTTCTTTCGTTATGGCGGCGGGTGTTCAATATGAAATAAGCAGCGAAGGCATTGTGGTTTGCAGCGAGAAGGGCAAGTTCTTTGACACCCGCCCAAGCTCGGAGTAAGCCGGACTTGGGATCCGCCCCTGACTGACGAGGAGAGACCACGAGCCGATGAGGTAATGGTTGGAAGGACTTCTCTACCCGATCAACTATTCTCTTTGCGTCACTGACGGCGTCCGCGATTGCAGGGACGGCGGCGGGGCTGTTCCGCGGGACTGTGGTCGTGGACGCGGCGAGCACTCTGAGTGAGGTGGAAGTATCAAACATCTTGTCACGTATTATCCAACACCCGTTTCCTGAAGTCTCTTAAGTCATTGTCTCGTTCTTCAATTGATGTCCATTCGCCAAGAGTCTTATGGCACTTACTACATATCAGGATATACGCAAGTTGGTCTTTGTTCTGCGCGCCTGTGGCATATTCGACGGGAGCCCGGCACTTGTCGCAAATGAAGTTAACGCTACCCTTGCTCTTGATTCCCATCAAGCCGTCAATCATTTCTACACCCCGCACTCTCGGCCGTTTTATCACGTTTGAACACAGCACAGAAGAGGTGTAGCCTGTAATCCCTTCCTCCTGCCGCAAACTCCTGCGGAGACCCACAATGACCGAAGAACGAAAGCACGCCATCCTTTTCGCGGCAACACTCCTGTCCGCGCGAAAAATCATAGAAGTGATCGAGAACGACGATCCGATGAACATGGGTCGCGTTTTTGGATGGATAAATACCTGAACAAAGCGATTGAGCAGGCGGCGCAAATCCTGGAAAAGATTGATGAAAAGTGGCCTGCGGAAGATGCAAACGAAAAAGTGCGGTGAGGTTCGCCGGCGGCCACGCGGCAAAGGGCTGGCAACAGTAAAGGTGTCTTGGATCACAGCTTGCTAGCATTGAAAGATGGTAGAGTTCACGTAAAGATCCTTCTCTTAGGGAAGGAGAATCCAGCCAATGAAGTGCGTACGTTGTTTGGTGGTCTTTTTCTGCAGGTACGACCACACTTCTTCACACTGTGCCATTATTCTCGAATGCGACACAATCTGCCACCCACCCCAGCCTTTCACGATTCTCTTCCAACCGATCCAATTCAAGAACTTGCTCTGAGAGTGATAGTCGAACTTCCAGGTTGGCAGATGTACGTGCTGGGTACCGCAACCTTAATCGCTGGTCATTTGGCAATTACGGCAAGGCACGTTATTCAGGAGGCAATGAAGTTCGGAGCAAAGAAGGTGGCGGAGGGATTCGAGGTAAGCGGGTATTCTCTCCGTCTATTACAGGTCCTGCCAGGGCCCGTTTACAGAGTTTGGAATGTGTTCGAGGCATGGATCTGTCCGAGCGACATTGCGATATTGCATCTGGGCCTAGACAGGACTTCTGAATCAGAGCCGAAAATAGAGTGGAGGTTGCCGCGCCTCCGGGTGATGCCTCCACCCACAGGAGAAAAGGTCCTTGCGTTCGGATTTCGTGAATCAAAGATAGATGTCTCCACAGGCGCTGACGGCACTGCAAACATTGTCCTCAACGACATCGGAACAACCTCGATTGGTGAAGTTGGACAGATATTTCCTGACCGTCGCGACGCATCCATGTTGACTTTCCCATGTTTCGAAGTCCTCGCCCGTTTCGCACCTGGCATGAGCGGCGGTTTGATTGTGGACGAAGATGGCGCCCTATGCGGATTAGTCTGCGCTGGATTGAACCAAGCTGATCCCGATGCGTCACCGATCAGCTATGCAGCCATGCTTTGGCCGATGTTGACAACCGTTATTTCGGCTGACCGAGGAGACGCTTATCCCCGAGGCGCCAAATATCCAGTGATCGATCTAGCCCTCGATAAGATAATCCACGCTATAGGACTGGGGCAGCTGGACCCAAAGCTGTTCCCCGATCGCGTTTTACCAAAAATCTGAATCGAGTTTGCTATCCCTTCGGCATGCTGCGGCTAACGAACCTCCTCAACAATCTGCCACAAATATATCAGCGCCGTTTCGTCTCCCCACGACACTTGCAAGCGCACGCCCTCAGAGGTTTCACGGATGGCTTTGATCTCAGCCTGTACGAGTCTGCCGCCCGACAGCTTCACCAGGACGTGGTCGCCGACTTTGTATTTGCGCATGGCTGCGGCATTCTATACCACGACGTGCCGGGAACGTAAGTTGTACTCATTCAAAGGTCTAGGTAGTCGTGCTACGCTCAGCTTTGATGATGGAAGGACCGAGAACGGCCTGCATTTTGGCTAGAAGCTGTCTGATATTCATATGCACCAGGGAAAATGCAAACTTTGTTTGAAAGACGGAGAATTACAGGAGAGCCATCTTCTGCCTGCTGCAGTCTATAAAATGTGCCGACCAGAGAGCGGCGAGATAACCGACCCAGTCGGGATACGCAATGACCCCAAAACAAAAACACTTCGTGTGTTTCAGAGTTCTAGACAGATTACGGGCTATGTCCTCTGTTCCGACTGTGAACAAATCCTGAACATCAAAGGCGAGGACTGGGTACTGCCCCAGCTTTCTACGCTGCAAGGGTTTCCCCTGTACGACAAACTCACGACGGTTAAGCCGGAGATTGTCGATGAAGATATGTCGGCATACGCAAGCATTAGGGTTCCAGATATCCGAACTGATTCTTTGACCCATTTTGCAATGGGCATCTTCTGGAAAGCCGGGGTTAACGATTGGCAGACCGGGCACGGAGCGTTGCGCCTAAAGTTGGGTCCGTATCAGGACGAAATGCGGAGTTTTCTGCTTGATGGGCTTTTCCCGCGACATGCGTGGTTGATGATAAGTATCGTCCCACCTTCGCTCCCGACAATATCAGCGTACATGCCATACACGAGCAAGGCCGACGGTTATACTTTTCACTCCTTCTACGTTCCCGGCATCGAGTTTATGCTCACGCTTGGAAAAAGAACGCCGGATTTTTTGAGAGCGACGTGCATAGTTTCAAATCCTTTACGGCCAATCTTAGTCGGGGCGTTCACAGCCCAATTCATCGGTAAGAAGTTTGCTGAAGCTTTCGAGCGAGGGCACATTCCTGCGAAACTCGCGGGCCGATTGCAGAGGGTTCGGGTGAAGCGTCCTTAAGCGGCATTTCTCCACCTAATTTACTCATTCGTTCCCGGACGGGGGATGTTCGGCTACAATTCTCGCCGTGTCACTAAAGCGCCCAAAAATCGAGCCGATCCGCAACCCAACCCTGTTCGAGATGGACAAGCTAGAGCACGCGGGTCGGCTCGTGAACTCGCTCAATGTCGAGCGGCCCTATTCCGAACCCGGCCTCCTTCTAGGCACCAGCGCATTTACCGCAAACGGCTGGCAAGGTTCCTTCTATCCACTTGGAATGCAGCCGCGGGACTTCCTCGGCTTCTACGCCAGCAAATTCAAAACAGTCGAAATCGACAGCACATATTACGCAACTCCGAGCGCATCCACGGTCACCAATTGGTACGAGCGCACGCCACCAGACTTTATCTTTGCGGCGAAAATTCCGAGCGTGGTGACGCACGAAAAAGTGTTAAAGGACTGTGAAGCAGAGTTCGATGAATTCGTGGACCGGATGGATTTGCTGGACGAGAAATTGGGCCCGATGCTCCTGCAGTTCCCAAAATTCAGCAGGTATGAAATTCAGGCGGGTGAGTTCTCACGCCGACTGCATTTCTTCCTGCAGCGCGTCAAGGACTTGCCCACGTGCCGGTTCGTCGTGGAAATTCGGAACAAAACGTGGCTAGATAAGCCATTCCTCGACTTGCTCCGGGAATACAGAGTGGCGCTCGCGCTGACGGATACGTCATGGATGCCACGACCGTGGGAAGTGAAAGACGGACTCGATCTGGTGACGACTGATTTTGTTTATGTGCGTTGGCTCGGAGACCGGAAGGGCATAGAGGTGCTGATGACGACTCTTGCCTCTGGCTCAATTCTTCTTCTGTTCTTCAATGGTGAGCTTGTAAGTGACGTAGTATTTGTAGATATTGTTTACGTACTGCACGGTTTCTTGTCCGACCTGGCGCGCCACAACAAGCTCAACGTTCCCAAACCATTTATTGGGATTCATGCCTTCAGTCGCTGCCTTCTTCCGGAGTTCGGCAATCCTGTTGGGGCCCGCGTTGTAAGAGGCGAAGGTCATGAGAGTCTTGTTCAGTGGGTCAAGCTTGGGGTCATTAAAGTACGTGTCCGCGATGTTGCGCATCATCTTTGCGCCGGCATGGATGTTGTCTTCAGCGATCTCTACGTTGGGAATACTGATGGGGGGAGCGGCCGCGTAGTGGGGGATCACTTGCATAATGCCCACCGCTCCACTCGGGTTTCTGAGACTTTGGTCCAGGCCTGATTCCTCATACCCCTGCGCCACCAGCATCAGATAGTCGAAGTCATATTCGGCTCCGTACTTTTGGAAATAGCGAACGTATGCTTGAAACTTCTTCAGTTCTTCGGTCGAAGTAGCGTCTTTCACCCAGTGGGTATTTCCCAGGTAGCGCCTGAGCATGATGTTTCCGAACACGGTGCCTACCTCGCGGCCTTTGATGAACTCGTTGAGGAGTTGTCTCAACTGCGGACTATCCTTGCGCGTTGCCCAAGCGAGTTGCCCTTCCTCCTTCAGGACGCTATTGGGATGAAGTGTCAAATGAGGAAGTACCTTCGCCCAGAATTCGGCTCTGATGTTTATGGTAACGGTTGCAGGAACAGGCTAGCGCTGACCATTTCAAGCAGATCTTCATCCGTCAGGTCGGGATCGGCAGATTTCAACAGGATCGGCGGCCTGCCTGCCTTCTGAAGCGATTCGCTCAGATGCTGCAGGTTTTCGTAGTAGGCAGTCACCGGATTAACGTAGACTTCTTTCCCACTTAAGTCTTCGAGACTCGTGATGGCGGGCGCTTTGGGTCCTGTCACAAGGATCTGTTTCACATGGGAATCGATCGGGGTGGTGAACAAAACCTCTTTCTCCCGTTCCGGCGTGACAATCACGCCAAAGGCAATGACATCACCCATCCCTTGCAAGAGCGCTTGTTCCAGTTGCTCGGGTCTGACCGGAATATACGTGACATTGATCTTCAAGGCGCCGGTTCTGAACCTCTGGTTCACGAAGCGCTGAAACTCATTCAAGGCTTCGTAGTAAATTCCCTCCGGTTGGCCTGCGTCGTAGAAAAAGCCGGAACGGCTGTACACGACGAGAGCGCGAATCTCGTGTCTCTTGACCATGCCATCCAGATCGCCGGTGTGCCGCTGAAAATTGAGCGGCAACGAGGGGGTAGCCGAAGGACTTTGCTGCTGGCCGGGCGAAGATTGAACCGATCCGGCGGGCACTTGGGTTGAAGGCGGTGCTACGTTCACCTCCTCCGAAGGTGTCCGGGCGAGAGTTTTGCTCTGGCTACCACGGTTTGCCAACACGTGTAGAGCGAAAGGTCCCGACAACAAAACCAGCAGCAAATATAAGGCCCGAGAGAGCCGAATAACTTCCTTCTACCTTTGACCAATGGTTGAGCCTTGCGAGGCGGCGGGAAAGGAGGTCTGACGCCTCGATTGATATGGCTCCATCCGTTTCAGTAGACCGAAGCGAGAATCATCGAGCCCAAGATCACTTCCGAGGCCGCGGTTCGGAGGATTCTTGAGGTCCCCGGAGGCGTCCTTGCACTTAAGAGCGATGGTTAAAATCCAAAGAAGTGGGCAATCTTCTTTCCACTCTCTTCCGTGTAGTACACCGTCACCTTGGCGCCCTTTTCGGTTCCTGCACCCACTGCCTTGCCCATATCTTTCCCGGCGTTTTCCGTGAAATCGAAAGTCTTTTCTGTTCCATCCGCCGTCTTCACCACTACAGTTTTTGTGCCGTTATCTACTTTCACGATCGTTCCCTTAGTCACTTTTACGCTGCCCTTGCCGATCTTGCCGATTTCTACGCCCGTTTCGTCAACACCTTTGCCTGTGGTACGAGCGACGACTTCCGTGCCTTCCTTGAGACCGTCCAGTCCTTCTTTCGTTCCCTTGTAGGCTGTATCGCCTGTGACCTTGATGGTGTGTTCGGTTCCATCCGCGGTTTTAACGACAACAGTCTTCGTGGCCTTGTCCACTTTTGTGACGGTTCCATGGACGACGCTCACCACGTCCTGTGCGATGCAAACCACTGCCGCGAGAATGGTGCAAATTACCAAAGTCCCTAGCTTTTTCATCATCAATTCTCCTTTAACGATTTGTTGAACGTTATTGCATTTCGTGGCCCAAACCGGAATCAACTCCAACCTCGCTCTTCTAAAAAGAAAACTCTAGCCCAACGACAGGACCCTTCTGGGTCAAATCGAGGCCAAGGCGGTCGGACGTGCCGTGAACGTTGAAACGAGTTCCCAGCTGATAGCCTGCGTTGGCAGTGATGTGCTTGGTCAGGGTGAATCCGAGATCACCAGCCGATGACACAAAGTTCCCATAGCCGAAAAAATACATTCCATATACGTTTCCTTCAATGAAGACACAAGGGAGTTTGTCAGGTACAAGCGAATTGCGGGCCGGCAACCGGCATGGGAGCCCAAAGGGTTCTACTGGCAGCGACGGCGGCCTGATGCGTGCCGTCACCGGTGACTTGCGCGGCAGCGGCGATCTTCGCGTAGGTATGGAAAAGATCGAACTGAACGGCAAGGCCGAGATGACCGCGCCTGCGGCGGATGATGTCGTACTGGTAGCCCGGAGCGACCTCAAAAGCGTGAAGCTCGCTCTGGACGACAGCACCAGCATGGATGGGATTGCCAGCCCCAGACGATGTCGCGACTGAGTGTAG
>CAWIUU010000013.1:0-101956 GCA_963839315.1 Candidatus Acidiferrales bacterium
TATCGCTAACCATCCAGTATCATCCAATCTTGGCATGATTCCTCTCCTTTTCTATTTTTCGAATCGATTAATAGCGCCACTCAGAGGGAGGGACTTCCATGATCGGACGGACTTCGACGACAACATGAAGAGCAGTGGGGCTGCGGGCGGCCCAAGAGATGGCGGCATCGAGATCGGGAACGTTGATGATGTGAAAGCCACCCAACTGCTCTTTTGTTTCGGCTAAGGGCCGTCGAGCACCTGGGTTTTGCCATTCGATAACGCGGACGGTGGAAGCCATGGAAGCGGAATCCAGGCCTTTGCTGCTCTCAAGGACGCCTGCGTTCCTCATGGCTTCCATAAAGGCTCGATAGGCGCTCAACCAGTGTTTTGTTCGGATTTGGTAAGCTTGAAAAAGCCCTCTACCTGCACATAATCCATGAAGAATGCACTGCATGTTCAGCCTCCCCCTTCGTGGGATTAATGGCGGCCAGAATGGCCGCGATCAAGGTAACTCAAACTGGGCAATTTGGACAGCCGATAAATTTAATTTTGGGGGCTGGAACGAGGTCCAGACCGGCCAGCCTCCCTAACGTGGGGATCATGATCCGAGCCAGGCGTGGCGTCAAATAGGGGGGATGGAAAAACGCCTAGCCGGGGTAAGAGCAAGGAGCGATGGGCAAGATGGATGCACCTGCATCGACGTGGAAAGTGGTGCCGGTAACCTGGGAGGACTCATCGCTCAGTCAGTAGACGATAGCGTAGGCGGTGTCGAGAGGTGTTTGATGGCACCTAAAGCGAGTTTTTGTCCCATCTTTTCGGAGAGATTCTTCGTCGCGGCCTTGCGCGTGGTGCAAGGCGAGTTCACTTTCGGTGAGAACCCAGCCGGGGATGACGTAATTGACGCGGATGCGATGCTCGGCGAGTGCGCCGGCGAGAGTTCGGGTGAGCGAGAGAAGGCCACCTTTGGCGGCAGCCGTAGGCGACGAGATTAGGCAAGACCTGGATGCCACAAATCGAGCCCATATTAATGATGCTTCCGCCAGAAGCTGGCGCATGGCGGGGACAGCGAATTGCAGCAATAAAAGAGCCACGAAGGTTGACTTGCAGGACCTCGTCCCAAAGTTCGGTGGTGGTTTCCTCGAGTGTGGCGCGAGGAAACCAACCGGCATTGTTCACAAGGCCATCGAGCCTTTGTAGATTTTTAGAGTTTGCTCGATCAGCAGGGAGCAGTCGTTTTCGTTTCTAACGTCGGCGTGACAGAAATGAGCTTTGCCACCAGCCGTGCGAATCGTTTCCGCGGCGCGAAAGCCTTTTTCATCCTGAACATCCGCGAGGACTACCGCCGCACCTTCCGACGCGATCAGGCTGGCGCAGCCGAGGCCGATGCCCTGTGCAAGGTAACGATAACAACTTTGCCGCTGAGCCGATCGCTCATGGTTGCGCTCCGATGGTCCGACGAGACATCGAGTGTAGCGATTGGGTTGAGCCTCAGTTCAGGAGGGCTTCCGAGCTTCAGTTATCAGGCAGGGCCGCTGAAATGGCGTGCTTATCACCGCTAAAGGCAGAACGCACAGGGCTTTGACTTTTTGGGCTTCGGAGAGCTCTCCTCGGATCTTTAGGTTTGCCTGCTCTGGATGCCGACGGCGACAAATTTTGCGCAGAGTGCGGTCTCCTGGGGAACAGGCGGGCAAAATTGCAGAAGAAAGTTCAAATACTTTGGAAAGTCCAACTTGAACGCTTCTTCGGTGAACACGGGGAAGTCGGGCAATGGCCGTTGAGGCGTGCGGACCGGCGGAGAAACGCCGACAGAGGCTGAAGCCGTGTAGCGAGCCTGGGATTTTTTTCACATTATCAATGTCCGAAGGAAAATTGAACAATTGCGTGCGATAGATCACCAGACTAAACTGCGTTTCGGAATGAAATATGTTTCTCAACCCTGGCTGGTGTTTCTTCGTGCCAGCCAGGTCCAGCGATCATGTAACGACCTGCGTCGTTGCCGGTCGCGCGGCTGCCGACATATCCGTAATTGAACGAATACAGGGTCCGTCAGTTGAACGCAATAGTAGCGGTTCTTGTCTATCTTGGGCACACAAAGGACCATGGGCTCGGCGCGCATCTCCGCGGGCAGCATGGAATACGGAGAGTGGGGGAGTAACGATAGCTGTATCCCTCGCAGTGAACACCTGGGCATCGCTCAAAACCTGGTTGAAGGGGCCTTGTACTGTAGTTTTGGTCTTGTCCACGTTGAACTGGTACATAGCCTTGAAGGCTGTTATCGATGGGAAAGTTGTAGATATACGCTTCCTGGCAGGTATCCTTGTTCGACATCGCTTCACAAGAAAGACACCGCCAGTAACATAGCAAACCAAAAGGACTTCATTTCACAGGAGCTACCCTTCTGCGGTAAAACCAGGCGGATGCGACCAATCATCATATACGCAATCGATGGGAGGTCAACATCGGCCATTCGCATCGGCCATTCGCTGCCGACTCAGAGCTTACTGGGACATGACACTCAGGCGTTGCTTGGTGGATGGTGGTTAATTAGGAGGGTGGGGCGGTTGGGCGGGGTTGGATTCGATGGAGGCTTGCAAGGCCTTGGCTACTTCGCCGGCGATGTCGTCCTGGACCATGAGCAAGTCGTCAAAAGGGCGATCGTAGGTTTCTGACCAAACGACGAAACCGTTGTCTGAACGAACCAAGCGCGCGGCGACCGGAGCCTGGAGCCGGACTCGCGGACGTGCGATCGAGGACATAACACAGCGAGGGTTTTGGCGACACCGGCGACGGTGATTTGGGAGTGCCGCGAGAAAGCGGCGAAAGTTTGCCCTTGAAATAAAAGGAGGAGGTGGGAGGAGGGACGCGAAGATCGGGGATTTTGCTGAGCTTGTCGATCAACTCTTCGGTATGCCGTCGGCGAAGGGTTCCTGGTTCATGTCATCGGTGAGATCGAGGAAGGGAAGCACGGCGATGGATTTCTGCGACTGCGGGGCGGCGATGGCGGAGAATCCGAGCGCTTGTTGTTCGCATGCTTGCCGTAGAACAAGAAAGCAACGACGAGCGCGAGGAAAAGCGCTGCCGCAGTGGCGGCCCATGTGAAGAGAGATTCTGAGGCGCGAGGCGGGTGCGGAGGAATCAATGGCCGCCGAGTGATGATTGATGGGAGATGCATGCGATGAGAAGGCCAGAGTGGAGGATTGATCTACCCAGGGAGTGACCGTTGCCACCATGCGGTGGCCGAGCCGCGGGATCGTTTCAATATAGGTGGGCTGCCTGGGGTCGTCGCCGAGCACACGGCGAAGAGATGTCACTGCCTGATAGACGGAGTCGGGAGCGACGATGACATCGGACCAACCCTCGCTTGAGCAAATCATCGATGCTGACAACCTGACCGGCGTGGTCGGCGAAGCAGAACAGCAGGCGCATGGTTCTCACTTCAACACGAGTGGTCTCTCCATTACGAGAAATCTCGCCTGATGCCGGATCGACGTACCAGTCGCCGATGCGAAGTGTTGTGGTTGGGCGTTGCATGCGGGACCGGTGATTGCCCTCTGCATTTCAATCGAAGAGCGTGCTGGCCGATTATACCAACACAGCGGGGAAACGCCGACCGGCCGGCTGGAGTTGCGCCAAGAGACGGAGCTCCGGCGGAGCTACCGCCGAACGCGTGATTTCAGAAGTATTCAGAGCGTTTCAGACGAAGCTCAGGACTTCGCTGGTCAGGGGAATGTATGGTGTCGGCGCGGAGTGGAAAAAGTGGAGAGAGGAAAGAGAGGACAACGGATGATTGAAGTTGCTGCACTTTGGCCACAGGGGAAGAAGAGCGCTTACCTGGCGATCGCGGCGGGCGGCGGGATTGCGGGGACATTGGACCTTTTACAAGCAAGCATCCTGTTTGGATGGGACATTCCGCTAACGATAGCGGGCGGGCTGCTGGGGCGACGGGCGTTCACAGGAGGAGCGGGGACGTATGGGTGGGAGTGCTGCTGCACTTCTTGATCGCTTGCTCAGCGGCGGGTGTTTATTATGGGGCAAGCCGCAGGCTCGGATTTTTGACGGAGCATCCGCTGGCGTGCGGGTTGTCGTTGGCGGTGCCGTGGAAAGGTAATGACCCTCGTTGTTTTACCGCTGTCCGCGCTTCATGCGAGAGGCCCGTATGAACTGCATGACCTGATTCTAGGGTTGTTTCTGCACATGGTGGTGGGGGGGCTGCCGATTTCCTACAGTGTTCGGCGATTCGGGCAGTAGAGAGTGGCGGAGTCCATGGGGCGGTTTGAATCCATTGCGCAGGGATGGGGAGATTTGGGCGTCAGCTTCCGCTGCCCCAGGAGAGCTGTTGCTAGTTGTTGCTAACCGACTCCTATCCAGCCGTTTGGTGCATAAACTAGCTTTTGCAAATGCCTGCTTATTTACATTTCCATGTCTATCCCATTTTGTTAATCAGAAGAGTGAGCCCAGCATTCGTGGTTTCCTGCACGTGCCTTCGCAGCCGAGTGGGAGCGGCATGGTGCTGACGCACAGCGCGGGCGCAGACTGCCAGTCGAGATTATTGGTGAACCTCCCCGACGCGTGCGAGCGCCTCAGACACCTCCACCAATAATCTCGACTGGCAGTCTGCGCCGGCGCTGTGCGTCAGCACCATGCACGCTCCCACTCGGCTGCGAAGGCACGTGCAGGAAACCACGAATGCTGGGCTCACTCTTCTGATTAACAAGATGGGATAGACATGGAAATCGTAAATCAGCGGGCGTCCCAAAAGCTAGTTTATGCACCAAACGGCTCCATCGCAAGTCGGTTAGCAACAACTAGCAACAGCTCTCCTGGGCAGCGGACCCTGACGCCCAAAATCCCCCCATCCCTGCGCAATGGATTCAAACCGCCCCATGGACTTGGCCAGTCTCTACTGCCCGAACCGGCGGACGCTGTAAGGAAATCGGAAGCCCGACGACGACCATGTGCACCAGCAGCCCTTGAATCAGGTCATGAAGGTGGTACGGGCCCCTGGCGTGAAGCGCGGAGAGAGGCAGCACGATGAGGTTCATGACTTCTTCGACCGCGGCGCCATAGAACAAGCCGCACACGAGTGCGTGCTC
Organism: Candidatus Acidiferrales bacterium; assembly: GCA_963839315.1. Taxonomy (GTDB): domain Bacteria; phylum Acidobacteriota; class Terriglobia; order Acidiferrales; family UBA7541; genus Acidiferrum. The sequence goes on from CAWIUU010000013.1 coordinate 5,076, forward strand.
TGTCAGAAACACCAGGCTGCGGCTGGCCGCGTAGTAGACGGCCGCGGCCGAAAAGGCGATGAAGAAGTGCAGGAGGACGCCGAGAGCATAGGTGGCGATGCCTCCTGGAAAGCCTGCCGCCCCAGCAGTCCGCCGGCAATCGAAAGCGGAATATTCGCGCCAAACAGGATCATCGCCTGCGTCAGGTCCAGAGCCCCGACAATGAGGCCGCCCACTCCCACTGCCAGTAGCGCGTTCCTCGTTGCGAAGGGCCGACGTGCGGAATCGTCAATCATCCCGGCATCCTCTCTTTCGCTCTCCATTTTTCCGGTCCGCGCCGAGGACGATACTCCGGCGTGAGCCAGGAAGTCCTGAATCCGGCCTGAAACAACCTGAATACTTCTGAAATGACGTACGCGGCTCCGCCTGCGCCTCCAGCCCCGGTCGGCGTTCCGAGCGGTGTCGGTATAATCGGCGGGCGCGCTTCTGTTCAGCGGTCAACAATCGAATCCGGCATGGAACGCCCGGCCACGACAACGCTTCGCATCGGCGCCTGGTCGGTCAATCCAGCCTCCGGGCAGATTTCACGAGACGGCGAGACCGCTCGGCTAGAAGTGCGGACGCTGCGACTGCTGCTGTGCCTCGCCGAGCACGCCGGCGAGGTCGTCAGCATCGATGACCTGCTCACCCAGGTCTGGCCCGGGGTCATCGTCACGCAGGACTCCGTCTACCAGTCCGTGGCATCGCTTCGCCGTCTGCTCGGCGACGATCCCAAACAGCCCACGTACATCGAGACAGTGCCGCGACTCGGGTATCGACTGGTGGCGACGGTCGGGCGCTGGACGGATATCGGGCCTTTTCAGAAACGCCTGATCTCCCAGCAATCGTCACTCGGCGGCCATCGATTCCTCAGCACCCGCCTGAGAGCCCGGGTCTCACGTGGGCCGCCGGCGCGGCGCTCTGCCTCGCGCTCGTCGCGGCTTTCCTCTTGTACGGCCAGGTCGCGAAGACCATCGCTCGGTCTCGGCCGCCGCTGCCGCGCCGCTACAGAAATCCATCGCCGTGCTGCCGTTTCTCGATCTCACCGAAGACATGAACGAGGAGCCGTTCGCCGACGGCATGACCGAGGAGTCGATCGACAAGCTCAGCAAGATCCCGGGGCTTCGGGTCACGCCGCCCACGCCCTCTTTTATTTCAAGGGCAAACTTGGCGCTTTATCACGGCACTCCGAAATCCGTCGCCAGATGCTCGGTGTCGCTTACGTCCTCGATGGGAGCGTCCGCAAGTCGGGCTCCAGGCTCCGCGTCGCCGCGCGCTTGATTCGTGCCGACGACGGTTTCGTGGTCTGGTCAGAAACCTACGATCGGCCATTTGACGACATCCTCATGGTCCAGGACGACATCGCCGGCGAAGTAGCCAAGGCCTTGCAAGCCTCCATCGAATCCAACCCCGCCCAACCGCCCCACCCTCCTAATTAACCACCATCCACCAAGCAACGCCTCCGTGTCATGTCCCAGTACAGCGTCCTCAGTCGGCAGCGAATGGATGCGAATGGCCGATGTTGACCTCCCATCGATTGCGTATATGATGATTGGTCGCATCCGCCTGGTTTTACCGCAGAAGGGAGCTCCTGTGAAATGAAGTCCTTTTGGTTTCTATGTTACTGGCGGTGTCTTTCTTGTGAAGCGATGTCGAACAAGGATACCTGCCAGGAAGCGTATATCTACGGCTTTCCCATGATTGCGGCCTACAAGGCTATGTACCAGTTCAACGTGGACAAGACCAACTCTCAGTACAAGGCCCCTTCAACCAGGTTTTGAGCGATGCCCAGGTGTTCACTCCAGGGATACAGCTATCGTTACTCCCAACAGCGACACGCCGTATTCCATGCTGCAAGTCGAGCTGCGCGCCGAGCCCATGGTCCTTTGTGTGCCCAAGATAGACAAGAACCGCTACTATTCCGTTCAACTGACGGACCTGTATTCGTTCAATTACGGATATGTCGGCAGCCGCGCAACCGGCAACGACGCAGGTCGTTACATGATCGCTGGACCTGGCTGGCAGGGCGAAACGCCGGCCGGCATTAAAAACGTATTTCATTCCGAAACGCAGTTTAGTCTGGTGATCTATCGCACGCAATTGTTCAACCCTGCGGACATTGATAATGTGAAAAAGATCCAGGCTCGCTACACCGCTCAGCCTCTGTCGGCGTTTCTCCACCAGTCCGCACCGCCTCAGCCGCCAGTGCCCGACTTCCCCGTGTTCACCGAAGAAGCGTTCAAGTTGGACTTTCCAAAGTATTTGAACTTTCTTCTGCAATTTTGCCCGCCTGTTCCCCAGGAGACCGCACTCTGCGCAAAATTTGTCGCCGTCGGCATCGAGGCGGGCAAACCTTTCGATCCGAGCAAGCTCTCCGAAGCCCAAAAAGCGTAGATGCCGGGGGATGGAACGTGGCAGCCCCCAGCGGTGCTAGTCGCGCCATAAACATCGCATTCCCTGATAACTGAAGCTCGGAAGCCCTCCTGAACTGAGGCTCAACCCAATCGCTACACTCGATGTATAGTCGGACCATCGGAGCGCAACGATGAGCGATCGACTCAGCGGCAAAGTTGTTGTCATTACTGGCGCGGCTCAGGGCATCGGTTTCGGTTGTGCCAGCCTGATCGCGTCGGAAGGTGCGGCGGTAGTTCTTGCGGATGTTCAGGATGAAAAAGGAGCGCGCGCCGCCGAAACAATTCGCGCGGCTGGTGGCAAGGCGCACTTCTGTCATGCCGACGTAAAAAACGAAAGCGACTGTTCCCTGCTGATCGAGCAAACTCTAAAAATCTACAAAAGGCTCGATGGCCTCGTGAACAATGCCGGCTGGTTTCCTCGCGCCACTCTCGAAGAAACTACCACCGAACTTTGGGACCAGGTCCTGCAAGTCAACCTTCGTGGTTCCTTTTATTGCTGCAAATTCGCCGTCCCTGCCATGCGCCAGGCTTCCGGCGGAAGCATCATTAATATGGGCTCCATTAATGGCATCCAGGGTCTTCCTAATCTCGTGGCCTACGCTGCTGCCAAGGGTGGCCTTCTCTCGCTCACCCGAACTCTCGCCGGCGCACTCGCCGAGCATCGCATCCGCGTCAATTACCTCATCCCCGGCTGGGTGCTCACCGAGAGTGAACTCGCCCTGCACCTCGCGCAAGGCCGCGACAAGGAGTCTCTCCAAAAGGTGGGACAAAAACTTGCTTTGGGCCGTCATCAAACACCTCTCGACGCCGCCTACGCTGTCGTCTATCTGCTGAGTGATGAGTCTGCCCAGGTCACCGGCACCACGCTTCACGTCGATGCGGGTGCATCCACCTTGCCCATCGCTCCCTTCTCTTACCCAGGCTAGGCGCGTTCCGCATCCTCCATTTGACGACAACCCCTGGCGCGGAACATGATCGCCACCTCGGGGAACCTGGCCGGTCGCCTGCGTTCCGGCCCTCCCCAAATTAAATTTATCGGCTGTCCAAATTGCCCGGTTTCGTTCGTCATCCAAATAGCGGGCCATTCTGGCCGCCCATTAACCCACGAAGGGGAGGCTCAATATGCAGTACATTCTTATGGATTATGTGCAGGTAGAAGGTTTCTTCAAGCTGACCAAAGCCGAACAAAACCACTGGTTGGGCGCCTATCGCGCGTTTCTGGAGGCCATGAAGAACGCAGGCGTCCTCGAGACCAGCAAAGGCCTTCATCCCGCTTCCATGGCTTCCACCGTGCGCGTTGCGAATGGCAAGCCCCAGGTGCTCGACGGCCCTTACGCCGAAACAAAAGAGCAGTTGGGTGGCTTTCACATCATCAACGTTCCCGATCTCGATGCCGCCATCTCTTGGGCCGCTCGCAGCCCCACCGCTCTTCACGGTATCGTCGAAGTCCGTCCGATCATGGAAGTCCCTCCCAGTGAGTGGCGCTAAGTATCAATTCGAAAAATCAGAAAAGGAGACGAATCATGCCAAGATTAGTCGTGTTCAATAATGTTTCGCTCGATGGTTACTTTGTGGACGCCAACAGCGATATGAGCTGGGCCCACAAGCAGGATCCCGAGTGGACTTCCTTTGTCTCGGACAATGCCAGTGGCAACGGCGTGCTCGTGTTCGGTAGGGTCACCTACCAGCTTATGGCTGGCTACTGGCCTACACCCCTCGCGATGAAGAATTCTCCCGCCGTCGCCGAAGGCATGAACAATCTTCAGAAAATTGTGTTTTCCCGAATCCTGGAAAGCGTCTCCTGGAAAAACACTCGGCTCGTGAAAGAAGACATGCTCGGCGAAATTCGCAAATTAAAGCGCGATCCCGGCCCCGACATGGTGATTTTGGGTAGCGGCACCATCGTCTCGCAATTGGCCAAGGCCGCCTTGATTGATGAATACCAGATCGCGCTCAGCCCCATCGTTCTTGGTCAAAGGCCGCACCATGTTCGAAGGTGTCAAACAAAACCAAAAACTCGTCAAGTCGCGCATTTTCTCCAATGGCTCTGTCATGCTCTGGTACGAACCGGCAGCATGAATCTCTCAGCTCGCGTGCGGCGATTGTCCTTCTTGCTCAATCGCCTCATGCTGCTTTCATCCTGGCACCGCTTCCGCGCGGAAAAGGTCTAAGGCAGAACTCGATGAACTCCCATGACGGCGACGCGCAGGCACGCATCACGGCAGATGCCGTTGCGCGTCGCAGTACGGCAAGCTCGTCGCTTTTCTCTCCGCTCGCACCCGCGATGTCGCCGCAGCGGAAGACGCCCTCTCAGAGGCATTCGCTTCCGCGCTCACCGATTGGCCGCGGAATGGCTGTCCCGAAAATCCCGAAGCCTGGCTCATGACCGTCGCCCGCCGCAAAGCCATCGATGTCGCCCGCCGCCGTTTACTGGCGAAGCCGTAGCCGGACAGTTGCTAGATCCTTTCTGAGGACATGGAAGCCGCCGCGGCGGCACGGCGGAAATCCCGGATCGTCGTCTCGCTCTTATGTTCGCTTGCGCGCATCCGGCCATCGAGGCCGGTGTTCGCGCACCCTTAATGCTTCAGGTGGTGGTCGGTATGGACGCGAAAACAATTGCTTCGGCATTCCTCATGTCTCCCGCAGCCATGGCCAAACGCCTCGGCCGTGCCAAAGAAAAGCTTCGCCAGGCTGGCATACCCTTCGCCATCCCCGAGCGCGAAGAACTTTCCGGCCGCCTCGACACCGTCCTTGACGCCATCTACGCCGCCTTCGCCGAAGGTTGGAGCGACCCCGGGGCCACCGATGTCGTCCGTCGCGATCTCACCGACGAAGCCATTTTCCTCGCGCGACTCGTCACCGAACTTGCTCCCCGGGGAGCCGGAAGCCCTGGGCCTGCTGGCTCTCTTGCTTCACGCGGAAGCCCGGCGTCCAGCGCGCCGCAACGCCAATCGGCGAATACATTCCGCTTGCCGAACAGGATTCCTCGCTCTGGGACTGGCAGATGATCGCCGATGCCGAGGCGCTCCTTCGGCAAGCCAGCGCCCTCGGCTCCATCGGCCGCTATCAATTGGAAGCCGCCGTGCAATCCGCGCACGTCTTTCGCATCCGCACAGGTCAGTCCAATTGGCAAGACATTGTCCAGCTCTACGACGCCCTTTTCTCTCTCACCGCTTCACCCGTGGTCGCTCTCAATCGCGCTCTGGCGATCGCCGAATTGCACGGTCCCGGGCCCGCTCTCGAAGCCATGCCGGATGCAACTTCCGATCCGCGTCTCGCCGAATACCAACCCTACTGGGCTGCCCGCGCCGAACTCCTCGCCAAAACAGGCGCACACTCCGAAGCCCGCCACGCTTACGAAATCGCTATCGGTCTCGAGCGCGACCCCGCCGTCCGCCGCTTCCTCCAACTCCGTCAATCCGCTCTCACCCCCTAACCTCCTCCCAAATAAAATCTAACTCTGAAGGTGATGGTTCTAGACGATCTGCAGGGCATCTTGAAATCTCCGTGTCCGCATAATTTTTCTACACCAAACGCTTCATTCAACACGCAAACAATTGCCGGTTGTTGGCTGTAGGATATGGACCCGAGGGCGGTTTTTGTGTTATTCCTCAATTTGCCCGAACATCATCATTACTTAGGATTGCAATGGCGAGAATCTATCTCGGACGTCACGTCTTTGGATTGGCTGCTATCGCTTTTGGCATCATCACTTTCGTCTGGCACAACTTTAATACCTGGCAACAGATCCAGGCGCTTGGTAACGTTCCTCACCGCGAAATTCTCGTATACATTGCGGCTGCCATCGAGATCTTTGGGGGCCTGGCGATTCAATGGCCTGGAACTGCGCGAATTGGCGCTCTCGCTCTTGGCTCCACCTATCTGATCTTTGCGTTGCTCTGGGTGCCGTATATTGTCGCGGGACCGCGCGTTTATGACCGCTGGGGCAACTTTTTCGAGCAATTCTCTCTGGTCTCGGGGGCACTGATCGTTTACAGCTCGTTCGGCCGCAGCGATTCGCAACGTCCGTCAACCGCGGCTCGGCTCGGATACCTGTTTTTCGGAATGTGCGTTATTTCATTCACACTCGAACAACTCTTCTATCTTTCTGCAACCGCATCCTTCGTTCCCAAATGGATTCCTCCGGGGCAGATGTTCTGGGCGATAATCACCACCATTGCGTTTGCGCTCGCGGCCATCGCTTTGCTTGCCAGGCGTTTGGCCCTTCTAGCCGCTCGCTTAACTACAGTCATGCTCATCGGCTTCGGATTGCTGGTATGGCTCCCCGGGCCTTTTGCCGATCCTCATAAACTGATCAATTGGGCGGGCAACGCGCAAAATTTGGCGATCACCGGAGCCGCGTGGATTGTTGCCGATTTTCTTGGGCAAAAGCGCTCCGCCTCGATGGGCATTTGAATTCCAGGGGAAGGAGTCGCTCGCCCACATCATGATTCAAAATGATATTCAGCTGCTCTTCGAATATGACCGCTGGGCGAACAACAGGGTTTTGCAGGCGGTCTCGGCGCTCGGCGCCGAACAGTTCACCCGCGACCTGGGCGGCAGCTTTCGTTCCGTGCGAGACACGCTCGTGCACATCATCGCCGGCGAGTGGGGTTGGCTTACGTATTGGAAGCAGCCATCCCCGAGTCCCACCTTTTTGAAAGATTTGTGGACGCGACACGACGCCCTGTTCAATCCCAATGCGTTTCTTGACGTCGCCGCGGTGCGGTTAAAGTGGGCGGAAATCGAAAGAGAACAAGTCGAGTTTGTAAATCGCGTGACCAACGAATCCTTGCAAGAACTGTTCCCTTATCGCACCACACAAATCAGCCTGGCGCACCTCATGCAACATTTAGCGAACCATTCCACTTACCATCGAGGTCAAGTCGCACTCATGATGCGGCAGCTCGACGCCAGGCCTCTGGCCACGGACTTCAGTGCGTTTTTGGTGGAAGGCCCCCAGGCTTCGCCTGCACGGTGAATGGGAATCCCGCGCCGAATTGCGCAGATCACAAAGAAAACCTTGGAAGTCAAACACTCAGGCCGAATGCCGCTTGCGGCGTTCCATCTCTGGCAGCGGTGGGCTAAGAACGCTTGAATTTAACCGCTCTTCTCAGACAAGTAGGCAATCCGCGAAAGCCGCCCTTCTCCTGCAAGGCGTGCAGCCATGGCAAGGAAGTTTTGTTGCGCCTCGTAGGTCTTGTCGCCTTCAATCAGTCGCACAGCTGCGCTCCTCGATTCACGCGCCGCGTGCCTCTTCTCTGCAACTGTGGCAATATTCGCGGTGACGTCTTTGCACACCAGCAGCCGCAGACCCGCTTGGGCGATCGCCTCACCGTCGCACTCCTTGGGAACAAACAGGAAGAACCCCACCGAGCTGCGCACGGCAATTTCTTCATTTGTCAGCGGCCCCGTCACTGTTGCCGGATCCGTGAAGAGCAGACGTCCCCCGGGCCTCAATAAACGCGCCCATTTGGCGATCAACGGCACGCGGTTGGGTAGATGGTTGATCGCATCGATACAGGTAATCGCATCGAACCGCTCTTCCGGGAACGGTAATTCTCCGTTCGCGTTCACCACCAGGAATTCCGCTCGTTCTTTAAGATTTCGCTGCGCCGCCAATTCCTTGGCAGTTCCGATGGCCTGTTCGTGAACGTCGATCCCCATCAGCGAACAACCGGTTCTTGCTGCTATCCGCAGCGCTGGCCCGCCTGAACCACACGCAACATCCAGTAGCGTTTTCCCGGCGGAAAGTTCCAGCCAGCCCAGGAATATGTCCTGCTCTTCGGCCGTCAGCCAACTATTCTGTCCAATGTCTTCACCGAACGCCTCGCGACGTATCTCCGTATAAAGCTCGGCCTGAAAATTCCCGTAGTTCGCGTCGTAGTAGCTACCGGCACCTTTACTTTTCGATTTAGCTATTGGGTCCACTGAATCCTCCCCGCAAAGCACTTGATGGTCTCAGCTCAATAGCCAGGCCCGCTTCCGCCTGATCGAGATCCCCAGCTTCACGTCGCGCGTTTCCCGGATAAAAAGAAGGGCCAGCATGGCCACCACACAATAAAATGCGTAGACCATCGGCACGAAGTACCACCGGCGAAAAACGTCCTCACCGATCAGGCCCGCTATATAGGTGCGCATAAATAATTCGACATCAATGTCAAAAAAAGGGATGAAGCAGGCCTTCGATCTCTTGCGGATGCTGTCGCACAAAGTCAAACCTGCGAAACAGCGCGTCGCAAAGATCCTGAGGTCGTTCAAAGAACCGATTGTGTGTGACATGCTTGCGCGTGTAGTTCCAGATTCTCTCCGTTGCGTTCAGCTCCGGCCAGTAGGGCGGAAGCTGGAAGACTTCCACGTAACGGCGGTTCGCCTTGAACCACTCATAGGTTTCCTGCTTTTTGTGATACGAAGCATTGTCTTGAATCAGATAGATCCGGTGGCGGCGGCGATAGAAGGCGGGCACCAACACTTGCTCCAGGAAGGCTAGATAGGTCTCCCATTGAAAGTAGTCTTGCTGATGCAGGTAGGTGAAGCTGGCGTCATCCAGACGGACAGCGCCGAAGACTTTTTGGGTATGTCGTTCCCCCCGCGTAGGGATCTGAGGCTGGCTTCCCCGTTTGGCCCAAGTGGCATGCAGGGTTGGCGTCTGCCGAAAGGAAGCCTCATCTTCGAAAACGATCACCGCGCCTTCGCTTTTGGCGTTTTTTTTAGATTCGGGTAGGTGTAGCGCACCCATTTGCGGTGCTGCTTGAGATCGGCCTGAACCAGCCGAGTGGTGGGTCGTTGCACCGAGTAGCCCAACTGCTGCAGCAGCTTGCGCACATGTCCAGGGTGATACGGTTGTTCGAACTCCTCTGCGATGACTTGGCACACCCGCGGACTGGTCCAAATCCCGGTTTCCAGACCGTGAGCGGTCGGCCCGCTATCGAGAATATCGCAAAGCTTCTCTCGCTCTTCCGGGCTCAAACCGCGGGGCCGCCCACTCCGATGTCCCTCCCATAAGCCTTTCTGACCATGCCGATTCCAGTGATCGATCCACAGCGGAACTGTGCTGCGATGCACCTTCAGGTGGTGGGATATTTCTCCCGCCGTAACTCCTTCCAGGCTCATCAGAATCCCCTGGATGCGGAGCACGACTCGTGGCTCCTTATCCTTCTGTGCTTGCCGTCGAAGTTCCAGCAGCTTGGATATGGCGGTCCTATTTCCTTTGGCGAATGTTGGGCGCATATCCCATCATTGCCCATTTGCCGATAATGTCGAATTATTTATGCGCACCTATATAGCAGTGATGGGGCGATCATTCCCCCTAAAATGCCCGACAGATTGTACGAAATGCCTGCGCCCGAATATCTGAATTTTGTCGGAAAACTCTCCGATGCCAGTATGGGCGCAAGCCCGTGCAGCATTCCGATTCCGAAGAAGCTTATGGGGATCTGCAAGGCAATCACCAGCACAATGTTCTTGCTCAGTACCGCTAACACAAAGGGATAGGAGAGCAACGTCGTCAATCCGATTGCAATGTACGCGGTTACCCTTCGTTTGCAGAGGTCCGCGAATGGCCCGCTCAAAAATACTCCCAGAATATCCGCGAAACGACTCAGCATCAGAATCATCGCAATGGTTGCTAGCGGAATTCCCGCAAACCTCATGAAGGAGATGAAATACGTTCCGGTCACAAAACCGTCCATATGCATGAAGGCAACGATCAATGCCACGAGAATGACGGAACCAGCATGCTTTTTAAGGACACCGATACTGGGCAAGGCCGCGAGTTGCTCTTGCCGTTTAAGTCGTTCGAAGAGCGGGCTGTCTGCAAGCTTGTATCGTGCCAATAGCGCCGGAATCACGATAACGACAGAGAGCAGCATCGCGATTCGCCAGCCAGTGGTTGCAAAAGTTTTGCTCATCAGTAGCATCATGCCGCTTGCTGCAATGGCGCCCAACGGGACGCCGAGATTCGCCAGTGACATCCAAAACGCCCGGGAACGCCGTTCCGCTCCAAATTCCGCCAGTAACGAAGAAGTGCCGCCGAACTCACCGCCTATCCCGATTCCTTGCACGATGCGCAACATCACGAGCAGCACGGGGGCCGCGATCCCCAGCTTCGCATAACCGGGCAGCAGGCCGGTCAAACATGTCGTGACACCAACGATTGCGATATTCACTAAAAACGAGAACTTCCGGCCTGTCCGGTCGCCGAAGTGGCCAAATAGGAATGCCCCGATCAGTCGCGCTGGAAATCCTGCGCCGAACGCCAGGTATGAAAACACCATCGCTTGTGCCGGCGGCAGCTTGGGAAAGAAGATCGCGGGAAACGCACTGGCCGCTGCGTAGCCATAAATAAAAAAATCGTAAAACTCGACCAATGCGCCCGCCGTCGCCGAGAAGGCCAGAATCGTCAACGCGCGAGTGTTTGCTCCCTGGCTGTGTAACTCCGGCATCGGGCAACTCCGTGTCTTCCGAGGGCGCGAATTATGCGGTTTCTGCCTATTCCTGGGAGGTTGTTCTTGGCTTTGAAGGCTAATGGAATTTGCCCTTGCGGTCAATTCGGCCCCAGCCTTCGTGCCCCAGCCTTCGTGTCCCCAGCCTTCGGATTTTGTGAGATGCTCGTATTCTGTACTCTGGCGGCTTCCCTTCCCCAGGAGGTTCCCACATGGCGCAAATCAAGGTTAATTTCACTTTCCATAGCGGCATTCGTCGCCGCCTTTTCCGCAACGTTCGTCTGTCCGGAAGTTGGGACGCCTCTGGGAACTTTTCCAATCAATGGACGGAATCGCCGATGCTGCCTTCACAAGATGGAACGGGCTGCGACGCTTTCAGCGCCAGCGTATCTTTCGCCTCCGCACAGTCCGGCATCACTTTCTATTGGGGCGTGCTCGCCGATCTCGCGCAATCGCCGAACACCTGGGTGATCGTTACCGAAGTCCCCGACGAAAACTCAAATCTGCGGCATCGAAGCTTCATCCTGGCCGCCGGTGAAACTCAGCAGGACTACTGGTTCGCAGCCGGCCGCAGATTCGGTGCGCAGAAATTCATTCCTCCTGCATCTCTCTCCCCCGGCATTCGCTTCGCCGCATGGGCGCCACATGCCAGAAATGTCGAAGTAGTGTTTGCGCCTTTTTCTCTCGCTATCGGCACGCCAACGGGCTATATCGCCGACGACGGCACTGGCATCGATCCAACCCTTCCCATCGTCCCACTCACCTCAAAACCCAACGGCACTTGGGAAAGTGACATCGCCACTACGCCTTCGCTGGCCAATTTCGACGACTTCCTTAATCGCCTGTACATGTACCGCATCACCAATGAACAGGGTTCCCTCACCTACAAGGTCGACATCTTCTCCCGCAACCAGGTCGGCCGCGGCAGCATCAATCCCGCCGGCGCTCCCTACAATGGTTCTTATCTCGACCTCGACGGCATCGTCAGTTGTTCCGTCGTTTCTGATCCAGACCTGGTCACTCGCGACTTCTCCGATACCGGCATCGCCAAGCAATCCCTCATCCCGGCGGAACAGTTCTGGGCAAACGAGTACACCCCCGGAAAACTTCCCCCGCAAACTATCCAGGACCTCATCATCTACGAACTCCACGTCGGTTCTCTTGGTTTTCCTTCGCTTTCTTCCGGAACTTTCGCCGACGCCATGTTATTTGTCGACAATTTGGCCACTCTCGGCGTCAACGCCGTCGAACTCCTCCCCGTCTTGGAATTCGATGGCGATCTTCAGTGGGGCTACGGCACTTCCCTCTTTTTTTGCCTGCAAACCAGTGCCGGTGGCGGCAATCAGCTCAAGCACTTCGTTCGCGCTTGTCACCAGCGGGGAATCGCCGTCATCCTCGACGTGGTCTACAATCACTTTGCCACCTCCGACAACGAACGCTCCGAATGGGGTTTCGATTCCGACCCCAACCTCTTTCCTCAGCACAATATTTGGTATTGGTATCAGGGTCAGCCCTCCGACTATCCTGGCAACCTCAACGGTGGCTATCTCAATAATCTCTCCTCCGGTTTCTCTCCTCGCTTCAGCGAGGAATATGTCCGCCTCATGTTCACCAGTAGTGCCGCTGCTCTCCTCGACGACTTTCACCTTGACGGCCTCCGCGTCGATCTCACCGACGCCATTCATCAGAACAATTCTCTCAACGCCAACGGCTCCCCAGTCCCCAGCGCCAATCTCTTCGGTATCAAATTTCTTCGTGAACTCGCCCGCACCGTGAAAACACTGAATCCCTCGGCATTCCTGATTGCCGAAGACCATTCCGGTTGGAGCGCCATGACGCAATCGCTGGATCAGGGAGGCATCGGCTTTGACGCCGTTTGGTACTCCGATTTCTATCATCACCTGGTTGGCGACGGCAATTACGGCGACAATTACGCCAAGCTGCTGAAAAATGCCGGCTATGGCACCTCGGCGCCTCTCAACATGGACTATTTCGCCGGCGCACTGCTCGGCACGCAATATAGCAAGATCACTTATCACGAAGACCACGACGAAGCGGGCAATGGTGCCAACACCGAACGCACTATCCTCACCGCGGTGAATCACGCGCCTCTATTCGGCGCAACGCGCAGCTATGCCGAAGCCCGTTGCCGTTTCGCTTTCGGCTTGGCCGCGCTCTCGGCCGGAACACCAATGTTCCTCATGGGAGAGGAAATCGGCGCGGCAAAATATTTTCGCTACAACGATTTTTTCTCTAACAAAGAAGATTTGATCGGCCAGCGCACAACCAACGGGCGTTTCCTCTTCCGCTTCTATCAGGAACTGATCCGCCTCGTAACCTCCAAACCCGCCACGCGTTCCACCGCTCTTGATGTCATCTACCGCCACAACGACAATCGCGTCATCGCTTTTACCCGCAGCTCTCCCGGCCAGCAGTTGCTTGTTTTGGCGAGTCTCAACGACGCGCCCTTTGACCACGGCTATGTTTTCTGGACCGATCCTTCGCGCCTGTCTTCAGGCCCTTGGCAGGAAATCTTTAACAGCGACGCCGCTGCCTATGGCGGAGACAACATAGGCAACAGCGGCGCCGCTTTGCAGGTAGACAGTGGCCAACTCAATGCCGTCCTCCCCGCCCACGGCTTCGTGGTCTTGCAGAAACTCGCTTAGCTGCGAACCCCTGTAAATTCTATCCGGTGAATGCAACGCGAAAGCCGCTATGTGCAAACTCTTGCCAACATTGTGCAGCATTTCACCTTATTTGAAATTGGCCCGCTTTCTAAAGCCTGTGCTTGCAATCGCTGCAATCTGGCTGGTTATTTGCCCCGGTTCATTTAGGAAAGGGGTGCCCCTGTGAAAAAACAGCTACTTTTTCTCTGCGCTTTGGTGGCTCTTGCCGCTCTCTCTTTTCCGTGCATGAGCCGGGCAGACGGTATAACTCTAGTCATCGACACGGTCAACCTGACCGTGACGGAGGGTAACACCCTCACGGTCGTCTTCACCCTCAGCAATAATACCGGCTCCGATGTTTCCATCAACAACTTCGCCGGCGGTGCGGCCTTTTTCTCCGGACCTGGTGACTCTTCCGATAGCTTCGCGAACTCCGTCATCGATCAGGACAACTGCCGCTTCAAGACACTCGCCGCCGGCAAGTCCTGCCTGTTCTCCATCGACTACATCAGCGATAGCGACGTGGGCGAGATGGATGGCGACTTCGGAGTGAATGAATCAGGTCTTTGCGCCGAAGTAGAGGGCCAGGCCGACGTTTGCACCGCTAATTACTTCATGACCATCAAAGATACGGCCGTCGGCGCGCCCGAGCCTTCTTCCTTGTTCTTGCTCGGAACCGGTTTTGTGGGCTTACTCGGCGGCTTACGCCGGCGCGTTCTCTCGCGTTCCTGACGTTGCATCTCTCACGTCCGCGGGACTCTGAGGTGGCACGGACAGTCGTGCTGCACTTTGCGGCTCAACTCCTAATTTGTCGCCTTACCGGCTCCCCACTTCGAAAATAACTTCCAGCTCAACCGGGGTGCCGAGCGGAAGGCTTGCGACCCCGTAAACCAAACGGCAAGGGTTCTTGGCTTTTCCAAACACGTCCTGCAGCAGCTGCGAAGCGGCGTCAGCCACCTTCGGCTGTTCCCGGACATCTCCCGAAGTGGCCACCGACACGCCGAGCCGGACAATGCGCGTCACTTTGTCGAGCGATCCCAAATGCTGCCGCGCGACTGCGAGCACGTTGAGCGCCGCGAGATGAGCCGCCTTGCAACCGGTTTCCACGTCGAGCTCTTCTCCAACGCGCCCAATGAATTTCGCCCCACGACCTTCCGTGGGAAGCATCCCGGTCAGAAACAGTAGATTGCCCGTCTGCACTGCCTCCACATAGGTGCCGAGCGGCTCAGGCGGAGACGGGAGTTTGATGCCAAGTTCTTTCAACCGTTGCTCAGCGCTGCCGGGCCGAGAGCCTTCGCGGGTTACTTTTTTCGCTTTCAAATTCGCATTCATTAATCCGCTCCTATTGAATTTAGATCGATGTTGACGCATGTGGCGTAGGAAGAAAGGACTTGGTTGAACTGTCTGACGGCTACCATCGTCCGGCGTGAGCACCGCCATCGACGTGGAGTATCTCTCCGGTTACTTGATCTGCCTGTGCCAGATAAACAACCGCATCGACAATGTCTTTTACCTCCACGATTTTCCCCATTGGCTGGAACGTCTTAAGACTGTCTTTGGGAGCATCCTTGTGCAGTGGTGTGTCCACGACGCCGGGGGCCACCGCGTTGAAGCGAATACCTTCTTTTGCGTACTCGATGGCAAGACTTCGGGTCACGGCATTCAAGCCCCCCTTCGTAATCATCGAAACCGAGGCATTTTCGCCGGCAAACGGCTGATCGACTAGCGACGCGGATATGGTCACAACGTTCCCCGATTCTTGTTTCAGCATCTGTTTCACGCTGAGCTGAGTAATGTAGAGAAAGCCCAACAGGTTGGTCGACACCAAGGCGTTGAAGTCCTCGGTGGTAAAGTCCGTAAAGGGCTTGGTCCGGAAGATTCCCGCATTATTTACTAGAACATCGATGCTTCCAAAATGCTTGATCGCCGCCTCGACAGCTTTTACAGCCGTCTCCTGCTTTCCGATATCCCCATCGACAAGAACCAGACTGGGTGTGGCAGTCAACGTTTGACTCACGCTCCGAGACGTTGCGACCACGTTATATCCTTGCTTCAGAAAGCCCTGGACCAAGCCCGCGCCAATACCCTGCTGCGCTCCCGTGACGATCGCTGTTTTCTTGCCTGACATAGCTACTCCTTTGTTCCTGCCAAGTTCTTTCGACCGCTTCTCGGGTGTGCCCATCGCGTTCATCCGCGAATCGTTCCACAACTGACCTGGTGATCTTTGCTTTACGTCGCTCGAAGAGCGAGTTCCGTCGGTGAGTGGCGAAAACACTATCACAAACGAACGTCCGGCGGATTAACTCCCGCGCCGCGGCCGTTTATGGTATTGCCTGAGTTAGTTGGCAACTCATGTCATCAGGCTGGACTCCAACAGAACTTCGAGCAATCTCGCTACTCCCACCGAAAAACCTTCGCCGACAGCGCTGTACAAATCGCAAACGCCAGGACCAGTGCCGCTACGTCCCCCAAATGCGCCGACCACGTCTCGCCCTTCCAGATACCTTCCATCAGCGACACCGCGTACGTTAGCGGCACAACTCTCGCCACGGCGCGAAGCACCGGCGGCAGCGATGCCACCGGCACGAACAGTCCTGAGACTCCCATCATCGGGTACATAAGGAACGCACCGATCGGCTGCGCAAACCGCGCGGTGGGAACGATACTCGCAATCAAAAACCCGATCGAAAGGATGCTCCAGGTGCTTATCAGCAACGCAATCGTGAACGAGAACAAGGGAGCGTGAATGCCAACCGGGTAATAACGTTTGCCCGCCAGCACCATCAACACCAGCGTTGCCGCTGTCAGCAGCAGTTTGACGATCACGTGAGCGGTAAGGATCGTCTGCGGACGCAGCGGCGTCGCGCGCAGTCGTTTGAGGATCCCTCCCTCGCGGTAGATCGAAATGATCGTCACCAGCGACAGCACGGCGTTGACGGCGATCAAAATCGATGCCAGAACCGGTAGACCCGCTTGCATAAAACTATTGCCGGCAAGTGAACTCGGCGTGAGTCCGCGGCCCACCACTCGCCCCACCACCAGAAACACCAGTACAGGGATAACGATCGATCCGAGCGCGCCTAGCGGCTCGCGCAGGAATATCTTGATCTCCAGCCAGGTCAGTCTCCACAGCCCTCGCAGCATCATTTTCTCGCCTACTCTCGGATCGAGTGACCAGTCAGTTTCAGAAACACATCCTCAAGATTGGGCAGAATCGTCCGAAAATCCGTCACCCGAATCCCATTCTCGGACAGACAATGAATCACCTCGGTCACCAGATCGTCGCCCCGGCCCCGAATGGTGAATCGCACGTCAGCGTGAATCACCCCCTCAACTCCCTGGATCGCCCGAAAGCGCTCTTCCGCAATCGGATTGTCCGTGGCCAGCACCACCGTTCGCTCCGGGCAGTGTCGGTCAACCAGGTTCTCCGGCCGGTCCATATCGATGATCCGCCCGTGTTCGATGATCGCCACCCGGTCGCACAACCGTTCGGCCTCCTCCATCAGATGGGTAGTCAAAAATACTGTCTTGCCACGCTCGCGGATGCCGCGCACCAGGTCCCAGATCGCACGTCGCGCTTGCGGATCCAGCCCCGTCGTCAACTCGTCGAGAAATACCACTTCCGGATCGTTGATCAACGCAAGCGCGATGAACAGCCGCTGCTTCTGCCCTCCGGAAAGGTTCATAAACCACGCGTCCCGTTTGTCCGCAAGCCCGAGCTGTTCCAGCAACCGTTCCCCGTCAATCGTCTTCTTCTGGTAAAGCGAAGCCCACAGACCCACTGCCTCCCACACCTTGATTCGTTTCTGTAGTTGCGCCTGCTGCAGTTGTACTCCAATCCGCTCTTGCAGCTTGTACACATCCTGAAACGGGTCCAGTCCCAGCACGGAAATCCTGCCCCGGTCCGGCTTGCGCAGCCCTTCGATGCATTCCATCGTGGTCGTTTTTCCCGCACCGTTCGGCCCTATCAATCCAAAGATCTCCCCCTCATTCACCCCAAACGAGACCTCGTCCACCGCCACAGTTGAGCCGTAGCTCTTCCGTACTCCCGAAGCTTGAATGACTGGACGCATCGTAGTTTGCAAATTATTGATTCGCTGAACCGGACCGAAAGTCTATATCAAGAACCTGGGTTATGCGGAATGGGGAGTTGAGAAGACGGTACCCACCTCGTAAATGAAGCCCGCAACTTCCTGCCGGAAAGGCACTCTTAAAAAGCTCCAATTCGACTATTCGGCTTGTAGTTTTACGTGCGCAGATTTCCCACTGCCAAAAAAGAAAAAGGGGAAAGCTCGAAGCTTTCCCCTCTCTCTTTCAAGAATACTTGCGTTTACTGCAACGGAAGGTCGGTCACCTTCGCTGCGGCAGTCTGGTTGTAGCGAATCACGCCCGTCTGGTTCACGAAAAAGTGACGCGTCCCGGAGGAAGCCGAGACTGGGTCAGCATTCGCTGTGAACGTGGTGACGGGTGTGCCGGAGAGGCCGCCAAGCGCCATGGTGTAGCCACTCTTCGTGCCGGTCACCAACAGGTTGTCGATCTGATTCGCACCGCCAGGGCAGGTCGTACCGGCCGGGCCCAAGTCAGCCAAGACTCCGGTGAATCCGAGATCCGGGCAAGCCGTCGCGTACGCGATTTCCGCTGTGGTCAGCGTGCGCAGCGAACCGACAGCCGAAGACTCGTTGGCTGCCATCTTGGACTTAATCAAATTGGGAATTGCGATGGCCGCGATGATCAGAATGATCGCCACAACGATCAGCAATTCGATAAGCGAAAAACCCTTCTGCTTCTTCATGAGATCTCCTTGAGAGAGTTGACCTGAGTTAAAGGTTGTGCCAGAGCACGCTCAAATACTTGCAAGGCGGTGGCCAATACCTAATAGGCAGTACCAAAGTACTAGTAATATTGCAACCCTAACAAACGTAATAGCTTACGTACATATCTGCTGCTACCTTTTTATGGCGAACTCTTCTCCAGGCTCCCGCCTCACTCCAATAACAAAAACTGTCATTCTTCACTGCGATAAATTGACTCTTTGTGACCCCTGTCACAATCACTTCCCCAATCATCCGTTTATCGCCCGTCAAGCCATCTAAAAATGTAACCCTGGCGCTCCCCGTCGAGCCATTTGATATGTAACCAGAGAACGCTTGTTGTTGTTGTGGCTGTGGGAAAGTGGGAATCCCGAAGGGATTTCCAAGCTCGCGAAGCGAGCGTCTTTTCCACAGCCTTTTCGCCGGCCACTTTGTGCCTCGCGGGACTCGAGCTTCTCCTGCACTTTCGGACTCAGCCGCCGATTCGCCAAGCGGTAAATCCGTTCGAGTTTCCTGTCGATGACTTTTGCTAACTGAAACGGATCGAGAGATCTTCGCAGTTCTTTCAGAATGGTTAGTTGCGCCGTATCTCCCTGCTTCGATGCCACCACCCGCTCGAAGGGGGTCTTCGGGCCATCATAGACGCGCCGAAGTTTCGATCCCACGTGAATCTTCTTGAGCAGCTTCACCGAGGGTAGGTACAGATTTAGCCATAAGCGCAGCTCTCGGCGGTACAGGTCGTTCATGGCATCGACTGCGTTTTGCGTGTCATAGCGTTCCCAGCCCAGTAGCTTCCGGACGTGGGTCCAGTTCTTTTGCTCGATATGCGCGTTGTCATCCTTCTTGTACGGACGTCCTCGCGTGAGTTGGATCTGCTTCCGTTCACACCAGGCTTTCAGATGCCAGTTGATGAATTCCGATCCGTTGTCCGAGTCCAAGCCCAAAAGTTGGAAGGGCAGCATCCCCTCGATCTCATCTAGGGCCTGCTGGACAGCGGTTTGCCCCTTTCCCAGCAGCGCCCGCGTCTCCGTCCAAGTCGTTTGAATGTCGGTGACGTTCAGCGAATAGCCGAACTCTCCTTCACCCGAATTTCCGGAATGTGAGACCAGATCGACTTCCGTGAAGCCAGGTGACTTTACGTCCCAGTTGTCGGTCTTCACCGGGATGTGATGCTTCAACAGATAGCCCGGCTTGGTGCGGCCGTAAATCCGCCGCCTCTGTTGGTTCTTCTTGGCGGCAAGTCGCCGGTCCATCTGTCGGGGACTGATCGCGAGCAGTTGTTTCTCGATCTCCGGGCTTAACTTGAAACGCTTGCGGATCCAGGGCATCCAGGCCGGCAGCAGCGCTTTCAACCGCACCGACCAGGGATAGCCGGCCGCCTCCCACACGCTGGTCAGCACGCTCAGCAGTTCGTGCCCATAGCTCAGCCCGCGTTTTCGTACCGGCCGATCGGATCGCTTCCCCGGTGCTGGGCCATTCAATATGCGTATGGCGTATTTTCGGTGGTAGCCCGTGGTCAGGCAAAATTCGTTCAGCATTTCCCGTTTCGCCTTATGATCTGCTTTGCCATACCGCCCATAAATAACTCGGAAATACTCCCACTTCCCCTTGCGCCCCAAATGAACCCTCCCCAAATCGTCTTTGTCTCGGGTTACATCTTAAATGGCGCGATGTTGCCCCCTCTGGTTACATTTTAGATGGCGCGAAAGCGTTGTGCCGGTGGCTAACACGGGTGTAGTATCCGCTTTGAAATGAGCGTCGTATGAGAGCTCGCAACATCCCTTCGGAAATCGCGCGAAGCCAAATGCTCGGGACATCTTGGGCGTTCTCTTTAAGCCTCACGTTTCTCGCGTTTGCTCTTGGCGTGCCCGCGATATCCCAAGAACCACCGCACCCGGCCGCCGAATCATTAGCGGACGCCGCGCGCAACGCACGCGAGCGCAAATCGCTTTCCACTAAGTCTCCAAAAATCTTCACCAACGACGACCTCCCTGTGCAGCCTTCGCTTCCCAGCGCCACAGCAAGTGTTCCAGAGTCCTCACCAAAACAGGCCGAGGTACCAACCTCACAGCAGGCCGTGGTCCCAACTCCACAGATTGCAAACTGCAATACTCCCGACGATCAAAGACTTAAAGCGGAGCTGCAGGCGGCCCAGGAGGAGTTGGACCAGATTCGCCACGAACTTTCTTATGACCCCCGGGTCATCTCCGACGGCGATGTCGATTTGAAGAATTTTAAACCTGGCGCCTCGGGGGTTGCCTTTGGCTCTCCGCCGCTGCTGCAATCGCAACCGCAGGCCCCCGCGCGAGTAAGCGAAGTTATTGTCGAGGAGAGGATTGCGTCCCTGAAGGAAGCCTCGCGCATTGCTTGCGACTCTCCTGAAGTTGCAGGGATCCAGAAGAAGATCGATTCCTCGGAAAAACAGCTGAAGTTATTGCAGCGCCAGTTCGATTTGGACCGGGCCGCTTTCTACTCCCTGCCCAATTACGCCAGTGATAGCACCGGCAAAGCCAGGCTCGATGCCGAGCAGCAACAGATCGAGTCCCTGCAATCTGAGGTTGAGCGCCTGAAAGCCGAGATTCCTCCGCCGAAAACAAATCAGGTCACAGAGTGAACAGCTACCGCCGAGTACCGCACGAAAGCGCTCGCTGAATTCAAATGCCGTTCATTTCTCTCGCTAAATCGCACGGCACAGAAACAGCAAGCCCAATACACGTTGCATAATTCGTAAGGTCGTTCCATGAATTACTTCGAGCTGGATGTCACTCAACATTGGACTGCGCTACAATGCATGGGCTGGACGCCTGGAATATGACTCTCCCGCGCTTTCCGCCTGTTCTTTCAGGAAACGGCGATTGCTCTGAAGTGAAGCCAGGTGAATCAATCCCCGGAAGGGAGACGGCGTCGTGACCATCTTCGCGCACAAGCAAGCGCCCAGCGAACACCATGTACGTTCGCATGCGAACGAGCCGTCATCGCACAATCTTGGGTCAAGTCCCTTGCCCATTTGCATCGCGCTGTCGGAAATCAAGCAGTCGGAAAACTCTTGCGCCAGATTGAGATGAGCAGCCACTCAGCCCAGGGGTGTGCCTGGAAATTTCGAGATTCGCCCTCCGGGAGATTATTTCGAAAGCGAAGCGGACCGCATGGCCGATGATGTTCTTCGCATGGACAAATCTTCCGGCCTTCCCAAGCCCATCGCAGGCTCCGTTGGAACCAGGCAGCAACTAAGCGCCGGAAGTGTTTCGTCCAGTAACGGAGAGCCACTCTCGGATTCCCTTCGCGCTCATTACGAACCACGCTTTGGCCACGATTTTAGCGCAGTTCGCGTGCACGCCGGTCGCAGGCCGCGCAGTCCGCCAGAGCATTGGGCGCCAGGGCCTATGCCGCTGGCCATGACATCGTGTTCGGCGCCTCTCAATTCGACACCGGAGACGGCCGAGGGAAAGCAATTGCTGGCCCACGAGTTGGCTCATGTCGTTCAACAGGATCGCGGAGCGTTGCGACCGAGCATTCAGCGACGTCTGATCCTTACGGGAAACCCGGCCGATACCAATCTCACTTTGCGGATTCTGGAGTCGGCTAGCGGGCTGAAACTGCTGCGAAAACAAAACCAGAGAAGTTTCCGTCAAGACGCAAAGTCCTAAGCCGCCCTCACAGGCCCTGCAAGACGAATTACTCACGATTATCAACGACTCCAAGCAGGACGCGGAGATTCATGTAGGCAAAAAAGATCCGCCCGGGTACAACATTGAAATTGGGGCCTTTCCAACGGACGCAACGGACTACGAAAAAGGTCTAGGGAAGGCCCTCATACAGGAACTTCGCATAGACCAGATCCGGCCCTCGAACAAGGGATGCCTGGGGCCGGCGCCTTTAAGCTTTCCCACGAAATCTGGGAGAATTATTCCGCCCACTCCGCGGAAGAACTGAAAACGGACAAACAATTAAAGGGACAGAAGCGCGGCGCGATGCATGATCGTGTTCATGACTTAGCCGAAGCGCAAGTCGAATAAGGTGGCCACCGAACTGATCGGTCCCGGCGAGCGCAAAGCGCTATTTGTTGTGCCAGTCGATGTTGGCAAACCACCAAAGCAGGTCCTGCGTCACGTCGAAGATATGAGGCAATATTTCCTCGTTTGGGACACGCCTTTCGACGGTGGCGGGGACCAAATCTCCAATGCGCACAAAGCCGATCGCACCCGGGTTTCGAGCTACACCATCGACGGATTTGACGCTTCTATCAATTTGCCCGGCTCGGCGAATGACATCATCGCGAAAATCGCCGACGACTTGATGAAAAATGCCACTGCTACGGCGCTCTTCCAGGGCTTCGCCAGTGGGAAAAAGTCAGCTGAAGAAAATAAGACGCTCGCGTCAGCACGCATCACCTTGGTCGAAGAGATGGTTTTTGATAAGGCTCATCAGAGTTCCATCGTCAGCCATGGCCGCTTCATTGAAGATCCCGACGGCTCAACAAAGAAGGACGCCGTCAAGTCATTATTGAGCGGCCCAGCAAGTAACCGTCAGCGGCTTCGCCTGGTGCTTCCTTATTCGGAAGCTCTGCTTCGCTCCTGGTACCCGGCTTTTCAGGAATTTGATTTGCCCGTCGTGGTTGGATTCATGTTCGGCGACGTGAAACCATTTCGCGTAGTTGTTCGCTGAAAAATCACTCTCCGTAACCAATATCGCTAACCACTTATCGTCCCGCTTGCGAAATTCCGCCAGGCTCTTTTCTCGCGTTTGATGCAAGGCATCCAGATAATAGTCCAGGCTATTTCCCTTGATTGCTTTGCGTGCTGGCTCTCCCAGATTCATGGGTATGTCCCACTTCTTCTTCACTTCCTCGGACCACGAATCCCACTTCATCCCGCCAAACGTGTTCATCTGAAAGTACGTTTCGGTTGCCGCCAGATGCAGCAGCAGCGCGCCGATGGTATTTGCTTTGGCATCGATCAGAAAATCAAGGTCCTGCTGCGACAGGCCTTTCACGTTGTTCACCACCTGCTCCCGCGTGAACGCCAACATGGATGTCAGCGTTCCGATCTCCGGCGTGTAGCCCGGTTGTGGCCCCACAATCCATGCGTTTTCCGCGGCCATCGCTGGTACCGGGAGCGCCGCAAGAGTGGAGAATCCGACTGCCATTCCGACGCTGCCTTTCAGAAAGTTCCGCCGATTGGGCATTCCTTTGACTGGGAGCATAAGATTTTCCTCCATCGAATACGCGATTCGCAGCTCGAATCATACTGCGCTGAACGCCAACTGGCGAGTGGCGAAGGCACACCCGCTCCCTTCACATCCGCCGCCACTGACGGACCGCTCTGCATGGTTCCCATACGGATTCCCTTCTTATCCGTTTTGTCCATCCGGTACTACTCTTGTGTCCCGCACCTGACATCTACAAGGATCACCTGCCGATGAACCTCCTCTCTCTAAGCGTCGGGCTTCCCCGTGAAGTTACCTGGCACGGAATCAACGTAACCACCGGGATCTTCAAGCAGCCCGTCCAAGGCCGCATCCCGCTTCGCAAACTCAATCTCGATGGCGACCGCCAAGCCGACCTTAACGTTCACGGAGGCGAGCACAAAGTCGTTTATTGCTACCCCGTCGAGCACTACACCTACTGGAAGCAAGAACTGCCCGGCCGCGAATTACCCATGGCTGTCTTTGGAGGGAACTTCACCACTGATGGCTTGCACGAAGACTCCGTCCATCTTGGAGACCAATTCTCCATCGGTTCCGCTGAACTCATCGTGACACAACCTCGCCTTCCCTGCTACAAACTCGGGATCCGATTTCAGGCCGACGACATGGTTAAGCGATTCCTCGCCAGCCGCCGCACCGGTTTCTACTTCGTCGTCACTCGCGAAGGTG
This sequence comes from Candidatus Acidiferrales bacterium, assembly GCA_963839315.1. Taxonomy (GTDB): domain Bacteria; phylum Acidobacteriota; class Terriglobia; order Acidiferrales; family UBA7541; genus Acidiferrum. Next base: position 29,303 of record CAWIUU010000013.1, read on the forward strand.
AAGTCGCCGCCGGTGATCCCATCAATCTCATTGCAAGTGACCCCAACGCCGTCCCCGTTTCCGAAATCACGCGTCTCTATGTCGCCAAAAGATACGCGGAAGAAGACGCATCCTCCGTCCGCCGTGCCCTGTTCGTCTCCGCTCTGCCGGAAACCTGGAAGTCTTATTTCCGTGAACGCCTGTACAAGATGACGATGAATGGCTGAATTAACAATCTTTTTGTGGGATTTCTTTGGACCCAGCTGGCCCTGCAGTCTTCTGGATCGATGCAGATTTAACTATTGGTCGTCGCGTTGCTTGCTGTCCAGTCGCCTGGTGAATAAATCTCGATACCGATCACAAACCGGTCGTCCGTATACCGTTGACAGTGCGCTACCCGCGCTCGTGCGTTCAGTGTTCCTCGGATCGATCGAACCGATAGCTGTTGATCCTTATCCCAACTTCTCCGGGTCACAACTCGCGCTCCGTGACAACTCACGTCGATCGTGGCGGCAATTTCGTGCGAAGGATTATCTGAACTACTCAGATTTACAAACATCTTCAAAGGCACACGAACTTCCTTCCGATGGCCGGGGGATGTGTCTACCATTTCTACTTCCTTAGGGCGGGGGTTCTACACAGAATCCTACCAGTGCGGTCGCATAGGGCAATAGTACTGCGGGTCTACTGGCAACTTCCGATCTGGGGCTGCACCTCGTTGTGCTCCACAAGACCACTTCGCCCTACGGCGGGAGCACTCATCTCAACTATCCGTTCAGCGCCGTTTCTTGCTTTCGTTCTGCGCCACGCGCGCCTTCACCATTTTCTTGATCAGCTCCGTTGGCAACGGCTTTTCTATTGGGAAGTGGATGGTCCCTTTGGTCGTGGAGTAACCCTTCAACTCTTTCTTGAACTCTTCAATCACGGCGGCTGTGGGAAATAGACTGCAGTGATCCGAAAACGCGGCGAACCATACCAATACTCCATTGTGCTTGAACGCCGGAATTCCGTAGCTGATGATCTCCGTTGCCTCCCGCGGCACAACTGACCGGATCGCCGCGCGCAGCTTCCTCAATCTGCTTAGCGCAGGTTCCGGAACTCCAGCCAGGTATTCCTCAACGCTCTTTGCAGCGCCTCTACTTTTCGCAGAGCCTGTGCTTTTGCTGGATTTCCCTTTCTTCATGCGCGCCATGCTACAAAACCCTCTGCTTCAAGTCCATGCCCAATTGTCCGCCCAGCCACTTTCGATCAGCGCTCTTGCCAGACCCAAGATCCAGTGGCTGTGTACGAACAAAAGAAATCCCTAATCATAAAACCGCGTGAAAAAAGTGCATCAATTCTCTGGCCAGCAGCATCAGAGTGAAACACGCCATCATTACGTGGATTGTGCCATGAAGACTGGCGCAGATCCCGTCCACCGTTTGGATGGCCATCCTAACAAACAAGGAAGGACTGCATGTCCCATCACCTCGATTCACCCATTGCTCGTCAAGATATCCGCCTCGACATCACCGACCTCTATGTATTCCGCGGCGAAACAGGTACCGTGTTTGTTATCAATGTCTGCCACTCAATTTTCGGCCCCATCCCTGCCCCTGGCTACCATCCCGAGGGCATGTACGAATTCAAAATCGATTCGAACGGCGATGCAATTGAAGATATCACTTACCGCTTTACATTCAACGAACGCGACAACCAGGGAAAGCAGACCTACGCCGTCCGCCGTCTGACAGGTGCGGAAGCGGTTGATCCGCATGCAGCTGGCACCGTGGTCGCACAGGGGTCGACCAACGAAATCATCAGCACGGCAACTGGCCTGCGTGTCTGGGCCGGCAAGGCTGGTGACCCGTTCTGGATCGAGCCCGATGTACTTGCATGCCGTTGGCCACGCTTTCCAGGATGGTACCTCTATCAATCTTTCCGGTTGGGATCCCAATCGCGCAAAAAACTTGTTTGCCGGCCACACGGTGTATTCCATCGTGTTGGAGGTCCCGGATAAAGAGTTGCTCGCTGATGCCAAAGATATGCGCCGAATCGGCGTATGGGCGGTGTCAACATTAGCGACAGACGCAGGGGGTTGGCGTTCCATCAACCGTGTGGGCCTTCCCATGATTCATCCGCTGTTTACCCAGTACAACGAAGATCTCGGTAATCGTCTTAATGCCGGCCGCCCCGCCGATGATTTCGCCACTTACGGAACCTCCGTCGCCAAAGCGATTGCCGCCGTCGTTGCTGGCAAATGGAACCGCCGAAGATCCCCGCGCATATGGGGAGAAAGTCGCGCACCGATTTTTCCCCAACATACTCCCTTACGAAGTCGGCACACCTGCCGCGTTCGGGTTCGCGGAGTGGAACGGTCGCTCGCTTACAGACAACGCGCCCAATGTCATGTTCTCCTTGGCGGCGAACACTCCCGTTAGTCTCGGGATCGGCAAGGAATCGGTCACCTCGAAGCAGTCGAAGACGTTTCCATATGTTCCCGCTGCCGGTGCGAGCCTGCAGGCCGGGGCGTGAACTCGTTCCTCCCTCAACGTGATCATGACGCATAGGCGGCGTGCCGTGTGGCACGGCAGTCGCCTTCCACCTACCAAAAGCATTGAAGCTTCGCCACCAGACTCGATAGACTGAACCCATGCCTGCCAAAAAAGCGCAACCCACAACCATCACCGAGTACATCAACGCCGCCCCCAAAAACGCACAGAAAAGACTTCGTGAACTGCGCGCCTGCATTCGCAAAGCTGCACCCGGCGCCAAGGAAGGGCTGAAGTGGGCCATGCCCGCTTTTTCCTACAAACGGATCCTTGTCACCTTTGCCGCCTTCAAAAGTCACATCGGTTTCTATCCCACGCCGTCCGCCGTAAAAGCCTTTTCGAAAGAACTCTCAAAATATGCCACCGCCAACACCACGGTCCAGTTCCCGCTGGAGAAGCCGCTTCCCCTGTCTTTGATCCGCAAGATCACCGCCTTCCGTGTTCGAGAGTGCCTCCAACAAGACAAAAAATGGAGAACCTGAGTAACAACTCTCATCCTCACGCTCACCGGTGCGACTCTCTGCTAGACTGTACGGCCATGAAACCCTTCATTCTTCGAATTCTTTGCATAGTGGCATTCCTGGCGACCCAGGTAGCCGCCCAAGATGTCATTCCTCTCCCGACCAGTACGGCGCCGGCCTCGGCGCAGGAGAACTATCCGGAGAAAGAGTACTTCTCGAAAATCTGGAACACCGAAGTCGTCGCCAATGTGACCAAGCCGAGCCTGACGGTTTTCAAGCCTTCACCCCAGTTGAGAAACGGGACCGCTGTGGTGATTTGCCCGGGCGGTGGTTTCATGGCGCTATCCATCACCAGCGAAGGCTTCGATGTTGCCAAGTATCTGGCGGCGAGAGGCGTCACGGCCTTTGTATTGAAGTACCGCATCGCTCACACCGGTGAGGACGCCACACAAGAATTTGCTATGATGTTTGAAGACAAGCCGAAATTTCACGAGCTCTTGGCAAACATTGTTCCCTTGTCCATCGCCGATGGTTTAGCCGCGGTCACCTACGTTCGGCAGCACGCGTCCGAATGGGGAGTTTCCGCCGACCGCGTGGGCATCATCGGCTTCTCTGCTGGTGGAGCGGTCGCTGCCGGGGTTGCCTTCCGTTACCTGCCTGAAGGCAAGCCGGCCTTCGTGGCACCGATCTATGCGGGCGCGGGGATGTTCAAAAATGATCCCGTTCCGGCGGATGCGCCACCGATGTTTGCTGTGGCCGCAACAGATGATCAGCTCGGACTGGCACCGGACAGCGTTGCTTTGTACCAGAAGTGGACGGGCGCACACAAATCGGCCGAGCTGCACATGTATGCCAAGGGTGGCCACGGCTTCGGAATGCGAAAGCAAAACCTTCCGACGGATCATTGGATCGACAGGTTTGACGAATGGCTGGAGTTACAAGGTTGGTTGAATAAGTGACTCTTGAAACTGGCTGGCAATGGCGGCTTGCCAATTCCTGATTTGTTGAGTCCGCACCGCTTACCGGACATGTTCCTGCTCTTCCTAAGACTACCTTGCCGCTCTGTAACCTCCTGGAACTCACCGACTCTAAACATCAGGTGCTACGTGTTCACCCTCAACGAAAACGATAGAATCCCTTCTGTGCTTCTCGGTCGCCGTTCTTTTCTGGCCGGCTCCGTCGCCTTAGGTGTCATCTTCGCCTGGCGCTTCACAGAGAGAAATCCACCCCTCCACGCGGATGTGGAGTCCGCAGGGCTCCCCGATTCCGTAACCATCGTCGAATTTACCGATGTCGGCCAGCGAATCTCCACCATCACCGTACGCAGAATTGTGAAAACGGAAGCCGAATGGAAAAAACAGCTCTCTCCGGATTCCTTCGAAGTCACCCGTCACGCCGCTACCGAACGTCCTTACACCAATGAGGATCCGAACGCGCACCAAAAAGGCGTCTTCCGCTGCATCTGTTGTGACACCGCTTTGTTTGACTCCGACGCCAAGTTTAACTCTGGCACTGGATGGCCCAGTTTCTCTGCGCCAATTGCCAAGGAAAATATTCGGGAAACGATCGACAGCAGCCTCGGAATGGTGCGCACCGAAGTTTCCTGCCGCCGCTGCGACGCCCACCTCGGCCACGTCTTCGACGATGGCCCTCCTCCCACCGGCCTTCGCTATTGCATGAACTCCGTCGCCATGCGATTTGCCAAAGCACACTAAACCCGAAATGCGGCATTGAGCCGCGTACGGCATTAAAATCCCTTCGTTGGTCTGAATCAGTTTCGATTTCCAAAACCGTGTAGATTGCCACACTTCGCACATTGTGTTGGTGGCTCAGCGTTGTTCACGTTGTGCAACCGCGCTGACCAGATGGGTTGAGAAGGTCTTCTCATCGAAGGACTTGACCTTAATAGTCGTCAATAGGCGTCGCTTCGATGGGCGAACAGATGTAGGATACGTCCGCGAGCCTGTTCCAGCGTATGCTGCCTGAAGGTCACCTATGATGACTGGCAAGGTCATCGTTATAACAGGAGGCGCGTCCGGAATTGGGCGCGCAGCCGCCCTTGCCTTTGCGCGAGAGGGCGCCCGCGTGGTTATCGGAGACGTCAATGTTTCCGGCGCGGAGAGTGTCGTCGCAACCATCAAGAACACTGGCGGCCAGGCGAGCTGCTTGCCTGTCGATGTCACCAAGTCGGCCGATATACAGAACATGATCGGGCATGCGGTCAGTCAGTATGGCGGGTTGGACTTTGCGTTCAACAACGCTGGCTTGGTTGGGTCAGTCGCTGGAATTGTGGCGACGAGTGAAGAGGATTGGCATAGCGTCGTGGCGACCAACCTGACCGGCGTCTGGCTTTGCATGAAATACGAAATCCCTGAAATGCTCAAACGCGGAAAAGGCGCAATTGTGAATAATGGTTCCGTTACTGGACTGGTCGGCGCGCCTGGCCCTATCGCTAACGTTGCCACCAAGCACGGTGTTTCGGGTCTGACCAAGTCGGCCGCTCTCCAATATGCCACTCAGGGAATCCGCGTGAATGCTGTCGCGCCTGGCGTTGTGCGTTCGGCTTTAACTGATCAACTGAAGGCGCTCAAGCCTGACGCTGAGGCTTCGATGTTATCTGTCATCCCGCAACGCCGTTGGTGCGAGCCAGAGGAGATTGCGACGGTTGTCGTCTTTCTGTGCTCCGAAGGCGCTTCTCATATCACCGGACAGGTGTTGGCGATTGACGGCGGTTTAACGGTGCATTGACTATCCGTCCTGCGTTTGTTCGCGATAATTCTCAAAAACACGATGCGTTTACGTTTTTACTGGCGGGGGCGTTTGTTCTTTTCGCCACCCGCGAATGAGAAGAATCGACAGCCCTGCGTGAACGGCAACGGCTGGCCACAATAGAATCCCCACCACACCGTTGAATCCGACGTACGCGAGATAGAGCATTGCCAGCGTGCTGTAACTCAGCATCCCGTAGAGCGCCCGCTGCGGCTTGTCGCTCGGCCAACAAGCAATTCCCAAAGCGATCAGGTTGATACCTGCGATACGGCTCAGCACAATTCCAGCTCCCGTGATCTCGGCACCAAATAGCAGTCGGACCACGATGGGGGGATTCACCAGCAAAACCAGTCCTACCGTTGCTTCGCTTACCGCCGCTAGGGCAAGAAGCTTCTTCATTGCACCCTCTTTTTATCACAGCCACGGGGAAAGTAGGTCTGTAATCGAGCGTTTGCATTATCTGCATTATCTGCATTATCTTGTCTTGTCCTTTGAATCATGTTATATGAAATGTTCCTTGCGGATTACGCTTTCCGCCAACTCCCGTCCGCTCCGACCGCAGCTGGCTATTGAGCCGTTTTCTGTCGCTCGGTGTGTTTGAATTTGTCCCGACTGGTTTTATTGTTCGCTTTAATTTGTTTCTTCGGATAAGGGCCGCGCGGCGGTGTGGTGGCGGCATTCAGGAAGCCGGAGGTATTTATGAAGACGAGAATTGCGGCAACCGCGCCATTGGCGTTGGTCCTTCTCACCATCAGCGCCCTGATTTCTTGCGGCAAATCCGAAAGCCCACAACCGGGACAGTCCACCGCACAGACTGCCCGGACGTCGAATGCTGAGCAGCCACCGCCGCGTAACCCAGACCGCAACGCCTACTTCGGTGAGGAACACATTCACACCAGTTGGTCGGTGGACGCCTGGGTTATGGGCAACCGTATCACTGGCCCCGATGACGCCCTCAAGTATGCTCAGGGCCAAACTATCAAGCATCCCATGGGCTACGACATTAAGATCGACACGCCAATGGACTTCATGGGCGTGACCGACCACTCCGAGTACGTGGGCGTCACCAAGCAAGCAAACATTCCGGGTTCGGCGGTCAGCAAGATCCCCGAGGCACAGCCATTAATTCTTAAGGATCCCAACAACTCGGAGGAACAGCAGAAGGTCTTTTTGTATCTCCTGTCTCTTACCAGTCGGCCTCCGATCAAGGCCTTTATGACACCGGAAGTGGCGGGCACCGTCTGGAAGGAAAACGTCAAGATCGCTGAGGCCAACAATCATCCGGGCAAGTTCACGGCGTTCTGTTCCTACGAGTGGACCTCCATGCCCAACAACCGCAATCTCCATCGCAACATTTTCTTCCGCGACTGCGCCCATGTTCCGGAGATGCCGTACAGTTCCCTGGATTCCAACCATCCCGAAGATCTATGGAACTGGATGGACACCCAGCGCAAGGCTGGCAGCGAGTTGTTGGCCATTTCGCATAACGCCAATGTCAGCGACGGCTGGATGTATCCTGTCGACCTCGACAGCTTCGGCAGGCCCATCGATGCGGCCTGGGCAACCTCCCGCGACCGCAACGAGCGCCTAGTCGAAATCAAGCAAATCAAGGGTGCCTCCGAAACCCATCCCTTGTTGTCACCCAACGACGAATTCGCCGGCTACGAGATGTTCAGTGGCCTCCTCGGTCTTCCGCCAGACATCGGTCGCATTGATCACATTCACGGAAGCTTCGCCCGGCAGGCCTACAAAGACGGCCTTGCCATGCAGGACACCCGCGGCTACAACCCCTACAAGTTCGGCATGGCCGCTGGCTCCGACTCCCACAACACCGGCAGCCCTTACCGTCAGGACAATTTCTATGGTGGACATGCCGACGCGGATGGAACCGTTCAGAGGCGCCTGGCTGGGGTCATGCTGGGAAACACCATTGATGTGCGCCTGGAGAACCCCGGCGGACTGACAGGCGTATGGGCCGAGGAGAACACCCGCGCCTCCATCTGGGACGCCATGTATCGCAAGGAAACCTTCGGCGTCAGCGGCCCGCACATCCAAGTGCGCTTCTTCGGCGGTTGGGGCTACAACAACAGCATCCTGAACGCAAAAGACTGGGTACATCAGTCTTATTCGAGCGGTGTCCCTATGGGCGCCGACTTGCCTCCGATGAAGGGCACTGTTCCGACGTTCGTAGTCTGGGCGGTGAAAGATCCATCCTCCGCTAATCTCGACCGCATCCAGATCATCAAGGGCTGGACCAGGAACGGTCAGAGCTTCGAGAAGATTTTCGACGTGGCCTGGTCCGGCGACCGCAAGCCGGATAAGTGGTCGGGCAGGGTTCCGGCGATCCAGAGCACTGTGGACCTGGAGAAAGCCACTTACACCAACACCGCTGGCTCGACGGAACTTAAAACCGTCTGGACCGATCCCGAGTTTGATGCCAGCCTGCATGCTTTCTACTACGCCCGCGTACTGGAAATTCCCACGCCGCGTTGGACTCTCATTCAGGCAGTGAAGGCCGGCGTTCCACCGCCCGACGTAGTTCCACTCACTGGCCAGGAGCGCGCCTGGACTTCGCCCATCTGGTACACCCCGAGCGCTGATGCGCGCAAGAATGCTCCCGCCGGAATGACGGTGACCGACCTCAAGAAAAAAGGCGCTACCGCGCTGGGTGACGCACAACTCAAGGCTCTCGTCGTGGGCAAAGCCTTCTGGGTACGCAATAACGTGACCGGTGAGCAGTTCAGCGTCAGCTACACTGCCGAAGGTCAGAGCAACGTCTGGCATGTTGGCAGGAACGCCACAACCCCGAGCAGCGTCGGGAACCCGATGCGCGAGGGTTATCAGGGAACCACCACGCCGTACAAGATTGAGAACGGCAAAGTGGTGACAACTATTTCCCAGGATCCCTTTGCGGTCACCATATACAAACTGGGCGACACCTATTACGGCGCACGCAGCAACGAATTCGGCTATGCCAATTACGAGATTATTCCGACGCCGCAGATCGTATGCCAATCCGCTTGTGGCAATACTCAACCAGTTCTCGATTGAGCTGGGGCTGACAGAACAGCAAAAACAGCAGATTGTTCCCTACCTGAAACAGGAGCTACCGCAACTGGCGGAGCTAAAGAAAAACACCTCCCTCAGTGCATTGCAGAAGGTTGAGAAATTGAAGGAAATCAGCAGCTCCATCGATGCCAAAATCACGCCTCTTCTGGATCCGGCGCAACAGCAGAAGTTCCAGGCCATCCGCGAAGAGAACCGGCGGAAACTGATCGAAGAGATGGGGAGCAAGGTGCTGCAGAAGGCGGAAGGCGAGATCAAGCAGAAGATGTAGCGCCAAAACAAATCCTTGGAGTTGTTGTGCATGAATGAGGTTCCTGTTGTACTTGTTTCGGGTGGGCAAAACACTCGGTTGCCTTCCCAATTGCAGGGTTCTCGCATTTCGTTGTTGAAGCGCTGGTTGCGCCAACCGTTGCCACACTTCCTGTTAATCGGTCTCGCGCTGTTCGCTGTTTACACCTACACGCATCGCGGTCGTGGCGGAGTCGAGTCGCCGCCGCAGATTCTTCTGAATCTCGATGAACTCCGACAGATGGACGTCTACTTCGTTTCTCAATGGCATCGCCCGCCGACGTCCGCAGAGTTTCAGGCTTTGGTTGAAGATAAGGTCCGGGAGGAAGTCCTCTACCGCGAAGCCCTAGCCTTGGGCCTCGATAAGGACGACACCGTCGTGAAGCGCCGCATGGCGCAGAAGGTGGAGTTCCTCGCCGAGAACGTTGCGGCTGCTCACGAGCCATCCACCGAGGAACTCACCGCTTGGTTTGAGAAGAACAACAGCAAGTTCGCCCTGCCCAGCCGCTACAGCTTCCGCCATCTCTACTTTTCGCCGGACAAGCGCGGAACGAACGCTCAAGACGACGCTGCTAACGCACTCACTAAAATCACCGGCCAGCCCGAAGACTCCAAGTTGGCGGTTTCACTCGCCGATCCGTTCATGTTCCAGAACTATTACGGCGACCGCACGCCTTCGGCATTGGCCAAAGAATTCGGCCCCCGCTTCGCCGTTGCTCTTGAGAAAGTGAAACCTGGCTCGTGGCAAGGTCCGATTGAGTCCAACTACGGATGGCACTTGCTGTTTGTCGATACTGTTATTCCAGGCCGCATCCCGGCGCTTGAAGAGATTGAACCCGACGTAAAGACCGCGTGGCTGGGTGAGCAAAAGGCGACTGCATGGCACAAGACCTACGCGGAAATGCGTGCCAGGTACACGGTGCTATTGCCTGCTCCTCCAATAAAGAAAGCCGTTCAAGAGCTGGTTCTTCCTTCAAACCAAGGAACTCCTGCTCCATCCGGTGACGCGCCGTTGTAGATAATGGCTGCACTGGAAACGTTGAACGGCTGGATTCTGTTTGGCATGACCACTGCATTTCTTTTTCGCTGTAATTCACGGAGCACGCCCCTCACCTGCATCACGATTGAGCCCTCCAGCACATAGACGAACGCATGTGCGTTGTGGCGATGGATAGGGTCCGAACTGCCCGGTGGGTACTCAACCGTGATCATCAGACCTTCCTTGCCAGGAAAGTCCGTCAGGTCTTTCGACAAGAGCGGTGTTACCTTCGCCTCTTTCGGTTCCATAGTGACGGACATCAGACAAACCAGCGTCAAAACCAGTTTTGCAATGGTCATGAATAGACCTTTCGTTTGAAACAGGCCAGTTCACGCAAACCGGCCTCTCTTTGACAGATCCACTAATGAGCGCCCGCCGCTTTCGCCGCGGAGTGAGTGAGCCAGGTTTCGAAGCGTGTCTCGCCGAGCCGTGCACCATCACCAGGAAGGAGCGTTCTCTCGCTCACCTCGATACCGTAGTAGCGCGCCTTCGGGTCTGTGACAACCTCGCGCGGATCCTTGCTTGCGGCTAGACCTCGCCGGACAAGTTCATCGAGATGAAACGTTTCCGGCCCCCCTACTTCAACGGTGCCATGCACTGGCGAACCCGTCGCGGTCCGGCCTACCGCACTGGCGACATCGTCAGCCGCCATGGGCTGGATTAGTGCCGATGGCATCCGTACTTTGTTGCCCTCGGTGGAGAAATCCGCGATGGCCTTGACGAATTCGAAGAACTGCGTCGCGCGAACAATTGAGTAGGGAATCGAGGAGGCTTTGATCAAGTTCTCCTGAGCCATTTTTGCGCGGAAGAAACCGCTTGCGAGCATACGTTCCGTTCCAACGACTGACAGCGCAACATGATGTCCTACGCCTGCGGCCGCTTCATAGGCGAGTTGGTTACGAGTTGATGTTTCGAAGAAGTTCATCACCGCCGCGTCTTCCCAGGAAGGAGAGTTCGTTACATCAACGACCACCGATGCACCCTTGAGCACTTCGGCCAGTCCCTCGCAGGTGAGAGTGTTGACACCCGAATTTGGCGATGCCGCCACCGTTTCGTGTCCCTGCTCACCAAGCTTAGGGACGAGTTTTGATCCGATGAGTCCAGTACCACCGATAACTACGATTTTCATAGTTGCACCTCCGTTTTTCTGTGTACCTCCATGCGTGCCTTCCGTCAAGCGAACGAATGCGGTAGGCTTAGCAAGCTCGCCAGACACTGAGAAGTGGCATGAGTCAGCTGTGTGGGGCTCTTGGACCGGCAAGTCCTGTCTGCAACGCCCTGCCTACCTCGCGCTCGTTTCCGTATCGTTCCGCGCAATCGAAGTGTCGAAATCCGGCTTCCAGTGCGTCTCTGGTCGCGGTTATCGTCACGGCTGCGTCGGGAATTAAGGTTCCAAAGCCGAGTGCGGGCATATGGCCGGCTCCGTGGTTGAGTGGAATTCTCGTCATCCGCAGATCAGAAGATTCAATCATGGTTACACCTCCGAGCTATTTCGCGTTCGGCATCATCGCCCGGATTCAAAAATTAGATGCCGGGTGTCGCAGACTAGGCGCTAACTCTTGATTAGTTGCCAAACCGTAAAGGTTCCTCCCCAGTACCCATTTAGACGGTTTGAGCATTAGTCGAAACTTGACCGTATAATTAAAATCGAGCTGCCGCAAATCGGAGGCGGAAAATTTGATGCGGAATGCGCTATAGCTCGAGACTCGCATTTTTTTCGCTGTGCGATTATACAGGTCATCCAACATATGAGCTTTCAGCCCATCGAGAATTACGGCGTTATCGGCAACATGCGGTCCATTGCACTGGTAGGTATGGACGGTTCGATCGATTTCCTTTGCTACCCCGAGTTTGATTCCCCCACAGTTTTTGCCGCACTGCTCGATGACAAGCAAGGCGGCCGATTTCAGATCGAACCGCAGCTCACCAACGCACGAGTGCGCCACCTTTATTTGCCGCAAACAAACATTCTATTGACGCGATTCCTTGCCGAAGAAGGTGTAGCTGAGCTGACAGATTATATGCCCATTGAGAAAGACGGGGAGCAGCCGAATGAGATCGTGCGCACGGTCGCCGTTATACGAGGGAATGTGCGCTTCAAAATGCGTTGCCAGCCACGATTCAACTACGCAACTTCTGCACATCGAACGGAAATCTCGGATGGCTGCGCGATGTTTTTCCCCGACGAAGATCGTTGCCCGCCCATGGCCTTGTATTCGACCTGCGCGCTGGAGCAGCAATCGCAGGACGTGACTGCGGAGTTCACTTTGCAGGCTGGCGCGACCGCGACCTTTGTGCTGGGTGGAGTACGTCCGCTAGGACAACAGCCGGAGATGGCACTAGTGGGGCAGCGCTTCCAGGAGACGGCGCGCTTCTGGAAGTCGTGGATCGCAAAATCGAAATACAAAGGCCGCTGGCGGGAAATGGTACAGCGGTCGGCTTTGATGTTGAAGTTGCTCATCAGTCAGAAGCATGGATCCTTAATTGCCGCCCCTACATTCTCGCTGCCGGAAAGCATTGGGGGAGTGCGTAACTGGGACTATCGTTTTACGTGGCTGCGAGACGCTACCTTCACCCTGTATGCGCTGATTCGACTCGGTTTTGTCGAGGAAGCGGAGGCATTCATAAGTTGGCTGAAAGGGCGGCTGGGTGACGACGCCGAGCGGGGGCCGTTGCAAGTCATGTATGGAATCGATGGCCGGCAAAAGCTCGACGAGCTTGCGTTGGATCATCTGTGCGGCTACGAGTATTCCCGGCCAGTGCGTATTGGAAACGCCGCTTATCAGCAGCTGCAGTTAGACATTTACGGCGAAATGATGGACTCCGTTTACCTCGCGAACAAATACGGCGACCCCATATCCCATGCCGGGTGGCTGGATGTTCAGCGCATCCTGGAGTGGCTGGAAAAAAATTGGCGTCGGCCTGACGAAGGAATATGGGAGGTCCGCGGGGGAGCGAGAGAATTTCTTCACTCCCGTGTAATGTGCTGGGTGGCCTTTGACAGAGCTTTGCGCCTTGCACAGAAGCGTTCGCTGTCGGGTCCTCTCGATGTGTGGCAGCGCACGCGGGACGAAATTCGGAATAGCGTTTTCACGGACTTCTGGAACGAGCGGCTGCAATCGTTTGTGCAAGCGAAGGGGACGGAAGATTTGGATGCCTCGGCACTCCTGATGCCCATGGTAAGGTTCATTAGTCCGGTCGATCCTATGTGGCTCTCGACCATGAGAGCAATCGAAAACAGGCTGATCGAAGACACGCTTGTCCGCCGGTATGAGGTCGAAAGCACACATGTGGATGGCCTTCCAGGGGAAGAGGGTAGCTTCACCGCATGCTCGTTTTGGTATGTCGAGTGTCTGGCACGTGCCGGTGAATTGGAAAAGGCACAGTTATTGTTCGAGAAGCTCTTGGGATACGCCAATCATCTTGGCCTGTATTCAGAGCAACTTGGGTCGAACGGTCAACATCTCGGAAACTTTCCTCAAGCGTTCACGCATCTCGCATTGATCAGCGCGGCAACCTATCTCGATAGGGCCCTCTCCGGCACGGATGAAACCGTCTGGCGCTAGTTCCTAGCTGAAAATTATGTAGTAAACGCTCGTCAACTCCCGATTGTCGCGTTGCCTGACAAGCCCAGTCCCTGGGCTCCATTTCTCCGGTAACCCCACACGACAGCCGCCTTTTGCTCCTGTGGTGAAACATTTCGACTTCAGCATCTCTCCAGTAGACCCATTCACCACGCCCCTTACAGTAAGGGAGGCAAGATGAGTTCCACCAAGAACCCGGGCAGATTCGCTGGCTTGCTGTATGTACTCTTCTCAATACCTGGATTCTTTGCCATGATCTATGTCCCCAGCAAGCTGATCTTGCATGGAAACGCAACGGCCACGGCCAACAACATCGCGCCCAACGAGACGCTCTTTCGCCTCGGCATCGCGGCGCAACTTATCTGCCAGGTCGGTTTTATCTTTGTGGCCCTGGCTTTGTACCATCTGCTCAAGGGGGTCAATCAGCGGCACGCCTCGCTCTGGGTGATACTGGTTGTGGTCGCGATCCCCATAGCGTTTCTGAATGAGCTGAACTCAATCGCTGCCCTCGTCCTCATACGCGGCGCTGACTTTCTATCCCTATTCGAGAAGCCTCAGCGGGATGCTCTGGCTATGCTGTTCCTCAGTCTGCACAGAGAAGGAATTGGTGTCGTCGAGATGTGTTGGGGTCTTGGCTTCTTTCCTCTCGGGCTGCTTGTGTACCGGTCGCGATTCCTACCGCGCTTCTTGGGCGTCTGGCTCGCCATCGACGGCCTCGCCTACGTGATCATGAGCCTTACTGGCATACTGTTGCCGCAATATCTGGACAAGGTGTTTACCTATTCTCAGCCCGCATTCTTCGGGGAGGTCGCGTTCATGCTGTGGCTCTCGATCAAGGGTGCCAGGCCGCCAGCGCTGGATGCAACAGCCTTGTCGTCGTCGGCTGCTTAGTGCAATCAAGTCGAGTTCGAAGTGATTGGTGGCATTCTTTTCAAACAAGAAAAATGACAGGAGGACAGAACATGTCGTCTATCAGAAGGACCGCTCTGGTATTGAGTGGTACTCAGGAGCCACTCGTAGCAGCCCGTGCTGCTTGTTGGCTGGCTATCTGCTCCTTCATCTTCTGCTGCATTTCCTTAGGTGTGTATTCTGCAATGTGGGTAGCGACCATCCATGTGTACCCCTCGGGATCGACAATGGTTCCACAGCGGTCGCCCCAAAACATATCCATCACGGGTCCCTTGAGCGTGGCGCCGAGCTTTACGGCCTTGGCGACCGTCTTGTCTGCGTTCTCCGTCAGCAGATACAAACTCGTCGGCGAGGCGCCGATTGTTTTCGCGGCTCGGGAACCCATCTGCGCCATTTCCGGCCCCAACATCAACGACGTGCCGCGCAGTGTCAGTTCGGCATGGATCGCTTTGCCGTCGGGACCATTCATGATCCCCCGTTTGGCAAAGCCGAGTGCCTTTTGATAAAAGTCGGCCGCCCCCTTCACGTCAGTCACCGTCAGCATTGCCGTTACCGAACCGTACTGCTTTTTATTGAGTGGATCGATTTTTCTGGGCATAACACTCCTCTCGTGGCGCGAATATTTGAGCTGAATTTCAGCCGAAGTTGTTCATGATGCACCGCTCGAACAAACTTCTGTGCGGCGGACAGCAAGAATACTTCCATGAGGAACGTCCGGTCAACGTGTGAATGGATCACCGCACCTTGCCAAGCTCTTCGGGTGCTCGAGGGATACTGGCGAATACCAACCATCACGTGGTTCTGTTCGAGTGTTCGTCCACTCGGCTAACCGCGACTTGACCTGCAGCACCCCTCTTCGTTGACTTGCTTTCTATCCGCAACATAACACGCGCCAGGACTTGAGCCCGGAAACACGACATTGCAATTGTCCTTACGGATAGGTTATCAATCGACTTACTGAAGGTCGTATCGAACGCGCAAAACATCGCTGGGTAGCGCACACTCCCTGTGTCGGGACGTCGGAAAGCATCTCCCGGTGGAGAGCAAATGGTTTTAGGAACCCTCATGGGCCTTACGGAGCCTCGAACGCTGGCTTCCTTTCTGTTTCATAAGTGTACTTTCAGAAAGGCCACGTCCGCCTGTCTCCCTGCTGTTCTCGCCAGTGCTTCTCTTCTGCTGTGTATGGTTCCTACGTTAGCAATCGCTCAGCAACAAATTGTCAGGCGCGAGACTGCCACCCTCTTCCTCCCAGACGCACCTTTAGCCAAGACAGACCCTGAAAGTTCGCCTCAGCATTCAGTCTCTGTCGAGGAATCTGCCAGCGTTGCAGGCACCATACTGGACGTCAGCGGGGCGGCCGTTCCCGGCGCAGAGGTGAGCTTGACGCATGAGGACGGAACAGAATTGCGCACGATGGTGTCCGAGGCGGGCGGCGAATTTTGCTTTACAAAGATTCCTCCCGGTCCCTACCTCGTGGTCATCAACGCCCAGGGTTTTGCGCCCTTTACTTCTGCACAGTTCGTCGTCTCGCGACAGCAAGCGTATGAGATTCCTGACGTCTTATTATCCGTGGCGACGGCAAGCATTGAGGTGACGGTCCGCCCCACCGATCTGATCGCCGCTGAGCAGATACGAACTCTAGAGAAGCAGCGTCTGATCGGCGTCATCCCGAATTTCTATACCAGCTTCATCTATGACGCCGCCCCGCTCACTTGGAAACAAAAATTCTCTCTCGCTGCCCGAGGCACATTCGATCCGGTTTCCATGATCGGAGTCGGCTTCGCCGCCGGCCTCGAGCAAGCCAATAACTCCTATCCCGGGTACGGGCAAGGTGCCGCGGGTTACGGCAAGCGTTTTGCTGCGAAGTTTGTCGACGGACGCACCAGTGATTTCCTGACTCACGCGGTATTCCCCTTGCTCTTTCACCAGGATCCGCGCTACTTTTACCAGGGCTCCGGCTCTTTTAAATCCCGCTTCATCCACGCGGTCGGCTCCGCATTTGTCACCCGCAGCGATAATGGGCGCACTGTGCCCAACTATTCTTTTTTGCTTGGCGACATGACTTCAGCAGCGCTGTCCAATCTGTACTATCCCACGGCGAATCGGGGGGTGGGCCTGGTCTTCAACCGGGCCGCCGTTGGCCTCGCCGGAAGAGTCGGTGGGAATTTAATCCGTGAATTCCTCCCAAAGCGGTTGACGACCAACGTGCCGAGCGATGCAAGACCGTGATCATGTCCAGTAACCGCGGATACCAGGAAAACTTAGCGGGCTGGAAACCTGCGGACCTGCAACGGGCCTGAAGTACCAAGCCTCCTTTTCCGCGCTAATCAGGATCGACTCTCGCTTGATGCCAATAACAATCCATTATCGGCCCAACTGTATTAACATGCATTCAGACTTGCTGTTCTCAGTGGTTCTTTGTGGCAAGAGGGCTAAAGGTAGTCGGAGTAGGAATCATGATTACTCACAACCCCCTCCACGGATCCGGACAGGCGGATTTCCCGCATCCGGCTCTTGCCTTAGGTGATAACGCCCATGCGGCGCAGGGGATAGGGATGACAGACGGTAGGCGGAGGCAGCCAGCGAGTGATGAGGCGCCGCATGCGATTCCAGAGGACGCGTCCGTTCTGGCTACGCCGCGACAGCGAGCGATGCCAGAGCCGTCCCACTTGGAATCGAAAAAGAGCCAGCGCCGGGTTGTTCATGGGCACTCCGTAATACCGGAGGTGCCCACGCACCACCGCTTGCAACCACTTGCCCTGTTCGGGGATGGGTTCGTGCATGCGCCGCTGAAGCTCGGCTTTCACCTCGTTCAGCTTCGCCTGCAGCCTTTTGCGGATCGTTTGCCGCAGCACCGTGTACATTCCGTTGCTCCTCTTCTTCACGCAGATATGCGTAAAGCCGAGAAAGTTGAATGTCTCGGGCTTCCCTTCTCCACGCCTTTGCCGGTTGTTGATCGCAAACGGACCAAATTCCAGCAGCCGCGTTTTCTCGGGATGCAATTCCAGGTTGAACTCCCTCATTCTTTCGGTGAGTTCCGCCCGGAACTGTTCGGCCTCCGCTTAATCAGAAATCATTAATCAAATACCAGGAAGCGAAGAGAAAGAACTTACCCCACCCTCAGGCTCAGTTCGGCCGCGCTTGCATTCACCTGTTTGGAATACGGACCGCTCAAGCCGGTGATGGATCGTTGCACCCTCGCGTCCGGCGATATGTTTTCCTCCGTTTTGTCGGCAAACCGGCCGCCTGTACTGGTAGCCACATCTCCCGTTTCGGCGTTACCAGGCTTTTGTCAATTCGTGTGGTTACAGATGAGGACATCAGTTTCTCATTTCCCTCGAATTTCCGCGGGAGTATACTACCGCCCTTCCCTGGTTTCCCTGGTTTTCGACTGCTACATCATGAGGAAAGCAGAACGGCCAACTGTCCGCTTTTGTCGCGAGGGCCGTCACCCGTCGCGTCTTGGCGTCGATCTTATAGATCCCGGTGCGAGTCGCCGTCGCGTCCCGGCACGCCCCTTTCCGACGGCAACGGCAAAGCAACGTTTCACGGCCTGCCGCCGGGTTCCTATTACTTGATGATTTCCACATGCTACAACAATCAAGGCCTTCGTTGGGGCTTTAAGGTGGATCTCCAGGCGGGACAGAACTCCATCACCCTCGATCAAAGCAATGGCCTTCCCATGAACTGATCGTGGCCGAAGATTCTCTCCACCGCTATACCGGATTTGCGCTAATGTAGCTGCTAGGTTGCTCCCGCCCTGAAGCAACGGTAAGCCTGCGGCCCTTAAATGTCCTGGGAGTTTGCAAGTGAGCTTTACGACCATCACCCGGCAAGTTAATGGTGTCACCATTGTGGACATTAGCGGCCAGATTGTTCTGGGCGAGGAAAGCGCCGCACTGCGCGTATTGGTTTGCGACTTGTTAGGCGAAGGACAGCGGAGAATTCTCCTCAATCTTGGCGATGTCGATTACATTGACAGTACTGGCTTAGGTCATCCGGTCAGTGCCGTCGCTAGTGTTCGGAAGGTGAAGGGAGAGCTGAAGCTTCTCAAACTAACGAACAAAGTCCACGGCGTGCTACAAATTACAAGGCTGCATACCATCATCGACATCATTGATGACGAGGCGGCAGCCATTGAGTCTTTCGGTCGAGCTATAACCACAACCGGATAACTGTCACCTTGGCTTGGAACAACTCTTAGCGCTCACCGGCATTCAGCAAACAACATAAGCCCGGTCCAGCGTTTACCACCACGTGACTCCGCCTTCGCTCACAATTGCCCTGGCGCATTCTGAAGTCTGACCCTCCTCAGAAACTTGCAAGCGCCGCGGTTTCGCTCGGACACGTTTCGAAGATTGGCAGCAGCCGGGCGATTTCCAACGCTTGCTTCAAGTTCGGTCCGAGATTACAAAGCTTGAGGCCTCCGCCTTTGGCTTTTGTCTTTCGATGCACTTCGATGAGCGCGCCGAGGCCCGCACTATCCACATAATTCACGTGCTCCAGATTTATGACAATCCGCGTGGCACCGGACGCCAGTAGATTGTCCACCACCGTAAGCAAACCGCTGCTCTCTTGTCCGAGCACCAGACGCCCTTTGAGCGTCAGCACATAAATCCCATTCATCTCACGCTGTGTTATTTCCAAAGGCATCGTTTGCCTCCATGCATCCATAATAGCCTCCGGATTCCCGATACCAAAGGCTCATCAGCTACCTGCAAATTCGTTGTACTGGAGTTTCGTCACATCACAGGCAATTCGGATCGGTGGGACAAAAAGGAGAGAGGCGCTCGGCAAACTCCAAGCGCCTCCTCTACTGCGTCAACGTAAACCGTACCTCACTGGATCACCTCCTTCTCGGCAAAAACGCCGATGTCGACAATTGTGTCGAGTGACCCCGATTGTAACCCGGGATCGCGCAGATGTCAGGACCTTGCTTCAATTCTCCCGCCATCAGAAACACAGGAAAAAGGATCAGTACGATTATCGTCTGCATCAAAAGAAGCGCCTTCACCCGCAACCCGGCATAAACATATTTTTCCTAGCGCCCTCTCCGATTACGTCGTTAACGCGAGTTGCGCCTTGCCTCTGGGATTGGTGAATCACACTTGCTGAGCGGTGTAGTTCACTCCTGAGCAGCGTAGTTCGCCACAACTCGCGTCACTTTCCCATTCGCCGTTAGCTCCATGAACTCTGCTGTGCGTCTGCCCTTTTGATTTGTGTACAAGAGCACCACGCTGTTTATGCCCCAGAACACGTCTTCAAGGCGAAAGTGGAGGTCCGGAAACGCTTCCAACCCTCGCTGGAAGTAAGCTCTCATACTCACCTTTCCCACCACTTTCCCCTTCGGCGTCTCCAGCAGTTGGGCGGCAACCGGCGAAATCAGCTCGACTGTATCCTCGTAGTGCCCCATTATGCTGTCCAGATCATGAGCGTTCCAGGCAGCAACCCACTCATTGGCCAGTTTCCAAACCTCATCTCTCGTCAATGCCATTTCTCCTGTTGTCTGTTTTTCAATCCACTCCCAAAAGCAGGCATTTACGTTACGCCCTCCACCGCCGCCGGTGCAACTCACAAAACAGAAACATTTGCGAGAGTTTCGGCTCCAGCTGTCAGCTAAGCTTGGCAGCGTTTCTCGTCGATGATGATCATTCGTTCACCACACACCCCGTTACGCGCTGGAACTTCCTTCTCCTTGAGTGTAGGATTCTCTTGCGTGGCAAACGGGGCGAAGCCCCTCAATTGGTACAATGGCGAACATGCAATTCGTAGACAAGTTAACGGTGGCGGATCTGAGCGACGTGCAAAAAGACACTCGCGCAAAGACCCTTTGGCCTGCAATCTCTCCTCGCGCTATTTCCAAACTCCTGGTCCGCTGCTTGTCCGTGCCTCTCGCCCTGGCAAGCATTGCTGCCGTATCCATCGAGGGCCGCTTTCCTTCGCACCTCTATGGTCTGGCCAAGCTTCTCGGCAAGATCCGTCCCGTAAGCGACGCCTATCAATTTCTCTCTCACGCGTACGACCGGCTTCATCGAGCGCTTTGGCCAACAAAGTTCTGCGCGACTCCCGAGACGCTCCCGCGTTGCGAATCATGGTTTCCCTCACCCTCACGGCCCTTGCCAATTTTCGTGATTCAACTCCTGTTAGGGAAACCTCGGCTTCTGCTGGCTGATCGCTTTCTATCTTTTTCTCTGTGGTCCCAAGTTTCAGCGTTCCATCAGGATGTTCAGCGCCAAACACCTGGAGGCGCATCGTCCCCAAGGATACTTCTCGGACAGATACGATAAGTTCTTCGGCCGCTACGTTGAATTCTTTCTTGGATATTTGTATGGCGACCTTCCCGAACTGGGTCGGACCGTTCATGTCCGCCTGCACCATAAAGAGAATGGTGGACCCGACGACAATGCGTCCACCATGCCGCTACGATCGAACGAGTCCGCTGCATTTTCTCTGGTATCTTTCGGACAATATTTGGACGACCCTAGGGATTGCTCCTTACGCCTACTTCAGAGCAAGAGGCGATGAAAAGAACCGCAAACGAATGTTTTGGGGAATGACGCGGTACTTCATTTATTTCGCCGCTGTCTTTCTGTTCGACTGGCGAATTGGGATCGCTGTTCGTGTTAGTTCCTCTTCTCTGCATGAACTTCATCATGGCCATCACCTCCTGGGTTCAGCACGCCTTCTGTGACCCCGAACATCCCGAAGATTATTTTGTAAATACCGTGACCGTCGTTGATGACGTGAACTTCATGAACGAAGGCTACCATCTGTGTCATCACCATCGATCTGGCCTGCACTGGACCGAGATGCCCGCTCACTTGAGCGGCATTCGCGACAAGATGAAGGAATCCGGCTCCCTGGTCTTTCGCGATATGGATTTTATGGAGCTTTTCATCGAGTTGACTCTTCTTCGCAGAATGGATGTGCTTGCCGAAAAACTTGTCCCGTGGGAGCCCATGAATCACGAACAGAGGCTGGCTTTGCTGGCGAAAAGAACGAAGCCTGCGAGAGCCGTTCCGGTCTAAGCCAACTTCCCGCAAATTGAACACCGGCCACTGCGGCGATACACTTAACGCGGCGCCGGCAGCTTCAATTAATGCTTCTCCTGAATTTCCCGAGCCGGTTCGCTCAACTGGCCCACGCAACTCACATGACCACCTCACCAATCACTCAGCCACCCATCGCCCATCGCGTCATCCCTTGGCTCCTCAAGGGTGACCCCTCGATTCGCTGGCAAACTTTTCAAGATTTACTTGGCGCGTCACCCACCACCGTCCGTCGCGAGCGTGGCAAAGTCGCGCGCAAAGGCTGGGGAGCGCGTCTGCTCGCCAGGCAGCACTCCAGTGGAAGATGGACGCCCGGCCAATCTTCCGACGCCGGCCTGTACTCGCCGAAATGGATCTCCACCACGTACACAATGCTGTTGCTTCGCGACTTCGGTCTTCCTACCAACTCACCCGCCGCCCGCAAAGCCTGCAAACACCTCCTCGAAGAAGGCCTCCAGCGCGATGGCGGTGTCAGCTACGGCGCCTGGGCTAAGTGGACGCACAAGGGCGAAACCTGCATCACTGGCATGATTCTTTCCATCCTTTCCTACTTCCATTACGAAGATCCCCGCCTCGACACAATTGTCGCCCACCTCCTCGAGGAGCAAATGCCCGACGGCGGTTGGAATTGCCGCCGCCCGAGCGGTGCAACTCACTCCTCGGTTCACACCACCATCAGCGTCCTCGAAGGCTTGCGGCATTTCGAATTGCACCGCCAGCGTAAAGTCCGCGAAGTGCAATCCGCGCAACTCCGCGCACGCGAGTTCCTTCTGGTGCATCGTCTCTTTCGTTCCCACCGCACCGGCAAAATCATCAAGCCTGAATTCACCCGCTTCTCTTTTCCTCCACGTTGGCACTATGACGTTCTCCGCGCCCTCGATTATTTTCAAGCCGTCAACGCTCCTCGCGACACGCGACTCTCCGATGCCATCGACATCGTTCATGCCAGCCAGCTCAAAGACGGACGCTGGCCCCTGCAACATTCCTACAAGGGCAAAATCTATTTCGAACTCGAACCACTCGGCGCTCCCAGCCGCTGGAACACGCTCCGCGCCTTACGCGTTCTCCGCTGGTGGGATCGCCGCAGGTCGGCGTAACGCACACACGCCGCGATCGAATGGAATATTTCCAGAACGGTCCATTCTTCCCAATCGCTATGAAAACCAGATCGATCTCCTTCGCTGGAGAGGCTGCGCCATCCGTCAAAGCCCAGCTCAGAATTCTGGACGCCAATACGGGCAACATGAAACTCAACTTTGAGCCCGTCAGTGCCGCGCCTTACGTCACTCCGGGCAGTTCATCCATTGCCATCGGCCGCGGAATCGACATCAGCACCCTGCCCGATGGTCCCTACTGTCTGCAAGTCCAGGCAACTGATTCCGCGGGAAAAAGCACGCCCTGGCGCACCGCCAATTTTGTAGTTGTGTCTCCCGAAAGATCCGCGGCCAGCAATATCGTTCTCCCGCCTGCCCAAGGCAACGCTGAAGTAACCTTAAATATCAGGGCGCTCGACGATCACGGCGCCCCGGTCACCGATCTCACCATCCCTGATTTCCAGGTCCTCGATGGCGACAATCCTCAGGCCATCACTGCTCTCATGTTGATGGCCCCCGCCCCCGATCCCGACGCGCCTCTGCTTTCCATGACCTACAAACTCGTCTATATTTCACAAACCCCGACCGTCAACTTCGATCACCTCCGCGTACTTTGTACTCGCAAGAACGTCCGCATCGAACTCCAGCAAGGCTATTTCGATACCCAACACTAGCCAATCCTGCTCTCTCCCCTGCATCTCCTTCATTCGTGCCAAGCCGAGCCACTGAGTCAATCTGCGAACCGCGTTTGTCGGGGCTTGCGTTTTCGAGTACTCTTCTCAGTTTCCAATCAGTGGCTTCCGGCAGTAACCAGCTATATTGAGCTGTGGAGATTGTGATGAAGCCTCTGATCTTAGCTCTCTGTGTTGTGTTTGGATTTGGCAATCTGTGCGCCCAGACCCCTGCATGGCAACCATCGCCGGAACATACGCAAATTCCGATATGGCCGGGGGCCGTGCCTGATGCGCAGCCTGCCGCTGCGCTGCATGTCGAAGCCACAAAGCCGGGTGGGTCACTGATTGCTGGAAAGCCCTGGGTCCTGGTGGAGAATGTCTCGCGGCCTACAATGACAGTCTATTCGCCAAGGGGAATGAATACGGGCGCTGCGGTACTCGTGTTTCCTGGCGGAGGCTATCAGATTCTGGCAATCGACCTCGAAGGCACGGAGGTCTGTGATTGGCTAACTTCCAAGGGAATCACGTGTGTGCTTTTGAAGTATCGGGTGCCAAATTCGGGGATGCATTGGGACGACAAATGTCATTGCCAGATCAGTCCGAAATCACCAACGGCGTTGCAAGATGCGCAACGGACGGTCGGGCTGGTGCGCTTCCACGCCGCGGAGTGGCATATCGATCCACACAAGATCGGAGTGCTGGGGTTTTCGGCAGGCGGTCATCTCGTGGCAGCGATGAGCACTCATTTCGAGCGCCGTTTGTACCCCGCTGTGGATGCGGCCGATAAAGAAAGCTGCCGCCCGGATTTTGCGGTAGTTCTTTATCCGGGCCATCTGTGGATTAGGCAGGCAAAATTCGCCTTGAATCCGGATATTCATGTCACCCGCCAGACTCCGCCTACGTTTTTGCTGCAAGCGGAGGATGACCACGTGGACGATGTAAAGAATTCACTCGTTTATTACATTGCCTTGAAAAACGCTAAGGTTCCTGTGGAGATGCATTTGTATGCGCATGGCGGGCACGCGTTCGGGCTGCGCCGCACCGACTTTCCGATAACGGCATGGCCTCAGTTGGTGGAGGCGTGGCTGGGGACCATCGGAATCATTCCGAAGTGATTCGTATTGGGGACCTAAATATGCGCAGCCTCGTGTTCCATCCAGTCACCGCCGTTTATCAAGCGATTCGCCGGCAAAATTTTGCCTTCCTCGCCAGAAAATTGCCCGGCATTCCTAAGTCGCCGTAATGCTGGCTTTCGCATTGCACCGCGTCTGCAATGTAATGAAACCCGTGGTGCCGGGTTCCATTGTGATCGTGATGACATCGTTTGATACACCGCCGACCGTGAATACTGGTGACGCTGAACCCAAACTGGCTCCAGTGCTCTTCACCCCGACAGCATAGCCCCAGAACGGAGGCGCTCCCCCGGGATTGAAATAGTTTGTCGAACAGTGCACCATAAAATCAGCGTTAGACGTGCACTTGGCGCCCGCCGGTTGTGTACCCGGCGCAAGTGCAAAAACCAGAATCTGCGATAGTGCTTCACAGTTGTGCTGCTTTCGCCGCCGTGGAGCCTGCGAACTTTTTGCACGCTTTCGAGCCATATTCCCATCCTTTCCGCCGGAATTTCCGCTTTACCTTCCCGGCGCCGCTCAACATTCTACCTCCCACGCCTTCTGGGCATACCCTTCTTTCCGGCTGTGGGCCGAAGCCCGTTCCGTTACCACCTCTCCGGCAAACTCCGCTAATCGTGCACTAGTTTGGGATTACTGCCGAACGAACAAATTCAGACCATTCCACCGCGTATCAATGCGGCTTGAATGTTTTTCCGGTCTCAAGCAGCGTCTTCAGGCGGGAAAGAATACGTGGCCATCCATCGGCGCAGGCAGCGTAAGTAGGGTCATCCTCGGCCCACTCGTCATGCGTAACCGTTACTTTGGTGGCTTCGCTCTCGGGTACCAGTTCGATAGTTGCGCGTGACGCCTTATCATTTTGCCCCATTGCGAACGTGTACTCAAAGACTTTTGGCGGCTCAAACCTCAGGACCTTCCCTCGGACGTAGGTCATGGGCTTGCCTTCGGGTCCCGCGCCCACCCATGCGAGCAAGCCACCAGGCCTAAAGTCCGCTTGAAGCTCAGCGCCCGAGAAGAGGATGCGGTTCGACTCCCGCGAAACAAAGCCTTCCCACACCTTCTCCGGGGTGGCGGCAATGTAGAAGATATATTTCAGTGGTGCTGCTTGCTGGGCCATGATTGCTCCTGACTCCCCTGCGCCATCTTATATCTACAGGCAAAAACCCAACAAGGCTGTAGTGCCTTCCGTTCTGCCTGCGTCCCTAACGCATTCGTGACTCTTGGAGACACCAAAGCGTGGCCCATTGGTTCAGTACATTCAGGGACTCTCATCCTTCTTTTACTTCGACGCGCCAACCGCGTTCATCTAATGGGAGTTTGACACTCCCTTTGGCCTTGTTAGCAACGAAATCCAGTTGAATCCTCCAAACTCGGAGTGTAGAGTTGCGTATTCCCGGTTGGGTCCCATCCTTCGCAAATCCATTGGAGGAATTATGCTTCGCTTGGGTCGACTCCTTTTGCTTCCTCTCTTTGTCCTTGGCGCGACTCTCATTTACTTGTCGTCTTCCGCACAGGAGAAGTCTTCCAAACCCGATTTCGATATGACCGCCAGCTACATCGAAGCCTGCAGTTGCGACATGTTCTGTCCCTGCTACTTCAATACCCATTCCACGAACCATATGGGCATGGGTGAGCACCACATGGACGAGCATTATTGTCGCGCCAACCTCGTCCTCAAAGTGGACAAGGGCCATTACAAGGACACCAAACTCGATGGCGCCAAGGTCTGGATCGGGAGCGATCTTGGCAGCGATTGGAGCACTGGCAAGGATTCCTGGCTGGTCGTGAATTTCGATCCGAGCGTCAGCAAGGAGCAACAGGTTGCTCTCGTCGACATTCTCACCCAGCTCTATTCCGCGATTCCCTTTCAGAGAAAGGCTGTGAGCAACACCGCGTTTTCCTGGGACGTGGATACCAAGACCGGCGTTGCCCACGCCAAAATGAGCGATGGCAAGGGTGAAGTCATCCTGGAGCGCGTCAAAGGCGACAATCCCGGCCACGAAGTTGTCATTCACAATTTGAAATACTGGAGCGCCCAGTCTAACGAGGGCTTCCGCATGTGGAAGAGCAAGCACGAAGCTTTCGAGGGCGACGGCCACAAATTTTCCTATGACGGTACGAACGGCTTCCTGATCACTATCCAATTTTCGGGCATGGCAAAACCCGCCACTCCCGCCGATTAGTCCTTAACTCAGGCAAGGCCACGCAACCGCACTATTTCTCGCGTCAGACAGTGCGGTTGCCTGGGTGGTCGTCGCATTCGACCTGCTGCGTCCCCTTTTGACTGCAAACGCAGCAAGGAAAATGTGCGAGCCAGCTGTTAGTTAGGTTCCCAACTCCCGATTAGTTCCGCAAACCCCATACTTGATTGAGTTGAGCAAGCCGCCAATTCGCCACGCGATACCTCAGACGGATCTTCCTCCCAGTGTCAGTCGTGGTTTTCCTGTTAACTTTTTGACGTTGCGGCTTTTGTTGCAACCCGCGAGGGGAAAGTGCCTGCCTACGCGGTCGTGGGCAGCGACACGCCCAACGCCGCCAGAATCTGTTGTTGATTGGCCCTGGGCTGCGGGAGTTTTGTCACCGTCGTTTTCTCATCGATCTTGTACTGCAACAGGCACAGGCTGCTGAGTGCCCTCAGCGCATCCGGTAGCGTGATCGCGTGCGGATTGTTGTCCGTGGTGCCGAACGCTTCTCGCAGCCGACGTTCCATCTCTCGACTCAGTTTCAGTGCCAGCATGCTGCAGAACACGTGGCCTCGCGTGCGACTCTCTTTGCGCACAAACACCGGGCGCACTTCCAGCAAGCCCGTCTTCAGGGCCCGAAAGTCGCGCTCCACCCGTTGTAGGTTCACGTAGCTGTCGTGCACCTGTTGCGCGCTCATGCTCGCTTTCAAAACGTTCGTGGTCACCACGTAGCAGCCTGCCAACTCGAAAGCCCTTGCGATCTTCTCCTCTTGGCGCTGCAACACCAGCGTGCGGCCGTCCAGCTATAACTCCACCAAGCCGGTCAGCTTGTGCCGTTCCGTCCAGGCTTGCAGTTGGCGTTGCCCCGCTTCCGGCCGGCAGCGCGCCTTATTCTTCACCTGCTCGTTGCGTGCCGCGATTTTTTCCTTCAGCTTCTCCAGCTTGTCCTCCAGTCGATGCCGTTCGCGCGCCGCTTCCTTCTCGTTCTTCCGCAGTACGTAACGCACCCCCTTGCCTTCCACCTCACAGATCTGTTCGCTGAACAACTCTAGCTGCAAAATCTTCTGCCCCAGGAGACTGCGGATCTGCGGATCGGTCAGTGCCGTGATGTAATGCAGGTTGGCTTTCTCGAGCGCTTGGATGCCCTTGCTCTTCACCATTCCGCGGTCGCCCACAAAGACGAATTCTTGCACCTGAAATTGCTCTTGGAGGATCTTGATCTGATCGACGACCGTCACGGGATCCGCGGTGTTGCCCGCAAACACGCGCACCGCCAGCGGTTCGCCCTCCGCATCGGTGAGCAGGCCAATGACGATTTGCAATTTGCCCTTTTTACCATCGCGGTTGTAGCCGAATTCCCCCAGTTCGTTCTGCTCCCCTTCTAGATAACTGCTGGTCACGTCGTAGAGAAACAGTCGCGGCGGCGCGGCTTTCCGGCGCAGGTACAGCCGGAACAGTGCTTGTTCAATCTTCTCTTGGCGGGCACAAAGATCGTCCAGTGCCGCGTAGAGATCGTCTTCGTCGAAGGAAGCCAGACCGAGAACTTCGCTGACGGCGTGATCCTGGGCCCAACGCACCGCCGACAAACGGGAGCCCTGATGCGCTACGCGGGCCAGGATCAAAAATAAACCCAGCTTGGCCAGACGCGTGTTGCCGAACACGCCAGGAATCCCAAGGGCATCGGCGATTTGTTTTAGAACATAGAGCATGCCGAAGATGGGGCCCAGCGCAGCTTCGCAAGGTTCGACATGATCGAAATCGCCACGCAGGGCGCGACGGAGAGCCTCGATCCGAGCGGGATTCCAATGGGAGAGATTGGCGAGGGTGCGATTTTTCACTTTGCCGTTTTCGCGGAAGGATTCGCGGAGGAGGACGGCGGGGGGCGATTTGCGATTGGGGATGGAGGAGATGTACATACCTACTTACTATCACAAATACATATCCTGTCAACACATATCTATCTATTACATGACTACATATAGAAACGCAAAACGAAGCTAACTCCAACAGCAATCGCTACTTACCTGAATTTATGGGAGGGAAGATCCGTCAGACCGAGGGTCGAGAATCGTCGCGCAATTTTGCGATGTCCTTGGTCGGCGCACTCCCGAAGAAGCGGCTGTATTCTCTGCTGAACTGCGAAGCGCTTAAATACCCCACGCGCTGGCCTGCGGTGCCCGCATCCATCATCGCGGACAACATCAGACGCCTCGCTTCTTGAAGACGCAGCACCTTTTGGTAGTGCAGCGGGCTCATCGAAGTGACGGATTTAAAGTGCTCGTGGAACGAGGACACGCTCATGTTCACCAGCCCCGCCAGGTGTTCCACCTTCATCGGTTGCGAGTAATTCGCGCGCAGCCAGGAAATCGCCTTCGCCATGCGGTGCACGCTGGACTCCGCAAATCCCATTTGAGCTGCACGAACCCCAATAGGACTGCGCAGCAGCCGGATCAATAGCTCATCCAATATAAGTGGCGCCAGCAGTTCCGCGTCTCCGGGCTGCGCCAGGCATCCCATTAATCGGATCGCCGCGTTGACGATGCTCTGCTCCACCGCGGTGATGTATATGGCCTGCGCTCCTGCACCGGCGGCACTCCGCGGGGATACACCTTCAAGACCAGTTCTGCAATCTTTTGCGGTTCCAAATCCAGCCTCAATGCTAGGTAAGGTTCGGAATAGCTGGCTTGCGTAACCTGGGCGGCAACGGGAAACGCAACGGAGTAAACGAGCATGCGCGAAGGGTCATACTCGTACACCTCCTGTCCCACGATGACCGTCTTCGCTCCTTGCGCAATGATGGACAAGCAAGGTAACCGCAGGGCATGCACACACTCGCTTTGATTCGGGAAGAGCGGCTGGCGTGTAGCCCCGGAATGCCCAGCTCAAAAACGCCGTCGTGTGGAGCATACGCGGAAATCAGCCGCGCCAGCTTAGTCGTGTCTGTTTCGCACGACTGTTCCATCTTGTCAGGCCGACGCAAAGTCGCCGTTTTGCCGTTGTTGCTCACGCCTTCGAGAATACCTCTTTTGCACTCATGATGGCGCTCATCGCGTTGGGCCAGCCCGAATAGAACGCCAGATGCGTAATTACTTCGATCAATTCCTCTTTCTTAAGCCCATTTTCCAGCGCCTTGCCAAGATGAAATCGCAGCTGTTCCGGCCGATGCAAGGCAATCAGCGCCGCCACCGTTGCCAGACTACGGTCACGCTTTGATAGTTCTGAGCGTTCCCAAATATCGCCAAATAGCACTCGGTCCGTTAACTCGACCAGCTTGGGGGCGAAGTCCCCAATCATCTTCTCAGCTGCTGAAGGTTCTTTATTCATGCTCGTTCCTTTTGGTGCTCGGTTAGCTTTTGTCCGCTCAGCGATTGCTCCACCGCTCGATGTGTTCTGGGTACCGAGCCCCTTGCACCGTGATCTTGCAGGCGGCGTTTTCAATCTCGCGGAGATCGTCCGGTGTAAGTTCGACTGCTGCGGCTGCGATGTTTTCTTCCAGGCGATGCAGCTTGGTCGTCCCTGGGATTGGAACTATCCATGGCTTCTGCGCCAGCAACCAGGCAAGCGCGATTTGACCAGGGGTCGCCTTCTTCCGTTGCGCGATCTTCTGCAAGCAGTTCCACCAGTACCTGATTTGCCTTTCGGTTCTCCGGATTAAATCGCGGTACGGTGCTGCGGAAATCAGAGCTGTCGATCCTCGTGGTTTCATCGATCTTGCCTGTCAGGAAACCCTTTCCCAGAGGACTAAGGGAACAAAGCCGATTCCAAGCTCCTCAAGTGTCGGCAGCACTTCCTTCTCAGGTTCGCGGTACCAAAGCGAGTATTCGCTTTGTACAGCGGTGACCGGCTGAACGGCGTGTGCCCGGCGGATCGTTTTTGCGGCTGCTTCCGACATGCCAAAGTGTTTGACCTTGCCTTGCTGTATCAGTTCCTTCACGGTTCCCGCGACGTCTTCGATCGGAACTTCGGGGTCCACGCGATGCTGATAGTAGAGATCGATGGCATCAACCCTGAGCCGCTTGAGCGAGCCTTCCACAGACCACCTGATGTTCTCAGGACGGCTATTCAGGCGTACAACACCCGGACTTCCATCGGGTTTGAGCTGATGGCCGAACTTGGTCGCGATAACCACTTCCCCGCGAAAAGGCTCTAGCGCTTCGCCCACCAGTTCTTCGTTCATGTACGGGCCATAAACTTCCGCGGTGTCAAAGAAGGTGATGCCGCGTTCCACGGCCGCACGGAGAAGAGAGATCATCTCTTCTTGTCTGGAATGGAGCCGTAGGAAAAGCTCATTCCCATGCAGCCGAGCCCGAGAGCTGTGACTTCAAGATTGCTTTTTCCGAGTTTGCGTTTTTGCATTGTTTCTCATCCGCTACGCAATTCTATGCGTGCAACGATTGCAGAAGGCGGCCTAGTAATGCTCCCAAGCAACTCTCCAGTGTTCATCCGGGCCGAGTCGACTTCACGATGAGCTGTTTGCCCGATGAACTCGAAACGCGCGGCAGGTCTTTGCCGATAAGGGTCTCGCACCAGTGCGCCCTCAACGTGAAAGGTGAAGGTGTGAGTGCTTTCGTCGATCTCATATCTCCCAAAGGAGGCCTCGTAGCCGCCCTGCGAATATTGCACCGGCCCCGCAGAGCTTTGTGCCTGCGGGTTGCGATCCATCACCTGGACCGACATGTGGCCTTCGTGTGTGAAGACAAGCAGCCCGGTACAGTCGGCCCTGTGAATTTTCCCGTCCGCGCCTTCCTCTTCGAGCCAGGCCAGCCGCCACGCTCCGACAAACCGGTCCCGGATGCCCTCAGTGCCACCGCGATCCTGGCTGCCGGACAGCGTCATCGCGGTCATACCGACAAGCAGAAGACGCTACAAGCCGCATGGCCCTGCTTCATTCAGCTTTCCTTTCATGTGGCTCAGCGGCCCACTAACTTTTGCAAGCTCTTCGGGGTACCGGGCGCCTTGCACCGCGATCTTTGAGGCTGCGGTCTCCAGTTCGCCGGAGATCGTCGGGCGAAAGTTCCACGGCAGCGGCTCCGAGGTTCTCCTCGAGCCGATGCAGCTTGGTCGTGCCTGGGATCGGAACAATCCACGGTTTCTGCGCAAGCAGCCAGGCAAGCGCGATCTGCGCAGGTGTCGCCTTCTTCTGCTGCGCAAACTTGCCAACCAGATCCACCATCGCCTGATTCGCTTTCCGGTTTTCCGGCGTAAACGCGGGAACGATGTTGCGGAAATCGCTCTTGTCGAACTTCGTATCTTCGCTGATCTTTCCGGTAAGAAAGCCTTTACCCAGAGGGCTGAAGGGAACGAACCCGATCCCGAGTTCCTCCAGTGTCGGGTATGACTTCCGCTTCCGGCTCTCTCCACCATAGCGAGTATTCGCTCTGCAGTGCGGCGACGGGCTGAACTTTGTGTGCGCGGCGGATCGTCTGCACTCCCGCTTCCGAGAGTCCGAAGTGCTTGACCTTGCCTTGCTGAATCAGGTCCTTCACCGCTCCAGCAACCTCTTCGATCGGCACGTCGGGGTCGACGCGGTGCTGATAGAACAGATCGATAACGTCGGTCTTGAGTCGCTTGAGCGACGCCTCGGCGACCTCCTTGATGTGCTCTGGCCGGCTGTCCAGTCCGGCCTGCTTGCCGGTATTCGGATCAAGTTTGAATCCGAACTTGGTGGCAATCACTACCTCGATCACGCAACGGAGCGAGCGCTTCGCCCACGAGTTCCTCGTTCGTGAACGGGCCGTAGACTTCGGCCGTATCGAAGAATGTGACGCCGCGTTCGACTGCCGTCTCGAATTAGCGAGATCACCTCCTTCTTGTCCGCAGCGGGCCCGTAGCCAAAGCTCATTCCCATGCAGCCGAGGCCGATGGCCGAAACTTCCAGAGTTGCTTTTTCCAAGTTTGCGCTTCTGCATTGTTTCTCCTTCGAGATGTCTCGATCGAATGTTGCAGGTCCAAGTAGCTTCGTCGCAGTCCAAAGCGACAGTTACAAAATCCCTGGGTCAACGATACGAAGTGTAATCTTTTTGCGTTTCGGACGTTTGCCTGTTCCACCGGACTATTTGCCCGATCCTCCGAAACTCTTCCGCTATGGGATGCACCCGCCCTCGAACCGCTCGCCCACGATTCTTCCTGGCTCGCTTGTGTGTCCCTTATTCATGAACCGCTGGAGGTGCAGCGGCGCTGAAGTCAAACGTCAAAATCCACGACCGCATGTTGCTCCCCAATCACTCGAATGATATGCCTCGTTGATATCCATCCACAACCAAGACCGTCTGATTTACTTGGTCAAGCTCCACAGTGGGCATGACCGTGCACTCGATGAATCCCCGTTCGCTGTACGCGCGTGACACCGCAGCCAGACCTGCAAGGTAGCGGTCGCGATTATAGATTTCGCCATCGTTCAGCGAGATTAGTTTCCGAAGGTCATCGGAGCTGAAAACCGGTCTCCCCAAGCGGTCGCCGGCGTAACGAAACTCAATTGCCTTTAGCTTTTTGGGTTGGCCCTCGTTCACGGAAATGGTTACCAGAACATGCACCCGCCCCGGTTCTCGTCGCAGCGGTTTCCACTGGGTAGAATACGAGTAACCTACATACCCCTGATTCTCTCTATCCGGCCAACCGTCGGTCTCGGCACGGCCGACCAGTTCGTCTACCTCTTTGATCCAATCGGAATCCTCATCATATTCGCGCTGCTTTAGTGTGGCAGCCAATTGCTCTTGGTTGCCTTCGGGCAATAGGCTTCCCTCCAACTCAACTACTTCGATGACCACTTTTGAACTGTCAGCTGAGGATTGTGCGCGAGACATCGGGGACATCCCGACCGCGAAAATGACGGGAACTAAAGTCCATTGCAGCAAACTCACGGTGGGACAATTAAAGCACAATTTAGCCCTGCACCGCCCCATCATTGTTCAACGTCATCTCCCACCCAACCGCACCAGGCCCGCTCCACTATCGCAGGCGGGATCGCACGCCTCAGCCACGGCCGACGCGCCGCAACAGGTCCTTGAATCGTGGGTTGTACCGCAAGTTGTCCATACTCGGATCAATATGCAGATAGATCAGCCAGTGAGAGTGCTCTTCGTAGGATTTCTCCAGGTAATCGATCGCGCGCTCGTCTTCTCCCAATCCAACGTGGATTCCGGCGAAGTAATATGATGCGACATACTTCTTCTTTGCCAGTTTTGTAAGATCCTCCAGGATCTCAAGGGCTTCCTTTTTTCTGCCCGCCATGCCGTACGTGTGCGCCAGTGCCGCGCGCATCAGTGGACTACCGCCCGAAAGTTGCACGCCCTTCTCTCCCTCTCGGATGGCCAGTTCGTAGCGACCCGTTTTCCTGAGCAACAAGCCCAGAATCCAGTACGTGACGGCATAGTTCGGATCCAGTTCAACCGTTCGCCGCAGTTGTTCCA
This sequence comes from Candidatus Acidiferrales bacterium, assembly GCA_963839315.1. Taxonomy (GTDB): domain Bacteria; phylum Acidobacteriota; class Terriglobia; order Acidiferrales; family UBA7541; genus Acidiferrum. The sequence continues at coordinate 63,468 of CAWIUU010000013.1, forward strand.
GGGCTGCATCGTATCGCCGCGCATGGTACAAAGCCCATCCCACAGCTACATTAATGATCAGCGACAGCGGGTCGAGTTCCTGACTGTGCTCGATCCGGGCCATGGCTTCTTCGTTTTTCCCCATGGTCATCAGGTACTCGGCGTACCAGTGGTTCGCCGTTGCGTAAGTAGCGCACAATTCCAGGCTCCGTTTGAATTCTTTCTGAGCCTCTTTCCATTTCCAGTCGTGAAGCCACAACAGCGCCGCCAATGCCGTGTGCGCTTCCGCAAGCTCCGGGTCCAGATTCAGCGCGGTCATCGCCTCCGCTTTGCCTTTAGAGAACGCTTCGTTTGGTGGCAGATAGCTGTTCCATCCAAGAAGCACGTAGCAATCGGCCACACCAGCATAGGCCAGCGCGTAGCACGGGTCATTCTCCACTGCCAGCTGAAAATACTCGATCGCCTTGTAAAACGATTCTTCGGTCCACCTGTTCCAGTGATGACGGCCCTTCAAATACAGCCGGTACGCTTCGGCATTCTCCGTGTGGTGGACTGCCAGCTTCTTCTTTTCCGCCCGCGTCAACTGCAACCGCAATTTCCCCGATATCTCCCCGGAAATTTCGTCTTGCACCTCAAAGATGTCGTCAGGCTTGCGATCGTATTGCGCGCCCCATAATTGAGATCCTGTCGCTACATCCACTAATTCGGTCCCAACATGCAGAGACCCTCCGCCTTGCATGATTCTTCCCGTCAGCACCGCGCGCACATTTAGCTCGCGCCCCACCGCCTGAGGGTCAATTTCCCGTCCCTTATATCGAAATACCGTGCTCTGCGCCATGACTCGCAATTTTGGGATTGACGCCAGCGAATTGATCAGGCTTCCGGTAATCCCGTCACTCAAGTATTCGAGCTCGGGGTCGCCGCTGACATTTTCCAGTGGCAATACGGCTAGCGAGTTAATGGTCTTCGAGATTCGCTGCGAGGGGAGGCCAGCGGATTTCACAGAGGAAGCCTGTGTGACATGCCGCTTCATGTAGGCTCTCAGGTTAGCCGGAATTTCCGATTCAAATCCTCGGACTCGCGCATTATAGGCTTCCCCGCCGTTCGATACAACGAATTTGCCGCCACTGCGCGCCTGGCATCCCCCACTGGGCAGTGACTCACTCACTCCACCCGGTGTAAGCTCTCCCTAAATCACCTGGAGGCGCCCATGCGTATTTCCTCCTGCATCGTTTTTTTCTTCGGTTTGTTTTACCTGCACTCCCCACTCCCGGTTCACGCGCAGAAACAATTGGCTAGATCGCCTCAAATCCAATCTGCTAAGACCGTTTACTTTGACAACCGCACCGGTTCCGACGCTGTGGGAGCCGCGACACTCGCGCAACTGAAAAAATGGGGCCGCTTTCAAATCGTCTCCGACAAAAAGTTAGCGGATCTCGTCTTTTTACTATCCGCCGACCCCTATAACGGCGGATACATTATTTTTGCCAGCGGTCAAACTGGCACGATGGATTCCAACGGACACATTCAAGAAGACCGCATCCCGAATTACAATCGCCAGGCTCCGGTCCGGGACGCGTATCTCACCGTGATTGACCCCAAAACTGGACAGAATCTCTGGAGTGACTCTCACGTGTGGGGTGGATTGCTGACCGGGACGAATAGTGTAGGCGAGCGCCTGGTCAAGAAACTCCAAAAGCAAATCGAAAAATAAATCGCACCAACGCCTTGCTACTCACCACTCTTCATTGTTCCCGGGAACTAAGCGGCACTCGCCTTCCCATGTTCAATGCATACGCTGCTATAAGCAGACCCTCTGCCTTCACATACGATGGTGGAAGACTCTCCATGAAAGCTATCGTCATGTCTGGATCGTTCTGTATGCCGATCTGGATCATCTTTGCTAAGCCCGCGAAGAAATGAATCTCCCCGGTTCTTTGCTGTTCCAAAAGAATGCGGCTGGCTGATGCAAACCCACTCTGAAGCAGCTCATACAATTCTCCATTCCTGTTTTGCGCGGCCGCAACTGAGGCTTGTGCTGAGATCAAGTTGAAGTGCATCTCCTCATCACCAGCCGGATTCTTGCCTTGCGTTTCAGCAATCAATTCCGCCGCTTGTTGCGGGTGATCACCCGTCATGCCGCGAGAGACCTCCAGCAGAGCGCTCGCACGCTTTCCGTCGTCCGGTAATTGTTCCGCCTTGGCGATCGCCGCTTCGGGGTTGCTTCGCGAAAGGCCTATCGCATTCATTCGCGTTTCGGTGGCGGGGTCCTCGGACTGCATATCCTCTGGCCGTCCAGGCCCGGTAATTAAGCTTAGCCGTCCCTCCTTCGCCGGGAAATCAATCACCCTGAATGGCACCTCCTACACCATCGTGGGTGTCATTCCCGCTGGCTTCACCTTCTATGGTCACGACCGCGATGTTTACCCTCCCATCGGCCAGTGGACCGATGCTTCTTTTCGCGATCGCCGCGTCGACCTCAGTGCGCACGCCATCGGCCGTTTGAAGCCGGGGGTAACGCTCGCGCAAGCGAAAGCTGATATGGATGCCGTGGCGCAAAATCTCGCCGCAGCCTACCCGGAGGCCGATAAAAACGTCGGCACCACTCTGTTCTCACTGAAGGACGACATCGTCGGCAATGTCCAGCCATTCCTGATCGTGCTTCTCGCGGCCGTCGGTTTCTTGCTGCTGATTGCTTGCGCGAATGTTGCGAACCTTCTTCTCGCTCGCTCCATGGGACGCTCGCGCGAGTTCGCCATCCGCGCGGCACTGGGCGCGAACCCCCCGCTCGTTATTCGCCAGCTTCTCACCGAAAGCATTTTGCTCGCGGGCTTGGGTGGAGCGCTTGCACTCTTGCTCGCCTTTTGCGCCACCAAGGCCGTACTCGCCACTTTGCCGGGCGCTTTGCCGCGCGCCAACGAAGTCTCCCTCGACTCACGCGTCCTGCTCTTCACCTTCGCGCTCTCCCTATTTGCCGGAATTGTTTTTGGACTTGCACCTGCCCTGAAAACCTCCACTGTCAATTTGCACGATGTACTCAAGGAGACGGGCCGCGGTTTCAGTGCTTCTCGTCACCGGCTTCAGGGAGTTTTCGTCGCCGTGGAAGTAGCCTTGGCCTTGATTCTGCTCGTTGGTGCCGGGCTGATGGTTCGCAGTCTCGCGGCCCTTTGGCGCGTCGATCCCGGCTTCAATCCCAGCCACGCCATCACTTTCAGTTTGTCTCTCCCCGCCGATCCCTCCACCAGTTCCGCCGAAACGCGAGCCCGTCTGCGCCACTTCCACGACAAAATGCACAGCATCCCCGGCGTCCAAGCCGTTTCCGTCACCCTTGGCTCGCGCCCCATGATTCATAATTCCTCTTTGCCTTTTTGGATCGAGGGCCAGCCAAAGCCTGCCAACTTCCAGGAAATGCCCCGGGCCATGTTTTATCTCGTGGAATCCGGCTTTCAGCAAGCCATGGGAGTCACTCTCGAACGCGGCCGCTTTATCGCCCCACAGGACGACGAGCACTCGCCCGTGGTCGTCGTTATCGACGACGTTTTTGCGCGCACCTATTTCCCCGGTCAGAATCCCCTTGGCAAGCGCATCAATCTCGCGGGCTTCAATGTCCAGGCCGAAATCGTCGGCGTAGTCGGCCATCTAAAGCAGTGGGGACTCGACTCTGATTCGACCTCCGCCATCGAGGCGCAGTTCGATTATCCCTTCATGCAGCTTCCCGAGAAGCTGATGCCCCTCGCCGCGGATGGTGTCGCCGTCGTTTTGCGCACCGAAGGCGATCCCGCGGCTGTCATGAGCTCCGTTCGACGCGCGGTCCAGGATATCGATCCGCGCGAAGTGGTCTACAATGTCCAAACCCTTAACGAAGTCGTCTCCAATTCCTTTGCCGCACGCAGACTCGCCATGTTTCTTCTCGCTGCCTTCGCCGCACTCGCCCTCGCACTCGCCTGCGTCGGCATCTACGGCGTGATTTCCTATCTGGTTGGCCAGCGCACCCACGAAATCGGTGTGCGCATGGCTCTCGGCGCGCACAGCAGCGATGTGCTGCGGCTGGTGATCGGCCACGGCGCTAGGATGGCGCTCGTCGGAGTTGCGATCGGCATCGCCGCCGCGTGGCGCTCACGCGTCTCATGGCCAACCAGCTCTTCGGCGTCAGTGCGCACGATCCACTGACCTTTGCTGCCGTCGCCGTTCTTTTGATTATCGTAGCCGTCGCCGCTTGTTACATCCCTGCCCGCCGCGCCATGCGCGTCGACCCCATCGTCGCTCTGCGCTATGAATAATCCTTCGCAACGAAGCTGCACGAAACGATTGCCTCACCCAACGACGTATCCGGAAATGCAGATCAATGCCGATCCACTGGTCGTCGCATTGTCACGGTTGATGTTGAAGTCGATGTCGTGATCGGTATACGCCCGCAAAGAATGCGTGCCTACGTAAATAGCGTTTCCCGAAACGTTGCCTTGAAACGTCAGGAATAAATCCAGATTTGATGGCACCATTCCCAGCGACGTGAACATCCTCAGACGCGCCCACTCGCCTTGCGGTACGATGATCTGCGCTGTCACCAGTTCGATCACCGCTCGCTTCCCTTTGGGAACTATCTTCCAATCGTCAAAGCTGATCTCCCAGTTGAACGAAGGCGTCATATCCAGGCTGTGCCATGCTTGAAACGCCGCCGTCGCGCGGCAGTCGTCACAGTCTCCCTTTCCCATAGTTCGCAGCGTGGACCCCGCATGTGACTTTTGCAAAGCCGGCAAGCGCACCGCGTCGCGCACCGTAATCGCGTTTGACTTCTCGCCACTCTGTTTGGCCATGGGTAGCCTCCTTACACTCGAATCCCTTCAAACCGGAACCGCAACGATTTTTCCGGCGCTGATCGGTTTCGATCTTAAGGTATAGTGCGATTCCCCACTCTAGCGTTTCATTACCTGGCATTACATTGTCTATGCTACGGTCCAATGTTCAGCTAGGAGGCACCGATGGGCCCGAAAACCGATGGCATTCTCGAAACCTCTTTGTACGTCAGCGATGTGTCTCGCTCAGTTCGTTTCTACCAGGAAACTTTTGGATTCCTGGTCATCAGCGACTTCGGTGAGCGTGGGTGCGCCATGAACGCCGGTGCACATCAGGTGCTGCTGCTCTTCAAGAAGGGTGCTTCCCGCGCGATTCCAACGCCTCACGATGGGGACGGCGAGTTGCATGTCGCATTTGCGATCTCCTCCGCCGAGCTCGCTAACTGGGAATCGTGGCTCCAAGCCAGAGGCATCGCCGTAGAAGAGAAGCGGAAGTGGGAATTGGGGGGTTCCAGCCTCTACTTTCGAGATCCAGACCGCCATCTGATTGAACTCGCCACCCCCGGCGTTTGGTCTGGCTATTGAAAAACGATGTCCGTCCACCCGTGTCTACCGTGCATTGACTCTTCCGTTGAATCCTGGCAGCTCTCGGCAAGTTCTCTCGCTACGGTGGTTTGCTCGGTTGCTGGGGATGAGATAGTTATCGCAACGGATTACTCGATTGCTTATCGCCTAGATAATCTCGAGTCCGACCTCCCCATCCTGCTTAGACCGAGTTTTGCCCACCCACACCACACGACAGCGCACCGAATGGAACGGTTCTGAATCGTGGACAATTTCGACCAATTGTCCGCGCTTAAGGTGGAAACTCCCACGCAGCCTGTAACCTTCTTTCGAGGAATCGAGAACGAGACAGGGGAGCCGTTTCTGATCGCGATCCAGATTAATGACCAGGCTGGCGCCCCTCTTCAACACCACACGCTTCGAGCGGCGGCCCCCAGGCGGAGAAACGCTGGGCATGCTTTCACCCCTTCTTCTAGGAGTCGTAATAATACACCCGCATGAATTTAGTTTTGATGGAAAAGATGATGTGCGACGACCGGGCGAGCTCGTAAATCACCTGTCAGGCGGGCTTCCTCCGGGCGAATCGCATCCATTTCACTGCTGGCCTGACCCAGATTTGCATGCTTGCCTCGTCGCGTGTGTCAGACCATGCCGCATGCACCATCCCGTCGGGCCCGGAGACAGGCTGAGAAAGCACAATGCGCCGTATGCCCGTGGATGCCACACCCGGGAGCCACCGCCGCGAAGTCGCGAAACGCCCAGTTCAAATTTCTTAGCCCGTTATAGATGAAGCTGGCGACGGGGTTCTTCGATACCGTCCACACACCTCCCGTGAGCGTGGATGCCGGGTAGGGCGATGGCGCGGACCAGGCTTCGAATGATGCTGACGTTTCCATCGCTCCCCCTAAAATCCGTACGGTGAGTTTTCCTCAGTACGGTTTCAAGGCCGGTATCTCAGACGGGGCCTCATAACTTTGAAAGTTCAAAGGGACGAATCCGGTGAATGGATCGTTACCTCCCACCATCGAATCATCCGTCCAGGTTTTCCCGTTGTCCGTGGACACGTGATAGAACATTTTGTCGAAATTCTCTCGGAAATCATTCGTCATCACCACCCAGGCGCTTGCGTCCGCCGGGTCCACGGCCGCTCCGACCTCTGCCTTCGGCCACGGAGTGCGGTCTTGATTCACTTTTACGTTCTGATATGCGCTTGCCGCCGCGGCAGCATTCACGGCCTCAAGGGTGGGTTTTCTTGCTTGCGCTTCCTGCAACGCCTTCGCTCCTGCGGTGGGCATGACCGAGCCATCACGGTCGAACGGCGCCTTGTGGATTTTTCGCATCCACTGCACGTAACTTGGAAAGTCCGTAAACGGTGTCGGCTTTTGCGCCCTGGCTGTCTGCGCCCAAAGCGGCACCACGAACACAAGAAGAAAAATCCCGCTCATTAATTTGGCGCGGAGTGTTTTTGTGCGCGAGAGGTTGACGCCGCCAGTAACTGTCGGAACAGTGAAAGCCCCGCAAATATGCCGGAGCATTCGCATTCCTTCAATGAAATTCTCCTTTTTCTTTTCGGTCCGGATCCTGGGGGGGGCGGCTAGAAATATTGGTGTTCTTTGGGGCCGGATTATCTGCCCACATTTAACGCTTGTCAATAGATGAAAATGTCACCCATCGCTCCTCCGAGCAACTGTCGCCCGGCGACTTACCTGTTGCTTTCCAAAAGGAAGTGCGCCATCCTTCCTTTTGTAAACCCACACGGCGGTGCTATGAAACAAAAAAGGGACGTCCTGCAGGGCACGTTGGCGTTGATGGTCCTCAAGACTCTTGATGTCCTGGGACCGGTGCACGGCTATGGAATCGCGCGGCGCATCGAGCAGATCAGTGGAGATTTGCTTGCCGTGAATCAAGGCACTCTGTATCCGGTATTGTTGAAGCTGGAGCAAGAAGGCGCGATCGCATCCGAATGGGGCGCCTCAGAGAATAATCGCAAGGCGCGCTTCTACCGATTGACACGCGAAGGACGCAAGCAGTTGCGGGTCGAGACCCAGGATTGGGAACAAACAGCCGCGATCATTGGTCGGTTCTTCGCTGTCAAGACGGAGAATTTGTCATGAAATCTCTAAGGCGGTTCCTCAATCGCCTGCTCAATTCGGCAACCAGGCGCACTCCGGACGAACGATTGAGGGAAGAGATTGCTGAACATATCGCTCTGCAAACCGAAGAAAATCTTCGCGCCGGTTTATCTCCCGTCCAAGCACGGCGTCAAGCCATGCTCAAGTTTGGCGGCGTAGCGGCCGTGAATCAGGACTATCAAGCCGAAAGAGGTCTGTTATGGATCGAGAATCTGCTGGGGGATTTGCGAAACGCGGGGCGTACGATTTCTCGCATGCCAGGCCTTGCCGCCGTGATCGTCGTTTCGCTTGCTATCGGAATTGGCGTGAATACCACCGTCTTTTCTTGGATTCAGATGATCCTCTTTCAACCGTTGCCCGGCGTGAATGGCGCATCGAATTTTCTGCTCGTTGAACCTCGCTCGGAGACGGGTGGGTATCCAGGAGCTTCCTGGCTCGAATATCGCGCTTTGCAGACGCAAATGCAGGCGCTCCGGGACGTTGTGGCATTTCAGATGGTGCCGTTTAACGTGGGACAGACGGGCCAGATGGAGCGGACGTTTGGACAGCTTGTCTCCGGCAATTACTTCTCTGCCCTGGGACTGCACCCTGCCCTCGGACGATTGATTCGACTGGAGGAGGCCGAGCGGCCCGGAACTGAACCTGTCATCGTGATTTCGTATGATTACTGGCAAACGAGGTTTAACGGCGCGCCGGGGGCTGTGGGACAAAAACTGCACGTTAATGAGCGCGACCTTATCATCATCGGCGTTGCGCCCAGGGAATTCCAGGGAACGATGCTCCCCTTGAAGTTCGAACTGTGGGTCCCGGCCACGATGGCGCCTGCGTTACTCGGCGGAACGCGCGACCTCGAAGATCGCAGCATCCGCGCTTTTTCGTTGATCGGAATGTTAAGGCCTGGCGCGACACAAGGGGAAGCACAGGCCGAGTTCAGTACCGCGATGGCTCAGTTTGCGCTCGACTATCCTGAGGCCAGCGCCGGAATTGGCGGTGAGATTCTTCCCTTCTGGAGTGCGCCCCGCGGTCCGCAGCGGATGCTCATCAGCGGCCTAGCCATCTTGCAAGTCGTTATGCTGCTCCTGCTGTTGGCCGTCTGCGGAAACACCGCAAACCTTATGCTGGCTCGTGGAACTACCCGGCAGCGCGAGATGGCCGTGCGCATGGCGCTGGGCGCGGGACGCTGGCGCATTGTCAGCTTAGTGCTCTCGGAAAATGTGCTGCTCGCTCTCCTGGGAGTCAGCCTCGGAGCGGCCCTCGCCGTTTGGGGCACCACGGCTTTGCGCGTGGCGCCAATGATTGGCTCATTTCCCATCCAGTTTCAGACAAGAGTAGATGGGTTCACCCTGGCCTTCGCCATTTTACTCGGTGTTGCGTGCGGTTTGATTTTTAGCGCCGCGCCGGCGGTCCATCTGGCTCGGCTGGATCCACAGGATGGGCTTCGCTCCAGTTCCAACACGGCGCCCCGCAGCCGTGCGCGCAAAGTTCTGATGGGGGTGGAAGTCGGACTTGCGACGGTGGTCTTGATCGCTGCAGCGCTCTTCTTGCAAAGTTTTCGCTCGGCACGCCAAGCGGACCCCAGATTCCGGCCCGAAGGCGTTTTGCTGGCCGCTTACGACTTAAGTGGACGCAATCCCGACGAGGCCTTCGAGCGCGAATTTGCCGCCCGCCTGCTCGAACGCCTGCGATCCTTACCGGACGTCGAGGCAGCCGCCATCGCAACCAATGTTCCGCTGGACCTGCATGGGATTCCCGCGCGGCCCTTCACTGTGCAAGGCCACGTGCGCACAGAGGCGGGGCAGGATAGAGCCATTTCCAACACGGTCACACCGGGATACTTCAAAGTGCTGGCCATCCCCCTCCTTGAGGGAAACGACTTTGCCGAGATGGGCGATAAGGCGGCGCCCGCGCAGGCCATCGTCAACGAGGAGTTTGTCCGCCGGTACCTGAATGGCGCGGATGCCATCGGCCGCCGCATCCTGACGCGCGCGGGAACTTTCGCGATCATCGCCGTGGCCCGCAATTCGGTCTACGACTCATTCGGCGAGCCCACTCAGCCTGCCGTCTATTTCTCCTACCGGGATCTTCCGGCCACCCAAGGCGAGATTCACCTGAAGACCCGCAGTGGCAATGAAGCGGCTCTCACCTCAGAAGCCCGTGCCGTTCTCCGCGATCTCGATCCCATGCTCCCTCTTTACGACGTGCGCACATTCTCCCAGCACATCGAACGAAACCTCTATCTTCGCCGCATTCCCGCGCGCATGTTCGTGGTGCTCGGGCCACTCCTGCTTGGCCTCGCAGCGATCGGAATCTACGCTGTAGTTTCTTATGCCGTCTCCAGGAGAACGCGAGAGATTGGTGTGCGGCTGGCCCTCGGGGCCACCAGCGGGCGGGTCGTCCTGCAGATTATTCGCGAAAACTTGGGTGTAATCGCCTGGGGCACGGCCATTGGATGGGCACTTGCCCTTGTAATTTCCATTCACGCGATTACCAAGGGCGTGCTCAACCTCCCCGTCTTCCTCGGTGTACCGGCGATCCTGTTGGCTGTCGCGACGCTGGCCTGCTGGATTCCGGCACGGAGAGCTAGTCGTATTGATCCAATGGCAGCACTCAGGCACGAGTAAAACCAGTTTGTCGCGGCTTAATGCCGGCTCGGCCACTTGCGATTGCTCGGGGAGTTGATGGATTAGTTTTGTGGCCTAGGCAAAGAACACCACGTTGACGAATCTCAATTCCACGAAACGCCCTTTTCAGATCACGCTGCTAGGTTGGCCGTTCATCGTAGTTGGGATCCTGAGTACCGCCTATCACCTTTGGCAATGCCGATGCCAGGGCGAGCGCTGCTCCGGCGTAGAGCAATGTGTCCGCGACGTAATTTAGCTCTTCATTGATCTCCGTCATTGATCCGCCGAGGGCGTGGATCAAAATAAGCAGATAAGGGAACAGAGTGAGGACAGTCATTAATGCGCCAATCCAGGCTGCTGCCGTCCGCGATTTCTTGTTCAGGGCCAAGCAGATTCCAGCGGCCAGTAGGATTGCTCCTGCCAGGTACCCCCATACGCTGGGGAATGGAATCCAGGATGGCATCATCTTTTCCAAAGGAACGCCAGGCGCAAATTCTGGATGAAGAAAATGTTCTACCGCAAAATAGGTCGCAGCAATCGCCATGACCATGCGCCCAAATAAAATCATCCATTTCGATTGTTGCGGCGACGAGGCCCGGCTATGCAGTCCGGCGAGAGCCCATGCGCCTCCGGCAAAAGAGAGGTCTCTTAGCGCGTAGGCCCATGCAAATCGATCTTTGGCATGCGCGAGCGCATACGGTATGTAAATCATGCAGACGAAGAGAAGGAACATCAATCCGAGCAGGCTGGACGACAAGCGTACGAACTTCCTCACCGTAAGGCTGGTAGCTGCTGCGAGCAGCGCGCATCCGACAAAATACGCCCAGAACAAGTGCGCCGGCATCCACGACGGGACCATATTCTGCACAAACTCGGGGCCGTGGAAATGCTCTGGCGCGAATATAGCGAGTGGAACGGCGATAAAGACACAGCCCAAGGTGATGAGCTTGTCCCAGCCGCGAGCCGCGCTAATCTTCTTTCGAAGTATATAAACTCCGGCGGCAAAATAGATAAGCCCGGCAAAACACATCCAGTAATTTGTTGATGAGAGCATCAGACCCTCTTTCGCGAAGGTGCTGCGGCAGGGATTATATCCCGGCCCGGGCCGTTTGATGCCCGGGTGGACGAGTTCTGCATGTCGCTCCGCGTCACACGATACGCTCCCAATGTTCGTCGTGCTCGAGGCACAAAAATTAGCAGGCCGGCGATGCAGAAAGGCTGTGACGCATGCCCGCGCGTTATGCTTGAACCCTGGCAGCGGTGACAATTCCTGAACCACGCCAAGCCGACAGCAACTTCTATAGATCTGACTTCGGAACTCCGATTTTTTGCTTTTCGTCCACAGAGAACAGCAAGTAATTCCCAAAGTTCATTCGCTGGTGAACTCGTCTTCCCCTTAAGTCGCTATAGAGTTCTGCTGTTTGCGGGACCCACATATCCACGCCTTTGCTGTTGAAATGCACTGGCCCATACTCAACCACCGTGTGATCGATCGTTAGCTGGATTTCAGGTACAGCATCGATCACGTCCGTCTCCATTCTGACGATTTGATAAGAATCCGCGGTAAACCACGCCCGCCCCTTCAACTAAATAGGATGGCCGGTTCGCCGCGATATTGTATGCCCGAGTAGTGTTACGTTTATCAGCTCTCTGCCGAAAGTAGATCTGCCACAACTGTTGCCCTTTTTTGGAGACCAGTCCTTCACATCTCATGGAAAAAGAGCCCGAGTCGTTAGGGTGAAAAATAAGCAACAGCGCGGGTAATCCCTTTGTGATGATCCCTCCGGGAGAATTGGATGAAGTGGAACCGCGGCTTAGATTCTCTTCCACCCCGAACATTCCCGGTCGGATCTCTTTGATCGAAACTGTGTAATCGTAGCTCCGGTTTTCTTTTCCGGAAACTTCTCCCGATCCACGAATGGTTTCTTGGTATAAAGTCTCTGTGGCTGTAAATCGCTCTACGTTTTCCACGAATTCTTGAATTCGCCGTCCTACTTTCGGCAGTACCTCCTCCAGATCGCACCCCGTCCCAGCCTCAATCGCCGGCGCGGATTCCTCGACGTCAACTGGCGCCCAGTGGGAGTCTTTTGAAAGTGATGTAGGCTGGCTGTTGGCGGTCCTTTTCTTCCCTACTTCTGCGCTCGGATGTTCGGAGAGTCGCGGCTTGGCTCGCGCGTTCAGCGCCTCCACCTGTTCTTTGCCTGCTGCACCTCCTGGACCATCCTTAACACTTGTAGGGGCCGCCCCCCTCGCCTCCAGTTGTGCAATCTGCCGTTTCACGAGTTCATCATTGGGGCCTGGCGGGAAATAGGTCAGGCAGTTTCGCAAATGTTCCAGCGCAGCGGGTATTTCGTTCTTCGTGACTAAGATCATTGCGAGCAACTGCTCGGTAGCGGGCTGCACGTGAAGTGGATCCATGGAAAGAGATTTACTGGCGCTGACTTCGGCCACGTCCAGCTTCTTCAGCTGATAGTTTCCCAGCGCGTTGTAATACCACAGTTCCAGCGTACCCCGGGGATTGCGTTCCAGCGCCTGTTGGGTTTCCTCAATGAGCTCTTTCCACTTTTCGCTTGTCGCAGACAGCGCGGCCATCTGCTCGTAGGGAAGCGTAAATTTCGGATCTGCAGCGATTGTATTCGCAAAGGAATTCCATGCCCCGGGCGATTTTGAAGCCTGTTCTATCTTTCCAAGCTGGTACCACGCCTCGGCAAATTGACGGTAAATCTCGACAGCCTTTTCCAGATCACGCCGCGCTCGGTCCGGCTTGTTGTCGAGCCATTCCTTGCGCGCCTTCTCAAACATTTTTCTGGCTTCCTTGGGTGCAGTTGCTGTTGTCGCGCTTACGGCTGCGTACTCAGCCCCTTCTTCGCGCTTCAGTGTGATGGTTCCGATATTTGGATTTGTTCGTACATCGCGGTTTATGATCATGAGTTTTGATGGGTCGAAACCCGGCAACACTGCCGAAACGGCACACCCCACTAATTGCGTAACCAGCGACTTCTGGGTGCCTATGATCGTCGTGGAACCGACCGGCTCAACCCGGGTGATCACGAAAATACCTTGCGGATTGGTTTTGGTGCTGTAGCTTGAATTTCCCTCGCATGTCACGATCACCGGAATCGGTTCCCACGGTAGCGTCCCCTCCGCAAGAGTTAAATTCCCTCGCAGTTGATCTCCCGTTCGTCCTTTGTTGTAGGCCTCCTCCCAACCCACATTCGTGTATTTAGTGGGATCGATTGGGGCACTCGTCGGTCCTGGATTCGACGAAGGTGTCTGACCGCTATCTGGCCTTGACCCTTGGGCGAAGCACATGGTTGGCAACGCCAGGAGACCAGCCACTAGAATGGTGTATCTCGTTTTCGTGTGCGATTGTTTCGTGAAGTATCCTCTTTTTTATCGCCCGTTGTAAGGGGGGGACGCGGTGGATTCAGCATCGTATTCGATCCCCTATCCTTGACTTGAACAAACCGGCGCCCTAGAATTTCCGCCTCTGCTGTTCCCGCCCCTGTAGCCGGTCTTGGAGCCACCGCATGCGCGTTTTCATCCTAATGGCTCTCGCAATAGCGGTTCTGGCGCCCGTCGCGGTGGCGCAGAAACCTCCGGCTCCGGCGCCTCCGACTTCCGCGCCTCCAAACCACCCGACCACTTCCCTTCCTTCGGTTTCTCAGCCAGTTCAACCGGAAGATGAACGTGTGATGTTTCTCCTGGGGCGCGTTACCACCAGCGACGGCACCTCGCTTCCAATCGATGCGATGGTAGAACGGGTTTGCAACAACAGGGTGCGTGAGCAGACATATGCATCTTCCCATGGCGATTTCAGTATTCAATTGGGATCGCGGTCCGATTCTTTCCTCGACGCTAGCAACGACTCGGCTTCGCAATCTAGTGCCGCCAGCAAAGATTCCGCGATGGGAATTCCCAAGCGCGACTTGAGGAATTGCGAGCTGCGGGCCTCGGCGGCTGGTTTTCATACCGCCATCTCCAACCTTTTGGACCTTGATACTTCCGGCGGCAGAATTGATGTGGGCGTTATTGTGGTGCAGAGAGGTTCAAAAGTTGATGGCGCGACTCTCAGCGCCGTGCCCTACAGAGCGCCCAAAGACGCCAGAACTGCTTACGAGAAGGGCCTGGGGGCCGAACGAAAAGCCAACCTTGCCAGTGCTCGCAAGTATTTTGAAACGGCAGTGAAGCTCTATCCCAAGTACGCCAGCGCCTGGTTTCAGTTGGGTACCCTTTTGCAAAAAGAAAACCAGCGGGATGCGGCTCGCAACGCGTATACCCAAGCCACGACGAGCGATCCCAGGTTTCTTCCCCCTTATCTCTCTCTCGCGTCTATGGCCTATGAGGAACGCAATTGGCCTGTGGTCCTTATCCTTACGAATCACATCTTGGAACACGATCCATGGAATCACGTTAACGTCACCGATTACGTCGTGGATTTCGATCCCTTGAATTGCACCGAGGCTTATTTCTATAACGCGGTCGCAAATTTCCATCTCAACAAATTGGAAGAAGCCGAAAAAAGCGGTCTCAAGGCGGAACACGTTGACCTGCTCACTCATTTTCCGCAACTGCATCTCTTACTGGCTGAAATCTTCGTTAAAAAGAACGACTATGCCGCTGCCATCTCGGAGGTTCAGACTTACCTGGAGTTAGTCCCGCACGCAAAAAATGCGGATCAGATACGAGAGCAATTGGCAGAATTGCAGCAGTTGAACGGCTCAGCGTCAGCCGGTGAAAAACCCGTTCGCCAGTGAGCCAGGAGGCTTACCGTTTGCACCGTCCGTTTCGTCACTCACGCCTCCCCCTTGGGCAAAACTTCATTTCCACCGGAATATGCTAGACTTCCCTTTTCTCCTGTTGGCCGTCTAAAGGAGTATATGCCCTCTTCCAAAACCGAAGTCCTGCAGGGAACGCTGGACCTGCTGGTGCTGAAGACCCTCGATTCCATGGGGCCGATGCATGGCTTCGGCATCGCCTTGCGCATCCAACAGGTCTCCGAGGACTTGCTGCAATTGAACCAGGGAACTTTGTATCCTGCCCTGTTGCGTCTGGAGCAACGCGGCTGGGTCGCCTCTAAGTGGGGCACTTCGGAGAATAACCGCAAGGCCAAGTATTACTCGCTGACCCGCGTCGGACGCAAGCAGCTCCAGCAGGAAGCGGAAAGCTGGGATCGCATGTCTACGATGATCAACCGGCTGCTGAGGACGAGCTAGCCTATGCGCGAAGTTTTTCACACGCTTCTCCACCGCCTCGCTGCACCGTTCCGGCGGCGCCGTCTGGAGTCTGATCTCGACGAAGAACTGCGCTCGCACCTGGAATTGGCCACGGAAATGAACTTGGCCAAAGGCATGAGCCCCGACGACGCCCGGCACCAGGCGCTTCGTAGCTTCGGCGGGGTCGAAATAACCAAGGAACTCTACCGCGACCAGAGAGGTCTTCCTATGCTCGAAACCACCTTTCAAGATCTGCGTTTCGGCTTCCGGATGCTCCGGCGAACTCCGAGCTTTTCCATCTTGGCGATCCTTTGTCTGACCTTGGGCATCGGCGCCAACACCGCTGTGTTCAGTTGGGTTGAAGGAATTTTATTCCGTCCTTATCCGGCGGTAACCCACCAGGAGCGACTGCTCGCCCTGGCCGGGACGGCGCACGGCGAAGCCGGCGCTACTGCTCTTTCCTGGCCGGATTTTCTCGATTTGCAAAGGAACTGCACGCTCATTGACTCCTTTTTTGTGAGCAAAATCATGGGGACCACCCTCAGCATCGGTGACCGCGCCGAGCGCACCATTGGCAGCATCGTGTCGGCGAACTATTTTGATGCTATCGGGGTCCATCCGATTCTTGGCCGCGGATTCATTCACGGCGAAGACTCGGGACGCAACGCTCATCCCGTCACCGTGATCAGCTACCAGCTCTGGCAACGACGCTTCAAGGGCGATCCGCAAATTATCGGCAAAACGCAGCGACTCAACGGTGTGCTCCACACGATTGTGGGTGTCGCGCCGGAAGGGTTTTATGGAACCTTTGTCGGCTGGGGCATGCAGTTCTGGGTCCCAGCCTCCATGGAAGAAGTGTTTGAAGCCGGCGGCTACAAACTGGAGGATCGCGGCGCCCGATGGATCGAAGCTTACGCGCGACTCAAACCCGGTGTGACTGCCGGGCAGGCGCAGCAGGAGATCTCCTCCGTAGCGAAACGCTTGGAAGCCGATTATCCGGCAACCAACCGCGGCCGGAGCGTAAAGCTCTGGGCACTCTGGCAAACGCCGTTCAACAACGCGGGCACTTTGCTTCCCACCCTCGAAATCATGCTCGCCGTCGTCGTTTTTGTCCTGCTCATCGCTTGCGCGAACGTCGGCAATCTGCTGCTGGTCAGATCGTTCGCGCGGCGCCACGAAATGTCCGTTAGGTTCGCTATCGGCGCGGGTCGCGGCCGGCTCGTAAAACAGCTTTTCACCGAAGGCCTGATCCTCTCGGCTTTTGGCGCAGTGGGTGGGCTTGTTCTTGCCCACGGGTGCCGCCACGCATTGGTGTTGCTCTTTCCGGCCCGCGCTGGGGTGCACATGTACCTGCCGGGGGAAATCGATTGGCGCGTTCTGGTGCTGAGCGCCGGGGTTTGTCTGCTTGCGACCCTTCTGCTCGGGCTGGTTCCCGCCATGCAGACCGGCAAGATCGACCTCACCAGCTCATTGAAGGCCGATTCTGCGGGTGTCGTCGGCAGTCGCGAACGCGCGTGGGTGCGCTCGGGACTGGTTGTCGTGCAGGTTTCGCTAAGTTTCGTTTTGTTGGTGGGCGCAGGACTGTTGCTCCAGAGTTTGCAGAAAATTCGCGCTTCCACCCCGGGTTTCTCGACCCACGAAGTGCTGTTCACCGCGATCGATCTGGTGTCGGCGGGATATGAAGCGGAGCGCGCACGGATTTTCCAGGATGAGTTGATGGATCGCATGAAGGCCCTGCCCGGCGTGGAGTCCGCGGCCTTTGCGCGAATGACCCCGCTGAGCTATGGAAGTTTTTCTTCCACACCCATCGCCGTGGATGGCTATCAACCTCCTCCAGACGAACAACCCATCGTGCAGTACAACGAAGTGAGTCCGGATTATTTCTCGACGATGGGCATTCCCCTGCTGTCCGGCCGCGAATTCACCCTCGCGGATGATGACACGGCTGCTCTGGTAGCTATCGTAAATGAAACGATGGCTGCGCGGTATTGGCGCGGTCAGAATCCCATTGGTGAGCGCGTTCAGGTCAAGGGTCGTTGGATGCAAGTAATCGGTGTAGCAAAGGATTCCAAGTACGAGAGCGTGCGGGAAACGCCGAAGCCCTTTTTCTATGTGCCGAGACGCCAGAATTTCTCCATTGGGGCAGGCTTATTTATCCGAACTCCGTTGCCTCCGGAAACATTAGCGGCGGCTCTGGCCCGCGAGGTCCATGCCTTGGACCCGAATCTTGCGCCATACGAGATGATTACCCTGCAAGAGCAGATGGATCGCTCCACTTCGCCGCAACTGGTGGCCGTAACTTTAGTCGGTGTTTTAGGTGCCCTGGCCCTGCTACTCGCCGCCATCGGGTTGTACGGCGTGATGTCCTACGCGGTGTCTCAAAGCGCGCGTGAACTGGGGCTTCGCATGGCTCTTGGCGCGGGCGCATCGAATCTGTTGCGGCTGGTCATATCCCGTGGCTTGGCGTTAACGGCGGGCGGCGCGCTTCTTGGTGCCACGGTGGCCCTCGCATTGACGCGTTTACTCGGAAATCTCCTGTACAACGTGAGTCCGCGCGACCCGCTCGCGTTCGGCGCGGCCTTCGCCGTGATGATCTTCGCCGCGTTAACAGCCTGTTTCCTGCCGGCCTGGCGCGCCACACGGACAGATCCAGCCCGCGCCTTACGCAACTAGCCAGACCGAGTTGTCATCTCCAGGCAGACAAGGAAAAGGCCTTCTATTGGCTGGCGAAAGCGTACTTGGCGCGTTTGGATTGACTAACCACCGCCGCGGTGGATCCCGGCTCGACCTCGTTCAAAGCGATCCGCGCTTTGCTGATCTCCTACGCCGCATTGGCCTACCTACGCAGTGAACCCGTGCGAACTGCCTTAACTCCCGATAAGTCTTAGCTAGTTTTTACGGATGCAGCGAATTGGCGATTGCGATTGCCGCTTCAGCCTGATTCGCGGAGCACTCAGAAGCTGCTGCGAGACAAAAGTCCGCTTGGGAGCAGACCTCGTTACCCTGGATGTCGCACACCATCTGATCTCCTCGAACCCCGTTTCTGCATAGTTTCCGGTTTGGCGACATTACCGGAATTGCCGCTAGCTGACTCGACCAGTTGTTTCGGGTCAGCAATTGTTTGAAACCGCCTTGCTCTAGGTTCCGCGGCCTACTTCACAGCCGCCGTGGCTATGGCCGCCGCCATTGCGAGCTTGTGATCTTTGTTCCATGGCGGCCCAACGGCCCTCCGCACTTGGAGGAAGTGGGCGTCGAGGTTCTCAACGCGCAACGCCTGGCTCGCCGCACCCGATACGCTCTTCGCGTCGTACCAGTGGACAAGCCAACCGCGCGCCTCGGCCGCGGAGGCCAGCGCCTTGCGGTACATCACCCAGTCGGCAAAGTTCTGCGCACGGTAGTCCTTGATTCGCTCGGCAATGGTAGGTGGAAGCTTTGGGCAATTGCGAAGGGCCACCCCAAGTATTCGCGGCACCACCATCGTGACTGCGTCAAAGGCAAGCACCGCGTGCCTCTCCACCGACACGCGCACGCGCTCTACTAACTCCACGGCCTCGTCGAGCGGGAGCCTTTGGCCTTCGCTATGGTGCGGAAGCTTCGGCAGGCCCTCGCCCACTAGTTCCACCCGGCGGCGGTCGAGCAGCGTTCCATCACGCCCCACCGTCACCAGCACTGCCCATCCGCCATGATCTGATACCCCGATGATGCCACCGTTCTTCGACATGATGTTCCCTCACGCCTGACTTCAGGGCTGGAAACTGCTTGCGTGGCTGCGATACAACAACTCAACCATACCCGTCTTGTAAGCAACTACGTTCTTCAGATTCCATCTGCTTTCGATACCGAAGTTGTCAAAAAGGCGCAACCCATCTCCCAATAGGACCGGCATAATCACCAATCTGATTTCATCCACCAGATCGAGCCTCAGAAAACTCTGGCACACCATCGCCCCTCCCACCACCCAGATGTTTCCGTATCGCGGCGCGAGAATCTCATTAACCAACTTCTTGAGATCACCTGAATAGAACTCAACGCTCTTCCTCGTCGACGGCAGCTCTCTGTTTGTGATCACGACGGTCGGCGTGTCGCCATATGGCCAGCCCAGTTGGAGCGCATGCTCGTATGTGCGAGAACCAAGCACAAAGCAGTCGATGGAAGTAACGGCGTCCTCAGCATTGCACTCAGAAACCCCTTTTTCGTAGACTTCTCCAGAGCTATCCAGCCACGAAACAGTGTTGTCCTTCTTCGCCATGATGCCATCAAGGCTTGCAACCACATGAAGAGTTACCGTCGATCTTCTTGCCTTCACCTCACGGCGTGACATATTTCCTCCAGTGGGGGCCGAAGTCGTTCGCGCATACCTCTCTTCTTGATCCCATTCGTGCGCCGCGTTCATCAAAACTAGGTTATCAGATGGACCTTGCTGACAACTGAACGTCTTTGAGCTTGCTGCCAGCCCCCAACGCAGCGCCATTTCGGATGCAACCCAACTAACTCGTGATATACGCCGTAGCATTTACGGATTCCGAGCGGATTTTCGGCAAGCCCGCAGTAATGTTGCGTTTTGTTGTAAGGGGATAACTTCCGCATGGCCCGTCGACCGGTATCCTGATTTGCCAATTCAGATAGTGAGCTCAAACGCCTGTTAGCAACAGTTTGGATTTCTGCTGGAAGCACCGGAGGGGAACCGTGCGTCGGCAAGGCCTGGTGCTGACCATCGATCCCGAAGACGCTTCGGCGGTTACACAGTCGCGAGGAGTTGGGGGAGAACGGGAGCTGGGAGGCAGGATTGTTCCACAAGGTCCTTCAGCTCTCGTGCGAGTTGCAATATCTCATCCGGTGCTTGCGAGCAGTGCCAGCCAACACCAATTTTGCCAAATCTGGAGGACAGGAGCGCTCGAAAAAAGCTCGTCACGACGAATCGTGGAAGTACATCGAGGAGAACTGCACTGTGGGGAACGATGCGACGGCCGTTTGCGCGAAGCACGGCGAGCGTCTCGCGCATCGCATCCGCGACCATTCCCATATCCTTCCGGGAACGAGCCAGGGCGTAGGTATCGCAGCCGTGCTTGAGAACCAACATCGCCACAGGGGCGACCATGGCAGCGTGTGTGACAAGCCAGTCGGGCATGTCCACAATCGCCTTGGCCTTGAGGTCGGCGCGGTTGAGGATGCTGACCAGCCTGGTCAGCCTTTCGGTGATCGCACCATTTGCTTCTCCAAATGGGGTGCCGTGCCCCCTCCCTTGCATCGCCCGGATTAAGCTGCCCTCGCGCCAAAGCCGAGAGCGGGCTTCTTTGCCCTCATTGGTTTCGATGATGGTCTTAACCGCAACGGGCCGTTTGAGGTGATCGTCCCACCCCTCGTACACAACCCCCATTGCGCCTTGGCCGATCTTGCGCCGGATGCGGTAATGGCCAATGGTTTCCAGCATGCGCTGATGATAGTCCCACGGAGAGGAGGCTCGCAACGATCACCACGCGGCCCGGAATCGTGGCTGTAGGAATCGAAATGATAGGTTCTAATCGAGTCGTTCGCCACACGGAAGTGATCCGATGTTGGCTTACCGCGATTAGTAAATGGAAAGTCGGCATCTCGTCTGGAAATCAACCACTGGCCAGATGTGCGTTCGGGACTAATAGTCTTCAACGACGCTCATGCCGTAACACCCTGGGATTGTCCTAATTTGACGCGTGGGCGGTTTTTGTTGCATAAGGAGAGCTCTGTGGGCGCAAAAGAGAAAATGAGTTCAATTGGCAAGCCAGTGCCGGAGTTGCCGGTCGCTGATGTCGAACGCGCACAACAGCATTACAGAGACACACTCGGCTTTGAGATCGGATGGCTTTACCCAGGCAAAGAAATTGGGGCCGTGTCGCGCGGTGATGTGGCGATATTCTTTCGGAAGAGGACGCCGCCGTTCGAACCTGCCGTTCACTGGGTGTTCGCCGAAGATATCGATGCGTTGTATCAGGAACTGAGGTCGTTAGGTGCGAACATCGTGGATCCTCTGGAAATAAAGCCTTGGGGATTACGGCAATTCACCGTAAAGGATCTGGACGGGAACCTCTTCTATTTCCACCATGACTAACCAAACGCCGCATCACAAGCGGCTGCAGTCGGCAAGCAGTCCAACTTAAATTAGGACGCTACCCATAGGGCGGGAATGCTGGTCATGACCGGCGGGAAAGAACGCACGGCCGAAGAATACCGTCAACTGCTAGCGCGCGCAGGCTTCCGCCTTAATCAGGTAATAATAACGTCGTCGGATTTGAGTATCATCGAGGCCCTGCCAGAGTAGGCCCCGAACATTCGCCGTCCAATGCCTCGTGGAGTGAACTTGTCTTTGGCCGATCTTCGATGATTTTCTCCACGGTGCCCGGAAGTATCAGCCTTCTCTTCTGGGCGGTCATTCGTTCACGTTCCAGACGTACAAGAAATTGGCATCGGTCGCGGTCGCAACTTTGAGCCCAGCTTTGCGCGTGGCGCGATTGAGCGCGGAGCGCACTTTTTCTTTCGACGCAGCCAGTTCGCCCAGGGGTACTTTGATCGCAGCGCCGTCATTCAATTGCGCGAGGTCATTGAGAAGTGTAGTGACAATCAGTTTATGCTTTCCATTGCGACCCTGAGGTACGTCCGCTTGGATCATCGTTTTGAAGTGCATCTCTGTTTTTTTGCCTGCACGTGCTGGCATATCATCCTCCCGACCCTTCTCCTTATCCTCCCACAGACGAGGCGCTATCGTAACAGGTCGTAAAAAGCTCTGCAACTAAAATGACAAGCGTACAGGCTATCGCGCAACGCTAGCTGATAGCGTTGCAATATAAAAGTCACTCTCCGTAAACACGATAGCTTCACCGGACTAAAGCCGCGGAAAGACTTTCTAAAGATTTGACCCGTATGACTTCCGGCCTGTTAGCGTCGACGGGTTAGAGGAGGATTGTGATGCGAAGGCTAAAAACACATTTCGAACAAGTTCCGCTGGCGGTCGCCAAGAAGATTCTTGCCGACGAACTCAAGCAGAAACAGGCAGCGGAACAGGCGCAAGATTCCAGAAATGAAGAGTTGGAAGAGGCCCCTTTGGCAAAAAGCACGGTCGATGATTGAAGTGACACGAGGGGGAGATGAAAACTCCTGCGTTCGATATTTTTCAAGTACAAGACAGTGGGGTGCTCTGGGTTGGGTCAGCGCTAACCCTTGAAGAAGCTCGGGAACATGTTCGGCAAATAGCTGGGTTCGCACCTGGGGAGTATCTACTTTTGAATCAAAACACAGGAAATAGGGTGGTCGTTAAGTTCGATGGAAGTCAGATACAGAGAGATTCTCAATAAGCGATGGAGAGTTAAAATTCCCACAATGGCAGGATCCTCTTCAGGACCTGGTCCTCGAATTTGTCCCACAAAAAGCCGCCGGAAAGAATCCTCTGGGTTTGTGATCCACGATTAACCTCCTCTCAATTCCTCGTTATCCAACAGTCGGAGGATCGCCTTCCGGCAGATACTGTAGAGACGAATACACCCACTTGGTGCTGTCGGGCGCCCCGGCCTCACTGTGGAGAGGAGCCGTACGCGGACGCGTCGAACCGGTGTCGGCATCTACAACGTAAAATCGCGCTTTGTACGGATTCTCATGGATATAGATTCCCGAAGCCTTTTGCCACTCTATCCTTCGTACAGCTTTTGGCTGTCTAAGGAGGAACTAAAGTATGAAAGCTATTGGGGTAGCACTTGCATGTGGCCTACTGTTTATCGCCTTCGGATCTTCTGCCCAAGATACAACCAGCAGTGGCAAATCCAAATCAGCAGACAGGACCGTTACAGGTTGTTTGGCCAACGGAGACAGCGCAAAGGAATTCGTACTAAATAGCAAAGACGGTAGCACTTGGAATCTGAAAAGCGACCAGGTTGCGCTGGCCGATCATGTGGGACACACGGTGACTGTCAAAGGCGTCGTCTCGAACGTCACAATGCATAACATGAAAGAAGAAGCCAAGGATGCGGCTGCCAGCGCTGGTATGAAGAAAGAGAACGCTGAGCACGGAGATATTCAAGTCGCTTCCCTCAAAATGGTGAGCGGTTCCTGCAAATAAAATCCGCAGCACCTACGTGACAATCGGCGCATGGTCAACGCCGGCTAGACCAAACATCCGTTGATAGCGCTGGATCTCATCGCGGAGGCCCAGCGCTTTTTCATAGTTGTCGGAAAGCTTCACTGCTGGCTTGCCATCGGCATCGTTCAACTTGCACACCAGACTGACAGGATCGAAATCGCTGCCGCCCTGAGGGTTGCACTGGCGAAAATCATTGGTTAGCAACGTGCCCCAACCTGCGCTGAAACGGATCCGCTCTTCGGGAATCCATTTCCCCGCATCCAGAAAGTCGCTCGCTTGCCTGAAATCGGCAGCGGAAGCGTTGTTGCGAATCCTCCCGGAAAAATACGCATGCAACCCCAGAATCGTGTCCACATCCAGAGAATCCGAAGCAATGAATAGTTTTTGCCGCGGATCGCGCTTTCGCTGTTCAAGCCACCCAATGTATTCGTCGCCCGCAAGGAAAGGATCTTTGCTGTCTGCTCGCTGCCCCGTCCAGTCCGCCACCCAGTCCGGAGCATCGCGCAAAAACTGGCTGGTGCCAAAGGTGTCCGGAAGCAAGATCAATAACTCGCCCTGATAGGTCCGCTGCCACAGCTCCAGCAATCGGTATTGCGCCCTCTTCAGTTCTTCGTCGTCCCTGGCCATCGCTGCCAATGCCATGGGCAACTCATGCGCATTGGTACCGATCGCTTCCAGGTCGTGTTGATACGCGAGGTATGTATTCGAGGTGCCGGTAAAACTGCCGCCGAGCACGTCGCTCATGGCTTTTACGACGTACTCCTGCCATAAAAAGCTGTGACGCCGTCGCGTTCCAAAATCGCTTATTTTCAGTTCCGGGATGCCGCGCAATCGCTCCATTTTCCCCCAGAGTCTGGTTTTTGCCCGGGCATACAGAATATCCAACTCGAATCTCGCTGAGACGTTTCAGGCTGGCGCGTGTTTTCAGTTCGCTGATCGCCGAAAGCGCATAAATCTCCCACATCGTCGTCTCTGTCCACAGGCCGCTAAAGGAGAGGGCGAACTGTCCGTCTCTGCATGGACAACTCATAATCGGAGAGCCGGAAATCGCGTTCGAGCCACTCGAGGAAAGCAGGCTCAAAGATACCGCGTCGTCCATAAAACGTATTGCCTGCCAGCCAGACCAGTTCGGACTTATGAAATCGTAATTTCTTTGTCTGTTCCAGCTGGTCTCGAAGCTCATTCGTATCAATTAATTCACCGAGACGTACCTTAATGGAGCGATTGAGCAATGTAAAAGTGAAGCGCGTGTCTTCGGGAAATGCTTCCAGATGAATTGCAGCATCAGCAGTTTGTAAAAATCGGTATCCAGTAGAGACCGTGTAATCGGGATCGAGTTCCCAGTTATGGTCATGGGCACGCCTCGCGAAATTGATGATCACAATGTCACCACTTTACCTCACTCGGAACGCTCTGCAACATCAGAGCCCGGTTGCAGCGAGCAGCGGGTTTACCGATGGCTGTTAAGAGCTTGCATTATCACCTGTTTTGCAATTGCTCATTTGAGACCTGTTAACGCGCCGTAGCTCATCACTCATAGCGCAAAGCCACCATGGGATCGATCTTGGTGGCGCGACGTGCTGGAATGTAGCAAGCCAACAGCGCGACCCCTGTAAGCCCCAGCGCGACAGCCATGTACGTTAGCGGATCGGTTGGTTTAACTCCAAACAGCGCACTGGAAATCAGGCGGGCAAGGCCGAGCGCCAAGGCCGCTCCGATGACGACCCCAATGGTGGTGAGCTTGAGCCCGAGTCTGGCAACCAGGCCAAGCACGTCGGCTCGATGGGCGCCCAGCGCCATTCGGATGCCGAATTCGTGCGTGCGCTCGTTCACCAAATAGCACATGACTCCATAAATCCCTATGGCCGCTAACAACAACGCCATGCCTGCGAAGATCCCCAGCAATTGCATATAGAAACGCCAATCACCGATGGAATCGGACAAGACTTTGTCCATCGTCATGATGTCGGTGACCGGTTGTTCGGGATCGATTTCCGCTGCGGCTTTTTTTGCCACCAAGGCCAAAGAACTGTCGCGGAAAAGAGAAGGAGATGTCCGGATGAGAAGAGCTTGTTGAAGATGAGCCAAGGCGGCGCCACCTTGGAAAACAGCGGGTTGCTGCAAATAGGAGGTGTACATGGCGGCAGGCGCGGCTTCTCCCAGGCCAAAATGCTTGACATCCCCGACGACGCCGACGATTTGCCTGGGGCGTTCTTCGTCAACGGGATAAGGATCAAAACGAAGGAGAATCTGCTGACCGACGGGATCTTCATTGGGGAAGAAACGGCGCGCGAAGGATTCATTGATGACGACAACCCAAGGTGCGGACTGGGAATCGTGATCGTCCAGGTAGCGCCCCTTCTTAAGAGGAATTCTTAATGTAGTGAACAAGCTCGAGCTCACCTCTTCGTACCCGGCTCGCGGGCGATTGTCTGGCGGGGGAGCGGGATGCCCGAGGATCGAGAATGAGTAGCTGCCCCCTACGCCATACAAAGGCATCCGGCTGACCACTGCCGCCGACTCAACGCCGGGCAGGGCGGAAACTTTTTCGATGAGGCGCTGATAATAGGCGGTGACGGCCGGCAGAGGCTTTTCCAGATCGCCGCCAGGCACGCGTTCCAGGTATTTGCCTCCTTCCGGCAACTTGATCTGCATGGTGAGAATGTGACTGGTGTCGAAACCGGGGTCCACGCGCTGAAGGTGCAGGATGGTATTGATCATCAGTCCGGCGCCGACCAACAGCACCATCGCCAGCGCCACTTCCGATACCGCCAATGCGTGGCGAGCAAAGCGGCGGGAGCCCGATCCCATTTTGCGCTCGCCTTCCCGTAGAACCGCATTCAGGTCGGGGCGGGAAGCATTGAGGGCAGGAATCAAGCCAAAGAGAAACGCGCTGATCAGCGAAATAGCAACGGTGAACAGAAGCACGCGACCATCGACTCGGATGCTCTCCGAATTCGGAAATTCTCCTGCAAGCTTCTGAAACAAATAAATTCCGAGGTAAGTGAGAAGAATGCCTAGCGCGCCCCCCATCAGGCTCAGTAGTCCACTCTCCGTGAGCAACTGCTGCATTAAGCGGCGGCGCCCTGCCCCGAGCGATATTCTCAGGGCATACTCTTTCCGGCGTGTTTCCGTTCGGGATTGCATAAGATTGGCAACATTCACGCAGGCGATGAGCAAGACAAAAGCCACTGCACCGAGAAGCGGGTAAAGATATTGCCCCAAGCCTCCGTAGAGGTCTTGATGCAGGGGAGAAACTTTCTTGCCAATTCCCTTATTCGTCTCCGGATACTCTGTTCCCAACCGCCGTGCAATCACGTCCATTTCGATTTGTGCCTGCTCCAGGGTCACGCCAGGCTTCAGGCGGGCAATGGGCATAAGCCAGTGATCGATGCGTTGCGAGTAGCGGGTGCTTTCCGGATTGATGGGTTCCCAGATGTCGATCCTGCCGCCATAGAAGGGAGCGAAGCGGGGTGGCATAACCCCGACGACGGTGGAGACTACCCCTTCGATGTTGAAGGACTTCCCTAGGACATTGGGGTCGTTGCTGAAGTGAGATTTCCAGAAGGAAGTGCTGATGATGACGCTTTGTGCGTGCTCCTGCATCTCTTCCGCGAGAAAAATCCGGCCAAGCAGGGGATTCGCGCCAAGGATGCTGAAAAAATTGGGGGTGACGTATTGAACGCGAATGCTCTCGGCCTCACCGAGGCCAGAGAGATTATTCGATTCCGTGAAACTGGTTAAGGCGATGTCGTCGAAAACACGATTCTGTTTTTTCCAGTCGCTCATTTCCGCAATCGGTGGGGGTTGCCGGGAATCCGGATGTCCTTGTTCCGTCTCCCAAATCACCACCAGCCTTTCCGGTTGTTTGTAGGGCATCGGGCGATAGAGCACGGCGTTTAGGACGCTGAAGATCGTGCTGTTGGCGGCAATTCCCAAGGCGAGGGACAGAACCACGACGGTGAGGAAGCCTGGATTCTTCAGCAGCGTGCGTGCCGCATATCGCAAGTCTGACCAAAGGGTATCGAACGGAGAGAGCGTATCCATGTTCGCGTTCCTCGGTTCGAAAAACTTACATCAAATAATTGCGGCGCCGCTGACCCGGCCCCTGCTCAATGTTTTTGTAATCCTTGCTGCGCGATGTCGCCACCACTTAGATATTTGTGCCACGACAAAAGGTTGGTCGCAAGCAAAATTGATTTTCCAGGAACTCATTGGCCGCGCGGCAGTGCCGCAGAACCATTGATTTCGGAATCCGAAGAGTCAGGCTGAATTTCCAATCTCGCTCTTCCGAAGCTCACCACTAGAGTTTTCGCTCCTCTTCACAAAAACTGCCGTTTCAGTTTTCGGCATTCGCAGATTTCTTGTCCGTGGGCCATGGCTTGAACGCGAAGAACCAAAGAGCACCAATGTTTAGGACCGGAAGGGCGGCGAGTATGCACCAAACTGGATGATGGCCGGTCCGACGAAGGAGCTGCACGGCAGGGACTAGAAGAAGAAAGAGAAAAACGAGCAACGGAACCAAAGGGACATATATGAATAACGACCGAAGGTCCCACTGCCCTGCCTCTTGTACTGCCCAGGCGGATAAAACCAGTAACTTCATACCCCATCCTGCCATGTGTTCCTCCAAGGATTACTCCAAGTTCCCGTTCCGCCCCATACCGCTCTGGCGAGCACCTCTCAGATTGACACGGAACAATCTGTACTTTATTATGTAAAGTACTTTCTGGCATCGCAGCACCCGGAGTTTCCCATGAATTTTCTCTCTCTTCAAACATCCCTCCGCTTTCCTTCCCGTCCTCATGTCCCTCGCCGCTCTTGCCATCGTCTTGGGTCATGCGGCCATGTTCGGCATTGTCCGTGAAGCCGATGAGGGCACCGCAGCTCACCTTTTTCAAATTCTCATGGTTGCCCAGGTTCCGCTCATTGCGTTCTTCGCGCTGAAATGGCTACCGCAAGCTCCCGGTCAGACCCTGCGCATCCTCGCGCTGCAGGCCGGCGCGGCGCTCGCCGCGTTTGCTTCCGTCTATTGGCTTACCTAAACCCAATGCCCGTCGATTGCGCGAATCATTCTTTCACACTGCCGAAAAAATTCGCATACTATCTGCGACGGATCCCGGAGATGCAACCACAGTCATCGCCGCGACTCCGCGCCTGCTCAACATGAAAATTGCGAGGACCAGCCTGTGACTCCACACTCCACCAAATCCATGATGATTCTCATTGCCGGCCCCTACCGCTCCGGCACCAACAACGATCCCGCTTTGATTCGGAAGAATGTCCTCGAGATGGAGTCCTTCGCGCTCCCCATTTTCCGCGCCGGGCACATTCCTATTCTTGGAGAGTGGCTGGCACTTCCCCTGGTTGAACTCCTAAGCCGCGCTTCACGCGGTAAATATCATTTGCGAAAGCACTGATGGCGGAGGACATTCTCATGGGCATTCTCACGGACGACATGAAACGCATCGTGCGCGAGCAGCGACTGGGCTACATCGCAACAGTGTGCCCTGATGGAACTCCAAACCTTTCGCCGAAAGGTACAACTGCCGTTTGCGACGACGATCACCTGGTGTTCGCCGACATCCGATCGCCGCAATCGGTTCAAAACATAGAGCGCCACCCCTTCGTCGAAATTAATGTCGTCGATCCGCTCGTTCGCAAAGGATATCGATTCAAAGGACGGGGATCTGTCCATCGTTCGGATGAGATCTTCCAGCGCGTATGCCAGATGTACCGGGAAATGGGAATCACCCATGAAATCCGGGCCGTAGTCTTGATCCAAGTGGACCGCGCTCTAGCCGTGTTTTCTCCCGCCTACGATCGCGGTGAGACTGAGGAGCAAATCAAAGTTCGGTGGCGCCGCTGCTGGCGCAAACTGTGGGACGGAATCGAAGACTGACGCTACTTCTTACTGATAAATCTCAATCTCGCCGTAATCGCGCGATCCTGTCCCCCGGAAAACGTCAGAAAATTCGGCGTCGTGTTGATCGCATCGATGTTATTCACCACCACATCCGGATTCGTGCGGTTCAAAATATTCACCACCGCCACGCGCACGGCAAACAGCCTGCCGGTAAAATGAAACTTCTTCTCGAGACTCACCGTCAGGTTGGAGTAAACCGGGAAGCGCAGCGCATTGGGCGGCCCCACCAGGAATTGTTGCTGGTCGATCACGCTGAACGGATACCCGCTGCGGTACTCGTAAAAAAAGTTGAATTGCAGCCCCCAGATCGGCGTCGGCACATTTCCCCAGCTCAAAATCCGGTTCGGCGCATCCCAAGATAGCGACGCCGGTTGTTGCGCCGCGAAGTACAGCAAACCCAGAAACGGATCCAGCGCCTGGTCCGTGCTCGACGTCGAACGCGTGTAGCTCCCAAACAGGTAAGCACCGTTCTCCCAATTGTGCCGCGCCGTCACCGTCAATCCACGGTAGCGGTCGCGCCTCGAGGTCTGCAGCACAAACGTGGCTCCAATCTGCCCCGGCGGCACCGTCTCATACACCAACCCGTGATGTTCATCGCGCGCCAGCAGCTCCAGCCCCAGCAGCGTGTTCTTCTTGATGCGCTGCTGCCAGCCCACATTCGCAATTTCAAAATATGGCACTTGATACCCATTCGGGCTCGGCACAAATTGGCTCGTCGCCGGACCTGCCGTCACCACCTTCCCGCTCAGATCGTAAAGAGTGTCGACTTCCTTCTGATCCTCCGTTTGCCCAATGACTGATAGATTCAGCGGCACCGAATAAATTCCCCAGCCCGCGGTGAATTTCGTCCGATCGTCGGTGAACGGCAAATAATTCAGCGCCAGCCGCGGCCCGGCAATCGCCCCCTGTACGAAGCGATCCCAATCTGCGCGCACTCCCAGTTGCGCCACCAGGTGTGGATTAATCGTCCACAAATCCTGCGCGAATCCGCCGGCCATGGTATCCGACACCGTGAAATTCGCGGCGCCGGTAAACGTCGTCAGACGCGCCAGGGTTAAGTCCGCGCGCAATGCCTGAATCTCTGTGCGCGTGGCAGACTGCGCCAAATCAACACTGGAAAGATTAGCTCCCGTGGAGATGGTGTGCGAACCATGCCACTGAAATCCTGTGATGGTGGCTTGAAAAAATCCCTGATAGCGATGTCCCGTCGAATGCAGTCGCTGGTAGTAATTCCCTTCCGACCCGTTCACCAGCAGGATGTAAGGCTCGCTGCCCTGTGGCACCGTATTCGCATAGCTTTCGTCGCCCGCGAATCCGAGCTCGTACAATGTTTTCCCAATCCACCACTGGTCTTTCACCGAACCGAAAATCCGGTGCGAACTGAAATCGCTGGTCGTGGACACCGGCGTAATCGTGCTCAGTCCCAGATTCGAGACGCTCGCCTGGTCGTATAGAAACGAGCCGTGCAGGCTGTGGTTCGGCGCAATCAGCCATAGCAGCCGCGTCAGCGAATCTCCCGACCACTGCCGCACCGTGTCGGCATTGCTGGGCAGCCCGTTCACGATGCTTAGAGTATGTTGCATGCTCACTGATTCGGAGTACCACAGCTTGCCTTTCTTGATGGGCCCAGAAAACGAAAATCGCGGATAGAAATTGCCCAACTGCAATCCATTCTGGATACTGATCCCGGGAATAAAATCCACCGCGCCAAACCGGAATTTGTCGTCGCCCTCCGGCGTTTGGAACCCAAGCACGGCCGCTCCCGGATGGTAATACTGCGAACCGAAGCCCCCCGTCTGCACCTCCGCTACGCGTACCGCATCCACGCTGAAGCGAGCGTCCAGTTGTCCGCTGACAGGGTCGCCAATCTCAAAACCATCCAGCAGATACTGCGTCTGCGTGGTGCGCGCTCCGGCGACATGCAAAAGGTTCAGATTGTCGTGGAGCACTTGCGGTATGGCGATCAGGCTCTGCTGCAAGGTGTGCGAACTGGGCACCGGGATATCGCGGATCTCGGTGGAGTTCAATGTGGCGGTTTCCACCGTGCTGTACGGATCGATGCGGTCGGGCGCCGAGGTGACGTCCACTCTTTCATGCACTTCCTGGATGTGGTTCAGGGTGAAAGTGAACTCGGTATTGTCCGGGTCGAGCTGAATTTTCTGATCCGTCAAAATGAAGAACGTGGCCTTCTCGATGCGCACCGTGTACTCGCCAGCTTCCAGGTTCGCGATGGCGAATGCCCCGGTATCGTCGCTGGTCGCCGTGAACGATTGTCCCGCGATTGCTGGCGTGGCTTGCCCGCCGCTGGCCGGCGTGGCCGATATATTATTTGTTGGAGTGGATTGCGCGCTTGGTTCCGGCGTTGTCGTCGCGCCGACATGTTCAAGTCTTACTTGAGCTCCATTAACCGGCAATCCATCTTCGTCCACAATTCGTCCGCGAAGAGTGAGCGTCGCATCCGCAGCACATGCCAGCGTGGGCAGCAGAAAAAATACCGCCACGAGCGCGGACTTGATATGTCTCTTCAACTGCGTCCATCCCGGTGTGGTGGACCTGCTTCTACTTCTCTTTCAGCAGGATCGGTAGCGCCAGCGGTCGCACGGTTGCCGGCAGGAAGCCCGCCACCTGCTCGCGCCTGGCGCTACCAACCGCAATCCTACTTCTTTTTCTTCTTCGCTGCTTTCTGTTTTGCTTCCACCACTGCTTGCGCAGCAGCTAAGCGCGAGATCGGCACGCGGAACGGCGACGCGCTGACGTAGTCCATGCCAACTTCGTGGCAGAACTTTACGCTCTCCGCATCGCCGCCGTGCTCACCGCAGATACCCACCTTCAACTTCGGGTCGGTCTCGCGGCCCTTTTCGATGCCCCAGCGCATGAGCATGCCCACGCCCTTGGTGTCCAGTGTCTGGAACGGATCGCCTGCGAACACCCCGGCCTTCTTCTCATCCACATAATCGGGAAGGAAGCGGCCTGCATCATCGCGCGAAAGCCCCATGGTGGTTTGCGTCAGGTCGTTGGTGCCGAACGAGAAGAACTCTGCCACTTCGGCGATCTCATTGGCAAGCAACGCGGCGCGCGGCAACTCGATCATGGTGCCGACGAGGTACGGCAGCTTCACGCCAGCCTTCTTCAAGAGGTCTTCCGCTACGCGGCGCGTCGAATCGACGAGGATGCCGAGTTCCTTTTTGTCGAAAGTAAGCGGAATCATGATCTCAGGTAATACTTTAACTCTGCCTTTGTGGCATTCGATGGCCGCTTCGATGATCGCTCGCACCTGCATCTCCAGAATTTCGGGATACGTGATGGACAAGCGGCACCCACGATGACCGAGCATGGGGTTGGCTTCGTGCAATTGTGCTACGCGGCGCGCAACTACCTCGGGGCTGATGCCCAACTCCTTCGCTAGTTCGGCTTGCTTGGCCGGCTCGTGCGGCACGAACTCGTGCAGTGGTGGGTCGATCAAGCGGATGGTGACCGGGAAGCCATCCATGGCCTGGAAGATGCCCACGAAGTCGCGGCGCTGGAACGGAAGCAGTTTGTCCAGAGCCTTCACGCGGGCTTCCTTGTCGTTCGCCAGAATCATTTCCTGAATGGCCAACTGGCGATCGTGGCTCTTTTCCGGATGCTCGAAGTCGGTGAAGAACATGTGCTCGGTACGGCAGAGACCGATGCCCTCCGCGCCGAACTCGATGGCCTTGCGCGCATCCTGCGGCGTGTCCGCATTGGTGCGCACGCGCAGCCGGCGGACCTCGTCGGCCCACTTCATGATGGTCTGGTAGGCCTTCGGGAATTCCGGGGTCACCAGCGGCATATCGCCGGTGTATACGATGCCCTCGCTGCCGTCCAGCGTAAGCCACTCCCCTTCTTTCACCTTTTTGCCGTTCTTGCCGGAGGTCATCACCTTGGTCTTGTAATCGATGTCCAGGGTTTCCGCGCCAACGATGCAGCATTTGCCCCAGCCGCGAGCCACCACCGCCGCATGCGAAGTCTTGCCTCCCGTCGCCGTCAGAATGCCCTGCGCCACGGCCATGCCGCCCACATCTTCGGGGCTGGTTTCGCGCCGCACGAGAATCACTTTCTCGCCCTTCTTGGCCCACTCTTCCGCTTCGGCAGCCGAGAAGCACGCCTTGCCCACTGCCGCGCCGGGAACGGCGTTGATGCCGCTCGCCAGGATCCGCGACTCCAACGTCTTCTTATCAACCTTGGCGTCGATCACCGGATAGAACAGCCGCTCGATATCTTCCGGCTTGATACGCAGGACGGCTTCTTCCTTGGTGATCAATTTCTCGTTGGCCATGTCCATGGCGATCTTGAATGCGGCGGCAGGAGTGCGCTTTCCGGTACGCGTCTGCAGCATGTAGAGCGTGCCGTCTTCGACGGTGAACTCCATGTCCTGCATGTCGGTGTAGTGTTTTTCAAGTTTTACTCGAACTTTGTCGAGTTGCGCGTAGACCTTCGGCATGATCTTCGCGAGTTCGGTGAGATGCACCGGAGTGCGGATGCCGGCCACCACATCTTCGCCCTGCGCGTTGGTCAGGTAGTCGCCATAGAAAATCTTTTCGCCGGAGCTCGGATCGCGCGTGAAGCACACGCCCGTGCCGGAATTGTCGCCGGTATTGCCGAACACCATTTGCATGACGTTGACGGCAGTGCCCAGCAAGCCGGTGATCTTCTCCACGCGGCGATAGGTGACGGCCTTCTCTGCCATCCACGAACCGAACACCGCGCCGACTGCTCCCCATAACTGCTCCATCGGATCTTCGGGGAAATTGTTGTCGGACTTTTCCTTGAAGTACTGCTTGTATTCGCCGACCAATTCCTTCCAGCCGCTGGCCGGTACCGCGGTGTCTTCCTTAGCGCCGAGGCGCGTGCGCATGGCGCGGAGTCGATGTTCCAGATCTTCCTTGGACATGCCCATCACCACGGTGGAATACATCTGCACGAAGCGGCGGTAGGCATCGTAGGCAAAGCGTTCGTTGTTGGTGACTTTGGCGAGGCCTTCGACGGACTTGTCGTTCAAGCCGAGGTTCAGAATCGTTTCCATCATTCCCGGCATGGAGCGGGCCGAACCGGAACGCACACTGACGAGCAGCGGATTCTTGGGATCACCCAGCTTCTTTTTGGTGACCTTCTCGAGCCGGGCGACGCTGTCTGCCACTTGCTTTTTCAGCTCGCTCGGGTACTTCTTGCCATTTCTATAGAAATGATCGCAGGCCTCCGTTGAGATGGTGAAACCTGCGGGAACGGGCAAGCCGATTTTGGTCATCTCCGCGAGACCGGCACCCTTCCCTCCGAGGAGATCGCGCCATTCGCCGTCCCCTTCCGCTTTACCTGCACCAAAGAAATAGACCCACTTTTTCACGGTACGCCTCACTTGGTTTTGACTGCGGCACTGGCGCACTGCGCATCGCACTCGATTGGGATTGGAGTGCAGAATGTCGGCGCGCCGACAATTTTCCGAAAGAAAACTGTCTCAGAAATCCGTTGATGTTACTGTGTTTCGAATCACGACCCTTTCGCATTCTTAAAGTAAAACTTCAATTGTCGGCGCGCCGACATTTTTGAGCCGGAGCTTTGCGTGACCGACCTTTGGGTCCGCGACTTCGCGCCGGCGGACAACCAGCCTGAAGGCTGGCCAGTAGAAAAGAGCTTCCTTGTCAACTCGGCAGCCGTTCCATTTCGGGAATGTCGGCGCGCCGACATTTTCCATAGCCCTTACTTTCCGTCTTCCCCACCCAACTCCGAAAAGTCCGCAATGGTGGTGAACTCGCGCAACAATTCCGAAAGAAGCGCGAGGCGATTCTTTCGCACCGCTTCGTCTTCCGCCATCACCATCACCTTTTCGAAGAAGGTGTCCACAACCTTGCGCAGTCCGGCAATCTCCTCCAACGCTTCCTGGAACTTTCCGGCGCGCTTGTCTTCGCTGACCTTCCCAGCCGCCTTGCGCACCGCGGCATAGAGATCCTTCTCTTCCGTACTCTGGAACAGTTCGGGATTCACCTGCTGCGGTTCAGCTGGCAGATTGGCCTTCTCCAGTATCTTTCGAATGCGCTTGAAGGAAACGGCCAGGGGTTCAAAGTTCTTGGACTTGCGGATGGCCCTCAACGCTCTCAACCGTTTCTCTACATCCACCAGGTCGTCGGCACCGGCACGAAAAATGGCGTTCACTTCGTCGTAGGCATGGCCGGCACGTTCGCGGAAAACGAACTTGGCGCGTTCGTGGATGAATTCCAGGATCTGCGCTTCCATGGCGCGGCTGACATTCTTCTTGGACGGATGCGTGTGCAGCGCTTTCGCGGCGGCATGAATCGCGAGCGAGAGAGAAACCGGCAGTTTCTTGTCCAGGATGATTTTCACGATACCGAGGCCTGCGCGGCGCAGCGCGTAAGGATCGCTGGAGCCTGTGGGTACCACGCCGACGGAAAGGCATCCGGCGATGGAATCGAGTTTATCAGCAAGCGCCACGGCACAGCCGGTGATATTGCGTGGACTGGGATCGTCGAGACCGACGGGACGATAGTGATCGTAGACGGCGTCGGCCACTTCATCGGATTCACCTTGGGCCCGTGAATAGAGGCCGCCGACGATGCCCTGGAGCTCGGTGAACTCGCGAACCATCTCGGTGACGAGGTCGCACTTGGCCAGTTCCGCGGCGCGATCCGCGTCGGCGACATGCGCTTGCACGATGCCGAGATTGAACCACTGCTCGGCCAGCCAGCGGGCGATGGCGCGCATGCGTTCGACCTTGTCGCGGTAACTGCCCAGGCGCGACTCGTAGGTGACCTTGTCCAGTTTCGTCAAATTGTCGGCGAGCCGACATTTTTGGTCCGACTCCCAGAAGAAGCGCGCATCCGCAAAACGCGCCCGCAAAACGCGTTCATGCCCGGCGCGGACCAAGCCCTTGGAGTCTTTGGCCATGTTAATGACGGCCAGAAAATTGGGAGCCAGTTCCCCGCCCCGTTTCTCGACGGCGAAATACTTCTGGTGATCGCGCATGACGGTGATAAGGATTTCGTCGGGAAGATTCAGGAACACCGGGTCGAAACCACCTTCAATGACATGGGGAAATTCATTCAGGTAGCTGACGAGTTGGAGCAGGCCAGCGTCCTCGTGGACTTTGTGACCCGTGCGATTCGCATAGGCGGCCAGTTCGCGAGCGATGATTTCGCGGCGTTCGGAAGGCCGAACGATCACACCATTGGCGTGGAGCTTCTTTTCATAGTCGGCAAAGTCACGCACGTGGATGTCGGGCTTGCCGAGGAAGCGGTGGCCGCGAGTGCTATCTCCGGCAGTGAGCCCGCCAAAGTTGAACTTCAAGGGCTTGCCATCGAGTACACCTACGAGCCAGCGAATGGGGCGGATGAAGCGCGCGCCGTCTAGGCCGGTCCAAGTCATGGTGCGTGGCCAGGTGAGGTCGTGAATGACGCGAGGCAGAATATCAAGCAGAAGGTCAAGCGCGGTGCGGCCGCGGCGAGTGACTCGGGCGGCAAGGTATTCGCCCTTGGGAGTCTGCACAGTGATGAGTTCGTGGAGGGCGACGTTCTGTTTCTCAGCGAAGCTAACGGCGGCTCTTGTCGGTGCGCCGACATTATCGTAAGCCACGGACTTGGGTGGTCCGGTGATTTCGTTGACGACGTCGGCTTGCTTGGCAACGAGTCCCCGGACGCAGGCAGTGAGGCGGCGAGGTCCGCCAAAGGTTTCGACCGTTACGCCTTCATTCAAGTTCTCAGCGGCAAGGTTGCGTTCCAGGATGGTTCTCAGTTCTTCGATGGCGCGAGGGAGCATGCCAGCGGGAATTTCTTCCGAGCCGATTTCGAGAAGAAGTTCGACGCGCTTATCGGGGGAGGGTCGGGGCGCCTTCTTGGGGAGTTTCCTTTTTAAGGCGCTCATGCGCACACCTCGCAGGCGAAAATCCATTGGAGGGATGACCAGCCTAAAGATTGGCCGCTACATATTCGGACTCGATGTACCGGGGCCGCGTTCCAATTCGGGAATGTCGGCGCGCCGACATTTTTGGAGTTCATGTCTGCACCTCGTGGCTGCCGAGGTCGCGCTTTGCCGGAGCGGGAGGCCCCGCAGCGCTCGTCTGTTGGAGGTAGGCGGCAGCAGCGCGGCAGGAGAGCGTACGGACGCGGGCCATGAGCGCGGCGCGTTCGGTGGTGGAGATGACGCCGCGCGCGTCCATGAGATTGAAAAGGTGCGAGCACTTCAGGCAGTGGTCGTAGGCGGCGAGGAGCGGGTAGCGGGTACGCTGCAATGTCGGCGCGCCGACATTTTCCGCAGGCAACTGCTTCCAACCGTCGAGGAGTTCCTTTGCTTCCTTCTCGTGGATCTCGAACTCGGAGCGGAGCGCAACGGCCTCGCTGCGGTCAAAGCTGTACTCAGAGAGTTGCTGCTCTTCGGTGAGGCGGATGTCGCCATAAGTTTTGTCGGCGGTCCAGCGAATGTCGTAGACGCTCTCGACGTTCTGCAGGAAAGCGCAGATGCGCTCGAGGCCGTAGGTGATTTCGACGGAGATGGGGTCCAGGTCCAGTCCCCCGCTCTGCTGGAAATAAGTGAACTGGGTGATTTCCTGGCCATCGAGAAGGATCTGCCAGCCAATGCCCCAGGCTCCCAAGGTCGGAGATTCCCAGTTGTCCTCTTCGAAGCGGACGTCGTGCTCGCTGAGCTTGATGCCGACGGCTTCGAGGCTGCGGAGGTACATGTCCTGGATGTTAGCGGGTGCAGGTTTAAGGATGACCTGATACTGAAAGTGTTTGTAAAGGCGATTAGGATTTTCGCCGTAACGCCCGTCGGCGGGTCGACGTGAAGGTTGAACGTAGGCGACGCGGTAGGGAGTGGGACCGAGGACGCGGAGAAACGTTTCCGGGTGCATCGTGCCGGCGCCGACTTCGGAGTCGTAAGGCTGCTGGAGGACGCAGCCTTGATTACTCCAGAAGTGCATGAGTGTGAGGATGAGATCCTGAAAGGTAAGGCCGGAGAATTTTTTCTCAAGTTTTACTTTAACTTTCAAGAAGCCTCCAAAAGTTTACGAATGCCGAGCTTGCGTTCCGCGTGATGCTCAATCCAGTTAAAACCAGCTTCGCGTAATTCGCGGACGGGCGGTTCTTTGCCCAGATCGAGATCAAACTTGTCCAGCCGCTCTTTCGCGAAA
>CAWIUU010000014.1:0-216474 GCA_963839315.1 Candidatus Acidiferrales bacterium
CGGTTCTCCCGCGGAGTCCGCGACCCAGTGCCAACCCGTATTTCTGGCGAATCCCCCGAAGTCGCCTGTTCCCACCTAGCGCCAGTTAGTTATTGACCATCGCGCCATCCTGGGACCGCCGTACTACATACACGATGAACAAGAAACCCCAGAATTGTCGTAACCGGAGGAGTTTCTTGTTATGCAGATTCGTCCCAAATGCTTCGGCTCTTCGTGCATGCCTGCAAGGCCTATTTCGTCCTTCTTCGGTGTCATTGCGCTAAGCCTTGTCCTGTCAATGCTTTCGGGTTGCGCAGGAGGGTGGCAAGGAGCAAAGTCTTCGTCATCCACCGCGGTCGTCATCTCGTCGCCAGAGAATCAGACCGTTACCGTCGGCCAGACCGCTACGTTTAGTGTTTCCGCAGCGGTCGCGGTCCGTTCACCTATCAGTGGTACAAAAACGGTTCCCCCATAAGCGGTGCGACATCCAATACTTATACAACTCCCTCCACCTCCATGGACGACACCGGCGCCGTTTTCACCGTCTCCGTATCCAGTGCCACGGGCACCGTCACGAGCTCACCCGCCACTTTGACAGTCCACGCCATCAAGCCCGCCATCACCACCCAGCCCGCCAGCCAGACCGCAACCCTTGGCCAGCCTGCCACCTTTGGCGTAACTGCCACCGGCACAGGCCCCCTCGCGTATCAGTGGTACATGAATGGTGTCGCCATTTCCGGCGCCACTTCTAGCACCTATACCACTCCTCCGACAACTTCTAGCAACAGCGGTGCGGTTTATACAGTCACGGTCGCCAACTCCGCTGGCTCCGTCACTAGCAACTCAGCATCGTTAGCCATACCCAATTCTTCTCCCATCGCCACGAGCCTGGTTCCCAGCAATGCAACGCCTCCTTATGACGGAACTGTTCTACTGGTTCCAACTTTTTCCGGTGGCACCGCTGTCATCGGCTCGGCGGGAGTTGGAGCTCCGACATCACCGCATCGGCGATGAGTGGCGCTTCCTATCCCACTCCCGCACTCACTTCCGGGAAGACCTACACGCTCACGGTCACCAGCCCCACAGGCACAGTCGTCTCCACATTTGCATCGTCACGCCGACCAGCGTCACAATTTCCCCCGTAACTCCAGCGAACCAGAATTTTGCTCCGGGCCCTGCTACTTTTATCGCGACCGCCTCCGGCGGAATATCCGACGGTCTCAGTGGACCGCCTCAAGCGGCGCATTCGCAGGAAATGTCTGGACCGCACCCGCCGTCGCCGGCATCTACACCATTACCGCAACCAGCGTCGACAATCCCTCCGTCTCCGTCACCACCACCGCAACATTGCTCCCCCCAGCATCGTCGCGCAGCCCACCAACCAGCGTGTTTGCTCCGGTGGCGTCCTCACGCTCTCGGTCATCGCCAACTTTGCCACCAGTTATCAGTGGAGCTTCAACGGTGCTGTCATCCTCGGCGCTACGAACTCAACCTACTCCGTTTCTGGCGCGACTTCGGCGAACAACGGAAATTATTCAGTCACAGTCACCAATGCTTTAGGCAGCGTCACATCCACCATCGCCTCCGTCGTCGTCGGCTCTTCGATCACTTCTAACCCCATCAGCCTTTCCGTCTCCGCCACGCAAACAGCCACTTTCTCCGTCTCTGCCACCGGTCTAAGTCCATTCGCCTATCAGTGGTTTCAAATCCCCTCCGGCGGAACGACCGGCGTTCCCATTGCTGGCGCCACTTCCAGTTTCTACACCACGCCCGCAGTAGACTCCTCTTACGATGGCTCGCAGTATTACGCCACCGTCACAGATTCTTGTTCGACGATGACCTCCTCCAACGCTTCTCTCACCGTTGCGGTCAGCAATGTTCCGCCGACGATCCTCACACAACCGGTCGGCGAGTCCGTCGCCCCTGGCGGCACGACCTCCTTCAGCGTCGTCGCTTCCGGTTCTCCCTCCCTCGCCTATCAGTGGTATCGCATTCCTGCGGGGCAAACCATTGGCACACTCATTACAGGCGCCACTTCGTTCACTTATTCCCTCCCCGCCACCGCCACCCTCACCACCAACGATCAAGACACCTACTACGTGATCGTCACCAATCCTGAGGGTCAAACCGTCTCTCAACCGGCTCTCCTGGCCGTGGGCAATGGCATCGTTCTTCAAATCTCTGGCCAGCCTGCCAATCAATTCGTCAGCCTCGGCGATCCCGCAACCTTTACCGTCACTGCCACTTCCAATCTTCCTCTGACTTATCAGTGGTACCGCGCCGATCCTGGCAGCTCCACGTTCACAGCAATCCCTGGCGCAACCAGTGCCAGCTATACCATCGATACCACCGCCCTCACCGATTCCGGCGCCGTCTACCACGTCGTCGTCAGCAACGGCACTACTTCCTCCGTCACCAGCAATGAAGCCGCTCTCTTCGTCGGTCCGCTCGCCGGTGTCGCCGATCTCTGTAGCACCAGTTGGATCGCTCAAGGTACGGCCGTCGCAAAATCCGGCTGTGCTTTCCAATTGACCGACAACTTCAACAACCAGCGCGGGGCGATCGTCTGGCCCACTCTCGTGTCCACAGACAGTATTCAGCTCAGCTTCACCGTACAAATCTACGATTCCACCAGCACTCCCCCAGCCGATGGTTTCGCCGTCGTTTTTGGCGATCCAACCCTGGGAGCTACTCCAACCAGTGTCGGAGCTCCAGGTCAGGGTCTGGCCGCGGAAGGAATCCCCGGCTTCGTAGTGGCTATCGACGACTACCACAATGCGGGCGAATACCCAGTGCCTTACTTCGCCGTCGGCAGAGGTGAAACTGCTCTGTGGGAAAAGCCCTGGGACGCTGTCAATACCACCATCCCCGCCGTGGCCGTCGTCGGGACCATCATTTCCCACAACTACACTCTATCCCTGGTTCAAGGCAATCTCACCGTCACCATGGACGGCGCCCAGATTTTTTCTGGCGTCGTCACCGTTCCGCCCGTGTCATATTTTTATGTCACGTCTTCTACCGGCGGTAAGTTCGAACAGACCATCATCAGCAACTTGTCGGCAACGGTTTCAGCGCCATCGGAATAATTTGAGTGAT
This sequence comes from Candidatus Acidiferrales bacterium, assembly GCA_963839315.1. Taxonomy (GTDB): domain Bacteria; phylum Acidobacteriota; class Terriglobia; order Acidiferrales; family UBA7541; genus Acidiferrum. Next base: position 3,076 of record CAWIUU010000014.1, read on the forward strand.
CTCTGAGGAGAATTTGCAATGCGATCGCTTCTACTTCTAGCAGCTCTGGTGCTCGGGGGAGCAACCTCAACCATGGCTCAAGACGAAGCCTACCGTGGCGATGCCGCCGTAACCTATCACTGGATGCGCACCAACGCCGCTCCGGGCGAGTGCGGCTGCTTCAGTCTTAATGGCTTCGGCGTTTCCGGTTCGTGGAACATTCATAGCACCTGGTCGATCGTCACTGAATTCGGTTCGGAGTTCCGGGCCTCGACGTCCACTCAGGACTCCCTTACCGTTACCTCTTTCCTCGCCGGCGCTCGCTATCGCATCCCGCAACCCTGGCGGAAAGGCGCCAATCGCCCCCAGCCTTTCGCCCAATTTCTGATCGGGCCCGCGCACGCTGGTGGCGGCGAAGCCGGTGTCGCGGATGGAGCCTACGCGTTCGTCTCTCGTCTCGGCGGCGGCATCGATGTCCCCCTCAAGTCCCACTTCGAAGTACGCGCCTTTCAAGTCGAGTGGTTCCGCACGCAATTTGCCAACACCAAAAACGATCGCCAGAACAACCTCCTAGTCTCCGCCGGTCTCGTGTACCACTGGTCCCACTCTAAATAATCCGTATATTCCCCCAATCGCCCGAGTCAATTCAATTCCTCGTGCCCACGGCAGCCCACGGCAGAAAAGAAGCCCGTCCGCGACCAGATCGGTGGTGCTTCTGGTTCATAAGAAAAATGCGCCACTAGAGGCGAACACTGATATTCGTCAGCCATTTTAATCTCATGCACCCACTGACCTCACTTTAGGATTGAGCGGCACGCGGGCATCGACCGTCGAGCCCACAAACGGTTGGGATTTTACGGAAAGTTTTCCATCGACTAACTTCAGACGCTCCTTCATGCTCGTTAGGCCGAGCCCGCGTTCGTTCATAGATTTCTCGGGATCAAAGCCAATCCCTGAATCAAGCACAGTCAGCTGGATCTCATTCAATCCACCGCGGAGCGACACGTCGAAGCGTCGTGAACCGCTGTGCTTGATCGCATTCTGGAGGGCTTCTTGCATGACTCGGAAGAGACAAAGGGAAATCTCTTGTGAGAGTCCTTTCGGGACTTTGTCGCAGTTAAAGTCAATCTCCACTTCTTGCCGTTCAGATACCTCTTTGCAGAATCCGGCGGCCGCCACTTCAAGACCGAGATAATCCAGCTTCGAGGAATGCAGGCGGTGCGACAGTCCTTCAATATCCCTCGCAAGATCTGAGATTTGATCCTGAACTTCGCCGATGCCACGCTCCAGTTCCGTTGCCGACGCGGGGAGAGCCTCTTTCAAGCTTTCAAGATTCAGTGCCTGCAATGCGATACGCTGACTGATGTCGTCGTGAAGCTCCCTCGCGATCCGAGTGCGTTCTTCTTCCTGTGCTTCGATCAACCTACGGCTGACCGTGGACAGCGCCTCCTCCGCGCGCTTTAGGTCGGTAATGTCAATGCACGAACCGATGTATCCGGCAAACGAACCGTCAAAGTTGAATCTGGGCACCCCTTGATCGAAAACCCAGCGATGCTCTCCGTCGTGCCGCCGGAGGCGATACTCTATGCGGAAGGGCTCGTGCCGATCGAATGCCTTCGTGTAGGTATCCAGGCACATTTCCAAGTCTTCGGGGAGGACTCCCTCAGTCCAGCCGTTTCCAAGCTCATCTCAAGGGGCCGACCGGTAAACTCGAGCCAGGGCTGATTAAAGTAGTTGCACAACTTATCGGGGCCGGACATCCAGAGCAGCACGGGTGCGGTATCTGCCACCAACCTGAACCGCAATTCGGTTTCGCGGAGCGCAGCTTCCGCCTGCTTGCGCTCGGTTACATCCGCCACCAGGCCTATGATGCGCAGCCTCCTGCCTTTACCGTCGAAGAAGACGCGCCCGTTTGCCTGCAGCCAAATTACATTACTGTTCGGATGTACCAGCCGATAATCGATTCGATAGTTAGGATTTTCAGGAGTAAGCCTAGTCTTTGGAGATAAATACGTCTCGCGGTCATCGGGGTGAATTCGGGCGACAAATTGCCGACCCCTATCACGCGTTGGGTCGTCCATCCAATTCAGAATATCTCCGCACTGTCCGGTTCGCACGATCACATCGCTTGCCATGTCCCACTTGAACGCGTACATCCTTCCGGCTTGTACCGCTAGACGTAACCGCTCCTCGCTTTCTCGCAGTTTCTGCTCCGTTTGCTTGCGCACATTGGATACCAGGCCAGAGATAGTCAATGAAGCGATCAAGAAGGTAGCAACCGCCACAGCATCAAGTGGATTGTCAATTCGAAAACGGAAACTGGGGGGGAGCAAGGTATCCCAAGCACAGAGCCGCGATGATGGAGGTGACGATTGATGAAACAAAGCTCCCGAAGCGGGATACTAGCACGACGACAATCACATAAAGGAGACCGGACGTAGTGAGATTACAATGCAGTCGTCCGCAGATAATAGTAAGTGATGCCAGCGCCAGACAGGCAACTAAACATTCTGCGGCTGAGCGCCAAAATTTATGCATTATGGTTATGCTTCACGAGAGTGCCACTCCCCAGGCGAATGTCTTATATTCCGCCAAAACGATGAGCCGTACAAGGTTGAACCAGGCAGCGGACGGGTAATCGCATGGAACCCCTCCCTGAATATGGCGACAAGACTTTACGAATCCATGAAGATGACTGCTTCTCTGGCGAGTTTTCTGGTGGACATTTGAGCCTCGATCCGTCCGCCACTGTAGGCTTTACTTCTTTTTCGCTTCGCACAGTTCAGTGCACTGTGGCAAGGTAACAAACACGACCGAAAAGTTCCAACAAGTTGCTGTTGGCGGGTAAGTATCTGCACATTCTCCTTCGCCGACGGAACCCTGGTCGGATATGGCGACGACACGACCTTGGTGCATCACGAGGATGGAAACACCAACGACAGGGACGAGGTACGTTAGAATGCGGACGGAACAACCTCTGACTGCATAAATGGAAAACCTACAGCCCTCAACCGCGAAGCAATTCAAATCCCTTTGGAAGTTGGGAGGTCTTACTCCTTGGCAACTCGTTCGCAACGTTTTCGACGATATCGGCACGAATCATTCCCTCGGACGAGCGTCCGAACTAGCATTCGATTTCTTATTCGCGCTCTTCCCGCTGATTCTGTTGATGGTGACTCTGTTTGGTTTCTTCACCTCACGCAGCGTCGAACTTCAAAACCATTTACTATCCTATTTCGCAGGCTTACTACCAGCGGCGGCTTTCCAACTTTTGAGAGCAACTGCTTCCGAGCTGGCTGCAAACGCTAGCGGCGGAAAGCTGACCTTTGACATCGTTTTTGCGCTCTGGTTTGCTTCCGGCGGCCTAAATTCAATGATTTCCGCGCTGAACTTGGCCTACCGCGTCCGCGAGGCTCGTTCCTGGTTTAAAGTTCGCACAATAGCACTCGGATTGACGATCATCATTTCGATTCTTCTCTTTACCGCCCTGTTTTTTGTCCTCGTGAGCAGCCATTTTGTCGACTGGTTAGGAACAGAACTTCGATTGCGACCGATGGTCGTCCCCATTTGGAAGACCATTCAGTGGCCGGCTGTTATCCTCTTCGTTACTATGTCGTATTCGGTGATTTATTACTTCGGCCCCAATTTGAAAGCGCGACAATGGCACTGGATCACGCCCGGTTCGGCATTTGGTGCGTTTCTATGGCTCCTGGCCTCGGTCGGATTCCGAACATATTTGCATTTTTTTAATACCTTCAGTGCTTCGTATGGATCACTAGGAGCGTTCATGCTTCTTTTGGCCTGGCTCTATGTGACCGGATTGGCGTTCCTGATCGGAGGGGAGATCAACGCTGAAATCGAGCGGGCGGCAACGGGAGGGCCTTCGGAACGAACACTTCAGTAACCGTTCGCGGATAAGATTTGCTGTGCAGTCATCTCTAGTAGGGCTGGGGTCACACCAGCGCTACCGGTTGATACTCCGATTACGCCACAAATCAAGAGTTAGCCAAAATCCTTCACGCCCCTCAAAGCAATTCAGATAGCTGTTGCAGCTTCGCGTACTCAGCCTTGGCCGCGATGAGAATGGGAATGTCAGGGTCGGCGTCTTTCCAAAGCGTGAGGAAATCCTGATAGGCCGCCTTGGCTTTGACGGTGTCGCCCTGCATGGCGTAGGCTCTGCCGATTTGGAGATGCGCGAGTGCGCCGATAGGTTCGTTGATTACAATTCCGCGATGGTCGAGGATTTTCTGGGACTCGGCGGCGGCTTCGCCCATTTGTGTGTTTTTAGCTCTCTAAAACAATCTTCCCAAGCTTCGGACGTGGGTTCAATTTGCTGGGCAATCTACGGACAATTGAGGAAGGCTCAGAAGTTGCTTCTAGCTCGTAAACGACATCAAAGAAACGAGATGGGATTTTAGACCCTATAACTACGAACCAAAAGGTCGGGAGTTCGAATCCCCCCGGGCGCACCACTTCTAATCGGGTTCGGCCCGGACACATGGGTGACACAACCTAAGACATAGGTAACACTTTTGGGCCGAAGGGATTTCGAGCGGTTCGAGCACTCGAGTCTCCAGATCGAAGTATCCCAGATCATAATCCATAAAGCTCACCAGCCAGATATCGTCGTGGACTTCTTTGATGCCCACCGCTTGGCCGGCAAAGACCTGGCTGAAATTGATTTTCTTCTTGCCCAGACAGATGCGCCCGCAACGGGGGACCACGATGGTTTTATCGTGGAGTGGATAGTCGATGTCCGGCAAGCCGGTGTAGGCACGCTGGGACGGCTGGTAGATTTCCGCGGGACACTTCATTTCTAGCGCTTCGCGCTTTGTCCCGAGTGGCCGAGTAGAACGCAGCACTCTGTGTTCACGCGCACAAGATCATCCATCAGCGGCAACCCAGCCCAGGCTATTATTCTGAAATATGACTGCAATGCCGAACACACAAACCAAGACCCCGCTTCGGACGGGCTTTCTCCGATCCTTTATTCGATGGCTTGTCATCGGCGTGGTGCTTCTTTGGTCGCTTGCCGCGCTGATCCTTGTGGCCGCCCGGTGGATCGACCCACCGACAACCGCGGTGCACTTCCAGCGCCACTTGCAGGCCTGGATTCACCATACGCCGTATCGCGAACGCTACAAATTCATTCCGCTCAGCCAAATCTCGGCCGATCTCCAGCACGCTGTAATCGCCGCAGAGGACGCACACTTCTACCAGCACCATGGATTCGATTGGCACGAGATCCAAATCGCTGCCGAAGACGATTTGGAAGGGGAGCGCACTCGCGGAGCTTCCACCATTACGCAGCAACTCGTAAAAAACCTATTCTTCGGAACGGGCCGCTCTATCCTCCGCAAAGGCGCAGAGGTCACACTGGTACCGGTGGCCGAATTCGTCCTTGGCAAACAGCGCATTCTGGAGATTTACCTCAATGTGGTCGAATGGGGCCCTGGTATTTATGGTGCAGAGTCGGCGTGTCGTTACTACGACGAAACCGCAGCCCGGAATATCGGCCGGCAACAGGCGGCACGGCTGGCTGCAATTCTGCCGGCTCCCCTGAAGCGACGACCCGAGCGCATGAATAACTACAGCGCGATTATCCTTAGGCGGATGAGCCAAATGGGTTGGTAATCGTGGCTAACATTTTACCAATGCGGCGGCTTTTATTACTCTCGCGCTGGGTTCTGGTTGGATGGTCGCCGATTCGGAAACTGCTATCTCCACAAGAAAGCACATGGCAGAACGCAAAACGCACTAGTAGTGACCGTTGCATTGCCAGCGACAAGCCGGGTGACACTCGATGGCATCATCGTACCTTCGCTGGAAATGGAGGGAGCCTTCCCTGGGCGATCAAGACGATCGGTGATAAGGGATCAAGTCCCTGTGCTCGCTTCATGTTATGCTCGCTTTTATTTCTTCGGGCGCTTCGCAAGGCAATGGGAAGCTATACGGGTCCCTAGGCTCCATCGCTCTTCACGCGCAATCCGGACTCCAAGAGCCATTCCTTTTATGGGCCTCTCAAAGAACCAATCATCAGGACCAGTGCTGGAAAGGCTTTTTCCCTCCCCCAGTGGGAACTTCTGCTTCCTCGTATAGGTCACTGATCTGCTTTCGATAGCGTTGCTCAATGATCTTCGGCGAAGTTTCATGGTCGGGGTGAGAGTGCCGTCATTTGGTGTAAATTCTTCAGGCACCAATAGGACTCTCTTCAACGTTTCGTGGCGGGCTAGGGTCTGGTTCAACTCGCCAACGATGCCCTCATAGAGCGCCTTCACTGTTGGATTGGTCACCAGCTCTTCCCGGGAGGAAAACTTGAGGTCGTTGGCGCGCGCCCAGTCCTCAAGAATGGGAAAGTTCGGTGAAATAATCACCGAAGCGAACTTCCTCCGGTCTCCCAGCTACCACTGAAGTTCCTATTAGGATATTGAGTTTGAGGGCATTCTCGATCGGTTGCGGCGCGATGAATTTTCCACCCGATGTTTTGAGCAGATCTTTCTTCCGATCCGTGACCGACAAGAATCCTTCCTCATCCAGCTTGCCAATATCGCCGGTTTTGAACCACCCATCCATAAATGCGTTCTGGTTTCTTCGGGCCGATTCCAATAATCGCGGAAAACTGAAGGACCGCGCACCAGAATTTCCGAATCGTCCGCAATGCTGCACTTCCACATTGGACAAGGGACGGCCCACCGTGCCTATTTTGTGGGCGCCCGGCGTGTTAAGCGCGATCACCGGCGAGGTTTCCGTCAGGCCATAGCCTTCGTGGATCCGGATCCCGATATTGGCATACCACTCCGCCAACTCTTTCCCCAGAGGCGCTCCGCCTGAGACGAATAGTCTTCGCGTTGCCACCCATCCTGGCACGCACCTGCGAATACACCAGCTTGTTCGCCAACTTCCAAACAAGTGACCCCGGTACCTTGCCGGCCAGAATCTCGTGTCTGTGTGCCTGTCCCACTGAAAGAGCCCAGCGATAGATTGATCGCTTCGGAAATGCTTTCGTGTTTTGTTCCACTTGGATGTAAATCTTCTCGTAGACGCGCGGCACAGCGACAAAGATGGCTGGCCGGACCTCCTGAAGAACTTGAGGCAACTGCTCGATGAAGGGGCAATAGGTCAGAGTTACTCCGCGGTAGAGCAAGGCAATATCAGCATGGCGCGCGGTCACGTGCGATAAGGGAAGAAAGGAAACACTGACCAGCCCGGGGCGAACATCAAAACCATCCAGCGAATGCTGGATATTCGAGGTAAGATTGCCGTGAGTCAACTGCACGCCTTTTGAGTCGCCAGTTGTTCCCGAGGTATAAATGATGGATGCCAGATCGTTAGCGGCGATTGTGCGCGCATGTGCGTCCAGTTCTGGATCGCGTTCAACGGGGCCTCCCCGCATCAGCCGTTGCATGTGCGTGGCATCGGCAGTTTCCACCTGATCCATCACCACCACTCGTTCCACGGCAGTCTGATTCTGAATGGAAAGGACCTTTTCAGTTGCTTCTGCGTGGAGACGACGACAACTTTCGCCCCGGAATCGCACAAGATGTAGGCTGTTTGCTGGGAGGTAAGCGTCGAGTAGATGGGCACAACCACTGCACCCAACAAAAAGACGCGAAGTCCGCGACCGCCCACTCAAACCGGTTCTCACTCAGGATGGCCAGGCGATCTCCCTTAGTAAGACCCCACTGGTGGAGCACCCGCGCCACGCCGGCCACTTTCTGGTAGAGCTCCTGCGAACTGATGGGACCCATTGGTCTGCATCACGAACCAGCATCACCCGTGCCTGCCCACGCTCCACGATGGCGAAGAAGATGTCGTTAATGGTTTGAAGGTTCATGCCTGGAAAGGGTCTCCTGGCACCGATTATTCGATGCCCCTGGACAACAACCCCATGGCTTCACGGTGACGCCGAAATCAACGTCGAAGCCGCGTTGCGTGAGGTTCCGTGCTGGGCTGATCAGACAGTCGAATCCGGTATAGATGGTGTAACGGTTTATATCCGTCTGCTGGGCCATCGCTGGCAGACAAACAAACATTGCAAGTATGCAAAACAGCGCACAGTGCTTACATCCCATACTCCCATTTTGCAGGGAACGGGATGGTCTCATAAGTCCCCACGAGAGCTTCTTAACTCAGTCTCAGCGATAGCTGCTTCCACTGCTACGTGGGCACAGTTGCCGCGCGACTACAGGGAGGTAAGACAGGATTTTGCTCATAAAAGTACAATTTGTTCAGTGATGCCCATCACCGCTGACCACATCCAAGCGACGTAGTACTGGGAATGTCTCGACATTCTCCGGGTTGTGTTTATTTCCGAGAGACTCCCTGCTGTATGCTGGAGGCATACGGGTGTTCTGCCCCGAACAACCAGTCCAAAATATTCACTGAGGATGCGGGAATGAAACGCACACCGAAGATCGCAGTATTTGATACCACCCTGAGAGATGGCGAACAGGCAGCGGGAACCCGATTAGGGTGTCGCGACAAGATCACGCTCGCACGACAACTTGCCCGGTTGAAGGTGGATGTTATCGAGGCCGGTTTCCCGGCGTCATCTCCGGAAGACTTTGAAGCCGTACGGAAGATCGCGCAGGAGGTCAAGGGGCCCTCAATCTGCGCTCTATCTCGTGCGGTCGCCGCAGACATCGAGTCCTGCGGCAAGGCGCTTGCCAAGGCTGCGCGCCCCCGCATTCACACCGGCATCGGTGTTTCCGATATTCACATCCTTGGTAAGTTCCGCGACGAGCGGTATGGCAAGACCCTCGAAGGAAAGAGGGCAAAGATGGTGGCCTTGGCCGTAGATGCCGTAAATCGCGCACGAAACTGTGTTGCTGATGTCCAGTTTTACGCAGAAGATGCCGGGCGCGCCGAACCGTCGTACCTCTTTGAGATGCTGGAGGCCGTCATCGACGCAGGTGCAACGGTCGTCAACATTCCTGACACCACGGGCTACACCGTTCCCGAGCAGTACGGTGAACTGATTCGTGGTATTCGTCACAACGTTCCGAACATTGCGCGCGCAACAATCAGCGTCCACTGCCACGACGACCTTGGTCTTGCGGTGGCCAACTCCCTGGCAGGCATTCGCAATGGGGCGAGCCAGGTAGAAGGGACAATTAACGGAATTGGCGAAAGAGCCGGCAACGCCGCGCTGGAAGAAATCGTCATGGGCATCCGCACGCGCGCCGACTACTACGGAGTGAGCACGGGAGTCGAGGCGCGCGAGTTTTTCCGCACCAGCCGCATGGTCGCCGACATGCTTGGAATGCCGGTTCCAGCTAATAAAGCCGTCGTCGGCTCGAATGCGTTTGCACATAGTTCGGGCATCCATGTGGATGGATTCCTGAAAGACCGGGCGACCTACGAAATCATGCGTCCTGCGGACGTTGGATTTATCGGCAGCAGGGTCGTCCTGACGGCACGCACAGGCCGCGCGGGGCTTCGCTCACGGCTGGAGAAGCTCGGCTACGAACTCTCCAAACCGGAACTCGACTCCATGTACCAGCGATTCCTTGCTGTGGCCGACAAGAAACAAGAGGTGCTCGACCAAGACCTGCTCGCGCTGGTTCACGATGAATTGCCTCCGATACAGCAAAACGTGAAACTGGAGTACCTGCACAGTTACAGCGGTACCACGTCAATTCCCACCGCGACCGTGCGTCTGTTGGTGAACGGAAAGACGAAAGAAGGCGCTTCGGTTGGCGATGGACCAGTTGATGCTGTATACAAAGCCATTGCGGGACTCACCTCCACGAATGCGAAACTTTTGAGCTATGACATTCGGGCCGTAACTGAAGGCACTGAAGCTATGGGAGAGGTCACCGTACATTTGGAAATTGGCAAACGCCGCGTCATGGGTCGGGGCGCTTCTACCGACATAATCGAGGCCAGCGCAAAAGCATATGTTGACGGTCTGAACCGGCTGAGCTGACACAGTAAACGTCGGCATGGAGCCAAGCACCACTTGCGGTTTTGGAAGAAAAGCCGCGCGAATTACCCGGCAAACGTCAGCGAAGAAAACGTTGAGAACGTAGTAGCGTCTCCCTGCAAAAAATACAGCTTGTGTCGCTGCAATCTTATCCCAAGTGTCATGCTCTGATGCAACAATCATGAACAATCATGAAGGGAATCGATTTCAACCGTGTGAATGATCTATAGACAAGACGCTCCCCGAGTGCCACGCTCTTGGCGTAACTTCAAAAGAGTTACGCTGCGGTGCGGAAGCGCAACGGTCGGAAGGCCAAAGTACGGAAGTGCCGTTGATCTCATAGATGGGCGGAAGCCCTGGAGGAATCCAATGGTTGACACTATCAAGGAACTTTCTGAACTTTCCCACACTCTCAATCAGAAGTCTGACACACTCAACGAATTGATCACTTCGCTGAATCAGAAATTAGCGAAGCTGAATCTCGGCGTTGAAGCCTGGCTCATCGATCCGATAGAAGCCGATGACCCATATTTCCATGAGGAAGACGAGCAGGCGAAGTTTCCCAAACGCGACGCGACCTTGCTTGGCTACTGCAAATTCGATGACGCTTGGGTTTTAGCGGCCAAACGAGCCACGCTTGTGACAAAATACAACAGTTATTCGGGTGAGGACGACGAACAGATCGAGTCAGTTCATCACGTTGCACCGCTGCTGGATTCGTCACGCAACATTCGCGCAAAGGCCATGAGGCTTATTCCGGACTTGCTCGACATCATGAAGATCAAAGCAAGGGCGCTCTTGAATGCCATCGAAGAGGCTGAAAAAACGGCAGCAAACCTCTAACACCCAAGGACGAATTAAGGCCTGAACTCTTGCGAGTTCAGGCCTTTTTTGGGTACGCCGAACATGATCGACAGCTTGGAGGTGTGAGTCCTCTTCCCATCCTGATAGAGGAGAAGTGATCGCGAAGCGCAAGGGCGTCGCCGTGAGGCGGGGTCGGAAGGGAAGCGTGGAGCAAATGCGCGAGGCAATGGACAAGAACCGAATCGGAGGCGGGAGCGTCGGGCGAGCGGGCCAAGGATCGCGAAGCCCCTATCGATCAAGGACGCCAAGCGTAAATTCGGTGATGGCGGGCAGAAAGCGGTCAAACTTATCTCGGGAGATCTGTTGCACGTCTCGGATTCCTGAGGGTGAAGCAATGCACTCTGACCTTGCAACAGAAGTCAGCAGCGGGCGAAGTACTCACGCGAGTGAGGAAGGCCCCAACCGTAAGCGCGAGCCGTAGAACGTCGGACTCCCGGGCGGCACTGCGCCAGCCCATCAGCTTCGGCTGAGCTTTACAGCTTCAGAAGACGGTGAAGCCGAAACGGAAACCTGTCGAGCGGCGAAGCCCTTGTGGCGAAAGACATATCGACCCTCCGGCCCGCCCGGGCTCAATCTTACGGAACAGCCCGGTGCGCACCCGCATGCCGGGTGGTGTGGCAGGGGAGAGTGGGCGCCCACTCCCCCTATGCCGATTGCGAATCCGTACTGGTTGCAGAACCTAGAAGCCCTGCCCTTGCACGCTTCGCGAACATACCGCTCGTCATCGAACGGCCAACGTCGCCAAACGGACGTCCAAATTCCAGAAAACTCATCTTGCCCCGGGTTGCAGTGCCGCGCGTGTGGATTCAAGAGTCTTGATCAAAGACTCCTTGGGAAGGCGCTGGATAATCGGTTCGATAATCCATCCCAGGCCCACGGGCACATCACGCGTCAACGAAATCGCCCGGCACTCAAGGCACACACTCTCATCCTGCTCTTCGAATCTCCAGTAAGAATTCAAACGCCATAGGAACCCGTGACCTGTATCAGGGAACAACACCGTCTCCTTTGGGCTGCCGACGTTTTCCACCTCCGCAATCCGCGTGGTGCAGGAGCGACAAATCCAGCGTTTGGGGTCCAGGGAACGATATTGCACGTTGTGATCCGTGTCGAGGACTACGGTCATGATCTTCTTCTTGAGAAGTCGTAAGTAAATTCGGTAATTGTTGTGGTGTTGGCTTATCAGCTTTGAGTCAATCACCTCCGGTTTGTAAATATTCTTGTGGTTATCGTAGTCCTGGATGAGGGCTAACGTCTTTTTCAGGCTCGTGGCAGGGAGGAATGCAGCGGCGACCCAATCATGGATCAAACCATTCGGCACCTTCAAAGGCCCTTTGCCGGACCAGAATTGCGCCACAATTTGTCCCGCGCGGATCTGCCGGGCTCTTTCGGAACTGGCGTCGGACCACAGAAATGATCCGCTGCCGCGAAAGGTGTGCTTCATTTCCGCTTCGGCTTCACGTATGTATGCTTCAAAAGCCCTCAGGGTTTGAGGCTCCAACCGTGTCGGCTTGGCACTCTGCGCCATTTCACCCTACTAATCGGGAATCAGACAAAAATGATCAGACATCTGCGAGGAACGCTGTTGTAGGTCAAGCTCGGTGATTGCGCTTGGGAGCGCGACGGGGAGGCTTCTTACGCTTCGCTAGGCGCGTCTGCAATTCCTCGATGCGACGGCGGAGTTCTTCAACTTCGCCGGCTTGCGACGGCGGTGGCCATGAATGGCCTGCTAGCAAGTTACGCACATAATCGATTGGGGATGAGACGGCACTTTTCGCTCCCGAGAGCCGCGTGCCAACGGTGTTCTGGGCCTTCTGATAAAGGTCGAGCGTGCTGTTCAGATACCAGGACAAAAAATCATGACTGGCCTTATCGGAGGCCCTGACGAGTTGAGTCAACAGTTGCAACGGCAAGGCGATCTGCCGCTCCTTGGCGTCCTCCACGATGATTTGTGTGAGGACTATGTGGGTCAGGTCCTTCCCAGTACGCTCGTCAACGACGCGCACATCGCTGCCATCACGAACCATGCGGGCAATGTCGTCTAGCTTTACGTAGCGGCTGGCACCCGTATCGTAGAGCCGCCGATCGCTGTATTTACGGATGAGAACTTCAGGATTCTTCATATTGACCCCAGAGTCTATGGGACGTCCGGCCCCTGCCTCGAGAAAGAGCTTGACACAAGGAAAGCAGAGCCGTACAGTGAACTCGGATACTGCAACGCAGTATACCGCGGATTGAGAGGAGATTCAACATGGCCCCAAGAGAAAAAAAAGTACCTCGTGCCTCCCCGCCGTCAAACCCTCTGATGGGTTGGGCGCGTCAAGGTATCGAGAGTTTTGTTGCTGCGCAAAAGATCGTGCTGGATTTGGCGGCTCAAGAAAATTCCCTGGTCTTTGGAGTAGTGCGTGAACAGTTTGGCAAACCACTCTTCCGTCCGGGCGAAACACTGGCAGAAATTGCAGACAACGGTATCAAGAACGCAACGACCGCAGGCAAAATCCTGTTAGACCTGGCCGCAGGAGAGGCCGCCCTGGTGGTGGATAGCGTGAAGGAAGGGCTACCGCTTCCTGTGCCGGCTGCTGCCACGGTAGAAGTAGTGCGCCACCGGTTGGACACATTAGTTGGCATGCAAAAGCGCTTGCTGGATGTGGCCGCGGGGGAGACTCATGCCGTTGCCGAGTCCTATCGCCAAGGCCAAGGTTTGATGGCCGGGGCGAAAGTAGCTGAAATGGCACGGCGTGGCATCGAGGCATTTGTGGACAGTGAGAAGAAGTTTCTTGACCTTGCCACCCATGAGGTAAGCGCTGCTACCAACGGCAGCAAGCCCCATGCCAAGCCGCGTGAACGGATGGAAGTATTAACCAAACTTGCTCGTGTCGGTGCCGAACGGTACATGGAAGCACAGAAAGGGCTTTTGGAACTGGCCATCGAGCAATTTGAGACCATAAGTAAAGCCAGTGGCGAGCGCAAAGCTGCTATTCGGAAACCCCTGCAGAGGTCCTGGGGAGAGCTGACAGAAACCAGCGTTAAGAATCTCGTCGCGGCCGAAAAGTCGCTGTTGAATCTGGCCATGAAACCAAGGAAAGGGACGGCCCGAGAGGAAACCCACAAAGGACGTAGCAAGAAAGTGCATGTCGGAGCGCACAGGAAAGTGAGAGAAGCAGTTGCCGTCTAGGCCGCCATCAATGAGTGCCGTATGAATCGTCAATGCGAACACTCAACGGGGTTGCATATTTAGCCGACGCTCCGTGACCTCGTGTTCGTCCCACAATGCTGAGAAACTCTACTGCCGATTCCTATCACAGCTACGGTAGGAATCGGTAGCAAGTTAACCGAATCACCAAACGACAAGCAGTCGCAACTTGCATTGTCTACTCGCTTGTGTAAACTGAGAAACACATGACACCTCGCCGACGCGTGTTGTCAACAGAGCAAAGAGGGGACCCGTCGCCGGCCTGGCACGAATGGCTGGTCGGCGTGGAGTTAGCTTTTCTACGACTCTCTCCACTTTATTGGGGATATGGTGTCCCCCACGGGGATGGCTCGGCGGTGGTTCTTGTGCCGGGATTTCTGGGCACCGACCTCTACTTGACGCAGTTCCGGAACTGGTTGAGTCGCATCGGGTACGAGCCATTCTATTCTGGAATCCAACTGAACGCGGATTGCCCCAACCTTCTAATCCGTCGACACGTAAACGAGTCGATCGAGCAAGCCTGCAAGACAAGCGGCGGGAAAGTTCATCTCATTGGGCACAGTCTGGGCGGCGCCATCGCCTTGGCCGCCGCGTCCCAGATGCCTGACTGTGTGGCTTCGGTGATTACGCTGGGCTCGCCAATCCGCGGGGTTGCCGGCCATTCTAGCGTCCTGCGCGCCGCTGATCTCGTACGAAAGCAAATTCTGGAAAAGCATGGCCGTGGCGTGCTGCCGGGCTGTTTCACCTCTCGCTGCACCTGCGATTTTATCGAGTCTCTGAAAGGAAAGGTTCCGAGATCTGTGCGCCAGACCGCAATCTATACCAAGAATGATGGGATCTTGGACTGGCATGTTTGCCGAACCGGCGACCCGGAAGTCGACGTTGAGATCTCCGCCACGCACATTGGCATGGTGTTCAGCCCGCTGGCATACAGTGTTGTGGCGCATCGGTTGGCTGGAGAGTGAGTTTTGGTAACTTCTGGCACGCATACACCTGCTTAAGTACTCCTTGCGGATGGTCCTTCGCACTTTCCACCATAGCAATTGATGTGCGGTTTCCCTCTTCCTGCGAGCCGTGAGAAGCTCATTTCGCAATCAGTGCAATTGCATCCACAGAAGCTGAATGGATGATCTGTGTCTGTGGACGGTTCTCAAGTCACTCAGAAGAGTGATTTGTATCACATACGTTCCACAGCCCCAGTCATAGTGTCGCTGCATCAACGAACATCCGTCAGGAGCCGGGGAAAATGATCACCCGGTCAG
This sequence comes from Candidatus Acidiferrales bacterium, assembly GCA_963839315.1. Classification (GTDB taxonomy): domain Bacteria; phylum Acidobacteriota; class Terriglobia; order Acidiferrales; family UBA7541; genus Acidiferrum. Next base: position 18,299 of record CAWIUU010000014.1, read on the forward strand.
ATTTTGTATCAATAATCGGCCGCCGTGACCTGCGATCCCGCCATTTAGAAAATCCCGGTCAATCCGATTCTTCATTCCTTGAGAAGAGCGCCATGGACGATGGTCACCACACCAGGCGTGACTATCTGGAGGAGAAGTGCATTCAACCGGCCTGCAGCACGGCGACGTGTGTGAATGGGCACCCCTCTTCACGAGCGGGCAGAACGGGAGGGAGCAGCGATGAACGCGAGTGATGCAGTGCACGATCAATTTCAAACCCTACCGGCGGCAGAATGCCTAAGTGAAGAACGGATTGCCTACCTGGAGAGACTGGTCAATCAAGCCAGAACCGCTGCCGCCGTTCTTACCCAATTCACCCAAGAGGACGTCGATCGCATCGTCAAGCCGATGGTCCTGGCTGGCTTGGAACAAGCTCAACATCTCGCCCGCCTGGCGGTTGAGGAAACCAAGCTCGGAGTCATGGAAGACAAGGTCATCAAGAACATGGTGGCCACGGAGTTCGCCTACAACTACATCAAGGATAAGCGTACCGTTGGCATCATTCGCGAGATTCCGGAGCGCAATCTGGTGGAAATGGCTGAACCGATCGGAGTCATCTTCTCGATCACACCGATTACCAACCCCACTTCCACCGTGCTCTTCAAATGCATCATGGCCATCAAGACGCGCAACGCGGTCATTTTCAGTCCCCATCCCAACGCCTGGCGTTGTTGCTCCGAAGCCGTAAAAATCATGTATGAGACCGCACTGAAGCACGGCGCGCCCGAAGGGGTTTTTACCTGCCTGGATTCGCACACTCTGCAGGACAACGCCTACCTGATGCGGCACAAAGACGTGGGCCTGATTGATGCCACCGGCGGGCCAGGTGCAGTCAAAGCCGCCTATAGCTCCGGCAAACCAGCCCTGGGTGTGGGGCCGGGCAACACGCCGGTCTATTTGGAAAAAACCGCGGACCTGAATACCGCCGTGGTGGACATCATCGTCTCCAAGACCTTCGATAACGGAACCATCTGTGCCTCCGAGCAAACCGCGGTGATCGACGATGAGATTTATGACCTCGTGCTGAAGAAATTTGCGGAACTGGGCGCGCACATCTGCAACGAGAAAGAGACGGAACTGCTGGCGCGCACGGTCATCGATCCTAAGACCGGGTTTATGCAACCCATGGCCGTCGGGCAGAAGGCTACCGATATCGCCCGCTTTGCCGGTCTTTCCGTGAAGCCCGAGCACCAAACTCCTGATTGCGCCAGATTCAAGGCGTAGGCCGCGAACATCCCCTGTCGGTCGAGAAGCTGTTCCCGGTGCTCGCGGTCTATCGCGCGAAATCCGTCGATGAGGCGCTCAAGGTATGCGTCGACGTGAATCATGCCGGTGGGCTGGGACATACGGCAGTCATTTTCTCGCGCAACGATGAGGTCATCCGCAAGTTCGGCGAGGTGATGAACGCGGGGCGGATCATCGTGAACTCGCCCGGCTCAGTCGGAGCGGTGGGCGGCGTTTACAACGATCTGGTGCCCACCTTCTCCTTCGGATGTGGCACCGGCGGCGGCAACAGCACCACCGATAACGTAAATATCTATCACTACCTCAACATCAAGCGTGTGGCTCGGAGGACGCAAGCCCATATGTGGTTCCGGGTTCCCAATCAGATTTATTTCAACATGAACGCGGTGGAGAATGTGCGCCAGTTTCCGTCGCGCTCCACCATCATCATTACCAATCCGGCTTTGGAGCAAATCGGCCACGTGGACATTGTCCGGCGCTATCATTCCGGCGGAAACCCACGTCCACGTCTCGGTCATTCCCGATGCGGAGCCCGAGGTCAAGGTGGTGATGCAAGGAGTGGAGGCGCTCAATTTCTACAAGGCGGACCAGATCATCGCGCTGGGCGGCGGGTCGGTGATCGATGCGGCCAAGATCATGAAACTCAAGTACGAGTCGCCGGAGGCTGACCTGGAAGAACTGGCCGCGCCCTTTCTGGATCTGCGCAAGCGCGTGGTCCAGTATCCGACCGAGAAAGTCAATCGGGCGCGGCTGATTGCCATCTCCACCACCAGCGGAACGGGAAGCGAAGTCACTCCCTTTGCCGTCCTGACCGACAAAGAGCGCGGGCGCAAAGTGACCCTGGCCGACTACTCGCTGACTCCGGATGTGGCCATCGTCGATCCGCAATTTGTTATGTCCATGCCGAAGGGCCTTACCGCCGATACCGGCATCGACTGCCTGACCCATGCGCTGGAGGCTGGCAGTCTCCAGTTACGCTTCGGCCTATACCGACTCCAACGCCATGCAGGCGATCCGCCTGGTGTTCAAGTACCTGCCCATCGCTTATGAGCATCCCCGCGATGAAGAGGCGCGCTGCATGATGCACAATGCCGCCTGCATTGCGGCGATGGCGTTTTCCAACGCGTCGGTGGGCGTGAATCACGCGCTGGCGCATGCCTTCGGAGCGCGCTTCGGCGTGGCGCACGGCCGGGCGAATGCGCTCATGTTGCCGCACGTCATTGCCTATAACGCGTCCGTGCCCACCAAGTTCCTGCCGTCGCCGTACCAGAAGGGGTACGTCGCACACAAGAAATACGCGACGATCGCGGATTTGCTGGGTCTGGGCGGCCACACGATTGAGGAAAAGGTGAAGAACCTGGTGGCGGCGACAGAACAGTTACTCGATCAATTGGGGTTTCCGCGTTCGATCGCCGAACTGGGAATCTCGAAGGAAGAATTCGAGCGGGCGATGCCCGAACTGACCAAGCTTGCCTTTGACGATCCCTCCTGGCGGTCGAATCCCCGTATGCCACTGATGAGCGAATTGGCCGACCTGTTTTGGAAGGCTTATCACGGGCGAGGCCTGGCGAAGGTGGCCAGTGCATCTCAGCAACAAACCGCGTAACGGATGGTGGTGGGTATGGCAATGATTCGCCGTGTGGCTGAAGATTGATGAAGAGCGCGTTGTCCAGGCGTTGCAAGAGGCCGGAGAAAACTGGACAGCGCCGAGGGCGAAGTGGTTTTGGATTTTTCTTCCGTGCGCCGGATCGATCCGAGTGCGCTCGGAGCGATGGAAGAGTTCGCGGGCATAGCGGACGAGCAAAGGCGTCAAGGTCGTGTTGCGCGGCGTCAACGTCGGTGTCTACAAAGTGCTCAAGCTGGTGAAGCTGGCGTCACGATTTTCTTTCGTGAGCTGACGCATTGTCGGCGACTGACGTTTGGCAACTGAATAGGAGAGCTGCCATGCCGAGCAATGACATGCAGAAGAGCAGGCGACCGCCTTTCCTGGGGTGACACCGTTTTCCTCCATCTGGAACGCGAGGGCATGCCCCTCAACGTGGCCTGTGTCTGCGTGTTTGAGGGCGAGATCCCTTTCAAGGCTTGCGTCCAGTTCGTCGAGTCGAAGTTGCCGCTGATTCCCCGCTACCTCAAGCGTGTGGTGCGCTCCGCCGCTTGAATATCGGCCTTCCCAGCTGGGAATACGACCCCACCTTCGACATCCGCCGCCACGTCCGCGAGGTGACGCTCAAGCATGGTTCCGACGCAGAGCTGAAGACGCTCGCGGGAAAAATTCTGAGCACGGTGATGGACCGGCAGCACCCGCTCTGGGATCTGACCCTGGTGCATGGGCTGAAAGGCAATCGCAGCGGGCTCATCTTCCGCCTGCACCACTGCCTCGCCGATGGCATCGCCGGGGTTGGGATCATGAATGTGCTTATGGATGCCAGCCCGGTGGCGCCGCGTCTGCCCAGAAGAAAGCCTCGGCTCCGAGTCCCACCGCCGCGTGACGTCTTGACTTCGCTGGCCAACGGCTGCGTCGATTCCTATTCCGATTTCGTCAAACGAATTCTCGCCGCCCTGGCGGACGTATCGAGCATGGCGGAGCGCTTCGCCGCGAATGGCGGAAACCTGGCCACCGACGAGTTCACCCGTCTGCTCCCGGAACTCAGCGCACCACCGAGCGGCTGCGTTTCAACGTTCTCTACCGCGGACCGCAGAAATTTGCCTGGGCAGAAATTCCGCTGGCGGAAATCAAAGCCATCCGGCACACCTGCGGCACCAGCGTGAATGACGTCATTCTCGCGCTGGTGACGGCGACCATCCGACGCTACCTCGAACTGCATGGCGACCAGGTTAAGGGGCGGCTGTTCCGCATGATGGTTCCGGTCAATCTGCGCGGCAGCGACAGTCCCGGCGAATTGGGGAACCGCATCTCGCTGGTTCCGGTCACCATTCCGCTGGATATTCGCAATCCCCGAAAAGCTGCTGGCGGCCGTCCATAAGAGAACGGAGTTTCTCAAGCGCGCGCATGCCGCCGAATTGGTGAGTTTGGCCGGCGGGTTGATCGGCATGTTCCCAGACTCAGCTGCAGGCGCTGGGCGGCCACGATCCTGAGCCGGTTGCCGTTCACGCCTTTCAACATGGTGTGCACCAACGTGCCGGGGCCGCAGTATCCGCTCTACCTGCTCGGCCACAAGATGCTGCACTGTTATCCCTATGTCCCGGTCGGCGGCGAGATGGCGCTCAACTGCGCCATCTTGACCTACAACGGCACGGCTTATTTCGGATTCAGCGGAGATGTGCACGCAGCGCCGGATCTGCGGCGTTTGGAGACACTTCTGAAAATGAGTTTCACGGAACTGCGAGAAGCCGCCGGGGTCAGACCCCCACGCAAGGAAGAGAAAAAGAAAGCAGAAGAGGGTGCTTGCGAAAGCGAAAGTTGCTGTCGAAACCAGCGCCCATGCCGCCGTCACGGTTCGTGCATCGCATTCCCTTCCGGCCTCTCGCTCCTGTTGAATCAGCAACACCACCAAGGGCCCCGGATAGCGAAGAAGAAAGTCTTGACGCAATTGATCGCCTAGAGATCGTCAAGCAAGTGAGTAGAGAACGTGGAAGGCATTCAGTCAGCTGCGCAAGTGACCTCCTGGTTGGTCACGGGGCGAGCCCTGTTCCTGCTCATTCATCTTCTGGGCATCGCATGCTTTTCCTACATCGTGGCGAGGCGACTGGTACCGCTTATCCGCGGCGAACGCGATCTTCGTTTTGACCAGCCATGGGTGCGGTCTGGGAAGGGTTCTGAAATATTGGCTGGGTCAGTGGAAGCAACCACGCTATCGAGCTGCGGGAATCCTGCATATTTTCATTTTTGCGGGCTTCCTGGTCCTGGCCATTCGCGCTTTTTCTGTGCTGATTGTCGGCGTCTCCGAGAATTTCGTCATGCCCGGCCTTTCGGGAAGAGCCGGCCAGATCTACGACATCATCACGGACTACGCCGCCACCATTGTTTTCCTCTGCATGGTGATCGCGGTCATTCGCCGCTTGGTTTTCAAACCTGCGCGGTACGCCGTGCCCGCAAGGTACGGCAAAGCCACACGGCCGACGCCATCTTCCTTCTGTCGCTGATCGCGATCCTGATGGTGGCCGACAGCCTTTTTGCCGCCGCCAAGGCTGCCGCCCAGTTACCGCAGGCCAACCTGTTGAAGTGTTGGCCGCATTTTCGCTTCCGTGGATGTTGCAGAAGGCTCTCGTCTCAACTCCCTTGCCTACTCTGGGGAGGCTTTACTTCGGCGCTTATCTCGTCCATGAACTGACTTTTTATTTCTTGCTCTGCTATCGGCCCTTTGGAATCCAGTTCCACGTGGAAACCTCCCTCTTCAATATTTACTTCGCAAAGTTGGATCGGGGGATTCTGAAGCCGGTGCAGATGGGGCGTCAGCGATGAGCATCTGGATCAGGTGAAATCCTTCGGCGTAAAGACGTTCGAAGACTTCACCTGGAAGCACATGCTCGATTTCTATTCCTGTGCCGACTGCGGGCGGTGCTCCGACAATTGCCCGGCCAATGCCGTGGGAAGGCCGTTGTCGCCGCGATTCCTCACCATCAAGGCGAGAGACTACAGCTTCCAGCACTACCCGATGTCTGGGCACGCGCGGACAATGGCACGCCGTTGAGTCGGCAGCATCTATTCCGAAGACGAAATCTGGTCCTGTACGACTTGCGGCGCTTGCGAAGCGGAATGCCCGTTGCTGGTGGAGTACATCGACAAGATCGTCGATCTGCGGCGGGGCATGGTCGATGACGGGAATGTGCCCCAGTCCCTGCAAAAGCCGCTGAAGGCGCTGGAGAGCCGTGGCAATCCCTACGGCAAGATGGAAAAGAAAAGAGCCGACTGGGCAAACGCCAAGAATTCCAGCAAACCTGCCGAGTCAAAACCCTTGACCATCACAATGGCGCGGACACTCTGTATTTTGTCGACAGCATCACTTCCTACGACGACCGGATGCAGTCGATCGGGCGGGCGACGGCCAAGATCCTCGATCATGTCGGAGAGAATTTCGGAATCCTGGGCGCGGCGGAAAGAGATAGCGGCCATGAAGTTCGGCGGTTCGGCGAAGAGACGCTTTTCATGGCCTTGCGCGACCACAACGTGGAGGCCATCAAGGCGTCCGGAGTCCGGCGGATCGTCACTGCTGACCCGCACGCCTACAACGCGCTGAAACACGACTATAAGGATGTGCCGCCGGTGGAGCACATCAGCCAGGTGATTGCCAGAGAAGTAAAAGCCGGCAAGATCAAGTTCAATCCGGTAGAGAACAAAAACGACGTCTACGTCTACCACGATCCCTGCTATCTGGGTCGGCACAACCAGATTTACGACGATCCTCGCGATGTGCTGGATGCGATTCCAGGGTTGAAGAGAGTCGAGATGAGCCGATCCCGTGACCGCTCGTTCTGCTGCGGTGGCGGCGGACTGATGCTGTTCTACGAGCCGAAAGAAGAGCAGCGAATGGGCGTGAAGCGAGTGCAGATGGCCGCGGAGGCCGGAGCCAACGTGATCGTGACGGCCTGTCCGTTCTGCATGGTGAATATAGAAGATGCGATCAAGGTCGCGGGGATGGAAGGAAAGATGACCGCCATCGACCTGGCGGAACTGGTGGACAAGCAAATCGCGCGTTCGTGCCCCGATTTGAAGGAAGAGCAAGCTGCTGAAATCCAGGAATGCGTGACGGCTTCGTCCACGATTCTCGAATGACCTGGACTTAGGCGTCATTCATGGAGGTGAACGTGGAAATTCTAGTTTGCGTAAGAAGGGTGCCCGACACTTCGGAAAACGAGATTGAACTCAACAGCGCGCGGAAACGATATCGAGCGCGACGAGTTGGTCTATTCGATCAACGAACCGGACAACTATGCGGTCGAAGAGGCCCTGCAGATCGTCGCCAGAGTCGGTGGAAACGTCACCGTCGCCACGGTTGGTGGCGAAGATGACGAAGAAGTCCTGCGCCGGGAAATGGCCATGGGCGCGAACCATGGCGTGTTGATCACGGACGAAGCCTTCAGCGGATCGGACGGCAGGGGCATCGCCACCATCCTGAAAGCCTTCGTCCAGAAGGGACAGTACGACCTGATTTTGACCGGGGTTCAGGCCGAGGACGGCGGCGCCCAGGTCGGCGGAATGCTGGCGGCGCTGCTCGACTATCCGTTCGCTTCGCTGGTCAATTCCATCGAGGTGCTCGAAGGCCGAAAGCTGAAAATCAGCCGCGAAATCGAAGGCGGCAACAAGGAAATGAATGAGATTGATCTGCCTTGCGTGCTCTCGATTCAGACCGGCATCAATGAACCGCGTTATGTCGGCATGCGAGGCATCCGGCAGGTGGCCTCGGTCCCCATCCCAACTTTCGGCGCATCGGAATTGGGAATTGGCCCCAACACCGTGGGAGATGCTGCGGCGAAAGTGAAACGAGTGGACTACTTCGTCCCCTCGCTGGGCAAGGGCGCAGAAATTCTGCACGGCAGCCGGGAAGAAAACATCGACAAAGTTCTGGAGTTGGTGGCAGCCAAAGGAGGGTTGAAATAATGGCTCGCATCTTCGCTTACATCGCGCACAAAGGTGGAATCGTCGACGATTCCGCGTTCGAACTGGCGGCCGCAGCGCGCAAGATCGATCCCGCTGCTTCGCCGACGGCCATTCTCACGGGTTGGGGGCAGAGCCTCGATGCCGCGTGCAGTTCCCTCGGTGCTTCCTATCCGCAGATATGGAAAATCTGCACACGAAGCTCTGTCTTACCCCAATGCGGAATTGGTCCGCAAAGCCCTGCTAAAGGTCGTGCCGAGCAACAGCATTGTGTTGGTTGCTCACGAGCATTTCGGAATCGATCTGGCGCCGGGCCTTTCCATCAAGTTGAATGCGGCTTTCGTCTCCGACGTGCTGGAGATCGATGGGATGGAAGGTTCCGAACTCAAAGTAGTTCGCCAGGAATTTGGCGGGCAAGTGAGCGCTCACGTTCGGTGCGACATTTCATCGGGCGCGGTTTTCACTATACGTCCGGGCGCATTCAAGGCCGAAGACGTCACGGTGGGACGCTGCGTCATTGTCGACAAATCAGGTGAAGTCGGCTCCCTGGCCGCCGGCCGGCGTTATCTGGAAACGATCGTCGCTGAAGCCGGTGATGTGGATATCACCAAGTACAACGTCCTGGTTTCTATCGGCCGTGGCATCCAGGAAAAAGACAATGTCGCCATCGCGCAGGAACTGGCCGACGCCATGGGTGCGGCGGTGAGCTGCTCGAGACCCGTGGTCGACGCCAAGTGGATGGAGAAATCGCGCCAGGTGGGCTCATCCGGAAAAACCGTGAAGCCCAAGGTCTATCTGGCATGCGGCATCAGTGGCGCGTTCCAGCATCTGGCTGGCATCAAAGGCAGCCCGTTCCTGATCGCCATTAACAAGAATCCGAAGGCTCCGATCTTCCAGGTGGCGGATGTCGGAATTGTCGACGACATCCTGGAGTTCTTGCCGGAATTGACCAACAGAGTCCGCGAAATGCGCAACGTTGCAGCAAAGTGAGGCGAGGCCAATGATCGCAAATAAAACACTGAAGCTGAGTCTGAAATCGCTCAAAGACTTCGCCAAGAAACGTCTGCCGGACGAGGTGCTCCGGGAGCTCGATGAACGCGACGAATGTCCGCTCGATGTCGTCCGCCATATGTGCAGCCCGGACAAATTGGGCATTCAACTTCTGTTCATCCCCGAAGAGTTCGGGGGCATCGGCGGCGGCGCTTTCGATGTGTATTGCGTTTGCGAAGAGATGGCGCGCATCGATCTGGGCGTTGCTACGGCCGTGCTGGCCACGTTTCTGGGCAGCGATCCGATCACCGTCGGCGCCACTCCGGAGCAAAAGAAAATGTGGTTGACTCGTATCGCCGAAGAGGGATTGTTGTTTGCCTACGGCGCCACAGAGCCCGAAGCCGGCAGCGATTTGGGGGCGCTTCGCACTACGGCGGACCCCGTCAGCAAGGACGGCCGCGTCGTCGGCTACAAGATCAATGGGAACAAACAGTGGATCAGTAACGGCGGAATCGCCGATGCCTATACGGTTTTGGCCAATACGCCCGGCGGTCCGAGCTGGTTCATCGTCGAAAAAGGCGCGAAGGGTTTCACCCACGACGAGCCGGAAGATAAGCACGGTATCCGTCTCAGCAACACGGCGGCCCTTGCGTTCAACGACGTCTATGTCGACGTCGACCGGCTCATCGGAGGCGTCGAAGGTCAGGGGTTGAATCAGGCGCAAGCCGTGTTCGGCTACACGCGCCTGATGGTAGCGGCATTCGGTCTGGGTGCCGGATGGGCTGCGCTCGATCGAGCAATTCCTTACTCCACCAAGCGCATCCAGGCCGGGGCGCCGCTCTCGGAAAAGCAGGGATACACGCACAAGCTGATCGTGCCGCACGTGGTGCGCCTTGAGGCTGCTCGCGCTTACATCGAAGAAACCGCGGAGCGCATCGACGCCGGTGCCGAAGGCAGCTTGAACACTGAGGGCGCCATCGCGAAGTACATGGCAACCGAAGCCGGCAATGCCGCTGCCGAGGCCAGCATCCAGGCGCTCGGCGGCTACGGTTACACGCACGAATACATGGTGGAGAAAATCAGCCGCGACGTTCGCATCACCACGATTTACGAAGGCACCTCCGAGATCATGGAGATGACCATCAGCCGCGACCGCTGGCAGTCTCATCTGAAAACGCGCGGGCAGCACTATCACGAGCAGAGCGCGGGAATTCGAAGCGTTGCACGCCCGCCAGCCGAGCGTGGGCGCGGATATTGCGGCACTGGCTTTCCACGCCTTGGCCGAGGTGATGGAGAAAGCGCGAGTGGCGCGCCTGACCCGCTATCAGCATATTCTTCTGCGCCTGGGCGAGTTGATCGCTTATGCCGAGTGCGCGGGCAGTTTGTCTCGCCGCGCCGCGCTTTTGGCGGAAGGCAAGCTCAACGAAAAAGCCAACCGCCGCTTCGATGCGACTGCGCTGGCGGCGATCAGCCGCATCTTTGCGCGCGACGCTGCGCTCAAGGTGGCCGAAGAAGGTTTGCGCTGGGTTGTCGGAGCCGGCGGCGTCAGCGATGCCGAAATGGCCGGGTTTGAAACAAGTTTGGGATTGCCCGCCATTCACCGCGCGCAGTCGGGCCTGATTGCGGATATGGATTACGTAGCAGACGTACTGTACGGCCGCGCGGCCAAGCGCACGGAACTGGCCGCGTAGCGTTTATCGATCCACATCCTTCTTATGCAGGAGTCTCGTCATGGAAAACACTTCTTATCGAGCTATTGCGATCGTAGGAGCGGGAGCCGTCCTACCCGATGCCCCGAACGTCGCCACTTTCTGGAAAAACGTGAAGGACGGCCGTTACAGCATCAGCGAGGTCACGCCCGACCGTTGGGACCCGGCGCTTTATTACGATCCCGATCACAGCGCCCCGGACAAGACTTACTCCAAGATCGGCGGCTGGGTGCGCGAGCATGTGTGGGACCCAATGAAGTGGCATTTGCCGATCCCGCCGCGCGTCGCCGATGCCATGGATGGGTCGCAAAAATGGGCCATCGCCTGCACCCGCGAAGCGCTGGAAGACTACGGCTATCCCAAGCGGTCCGCTGGACACCGATCGTACGGCGGTGATCCTGGGCAATGCCATGGGGGGGGAAAAACACTATTTCACCGTGTTGCGCGTGCTCTTTCCTGAATACGCACATGAACTGGCAGAAACTGCCAGTTTCGCCGCGCTGCCGGAAGCGGTGTCGCCGCGAGATCACCCGCGAATTGCACGACCGGATGGGAAAACGCCTGCCTGAAATTACGGAAGACAGCATGCCCGGCGAATTGGCCAACTGCATCGCCGGCCGCATTGCCAACATTTTCAACTTTCACGGTCCCAACTACGTTTGTGACGCCGCCTGCGCCTCGGCGATGGCAGCGATCAGCTCCGCGGCCGAAGGACTGGTTGAACACGATTTCGACGTGGCGGTCAGCGGCGGCATTGACCGCAACATGGGCGCCTCGACCTTCGTCAAGTTCTGCAAGATCGGCGCGCTCTCGGCGCACCGGAACTCGTCCCTACGCCGAGGGGGCCGACGGCTTCGTCATGGGCGAAGGCGCCGCGATCTTTTTGCTCAAGCGTCTGGCCGATGCCGAGCGCGATGGGGACAAGATCTACGCCGTGCTGCGCGGCATGGGCGGATCGAGCGACGGCAAGGGAAAGGGCATCACCGCGCCCAACCCGATCGGCCAGAAATTGGCCATCGAGCGCGCCTGGGAGAATGCCGGATTATCGCCCGCTACCGCGACTTTGATCGAGGGTCATGGCACATCGACGCGCGTGGGCGACGTCGTCGAAGTGCAGAGCATGATCGACGTGCTCAGCAGTTTTCACCTCCCCTCGCACTCAGTGGCGCTCGGCTCCGTCAAGTCGAACTTCGGGCATCTCAAAGGAGCGGCCGGCGCTGCCGGTCTGTTAAAGACTGTCCTGGCGCTTCGGGACAAGGTGCTTGCCGCCCAGCGTGCATTGCGAGCATCCCAATCCGGACATCGATTTTGCCCACTCTCCGCTTTACGTCAATACCGAACTGAAACCGTGGACGATGCCGCCAGATGGCGTGCGGCGCGCCGGTTTGAGCGCTTTTGGTTTTGGCGGCACTAATTTCCACGCCGTGCTCGAAGAATACATTCCCCGCCGGCTGAACGGAAACGGCAAGCGGTCGGTGGCGGTCAGTGAGATGCCGCCGCAAGTGAAAGAGCCAGCCAGTCCAATGATGAATCGTAAAGATGCTTCCGCCAATTTTAACTCTTCTCAGTACAAGGCTCCGTTGCGCGGCGCGCTGGTCATCGGCGCCGCTTCCGAAGCCGCGCTCGTCGAGCGTTTGCGCGCGGTAGAGAAGGACGCCAAAGCGGGCCGTGCACCGGCGCCGGCTGCCCCGGCTGAATCCGACCTGCGCGCACCCGAACGCGTGGCCATCGACTATGCGCAACGCCACCGAACTGGCGGACAAAGCAGGCAACGCACTCAAAGCGCTGGCGGCCAATCAGCCGGCAATGTGGAAAGCCCTGCGCGCGCAAGGCATCTTCCGCGGTCACGGTCCCGCTCCCAAGGTTGCGTTCCTGTACACCGGCCAAGGTTCGCAGTACGTGAACATGCTGCAAGCCGCTGCGCGCAACCGAGCCGATTGTGGCCGAAACTTTTGCCGAAGCCGATCGCGTGATGACGCCTTTGCTCGGCAAGCCGCTCAGCGAGTTCATCTTCGTCGACCAAGCCGACGCGAACGCGGTCGCCAAGGCGGAAGACGATCTGCGCCAGACCGCGATTACTCAGCCAGCCGTGCTGGCAACCGATCTCGCGCTGACCCGGCTTCTGGCCGCTTACGGCATCGAGCCCGACTTCACCATGGGGCACAGCCTGGGCGAATACGGAGCGTTGGTCGCGGCCGGCGCCCTCCCCTTTGCTGACTCGCTCGAAGCGGTCAGCGCTCGCGGCCGCGGAATGACCCACGTCGCGATGGAAGACAACGGCCGCATGGCCGCGGTGTTTGCTCCGCTGGAAGAAATCGAGCGAATCCTGAAGACCATCAACGGGAACGTCGTGATCGCCAACGTCAACAGCAACCATCAGGCGGTCATCGGCGGCGCCAGCAAAGCCGTCGAGCAAGCCATGGAAGCGTTTCAGAAAGCTGGCTACGACGTGGCTCCGTTACCGGTCAGCCACGCCTTCCACACCTCGATTGTGGCCGCGGCCAGCAAGCCGCTGCGGCAAGTTCTGGAGCGCCTGCATCTGCAATCGCCACGTTTGCCGATCGTCGCCAACACCAACGGCGAGTTTTATCCCATGGGGCCGGACGTCGTGCCGCAGATGCTGGACATTCTCACGCAGCAGGTCGCTGCTCCGGTGCAATTCGTTAAGGGCCTGCGCACGCTGTACGAGGCCGGCGCGCGCATGTTTGTTGAAGTGGGACCGAAGAAGGCGCTGCAGGGATTTGCCGAGGATGTGCTCGGCGGCCACGGCGACGTGGTTTCGCTTGTTCACCAATCATCCGAAAGTTGGCGATATCGTCGCCTTCAACCAGGCGCTGTGCGGCCTCTATGCGGCGGGACTGGGCCGCGGGACCGCGGAAGGCTGCGCGAGCCCGCCGTTACAGCGCGCCTGCGTGTCTTCTCAGCCGCCGGAAACCACTAAACCAATCCCGGTGGCGGCTGTCCGTCAGCAGGCTCCGTCCTGCACCAGCCGCGCCGTCGAACGGCGATCACTACGACGAACTCGGCCGTTTGTTCGCCGATGTTCTCGATCGCGGCTAGGAGATCTACCACGGCCAGAATAACGCTACGCACTACCGCACCCGGTGGTCATTACCGGCGCGGCGTTGGGCCTGCCCGGAACCGAGCACATCTTCGATGATGCCAACATCGGCCGCATTCTGCGGGGCGATCAGTTCATCGATTCGATTCCCGCGCGCTTCCGGCGCGCCATGCTCGACAAACACATCACGCGCCTGGTGAAGAGCGAGAACGGCGAGCCAGGTTTGAGACCATCACTGATGTCGCGGACGTCATCAAGCTGGCGGGCCGCGGCGGCGCATTCGATCTGGAAAGCTGAATTCGGCGTTTCCGCCGACCGCGTCGCCGCCCTCGACCGCGTCACTCAACTGGCGATCGCCGTGGGCCTCGACGCATTGCGCGACGCCGGCATTCCGCTGGTCATGCGCTATAAGACCACCACCAAAGGCACGCAATTGCCGGACCGCTGGGGACTGCCCGACGCTCTGCGTGACGATACGGGTGTGATTTTTGCTTCCGCCTTCCCCGGGCTGGATTCCTTCGCCGATGAGATGTCGCGCTATTACGCGGACCACGCCCGCCGCGAGCAGTTGGCCACGCTCGAGAGCCTGCTGGCCCGCGCGGTCAGAAGCGAATGGCCATTCCACCCTGGTGCAGGAGATTGACCGGCGCATCGACGAGTTGCGCGCCGCCATCGAGAAAGAACCGTATGTCTTCGACCGGCGTTTCCTGTTCCGGGTCTTGCCGATGGGGCATTCGCAATTTGCCGAATTCATCGGCGCGCGTGGTCCCAACACGCCGATCAACTCCGCCTGCGCGAGCACCACCCAGGCGGTGGCGCTGGCGGAGGACTGGATCCGCGCCGGACGGTGCCGCCGCGTGATCGTCGTCTCGGCCGACGATATTACTTCCGACCATCTGATCGATTGGATGGGCGCCGGCTTTCTGGCCAGCGGAGCCGCGGCCACCGACGAAGTGGTCGCAGAGGCCGCTATTCCCTTCGACCGCCGCCGGCACGGCATGATCATCGGCATGGGCGCTGCCGCACTTGTGGTGGAGAGCGCGGAGGCTGCCCGCGAACGCGGAATCCAGCCCATCTGCGAAGTATTGAGCACGGTAACCGCCAACAGCGCTTTTCACGGCACTCGCCTCGACGTGCAGCACATCGGCCAGATGATGGAAGACCTGGTGGCCAAGGCGGAAGCCCGCAGCGGCATTCGCGTCAGCAGATCGCGCCGCAGACAGTTTTCGTTTCCCACGAAACTTACACCCCCGCACGCGGCGGCAGCGCGTCGGCGGAGATCCACGCGCTGCGTCACGTCTTCGGCGACAGTCGCGGATCGAATCGTGATCGCCAACACCAAGGGCTTCACCGGTCATGCCATGGGCGCGGGCATCGAAGATGTCGTGGCAGTGAAGGCACTGGAAACCGGGTGCGTGCCGCCCGTGGCCAATTTCAAGGAAGTTGATCCTGAGCTGGGACAGTTGAACTTGTCGAAAGGCGGCGCCTATCCCGTCGAGTACGCATTGCGCCTGGGAGCCGGGTTCGGTTCGCAGATCAGCATGACGCTGCTGCACTGGGTGACGACAAAAGACGGGGTTCGTCCAAGCCCCAATGCTCTGGGTTATGCCTACCGCATTGCCGATCACCCCCGCCTGGAATGCGTGGCTCAGCCGGATCGCGGGCCATCCGGTCCGCCGATCTGGAAGTGGTTCATCGCACGCTGCGCGTGCGCGATCAAGCGTCAGCAGCGCGGGTTGCCGAGACCGCTCAGGATCGTGCACGTGCCAGCAACGCCGAAACGCGGTGCCAGCGCCGCGCACTGCAAGCACCGCCGCCGACGCCAGTCATGACACAAGACCGGTGCGGCACCGCTGATCGCGGTCGCCGAGCCTGACAGCCAAAAGTTCAAGCCGTGCCTAGCTACCCGTGCCTTCCGCCCCGTCCAACATCGCACGGTCGAAGGCGATCCCGTGAAAGAGAAGATTCTGACTCTGGTGGCCGAGAAGACCGGTTATCCGCGTGGACATGCTGGATCTGGATCTCGATCTCGAAGCGGATCTCGGGCGTGGACACAGTGAAGCAGGCGGAGATGTTTGCCGCCATCCGCGAGGTCTTACAACATTCCGCGCGACGAGAACCGCAAGCTGCGCGACTACCCAACCTTGGCGCACGTCATCCGTTTCGTGTATGAGAAGCGGCCGGATCTGGCTACAGCGCTGGCGGTCGCAAAGGAAGAAGCACAACGCGCTCACAGGAAGCTAACGTCGATCGCTGAGAAACCGGTGCTCGCTGCGGCGCCTGCGCAAGTCATCGCTGGCGATCCCGTGAAGGAGCGCATTCTGGCTCTGGTGGTGGAGAAGACTGGCTATCCGAAAGACATGCTGGACCTGGATCTCGATCTCGAAGCGGACCTCGGCGTCGACACCGTGAAACAGGCGGAAATGTTCGCGGCCATCCGCGAGATCTACAGCATTCCACGCGACGAGAACCGCAAGCTGCGCGACTACCCGACCTTGGCGCACGTCATCCGTTTCGTGTATGAGAAGCGTCCCGACTGTCTGCCGTGCCTGTCGGCAACCCCATCGTCGCCGATCAGCACAGCCGTCTGCACCCGCGCCAGCCGCTCGTCCCGGCCGCAAGGCCACGGATGACGCCATTGACACGATCAAGGAAAAGTCCTCGACATCGTGGCCGAGAAGACTGGCTATCCCAAAGACATGTTGGATCTGGATCTCGATCTCGAAGCGGACCTCGGCGTCGACACCGTCAAACAGGCGGAAATGTTCGCGGCCATCCGAGCGGCTACAACATTCCGCGCGATGAGAATCTCAAGCTGCGCGAATTCCCAACCCTGGCCCATGTGATCAAGTTCGCTCACGATAGACAGCCAAGCTCAGGAAATGCGCCCGTTTCAACCTCTTCCGTTGCGCAAGTGAGACAGGTACTCGCTACCGGAACAGTCAGCGGTGTCCTTATCCTCGAATGACAAGCCGATGAGTGTCGCGCGTTCTATCCCTGCCAGTTTCGACGCCACCAATCGAATTCCACGACGCGTACCTGTACCCAACTTGCGGCCACCGCTTGCTCTCTGCAAGCCCACTGGTGTGACGCTGGGGGCCGGTCGCCGAGTGATTATCATGCCGGACAAATCTGGAGTAGCAGATGTTCTGGCGAAACGGTTACGTACGATGGGCGCAGAAGTTCTTCGCATCGAAGATAAGCCGGATGCGGGCGAGTTGGCCAACTGCTTGAAGGGCTGGATCGCCGCGGGTCCCGTGCACGGAGTGTATTGGCTGCCCGCGTTGGACAACGAAGGGGACCTCGGGAATATGGACCTCGCCACCTGGCATGAAGCTCTTCGGGTGCGCGTCAAATTGCTGTATACCACCATGCGCATTCTGTACGAACAGATTGCGGCGTCCGTCACGTTCCTGGTGTCGGCGACTCGACTAGGCGGACAGCATGGCTACGATGAAGCCGGAGCAACAGCGCCATTAGGTGGTGCTGTCGTGGGCTTCACCAAGACGTACAAGCGCGAGCGTGCGGACGCTATGGTCAAGGCGGTCGACTTCGAAGTGGAACCAAAGCCCTCAGAGGTCGCTGATATCTTGATTGAGGAAACCCTGCGCGATCCCGGCGCAGTCGAAATTGGTTACAAGGAAGGGCTGCGGTGGACCGTGGGTTTGCAGGAGCAACCCGCCGCCGATGGCAAACCCGCTCTAACTTTGGACAGCAACACAGTCTTTCTTGTCACCGGCGCGGCCGGAAGTATCGTATCAGCCATCACCGCCGATTTGGCGACGGCCTCCGGAGGCACGTTCTACCTGCTCGATCTCGTGCCCGAGCCGGATCCGCAGAATCCCGATTTCAAGCGCTTCGTCACTGATAAGGATGGCCTCAAGCGCGACTTGTTCGCTCGCATCCAATCGCGTGGCGAACGTGCCACACCTGCCCTCGTGGAAAAGGAACTGGCAGCTTTGGAGCGAGCGCAAGCAGCATACAGCGCGATCGCAGCGGTACGAGCCGCCGGCGGTATAGCACATTACTTCAGCGTGAACCTCACGGACGCAGACGCTGTAGCCAAAATCATCGATCAGGTGCGCGAACGCAGTGGGCGGATCGACGTGCTACTGCATGCCGCCGGTACAGAGCGCAGTCACTTCCTTCCCGATAAGGACGCGCGTGAGTTCGACCTTGTCTTTGACGTCAAAAGTGACGGCTGGTTCAATCTTCTGCATGCTATTGGCGACATGCCCCTCGGAGCAACAGTAGCGTTCAGCTCGATTGCCGGCGCGCTTCGGCAACGCCGGACAAACCGATTACAGCTCGGCCAACGAACTGCTGGGCAAGATCACATCGAACTTCCGCACGACCCGTCCAGAAACACGCGGCATCGTCATCGATTGGACGGCGTGGGGAGGTATCGGAATGGCCACACGCGGTTCCATCCCCAAAATGATGGAACTGGCAGGAATCGATATGTTGCCACCGGAAGCAGGGATTCCTCTGATTCGCCGCGAGCTCACAACCGGCGGTACACATGGCGAGATTGTCGTCGCTCAGCGTCTAGGCGTTCTGCTGAACGATTGGGACGTCACCGGGGGACTGGATTCTTCAGCGTCAGCAGCGTGGCAGGGATCACCGGCGCAAGGACCGATGATCGGCAAACCGCCAGGATGAGTCTGCGGCGGGGTCTTACCATCGAATGCACGCTAGACCCAGCCGTTCAACCGTTCCTGCACGATCATCAAATCGGCGGCACCCCCGTGCTGCCTGGGGTCATGGGCATCGAGGCGTTTGCCGAAGCTGCGCTATTCCTGCTTCCGGGCTGGCATGTCGCCGCGATCGAAGACGTGAATTTCCTGACGCCCTTCAAGTTCTATCGGCACGAACCGCGCACGATTAGTGTCGAGGCAGCTATCTATCCGCAGCCCGATTGCTTATTGGCAGACTGCCGCTTGACTGGCCGCCGGTCACTTCCTAATCAAATCGAGCCTCAGGTTACGACGCACTTCACCGCCAGGGTAAGGCTCACAAAACAGATGCTCAAAGCGGTGACCGTGCCAGCTCTGGGCCTGCCAGAAGGACACATTATCGAAGCCGCCGACATCTATCGTCTGTACTTCCACGGGCCCGCGTACCAGGTTTTGGAGCGGGCGTGGCGTGATGGAGATCGCATGGTCGGCCGGATGAATGAGCGTTTGCCGAACAATCATTTCCCCGCCGAGAAACTGACTCTCATGGTTCCGCGGCTGATCGAGCTTTGTTTCCAAACTGCCGGACTCTGGGAGATGGATACGCTGGGCCGCATGGGTTTGCCACAGCACATTCGTCAAGTCAGCTTGTTACGCACGCCCGATCCGGGCGTCGGCGGTTTATATGCCGTAGTTACTCCTAAACCTGATCAAGAAACTTTCGAAGCAGATATTGTGGATGCGGTCGGAAACCACTACTTGCAACTGACAGGCTACAGCACTATAGCGCTTCCTGACTTAGTCGACTCAGAACCATTGAAGGCTCTGCATGCCATCGCAGTGTGAGAACCAAACCTTGCTCCGGTGATCGCGGTCAATTTGAGGCTCTATGCAAAACGAATTTAAACGCGTGGCCATTGTAAATCGCGGCGAGGCTGCCATGCGCTTCATCCACGCGGCACGTGAATTCAATTATGAACATCGTACTTCGCTGCGTACGATTGCATTTTTCACCGAGCCCGACCGTAATGCTATGTTTGTTCGTGAAGCAGATGAGGCCGTGTACCTCGGTGCTGCACAAATCATCGACGCGAATACTCAGCAGCTGAAGAGTAGTTACGTCGATCTTGACCAACTTCAACGGGCCCTAAGAGTCGCGCGCGCGGACGCCGTTTGGGTAGGCTGGGGTTTCGTGGCGGAACACGCCCAGTTTGCTGACCTTTGCCGCGACATGGGCATCGTGTTCATTGGCCCGGATGGTGATGTGATGCGCCGTCTAGGCGACAAGATCTCCTCGAAACGCTTAGCCGAAGAAGCGCAAATACCAGTCGCGCATTGGAGTGGCGGCCCAGTCGAAACGCTTAACGATGCCGTACGCCACGCCGAGAACCTCGGCTATCCCCTTCTCATCAAGGCCACCGCCGGCGGCGGTGGCCACGGCATTCGACGTGTGAACTCGCCATGCCAACTCCCCGAAGCCTTTGAGAGAGCTCGCGCCGAAGCACACAAGGCGTTCGGGAATGCCACTGTTTTCCTGGAGCGGCTCATTCCGAGTGCCCGCCACCTCGAGGTGCAAATCATCGCCGACCTTTCGGGGACTACCTGGGCCGTCGGCGTGCGTGATTGCACCATCCAGCGGCGCAATCAGAAAATACTCGAGGAGGCTCCTCCGCCAATGCTGTCTCCGGAGCAGGACCAATCGCTGCGCGAAGCTGCGGTGCGTCTGTGTCGGCTGGCTGGATACCAAAACGCTGGAACCGTGGAATTCTTGTTCGATCCGGAAAGCCGTCGCTTCTTGTTCATGGAGATGAATACTCGCCTGCAAGTCGAGCACCCGGTCACGGAATGCACCACGGGCGTCGATCTCGTCAAGCTGCAGATTCATATTGCCCGCGGCGGCCGGCTGGAAGGCGATCCGCCGCGCACAACTGGTCACGCCATCGAGTTGCGGTTGAATGCCGAAGATCCGGACAACGGTTTTGCACCAGCACCCGGCACGATTGAGCGGTTTAGGAATCTTTCGGGCCCTGGCGTGCGTGTTGATGCTGGGGTAGCGGAAGGCGACTCCATCCCCGCGGACTTTGACTCCATGATCGCTAAGATCATCGGCTATGGTCAGACTCGAAAAGAAGCGCTCTCTCGACTTCAGAGGGCATTACGCGAAAGCATTGTGGTCATCAAGGGCGGCGCAAGCAACAAATCGTTTCTTCTCGAATTGCTCAACCGCCCCGAAGTTCAGGACGGGAACGTAGATGTTGGATGGACGGAACGTCTGGTGGCAAGCAACGAACATCTCTCCAGACGATTTGCCGATGTCGCTTTGCTGCAAGCCGCTATCGCAACCTATGACGCTCGCATGGCCGTAGAACAGGCGCAATTTTATGCTACAGCGGTGCGCGGGCGGCCCCAAGTTCGAAGTGAAGTTGGCGAGACTGTGGCACTGCGTTATCGAGGAAACAACTACTCACTCAAGGTTTATCGTCTTGGTACCCATCACTACCGGGTAGAGGCGGATGGGTCTCGCGTCGATGTGCAAGTTAGTCGCCTCGGTCAGTTCGAGTATTCCCTCACCTGCTTTGGGCAGCGGTTTAACCTCGTCTCCGTAGTTCAAAGCCTCAGTTTTCTCATCGAAGTCGACGGTGTCTCGCACCGGATTAATCGCGATGACGGTGGTGTGGTGCGCGCGCCTGCGCCGGCGGTAGTGGTTTCCATTGCCGTGAAGCCCGGACAGACAGTTTCTGCCGGGGAACGCCTAGCTGTGCTGGAGGCCATGAAAATGGAGATGCAGGTCGTTGCTCCATTCTCTGGAAAAGTCCGGCAGGTCATGACGATTCCCAACGTGCAAGTGGACACTGGAGTCCCGCTCGTGCAGATCGAACGTGTCGGTGACGAGGAACCTGTCGTGTCCGCGGAGCGTGTGACATTGGGCGCCTCATGGGTCTTCCAGGAAATGTCGGAGGACAGTTATGTCCGTTGCCACCAGAATCTTAAAGAACTCCGCCAACTCATGCTGGGCTTTGATGTCGATCCTCCACATGCCGGGCGATTGCTTGCAGAATGGAACCGGAATCGTGAAGCTTCTGGCGATGCGCAGGAATTAAGACACTGTGAGGATGAAATTCTCCAGATCTTCGTGGACATTGGCTACCTGTTCCACCGCGAACCAGAGATAGACAGTCCAACCACTGCTGAAGTGCCTAGCTCGGAAGCTTACCTGTTTTCCTATTTACGCATGATCGATACGTGCGGCGAGGGACTCCCCCCCGGGTTCATCGAAGCGCTCCGCCAGGCATTGGCTCATTATGGTGTCAGCACATTAGATCGTTCGGTCAGGCTGGAAGAGAGTTTGCTTTGGATCTATAAATCGCACCAACGTGTGGAGCGTCAAATTCCCCTCATTCTGGGCGTGCTCGAACGGCGCCTAAGTCATATCGATACCTTGACGACACCCGCGGAAGAATACTTCAGGACTTTGCTCGATCGGCTGATCTCCATGACCCGTGGACTTTACCCTGCCATCAGCGATCTGGCGCGGGAAGTGCGCTACCGCTGGTTCGATCAGCCGATGTTTGATCGAGCACGAAGGCAGGTCTACGCGCAGGCGGAACAAAACCTTGCCTATCTCGCGGCCTATCCGGAAGCCGAGGACCGCCATGAAAGAATTCGCGCCCTCGTCGAATGTCCTCAGCCACTGGTTAGTCTGACCGCCGGCCGGTTCGCCAACGCCGATTTCGCCATGCGTCAACTGATGCTAGAAGTACTCACTAGAAGGTATTATCGCAATGAAATGCTTGCGGATCTCCGCTCCGTTCTGGTCAACGGACAGCTCTGCATCTCAACCGAATACGATGAGGACGGAAAGCGACTTCATCTTTTTACCATCCAAACTGAATCTTCGCGAATGTCTCAGGCGGCGCAGGCTATCTTTCCGCTGATAGAGGACGTGCCTGCCGGCCACGAAATCGTCATCGATTTTTACGTTTGGCATTCCGAACCATTAGGCGATCCGGAAGCCACCCAGCGGGAAGTCTGCTCGACGCTCAACCACACGGGCTTTCCTCGTTCCATCCGACGCATCGTTGTGGTCGTCGCGGGCCCAGGATGCGACCATGGCACGGGCGGCATACTCCATTTCACCTATCGTCTCTCCGAGTCTGCGTATGAAGAGGAAAAGTTTTGCCGCGGACTCCACCCCATGATGGGTCAACGCTTGCATCTCTGGCGACTCAACAATTTCAAGATTGAACGACTGGCCTCCGTCGAAGATGTCTATCTCTTTCATGCCGTCGCTCGTGAAAATCCGAAAGACGAACGACTCTTCGCTCTCGCTGAAGTCCGAGATCTTACCCCTGTCCGTGATGAGGAAGGACGCATCGTGCAATTGCCGCATCTGGAGCGCATGTTCGCAGAAGCCCTGGCGGGCATCCGCGTGTTTCAGTCGGGACGCTCGATCCAGCAGCGCCTCTACTGGAATCGTATTCTCCTTTACGTGTGGCCACCTCTCAGTGTCAAGTTGGATGAATTCCATGACATTGTGCACAGGCTGGCCCCCGCCACAGACGGCCTGGGGTTGGAACAGGTAGTACTGCGTGCCCGCATTCCAAATCCGGGGACTGGCGAACTCCGCGAGATGGTGGTACGCATATCGAGGCCGGGTGGCGCTGGGTTGCTCCTGACCCTTCGGCCTGCAACCAAACTGCTGCCGATCAAGCCGCTGACGGAGTATGACCAGAAAATCGTCCGGATGCGCCAACGCGGAATGACCTACCCTTACGAAATTATCGAAATGCTTACACCGGAACCGGAAGACACGCGTGCCGAATTTCCGCCGGGTGATTTTGTCGAATTCGATCTCAGCGCTGAAGGTCAGTTGGTTTCTGTCGATCGTCCCTATGGTCAAAACAAATCGAACATCATCGTAGGAGTCATCCGGAACTATACGGTCAGGTATCCCGAAGGCATGACGCGGGTCTTGTTAATGGGGGATCCGAGCAAAGATCTTGGTGCCATCGCTGAACCGGAGTGCAGGCGCATTCTCGCGGCACTCGATCTTGCGGAAGAAATGGGCGTGCCACTCGAATGGTTTCCCATTTCCGCCGGCGCGAAGATCTCGATGGAAAGCGGCGTAGAAAACATGGATTGGATCGCCAGCGTCTTGCGTCGCCTGGTGGAATTCACGCAAAAGGACGGGGAAGTGAACCTGGTGATTAACGGAATAAACGTCGGTGCGCAACCCTACTGGAACGCCGAAGCCACCATGCTAATGCACACTCGGGGTATTCTGGTTATGACTCCAAATTCAGCAATGGTGCTCACAGGCAAGCGCGCATTGGATTATTCAGGCAGTGTCTCCGCCGAGGACAATCAAGGGATCGGTGGTTATGATCGCATCATGGGCCTCAATGGCCAGGGGCAATACTGGGCCAAGGACATCGATGAAGCCTGCCATATTCTTTTCCGCCATTATGAGCACACGTATGTAGCCCCGGGTGAGCGATTCCCTCGGAAGGCCGTGACGACCGATCCCGTCGACCGCGACGTTCAAGCTTATCCTCATGGGAACGCGAGTGGGGATGGTTTTGCCCATGTTGGGGAGATCTTCTCCGACGCGACGAACCCCGGACGAAAGAAATCCTTTGATATTCGTACCGTCATGATGGCTGCTATAGATCAGGACCATTCTCCAATGGAGCGCTGGCCCGGTATGCGGTCTGCCGAAACCGCAGTTGTCTGGGACGCACATCTGGGTGGATATCCTGTCTGCCTCATCGGCATTGAATCTCGCCCGGTGTCCCGGTTGGGATTTATCCCTGCCGATGGACCGGAACAATGGTGCGCCGGCACTCTCTTTCCACAAGCCTCCAAAAAAGTGGCGCGCGCAATCAACTCCGCTAGCAACAACCGGCCAGTGGTGATCCTGGCTAATCTGTCGGGCTTTGATGGTTCACCAGAGTCCATGCGCAAGCTGCAACTCGAGTACGGTGCTGAGATTGGCAGGGCTGTCGTGAACTTCAAGGGCCCCATGGTATTTTGCGTGATCTCTCGCTACCACGGAGGTGCGTATGTAGTCTTCTCACATGCGCTGAACGAAAATCTCGAAGTGGTGGCCTTGGAAGGAACCTACGCCTCGGTCATTGGTGGTGCGCCGGCAGCTGCCGTTGTCTTCGCAGGTGAAGTCGAATCCCGGGCACGGAAAGATTCTCGCCTGCAATCGCTCAGCCAGGCCATGGCCACAGCCGAGACTGTCGAGAAGCATCGTTTGCGAATCCAGTGGGACGAACTCTTCAAAGTTGTGCACTCCGAGAAGTTGGGCGAAGTGGCTGGAGAATATGACCGCGTGCATAACGTTCAAAGAGCCCTCCGAGTGGCTGCGTTGCATAACATCTTGCCACCCGCGAACCTTCGCCCTTATCTAATCCAGGCAGTTGAGCGCGGTATAAGCAGAGTGAACCAATCGGATTCCGGGAAGCATGAGGACGTATCGCCCGGACTTGGAGCGGTGGCTGCATTAGCCGCTGCCGGAGCTACTTGATGGAAGTGTACTGGTTGGAGCAAGCCGAAGCTGATCTGCCCACGGCGGAAGATTGGCTGAGCCCGAGCGAGGCCGCCCGGCTAAACGGGATGCGTTTTGTCAAACGGCGAAGTGACTGGCGGTTGGGACGCTGGACGGCCAAGAATGCCCTTGCCATGTACTTTCTATATTTGAAGATTCCCGCTGATCCACAGATTCTCGCGAATATAGAAATACGCTCCGCGTCTTCGGGAGCGCCCGAAGCTTATTTCCACAACCAACCGGCGGCCGCCACTATTTCACTTAGCCATCGCGCCGGCATTGCGGCCTGTGCGGTATCGGTGCCCGGCGTGGAGCTGGGTTGCGATCTGGAAATGGTCGAATCGCGCAGCGACGCTTTTGTCGCTGATTATTTCACAACCGCAGAGCAATCGTTCGTTGCGGAAGCGGCTGTTGCGGATCGCCCGAGACTCTTGGCTATGCTTTGGAGCGCGAAGGAAAGTGCGCTCAAGGCCATGCACCAGGGTTTGCGGCTAGACACGCGAAGTGTAAACGTGAGCCCCCGTGATGCCACACCCGATTCACATCATTGGAGTCCGATGCAGATCCGCCACACTGACCGTCGAATGTTCTGCGGTTGGTGGCAACATGCGGACGGCATAGTGCGGACTGTAGTGGCCTCGCCGCCACCAAATCCGCCGATTCGTTTGCGGATTCCGGATTATGTTACCGACGTAGTTTCCCTTTGTGCGTAGAGATTGGTGCTTGGCATGAATGCCCGGATACATTTCAGAGGCCCGCTCCGCTATCGCCTGCACTGCGCCACTGAGTTGGGCCGCTGCGTTCTCGAAGTGTCTATTCGCCGCGCACTCAAGGGTCTTCCCATCTATATCCAAGCCGGCCGTGTCGAAATTTTGTACCAGTCCATTCAAGCCTTCGCGGATCGCGTCGAAAGAGTGTTTGGGCTCGATTCACACCAGAGTGCCGAAGCGTTGCGGGTTGGGTGGGTAATTGCGGAAAAGGTTCGAGGGCAAATCGCAATGTGCGCGAAGTGAATCTACATGGCCAACAGCAACAACCAATTCGATTTCGATTTTATCGTCATAGGTTCGGGTTTCGGCGGCAGTGTTTCCGCCCATCGACTGGTGGAGAAGGGTTACAAGTTGCGGTCATGGAAATGGGCCGGCGCTGGACGCCTGACAATCTGCCACGCACTAGTTGGTCGCTCCATCGCTGGTTTTGGCGTCCTAACCTCGGCCTGCGCGGCTTCTTCAATATGCGGTTCTTCAGGCACGCAACCATCTTTCATGGCTGCGCGGTTGGTGGTGGATCAATTACCTACGCCAGCACCTTGCTTCGTCCGCCTGAGAAAGTGTGGGGAGCGGGGTCATGGATGGGATTGGCCGATTGGAAAGCGGAAATGCCGCAACACTACGATACCGCCTCGCGGATGCTTGGCGTGACGGAGAATAGAATCCTCGGACCGGCCGACCATCTCCTGAAGCAAGCTGCGGAAGCCGCGGGCGTCTGGGCATACTTTCTACTGCACGAAGGTGGGAATCTTCCAGCCTGCGGAGGGAGAGCCGGGCAATCAGACCTTCCCTGATCCATTCTTCTGTGGAGAAGGTCCGGAACGTACCACCTGCATTGCCTGCGGCGGTTGCATGATGGGTTGCCGCTACGGCGCGAAAAATACGCTGGACCTTAACTACTTGTACCTGGCGGAAAAACACGGAGCGCAAGTCTTTCCCGAAACCAGAGTTGTAAATGTCAAACCGCTGGGCGGCGCCAGCGATGGCAGCGCCGGTTACGAAGTGGGCACGGTCAGGTCTACGGCGTGGATTCACCGCTCAGTCTCGGCGGTTCACTTGCCGCGGCGTGGTCTTCTCCGCCTCTTCGCTGGGCACGATGGAACTTCTCTTTCATCTCAAAGAAAACGGCTCTTTGCCGGCCATCAGCAGCCAACTGGGTCAACACGTGCGCACCAATTCCGAATCGCTGATCGGCGCACGCACACCGGGCTATTCCCAGGATGTGTCGCAGGGCATCGCCATCGGTTCCGGCGTCTATATCGACGAGCACACCCACATTGAAGCTGTCCGCTACCCAATGGGCTCCGACGCGATGGGAGTTCTTGACCACGATTCTGACCGATGGCCGCCCCGGTCCGCAGCGAATTGCACTCTGGCTGAAGAACATTATTGTCTCTATGCTCCGTCACCCGTTCAAGACGGTGCGTGTGCTGCAACCGTTGGGATGGGCGCGGGAGTTTGTGATTCTGCTTTGCATGCAGGCACTGGAGGGAGAGATCGAGATGCGCTGGCAACGCCCCTGGTTCTGGCCGTTCCGGAAGTTTCTGGTCAGCCGCGGCGAGAAGGTGCCGACCTACATTCCGAAGGCCAACGAGTTCGCGAAAAGATATGCGCAACTCACCGGCGGCTTTGCCATGAGCATGCTTCCGGAGATCCTCTTCGATGTTCCGGGCACAGCACACTGCATCGGAGGTTGCGTGATCGCCGATTCTTCCAGCCATGGCGTGGTGGATTCTCGCCACCGCGTCTTCAACTACAAGAATATGTACATCTGCGACGGGTCGGTGGTGGCGGCAAACCTTGGCGTCAATCCCAGCCTGACCATTACCGCCCTGGCCGAACGGGCGATGAGCTTTCATCCCTCCAGCGGCAGAGACCGAGTTGGAACGATTCCGCTGGAAGCGCTCCTATACCTCGCGTCGCATAAGACCTTTTACCGGCTCTCGGTCCCTCTCAGTAGTCCCTGATCTCTCAATATCCTGCGAACCTTTTTTGGCGAGATCGATAATCGCCCCGCCACCCGCGCTATCTTGCACCCTTCGCGCCTCCAAATCTTTGGAATCACAATCGCCGCAAATTCTTCGCTCACCTGCTGGAACGTTTTGTTGCCGACGATTCCCTGGGACCATTCCCGGAGTGTTGCGTTGATGTTGCCCGCTCCTCGAAGCTTGCGCCTAAGCTCCTGCAGCTCTCTCCAGACATAATCCTGATGTGCGGGTTTAAGCAGTGCCGCCGCCCCGTCCGCACATTGCTGGGCCGCTTCCAGGTCTTCTGGAAAGCCCAAACAGAGCGCCAAACCTAAGGCGATGTCTGCCTTTGCTTTCAAGCGGCGATTCTGGGTGTACTTGGCAGACTCCAGGGCCTCACGGGCGAGTTCGCAAGCCAGCTGCGAAGATGGGACAAGGCTCGATCCTCCTTCAATCTGTTCTTCGAACTTCGCACGTTCCACTGCGGACTGCAGCATGCGCGCCCGGCACTTAAGAATGCTGTCTTTTTTCTCGTCGCCCAGGCGGAACGCTGTAGCTCCTTGATCTGCGCCACGATCGAGTTCTCCGTCATCGAGGTTTAGATAGCCAAAAGTGACGTGAACGTTTCCCTTGCCGCGATGGTCGCCGTAGCGGTCATAGATTTCACGTGCCTTGGCGAGATGTACGAACGCTTCCTGGCGCAGTCGCGTGAGTTGCTCACGCTCCCTGTGCTTGGGTAAGGCAACGGATTTCGCGGTGTGCTGCCGTTTCTTCCTGAACTTCGCTGCTTCCGAATCGATCTTATTGCCAAGCTGAAGCGCCAGGAGTCTCTTCACGAATGCGATGTTAACGAAAGACCTCGCCAGGCTCCGATTGTAAGGATCCCGTCTGTTATACAGCTCGATCGCTCTCTCGAACTTCACAAGCGCTTGCTCGTAATTGCCTTGACGACGCGCGATTCTGCCATACGCGGAGCTGATGTTTCCGAGGGTCACATAGTCGTCGGTGTCCGCCAATACCTCCTCGGCTTCACCGAGAATCCTCGCCGCTTCTTCCTGCTGGCCTTGCTGAAAGGCGATCCATCCTTCTAACACCCTCATAACGGCAGCCATTTTGGGATACTTCAAGCGTAAGGCCAGCTCCCGGGCTTTGGCCACATATGCGAGAGCATCTTCGTAACGCCCTTGGCGCCGCAGGCATCGTCCCATCCAGAAATTAGCGATAGAGATCATTTGCTTGTCGCTGATTTCTTCTTCCAGCGCGAGGACAGTCTCAAAGCACTTAGTCGCCCTTGCGAATTCCTCTTCTGACATGGCCACCAGTCCGTTGGCCAAACTCAGGTGAGCGTATTCCAGCAAAGAGAGCGTCTCGGGGCAAACGCGGCAAAAGCGCCTCAAGAGGCGCTTTAGTAGCCCCGTGCCTGAAAACCCCAAGTCGACCCATTGGGCAAAATATCCCAGCAGGACAGCCGCGTTTTTCTGTTGCAGCCTGCACGATTCGACGAGTTCTTTGTGGGCAGCAAGACACCTGAGGCCGTTATCGATTCTGCGCCAGGCAATATCTTCCCTGAGTTGTTTCAGAAACTCGTCAGGAATCTCCATGTGGTCCCTTGCGATTCTCTTGTTCGTGAGAGAAGACATGACCTTCCTCGAAGTCGGAGCTTATGACATTCGCAGAATCGAGGTTCATCCACCCCAAAGCAGAGCTTGACTGGCCCAGTTTGAACACTGGTCCGATTCGGACTAGTCATTTTGACAGGAATTCGATACTCAAGTCTACTGGCTCATCGGCGGTGTTCGTATAGTGTCGCAGGAAACTGAAACCCACAAGGAGACGTGAATGTTAACAAACGGAACCAACGGTGCCAATGGCAATCACAACCAAAATCACGCGGACTGGACCACGAATCCCCGGTGGGCTGGTATTTTGCGCCCATACTCTTATTCCGATGTGCTCCGCTTGCGCGGCTCCATCCAAATCGAGTACACGCTCGCCCGCTTGGGCGCCGAGAGGCTCTGGAATTTGATGCACAGCGGTCCCTACGTCCCTGCATTGGGCGCCATCACCGGAAACCAAGCCATCGAAATGGTACAGGGTGGGCTAAAGGCCATCTATGGCAGTGGGTGGCAAGTCGCCGCAGACGGAAACACCGCCGGCGATGTCTATCCCGATCAAAGCCTCTATCCTTGCGATAGCGCGCCAAATCTCGTCAAGCGTATCAATCGCGCTCTCCTGCGGGCCGATCAGATCGAATCCGCCGAAGGAAAAAGCTCAGGCACTTATTGGCTTGCACCGATCGTCGCCGACGCTGAAGCCGGCTTTGGCGGTTCGCTCAACGCATACGAACTGATGAAATCCATGATCGAAGCGGGCGCCGCCGCGGTCCATTTTGAAGACCAACTTTCTGCCGCGAAGAAGTGCGGTCACCTGGGCGGCAAAGTCGTTGTTCCTACACGCGAGTTCATCGAAAAACTTATCGCCGCGCGCCTTGCCGCCGACGTCTGTGGCGTGCCAACAATACTCATCGCGCGTACCGACGCCAACTCCGCCGGTCTACTGCTTTCCGATGCAGATCGGCGGGATCGCGAGTTCATTTACGGAGTGCGCACGCCCGAAGGGTTCCACCAATTCCGGGGCGGCATCGACGCCGCCATCGCCCGGGGTCTGGCCTATGCACCTTACGCTGACATGCTTTGGTGCGAAACTTCCACGCCGGACCTGGCCGAGGCGAAGAAATTCGCGAATGCCATCCATGCGAAATTTCCCGGCAAACTTTTGGCCTACAATTGCTCGCCGTCGTTTAACTGGAAGAAAAAGCTCGATGACGTCACCATCGCCAGTTTCCAACAGGAACTCGGCAAGATGGGGTACAAGTTTCAGTTCGTTACGCTCGCTGGCTTCCATTCGCTGAACATGGCCATGTTCCATCTTGCGTGCGGATACGCCAACACCGGTATGAGCGCCTATTCGAAACTCCAGCAGGAAGAGTTCGCTGCCCAGGAACTCGGCTACCGCGCGGTCACGCACCAGCGTTTTGTCGGAACGGGTTACTTCGACGAGATTGCTCAGGTTATTTCCGGTGGCAACTCCTCCACCACAGCACTGGCTGGATCGACCGAAGTCGATCAGTTTCACGACCTACTGCCGCAGCAATCTGCGAATCCACTTGGATCCGAAGCACGTGCTTGATCGATTGAGTCCAGCGTGCCAAACGCGCTGGTCGCTTCCAGGCGAGTGACCCCGGTGGATTTTCACTATCGGGACCGCCCAGCCCTGCTTGTTGATTCAAATGTTCTGCGTCGAAACAAACCCGTGCAAACAGCATAGTAAGTGGCAGCGTTGAGGCTCCCACAGTGCCCAACCCGTGTAGGGGGTTCGTACCAATTGTTATGGACAATACATGGACAATTGGTCTAGAAGGCGCGCCTCCGGCTCGTAAACGACGCCAAAGAAACCAGATGGAATCCTAGACCCCAAAACTACGAACCAGAAGGTCGGGAGTTCGAATCCCCCGGGCGCACCATTTTTTCCAAACAGTTAAAGTATTCCTTCCGCTCCCACCAGCGTTCGTTGCCACTGCCGTTGCTGCCGCCTCACTGGAATTTCGTGAAGCATCAAATCCGGGAATGTCGGACTGTTCGGTTTCATGGTCAATCCAAAACGTGGACGGCGCTGGGCAAGAGTGAAAGATCGAGTAGCAGACGAAAACGGAACTTGCTGGCATAGCACATCCGTACTAAGCAAGCGTACCTCCTTGGATGTGGCTATCGGTCCATGGAGGGACCTGCACCGACCTATCTACGATTGATACGGTGGGCTGGGGGCCCGCGCGGGGACAGCGGTCCCGGGAAGGGGCCGTGCACGGGCTTCCCAACCTGCCATTTTCCCACTCGCTTGTGTTCTGTCAGAACCTCGACTGCATTCCAGGAGCAGCGACATGGGCTCTGACGTCGGCCCATTTCCTCACGGAACGCAAGCCCGTGAGTTTGTTTTGATGGTGAAATTCGGAATAACCCCGCTGGCCGCTATTCAGGCCGACATCGGTGTACTGAAGCCGGGTTACGCGGCCGGTCTACCGTCTTTTCCGTTAAACACATGGCGACACGGGCCAGCAGCTTTTGAAGGTCATTCCTTAAGCGGAGACGGGAGAGGCGGATCTGAGCCATTGCTCCATCTGATCATGGCCTACCAGGCCGGCCTGCTGCATCACCAACCTGCCACCGGAGAAGACAGCAAAATTTGGTATGCCACGAACGTTGAAGCGTGCAGCAAGCTGGGGATGTTGCTCCGTATCGACCTTTAGCACCACAGCTCTGCCAGCCATGTCCGCCGCAGTTTTGGCAACCTCCGGAGCTGAGGCGCGGCACGGCCCACACCACTCCGCCCAAAAGTCCACGAGAACGGGAACCGGGCTGTTTTGAATGAGTTCATCGAATAGCGCGAAGTCGACCGCTAGTGGTTCAGAGATAGGCCGCAATGGTGATTTGCAGTTTCCGCAACGGCCAGTGCTCGCCAGATACTTTCCCGGAACGCGGTTCTTTTGTCCGCAATGGCTGCACGCACGGATTACGGGCATGGCAAACCTCCATTCTTCCTGGCTGAATATACTCCGAACATAAGATGCCGCGGGGGTTTTTGCCGGTTACAGCAACAGATCGAGGATTCGCAAGGCGCGCTGCCGGTCCACGATCGCAAGGCATTGCTGCAATTCAATTTGTAACTTCGTGGCTCATTCCATCATCTACAATTCATATTAAATAAGACAAATCGTGGCAAGAAACGGCAAGGAACTCTGAGAGGAGGGCTCTTGAGATTCACTTACACACTTGGTTACAAGTTTATGCCGGCGGCGTTCCTGCTGTTCGGATCAGGACTTCTAGCGCAAACCACAACCTCGCCCTCGCGCACTCCGGGTCAAGCAATTCCCGGAACACTTGGTGTAAGCCCGTTCTCTGGAAGCACGCCCACTACGGTAGTGCCGGGAATTCTGCCTCTTTCGTTGCAAGAGGCAATCGGTCGAGGGTTGAAACAAAATCTCGGCCTCCTTCTTTCAGATGCCAACATTCGTTCGGCTCGCGGACAACGCTGGGAACAACTAAGCGCTCTCTTGCCGCAGGTCACGGCGACGCCGTATGTGGCGGACTCGCAAATCAATCTTGCCGAACTCGGTTTTAGCAGCATTCCCGGAGTCAATCTACCGCCGTCGGTAGGCCCGTTTTCCTATTTCGATGCGCGACTTTACGTGAGTCAGACTCTGTTTAATTCGAAACTGATCAACAATACCCGCGCAGCGACCCAGAATCTTAAATCAACTGAATACACATTCAAAGACGCGCGCGACCTCGTAGTGCTCGCTGTGGGCTATGTCTATTTACAAGCTATCGCCGATGAGGCCCGCATCCAAACCGCTGAAGCGCAAGTCCAGACGGCCAAGGCTCTTTACGATCAGGCAACGGACCAGGTGAATGCGGGCACTTCTCCGGCCATCGACGGACTGCGCGCCAAGGTGGAACTCCAGACCCGACAACAGCAGTTGATTCAAGCCAAAAACAATTTCGCTATCCAGAAGCTGACCGTGGCGCGCGTGATCGGCTTGGCTCCCGGTCAGGAATTCGAGCTCACCGACAAATCCCCTTTCCGCCCGTTCGAGGGCATCACGATTGAGGAAGCCCTGAAACGCGCTTACGCTTTACGCTCTGATTACCTGGCGGCCATGACCGATGTGCGCGCAGCGGAATTCTCGCGCAAGGCCGCGGTGGCTGGCTATTATCCTTCACTCTCATTTAACGCCAACTTTGGCGCGGCTGGCGCGCATCCGTCCACGGAAACACAAGTTTTCGACGTGCGCGGAACGCTGTCGATTCCCATCTTCCAGGGAAACAGCGTTCACGCTGACATCTTGCAAGCCGATGCCAGATTACAGCAGGCCCGGGAAAGGTTGGATAATCTGCGAGCGCAGATCGACGCGGACATTCGCACAGCGCTGCTGAATCTACAGTCATCGGCGGACCAGGTGAATGTGGCGCGTAGCAACATTGACTTGGCGGAAGAGACGCTGCTCCAGTCGCACGATCGTTTTAGCGCTGGCGTGACTGATACGGTGGAAGTGGTGCAATCGCAAGAAGCGGTGGCCAGCGCCCATGAGCAGTACATCTCCAGCCTGTACAGCTATAATTTTGCGAAAATTTCCCTGGCCCGCGCCCTGGGCATGGCGGAAGCGGGCGTCAAAGAGTACTTCAAGGAAAAATAAACATGACGGAAGAAAACCCACCCCGTTCGGTACCTAGGGAAGCCAACGCGTACCCAGCCGATCCCTCCCCCTCGGGAGATAGAAAGTTTACCCCGCGGGTGTACTTGAGTCCGAGGATTCGCAGGAGGGTCATCATTGTGGCTGTCGTGCTGGTTCTGCTGTCTGGCGGCGTATTCTTGTGGCGCCATTTGAGCAGTTATGAATCGACCGACGACGCCCAGGTGGATGTTCATCTTTATCCCGTCAGCGCGCGTGTTTCCGGCCACGTGGTGAAGGTTAATGTGGAGGACAACCAATGGGTGGAGAAGGGCGCGGTGCTGGTGGAACTGGATCCCAAAGACTATGAGGTCGCAGTCGCGCAAGCCCAGGCTAATCTTGCCAGTGCCGAAGCCACTGCAAAGTCCCTGAATATTACGGTGCCGATCACTTCGGTTACGTCTACAAGCCAACTGGAATCCACAGCATCGGACATTGTAAATGCCAACGCGGGAATCATCGCCGCCCAAAGGCAACTCGCCGCCGCCCATGCCCAGCTGCAACAAGCCGAGGCCAACGATGTCAAAGCGCAGGACGATCTCCACCGCTATAAACTTCTGGTGGACAAGAAGGAAGTGGCCGAGCAGGTTTACGATCAGGCGTTGGCCGCCGCAAAATCCAGCACTGCAGCTGTGGAAGCCGCACGCGCAAATGAGTCTGCCGCTCAACAATTTGTCCAACAGGCAGAAAGCCGTCTTGTGCAGGCCGATGCCAGCCACCAATCCGCGGAGACCGCGCCGCAGCAAGTGTCGTCTACTCAGGCTCGCGCGCGTGCTGCTGTCGCCGACGTTGAGCAAAAGCGTGCGTTGCTCGAGCAGGCTCAACTGAACCTCCTATACACGAAAATCGCTGCGCCGGTCGCTGGTGAAGTGAATAAGACGGTAGTCGTCGGTTTAAATGTTCAAGCCGGGCAGCAACTCCTCACCGTGGTCCCCCTCGACGAAGTGTGGGTTACCGCCAACTTCAAAGAAACTCAACTCAAATACATGCGGGTTGGACAGAGAGCTGAAATCCACGTTGACTCGACCGGAAGCACTGTAAAAGGACACGTGGACAGCGTTGCTGGTGCAACCGGCCCGTTGTTCAGCTTGCTTCCTCCCGAAAATGCCACGGGCAACTACGTAAAAATTGTGCAGAGGATTCCGGTAAAGATCATTCTCGACGCAGGCGAGAATCGCAATCGTCAGCTTCGGCCTGGCA
This sequence comes from Candidatus Acidiferrales bacterium, assembly GCA_963839315.1. Lineage (GTDB taxonomy): Bacteria > Acidobacteriota > Terriglobia > Acidiferrales > UBA7541 > Acidiferrum. Next base: position 53,351 of record CAWIUU010000014.1, read on the forward strand.
TGAACGTCGTGCCCGACGTGTACCTCAAATGAGTTCCGCCGCTCTCACACTCGGTCAGGACATTTGGCGGCCCAAGTACAACCCTTGGCTGATTGCTGTTGTTGTTGCGCTGGCCGCCTTCATGGAAGTTCTCGACACCAGCATTGCCAACGTGGCGCTTCCTTACATGGCCGGCAATCTGGGAGCAAGCAATGACCAGAGTACCTGGGTGCTGACTTCTTATCTGGTCTCGAATGCCATCATTCTTCCGATCAGTGGTTGGCTTGCTGGCGCGCTGGGGCGGAAGCGTTTTTTCATGGCTTGTTTGATCGTGTTTACGATCAGTTCTTTGCTTTGCGGAATCGCTCCGAGTCTCGGGTTCCTTCTTCTCTTCCGTGTTCTACAAGGCGCAGGCGGCGGCGGATTGCAGCCAATGGCTCAGGCAATTCTGGCAGATACCTTTCCTCCGGAACAGCGAGGCTTGGCTTTTGCTCTCTATGGCATTACAGCCATCATGGCACCCACCATCGGGCCAACCCTGGGCGGCTGGATCACTTTTAATTATTCCTGGCGCTGGATTTTCTTCATCAATCTCCCCGTAGGCGTGGCCACCTGGTTCTTGGTGCGGCGCTTTGTCGAAGATCCGCCCTATTTAAGCCGGGTCAAGAGGGGCGGGGTAAAGTTGGACTACATCGGCATTGCTTTGCTGACCTTAGGGGTCGGCGCGCTACAAATCTTGCTCGACAAGGGGCAAGAAGATGATTGGTTCGGCTCTCACTTCATTACCACCCTTGTCATGGTTGCGGCGGTCTGCTTAATCGCACTGATTATCTGGGAATGGTTTCAAAAGGCGCCCATCATTGATGTCCGCATGTTCAAGAACTTTAATTTCGCTAGCGCCAACTTGATGATGTTCACCCTGGGAATCTTGTTATTCAGCAGCCTGGTGCTGATGCCGCAGTTTCTGCAGACGCTCGTGGGATATACGTCGCAATTGGCAGGCCTGGCGCTGTCCGCGGGAGGCCTCGTCTTGCTGTTTGAGATGCCCCTCATGGGCAAACTCACAACGAAGCTGCAGGCGCGATACCTCATCGCCTTCGGGTGGTTGGCGTTGTCTGTCGCCATGTTCTACTCTACGAAGCGGATTGACTTGCTGATCAGCTTTAAAGCCGCCGTGTGGTTGCGCATTACTCAAGTTATTGGGTTGGGATTCCTTTTCGTTCCCATCACCTTGGTGGCTTACATCGGTATTCCGCCGGAAAGGAACAACGCGGTTGCAGGGATCGTTAATTTTATGCGCAATATGGGAAGCAGTGTGGGAACCTCCCTGGTTACTACCCTGATTGCGCGACGTTCGCAATTCCATCAGGCAAGGCTGGTCGGGTATGCCAGGCTGGACAATCCCAATTTCCAAAACTCCGTAAGCGGCCTTAGCCAGCACCTTGCCGACTCTGGGTTGGGCGCGCACGAGGCGCACCTTCAGGCTTACGCTCGGATCTACCAGGGTTTGCTGGCGCAGGCAGCTAGCCTGGCCTACATCGATACCTTTATGGTCCTTGCCGTGGGGGCCGCGATTATGTTCTTTCTGGCTTTTGTCTTGAAGAAAAATGATCCAGGTGGCGGTGGGCCAACCATCGCGGAGTAACAAGTTAACAAATGTAGCGCGGCAGATTTGGAACGCGTGAAATAAGATGATCAAAATCATAACAATTGAACGGGAGTACGGAAGCGGCGGCGGTGAAATCGCTCAGCGGCTTGCGACGCAGTTGGGCTGGAAACTCTGGGATCAGTTGTTGACAGAGGAGATCGCGAAGCTTGCTGAATGCCCTAAGAATGTTGTCGAGGTTCGAGAAGAACGGACTGATCCCCTGTACTACCGGTTGTTCAAATCCTTTTTGCGCGGAAGTTATGAAGGAAGCCTTAATGCCCATAAGCTCAAGCTGGTTGACAGCGAAAGTATCCTGAAGATTACGGAACGTGTGGTGCAGAACGTCGCGAAATCGGGAAACTCCGTCATCGTTGGCAGAGGGGCGCAGCATTTTCTGAGGAATCGCCAAGACACGTTGCGTGTGTTTCTTTACGCTCCCAGAGAAGCTAAAGTGGGGCGCTTGTTGGCTCGCGGCAAGAGTGAGAACGAAGCCGAACAGTTGGTAGATTCCGTGGATCAGGAACGCGCTGATTTCATCCAGAGGTATTTCGGTGTTGAATGGCCTAGCCGCGCCGTTTATCACACCATGATCAATACGGCGATTGGCGATGAGGCTGTAGTTCGGCTAATTCTGGGTTTTGCTAAAACCCTCGACTCAATGACCTGATCCCTTCGGTCTCTCCCCCGCATAACACAGAATGCCGTCCGTAAAGCACAACTGCCGCTCAGCGAATTCCGCAGGTGACGGGGTCGGCGTTGAGTTGACGCTGCAGGTTCCTGGCGGACGTCAGATCTGGGTTTAATTTCAAGACTTGAACTATCGCGGCCCGTGCTTTCTCCATTTTCCCGGTGGAGCAATAGAGAAGCGCTAGATTCATTCCCACCTCGCTTCGGCCGGGGACGCGATCAAACGGACCCTGCCAGAGTTTTATGGCGCGATCCGTATTGCCGGCCTGCGCTTCAATGACTCCAAGATTCAGCGCTGCCTCATTCGATAATGGATCAATTGCCAGGGCGCGCAGGTAGCGCTCGCGAGCTTGTTGGTTGAGTCCGTGCTTCTGTTCCTCGAAACCGAGGGCCGCAAGCACGGCCGCATCGTTGGGGGCCTCCAGCACAGCTCTGTGCAGCCAACGGTCTGCTTCAACGCCAGCATTTTTCACTCCCTGTTGAGCAAGTGATTCCCAAGCCAAACCCAGATCTCTTGCATCTGGTTTTCCGGTATCTGCCGGAAATGGAACTAAGCGCTGCTCGGTCTGCGCTGGACTGCCTGGCGGCGGAGATTGTGCTTTGCGAAGGATGCGGTGATCGGTTGCCTGCGTGTGCGCAATGTCAGAAGTGACCGCCGCCGGCATATGGCAAACTCTACAGTCTGGTTGTTTGGTTTTATGACCGGCGCCAAATTTCTCACCATGGCATGCCAGGCATTTGCCGCGATAGTAGGAAACCGCTTCCTCGGTTTTGGGGGTGAAATGGGGGTCATGGCAACTGGTGCACGCCATCTTGTCGCCGGATTTTCGTTTGCACACACTTTGCGACAGTGCCTCGACCTGGCTCAGCGCGCCGATTCTGTCGTTTGAGTTGCCAGCCAAAATGAAATAATGGACGAAGTCGAAGAGGTTATCCCCCGCCTGAAACTTGGCAAGGGAACGTCCCGGCTGTTGGATGGCGACACGACCTTCGAAGTGGCATTCCATACAGATATCATCACGCCGCTCGGGGGAGAGCTTCGCGGGATTTACGATCGATCCCGCGGATTCCACGTGCGCGCTGCCCGGGCCATGGCAGCGTTCGCAAGTCACTCCCGCGTGTTCGAATACGGGTTGTTCGTACTTGTTTTCTGTTCCCGGGATAGGTGGTTGTGAATTACTCGTATGACATGCAAAGCAAGAGGATGCCGCCGGAAGATTCATCGGGATTTCGCGGTCTTTTTGATACGCGGGTGCCATATCCCAGAGGTGCTGCTGGCCATACCAGTTAATGGGGGCTTCAAACACAAATCCATCCTGCGAAAAAAGGTAGGTCCGGCCCCGGTGACCGGTTCCGATGAAATAGAGTAGCTCCTTTTTTCCTTGGATGTCGTTGTCGCCGGAACGCTCAAAGCTCATCCATGCCTTACCATTCTCAGCGTACACGCGGTAATGCACGCGAGATGGCGCATGCAGGAAATCACCAGTAAGAAGTCCCTGCATGGCGGGGCCGCTGGCTTGCGCCATGGCCGTCGCAGCATAGGTTTTGTAGATTTCCCCATGACATTTCGCGCAGGCCTCGTTCCCTGTGTATTTCCCTGTGCCCGTTTCTTGCGGCTGTATGGCTGACAAAGGCGGGGCCTGCTGGGCCATTGGGGCAGTGGACAACAGCGTTATCACGACTAAGGGGAGAGTCACTCGATGGAAAACTGTGCAGGCTGGAATGCGACGTAGCATTCTAGTTATTTCGATAAGCAAGCCAGCGAAGACGGACAGTGGCTTCGATTGATTTGAGTCGCCCCGCATCACTCCAAGTTCCTCAATGCTGTCGCGTGAGTGTTGAACGACTACGGTAGCAGATTGGCGAACCGATTTGGCGGTGACTGTTTCAGCGAATTGCTAGCCTGAAAGACAGTAAAAGGAAGATACGATGAATTCCTACTTTAGTATCCGGCCAGCTGCCTAAACAATCCCCTTGGATCCGAAACTGGCACACGGTCATCATCGAGAGCTTGACCACGATAAGAGCCAGGAGTCCGGAGCCCAACAAGCCCGATTGATTTCATAACAATGTTGACTCCCTCGACGCGAGTAGACTTTGGTTGCATGACGACCAAGGTTCGGGAGAAAGGAGCCAACATGATCATTATGGGAGTAGAATTTCACCCGAGCTTTCTAAATCAAGTGGGTACTGGACCGATAACCCAACTCCCCCCGTGAGCATTATCATTTCATCGGGTATGACACCAGGACTTCCGAACTGACCAGCCTGCGATCATGATGATGCCTACTGCCAGCAGCAGTAGACAAGATGGCTCGGGCACTGCCGTTGATCCACCGCTCACTTTGATCTCACCGCCTGTGAGTGTACTCACTGTCAGGTTATTACCGAGCGCATCTGACAGGCTCGTGGCGGGGAAACCAACCAGCGTGAGGCTCACTGTTTCTGTTGGCGCGGTGGGTGAGACGTCGAAAAGGACATCACCCAGCCCGAGCGTCTTCCCGGTAGCCAGAGTTATTGAGCCGGAGGCAGAATAGAGATCGCTGGCCAACACATCTTGCCCGGTGTTAGATACGGTGATCTCTGGTCTGAAAAGTGAGTTGCCAGCGAAGATGTATGGGGACGAGACCGTTGAAATGTTAACATCCGTGAACGTGATATCCGAGCTCGAGGATGTAACCTCGAAAGTGAATGCGGCAATCGAAACAGACGTCGTGCCAAGGTTTGTTAGCAATACATCTGTAACTTAAAGTTACTTAATGGCACTGTTAGTTCTGACAGTTACCTCAGAACTGCTGCAGGCTGTATGCTTACCGCAATCTAAAATGTGAGGACTCGGACGGAGACCCCCTCCACCCCGAACTTCTCTGGGTCCTCAAGACCTCAGCTCACAAAAAAGTCACAAAAAAGTAAAGAAAGAAGTTAAATCAAAAAGGAGATTTACGTGAACATCATCAGAAGTGTCCTCATTTTTGGAATCATTCTGCTCTTTGGAACTGTGGCGTTTGCGCAAGATGACCACAAGATTGAAGTTACGGGCGACTATTCCTACATTCACGCAAATCCGCAAAATAACAACATTATTCCCACATTCTCTCTAAATGGCGGAGGTGGTTCAGGTGCTTTTTACTTCAGCAAGTACATCGGAATCGAAGGGGAATTCCAAGGTTATGGGAGCTATACGCACAACATAATTACTCCCGGCGGCCTTGTGTCTGCCTCAGGCAACCTCTTCACCTACAACGTGGTCCCGTCGTCAAATTCCGAACTTCACATTTCGAACCATTTGTTGAGGCCTTGTTTGGTGGGGCGCACAGCAATTTCTACGGCAACCTCTATAACAACTGTGGAGGAGCCTGCGTCAGTAAGTCTCCCAGCAACAATGCCTTTGATTTCCTCATCGGCGGTGGCATCGACATTCCTCTGGGTGAACACTTCGCCATTAGGCCAGCCCAGTTTGACTATTTACTGACTCGCTTTGGGAATGACTTTACGGCAGGCAACAACAACCAAAGCAACTTCCGGTTCCAAGCCGGTGTTCAGTTCCGGTTCTAACAAGAACCGAATCGGGTTCTTTGCTAACCGGGGGTGCAGTGCCCGTTACTGCACTTTTATCCAAAAGGAATGCGAGAACAGGTGTTTACGCAGGCAGAACACCGCCCGACGAGTCTCCAAGCACATCTCGAGTGGACTTCCTCACGCATGGTGAACTGGGCCGAACAGATCGGACCGAACACGGCCAAGTTGTTAGCCTGTAAGGAACTGTTGGTGCAATTCGCTTTCTAACATTTCTAACAATTGGCGTGGAGTAAGCCTTCCATCTGGGCTGGGGACATGCCGCCATACGGCTGCGCTACGTACAAAACCGGGAGATTGAGATTGGGAAAGATATCGATCGGCATTCGGACAAGCGCGAGAATCGAACAAAGGGCGATGCCGATGACGGCCACGATGACCGTGAACGGGCGGCGAAGCTAGAGCAGTAGTCTGTGGAGAACCATCAGGAGGGTACGCCAAAAGAGTGCCCTCGCGAACTTCCACCGACGTATCCGGCAATCCGAGGATATCGGCCAATGCAGCGCGGCTAATTTTCTCTTGTTGCCTTGCGCGGGCCAAGTTGACTCGGGCGCGAGCCAATTCCGCGTCCGCGCGGGAAGCATCCGCTCCCGCGCGGAGCTGATTGTCGACTAGTACGTGCACAGATTTGTCGAACGTCTCTCGTCGTTGAACATCTTCCTCGGCGGCGTGCACGGTCCGTTCCGCAGCCAACACCGTCAGATACGGGTTCACTGTGGCAACTGCAACATCCAGGCGTGTCAGCGACGCTTCTGCTTTGGCTCGACTGCCAGCGGCACGCGCTGCGTCTACCTTCGCTCCCCGATATCCAAAATCGAAAAGCTCCCAGGAAAAGAGAAGTCCCGCCGCACTGCCCCATGCAGTCTGATTTGTTAGAGACGTACGAACCGGTCCGGTAATAGGCGAAACGATCGATTGCGGAAGAAGCAGTCCCGTAATGTTGTTATCGGTCGCACGATTCGACCGCCACAGCATGTCTGCCCTAGGGAGACAGTTTGTGCGTGACAGAGCAACTCCCGCCTGGGCTGCGTTCACCCGCTCGAGCGAAGCGCGCACCGCAGGATAATTCTTGAGAGCGAAATCGACGGCCTCTTCCAGCGTGAGTGATTCCGCCGTCTTTCCAGCAGTGGACTGCGCCAGCGTCGACTGGCAGGAAGTCAGGGAAAGAATTAAGGCGGCGCCAATGAACTTGTTGAAGATTCGAGAAATCCCAATCACAAGCTTGTTCTCCTATGTTCCAGAAGTCAGCGGCTGGGGCCAGGGTTCTCCAGAATTTACTTTGCAGCCACTCGCAAATCGTCGAAGTACGTCACCGAGTCGGCCTTGGTCCACAAACCAATCTTCCCTGCATTCTTAAACGACTCGTCGGTTGCTTCGATCTTTTTCACACCATCGTAGTAACAGATGATTTTGTTGCCGACACACTCAACCTTCAACTCGTGCCATTCCCCCGAAGTGACCTTGAAATCTGCGCCCGCAAATTGTTTCCGGCTTCCGTTGACAACGTGGTACAGCCGATAGTTGTTTTCGAGCGCGTTGGCGCGCACGATGTAATAGTTGTTGGCATCTTTCAGCCGAAAAACCAGCCCCGCTGCCCGGTCCACTTCACCCCCGATGGCTTTGAATTTCACGCTCAGCTCCAGGTCCTTAAAGCTTCCGTCGTCCAAGATAAGAAGAGGAAAGCGGTAGTCAGTCTTGTCGGTGGAGGTTTGCGCGACTACGTTCGGCTTGGATGGGGCGGTCGAATCGACCATCACCACCCATTTCCCATCACTACCTTGTCCAGTGCGCGCACCGTGGAACCTTGCAGGCATCGCTCCCGGGTTGTCGCTGTCGAAGTTATAGGTTTGCGTTTGACCTGCGGCCGGAAGAGGCGCAGGCGCTTCCGGTGGCGCCGCGTAGGAATCGGCTTTAGCTTCTTCGCTTTCTCCTTCCTCGCCGTACGACGAAAGTGTTTGCTTATTCCGCTCAAGCAGCAATCCACCGAGCACGAGCACCGCGGCGACTGCGATTACGATCCAGATGCTCCTTTTCATCTCATTCCTCCTTGATTCGACCTTGAACCCAAGACCCCGACCTGCAGAATCATCTACCTGCAACCGCGTGATACAGCGCCTCAATGAGTGGCATCCCGCGTTCGAGAAGCTCCTTATCCGGGATACCTTGTTTGGCCCAGCCCTTCAGCACTTCGTCCACTCCAAAGCCCTCTTTACGACCGAACTTCTCATCAAGAAGATCCGCGTCGTGAATCATTTGCCCGATCACTCCTACCTTTTTGTCGCGAATTCGAAATGTCTTTTGCCGCGTCTCGAACGTGCAGTCCTCGCCTCGATGACCAAAGCCGCCGTGAAACATGTCGAAGGGAACAGCTCCCCTACGGACATGTTCCTCTGGCGCAAAGGTGAAACGCGCTTTCTTGTCGATGAAACGCCGAATCAACCAGGCAGAAGCCGAGCGATCAATCCCAGGCCGTGGCCGGGTAACCCACAACCTGCCGAGGTACTGCCGCCGATTGATCTTGGGCGCTTCCGGCGTAGTTAGTGGAGAGGTATCAGCTCGTACTAGTAACTCCTCCGCTCGTTTTTGGAGCGGGCTGTCGAAGAAATCGATCTCCACGATTTCTTGAAACCGCGCCCTAAGGCGGCTAACCCGGCTCGAAGCACGTTTGTGGGGCGCGATAGAATGGAGCTTTTGCAGCTCCCGAATCAATTCTTGGTATTCGCTGGCACGTGCCTCAGCAAAGCGCCCTACCAGTTGAGGCGCTGATAGATTGTCAATCGATCGGACACTGACGACTGAAGCCTCGCCGCAATATTTACGGATCGCTGTTGCCAGCCACTCAAAGCGTTCCTGATTCGCAGAACAATTCGGAAGGAGGTAACCAGAATTACCTAGAGAGACTGCGCCGTATCGTTGGAGTTTTCGCCAGACTTCTACCCTTTTGCTGGCCTGTTTTGTGGGCAGTGTAAAGGCAAGCAGCAGCCATGGCGTGTCGTTCTTGCTCTTAGATACAACCATATCGGAATGATGTTATATATATAACCGATAGATGTCAATCTGGTGCTCAGTAAGCACGTATATGGAGGCACGCACGTAAGGCGCACAGCTTCTAGAAATGGGCGGGTGGCCCGGGCGTAAAACACGAGGACGATTCTGGGTGCCCCACTCTCGGTTTTTGAGGGTGGGTTCTTGGGGTTCCTTTCTACCTCGCAGTCGGGAACGACTGAAAACCCAAGACCCACCCTCCCACCACGAGGGACGGGGCACCCACGGATACCAACACTGAAGGGAAGAAATCGTCATCGGGCGGCCGACAGAATAGTGGGTAGAGCGGTTTTTGGGTGGCGCACCCTTTGGGTTTTGGTTTTTCAAAGGGTGCGGGTTTAGAGTCAGCTTCATCGCGATGTTCGGAGAGAAAGAAAATCGTCGATCTGTCGAGGCGGACAGCAAAGGGGAAGCGGTGGCGCAGGCGTATGTGGTGACGATACCGAGTTCGGGGAAGCTGGGCTGCCGGGATTCGTACCAGTTCGCGCGTGCGGATGAGAGAGGGCACTTTTTGTTGCGGGGCATGAATCCCGGGGAACTCACGGTGGTGGCGGCGGAGAATTTGGAGGGGAATATTCGGAGGCCGGAGTTTTCCAGAAGTATGGGGAGGGCGGGGTGAAGGTGGAGTTGAAGGAAGGGGAGAGGAGGAGCGTGACGGTGACGATGAGCGGGGAAAAGTGAGGGGGGAAGAAGTGAGGGAAGTAAGGAAGGTATGGTGCCCTTGTATTTAAGTCAGCGCGGCTTCCGACCGCTACATTCTCATTCGTGCGATTTCCTCAGGCGTCACATCTGGACACAGAATCCGTGCTACTTTCTCGGCTGCGTCGCACTGCTCTGAGCCGATCACGTGGAGAAAGTACCGCGAGGTGTTGCTTGCGTCCTCGTGCCTCAACTGAGCCTGAGCAACTTTCTACGGCGCTCTGCTCGAATGCATCAGACTTCCGTGCCCGTGCGTACAGTCACCCCAAGTCCTTGGTGCTACTGTGGTGCTAATCGATGTCCAGAATGGTGCTTTTTGGTGCTTTCGGGTGCATGCTTGGTACTTAGCCCTTCCCTTTAGAATCAACAGTTTCGCTGAAACCGCTGGAGTTGGTGGTGTTCATTTTCGGGACGGCAAATCCCAATAGCGGTCGACTCGTATGTTTGCAATCTCTCTTTATCTTTCTAAATTGTTGATAAACAAGAGGTTTCACGAACGCTCCCTCGGAAATGGTCTTGCGGTTAGCCATCAACGGAGAAACTTAAATCATGGACATTGCCCGACCGTCAAACGCCCGCGCCAAGCTGATTCGCAGAATAGTTCTTGGCTCCGTGGCTATCCTCTTTATTGGGGGTGTCACCTTTGGGTTGACCCGCCTGCGCCCCGCTGCACCCTCTGTCGATCGCGCGACGGTCTGGTCCGATGAGGTGAAACGTGGCCCGATGCTGCGCGATGTCCGCGGACTTGGCACCCTGGTTCCCGAAGACATCCGGTGGATTCCAGCACAGACGGATTCACGCGTGGAGCGCTGGGTATTGCGGCCGGGAGCCATCGTCAAGCCAAATTCCGTGATTATGGAACTGAGTGACCCTACCTTACAGCGAGAAGCGCTGGACGCGGAATTTCAGCTCAAAGGCGCGGAAGCAGACTATGCCAACTTGAGAGTGCAGGTTGACAGCGATCTGATGAACCAAAAGGCCATTGAAGCGGGGGTGCGCAGCGATTACGAGCAAGCGAAAATTCAGCACGAGGTGGATGCGAAGCTCGTGGCACAAGGTATCGGGGCGGATGTCACGGAACGCTTGTCGCGCGTTAAGGAGCAACAACTTGCGATTCGCGTGCAGCTCGAAAGCGAGCGCACGAAAGTAGCCGTGGATTCCGCGAAAGCGCGACTGGCTGCTCAGCAGGCAAAAATCGACGAACAGAAGGCCCTCTACGAACTGAAAAAGAGTCAAGTGGATGCGCTGCATGTTCGTGCAGGCATCGATGGCGTATTGCAGTTAGTGCCGGTGGAAGTGGGCCAGCACGTGACGCCGGGAACAAACCTGGCGCGAGTGGCTGATCCGAAGAAACTCAAGGCAGAAATCAAGATTGCGGAAACTCAAGCTAAGGACGTGGTAATTGGTCAGGTCGCTACGGTGGACACGCGCAACGGCATTGTGACCGGACACGTATCGCGGGTCGACCCCTCCGTTCAGAACGGAACTGTAACCGTGGATGTTCAGTTTCAAGGCCCGCTGCCAGACGGAGCTCGGCCGGATTTAAGCGTGGATGGAACCGTTGAACTCGAAAACCTGAAGGATGTGCTCTACGTGGGACGGCCGGTACACGGGGCGTCGCAGAGCACCATCAGCCTGTTCAAGTTGACCGGCGATGGCTCGGAAGCTATTCGTTCTAACGTGAAGCTTGGCCGCAGCTCCGTCAACACCGTGGAAATTCTGGATGGGTTGCAGGTCGGTGACCGCGTGATCCTTTCTGATATGTCCCAGTGGGACAACTACGATCGCATCCGGCTGAAGTAAGAGCCACGGTCGATCGGAAGCGGAATTGAAGATTCACCAAGTTCGAGCAGGAAGAGCTAGCGCAGGGATTTCACAGAGGGGGCTGGGGGTCAGGAAATGCACGCGCTCTGGCAGGACATGCGCTATGGCTTGCGAATGCTAGTCAGGAATCCTGGCTTCACTGTGGTCGCCGTCCTCACACTGGCGCTCGGTGTCGGCGCGACGACGGCGATCTTCAGCGTTATTTATGGTGTGCTTCTGCAACCCCTTCCTTATTCGCATCCCGAACAGATCGTGCGACTTTGGGAAGTGAATGCGCGCGGCGGGCGTATGAATTTCGCCGATCCCAATTTTGCAGACATGCATTCCCAAAACCATTCGCTGCAGGCCATGGCGGAATACGCCCACGGTTTGGAGTCGGTCTCAGGCGGCAGCGAGCCGACCCGCACAATAGTCGCCTCCGTATCGCGGGATTTCTTCTCTGTTATGGGTGTACAGCCTGTTTTGGGGCGCGGCTTTGTATCGGAAGAGCAGCGCAACAATGAGGCCGCTGTGGCGCTGGTCAGTTATGGTTACTGGAAGCGATCACTTGGGAGCACACCGAACCTATCTTCCGTCCGTTTGAAGATTGAAGGCCAGTCCGCTTCGGTTATCGGTGTATTGCCCGCGGGATTCCGTTTCCCCGACAACACGGACATTTGGATTCCTCGCGAACTTCTCCCAACATTTCCCAGTCGCTCGGCTCACAACTGGAATGTGATCGCCAGATTGCGAGAGAGCTCTCCTCTGGACGATTCGCGTGCCGAATTGTCAGGGATCGCGCAACGTTTGAAACAGGAATACGGCGAGGATACCGCCATGGTGGCTGTAACAGTGGATCCTCTCCGCGAGGCCATGACCAGTAACGTACGCCCCGCACTAATGATTCTTTTGGGTGCATCGGGTTTTCTCCTGCTGATCGCCTGCGCGAACGTCGTGAATCTGATGCTTGCTCAAGCGGCGGCCCGCGAAAGGGAACTATCCATTCGCGCGACGCTGGGCGCCAAACGCAACAGACTGATCCGCCAGTTTCTTACCGAGGCGTTTCTGCTTTCCATAATTGGAGGCGCGTTTGGCGTACTTGCATCGGTATGGGGATTGAACGGATTGCTGGCCATCGCTCCGGGAAACTTGCCGCGACTAGAAAGCGTCGCCGTCAATGTGCCGGTAATGCTGTTTTCGCTGGCGCTAGTCTTTCTGGTAGCGATTGGATTGGGGGTCTTCAGCGCGGTGCGCGCTACGTCCGGAAACCCTCGCTCGCCGTTGAACGAAGGCAGCCAGCGGCAAGCAGGATCCCTCGGAAAACAAAGGCTGGGCCGACTGATTATTGCCGGACAACTGGCTACCACACTTGTACTGCTTGTTGGCGCGGGACTGTTGGGACGAAGCCTGTTGCGCGTCTTGTCGGTTGACCCAGGTTTCCGCACCGAAGGCGTCCTGACCATGGAACTGGCACTTCCCGACGATCCTACCAGGGTTCAACGAGTCCAGTTTCTGAATGAAGTGATCGCTCGGCTGCGCAACATACCTGGCGTGCAGGAAGTAGGCGGCACGAATGTTTTGCCGCTCACGGATGGAGGGCGCTCGGACGGCAGCTACGTGCTCATGAATCCCAGTCAGATCTCACCTCGCATGCAGGATCTCATCCGGCGGTCGCTGAATGGTTCACCTGATAAGGATCCCGTGCTGCTCGGCGATCTCACGAAATTCTTCGAGGAGCTCGTTCGCGATAAATCCCGTTTGGGTGACGCGGACTATAGCGTAGCCACTGAGAATTATTTCAAGACTCTTGGGATTCCTCTTTTGAGCGGCAGATTTTTCGACGCACGCGACACCATGGATGCTCCCCATGTGGCCGTAATCAGTAAGTCGCTGGCAGAAGAGAAGTGGCCGAACCAGGATGCCTTCGGGCACTCTATCGAATTCGGCAACATGGATGGCGACCTGCGGCCGCTGACCATTGTCGGCATCGTGGGAGATATCCGAGACCGCAGTCTGGAACGGTTGCCACGTCCCACCATTTATGTGAACTATCGGCAGCGGCCACAAGCGATGCGAGGCTTCACGCTGGTGATGCGGACCGCGGGCCAACCCGAAGCCGTCTTTTCCGCCGCGCGTGAAATCGTTCGCAGCCTGGACCCCAACGTACCGCCACGTCTCAGCACTTTCACGAATACTTTTGCTGCGTCTCTCGGAACGCGACGGTTCAGCCTGGTGCTCGTCGGCATTTTTTCCGCTATGGCCTTGTTGCTGGCAATGGCAGGGATTTATGGCGTGACGGCTTACACCGTTGTACAGCGCACGCGTGAAATCGGGGTGCGCATGGCGTTGGGTGCTTCCAGAAGAACGGTTTTGGCAATGGTTCTGCGGCAAGGTGCAATCACCGCCGTTGTTGGCGTTGGCGTCGGAATTCTCGGCTCCCTTGTCTTGACTCGCTGGCTGCAGTCCCAACTCTTTGGGGTAAGCGCAATGGACCCGCCTACTTTCCTTGCCGTAACGCTGATTCTGATTCTGGTGTCCCTGGCGGCATGCTGGATTCCTGGGCGCCGGGCGGCGCACGTCGATCCGATGGTGGCGTTGAGGTACGAATGATGAAGCAAACGATCTGGCAAGATCTACGTTTCGGGCTCAGTATTCTAGGTAGAAACCCCGGGCTCGCGGCCATGGCCATACTGATGACCATCGCGTTGGGCCTGACTACTAGTGTGGCCATGTCTTTTTTGATGAAGACGGCGCGCCAGCGGAATTTACAGGTGCGTGATGCGGGACAATTAGTCGTGATTGCCACGAGGGATTCCGACGCACCCGCCAGTCTTTCCTTTTCTTACCCAATGTACTTGAACCTGGCTGACAAAAACGTCGTGATGACCGGAATGGCTGCGAAGTGCAAGGGTGAAATGGAACTGACATACCTTGCAGGCGGTGAACGCGTTCGTGGCGAGCTTGTTTCCGGGAATTACTTTGAAGTGCTTGGCGTGCATCCCGTAATCGGCCGCTTGATCAGCGAAGCGGACGATCACGAGTCCATCACTTCCCCGGTGGCTGTCATCAGCTACGAGTTTTGGAAACACCGATTCGGAATGGATCCTTCGATTGTGAATCGGACATTGATTCTGAACGGGCATCGATTCACTGTGATTGGAATCACTCCGCCAGGTTTTGTGGGCACCGATAGCTCCAAAAAGGCGGACATCCAGGTGCCACTTTCGATTATGAAGGTGTTCAGCTCACCGGTCCTCCACGCCACACGCATCGACCCGATGGTGGCTCTTCGTTATGAATAGGAGAACTTGATGCAGACACTTTGGCAGGACATTCGTTACGGGCTAAGGATGATGGGGAAGAATCCGGGTTTTACCGGGGTGGCGGTGCTTACTCTTGCCCTTGGCATCGGCGCGAATACCGGAATTTTTTCCGTTCTCCGGCAAGTGCTCCTGCAGAGATTGCCGGTTCCTCATCCGGAGGAATTGGTGCTGCTGTATGCTCCCGGTCTGAGGCACGGACACATTAGCTCCGATGAAGTGGATGGTTCCGAGGCGTTTACCTATCCGATGTACGCCGATCTGCGGGATCAAAATAAGGTTTTCAGTGGCCTGGCCGCCAAAGCGAATTTTCCTGTAAGTGTGGCTCTTCAGGGGCAGACGGAGCGTGCCAGCGCGGAACTCGTTTCCGGGAATTACTTCGACACACTTGGCGTGCATCCTTCCATTGGTAGACTCTTCACCCCAAGCGATACCGTGAGTGCGGGCGCTAATCCGGTGGTCGCGCTCAGTAACGGCTACTGGAAAAAGCGATTCGGTGGCGATCCAGGGGTTTTAAACCAGAGTGTGCTGGTGAACAACCAAACGATGACCATCGTGGGTATAGTGCAGGCCGGGTTCGATGGTATTCAACTGGGCCTGGTTCCCGACCTCTATATTCCCATCACGATGAAGCAAGTGATCACTCCGGGGTGGAATGGGCTCAACGACCACAAAGACTACTGGATCAAACTTATTGGCCGCTTGAAACCTGGGTTCTCCCAGGCGCAGGCGGCAGTGGCATTGCAGCCTGCGTACCACGCTCTGCTGGAAAATGAACTGCCACTAAATACGGGGCTGAACGAGCAAGAAAAAAAACAATTTTTGGCGAGACAGATCGTTCTGCGAGACGGCGCGCGGGGCCGCCCGATTCTGGAAAACGATACCCGCCCACAACTTTTGACGCTGATGGGGATGGTAGGGCTAGTCTTATTCATTACTTGCGCGAACGTTGCTGGGCTGCTGACCGCGCGCGGTGTCGCCCGGCAAAGAGAAATCAGCCTGCGCATTTCTCTCGGTGCCAGCCGCTGGAGACTGATCCGGCAGTTGCTCATCGAATCCTGCTTGCTCTCCGTCGCGGGGGCGCTGTTAGGACTCCTGTTTGCCAATTGGATGAGCAGTACTTTAGTGCACTTTGCTTCCGCCAATGAAATCGCAAGTGGACTTAGGAGTTCCCTCAATTTCCCAGTGTTGGCGTTTGCCGTGGGCCTCGCGCTGTTTTGCGGCATCTTGTTTGGCGTAGTTCCAGCTTTGAGCGCAACACGGATTCAGCTTGCTTCCACGCTCAAGGAGCAAGCGAGCGCGCTCTCTTCAGGTCTAAAGCATGCCCGACTGCGCAAGACGTTGGTGATTTCTCAAGTGGCCCTGACATTGCTCCTGGTAACCAGTAGTTGGGGCTTCGTTAAGAGTCTGTACAACCTCAAACACGTTGATCTCGGGCTGCAGCCCACAAACGTGCTTCAGTTCTCCATCGCGCCGCGGCTGAACGGTTATGACCAGGTCCGCAGCCTGGGCTTCTATCATCAACTTGAGGACAGAATTGGTACCCTGCCGGGTGTTCTGTCTCTTAGCGCCACCGAAGAGCCTCTGATCGCCGATAGCGATAGGGGTTCTAATGTCACCGTTGAAGGCGAACCAGCGGAGTTGGCCGGCACGCGGCATGTAGAATGGAATGCAATAAGTCCCGGACATTTTTCCAACCTGCACATTCCGCTTTTGGTGGGGCGCGAATTCACCCGCCAGGATGGCCCTGATAATCCCAAGGTTGTCATCATCAATGAAATGATGGCGCAGCAGTTTTTTGCCGGCGGTCAGGCCATTGGGAAACACATGAAAATTGGCGGCAGCAGCGATCCTCTGAATATGGAAATCGTCGGAGTGGTAAAGAGCAGCCACCATTCAGGTGTGAAGGAACTGCCACAGCCGTTCTTCTACATTCCCTACGCCCAGGAGAAGGTCGTCACCTCGCTGACCTACTATGTGCGGACGTCCCGCGATCCCGGTGCTCTTGCCAGTTCCGTTCGATCTGCCGTCGCGGAACTTGACTCAAATTTGCCGCTTTACGATGTCAGATCCTTTGAGGAACAGATTGATCAGCGACTTTCCTCCAGCAAATTGGTGGCGTTTCTGGCGCTTGCCTTCGGAGCACTGGCTGCCTTGCTCGCTGCGATGGGAATCTACGCGCTCTTGGCGTATAGCGTTACTCAGCGCACCCGGGAAATCGGTGTGCGCATGGCGCTTGGCGCAGAGCCAAAGCGAGTTGGCTGGATGATTCTGCGTGATGTTGCGCAATTGACCGGCGTGGGAATTCTCCTTGGAATTCCACTGGCGTATGGTTTGGGTAAACTGATCAACTCCATGCTCTTCGGCGTGCAAGCGTTCGGAGCAGTGAGTATTGGCATTGCACTCCTGGCGCTGGTCGCGGTCGCGGCCTTCGCGGCGTATGCTCCCACGCGGCGCGCGACTCGCATCGACCCCATGGTTGCATTGAGGTACGAATGATGCTGAAGACAGTCTGGCGAGATCTTCGTTACGGACTTAGAATCCTGGGGAAAAACCCCGGGTTCACAGCATTGGCAATCGCGATTCTTGCTTTGGGGATTGGTGCGAACACAGCCATCTTCAGCGTTGTAAACAGCGTCCTGCTCAAGCCGCTCGCTTATCGCGAACCTCAGCAACTTTATCTGCTCCGCGAAATCGTTCCACAAATGGCCAAGTTTTATCCCACGCTCGCGGTCAATATCCCGAATTTCCGCATCTGGCAGAAGGAGTGCCGGTCATTTCAAAGCATTGCGATCGCCGAATCTGCAAGCATGGTTCTCTCCGGAACTGGCGACCCCCAGCAGCTTCATGGCGTGCGAGCTTCCGCAAATCTTTTCGATGTTCTGGGAGTGCAGCCATCCTTGGGCCGGGGATTCGTTGCGGAGGAAGATGAGCCGGGACGCGGCCAAGCGGTTGTCCTGACAGCCACGTTCTGGCGCAATCACTTTCATGCTGACAGTTCAGTCGTTGGCAAAACCATCAAGCTGGATGGGGCTCTCTACCAGGTGGTTGGTGTTCTGCCCGATTCTTTCCATTTTCCGAAACAAGTGGGCCAGCTTGTGGGCTTTCCCGAGCACCCTGATTTCTTCCAGCCACTGAACGGAGAGAAAGCCTACGAACAAAGTTTGATTGGGGAGTTCGATTTCGCGGGCATCGCGCGGCTCAAGCCTGGAGTCGAACCAGGCGCCGCGCTTGCCGAATTGAACGTAGTCCAGGCGCAGATCGCCAAACAGGCGAATGGAGGAGTGGATCTTGCCGCCGCCATGGCTCCGCTGGAATCGGAAGTCGTAGGGCCGGCGCGTCGAGGACTGCTCTTTTTACTTTTCGCGGTCGGCGCAGTCCTCCTGATCGTATGCGCAAATCTCGCCAACTTGCTTTTGGCGCGGGTTCCCGGGCGCATGCGCGAGGCGGCCATCCGAATGAGTTTGGGCGCAAGTCACGTCCAATTGCTGCGACAACTTCTCATCGAAAGCCTGCTTCTCGGCTTGATGGGAGGCCTATTGGGTATCTGGCTTGCCAGTCTGGGAGTTCCCTGGTTAATCCACGCAGCTCCCGCCGACCTTCCGCGGCTTGACGAAGTGCATGTGGACGGACACGTTCTGTGGTTCGGCTTGATCCTCTCAGTGGGTACCTCAGCGCTGTTCGGAATGTTGCCAGCCTGGCGGATTGCCTATGCCAATGCGCAGGAGACACTCAAGGCTGGGAGCAGTACGACCACGGAGAGCCATCGCACGCGCCGTTTGCGTGAGGCGCTCATCGGGTTGGAAGTGGGTCTGTGCGCCGCCCTGCTGATCGTCGCAGGTTTACTAGCAACGAGTCTCCGCCAAGTCTTGAACGTTAATGCTGGTTTTA
The DNA here is from genome assembly GCA_963839315.1 of Candidatus Acidiferrales bacterium. GTDB lineage: Bacteria > Acidobacteriota > Terriglobia > Acidiferrales > UBA7541 > Acidiferrum. Next base: position 71,999 of record CAWIUU010000014.1, read on the forward strand.
CTCCTGAGCGCGTCCTGGCCGCCGATGTGGACTTGCCGCCGCAGAGTTACGACAAGCCTGAGCAGCGCATGCGGTTCTATGACCAGTCCGTGGCAGGAATCCGTGCTCTACCCGGAGTGCTGTCGGCGGCGTGGGTCAGTATTCTTCCCCTTGAGGGTCAAGGGTCTGTGACCGGAGTGAGTCTGCGCGGTGCGCAGGAAAATAGCGCCGAATCGCCCATCGCGAATTACCGCGTTATTGGTCCTGATTATTTCAAAACGATGGGTATTCCCCTTGGCACTGGGCGCGAGTTCACCGAGACCGATCGCACTCGGCACGCGGTTATCGTCTCTCAGGGCCTTGCCGATCGCTTCTGGCCAAACCAAAATCCCATCGGCAAGATCTGTGTTACCTCTTGGGGGCGCCCACAAAACAGTGAAGTGGTAGGCGTAGCCGGCGATATCCACACCGTAAGCCTCGACGAAGCCCCGCTCTTGATGGTATACGTGCCGAACAGATTTGCCGGTGCCACGCCGGATGGACCCGATTCGGCCTCGATTGTTGTTCGAACCGCCACGGAGCCTTCGGCTGCAGCTCCGGCGGTGCGTTCCGTGATCAGGAAAATCGATCCGGAGGTGCCCATTGTGGCGCTGCGGCCGATGAGCCTGCTCGTAGCGCAATCCGTGAGCACGCGGCGATTCCAAATGTCCTTGGCGCTGATTTTTGCCCTCTCCGCTCTTCTTCTGGCCTCTTTGGGTATTTTCGGGGTCGTTGCATACTCGGTGGAGCAGCGCAGGCACGAGTTGGGAATTCGCAGGGCGCTAGGTGCTCCAGACTCCCGGTTGCGGAATATGGTTCTGCGCCAGGGGATGGTGCCTGTTTTTCTGGGTCTTGTCGCCGGAACCGCCGCTGCCTTTTTCCTGGGGAGGTTGATTGGCTCGCTGCTATTCGGCGTTGGTACTTTTGATCCGCTGATAACGGTTAGTGTTGTATTGGTGATTGTCGGAGTATCGCTCGTTGGGTGTTGGATTCCAGCCCGACGCGCGACTCGTATCGATCCCATAGCTGCGCTGAGGTATGAATGATGCAGTGCTCAGTCAAGCGTCCCGTCAGAAGCGGGTCTGGTGTTCCCAGGGTTGCCGTGGGAACTTTTACCGCGGTTTGTTGCGTATATAAGGGTACGAGGGTGTCGGCTGCCGGAGTCCCTTTTCCTATGTGTGCTGAACGTTATGCTCGTGAAAGAGCAGTGGCTTTGATTCTTTAAAGGCTTTTTAGTGATTCCAGGAAGTTCGAACTTAGGAGAGCAAATGACTGACACGAATCATGTTCTGATCAAAATGGAAGGCGTCAAGAAGGTGTTTCTCACAGATGAGGTGGAAACTCACGCGCTGGAAGAAATCCATCTGGAGATTCACCGGGGGCAATATGTTTCAATCTCCGGACCATCCGGCTGTGGCAAATCCACGCTCTTGTCGATTCTGGGTTTGCTCGACTCGCCGACGGACGGAAAGTACCTGCTGAACGGACAGCCCGTGGCAAACCTTACGGCGAGTGAACGAACCCGCATTCGCAATCGTGAAATCGGCTTCATTTTTCAGGCGTTCAATCTCATTGGCGACCTGACAGTCTATGAAAACGTCGAGCTGCCTCTCACGTATCGCGGTACGAGCTCCGCCGAACGCAAGCAAAAGGTGGAGCACGCCCTCGAACGTGTCGGCATGGCTCACCGCATGCGCCACTACCCCTCGCAACTCTCGGGCGGTCAGCAGCAGCGTGTCGCCGTTGCCAGAGCTCTAGTGGGCGATCCCCTCATCCTGATGGCCGATGAGCCTACCGGAAACCTCGATTCTCGCAATGGCGAAGCCGTCATGGAGTTGCTGCGCGACCTGCATCGCAATGGCGCCACAATTTGCATGGTCACGCACGACGAGCGTTACGCTCATTTCGCCGAGCGCACCATCCGGCTGTTTGACGGCCGCGTTGTGGAAGAGACTCAGGAAGCTCACGCTGCCGTGTAGCCCAGGAGCGCCACATGCATGGATTTTTGCAAGACATCCGCTTTGGACTTCGCATGTTGGCGAGACATCGTGTGGCCACGTTGGTCTGCGTTGTGGCTCTGGCGTTGGCCATCGGGGCCAATACCGCGATATTCAGCGTCGCAGAGGCCTTCCTGCTGCATCCCGTGCCCTTTGAGAATGCTGACCGCATTCTGATGCTCACTGATTCTCGTCCACAACAGAGCATCGACGTGAATGCCGTCGCTCCGGCCACCTTCTTCGACTGGAAGAAGGAAGCCCGTTCTTTCGATCGGCTTGCCGCTTACGCCTGGGACGAAGTGAATCTGACCGGCGAAGCTGAGCCTCAAAAGATCCAAGCGTTCCAAGTCTCCGCGGATTTTTTTGAGACCATCGCCGTGCAGCCACAACTGGGCCGGGCCTTTCTTCCTGAAGAGGAAGAACCGGGCAAGAACCAGGAAATTATCCTTAGTCACGCACTTTGGCAGCAGCGCTACGCTTCCGACCCCAGCATTCTCGGGAAAAACGTTAAGGTGGACGGAAAGCCCTTCACGGTTGTCGGCGTAATGGCCAAAGGTTTTGATTTTCCAATGCCGGCGGAAGCCTGGTTCCCTCTCTGGTTTGAAGCGAAAGCCTACTCAGACCGCGATAGCCGCTGGCTCTGGGTTCTAGCGCGGCTCAAACCTCACGTTTCTTTCTCCGAAGCCACTGCTGAAATGCGAGCAATCACGTTTCGCCAGGCCGAAGCCTTTCCGGACACAAACAATGGCTGGCAGCTTCGCCCCATGCTCTTGCGCGAATTCGTCACCGGCACAATCACTCGGCAATACACCTTGTTGCTAATGGCCGCTGTTGCATTTGTTCTGCTTATCGCTTGTGCAGATGTTGCCAACGTGCAGTTCGCCCGCGTCACTGGCCGCGCCGGGGAATTCGCCGTGCGCGCGGCGCTTGGGGGGAGTCGCTGGCGTGTCGTTCGACAGTTGCTCATTGAAAGCATTCTGCTCTCCCTGACGGGTGCTGCGGCCGGTCTGTTGTTCACAGTGTGGAGTCTGCAACTGATTCTGACCCACATGCCACCGGATGTGGCGAAGTTCGTTGCGGGATGGAAGACGATTCACCTGGATGCGAATGCCTTTCTCTTCACGCTGGTGGTTGCAGTGTTCAGCGGAATACTCTCTGGTATCACCCCTTCGTTGCTGAGCGCGGGTTCAAACCCCAGCGAAGCACTGAAGGAAGGCGGTCGCGGTTCGACTGCCGGTCGTACCCGCCATCGTCTGCGCGGGGCGCTGGTGGTCGCTGAAGTGGCTCTCTCTCTCGTTCTGCTGGTGGGCGCCGGATTGCTGGTGAAAAATTTTCAGGGTCTTCTGAATGTGAACGAGAGCTACGTCCCGGAAACCCTGCTGACGATGAACTTCTCGCTGCCTGAATCGCAATATGCAAAACCTTCTTCCCGTCTTGCCTTCCACGAGCAACTGTTGCAGCGTCTCGGATCTCTGCCGGGAGTGCAATCGGCATCGATTGTCTCCCACGTCCCCTACTCGGAAGGTGGGGGCATCGGGATGCGGAGTTTTTCGATCGAAGGGCGCACCGCGGCGAAACGTGGTGAACTCCTCAGTGCTATCCTCGAAACCACTACCCCGTCGTACTTCCGCCAGTTGAACATCGCACTTCGGGATGGCCGCAACCTGAGCGATGCGGACGGAGCTGAGACGCCTCCCGTTGCTGTCATCAGCGAGAGTCTTGCCCGCCGCTATTTTCCCAACGAAAACCCACTCGGCAAACGCATAAAGATCGGCAAAGCTGACTCGCAAGACGAGTGGATGACCATTGTCGGCTTGGTGAAGGACGTGCACTACAGCTGGATCAACAAGGAAGATGTTCCGACGATTTATCGCTCCTTTCACCAGGCACCTCCCTATTTCACGACGCTCGTTCTTCGCACTTCGGGCGACCCTCTGCAATTCGTCTCCGCGGTTCGCGGCCAGGTCGCTCAACTCGATAGGGATCTCCCCCTCTACAACATCAAGCCGATGGACAAGGTGATCACCGAATCGATCGTCGGCATCGCCTACGTCGCCGTGATGATGGCCGTGCTTGGCATCATTGCGTTGGTGCTGGCCTCCGTCGGCGTATTCGGCGTCATGTCCTATTCGGTCAGCGAACGCTCCCACGAGATCGGGGTGCGCATGTCCCTTGGCGCGCAAACGGGCGATATACTTCGCATGGTGCTTGGCAGGGGTATGCTTTTGACTGTACTCGGGCTCCTGATTGGCCTTCCCGTCGCCTTTTTGCTGGCGCGCGCCCTGGCCGTCTTGCTGTTTGGAGTAGAGGCAGCAGATCCGGCTTCTTTCATCGGCTTGCCCTTACTGCTGGCCGCCGTCGCGGCATTGGCCTGCTACCTGCCTGCCCGCCGCGCCTCACGACTCGATCCTCTCAGGTCCCTGAGGTACCAATGATGCTGCAGACACTGTGGCAAGACATTCGCTACGGCATGAGGATCCTCGGCAAAAATCCCGGTTTCACGGCAATAGCGGTGCTGACGCTTGCCCTCGGTGTCGGCGCCAACACAGCCCTGTTTTCCGTGATCAATGGAGTGTTGCTGAATCCTTTGCCATTCGCGCAACCAAATCAACTGGTGACTCTCAGCGAAAGCAAACCGAACTTTGAATACGGTTCGATCTCTTATCCGAATTTTCGCGACTGGCAAAAAGACAATCAAACTCTCTCCTCATTAGCCGTCTATCGCAGCTATGCTTTCAGCTTGACCGGGGCTGGCGAATCCCAACAGGTGAAAGGAGAGTTCGTCTCTTCGGATACGTTCCCACTGCTGGGGGTAAAGCCGCTCATCGGGCGTACATTCGTTCCCGGTGAAGATGAGATTGGGGCCGCTTCCATTGCTCTTCTTGCTGAGGGTTTGTGGCGCCGCAAATTCGGTGCCAAGGAGGATATCCTCGGCAAAGCCATCGTCCTTGACGGAAAGAGCTACGTTGTCGTGGGTGTGATTCCAGCTAGTTTTCACATTGCCGTCCCCTCTTTTCCCGACAACCAGGAAGTGTTCGTTCCCATCGGGCAGTGGAACAATCCTTTGCTGACTCGCCGCGGCGCTGGTTTGGGAATTCACGGCATGGGCCGTCTTAAACCGGGCATCACGATTCAGCAGGCGCAAGCGGACATGGACAGCGTCACGAGCAGTCTGGCCGCGGCTTATCCTGATACCGACAAAGGAATCGGCGCCAAGCTCATGCCGCTTCGCCGGTCAATGCTCGGCGGAATCCAACCAACGCTTCTGATGCTTTTCGCCGCGGTCGGATTTGTGCTTTTGATCGCGTGCGTCAATGTGGCCAATCTGCTGCTGGCTCGTTCCACCAGTAGAACCCGCGAATTCGCAGTGCGCGCAGCACTGGGCGCTCCCCGAAGCCGCGTGATTCGTCAATTGCTCACCGAGTGTATTCTCCTATCCATGATTGGCGGAGCATTGGGCTTGCTTCTGGCTGTATGGGGCACGCGCGGCGCTTTGGGGGTCTTGCCACAGGCTTTGCCTCGCGCGGAGCAGGTCGGGCTCGATTCGCACGTTTTGCTCTTCACCGCCGGGATTTCCTTGCTCGCCGGCATGCTGTTTGGGCTGGTTCCGGCTTTGAAAACATCAGGGACCAACCTGAGCGAAACCTTGAAACAGGGTGCTCGTGGCACAACCAGTTCTCGCCACGGCGCACAAACGGTATTCGTGGTCGCGGAGATGGCGCTGGCGCTGGTGCTGCTGATCGGAGCGGGCCTGATGGTACGCAGCTTATCGCACCTGTGGAGAACTGATCCAGGGTTTGATCCGCACAATGCTATGACCTTTGGACTCTCACTTCCACCTTCCATGATGAACGCCAAACCCGAAGCAATTCGCGCCTCGATTCGCGAATTTGACCGCAAGATTGCAGCACTTCCCGGTGTAGCGGGCGTATCGCAAACCTGGGGCGCGGTTCCCCTGGGATGGGATGATGAGCAGCTTTTCTGGCTCGAGGGACAGTCCAAACCCACTAGCCAAAGCGACATGAATTGGGCCCTCAACTACATCGTCGAGGCAGATTATCTGGGCGTGATGGGCATTCCGCTGCGGCAGGGAAGATTCTTCACGCCGCAGGATAACGAGCATTCACCGCTGGTCATTGCCGTCGATGATGTATTCGCACAAAAGTATTTTCCAAACGAAAATCTTATCGGTAAGCATATCAACATCGACGGCTTCAATCAGCCTGCTGAAATCATCGGATTGGTGGGCCACGTCAAGCAGTGGGGGCTGGATTCGGATGACACTGAATCGCTCCGCGCGCAAATCTACATCCCCTGCATGCAGATGCCTGCCCCGTTCATCGCCATGGCTCCTTCTGGCGGCCGAGTGGTCGTGCGCTCCACTGGCGCGGTGCCGGATCTCTACGCATCCATACGCCGCGCCAATGCAGAAATGAGCGGCGAACAGGTACTCTTCGGCGCACAAACGATGGAGCAGGTCATTTCCGATTCGCTGGCGCCGCGCAGATTCTCGATGATTCTCCTCGGAACCTTTGCCGGCTTGGCGTTGCTGCTTGCCAGCATCGGAATCTATGGAGTCATTTCGTACGTCGTCGGTCAACGTTCGAACGAGATTGGAGTTCGCATGGCCCTGGGTGCGAAATCGCAGGATATTCTACGGCTCGTCCTGGCAGACGGCGGGAAACTGGTGCTGATGGGAATTGTGATCGGCCTTGTTGCGGCATTTGGGCTGACGCGACTGATCAAGAGTTTCCTCTACGGCGTCGACGCCGCTGATCCGCTCACTTTCGTCGCGGTCGGCACCCTGCTGTCACTTGTCGCGCTGGCAGCCTGCTATGTTCCGGCGCGACGTGCTACCCGTGTCGACCCGGTGATCGCCCTTCGTTATGAATAAAAAGGAGCAAATGTGCAGCCTCTCATCCAATTGAAGAATCTGGAGAAAGCCTTCGAAGCGGGGGGGCAGAAATTCTTCGTCTTGCGACGAATCAATCTCGACATCCAACCTGGGGAATTCGTCACCATCATGGGACCGTCGGGGGCGGGGAAATCCACTTTGCTCAGTATTATCGGCATGCTTGATGGCGCCTGGACTGGCGAGTACTTCTTTGCCGAGCAACCGGTTCACAAACTCAGCGTGAAGCAGCGCAACGAACTGCACAAATACAACATCGGTTTCGTTTTCCAGAGCTACCACCTCATCGACACGCTAACCGTCTACGAAAATCTTGAGGTGCCGCTCTCCTACAAGAATATTCCTCACAAAGAGCGCTCCAGCCTCGTTTGCGATGCTCTCGATCGTTTCAACATCGTGGGCAAGAAAGATCTTTTCCCCAATCAACTCTCCGGCGGACAGCAACAGCTGGTCGGCGTGGCCCGCGCCGTAATTCAGAATCCCAAACTGATTCTTGCCGACGAACCCACCGGTAATCTTCATTCCGCCCAGGGCGAAGAGATCATGGAATTGTTCAAGCGGCTCAACGATGCGGGCACCACTATCATCCAGGTAACCCACTCCGAGAAAAACGCTTCGTACGGCAACCGCATCATCAACCTCCGTGACGGTTGGGTGGTCACCGAAACGCCTACTGCCGTTGCAGGCTCGGCACAGTAACTTTCCTTTACTTGGACAAGAGTTCAGATTCGCGCGTAGGAGACTTCACGATGGGAATTCTTCAGGATTTGCGCTACACGTTTCGCATGCTGGGAAAATCGCCGGGCTTCACCGTGGTCGCTGTGCTTACGCTTGCGCTCGGTATCGGCGTGAACACTACTGTCTTCAGTGTCGTCAACGGGATGCTGCTTCGTCCTATGCCGGTGCCAAATCCGGAACGGATCACGGTCCTAGCCGCGCAGCAAGACGGCACTCCGGGCTATCAGGCATTCTCCTATCCTGACTACGAAGATATTCGGAAACAAGCCGATGTGTTTAGCGACGTTCTCGCCTACCGAGTTTCCCTCGTCGGGCTTTCCGTTGATGGTAAAGGCGACCACTGTGTCATCAGTCGCGTTACCGGCAACTTCTTTTCGACCGCCGGCATTCAGCCTGCGGTGGGGCGGCTGATTCTCCCCAGTGAAGGGCAGAGACCCGGCGCCGACCCTGTTTTTGTTCTGGGCTACAACTACTGGCAGAAGCGCTTTGGCGGCGACAAGAATGTAGTCGGCAAGCAAGCAGAGATGGACGGCCATCCGGTAACGATCGTAGGAGTCGCCCCGAAAGGTTTTCCGGGGATGTTCGCTTTTATGAATATGGATGGCTATGTTCCGCTGAGCGCAGATGCCGGGCTGGGAGGGAATTCGCCGATAGAGGAAATGTGGACGAAGCGCGAAGAACGCTCGTTGCAGTTGAAAGGGCGGTTGAAGCCCGGCGTCGACTTGAAACAGGCAACAGCGTCGCTGCAGGTAGTCGCACAGCGTCTGGCAGAGCAGCATCCCGAAAGCGACAAGGGGCTTCGGCTCAGCGCATTCCCCGAAAGGCTGGCGCGGCCGGAACCCGATCCGGACGGAACAATTCCTAAGGTCTCAGCGGCTTTCACCGTGCTCGCTACTTTGGTCCTCTTGGTGGCGTGTTTCAATATCGCCAACATTTTGTTGGTGCGGGCCACCGCGCGCCAGCGCGAAATGGCAATCCGAACAGCCGTTGGAGCAGGGTGGGGTCGCTTGGTCCGCCAAAGCATGACGGAAAGCCTTTTACTGACAGTTCTGGGTGGCAGCGGGGGATTGCTATTGGGATGGTGGGCCTCGAGTTTTCTCAGTTCGTTGCCCTTGGGAACGGACTTGCCGATCCAACTCAATTTTCAGCCGGACGCGAGAGTGTTTTTGTTTACAGCTGTGGTTGTGCTGTTGGCTGCGGTGGTGGTGGGCATAATACCAGCGCTGCCCTTGGCGAAGACCGACGTGAATAGCGTATTGCGTGAAGGTGGACGCGGCGCGTCGGAGGGACCGAAACGAAATTTCATGCGCAGTGCACTTGTTGTCGCGCAGCTTGCGGGATCCTTGCTGTTGCTGGTCGTAGCGGGCTTGTTTGTACGCAGCCTCGGTAAAGCGGAAAAGCTGTATCTGGGTTTTGAGCCGGATCACGTAATCGACGTGGCTGTGGACATTCACCAGATCGGCTACCAGGAAGCGCAAGGGAGAGAGTTCTACCGCAGTGCCGAGGAGCGCATCCGGGCGCTGCCGGGCGTCGTGTCGGTGACCCAAGCCTTTTCCGTCCCGATGGGCCTCATCGGCGCTCAGGACCAGGTAATCGCGGATAAGCATCCCCTCGAGTCTGGACAAGTGGCGCCAGATGTCTTCGACAATTATGTGACGCCAAGCTACTTCGAGACGTTGCGAATCCCTCTGAAGCGTGGGCGCACCTTCACCGACGCCGACAACGAAAAGGCTCCGCACGTAGCGGTGATTAACGAAACCATGGCCAAGACGTTCTGGCCTAACGAGGACGCTCTCGGGCGAAGATTCAAGACCAAAGACAGCGATCACAAGTGGGCGGAGTTCGAAGTGATTGGAATCGTCCAGGACGGCAAGTACAAGGGAATCGTGGAAGACCCCATGCCCTTCTTCTATAAACCTTTGGCGCAAGAGTACATGTCTTTGCGCAACATTCAGGTGCGCACTTCGTTGCCTCCCGAAAACCTGGAATTGCAGATTGCATCCACGATCCGCGCACTCGCTCCAGGTCTTCCGGTCACTGTGAAAACGATGGATGAAGAACTCCAGGGACTGAACGGCTATATGTTTTTCCGGTTGGGAGCGCAACTGAGCGGCACGATGGGTCTGTTGGGACTAGTGCTGGCGGTCGTGGGGGTCTACAGCGTCGTCTCCTACGCCGCTGCACAGCGCACACATGAGATCGGCATTCGCATGGCGCTAGGAGCCGAATCCAGGGACGTTCTGAGAATGGTGTTGTCCCGCAGCCTGGTCATGATTGCCATCGGCGTTGCCGTCGGATTGCTGATCTCGTTCGCTGGGGCCCGCGCGATTGCCAGCCTGCTGGTGGGAATCAGCCCAAGCGATCCGGTCACTTTCGGCGGCGTGATGTTGCTGCTGTTGGGAGTCGCGCTGTTGGCGTGCTTGATCCCCGCTTACCGCGCCACTCGCGTCGATCCGCTTGTGGCACTACGCTGCGAATAGGAGGCAAGTCATGCACTCGCTCCTGCAGGACCTGCGCTATGCGCTCCGTATGCTTGCGAAATCTCCCGCATTCAGCGTCGTGGCAGTGCTCACCTTGGCGCTCGGCATCGGCGCCAACACCGCCATTTTCAGCGTCGTGAATGCCATTCTCCTGCGTCCGCTCCCCTATCCCGAAGCCAATCGCGTGATGTTCCTCAGCGAAAGCTCCCAGGACATTCCCGACATGAGCATTTCGATGGCGAACTTTAACGACTGGCGGACACAAAACAAGGTTTTCGAAAGCCTCGTCGCCCTCCAGCCTAACGACGTGGTGTGGGCTAACAATGGCGGCGAAGCCGTGCGTCTCAGCTTGCGTCGCATCACTGCCGGTTTCACGCCCAGCTTGCGCGTCCAGCCAATCCTCGGGCGTACCCTGACTGCCGACGACGATAAGGTCGGAGCGCCACGCGCGGTGATTCTTGGCGAAGGGTTTTGGGAACGCCAGTTCGGCCGCGATGAGAGTGTGCTTGGCCAGCAGATGGTTCTCGACGGTGAATCCTACACCATCGTCGGCGTTTTTCCGTCTCGCTTGCACGGCTCTTTGCGACCAGTTGATTTGTTCGCCTCCTTGTGGCGCCTGGAAGATCAAATGGGCGGGGAAATGAGACGAGGGGAGCATCCAGGGATTTATGCCTATGGCCGGTTGAAACCCGGAGTCACTCCGCAACAAGCGCTAATGGAAATGAAGAGTATTGCTGCCCGCCTGGACCAGCTTCATCCGGATTCCAACGGGAACGACAGTGTGACGGTCCGGCCACTGCTCGATGCCATCGTTGAGGACGTTCGGCCGTCCCTGCTGGTGCTCGCCGCGGCTGTTGGCTTCGTGCTTCTCATCGCCTGTGCCAATATCGCTAACCTTCTTCTTACGCGTGCTACGGAGCGCCACCGCGAGCTGGCCGTCCGCATAGCCCTGGGTGCAGGACGTGGCCGTCTGATACGTCAGATGTTGACAGAGAGTATTGTTCTTTCCGTCCTCGGCGGCACGCTCGGATTTCTTCTCTCCGTTTGGGCCACGGTAGTGCTGCTTCACGCCGTGCCTGCGGGAATCCCGCGTCTTGACGAAGTCTCCATCGACGGCCGGGTTCTAGTGTTCACGCTGGTCCTCTCCATGGCTACCGGAGTGTTCTTCGGAATTTTCCCGGCTCTGCAAGCTTCCCAGGCCAATGTAACCGACGCACTGAAGGAAGGCGGGCGCACGGGAAGCGCCGGCCGAGGGCATCGACAGCTCCGAGATGCGCTGGTCACTGCGGAGGTCGGAATTTCGCTCGTCCTTCTGGTGGGCGCCGGTTTGATGGGAAAGAGCTTGTACCAGGTCGTTCGCGCGGATGGTGGGATCGTTCCCGAAGGCGTCTTGACGGCACGCTTTTCATTGCCCGATGCAAGTTACAAGGATGACGCGAAGCGCCGTGCCTTCCTCAACCAAGTCAACACGAAACTGAGCGCACTTCCCGGGGTGGAAGCCGTTGGAGTGAAGAACCCGCTGCTCGGCAGTTCGCAGGATGGCTACGCGATTAACGGCCGATCACTGCCTGAACCGGGCCAGTATCCATCCACCGACATCGGTCGAGTCACGCCCGACGCCATGCGCGCCATGGGCATGCGATTGTTGAGCGGACGTTTTTTCACGGAACACGATGATGAGAGCGCGGCGCATGTTTGCATCATCGACGAATCGTTCGCAAAACAGAATTTCCCGGGTGAAAATCCTCTTGGAAAACAGATTTCCCTTGGAGGCCCTCCTGCCGCCGGTCAAAAGCGCGATTGGCTTAGCGTCGTTGGCATCGTCGCCCACGTAAAAAACTATGGTGTGGATCAGCCTTCTCGCGTGGAAACTTATGTCCCGGAAGCGCAGAATACATCGGGCGGCGGCAACATTCTGGTGCGGACAGCAGGAGACCCAGCAGCCCTAGCCAGTTCCGTCAGGGAGACGGTTCATTCCTTTGCTCCCGATGTTCCGCTCTACAATGTGCGCCCGCTTGACGAGATCATTTCGGAAAACAGCGCTTCACGCAGGCTCGCCGTCGTTCTCATCAGCGCGTTTGCTGTGCTGGCGCTTACACTCGCTGCCGTGGGAATTTACGGCGTGATGGCCTATACCGTGACACAAAGGAGTCACGAAATCGGCGTCAGGATGGCCATGGGCGCGGCCCCCGCGGCCGTCCGCAGGATGATCGTTGGCCAAGGGTTGCGTCTTGCTTTGATTGGAATCGTTAGTGGACTCCTCTTTTCCCTGGGAATGACACACTTCATCGCCAGTTTATTATTCCGGGTGAGCGCCTTCGACAAGGAAACCTTTGTAGCTGGCGCAGTCATTCTGTCGATTATTGTTTTGTTTTCCACCTGGTTTCCTGCGCGCCGGGCTTCACGCGTCGATCCAATTGTCGCTCTGCGGTACGAGTAGGAGGAGGCGGTGATGGCTTTTTTGCGAGACTTGCGATCGGCGGTTGGCTTCCTGCGCCACAGCCTTGCATTCACATTCGTCGCCGTACTTACGCTGGCCCTGGGAATCGGCGCAAGCACCGCCACCTTCAGTGTCATCTACGGCGTTTTGATTCGACCATTGGCAGTTCCCGAAGCTCGCCAAGTGGTTGAGGTAGTTCTGAAGTACCAAGGCGAACTCAGCGAAGATGCATTCACTTATCCGCAATTCCGATACTTGCAGGACCACAGCCAGTGGCCGGCCGCGATCGCTGCTTTCACCCACGTCGGCCTGAATCTTTCCTCAGACAACGGCACGACACGCGTCAGCGCTCTTCCCGTATCGTCGGACTACTTTTCTGCTCTGGATGCCCACCCATTATTGGGACGCGATTTCAGCCTGGAAGAGGATCGTGACCCTTCCGTCCGCGTCGCCATTCTCAGCCACACGCTTTGGGCGCAACAATTCGGCAGCAACCCGACTGTGCTGGGTAAGACAGTTCACCTCAACGGTAGCGCTTATCGCGTGATTGGCGTTATGCCCCCGGCGTTGGCCGATGTTCAGTTGGACGTTGTTCCCCCGGCTTTCGGCGATTTGCATCGCGTCGATCTGTGGACGACGCTCGCCCCGGTGGCCGATTCGGTCGGCTCTGGCGAAAATCTTCAAATTGTCGCGCGGGTCAAGCCGGGCACGACCATGCAACAAGCAGCGGCGCAACTTGATGCACTCACATTATCGTTTCAAAAGGAACAACTCGAAGGCGAGGGCCGCAAGCAAGTTCTTGGTCTCAGTTCCGTTCAAAACGTGCTGGCGGCTGGCGTCAACACTTATCTCTGGATCCTGCTCGGCGCCGTTTCCTTCGTTCTTCTGATCGCCTGTGCCAATATCTCCAATCTCTTGCTCGCACGAGCCTCCGGCCGCACCAAGGAAGTAGCCTTGCGAGCCGCGCTCGGTGCCGACCGCGGCTCGCTCGTTCGCCAATTCCTTTCCGAGAGTTTGCTGCTCTCAACCGTCGGCGGCGTCGCGGGACTATTCGTCGCTCAAATCACCGCCGTAGGACTGGTGCGATTTGCCCCGGTGCAATTGCCGCGGGCCACGGAGATTCGAGTCGATGGCTTGGCGTTTCTGTTCGCGCTGGTCATCAGCATCGTTTCTGGGACGCTGGCCGGCATAGTCCCTGCCCTGCAGGCATCAAAGACCGATGTCAGCACCATGCTGAAGGAAAACACAGCCCAAAGCTCCGCCAGCCGTCGTGGCGCCCGGTTTCGCGAAGCCCTGGTGGTTTCGGAATTCGCTCTTTCCCTTATCCTGCTGATAGGATCCGCGCTGCTCGGTCAGTCGTTTCTGAATCTCCTGCAAGTGAATCCCGGGTTCCCGACGAGCGGCTTGCTGTCGGCGGAGATCTGGCTAACAGGTTCGCGGATTCATTCGACCGCCGAGCTCACCTCTTTTTACAATGATCTGACGGGGCGTTTGAAACAGTTGCCGGGCGTACAGGACGCGGCAATCGTCTCCTCCGGCCAGCCTTTGGAACGTGGGGGCAACGTCGGCATGACGGTGAATGGGGCTCCCCCGGAATCGACGGATTTTCGCGTGATCACGCCGGAATACTTTCGGACGCTTGGCATCGCAGTGCAGCGCGGGCGTGACTTCGTGGCTTACGATGGCGAAAGTTCCGAGCCTGTGGCCATTGTGAACGAAGCCTTCGTGCGCCAAGTCCTCAAAGGCAGCGATCCCTTCACTTCGACGGTGAAGTTAGAGGGTGGAGACGCCGCCCGCCGCCTCGTGGGAGTTGTTGCCGACGTGAAGCCGTTTGTCGGCGAGTCCGTGCCGCCTACGGTCTTCCTTCCCAGCGCACAGACGAAGTTTAGCCTGATCCTTGGGTACGACGTATGGTTCCCCACGCATGTCTTAGTACGCACGGCCGGTGATCCGCTCGCTCTGGCCTCTACCGTCGACAAAACGATTCGAGAAACCGACTCCAGCATTCCCGCTGGTCACCTCCTTTCTATGGAGCAGATTCTCTCCCGTTCGCTGGACACGCAACGTTTCATGACGACTGTCGTGGCAGTCTTTGCCGTGCTCGCTCTGGCTCTCGCTTCCGTCGGCATCTATGGCTTAGTTGCGTTTTCAGTTTCCCAACGAACTCACGAGCTGGGAATCCGCATGGCTCTGGGTGCGAACGCCACTTCTGTTCTCAGCATGGTTTTGCGCGAAGGAACGCGCTTGGCCGCTCTTGGCACCGCGATCGGAATTGCGGGGGCTTTCGCTCTTCGCAGAGCCATCGCCAGCGCGTTGTTCGGCGTGCAGCCTGGCGATTGGCGCATCACGGCGATTGCTTCGATTTGTTTGTTGCTTGTCGCGTTCCTCGCTTGTTACCTTCCGGCGCGGCGTGCGACGAAGGTGGATCCCATGGTCGCCCTGAGGTACGAGTAAGCTTGTTCTCTCTACTCCCATACGAGCCAATGCATGGTGCCGCAAAGAAGAAGCCTTGCCTAATCGCCTGCCTCTGCTCCGGAATCCGCTGTAAACTGTCCACAACCTTCTATGAAAAATGAAACCGCACATCGCCATCGCATTCTTTTAGCCGACGACCAGCAAGACATTCGAGAATCCTTGCGGTTGCTCCTGAAAAACGAGGGATATGAAACCTACGCCGCCGCGTCGCCCTCGGAAGCCCTCGTCGCCATTGAAGCGCGCGAATTCGACGCCGTTTTGATGGATTTGAACTACACGCGCGACACGACTTCCGGCAGGGAAGGATTGATCTCCTCACGGCCATTCAAAAGGTCGATAGCACTCTCCCGGTAATCGTGATGACCGCGTGGAGCAGCGTGGAACTCGCTGTGGAAGCGATGCGTCTCGGCGCGCGCGATTTCCTTCAAAAGCCCTGGGAGAATGCGCGCCTTTTGAGCATTTTGCGAACGCAGATCGATCTGCGCCAGGCCTTGCGCCGCGCCACACGCCTTGAGGCGGAGAACCGCTTACTGAGTGTCGAATCTCGCCCCACGCTCATCGCGGAGTCGGAAGCTATGCAGCCCGTGCTGAATCTCATCTCGCGCATCGGGCCCTCCGATGCCAACGTTCTCATTACCGGGGAGCATGGTACGGGTAAAGAGGTTGTCGCGCGAACCTTGCACGCGCTCTCGGAACGTGCCAGCCGGCCGATGGTTACCGTCAACGCGGGTGGCCTGTCCGAAGGCGTGTTCGAGAGCGAACTGTTCGGCCACATGAAAGGCGCGTTCACGGATGCGCGCACGGACCGCATCGGCCGCTTCGAATTTGCCGACGGCGGAACTCTTTTCCTGGACGAAATTGCCAACGTGCCGCTCAATCTTCAATCCAAGCTGCTGCGCGTTCTGGAGACAGGTGAGTTCGAGCGGGTAGGATCGTCGCATACCCGCCGCGTAAACGTGCGCGTGCTCGCGGCCACTAACGTGGACGTGAATGCAGAAGTTGCCGCCGGCAGATTTCGCGAGGATCTGCTCTTCCGTTTGAACACCATCGAGATTCGGCTTCCGAATCTGCGCGAACGCCAGCGCGACATCGAATTGCTTGCGCATCATTTCCTCCGGGTCTACACTGGGCGTTATCGCAAGAAAATCTCAGGTTTCGATGCTGCTGCCATGCAATCGCTTCGTGAGCATCCGTGGCCGGGAAACGTGCGCGAACTCGACCACGCCATCGAACGCGCAGTGCTGCTCTCAGCTGGCCCGCTCGATTCGAAGTGTCGATCTGGGCTTGCGGGCTGCGCCCCCGGCTGGCACCCCGCGCCTGGAGGAAATGAACCTCGAAGAAGTTGAAAAACATCTTATCCAGCGTATGCTGGCCAGGCACGGCGGTAACGTCAGCCAGGCTGCCAACGCTTTGGGTCTAAGCAGGAGCGCGCTCTACCGCCGGCTCGAAAAATTCGGTTTGGAATGAGACCGCTTACTTACGAACGGCGAATTCAGCTTCTTGCGATGGCGACGGGACTTCCAGGCACCTTGATGGCCTTGGGTCTGCTGTGGTTTGGCCCGTACACCTCGCAAACGGCGTGGACTTTCACGATTCTTATCTTCGGCTTGTGGCTTGGTTTTGCCATCTCCCTGCAGCATCGCGTGATTTTTTCCCTGCAAACCCTCTCGAATTTGCTTGCCGCTATGCGCGAAGAAGATTTCTCTCTGCGCGGCCGCGGCGCCCGCATGGACGACGCCATGGGCGAAGTAATGATCGAGGTGAACACCCTTAGCGAGACTTTGCGCGAGCAGCGGCTGGGCGCTCTGGAGGCAACAGCGCTTTTGCGGACGGTCATGGAGGAAATTGATGTCGCCGTGTTCACCTTCGATAGCCAGGACCAATTGAAGCTGGTGAACCGAGCCGGCGAACGGCTTCTGGCGCGTCCCTCGGAACGCTCTCTTGGCCTTTCGGCCTCGCAAGCTCGGGCTCGCAGTATGCCTGGAAGGGGAGCCTGCGCGGACCATGGAGCTGAGTTTTCCCGGCGCCACTGGGCGCTGGGGAATGCGCCGCGGGTCATTCCGCCAGGGTGGTTCACCTCACCATCTTATCGTCCTTACGGATCTGAGCCGTGCTCTTCGTGAAGAGGAACGCAAGCCTGGCAGCGCTTGATTCGCGTTTTGGGTCACGAGCTGAACAATTCGTCTGGCTCCTATCCAGTCTGTGGCGCAGAGCCTGGAAACTGGAATTCAGCGGGCTGAAAATTCTCCTGACGAAGGCTCGATATTCACAGATCTCCGCCAGGGACTTGCCATCATCCGCTCCCGCACGGAAGCCTTAGGGCGATTCATGTCTGCCTATACCCAACTTGCCCGGTTGCCCCAGCCATCGCTTGCTTCGGTGGAATTTGGCGAACTCGTCCGTCGCGTGGCAGCGTTGGAACGGCGCGTACCCGTGGACTCGGGGGCGGGCCGGTAGTCACGATCCATGCAGATCGAGATCAAATCGAACAACTTCTGATCAATCTGATCCGCAACGCGGCGGATGCGGCGTCGGAAACAAAAGGCAAAGTGCGCATCGAGTGGTTCGTACCACTGCGCATCTGGAACTCCAGATCCTAGACGAAGGTCCTGGGATCTCGAATCCCACCAATCTCTTCGTTCCGTTTTTTACCACCAAACCCGGTGGCTCAGGTATTGGGCTTGTCCTCAGCCGCCAAATCGCCGAAGCTCATGGCGGATCCCTGACCCTGGAGAACAGAACAGACCGTCGGGGTTGCAGAGCACGCCTTCTCCTGCCACTCTAATTCTCTCGATGCGCAACCCCTACGTTGGCAAGGGACTTCCATGCGGCTGGATCTAAGCTGCCGACAGTAGAATGAATTCTCGTCGGGAACTGTCCGCGCCTCTGTTAAACTTGCTGCCTATAAAGGGAATCGAGCATAGATTAGCTCGTTCGAATCCAGCCGGGAGCTCCACAATGTCTCGTTCACATTTCGAGAATACTCCTTTGCGTTTACGCAGTTTTTATTATGGCGACTTGGAATACTTGCGCCCGTCACTCCGGCTCAATATTGCTCATTCCCAGGAAACAATCGAAATCGACGCCAGCGCCCCCTCCCATCCTTTCCCTCATTTCTGGGAACAGATGTTCGGTTCGGGACGCGCCATCTTGAGTTTGAGGGAAAGTTACCGGCCGATCTTCGCGAGACGAAGCGCATCACCGGTTTCGAATATGTCCGCTTCCACGCTATTTTCCAGGATGAAGTAGGCGTTTACGATGAGGACGCTGACGGGCGTCCAGTCTTCAATTTTTCCTATGTCGATCAGATTTATGATGGACTTCTCGCGAATGGAGTAAAGCCGTTCGTGGAGCTGAGTTTCATGCCGAAGAAGCTCACCTCCAATTCCAACGCTGCTCCATCCGTTCTGGTATAAGCAAAACGTAGCGCCACCTAAAGATTGGGCCAAATGGGACGCTTTGATTGAGCAGTTCGCCCGTCATTTGGTGGAACGCTATGGCGAGGACGAAGTCGCAGAATGGTATTTCGAAGTGTGGAACGAACCGAATATCGATTTCTGGGCTGGCGATCCCGAAAGAAGTCAACATATTTCCAGCTTTATGACCATACCGTGCGCGCATTGAAAAAAGTAAGCGGCAAATTGCGCGTCGGTGGGCCTTCCACCGCGCAGGCAGCTTGGGTGGATCGAATGATCGCTCATGCTGCCGGCGAGAACGTTCCTCTCGATTTCGTTTCAACCCACGTTTACGGAAATGATTCTGCGGAAAGATGTGTTCGGCACGGACGAAAGCATTCCCCGCGACCGCATGGTTTGCCGCGCGGTGAAGAAAGTCCATGACCAGATCCAATCTTCCGCCCGGCCCGGCCTTCCGCTCATCTGGAGCGAATTCAATGCCAGCTATGCCAATGAACCTGCGGTGACTGACACGGCTTATATGGGGCCATGGATGGCGGATACCATTCGTCAGTGCGATGGCCTTGTGAATATCATGAGTTATTGGACATTTCTCAGACGTGTTTGAGGAGCAGGGGGTTGTGAAGCAACCATTTTATGGAGGATTCGGTCTTTTTGCCGCTGGAAACATTCCCAAAACCAGCGTTTAATGCATTTGCGCTTCTTCATCATCTGGGTGATGCTCGCGTGGAGGCACAGGCGTGATTCCGTGCTCGTTACTCGCTCGGCGAGCGGCTCATTGGTTCTGGCCTCTGGAACATTGTTCCTCCCGGAGGAGAGCGGCTCTGCAAAGGATTTCATTTTGCATATCAAGAACCTCGCCGGAAAACGCACCGCAACAATTACAGTGATCGACCGCGACCACGGATCACCGCTGCCCGTCTACCAAAAAATGGGTCGCCCACAATACCCCACTCCGAAGCAGCTTCAGGCGCTCCGCAAGGCAGCCAGCCTTCCGGCTTCTTTGGTCCGCCCACTGAAAAAAGGTGAGCTAAACCTTATTTTGGAGCCTGAGGGCCTCGCGCTGATAGAAGTGAAATGAGCGGATGGTTCCTGGCACGGAAATATGCTTCAAAGGCGATGATCCATGGCTCAAGGGAACAAGTTGGGGAAAAATCAACGGTGTAGGAATAGAATGGTATTCAACTCGCCCTGCCGCTTGGCCCACTATTCTCCGGGTCGGGTTTTTCTACGGTAATATTTTAAACAGGTGAAGGAGCACCGATGCATCGTGATATTTCGAAATTGATCACGGTCACAGGAGCGGGCGGATTTATCGGCGGAGCGATGGTGTCGCATCTTCGCCGCACAGGTCATAATCAGATTCGGGCAATTGACCTTAAGCCTTTGGAAGAATGGTATCAGCGATTCAACGATGTCGAGAACCATTCTCTTGATCTGAACCTCCTTGCGAATTGTGAATTTGCCGCAAAAGGCGCAACTGCAATCTACAATTTCGCCGCAAACATGGGCGGTATGGGTTTTATCGAGCACAATAAGGCTCTTTGTATGCTCTCCGTTCTGATCAATACCCACATGCTGCAAGCGGCCCACAAGTACGGTGTTCCACGCTATTTCTATTCTTCTTCTGCCTGCGTCTACAATGCCGATAAACAGAAATCTTTCGAGGCTCCTTCCCTGAAGGAAGAAGACGCTTATCCCGCTTTGGCAGAGGACGGATATGGCTGGGAGAAACTCTTTTCCGAGCGCATGTGCCGCCACTTCCGCGAAGACTATGGGCTCACTACGCGCGTGGCTCGTTTTCACAACGTTTACGGCCCCTGGGGCACCTGGTACGGTGGACGGGAAAAAGCCCCCGCTGCCATTTGTCGAAAAGTCATTGAGGCAAAAATCTCGGGTCGTCACGAAATCGAAGTCTGGGGAAGTGGAACGCAGACCCGGAGTTTCATGTTTATTGATGATTGCATCAAAGGCGTGGACCTGATCATGGACTCAGACATTTTGGAACCGATCAATCTGGGATCGAGTGAGGCGGTAACCATCAATCAATTGGTCGACCTTGCGGAAGACATTGCCGGATTCAAACTGAAACGATCGTATGACCTTAACGCCCCCAAGGGTGTGAATGGCCGCAATAGCGATAACACTCTGATCCAGAAACATCTTCACTGGGAGCCCAATACCCCACTGCGCGTAGGGCTGGAACGCACCTACAAGTGGATTTACGACCAGTATATGGCCCGCGAACGTGGGGAAGTTGGAGTGGTTCGTGAATCTGCCGCATCCACGCGCTAATCTAGCGTTCAGAATGCAAGCGCTGATTGAGTCCTTGTTTGTCCCGCATTAATCCGTTCGCAGTTCGTCTAGGAGCTTGCCTTCCGGGTCCACCAGACGTATCTGCATGGCCAACACGCCATCTGCGTGTGTGGAACAACTCAGACATGGATCGTAGGCGCGCACCACGGCGGACACGCGATTGACCATCCCTTCATTCAACTTGTTGCCGTCGATGAAGTGCTCGCTCACTTGTCGCACGCTCTTGCCGATGGCCAGATTGTTGTGTCCTGTCGCGACAATCAGGTTGGCCCACGTGATGGCTCCATTTTCGTCCACTTTGTAGTGATGGATTAGCGTTCCTCGCGGCGCTTCGATGATCCCCACTCCTTCGTTTACATTTACACCTGCGACTGCCCGCACGTGTGTTTCCAGGGTCTTCTGATCCTCGAGTATCTCTTCTATGCGCTCCAGGGCGTAGATCACTTCAATCAGCCGCGCGTAGTGATACAGAAACGCACTGTGTGCCACGTTTCCAAATCGTTGACGGAATTCCTTCAGTTCCTGGTCCGCCCCTGGCGTGCCACAGCTATCGGCAGTATTCAGACGCCCCAGCGGTCCCACACGATACACACCACCGGGGAATCCCAGAGGCTTAAAATAAGGTGCTTTTAAGTACGACTCGCGCAGGCTGGCCTCGCCAATCCACTCTCTGTAGGTGTCCGCTTCAATTTGGTCTTCTGCAATCTCGCCATTCGCTTTGCGAAAGCGCAGATTGCCGTCATAGAGTTGCAGCCTGCCCTTGGCATCCACCAGGCCCGCGTACATGCTGGGGAACGCCCCAAAGAATTCGATCTCTTCTTTGTAATTGTCCAGCGCCCCCTTGAAGAAATGAATAGTCCTGTCCGCAATCGCTTTGGCTTTGGGAAGCTCGGAAAGGATGTGGTCTCTTGTTTGTATTGTCAGCGGGGTAGCAACCCCGCCAGGCACGATCCATGCGGGATGCACGCGCTCTTGCGCCAGGCCTTCAACCACCTGCAAGCCGAATTTGCGCAGATCGATTCCGTCGCGCGCCAGCTCCGGATGGCTAGCGATCACCCCAAGAACATTCCGGATAGCCGGATCGGAGTCCATCCCCAGCAGAAAATCGGGCGCGGAAAGGTAAAAGAAACTGAGGGCATGGGATTGAACGATCTGTGCAAAATGCACCAGCTCTCGCAGTTTCCTAGCCGCTGGCGGTACCCGAACAGCCATAATGGCATCGCAAGCCTTGGAGGACGCCAGCAAGTGGCTGATCGGGCAGATTCCGCAGATGCGCGCTGTGATCCCGGGCATCTCGTAGAACGGGCGCCCCTCCGTGAATTTCTCGAACCCTCGCACCTGCGTGACATGAAATTCCGTTCCCGCCACGTGCCCTTGGTCGTCCAGTTGGATGGTGATCTTCGCGTGGCCTTCGATGCGTGTCACGGGCTCGATTGTGATGCGCTTCATCGCAAGCTCCTTATCCGAATTTCACGTTCGGATTTGCCGCCGGCTTTCGCCCTTCCACAAGATCGTTGATGACGTTTAGGATTGTTTTCGAAGGTGGAGGGCAGCCAGGCAGGAAGTAATCAACTTTGACGTATTCACGCAAAGGACGCGCGTGCTTCAGCAGCGGCGGGACTCCATCCTTGGGAATTACCTGGTTCTCGTCTGCTCGCTCCACATAGATCTGCTGCAACAGCTTGTTTGTTGGCAGAAAGTTTCTCATTGCCGGCACATTTCCAGTGACCGCGCAATCCCCCAGCGAGATCAGTACGTGGCTTCGTTGTCGAATCTTCTGGAGTTTGTCCAAGTCGTCCTGCGAACTGACGGCTCCCTCTACCAGTGTTACGTCCACATCTTCAGGGAATTCCTGCGCATCCACCAGGGGTCCGTAAAGCAGATCGATTTTTCGTCCCAACGAAATGACGGCTGCATCCATGTCCAGCAGCGACATGTGGCAGCCCGAACATCCGTCCAGCCATACGGTTGCCACTTTCACTTTTTTCATACCGTCACCCCTCTCTTTTCCACCAGAGAAGTAACCACGCCTGGATTCTTTACCATTTGCTCAACCGCCCAGCCTTTTTCCGCCAAGGCCCCGGTCGGGCAGACCTGCACGCATTTCCCGCAGTTTGTGCAGTTGGCGGACTTGCCCCACGGCTCATTCATATCGCTGACGATGTGCGCGTGGATTCCGCGCGAGGAGAGTTCCCATACGTGGGCGCCTTCCAACTCCGCACACACCCGCACGCAACGGGTACACAGAATGCACCGGTTGTGGTCCAGCACGTACCGTGGATGTGATTGATCGACGCCTAGATGTGGATAGTTGTAGGCGAAACCCACGGTGTCGATACTCATCGCCGTGGCCATCGATTGCAGTTCACAATGCCCATTGGAAACGCACACCGCGCAAACGTGATTCCGTTCGATCAAAAGCAGTTCTACAGACATGCGCCGGTACCGTGTCAGCTTCGGCGAATTCGTTGTGACCGACATGCCGTCCTGGATCGGAGTTGTACAGGCGGGGAACAGCCGGTCGCTGCCCGAAACTTCCACCAGGCAGATACGGCATGCCCCAACCGGGCTGAGTCCGGCAAAAGCACACAACGTTGGAATCGATTTGCCGCTGGCGATGGCCGCATCCAGAATGGTCCGCCCTTCCAGGGCGCTAATCAACTGCCCGTCAATTCGTATGGATAGCTTTTTGGCTGTCAAGGCTCGCTCCTTCTCAGCTCACGTTTACTGTTTTGACGTCGCATCGCAAGCAACGGCACGCTTCGTCATGGGCATCTTCCTGCGTCAAGCCAGTCACGACCTCCTCATAGGAGTGCGCGCGTTGGCCGGCTGCGATCACCTGTCCCGTGTGGCGACGGTGAGGGCTGGGCTCGGACGGCGGTTGATCGCTGTAAGCAATTACGGGGAACAAGCTGCTCCAGCGGTCCGTTTCCATTAGTTGCCGGTCGATGCTCCGGGCCGCCTGTTTGCCATAGGCCATGGCGTTGGAAACATTCGAGGCCCCAGTTACCAGGTCCCCGCCGGCGTAGAACCGCGCGCGGCTCGTCTCCAGCGAGTAGCGGTCCACCTCAATGGTGCCGCTCTCTTTCATGGTGAGCCCCGAGGCGCGCACGAAATCCATATCGACGCTTTCGCCGATCGCAAAGATTACCGAAGTGCACTCGACCCGCTGGATTTCATCCGTCAACACCGGCTTTCTTCGTCCCGACGTGTCGTACTCTCCCAGCCGTGTCTTTACAATTTCAATGCCCTTAGCGTGGCCCTTGCTGTCGCCAATCACGCGGTGTGGAGCGGCCAGGAAAACAAACTTCGCTCCTTCTTCTCGTGCTGCTTCCGTCTCCTCTTCGATCGCCGGCATATCCTTACGTTCGCGCCGGTAGTAAACAGTGACTTCCGATCCTTTGCGGAGTGCGGTGCGTGCTGAGTCGATGGCGGCGTTCCCGCCTCCGATGATCACCACTTTTCGCCCGATGGGTACGTCCTCGCCCCTCGCGATCGCTTCCAGGAAGTTCAGCGCCGGGTAGACGCCTGCCAACTCGGTTCCCGCCTGGTACACCCACGATTCCTTCCACGTTCCGATGGCCAGGAAGATCATGTCGAAACGGTCGTCCAGGTCGTTCAGTGGAACGTCGAAACCTACGCGGGTGTTGAAGACAAATTTCACGCCCAAGCGTTCAATCAGCTCAATCTCGCGCCGCAGACTGCCCTTCGGCAGCCGGTATTCCGGAAGCGCAAATCGCAGCATCCCGCCCGCTTCTGATTTACCATCGAAGACGGTGACGTCATGGCCCAGCATGGCGAGGTAAAACGCTGCCGTCAGTCCTGCAGGCCCTGCTCCGGCAATTGCTACCTTTCTCCCGGTGGCGTCGAGCTTGCGCGCCAGGATCGTCTTCACCATCTCTTCGTAGTTGTCGGATTCGAAAATCGTGTCGGCGATGTGCCGGTGTACTTCCCGCATGTTCACAGCCTGGTCGAGCGCCTGGCGGCGGCAGCGGCTGTCGCACGGATGCTGGCACACTCGGCCGGTGGAAGAAGGCAGGGGATTATCCATAATCACGGATAAAAAGGCCTCTTGCAAACGGCCCTCTTTGTAGAGTTGCAGGTATCGCGGAATGTTCATGTGCAGCGGGCAACTGTTTTCGCAGGGAGATAGTGCCAATTCCTCGCACACTCCTGCCGGGCAGCGATGGGCCAGAATATGGTCCTCAAACTCATTGCGAAAGTGCCGCAGCGTTGTCAGCACGGGGTTCGGAGCCGTCTGTCCGAGTCCGCACAGCGAACATTCGCGAATGTAGCGGCTCAGTTCGCCCAATAGCTCCAGGTGTGCAGTTCTGCCGGCCCCTTCAGTTACTCGATTCAGAATCCGCAGGCATTTGTTCAATCCAACCCGGCACGGAATGCACTTCCCGCACGATTCGGAATGCGTGAATTCGATGAAGTAACGCGCAACGTCCACCATGCAGTTGTCTTCATCCATCACCACCATGCCGCCGGATCCCATGATGGAGCCAAGCTGCGCCAGATTTTCATAATCCACCGGCGTGTCAAACATTTCGTGCGGGATGCACCCTCCGGACGGCCCCCCCGTTTGTACCGCTTTCACCGTGCGCCCGCCGGCCGCGCCTTCACCTACGTCGTACACAAATGTTTTGAGGGAAGTGCCCAGCGGCATTTCGACCAAGCCGGTGCTCTTTACCTTTCCCACCAGCGAGAATACTTTCGTGCCGGCACTCTTCGGGCTGCCCGTCTCGGTGAACCACGCCGGGCCACGCATTACGATGGGAGCAATGTTGCACCACGTCTCTACATTATTGATGTTCGTCGGTTTGCCCCACAGCCCCTTCTGCGCAGGAAAGGGAGGCCTCGGCCGCGGTCTTCCCGCTTCACCTTCAAGAGAAGCAATCAGCGCCGTCTCTTCACCGCAGACAAACGCGCCTGCTCCTTCCACCAGTTCGATGTCGAACTTGAATCCACGTCCCAGGATGTTTTCTCCCAGCATGCCGTATTCTCTGGCTTGTTCGATGGCTCGGTTCAGACGGTGCACCGCCAACGGATACTCCGCGCGAACATAAATGATTCCCTCCGCGGCGCCCATCACATATCCGCCGATAATCATTCCCTCTAGGAGGGAGTGCGGGTCGCTTTCGATCTCGTTGCGGTTCATGTACGCGCCGGGATCGCCTTCGTCGGCGTTGCAGATGATGTATTTTGGTTCCTCCTTCGCTTTTGCCAGAAACTCCCATTTGTTCCCGGTAAGATAGCCCGCACCGCCCCGGCCGCGCAGTTTCGATGCCTTGACCTGTTCGATCACGTTTTCTGGGCGCCCGTCGATCAATACCTTGTAGAGTGCCTGATATCCGCCAACCGCAATGTATTCTTCAATGTCATCAGGACTGATGATTCCGCAATTTCGCAGAACGATTTTCTTCTGCCCTTTGAAAAATGGTTTGTCATCCCAGACCGGCACTTGCGGATATCCCTGCCCGTATTTCAACCGTCCCGTGATGTGATCCCACTCTTCGATCTTGCAGAAAATTAATTCCGAATTGATTTTGCCGGCGTGCATATCGTGAAGTATGCGACCCGCATCGTTTGCTTGTACTCGCTTCAACATCAACAGCGGATTCCCCGGCAGTCGAACATTGACGAGGGGCTCCTGATAGCAAGCGCCAAAGCAACCCACTTGCGCCAGCACTATGTTCATCCCGCTGCGCTCCGTCGCTTCCGCAAAAGCCTGGTAGAGTCCCTCAGCTCCGTTACCTCGCCCGCATGTTCCCATCCCGATTGCCACGCGGGGGACGGAGGGAGTCAACTTGGCCAGCCCCGCTTCGCGCACCGCATTGAACGCCCCAATATCCTGGATTCGAGGCATGATTATTCTCCCGACCGAATTGTCTGGATTTCGCGCTGCAAAGTCCGTTCCGACACGTGGCCGCAGATGCGATGATTCACTTCCACAACCGGGGCCAGCGCACACTGCCCGAAACAAGCCACGGTGCGCAGCGTAAACCTGTTATCCGTGGTCGTCAGTACCATCTTGTCGGCAGTGTTGCCATCGTTCGTTTCGCCCTCATCATCCATCACCAGTCCCAGATCCAACTGGGCACTCTGTAGCAAATTCCGCGATCCGCGGGTGTGGCAAGCCGTGCCCCGGCAAATACAAATCGTGTTTTCCCCTTGCGGCAGAAGATTAAACAACGCATAAAACGTCACCACTCCATAGATACGCGAAGGATTGGTTCCCGTCTTCCGCGCAATGTAGCGCAGGGTTTCCATCGGCAGATAGTTTTGTGGATGTCTTTGCTGCACCGTTTCAAGCACGCTCAATAGCGCTCCTGGCCGTCCACGACGGCTGTTGATCTCTTTGTCGATGAAGACTCGTTCTTCGGGTGTGAGTGCGCCTGAGGGGAGAGTTTCCATGGGTACTCCTTGTTGGAGAACACACAACTCCACTTACCAAAGGTAGATGACTGCGGTTCAAGTGCACCACTACTCGAGACACAGTGACGCGTGACGCTGGTCACACAGGTGTTGATGACTTGGTGAAACACAACTCACCGATCAAAAAGTGAGTGTCAGAAGTCTGCTTAGCAGCGACGGAACTGTGCGCTACGTCACAACTAGTATGTGATGGCCATCACTCTACTCCCCGGTAATCGGTTTACACTATTGTTCAATCTCGTTGTTTGCGTTTAATTGGTTGCAACAACTAACTCGCCACATTTGGGGTGAACACCAAAGTCGAGGATGGCGTTCTTGGGGCTCTTGCATTGCTGTTACAAAGAAAAGCGGCGAAGTCCAGGCCGAACTAGGTCGATGACTGTGCACGTGGGCCAACAAAAAGTCCTTGTTCTCTGTCGAATCACTGCTGCAGTTCTCTTCACAGTGTGCACGGCTGGATTTGCTTCCGAAACAAAAACGTCTTCAACTGCCCCTGGATCAACCACCGCAAAAGCCAATCGGCCCGACCTCATCTTCGTGCAAGCAACAATAGTTTCCGGTGATTACGGAGCACACAGGTTTCCCGAAGGAAGCCGCATCGTGCGCCTTAGTTCACAGACGAATCATTCCCTCCCCCTGAACCTCACTGCGGAACTCTTTGCTGCGGCTGACCCACAAATCGAGTTCAGCGGCACAAAGCTTCTTTTCTCCGGACAGAAGGCGCGCGGCGACAAGTGGCAGGTTTGGGAGATGGATGCGGACGGTTCACACAAACGACAGATCACGCAATGCGTCGAAGACTGTCTACGAGCCAGCTATTTGCCAGGCGGCGATATTGTTTTCACTGCGGTGGAACAGAACGATGGCCGCCCGCAGTCCTATTTGGCCGTATCCAGCCTCGATGGTTCCAATTCGCACCGGATTACGTTTTCCCCGGGCGATTGGTGGCTTGAGACGGTTCTCCGTGACGGCCGCATCCTTGCCTCCGCTACCTGGCCACTTGTTTCCACGGAGCAGGATCCCCGCTCGCGTTTGCTCTATACACTGCGGCCCGACGGTGCTGCCATGGATTCCCTTCGTTGTGATCATCAGCTTTCCCTCGCGCGTGGAGATGCGGAAGAGTTGGAAGATGGTTCGATCATTTTTGTAAGCACCACCGCTCGGCACTTGCAAGCGGGCGGAGAGCTCACTGAAATTCAACGTGGCGCTCTTCACGAACACAAAGTCGGTATTGCAGCAGGTGAATACATGTCGCCCCGAGCGTATTCCCCAAACCAACTCATTGTTGCCCGGCGGCAATCGCAGGCTCCTGGCGCTCAGCAAAGATTCGTTCTCTACTTTTTCGATCTGCAAAAACAACTCCTCGGTTCGCTTGTTTATGGTGATGCACGCCTTTCCAGCCTTCAACCGGTTGCTCTTGCAGCTCACCCCGTTCCCAAGAAGTTTTGGAGCACCCTCAACCCCGATTCGAGGGTCGGCGATTTTATCTCGCTAAATAGCTACTCTTCCGCTGAGGCCCCGGAAGGCCGCATTGCGACGCCAATTGCTTTCGTTCGTGTAGTCACCCGCCAGTCTCATGGTCAGGAGAGAGTCTTGGGCGAAGCCCCTGTGGAGAGAGATGGTTCCTTCTACGTCCAAGTGCCTGCCAACCAAAGTGTTCGCTTTGAACTCCTCGACGCTGGCGGCAAGTTGATTCTGGCGGAACAAAGTTGGATATGGGCTCGCCCTGGCGAACAGCGCGGATGTTCAGGTTGTCACGGCGATAAGGCGGTAGCGCCGGAAAATCGTTGGCCAATGACTTTGAAGAGATTTGATACTCCGACGCATTTGGACAAAAATGAAAATGCTTCTGCAAATGCGAATTGAAAGTGCTCGTTGCACCGCGCGCGTAGCGAGCGCGTTCATACTGCTTTTGTTCGTTTATCTAAGCCCCGTATCCGCCCAAAAGTCCCCGGATCACGCGAGCTCTACCGCCAACCTGACTAGCCGTTTCTCGGCGTACGAAAATGTCGCTGAGAAATCCCACATTCAATTTCAGCATTCGTTTGGTGAACAGAAACTCAGTTCCATCCTGGAGGCCACAGGATCCGGCTGCGTTTGGTTCGACTACAACAACGATGGACTGCTTGATCTCTATGTCTTAAGCGGGCGATATCTGGAAGGCGTAACCGATCATTCCAAAGCAGACGGCAAAGATGCTACGAATCATCTCTTCCGCAATAATGGCGACGGCACGTTTACCGACGTAACAGCCCAGGCCGGTGTCGCTGGCAAGGGCTTTGCCATGGGCGTTACCGCCGGTGATTACGATAATGATGGATTTGAAGATCTCTACGTTACCAATTGGGGCTCCGCTATCCTTTATCACAATAATGGCGACGGCACCTTCACAGACGTCACCGAAAAAGCCGGGGTCCAAAACAATCACTTTGGCGTTGGTACAGCGTTCGTGGATTATGATCGTGATGGTCGCCTCGACCTCTTTGTCGGCAATTACCTGAAGTTCGATCCCCATGCCAAGCGGCTCTATTACACTGCTGACGCTTTCGCCGGCCCGCTTGATTATGAAGGCGAGAGCAATCGGTTATTTCACAACAATGGTGACGGAACGTTCACGGACGTCTCAGAGCGTTCGGGAGTTGCCAATCCCGTCGGACGCGCCATGGGAGTGGCTGTTGGGGATTTCGACAATGATGGCTGGCCGGACATTTACGTCGCCAATGACCAGATGGAGAGCTACCTCTACCGCAA
The DNA here is from genome assembly GCA_963839315.1 of Candidatus Acidiferrales bacterium. Classification (GTDB taxonomy): domain Bacteria; phylum Acidobacteriota; class Terriglobia; order Acidiferrales; family UBA7541; genus Acidiferrum. The sequence goes on from CAWIUU010000014.1 coordinate 101,983, forward strand.
CAATCACGATGGCACCTTCACGAATGTTGCCCTTGAACAAAACGTGGCTTACGGCACCAACGGCGACACGCCCTCCGCCATGGGTCCCGTTTTCACCGATTACGACAACGACGGCGCTCTCGACATCTTTGTCTCCGACATGCGCTACCACCGCCTTTTCCGTAATTCCGCCACTGACAAGTTCTTCACGGACACTACCGCTGAATCCGGTGTCGCTCACATGTCCGGTCAATATGTGGGATGGGGTGATGCTTCTTTCGACTTTGACAATGATGGCTGGAAAGATCTGTTCGTCGTGAATGGCGGTCTCCACTGGTTAGTGCCCATGGAAGACCTGCTGCTCCGCAATGATGGGAATGGCAGATTCACTGACGTTTCTGAAGACGCCGGACCCTATTTCAAAGAGAAGAAAGTCGGCCGTGGGGCTGCTTTTGCCGACTATGACAACGACGGCTGGATCGACGCCTTCATCGTTGTTCTTGGCGGGAAGGGAATTCTCCTGCACGCTAACTCGCCCGCCGCGAACTCCAGATATCATTGGCTCACACTCAAGTTGACGGGCACCAAGAGTAATCGCGATGCATTTGGGGCGCGCATCGAAGCTGTCGCGGGCGATCTTCACCAGGTTGTCGAGAATTTCCCGCAGTCCGGTTATCTCTCACAGAATGATCCTCGCCCTCACTTTGGTCTCGGTGTTCACTCCGAAGTGGATCTCCTCACCATCCGCTGGCCCAGCGGTACGGTGCAAACCCTGCAGCATGTGAAGGCCGATCAAATTCTGAAGGTCACGGAGCCCTTCGATGGGGCGGCTCCCGCGCCTAAAGGTGGCAAACAATGATCAGCCGGCGCACAAGGCGAGAGATTCGACACACTTTTGTGCCGGTCGTTATCGGTGCCACTTTCCTGATCATCTTATTCGGCAACCTTCGGCGCGCCATAGCACAGTCCGATCCCCATCCTGCCCCACCTGCAGTCCAGGAGCAGTACCTGACACCAGTGGAAGCGAAGCTCTCTCCAGACGGCAGCAAGCTCTATGTTGTTTGCGAAGATGACGACTCTCTGCTCAGCGTTGATGTGCGTACGGCGCGTGTCACACGAAAGGTAAGGGTCGGGCACAAGCCTAAGGATGTCGCCATCTCCCCGGATGGAACAACACTCTACGTATCGAATGAATGGAGCGACAGCGTCACGGAAATTGACACCTTGTCCTTCTCCGCTCGCCGCACAATCCCCGCGGGCTGGGGGCCGATTGGCCTGACGACGGATCGCAGCGGGAAGTTCCTGTACACCGCAAACAGCATCAGCAACGATGTGTCTGTCATCGATCTCAAGACCGGGACCGAACGGAAGCGTCTTGCCTCCTGGCGTTCTCCTCATCAGGTCGCCCTCTCGCGCGACGGGCGTTTTGTCTATGTCGCCAACCTCCTCGGTCATCTCGGTCCGCAAGATCAACCGCCTGTCTCTGAGCTTATTGCAATCGATACGCGCACGCAGAGTGTCACAGAGCGGATTGAGATTCCCGGCGTCCTGGAGCTTCGTCACATCGCCGAATCACCTTCTTCGCAGGGCAGCTATCTGCTTGTTCCTTTCATGCGCCCCAAGAATCTGAATCCCCTTATTCAGGTGACGGACGGCTGGATTCTCACCCACGGCGTGGCGGTTGTCCGCCCCGCTGTCGCTTCGCAGCCGGCACACATACACGCAGAAACCACGCAAGTTATTCTCGATGACGTTGACTACTACTATGCCGGCACGAACGGTGTCGCATTTACTCCCGACGGGCGCCACGCCCTCATCACATCCTCCGAAGCCGACGTCGTTTCGGTGATCGACACCGCAATGTTGCAAAAGCGGCTACGCGAGGTTCCCGCCGCGCAGCTTGCCAATCGGCTCGATTCCTCCCGCGAAATCGTGCAGCGCCGAATCGCGACAGGTTCCGAGCCTACATCCGTTGTAATTTCACAGAATGGGCTTTCGGCCTATGTCGTCAATCGTTTGGACGACAGCCTCACCATCGTCGATATCCCCGGCTGGCGTGTTCGCGGCAAGATAGATCTGGGAGGTCCAAAGCAATCTTCGCAGCTTCGTCGCGGAGAGCAATTGTTCCACAACGCCAGTTTCTGTTTTCAGGGACAATTTGCCTGTGTGACCTGCCATCCAGACAACCATATCGATGGCGTGTCATGGAACCTCGAAACTCCCCAGCTCGGCCGTGATCGCGTGGCCAATCGCACGCTTCGAGGCGTTGCGGACACTGCGCCCTACAAATGGAATGGCCACAATCCTGATCTCGAAACTCAATGTGGCCCGCGTATCGCCAAATTCCTCTTCCATTCGGAAGGCTTCAGCAAGGATCAACTCGCCGATCTCGTAGCGTTCATCAAATCCATACCTCTTCCTCCCAACCGCCACTTGGCTGCGAATGGGGAACTTGCTCCGGCGCAGGATCGTGGCAAAGCCATTTTTTATAAAAAGAGTTGCGATACTTGCCATCCTGCCGCTACTCACTACACCGCCAAATCCAGCTTCGATGTAGGCACAGCCAACAAGTACGACACCTCTGGCCTCATCGATGTTCCTCAATTGGAGCGCATCTACCAGCGGCCCCCTTATCTGCATAGTGGCGAGGCGCTTTCGCTCGAAGAGCTTTGGACCGTCTACAACCCTACCGACAAACACGGCGTAACTTCCGACATGTCGAAAGAGGAGTTGAACGACCTGATTGAATTTTTGAAAACGCTCTAGCGCCGCTGCGTTCGGTGGACAGGAGTAAGTGAACTTGAAGAGAAAAGGAACAATGAAGTTACTTTACGTGAAAAGGTGGCTGGCAGGCATTGCGATGCTTTCATTGCTCGCAATGCCAGCACTTGCCCAGAATCCTCCCCTCTATACGCATTGGGAGAACTACACCACTGCCAATGGCATGCCCGATGAAAAGGTTTTTCAGGCCGTCGTCGATGGCGATCGTGTATGGGCTGGCACGGAAAGCGGTCTCGTGCTCATCGAAAAAGGTAAGATCCAAAAAGTTTATAGGCCTGAAGATGGCCTGGCAAACCGCGTCGTTACTGGCATCGCTGTCGACAAAAATACCGGCGACGTCTGGCTCTCTACGTTTGGTGGGCTCAGCAGGCTCTCCGGTGGCCGGTTTCATAACTACACCAATCTCACCAGCGGCCTCGCTAACGACATCGTCTATGCCGTTGCCATTCAGGGCGATTACGTCTGGGCAGCAACCACCGCGGGCATCAGCCGTCTGAATACCCAAACCGGTGAATGGTCCATCTTCAGCGAACGCACCGCGCCAATGCACGAGCCCTGGTCCTATGGCATCGCGGTCACGGAGAAGAAAGTCTATTTCGCCGTATGGGGCGGGGGCTTGCTGGAATACGACATAGCCGGCGGCTACTGGAAACCCTACAACGATCCCGACGGTGAAATGGAAATCGTCCTCTTTAAGGATCAGGGGCTGATTCACGATATCGTCAGCAACGTTGCCTACAATTCCGACACCCACATGGTCTGGGCTTCCACCTACTTTGGCCTGAGCGGGTATGACGGGCACAAATGGCACAACTATCTCTCCACGGATAGCGGCCTAGCTTCCGATTTCATCAATGCGCCACAATCGCGTGGCGATGATGTCTGGTCTTGCACCGATAAAGGCCTCAGCTATCTCAACTTCAAAACGAATACCTGGATTACTTATCGGCCCGCCGCTGATGGTATTCACGGCGAAATCATCATCACCAGTCCCGACAAGAAAGTGACAAAGGTGGAAACGCCCACCTCCCTCGCTCACAACTACATCTTGAACGTTGCATTTCAGGGCAACGACATTTGGGTGGCTACGGCCAAGGGGCTAAGCCACGGCACTCGAGATTCCAAAACTCAATCCCACAAGGAAGGAAAGTCAAATGAACAGCACACCGCTAGTCGTTGAACCACCAGCTACGGAAAGAGAGGCCGGGGCGGTTCAAAAGAAAGCTATCGTCGCACCACGAGTTCTTAACGAGGCGTATGACTACCCGAAACCCTCTTCGTTTTCGCGTGGACTTCGTCTGGACATCAAAGGCGTCACAATTCTTTTGATCTCTGGCACCGCCAGCATCGATGAGAACGGTTTGACCGTTCACGAGGGCGATTTCCGCGCTCAGACTCTCCGCACCTATCGAAACATCACGGAGCTGCTTGCCGTGGAAGGCGCAACCTGGAAAGACGTCGTTCGCACCACTTGCTACCTTCGCGACATCGAGCGCGACTACGCTGCCTTCAACGAAATCCGCACTCAGTTCTTTAAGGAACAGGGGCTTGATCCGCTGCCGGCTTCCACGGGCATTCAGGCTATCTTGTGCCGCCCAGACCTGCTTGTCGAAATGGAAGCAATGGCTATTTTTGACGCCAGCAAGAAGTAGGGGAGTAGCGAAGACCCTTGCGTGTGCATCTCTGAAACGCCCGCCGGGGAACGAATGAACCGCGAAGGAAGGTTGACGCACATGAACATCGCAGGAGCTGCTGCTGCCGGTGATCTTTCCCGGATTTGCCCGATCGTGAGCCGCACACATGACTCGCTTGGTTATGGGGTGACCCAAACACACGTTGTGAATGTGGGCCGCGTTTCATTCGGCACAGATCGGCCCGTCGTGATCGCCGGACCTTGTTCCGTCGAGAATTACGCGCAAACCCTGGAACTCGCGAGGGCCGTAAAGGCCGCCGGAGGGGATATGCTGCGCGGTGGCGCGTTCAAACCGCGTACATCGCCGCATGATTTCCAGGGGCTTGGTCTCGAAGGCCTGAAGATTCTGCAGGAAGTTGGCCGCGAATCCGGTTTGCCGGTAGTCACAGAGGTGATGGACACACGCTTGGTCGAGCAAGTCGGCGAACACGCCGATATGCTGCAGATCGGCTCCCGCAACATGCAGAATTACCCCCTGCTCGTCGAGGTCGGACGCTATGGCAAACCAGTTCTTCTCAAGCGTGGCATGGCCGCTAGTCTCTGCGAATGGCTAGGCGCCGCCGAATATATCGCCAAAGAAGGGAATTTACAGATCGTTCTTTGCGAACGCGGAATCAAGGCCTACCCATCTGGCGAATATTCCCGCTTCATCCTGGACCTGAATGTGATCGCAGCTCTCAAGGCCGAAACGTTTCTTCCCGTCATCGTCGATCCCAGTCATGCAACCGGCATTGCTTCGATGGTGGAACCTGCCAGTCGCGCTGCCATTGAATCGGGGTGCCACGGATTGCTGATTGAAATCGCCAGTGATCGCCCCGGCGCAGCCAAGCCCAAGTGTGATGCCGCGCAAGCTATCAGCCCCACTGCCCTCGAGCGCATCGTCGACTTTGTCAGCTCTCGCCATGCCTATGCGGAAGGGAGGACTGCTTATGCGGTCTAGCTGGAAACTCCTCTTTGTTGCCTTGCCGCCTTTGTTAGCTTCTGTGGCTCTGCCTCAATCGCCTGAGGTGCAAAAGCCCCCCAGCGCTGAGTCCTCGACCCAGCGTTACGCCAACATGCCGGTAGAGGCGGTCCCCTACGGAAAATTCGCGAAGCCTTACAAGCAATGGTTTGTCACCGAAGACACGCTGGCCTACAACGGCGCCGCACGTGAACATGCCATGAAAGAAATCATCCGCTCCAAAACTGTGAATATCGGATTCCTCGGACCCATCGAGAACAATCCGGAATCGCCTTACGGCCTCGCGATGCTGCACGGCGCCCAACTGGCCATTGAAGAAGCCAATGCGAAAGGCGGCTATGGCGTCAGCGGAATGTCCAGCGGCCGGCTCTACGAATTGAAAATCCACAACGATTCTGCCCAGTGGGGCGCCTCCTCCACCGAGGCCGTCAAGATGGTTTTCGATGAGCACGTTGTCGCTGTGCTGGGTTCGATTGATGGCGCTTCCACGCACATCATGCTTCGCGTAAGCCTGAAGCTGGAATTCCCTATCATGGATACCGGTACGACCGACCCGACCGTTACGGAAACCCGCATCCCCTGGGTCATGCATGATTTCCCTGACGATCGCCAACAGGGTTACGCTCTGGCCGACTACATTTTCAAGCAGCAAAAGCTCAAGAGGGTTGGCGTCATTCGCACGCAAACTCGTTACGCGCGTGTCGGCGTCACCAAATTCTTCGACCAAGCCAAGCGCATGGGTCATGTGCCGGTGCTGGAAGTAAAATTCCTGCGTGGCGACTCGGATTTCTCTCGCAACTGCGCCTGTTGCAAAACGCCCATCTCGATGGAATCGTCATCTGGGGCGAAGCCGCTGAAGCAGGACTGATCCTTAAGCAGATGCGCGCCATGGGTATGAAACAGCCCGTTTTTGGCGCCAGTCGCCTCGATTATCCCACGCTGTTGGAAGTTGCTGGGCCCGCCGCCGAAGGGTTGGTCACTACTTGCGCCTTGGATCTTTCAAGTACCGACCCCAAATGGCTGGAATTTCAGAAGAAATACCGGGCGAAGTTTGATTCCGATCCAGACGCCTATGCCGCTTATGGCTACGATGGAATGAACATTCTTATCGCTTCCATTGAAAAGGCGGGTCTAAACCGCGGAAAAATCATGGATGCGTTTCGCGATTACCAGAAGACCGGTTACGACGGTGTTACTGGCCACGCGCAGTTTGACTACACGCTGAACAATATTGCTCCTATCTCCATGGTCCGTGTTGAGGGCGGGAAATTCGTCTATTGGAAGGCGCCGCGAGCGGAGCAGCTTGATGCAATGTCCGCTGGAGGCCAGTAACAATCATGCCGCTCGTAGCCAACTTGTATGCCAGTCGCAGCGGCATCGCGTTGCGCTCGGCACTGCTTCCACTTTCCTTTTTGTCCCGAACTTTCCCGCGCTCTTTTGATTGTAGTTCTGCTTGCCTTGCCCTTATATGCCCAGTCGGAAAGTTCGCCTGCTCCCTATGCTTCGATGAATCGCGACGACGTGGACTATCGCGGCCCGGATCGTGCAATCGCAAAAAACCTCCCCGGTGACATCACCACCATCGGCATTCTTCTTCCCTTTCAAGGAAAGCAAGCCGCAAAAGGAGTTCTGTTGCGAACGGCCGCGCAGATGGCCCTCGACGATGAATCTTCATCCGCCCCCGCCAATTCCGGCCGTCATTTCGTTTTAGCATTCCGCGACGAGAGCGAGCGTTGGGGTCAGGCTAGTAGCGAAATGGTGAAGTTGATCGACCAGGAGCAGGCAGTAGCTCTCATCACTTCAACCGATGGAAACATTGCGCACCAGGCGGAACAGATCGCCAATAAAATTGGTATCCCGATTGTGACTCTTTCCAGCGACTCAACCACAACTCGCATCAATATCCCATGGATTTTCCGCCTCGGACCCAGCGATGCTGATCAGGCGCAGCTCATCGCCGTCGACATCTACCAGCGACGTAATCTCCGAAGGTCGTCTTGCTCGCCGAGGACGACCACGATGGCCGCGTCGGCGCCGAGGAGTTCTTGCGCGCGTGAATCGACTCCATGCCGCATCACCAGCACGTATGAATCTACAATTCTGCATCATCAGACTCGCATCGCTTACCCGGCAACTTAAATCTCGTGGATCCGATGCCATCGTTCTCTGGGCCGGCTCTGAAGCTGCAGCTGATTGCTGCCGCACCTGCATCAGGAAGTGCCATCGGCTGTCGTCTATCTTTGCAGTAAGGCAGCCCAAACCAGCGTTCGACGCCGTCGACGCAGACATTGTTCAGCGCGTCGATCCTCGCGGCCACATCGCAACAAACCCAGGAATTCGTCGAGCGTTTTCGCCGCGGACAGGGTTTGATCCGACATCCGCCGCCATAGAGTTCTATGATGCCGTGCGGCTTGTGATCGCTCCGTGCGCATCGCAGGACCAAATCGCGCCAGGGTGCGTGATTACCTTGCTTCCGGCGCTACATATTCTGGGGTGAGTGGCGTTATTTTCTTTGATAAAGCTGGCAATTTCCGAGGAGAGTTTGCTTTGCAGGGCGCTGCTGAGCCCCCAGCTCCGGGCTGCCTTTTGATTCCGCGGCTCGTGAACATCCATGATCGATTTCCCGCCAATTCTTTCTTTTGCCCGGCTTTCGGTTATCTTCTATTTATTTCTTTTTATTTCGTTTGTAGTAGACTCTACTTGGGGCGCGTTGACGCATGCGCCGCCTTGCGCGCTCCCTTTGCCGGAGATATACCTCCTGGGAGGAGCCGCTCGCGTTCTCTATGTCCACAAATCGATCACTAGTCCGCACCCATTCCCTTCGAATTGTTTTTCTCAGTATGCTCTCACTTCTCGTCGTTCTGGTGGGGTGTAAACGGGCCTCCAAGGATCAGGCCATCACCTATTCGGCGGACCCTAACGCCAGCAAACACATGACTCTGCTCCTCAAGGATTTCGATCCAAAATCCATGCTTCACGCAGCCGTCCACGAGGTTCCTCGCGCGAAATATCCCGTGATTGATGTTCATAATCACGTAAATGATGCCGTCGGCATCAATGGTGAGGAGATTCCGGCTGCCGAAGTCGTGCGTCGCATGGACGCTGCAAACGTCCAGAAAATTGTGATTCTCACAGGGTTGTGGGGAGACAAGTTGCAGAGGGTGATCGACAAGATGGTGAAGCCTTATCCCGATCGCTTCATGGTCTTCACCCAGATCGACTATAGCAAGATCGATGACCCCAACTTTGCCGCTGAATCCGTCGCGCAATTAGACGACGCGGTTCGCCGCGGCGCGCGTGGCGTCAAGGTTTTAAAGACCTGGGATTGGGTGTCAAGGATAAGTCGGGAAAGTTCATCGCCGTCGATGATCCTCGCCTCGATCCCGTCTGGGATGAGTGCGGTAAGCTTGGAATTCCTGTGGCCATCCACACAACCGACCCAGAAGCCTTCTTTACCCCAATCGATAAACACAATGAGCGCTACGAGGAACTGAATCAGAATCCCACTTGGAGTTTCTATGGTCCGCAGTTTCCCAGCAAAGACACTCTCCTGGCGCAGCGCAATCACATGTTTGAAAAGCATCCGCACACGAAGTTCATTGCTCTTCATGTCGCGAATTGGCCAGAGAACCTCGACGTCGTGTCCTCGTGGCTCGACAAATACCCCAATATGGTAGTGGAATTTGGCGCACGCCAGGCCGAACTGGGCCGCCAGCCTCGCCGTGCTCACAAATTTTTCCTCGACTATCAGGATCGCATCCTCTTCGGCACGGATAGCGAACCCGAAAACGCCATGTATGCGAACTACTTCCGTTGGCTCGAAACCGGCGACGAATATTTCCCGTACTGGGGCTACCCGGGTCAAGGTCGCTGGGAGATCTACGGCTTAGAACTCCCAGACTCCGTTCTTGAAAAGGTCTACAACAAAAACGCAACCAGACTCTTTGCCGAGTTTAAAGGAGCACCTGCAAATGCGAAGTGAGCGGCGGCGGTTCATCACTTCATTCCCATCGCTTCGCGCATTTGACTAAAGCCAGCATTTTTCACTGTACTTCTGTCTTTGATCGGGCTCTATTTTCATGAATGTCACCGGTTGCCAGAAGAACGCAAACCTTGACTCACCCCACGCAATCTCCCAGCAAAATCTGCCGTTGGTGTGCAATGTCTTCTACAGTATTGCCATTCATACTCCTGCCGCTGATTTTCAACTCCTCCCAAACGGGGCTCTCACTGCGTCTTTACAGCAGGGCGAATCAAGACTCACTCTGGACGCCGATATGCTTGGATTCAGCACAATCGATTTCCCTCGGCGGAAAAGCCTACCCTAGCCTGATCCTCGACTTGGCCAACGCTGAAGTGAAAGATGCTACCGGTAAACTGGGGTCTCTCGGCAAACAAATTAATGTGTCCGGCAAGGTTCCGGGAACCGATGTCGAAGAAACTGTCACACTCGAGGTTTATGATTCGTTTCCCAACTCTCGCTCTGCTGTCCATCCGTCTTCGAAATGCCGGCACGTCGGATATCATAATCGATTCCGTCAACCTGCAACGCCACTGTTTTGCCAGCCCACCAAGCTCATCCGCCCAGCCGAGTCCACTCTGGACTTTCCAGGGCTCCAGCCTGAAGTGGGGAAAAGATGAGATTTTCGTGATGCCGGCGAAATTCTCGCAGGAAAATCCCTTTGGCACTCCTGTCGAGACCAAAGATGATCTTGGCCGCGTCGGCGGCGGAGTTCCGGTTGTAGCCTTCTGGAGCAAGAATCGTCGGCGAAGCCATTGGCCACATCGAAACTCTACCTCTCGCCTTATCTCTTCCGGTCCAGACAACTCCAGGACGGTCGCGTCGAGGCCAGCGTTCGAATTCCCGCGAACTCTACTCTGAAGCCAGGCGAAGTGTTTTCCACTCCGCGCACTTTCCTCGCCATCTATTCCGGCGACTTACTACGAGCCTCTTAGCCTGTGGTCCAGTGTGATTGATAAGGAAGGCCTGCCCAAGCCGACGAACAACGAGGAGAACTACGCCGTAAGCTGGTGCGGCTGGGGCTATGAGTTCGGCGTCACTCCAAAACAAATGCTCGACACTGTTCCGAAATTGAAAGAACTAGGCATTCATTGGGCCACTCTCGACGACGGCTGGTTCAATAACTATGGAGACTGGAGCCACGCGAGCCGTATTTGCCGGTGAGGCCATCCCCGACATGGTGCGCAAGTTCCACGAACAGGGAATTAAAGTCCAGCTCTGGTGGCTCCCGCTCGCCGTCGAAGAAGGGCAATTTGGCTATGGCGGCCGCAAATACGTCGTTTCCGATGTCGTAAAACAGCATCCAGACTGGCTGATTCTCGATCAGCACGGCAAGCCCGCGCGAATGGCCCGCAATCTGGCCACCCTCTGCCCCGCTCTTCCTGAAGTTCAGGATTACTATAAGCAGCTTACCGAGCGCTTCATCCGCGATTGGGGTTTCGATGGACACAAGCTCGACAATATCTACGCCACCCCGCTCTGCTACAACCCAAAGCATCACCACAAATCCCCCACCGATTCCGTCTATGCCATGGGTGACGTCTACCGTACCATTTTCGAAACCACACGCGCTCTCAAGCCTGACAGCGTCACGCAGAGTTGTCCCTGCGGCACCCCGCCGAGCCTTGCGTGGCTCCGCTTCATGGACCAGGCGGTCACTGCCGATCCCGTCGGCTCCATCCAGGTTCGTCGCCGCATCAAAATGTACAAAGCGCTTCTCGGCCCTCACGCGGCCATCTATGGTGATCACGTTGAACTCACTCGCGTCACCAACACATTCACCGACAATGAACAGGACGAAGGGGAGGACTTCGCATCAACTCTCGGCACCGGTGGCGTGCTCGGCACAAAATTTACCTGGCCTGATTACGGTCCGAAATTCAAAACCGTTTACCTGACTCCGGACAAGGAAGCCCACTGGAAGAAATGGATCTCGCTGTACAACGAGAAAATGCTTTCGAAGGGCACTTTCAAGAACTTATACGTGTACGGCTTCGATTCACCGGAGGCTTATGTAATTGAAAAGGACGGTCACCTCTATTATGCCTTCTACGCCCCCTCAGCTCCTGCCGGGACAAACCGTTCGATTCCGGAGCCCCAACGATGGAGCGGCGAAATTGAACTTCGCGGACTCTCTGCGAACCCCTACCACGTCATCGACTACGTGAATCAAAAGGATTGGGGAATCGTAGTTGGACCTACTGCAAACATAAAAGTGGAGTTTCTGGATCACTTACTTTTGGAAGCGACGCCAGCACCACAGAAACACTAGTGTTCGCTATCGTCCACCCGTTGGGGCAGTTCTGTGGGCAGTCCCAATCCACGGAGCGTGTTTGCGAATAAACTCTTCCCGGTGCCGTGCATCTCGAAACGCTTCCGTGCCGCCCGCGCGTGTCACCGAAAGTGCCCCCACGACATTGCCAAATTTCAGGCAATCCTCAACTTTTGCCCCCCGGATGAATTGATGGATGAATCCGGCATCAAAACTGTCTCCGGCTCCTACGGAATCAACCGGGTCAACCACTCGGCGGAAATCCACTATGCTTTTCCTTTCCGACGCGCACCATGGCGCCTTGCGATCCGCGTTTGACAACCACCACCGCAACCTTCTGAGCCAGCAGCTCAGCCGCGCGCTCCACTTCCGCCACCTGCGCCAGTTTGCACGCCTCCCTCTCATTCGGTAACAAAATGTCCACGTACTTGAACAATAGTTGAATGTCACCCGACCACCGATTATCCGGATCGTCGTTGGTATCTAGAGAGGTCGTGAGCCCCGCCTCCTTGGCCTTCCGAAAGATTTCAATCAGCTGCGGCTTCAGCGCTTTGTGGAGAAAATAGGAGGATACATGCAGATGTTTGGCGCTGAACACATAACTGAGATCCAATTCCCGTTCGCTCATCTCGTACATCGTACCGGGATAGGTCAGGATGAAGCGCTGTTTGCGCTGCGGGAGTAGTACTGTCAATCCCGTCGTTTTTCCCTTTAGCTTCCGCACACGCGACAAATCTACCCCGCTCTCTCCCAGCCGCTGCAGGCAGATCTCTCCGAACGGGTCGCTCCCGATGCACGAACTGAACCCCACCTTGTTGCCCAGTAAAGCCAGGTTGTGCGCGAAGATCGCTGACGAACTGCCCAGCGTGATGCTCAAGTCTTTCGCAAGGTGCTCGTGTTCCAGGACGAGTTCCTGCGGCAAGCCGTAAAGAATCAGGTCCAGATTCAATTCGCCAATCACACTAACGTCAAACGTTGCCAAGGCATTTTCCCCTGTTAATCCAGCATCACGACGCGAGTGAGATTCTTCGGATGGTCCGGATTCAATCCCTTTTGTATCCCAGTGAAGAAACCGAACAACTGGCAAGGGACCACAAACGCAGCAAGCAGCGCTAACTCATTTCCCGAAAAGTTGTATTCCACGAGCACATCGCTTGCCCCTCGTAGCTTGTCCGTCGCGCGATTGCAGATGGCGATCGTGATGCCTCCCAGGTCTTTCATCTCGGCCAACACTTCCGCTTCAGCTTCCTGCGCCGTATCGCTCAAGAAGAATGTAAGGCACGTCTCTGGGCTCACAATGGCTTTCGGTCCGTGTCGGAATTCCAGCGTGTGAAAAAATTGGCTGTACGAGCACGACATCTCCATTGTTTTCAGGGCTGCTTCACGCGCCAGCCCGTGGAACGCCCCTTGCCCCAGGAAAACGTAGTCCACAAAAGTGTGTGTCCTGACAAACTCTCCCATCTGCTCGCTGATCGATAAGATTCGAGGCGCGAATTGCTCGGCCATCTTCCGCACGTCTGCAATAAATAGTGTGTTGTCAATATGTCGCGCCGCCAGGTACTGCAAGGCGATCAACATGCTTGTGAACGATCGCGTCATTACCGTGCTCTGTTCGTCCGCCACGCGTAGCACGATGGTCGTCTCGCACGTCTTCTCAAGTTCGCTGCCTTCCGCACACGTGATACCAATCGTTGGCACTTTTAAATCCCGCCTCAGCACTTTCGCCGCGCGCACCGCTTCCGAGGTCTTTCCCGAACGTGAAATCACAACAGCCTGTATCTCTGGGCCCTCCGCCTTAACAATCTTTGGAAACAGCAACACTTCAGATCCTGGCAGTGCGCGCGCTGGTTGCCCGGTGAGCAAGGTCCACGAGTACGCCGCCGATTCTGCTAAGTAATAGCTCGTACCGCAGCCCACAAATATCCATTCGCGGCGCTTACTCCCTTGCGTCAGAATCGATTCAACTACCGCACTGCCTACTCACTTCCTGAAGCACCTGCTGCCACACTGTGCCTTCTGAAAGAATTTCCTTCCAAGTATCTGATTGCCGGTAAGAGCTGAAGTTGTTTGTCATGATCTTCTTTCTCGAAATCCGCCGGGCATTATTCTCGCCCTAAACAAGCCGTACGACCACTTCCGCGTCCTTGAGTGCTTTCAAATCGCTCCTTGGAATATTCTTGTCGGTGATGGTCTCATGCACGGCAGACGTGGGCATGATCAGCGACAAGCTTCTCCGGCCAAATTTGCTAGAGTCACACACCACCACGGTGCGTCGCGCCGATTCTGCCATCGCTCGATTGACTCGTGCCTCCAACAGATTCGGCGTTGTCAGCCCGTAGCGCACATCGAATCCATCCACGGCCAGAAACAACAAATCCGCATTCACTTTCCGTAAAGTTTCTTCCGCAAGCGGTCCAACCAGCGAGAATGAATTCTTGCGCAGCACCCCGCCCGTCAGAAGTACTTCCACCGGCGTATCCGCCAACTCCGCCGCAATATTCGTCGCGTTGGTGATGATCGTCAAGCTTTTGAAATGTGCGGCACGCCCTCGCGATTGCGGTCGTTGTCGTGCCCGAATCCAGAATGATTACCTGCCCCTGCCGGATCATCTGCGCCGCGGCTGCCGCTATGCGTATCTTTTCCTGCCGGTGGAGCCGCTCCTTCTCGCCCAGCGTGCGATCTTTCATTGCTCCAATCTTCAGTGGTAGCGCGCCTCCATGTGTCCGTTCCAGTTGACCGTCATGATGCAGTGACTCGAGATCCTTGCGGATGGTGATCAGCGACGTTCGAAACCGCTTCGCTAGGTCCGTCACCAGCACACGCCCGTCAGAGTGCAGCATTTCCAATATGTCGCGCCGTCGTTCTTCACTCAGCATCAAAGCCCTCGTCTTCCGCTAACATGCAACTTCATCCTGTGTGAATTGCCACTTCATGCGCCAGGCGCTTTCATTCCACATGCGTACGCGTAAGTGTCAATCACTTCCAGGATCCGGCTCCGAATCAGTTCCACAGGATCACTCGCCGCCAATTGTCCCTCGCGGATCTCCTCCCACTGCTTGGCAAATATTGGTGAAGAACGAAACTGGGGCGGGAGAAGCTCTCAGATTGCCAATAGCCGTTGCAGGGCCTCCTCGAACCTGCTGTTTTGGCCAGTAATACCGCGAGCGGTCGCTATAGCTATACTTCCGAGCAAACTGCAGAGATGCTTCTTCCCCCGGTAATGTCTTTCCAATGACTGGTGTCCGTCCAACATGGCCTGTTCGAACTTTCGGGACCCCGACAGGTCTGGCCTCGCCTCGAGGCGAGCCATTCCTCTTCGATCATCGCCAGGCAAAAATCGCCTCCCGAAACGCAAACGTCAACCAAGGCCCAACCTTGAGGATGGCGAAGTGATCTTTAACCATTGCCGCAGAGCGCCTGGAGTTTGATAGTCCGTCGAGTGCGCCTCGAATATACCCCGTCCATTTTTTCGCAAAAGCTGCAAGGTCTTTGGCCTTTCGGAGTCGTAAGGCAAACACCGTGTATCGCCAAACTCCACCCCGGTTGAACCACAACGGCAACCACCCGCTCCCAGCCGCTTCCAATTCCAGCGCGCGAATGCATTCTTAGCCGCTCCAGTGTTCGTCCAAATCCGCCGTGCTCGTCGTTTCTGGGGCTGGCTCCGGCTTGCTCGCCGCCCGGAATGGGGACTTCTGTCCCAATCACATAAAGCGGCGCGGGTGATCCCGCCGGAAGCCCTTGGTGCGCCTCTTCCGCGATTTTGCAGAGTTCTGCCGTCCTTTCGCTCACGATTTCCTCCGCCAACGGTTTGTGCCGCTCGCCGGGATCATCTGCACAATGCATGCTCGCGTCCAGATGAATCTTCGTAAACCCCGCGAGCACACAGCTCTTCACCAATTCGCGGGCCTTCGTCATCGCTTCGCTGGTGATTCGCTCCGCCACACATGCGGCCCCAAATGGTCCCCGCCCAACAGGATCTCTTCCAGAAAACTTCATGGGTTGCGACTTCACGCACAAAAGCGGCGAAACTTGCGGGCGTCTGTCCCGTATATCCCCCAAACTGATTCACCTGATTTGAACTCGACTCGATCAGCAACATGCTCATTATCTCGGCGCCTGCAATATCCCCGCTTCCACGACGTGGCGATTTGGCGAACATATGGAATACATACCGACGGCTTGCCCACGGTGATTCTCTTCGAGAGTCCGAAGGAGTCTCGCGTCGCGTTGGTGCCATCCGTTAGATGTCTGGCCTGCATAGAGACTGTCCGTTTGCCTGGTTCCCCTGGGTCGGCTTCTTAATTCTTGTTCAGTACCCAAACCACGGCGCCACGTTCCACAGTCGGCAATTGAATTCCATGTGGTCGCCCTTCCTCACCCCACGCAGCCCCTGTGTTTCGCCCAAAAAAGGAAGAACCACCAAGGTATCGCCCGTCACGAGGGAATCTTTATTTGATTCCTGTCACTGGGCAGGGCACAGCGACTTTGCTCGGAACCAGTCCGCAAAATTGGCGAGAAAAACATGCGCGGCTCCACCCACTCGCCCGAAATTGGCAGCCACCGTTGCTGGTGCTTCGATTTCGACTTCGTTCTTCACTTGCAGTTCAGAGGTATCTTTCGGGGCTGCTTTTGCTTGTCTCGCAATTTTCTTTGGGTTTCACGTAATACGCCTTTGCGGGAGTACCTGCCACAAACTGCATCAGTGTTGAGTCGTGTCGCGTTGCTTCCCCTAGATCAGGATTCGTCCGCCGTTTTCGGCAAACTGCTTCAGGGCCTCTTTTCCGGGTCACTCAAGATGCTCACATTGGGAAGAACCAGCACTTGGCCAGCGAAATTGTCCTAGTGTTCGCGGCGTAACCACCTGAAACTCCCGATGATTTTGAATCAGCAGAAGCAGCTGTCCCTCGGTAAGAGGGCAAGATACTCCCTCGCGTCGTAATCTCGGCTCTTCGGCGAAAAATACACTCCCACAGGATTCATCGGCTTCGCGCGGGTTATAAAGGGTCTTCTCGTTTTTCGCGATCCATTCGAATATTCGCGATCGAGTGGCCATATCGTTCGACCCCGCCATCGAATGCCCCGGCGCGTCCCAGAAGTTCGCGCCGGCCATCACCTCAGACATCGCCAGATTCTTCATCGCCTCTCGTGCGTCAACTCCTTTGTCTCCGTCCCAGGAGTAGTTCAGGATCCATGTCGCCTTCCCTTGCGCGAATCCGCGGAACGTCAGCATCCCCACCTGGTACATGAACCAGTCAAGCTGCGTCCGCGACGAGGCCATGTGCTCGCCGCCGCCAAATTCGTATTCGTGGGCAATCGCGTCAACCACGTCATACATTTCATAGACGTCCGCCCCTACGCGCGTTGCCTCCTCCTCGATTCCCGGATAAATCTCCGGGATCACCATGATGTCCGGACTTACACTTCGTGCATTGTGTCCGGATCTCCCTCATGAACTCCGTCATAGTCTCGATTCGAAAATCGACCCACTTCCGGAAGTTCGCGTCCTGAAAATCGCCAAGCTTCAGATCCTTCTTCGCATTCAGGCCAGTCTTATCCTGGAACGCTGCGACCGTTGCGTCATCAAAACTTGCCCAGGTGTCTTCCCATCCGTCGAAGTGCGTCATCCAGTAGGGAATGTCCACATAGATGCCGTCGATGCCCGTGCCCGCGATCTGTCGTACTCGCTCCATGTATGTCTTCCGCCAGTCCTTCGCGTACGGACTGATCCACACGTCTTCATCGCCCGGACTGATCCAGAACGCTGCTCCGGAAGTGAAAACCGCCGGCTCGCCTGTGATCTTCCTTTGCAGCCAGTCAGGATGATCCTTCATCACGGAATGCGGGGATTTGTCCGCATTCGCCGTGATGCATTCTGTCCCCGCGATATACACAAACGCCTTGTTCCCGCATTGTGCGCGGCGTCTGCGACGTCGCGTATTGCCTTCAGCTTTTCGTGGGGTCGAGGAAGCTCTCGTACCGACCGGTGATGTCATTGTCCACTTCGATCCCAAACACATGTTTTTTGCGCGTCTCGAACAATCGATTCTGCATTGTCCTGTTTAAGTCCATAAGCGCCGATCCGCACATAGTGCGTCCAGTTTTGACTTGTTCCTCCGCCACATGGCAGGCAATAGTTCGCCAACGAAGTAATCCGCCCACGACGCTGACAACGGCCGCTCTGAGACTCCAGATCTCCACGCGGATTTGCTGGTCGAACTCTCACCCTTCTACTCCTCCCGTAACGTCCGAGATGTTCAATCCGTTCGTGGCCGCAAACGTCAGAGCTGCAATCCGAATTCAGTTTCTGCTGGCACGCCCACCCAACAGGATAACGTTGTCCTTTTACTTCTAGCTCTGCTTTCAGTCGCAGCCCTTGCCACGCCGTACCCTTGGGTAATGGAAATTGAGCTTGACGCACTCGTCCCGGTAGTGGGTACCCGGCATCCAGAGAGCCCTCGCACAGCGCCTGACCCGACTTCCGAACCACAGTCACCCGCAAGTACCCCGGGTACTCCTGCAATCCCGTCGTTGACGAAGCCAACAATCAACCCGGGCTCGCCGCGTTCTTCATATGTCCAAACCCACGAGGGCCTCACTCGATAGCCCATGGACTTCGCGCAGACTGTCCAGCGCCATCGGATAAGCCGGTAATACTTCTCCAGACCCCGCAGCGGAAATCCGGTGCCAGTTCCAGAGGAAAAGTAATTCGCGCCCAACATCCTGCGCGTGCGACTAACCACATTGTCTGAATACGTCACGCCTTCATCCACGTGCAGACTCTTCGCGGAACCATCTGATATTCCCACTTCGATCGAGGCCGCTGTCCAGGCGGGCCGGTTGCTCAATGCTTCGATCTGCTCGTTTTCGATGAAAATCGTGTCGGTTCTCAGCCAGTTGCCGCCGCGAATCGTGCGGTCCACCAGCTCCGAGTTCCCCACTTTGCTGAAATCTGGCTGCGTATTTGTCACCAGCGGGGTTTTCTTCCACTGCACGGTTTGAACTCGAACATCTTCACAAAAGTGTTTTCCGCGGTCGTGTAATCGGGATACGGATTCTTCTCCAGTGGCCAGGTGTGTCCTTCGCCCCAGAATCCGTACATGCAGGTGTCCACATACTCCACATCGATGATGCCCGTCGTACTCGTGCGGCCAAGCAGCCCAATCAATTCCTCGAAACGCGGACTGAAAATAAGGATCGTCGCACCGTGGTTCTTCCCGCTCGCGCTTCTGCCACTCCCCGAGATTCACCATGGTACTTTTTCCCGGACAAATTCGGGAAGGGCATAACCCGGGATATCCGGATTGCTGATCATGATGCGAAAGCCAATCCGTTTTCCATATTGCCTTGCCAGGGCAAAGATTGCTTCCAGAGTTCATTGGGCTCCAGGCGTCCGGGCTTTGACTGCACATCCTTCCAATTCACGTCGGATGTAAAGCTTCGTGCCCAGAGGAAACTTGGCCAGCGCCTCCAGCGCTGATTCTAGTGCTTTGTCCTACCGACTTCTGCAGGCCTATTTCGTCGCAAAGGTACGTCACCAATCCCATCCCGTAGTTCGCGCACTACCTCTGTCCGAGGGGGTGAGCGCCATCACCACGGTCCAGCTTGGATACAAGTCCGCCGGAAAAGGGCCTTGGTTCAGCCGATCCGCACGGCTGGGCCCGAGCCGAAATGGTACTTGTCGAAGTTATGCGGCGGAACGTATGCCGCGGCCGCGCCCAGCACACCTGTTTTCATGAATTCGCGGCGTCGCATTTGTTCCGTCTGTCTTCTAGAACTGAAACCGCAGACCAAGCTGCATTCTGCGCGGCGAGTTCGCCTGTACGTCACCTGGCCGAAGTTACTGCCGATTTCCGGCATACCCGGGGTCCAGGCCACATCCGGGAAGGCAAATCGCGGTGTATTGGTGAAATTGAAGGTTTCCGCGCGGAATTGCAGCGTCATGTCCTTCGTGAACCGTGAATTGCTTCATGAAGGACAAATCCCAGTTATGAATGCCATCCGCTCGAATACTCGAATAATAGCGCGGACCATTCCCGGGATTCTGGTCGCCAGGGTCCGCGAAGCAGTTCGGGTTGAGCACGGAGTTGTTAGATCCGGATCCCGGAATGAGACCGTTAGCTGCGGCCGTGTGGTAGCTGAATCCGCTGCCCAGTTGCGAACAAATTATATTTGGCCTCTGATTGCCGTCCTGCAGGCGCGCGGCAGCCATGGAAACCGGAAGTGGCTGGCCCGTCTGATAGGTGAATATGCCGGAAAGTTGCCATCCCCCAACAAACCCATCGAGCACGCGGTTCATATCACTCCCGATCCAGAGACCGCGCCCAACCGGGACGGTGAATATTCCCGCCAACACGAGGCGATTGGTCGCATCATTTGCGCTGATGGCCCACTCCTTATTCAGGCGGTCTAGCTGCTGTGGGTTGCCCACAGTGTCCGGCCCCACGTTGTTCAGATTGCCGACGAAAGCATTTGCCCCAATCGAGGAGCTGTCCATGGCCTTCGAATAAGTGTAATTACCCTCGAAACTAAAATAATGATTCATACGCTTCTGGAAGCGTACCTGCAGCGAGTTGTAGGTGGAATTCGCCCCGAAGTTAGGCAATGCCTGAAACGTTCCGGCGAATTGAGGATACGGCCTTAAGAGATAGTAAAGAGGAACCTGACTCTGCTGACTGGTAAATGGAGGCGGGTTCGTTGAACATCGCACCTGGTTAAAGAATCCATAAAATGGATTGTCGACCAGGGTGTTTTGAAGATAGTTGGTCACGCAACCGTCGGCATCACAATTCGGATCCTGGGCATGCTGCTGCTTCGAGATTTGAGCCAAGCAAGTCGGAAGAGATGAAGTTGCGATTCCGCGTGCTCGAATAACCGCCCCAGGGAAGATGCGTGCTGCGATTTGCGGAATAATCCACACCGATAGTGATTTCCCACGGGAACAGGTGCTGTACCCCGATATTCCACTGGTAAATGTCCGCGGCCCTCGCCTGCTCCAATCCCACGTTGTTGGAGTTGTCGTAGCCCCACAACGACAGCGCGCCATACTTTTGGCCCTGCTGGCGCCGGCAGGCCAGTCGGAAAAGGATTTGAGAGCGTTACCGCGGTGTTCCTGTCACGTTGCCGTCCTGCGAGAAGAACGGGGTTCCAGTCGCACTGTAGACCGTCCCCGGATATTGGAAGTTTGTCGCAGGGCTCATCCCGTAATAAATGCCTGCGTCCACCGCGAATAACGGTGTTTGGCGTCAAGGTGAACGCGAAACCCAACCGTGGAGCGACATTGTTGCGATCCGTGGGCACGCTTCTTCCCGTTCCTTGCTGGAAGGGAAATATCGTGGTCCCTGTTTAGCGCGGTCTGGAACGGTGTTCGGGTCGAGTCCTGAAGGCAGCGCAACGGAAACGCCGGTATCGGCCTGTAAAATCGCTGTACTGCTGGAGGTTATGCCGTTCCGTGTACGGCGAACTCCACTCATACCGTAAGCCAAGATTAATCGTCAATCGCGAGGAGACCTTCCAGTCGTCTTGGACATAGAAGGCTGTTTCATAAGACTTGTCTGCAACCGACGGAACAATATTAAACAAGCTTCCGGCACCGGTATCAGCCCAGCCCATCAGCAGTGGTCGCAAACGAGTTCCCTTGTGATGGGTCATTCTCTGAAGGCACGGGGCAGTGATACTCTGTGGGAAATAAAAGTATCCCGTCGGGTAGTTGGGCTGCCAGAAATTGTTGAAGAACTGCCGTTGCTCAAACCCGACCTTGAACGTCTGGGATCGATGCACCCAGGAGAGCGACGAGGAGTAGGAATATAACGTGTGAGCAAAATTGGTGTTCGTGCAGCATTGCGTGTACATCGAAAGCCAGTTGTCCGTGCCATCCATGGCTATCGAAGGCATGCGGTCCAGGCCATTCGCTTGCGACAAGATAGGACGGGAATCCCGCTGCTTCCAGCGTTGAAGGCTTCATGACTGGAGTGACTGGGGCGTAGACCCGGTCCACGGCGAAGCGGTTGGTCCACACCAGCGTGGGCGTCACCGACCAGGTGTATTCCAGGCCGATATTCTGCACATTGGTGCTAGCCTGTAAAACCATCTCCAGATGGAGCCGTTGAAGAACCGTCAAAGCCAACCACAAAAGGGATCGAATCCTGGTCCCGTGCAGGTGGCTGTAGCGACCCGTCAGCCGCTGATTTTGTCCGAACTGGTGATCCACTTTGACGTCAAATTGATATCCGGGTGGAGACTGCGAGAACAGCCTGAAGAAAGTTATTCACGGTCTGTCCTGGCGCTCCCACATTCGGCTCCGGATAGTATATTGAGGAGAGCTTGCCCAACAGGATCCCAGAGATCTGCGGAATCACGTTTGCCACTCCATTCAAACTGCCGTTCGAGGCGTCGCCCTTCATCTGCGACCTGGTGCAACTTGGGTCGCCTGATGGCTGGCAATCCAAGGGATTAAAAAGTGGCTCGGAGATCTGTGAAAAATCACCATTGTTCCGCATTGCGTCCGTCGGCACTGTGCCATTAATAACGACCGGGTCGTTTTGCCGCAGTCCCTCGTAGTCCACGAAGAAAAATGTCTTCTCTTTTTTGATCGGACCGCCCAGTGAAAATCCATATTGGTCGCGAAGGTGATCGGGCCGGGCTTGGCCTTGAGCATTCAGAAACCAGTTGTTGGCATCCAGCACGGCCCGCTGCAAGTACCACCATGCGCTGCCGTGGAATTTGTTGGTCCCCGACTTCAGCACCATGTTCACCACCGTTCCGCCGTTGTTCCCGTACTCGGCGGAGAAGCTGTTGTTCTCTACCTTGAATTCCTGCACGATTTCGACCGAGGGCTGGTAGTAAACGTTGGATGTCGCGCCCTCGCCCTGTTCGGGCGCGCTGGTCAGCGCGCCATCCATGCGTATTTCTGCCGTCGAGTTGCGCTGCCCGTTGGAGACGAAGTTTGTTCCGGAGGGATACGAATCCGTGATGCCCGACCCGGTCGTCTCCGTGACGCCTCCCGCAAGGAACACCAGCCCAAACATGCTGCGGTTGATCAGCGGGATATCTTTCACATACTCATTTGTCACATCGGTGCCCAGCGTTGCGCTTCCCGTATCCAGCAACGGCGCCTGCTCCGTCACCGTCACGCTCTCGGACCCCCCGGCGCGAGCGTGAAATCCAGCGTCGCTTGCTGGCTCACGGCAAGGATCACGCCTTTGCGCTCCTGCGAGCTCATGTTCGGCGCATCCACCCGAATCGTGTAGGTCGAGGGGCGAATGCCCGTAAACACGTAGATGCCGCGTCCATCCGTGTCATGTGTCGAAGCAACGTTGGTTCCCTCGTCTGTCAGCGTCACCTTCCCTCCGGGAATCACGCCGCCGGACGAGTCCGTCACCACGCCGGTCAATTGCGCCGTGTAGGTCGACTGCGCCGTCGCTGAGTTCCCAAGATGAGGTTCCCAAGGAAAAGAGAAAGGGTAATCCCGAAACATTTCGCAATACTTCGTGCATATGGCATCCCACACCCCCCCCCGATGCGCCCGCACCTGGATTCGGGCAAGAAACCCGACTTTCGACTGTTTTCGCTTTCTTTCTTTTACTTTCTTTTGCTATCCTTTGTCAAGGCCGCTCGCTTCTCTGGATCCAACCCTCCCCCGGTCAAAAGACCGTGTTGCCCAACCCTTCCACTCGTAGTAGTGTCCCCGCATGGCTAAGAAGCCGAAGACACGCAAGAAAGGGGTTCGTACAGCCATGTCTGCCGATCCTGAGGAAAAAAACGCCGCCAATGGCGAGCTGCGCGAAGGCGCAAATGTCGACAAAATCCGGGACATTCTTTTTGGTTCCAACATGCGGGAGTACGAGAAGCGTTTCGCCCGCCTCGAGGAGCGCCTCACCAAATCTTCCGATGCTCTCCGCGAGGACCTGAAGAAACGTTTCGATTCTCTCGAATCCTACGTTCGTGAAGAGATGGAATCCCTCGGCCAACGCCTCAAAACAGAAAAGTCCGAGCGCGGCGAAGCCCTGAAGGAACTCACCCGCGAATCACGAGACAACTCCAAAGCTCTCGAAAAAAAGCTCTCGCAGCTCGAAGACCAGATCGCCAGCGCCCAGGGCGATCTCCGCTCGCGCATCCTTGAGCAGTCCAAGACGCTCGGCAACCAAATTCAAAAATCCAAGGAAGATCTCGAAGCCTCCCTGGAGAGCGAAGCCGAAACCCTTCGCAACGACAAGACCGATCGCGCCATGCTCGCCGATCTCTTCACCGAACTCTGCTCTGCGCTTGAAAGACGAACTGGAGTTGCCGGAAAAGTAGGCTGCTTTTTCCCTGCGGCCCTGTCCCCGGCCCATCGGAATTTTTTCTCGCCGAATAGACGATGGCTGATGCTTCCACAAAACGTGTTCCTCAGGAGCAGCCGGATGACTCCTCCGCCAACGGCACCGGTTCTCTTGAGGAACTGCGCCACCTGATCCTCGCTCCCGAGCAGGAAGCGCTGGAACGCCTGCACCACCGCGTCGCGAACCCGGAGGCGCGCACCGAAGATGTCAGCTCCGTCGTGGCAGAAGCTATCCAGCTTCGCCGCGAGCAGGGAGGCAGCGACGCCCTCAGCGAAGCACTTGCTCCCACGATCGAGACTGCCGTCCGCGAATCCGTTCGCAAGGATCCCAGCACCCTCGCCGATGCGCTTTTCCCGGTGATGGGCCCGGCCATCCGTCGCTCCATCCTGGAGACGCTTCGCTCTTTCCTCGATTCCTTTAACCAGATCATGGATCAGAGCCTCTCCCTGCAAGGTCTCAAGTGGCGCCTGGAAGCGCTTCGCACCGGCCGCTCCTTTACCGAAGTGGTCCTGCTCCATAGCCTTGTCTTTCGCGTCGAGCAGGTTTTCCTGATCCACAAGAAGACTGGCTTGTCACTCGGCCATGCGGTCGCTCCCAGCGTTGCCATGCAGGATCCCAGCCTCGTCTCGGGAATGCTTTCCGCCATTCAGGATTTCGTGCGCGATTCCTTTCATTCCGCGCCCGGGAGGGAATTGAGCGTTTGAATGTTGGCGATCTGGATGTTTGGGTCGAAGCCGGGCCCTTACGCCATTCTTGCCTGCGTGATTCGCGGCATCGCGCCGCGCGCTCTTCGCGACACCATGGCCGAAGTCTTGGAGAATATTCATCGCGAGTATTCCGCCCAGCTCGACCGTTTCAGCGGCGACTCCGCTCCATTCTCTGCCGTCAACAAGGAACTCTCCCGTTGTCTCGAATACAAGTACAAGGAGAGCCCGAAAAGCGCAAAGGGCGAGGCTATGTCTGGGCCGCTGCCGGATTGCTTCTGCTCCTTGTCGGCGGTTTTATCGGCTGGCGCTGGTGGCAATACCATCGCTGGAGCAATCTCGTCGAGACCCTTCGCGAGCAGCCCGGTCTGGTCGATCACTTCATTCGGTCGTGAACACGGCCGCTTTGCCATTCGCGGCCTCCGCGATCCCCTCGCGCCCGACCCTCAACAATTTGTAAAGAGCGCTGGCTTGGATCCCGCCAAGGCGGAATTTCACTGGGGTGCCTACTACGCTCTGGACGATGCCATCCTCCAGCAGCGCGCCACCCAGCTTCTTGCTCCTCCGCAGGGCGTGACCCTCGCCGTGAAAGACGGCATTCTGCGCCTCGACTGACCATCCCTCCGCTGCCTGGCTTAAGGATCTTCGCGCACGCGCCCTCTTGTTCCCGGTATTCGCTCCGTGGACTTCGGCAAGATTCACTCCGGAGCAAATGGCCTTCGATCAAACCAAAAGCGAAGTTCAGGCGGTCGTTATCAAGTTTCCCGTTGGCGACAGCCGCTCTCTCTTCCGCCGAGCGCGCGAACCTACGAGCCTTATTCCCAAGTTGAACTCCCTGCAAAATTCTTCGGCCGCACTTCATCAGAAGCTGCGTTTCGAAGTTATTGGCCACAGCGATGCAACCGGCGCCGAAGGGACCAATCAATCTCTCAGCCAGCGCCGTGCCGACCGCGTCGCCTGGGAACTCATTCAGCTTGGCGTCCCTGACGCCAGCCTTCACGCCAGAGGCGTCGCTACTGCGGAACCCGTGCGCAACGAGGATACGGAGGAGAACCGGCAGTTCAATCGTAGCGTCACCTTCGTAGTTCGTGCGATTCCGTCTCCCCAGCCATGATTCAGAAAAAAATCTGCATGCTTGGTTCCTTCGCCGTCGGCAAAACCAGCCTCGTTCGCCGATTTGTCGAAAGCATTTATTCGGATGCCTACCACACCACCGTGGGCGTCAAAATCGACAAGAAAACCGTTCAGCAGAACGGCACGGAAGTCAGCCTGCTTCTCTGGGATCTCTACGGCGAGGACGAATTCCAGAAAATGCGTTGGTCGTACTTGCGCGGCTGCCTCCGGCTATCCTTCTCGTTGCCGACGGCACGCGCCGCAATACTCTTGAAAAAGCCTTTGCTCTCGAACAGCGTGTTCGTGAAGAAGTCGGCGAAATTCCCTTTATCTTTCTCATCAATAAAGCCGACCTCGTTCAAGAGTGGGAACTCGACCCGGCTTTGGAAGCGCAGCTAGCTGCGAGAAACTGGACCGTGCTTCGTTCCAGCGCAAAAACCGGCGAAAACGTTGAGGAAGCTTTCTCCCAACTCACCAGGAAGATGCTTCTCTGACCATGGCCTCCCCACTCCAGCCATTTCTTCGCCAACTGGGCTACGCTCTCTTCGAATATCTGGGTGATGGAAAATTTTCTTTTCTGGGCGATCCTCCGCCCTGGTTTGCGCAACTCTGGGGAGCGGAGACTTCCAATCAGAAAGAACTCGTTCTCTCAGAAAAATCGCCGTTTCTGGAATCTTTTCTCTTCGAAGCTGTTTCCTTCTGGAGCGCTGGCAAATCCGGCGCGTTAGACTCCGGGGCTTGGGTCGAAAGATCTGCCTCCGGGGAAGAGATTCCCTTGCAGGCCACGGCTCTGTTCCTGGAACGCCGGCCAATCCTTGCCGTTTATTCACCCGCCTCACAATACCAAGAGCGAGTCCAGACGCTGCAGACGGCGCGCGACTCCATCCTTGAACACGAAAAACTGCTCCGCGAAATTCAGAAGAAAGAAATCCTCCTCCACTGCATCATTCACGATCTTTCCCAGCCACTTAGCGTGATGAGTGTTGCGCTCGACTGCGTTGTCGGAGAGCCCATCTCTCCTCGCACTGCTGAATTTATTGAACTCGGGAAGCGCGCCAGCGGCCAGCAGCAGTCCATGATCCGCGATGTCCTCAGCGCATTCTCTGCCGATCTCCGAGCCACTCTCGACGCCGAAAATTCCGCCAATAATTCCCCGGATCTCTTTCGTGTCGCTCGCCAGGTCGCCGAGTCACAATCTCCGCCCTTCGCCGCCAAGAACGTCCAACTAAAACTCGCGGTGCCTGCCGCGCCGGCGGAGTGCCGCGTCGTTGGCGAAGAGTCAAGACTCCATCGTATTCTCGCGAATCTTCTCGAAAATGCTCTTCGCTATTCGCCGCCGGGTTCTCGCGTCACACTCGGCGTCCGAACTCGACGACGATTTCTGCAAAGCCTACGTCGATGACGAAGGCCCCGGCCTTCCCAAGGACCTTACTCATTCCCAGATCTTTGGCCTTTTTTCAAAAGGCAAGGAAAGTACTGGCAAAGCAGGTCTCGGATTGTATTTCTGCCGTATTACCGTGGAGCGCTGGGGTGGTACCATCGGCTGTGCTTCGTTGCCAAAGAAGGGCTCTCGCTTTTGGTTCCGTCTTCCCAAAGCCGCTGCGCACAATCTCGCTTCGCGCAGCGAGGATACCCGGCAGGCGCAGGTTTCCACGTCTTCCCAGGAACCCGGCTGCCGTTTGAGGAAATCGATGCGCGTTCTCCTTGCTGATGACCAGGAAGACATTCGAAAGCTGACTACCTTTCAGTTGGAGCGTGACGGCCATCATGTAACCTCCGTATCGAATGGCAAGGATGCTCTGGAGACCGCCCGGCGCGCTTCCTTCGATGTCCTTCTCCTCGACGAGGAAATGCCTGGACTTACCGGCCTGCAGGTTGCTCGCGCTATCCGCGGAAATCCGCTATCCCAGACCGGTGCGACCCATTCTGATCGCTCTTACCGGCAACAGCGCGCCCGAGGACCGTGATCGCTTGCTCGCTGCCGGTTTTGATTCCGTTCTCGCCAAACCCTTTCGCCTGGAAGCGTTGACTTCCTTGCTCAGCGATCCGGCGCACATCCCGCCAGAGTCTCCGCCAGACATCCCGCCTGAGGCGGGCAGTTTGGAGGACATCCTGAAGCGCGTTGGAGGCGACAAAAAACTGCTGCGCCAGATGATTGCCACATTTTTGCGCGATACGCCGAAACGCCTCGCCGCCATACGGGTCGCTCTCAAGAGAAAAAGACGGGCTCCAACTTGCCTCCTACGCCCATGCCCTGAAGGGTTCCGTCAGCCTCTTCGGACCTTCCCCTGCTCACCGAGCACTCTGAAGCCCTGCAACAGCTTGGTCGCGCCTCCGATTTCCGCCAGGCGAGTCGCCTCTACCCTATGCCTGCAAGAAGAGATTGCGAAGCTGCTGGAAAAACTGAGAGGATACGCCAAAGAGACCAGAGGCAAGCCTCCTTCGGTCTCTGTCCGGGCCAAATCGAAACCTGTTGTTGCTGGCAGATCGCGTCGCTCGCCGAATCGGAAGCGTCACAAATCTGGTGCGCGTCGCAAGAAGTGACAAAAAAGCGTTGTGGTCAGCTCTCTCCCAGCGCCTCGGAGCCCATCGATGTCCCACATTCTCGTTACTGACGACGACGCTACGACTCGACAGATGATCCGCGGCTGTCCTCAAAAAACACGGCCACACCGTTTCCACCGCTTCCGACGGTGTCTCTGCTCTCCGTGCTATCCAAAAACAGCAGTTCGATCTCGTTCTTCTCGATGTGTGGATGCCCAAAATGACAGGCCTCGGTCTCCTCAGCCGCCTTCACCAGGAAAAACATATCCCCAAAATTATCGTCATGACTTCTGACCAGACCTCAGACACTCTACTGACGGCGATGCGCGGCCACGTCTATCAATTTCTGAAGAAGCCGCTCGACGCGGAAATGCTCCGCCTTACCGTGGAGAACGCGCTCTCCTCCAACCCTTCCGCTCCTCCGATCGAAGTCCTTTCCGCCCAGCCTCACTGGGTTGAGCTCCTTGTTCCCTGCGAACAGTCCGTCGTCTACCGTGTCCAAAGTTTTCTTTCCCATCTCGATTCCGGCCTGCCCCCTGAAGTCGTCGAGAAGGTCGGCTATGCCTTCCGTGAACTGCTTAACAATGCCATCGAATGGGGTGGCCGTCTTGACCCTAATCTCAAGGTGCGTATCTCCTACATCCGCACCAAGAAAATGCTCATGTATCGCCTCGACGATCCCGGCCCTGGCTTCGACCTCCACAACTTAAATCACGCCGCCCTGAACAACCCGGAAGAGGATCCCATGGCCCACATGAAAGCTCGCGAAGAAAAGGGTCTCCGCCCAGGTGGTCTTGGCTTGCTCCTCACTCAACAGATGGTCGACGAACTTGTCTACAATGAAGCCCGCAACGAGGTCGTCCTCATCAAGTATCTCTGACCTGGCCACCGTCTCTCAACTCTGCTTGTTCCCCCTATTTTGATTTCCTCCTCCCCCTCCTTCTCTAGTACACTTACCCGAATTTGTTCGAACTCATTTTTCATCAAGGAGCACGTCTCATGGCAACTGGTAGCCTGACTGGCGCCGAATTCAAGAAACAATTGCGTGCCGGAACTCCGAAACTCGGCCTGTTCCTGAACGCACATTCCCCCACTATCGCTGAGCAACTCGCTCACAGCGGTTACGACTGGTTACTCGTCGATTCCCAGCACGGTCCCATGGGCTACGAAAAGCTCTCCGCCATGCTCAGCGGCATCTCCAATGGCGGTGCCAAGTCACTGGTGCGCGTGGGTAGTTACGGCGACCGCCCCGGCATCCAGCAGTCGCTCGACCTCGGCGCGGATGGCATTCTCGTCCCCTACATCAACACCGCAGATGAGGCTAGTGCCGCGGTGAGTTGCGCGCGTTACCCAACCGCGGGTACTCGTTCTGTCTATTTCCCTCAGCGCAGCATGAATAAGGATGGTCTCCTCGGTTACGCAGGCGGCGCCAACAGCAACGTCATCGTCGCTCTCCAGGTCGAAACCGCGGACTGCATCAAGAACATCGATGAAATTGCCGCCGTCCCTGGCGTGGATATCCTCTTCCTCGGCCAAAACGATCTCTGCATGTCCATGGGCCTGTACCAAAAATACGAGTTCCCCCACATGTACACTTCTCCTGAACTCGGTGCCGCTACCGAAAAACTGGTTGCTGCTGCGCGCAAGAACAACGTTATCCTCGGCCTCTTCCTTTTCGGAACCTCCCGCGTCGGCGAGTTTCTTGAAAAGGGCTTTCCCGTTTATCAGCATCGGCAACGACCTGCACCACGTTCTCACTCAGGCAGGCGCCTATGTGAAAGACGTGGAAGAAATCGCCAAGGCAAAAGGGAAGAGCTGGACCGCGCCGACGGCTCCCTGACCGCTGTTGTTCTGCAGGCGCAGTCCGAAACTGCAACAAGCACGCGTTGTCATCCTGTGGGCCGTGCAGCTCTGCGGCCCGAAGCACCTCAATCCATCCACCGCTAGACTCTCTTCTATTCCGCCAAGCCATCGCCGTGATGTAGACTTTCCTGCACCAGCAAGCACAGCATCCGGTTCTTGAACCAGCTCCTCTCTTGAACCCGCTCCGGAACTGTGTGCAATCACACGATTTCTGGAATCCCCATGGAACGCGAACCGAGGCTTCTAATCGATCCCGCGCAAGGCCGCCGCAATCCCTTCCGCTTGGCCATCCTGTCGGTCATCGTCGGTTCTTTCTCAGGATTAGTGGGTGCCGCTTTCCGTCTTGCTCTTCTCAAGGCCGATGAGTTCCGCAATTTCATTGCGCAGTGGGCTCACGGATATGGTTTTGTCAGGGTTCTTTTTCATTTTGGGTGCTAGCGCATTGCCGTCGGGCATCGCGGCCTGGATGGTCGCCCGTTTTTCGCCGCAGTCCAGTGGCAGCGGCATTCCTCAAGTCGAAAATGAACTGAATAAGGAATGGTCGGGCGATCCTGCCCGCATTGCTCCCGTTAAATTCTTCGGCGGCATCCTCGCTATCGGCAGCGGTCTGGCCTTGGGGAGGGAAGGGCCCACCGTCCATATCGGCGCCAGCATCGCGCATCTGGTGGCGAAAATATTTCGCTGTAACGAAAATGAGTGCAGGGTCCTTCTCGCGGCAGGCGCTGGCGCTGGCCTGGCGACAGCTTTTAACGCTCCCATCGCTGGCGCCGTCTTCGTCCTGGAAGAACTGGTCGGCAGTTTCGACCTTGACGTTACCATCGCCACCATCGGCGCTTCCGCCGGTGCCATTTCCTTTGCTCGAGTCTTCTTGGGCCAGGCACCGGACTTCCATATCGAGCCACTCGAATTCCCTGGCTTCGGCTCCATCCCGGCCTACGTCGCTCTCGGAGTTCTCCTCGGCTTTTTGGGAGTTCTGTACAACCGCGCAATCCTCTCGGCCCTTGCCATTTCCGCCAGACTCGCCCGGATTCGCGTCGAGTGGCGTGCCGCATTGATTGGCGCCGCGATCGGCACGCTCACCTGGTTTTTACCTGCACTAGTCGGCGGTGGTGACAACATCACGCAGCAGGTTCTTTCCGGCAACGTGGTATTTGCCACTCTGGCAGCCGCATTCCTTCTTCGTTTTGTGCTTGGGCCTGTTTCCTATGCGGCACGCACTCCTGGCGGTCTTTTCGCGCCACTGCTCACAATTGGCTCACAAGCCGGCCTCCTCTTTGGCATCGTTTGGTGCCGCTGGTTCAATGCCCCCGACTCTTCATCCCAGGGATTTTGCGCTGGTGGGTATGGCCGCATTATTTGGCGCAGTTGTGCGCGCTCCCATCACCGGCATCATCCTGATCGTCGAACTCACGGGAAGTTCCAACTATCTTCTTGCGCTGTTGGGCGCCACTTTTGCGTCTATGACCGTTGCTACGCTCCTCAAGGAGCCGCCCATCTACGCTTCCTTGCACGAACTTCTGAATTGATGCCGGCCTCGCGCCCCGCCGCCGTTAAATTCCGCCGCGTGCGCAACGATACTGCGTGTGCTAGTCTGCCAGGTATTCACTGGCGGCACGATTGTTCTTATTTCAAACAAGCTCTCGGGGGGACCCATGAACTCTCGCACAATTCAAAGGACTCTTGAAATCGCAACTCTCTCCCTGGTGATCGGTCTCGGCTTTGTTGGCGCCCGACTGTACGCCTCGCAGTCCCCGCAAGCTCCTCAAGCTCGCAAGCCCCCACCTCCCAGCCTATGCAGATCGACATGATCGAATCGCGCGCCCGCGGCACTGTCATTCCCACTCCCGATTCTTCCGTCAAGTATCGCCTTGCCGGTGGTGGTTTCGTCGAACGCACCACCGACGGCGGTGCAACGTGGAATGGTCAACAGGTCAGTCCTAACGCTCGCCTTATTGCCGGCTCCGCTCCCTCTGCTAAGGTGTGCTGGATCGTCGGCCGCGACGCGGCCATTACGCTCACTAAAAATGGAACCGATTGGCAGCAAGTCGATCCCCCGGTTGTCACGGACTTCGTTGCGGTCACCGCCAAGAATGACAACACCGCTACCGTCACTACAATTAACGGAAAGAAATACACCACCACCGATGGTGGCAAAAAGTGGAAACCCGTCTCCTAGCCTGGGCAACATTACCGCTCGCCCCCCGCTGTAATATCAGAGTCTAAGAGTTGTGCTATCTCAAGACGCTCGTTACCTCCTGTAGGATGAGCCACCATGAAAAACTGGGGAAATCGCCCGTGGACTGTTGAGTTTCATGCGACGAAGTTGGAACTACCTCGCTCTGTCAATTTTGTCGTCGTTGGCGGTGGATTCACGGGTCTAGCCGCTGCTGCCTGGTTGAAGCGTCTCAGCCCGCAGAAGTCAGTCGCTCTTTTTGAGGCGGACTTCTTCGGCGCAGGTTCCAGCGGTCATACGGGAGGTGTTGTCCTTGCCGAGACCGCCACCGGAGATCTCCCAGGCCTCGGAGACGTACTGGCGGGCTACCAGACCTTCTTGAAAACTCTGGATATTTTCGCCGATCTTTCTCTTCCTGGAGTCTACGAACTCGGGCGCACCGCCCCTTTGCAAAACTCTCCCATTCGTTGGGCAGATTCCGGAGAATTGTGCGCCACAAAGGAAGTCCCCGGCGGCACCATCGATCCCGGCAAAGTTGTCAGTGGCCTCGCGCGGGCCGCCGAGCGTTCTGGTGTCCTGCTCTTCGAACGTACCGCTATTGACGATGCCCGCTTCAACAACTCCATCGAACTTCGCACTAATCTCGGAACCGTGACAGCCCAAAAAGTTCTCTTCGCTACGAATGCGTTTTCCCTGGAACTTACCCGTCTCCAAGACCGCGCCCAGCCTGCCTTCACTCTTGCCGTTGCCACCGAGCCTCTCAGCTCTTCGCTCCTCTCGGAAATCGGCTTGGCCGAGCGCAAACCTTTTTACACCGTCGATCTCCCGTATTTGTGGGGACGGCTTCTTGGAAATAGCGTCATTTTCGGAAGCGGTCTGGTCTTTCCCGGCGATTGGCGAAACCTCGCGGACATAGATATTGAACAGGGTGAGCCGGCTGATCTCTTCACTCGGCTGCAAAAGCGCATCCACAACTTTCACCTCGCGTTGCGCAATATCAACTTCACTCACCGCTGGGGAGGCCCCATTTGCATCGCCGAAGAATGGAAGCCCGTTTTCGAATTCCATCCGCATAGCCGCAACGCGATCGTACTCGGCGCCTATTCCGGTCATGGTGTAGCCCAATCCGTCTACCTCGGGGTCTGGGCCGCCGAAACACTTCTTGGAAAAAGGGAATTGCCTTCCTGGAGGTAATCTGGAGTTGCCATGCTGAGAGCATCCGACGTGGTTGCTCGAAGAATCTCAACCTCAACAGTTTCACTCACCTCAACGCGGCAAGTCGTCAATGCCCCAACCCCGGAATGGTTCTTAGCAACGCGGATACTCCATTCCACATGATCTGCACTCCGATGCAGACCAGCAGAAAAGACGATAGCTTCATAATCACGCTCATCGCCGTGGCACCGAGAGCTCTTGCCAACCCGTCGGCGAATGCGTAGCACAGATAAACGCTGCCTGAAATCACCAGCGACCCAATTACCGCGCCAATGATCGATAGCAGAATCAGGTGATCGGTATGCGGCTCATTTGCGCCTAGAGTTATTGCAACCGAAATCGATCCAGGTCCCACTGTCAACGGTAATGTCAGCGGATAAAACGCTTTCTCCAGCAGATCACTTCGGTCTACGGTGCGGTTCACGCCTTCCTTTGTTTCATCTTCGTTCGATTTCTGCTTCAGCATGGCCCAGCCCGTTGCTGTGAGCACCAACCCGCCGCCAACCTGTACTACCGGGATAGAGATCCCGAAAAACGCCAGGATATGTGTGCCGGTCAGATACGAGGCGATCAGTAGAAAAAAGCTGTTGATCGCAATCCGCGTAGAGAGGATTTTTCGATCCTCTTCCGAATAATTGTTGGTCATGGAAAGAAAGAGCGGCGCGCCTCCCAGCGGATTCACGATTGGGAACAGCGCTGAGATGATGAGAAGCGTGCTTTTGAGCAGTGGATACATAAGAATGAGCGGAAATTATATCCGAATCGGCCGTCAAATCAGCGCGATTCTAAGAACGCCCAAATAAGCGTTAAAAGGTTGAAACCAACTTCGCCGTCGTGACCGCCTGCCCCACATGTCGCTGCGTGTGTTCCGCCACATGGACTAGCAATCCGCCCAGCGTTGTCGGCTGCTGCCTTTTTCCAACTACACGGGCCGCTGCCAGGTCTGCTGACGCAAAACCGCGCACCCGTCCAAAGCTGCGTGCAAAGGCACTATCCAGCTCCGCAAACAGTATGTCGCGTCCGGCCCCCGCATCCATCTCGCTTTTGAGCGCTGCAAGCTGTACCTCATTCAATTGCTGGCCTTCGGCATAGGTAAGCAGCCGATCCATACTCCGCGCAATGTGCCGCATATGAAACGCTACCGCTGGGAGTCCACCGGGCTGCGCATTCAACTGTTCCTCGGTCAACGGCTGGCACCACTTGTTCATATCCTCTTGCGCTAATTGCAGCGCATGTAAAACGCCTCGCGCCACCGCAGGTACTTCTCGCAGAGTTCCCCGCAGCCAGGGCTCCGGCATCAATGGTTTGGATTCACTCACCTTGCGCCTCCTATCATCAAAAACATTCTGCTATGAATTGACACTTTTGTACTCAACACATACGATGGGAAAAAACTCAGCAGATTCGGGCGCCGCTCCAGGGAAAGGGACACTTCCTCAATGAAGAAAGGAATCGGAAATGGCCGCACTCTTGCGGTGTTGCTGCTCTTTGTGGTTTCCCTTGCATCGGCTGTTCCCACGGCCATTGCTCCTGCCGACGCGCGACGTTATCTGAACGACATCAAAACTTTAACCCAACCGAACATGGAAGGCCGTGGCGATGGCTCCAAGGGCCTTATCCGGGCTGAGCATGTCATCCAAGTAGGTCTCCGAGTTTTTCTATGGCTGGTCCGTGGATCCACTTACAGGGAGAAGACGTGAATAATCGTTGGGTGGGACTCATCATTACAACTTCCATGGCCACCATCAGCCTCAGTGTCTTCCCCCGCGATTTGCTACACGTCCGACAGTTTGCCTCACAAGTAATTCTTCTTCCTCAGGAACAGAAGCATCTCAAGAATGCCCGCCAGCTGACTTTTGGTGGCCAAAACGCCGAAGCTTACTTTTCCGCCGATGACAGACAGCTCATCTTCCAGCATCAGGGAGAAGGCGTCCCCTGTGATCAAATCTTCACCATGTCCGTCGACACTCCCGATGGTAAGCCAGCGGCGCCAATACTCATCAGTACCGGCAAGGGTCGTACCACTTGCGGCTATTTCTTCCCCTCTGGCGACAAGATTCTCTTTTCCTCCACTCACGCAGCCAGCGGCGATTGCCCGCCTAAGCCCGACTATTCCCGCGGTTATGTTTGGCCCATCTATAATTCCTATCAGATCTATACAGCCAAGCCTGATGGCTCGGATCTACGGCAACTTACCAACGCCTCTGGCTATAATGCGGAAGCCACCATCACGCGCGACGGCAAGCACATCGTTTTTACCTCAACTCGCAACGGCGATCTCGACATCTACACCATGGATGCTGACGGCAGCAATGTGAAGCAACTCACCAACGACCTTGGCTACGATGGCGGCCCTTTCTGGTCCTACGACGGAAAGAAAATTGTCTATCGCGCCGAACATCCGCAAACCCCCGAACAAATTAAGGACTACAAGGAACTCCTTGCGCAGGGCTTGATCCGTCCCGGCAATCTCGAAATCTGGGTGATGAATGCCGACGGCTCCCACAAGCGCCAGGTCACCCATAACGGTGCCGCTAACTTTGCCCCTTATTTCTTTCCTGATGGAAAGCGCATCATCTTCGCCTCCAACCGGGCCGATGCCAAAAATGGCCGCGATTTCGATCTCTATGTCATCAACGAAGACGGAACTGGTCAGGAACGCATTACTTTCCACCCCGACTTTGATGCCTTTCCCATGTTCACATCCGACGGCAAGCGCCTCGTCTGGGCTTCGAACCGCAATGGCAAAGTTCCTCACGAAACAAATGTGTTCATTGCGGATTGGTCTGAGTAATCTTTACCAGCAAAGGAGTTACCTGATTTGCCGACCCAAAGAAAACGCAAAATTAAGGAAAAACCCGGCCACCGGCCAGGTGAAGCCGTTCACGTCCTGATTCCCCATGCCCGCCTGAAACAGCGCATCAAGCAGATGGCACTCGAAATCCGTCGCGACCTTCCGAACGACCCGCTCCATCTCATCGGCGTCCTGAAAGGTTCGGTGTTTTTTCTATCTGACCTCGCCCAGGAACTCAGTGGTGAAGTCTCTTTCGATTTCATAGCCGTCTCCAGCTATGGCAAAGGCATGGATTCCACTGGTGAAGTCAAACTCATCAAAGATCTGGACGTCAGCATCGAAGGCCGAACCGTCCTCATCGTCGAAGACATTCTGGATACCGGCCTCACTTTGAAGTACTTGCTTCTGCTCTTTGAGGAACGCCGTCCCAAGCATCTCCGTATCGCCGTTCTTCTCGACAAAATTGAGCGCCGCATTGCCGATTTGAAAGCCGATTACGTCGGTTTCGTCATCCCCAACGAATTTGTCGTCGGCTACGGGCTGGACTACGATGAGCGCTACCGGAATCTCCCGGATGTGTCCGTTCTCCGCCTGGGTCCCCGTGGCAAAACAAAGATCGAGTAGCGCCAGTCTTTTCTAACCCTGGCTCGCGCCTTCCGCCCGGCAAACCCCGCTTTGGGGGAATCGTTGCCGGGGTGCCTGCTATAATAGATGGAGTTCATGGAAGCCACAGACCCTAAAACACAGTCGAATTCTGCTCCTCTTTCGCCAGCAATGTCCGCTGAGGTGCTTGCCACTCTCACCGAAATCGGCGAAGAGGTGAATGCCTCTCTTGACCTCGACGAGGTCCTTGCCCACGCCGCTGCTCTCATCAAGCGGCACATCGACTACGAATTTTTTGGTGTGCTCATGGTCGATTGCGATGGGAATTGCCTCAGACACCGTTTCGCCATCGGCTATCCCCCCGGATTGGCAGAAAATCTTAGAGTTCCCATCGGCCAGGGCATCACCGGCACAGCCGCTGCTACCGGTCACTCTGTTCGCGTCAGCGATGTCACTCAGGATCCGCGCTACATCAGTGCCATTGAAACTGTTCGCTCGGAACTTGCCGTGCCCTTGATGTTCCGCGGCACCTGCGTCGGTGTCCTCGACATCCAAAGCCGCCAGCCTGACTACTTCACTAAAGATCAGCAGAATATTCTCACCATCCTTGCCAGTCGCCTGGCCATCTCCATCGAAAACGCGCGGCTCTTCCAAAAGGAGCGCGCCCAGGCCGAAACCCTGATGGTCCTGACGATAGTCAGCCGCGAAATCAGCTCCATCCTTGATGTTGAAGAGCTTCTTCGCCGCGCTGCCGAACTCGTCAAGCGCGTCATCGACTACCAGATTGTCAGCATCATGCTCTATGACGAGGAGCAAAAGGTCTTTCGCCACCGCCTTGATGTCAAACATGGCCAGCGTGTCCAGGGCAAACTCCGCGTCGCCGCCACCGAAGGCATCGTAGGCGCCGCTGCGACCCTTCGTGAACCAGTTCTCGTTCCCGACGTCACCGCCGACGATCGCTACCTCCTGGTGAATCCCGAAACGCGTTCCGAACTCGCCATTCCTATGCTGCACAAGGGCAAGGTTATTGGCGTCCTTGATCTTGAAAGTCCTCAGCTCAATTACTTCACCGAGGAGCACGTTCAGACGCTCTCTATCCTCGCCGCTAATCTCGCGGTTTCTCTCGAAAATGCCCGCCTCTACGAGCAAGTCGCCAGAGACGAAGCTCGTCTTGAACGCGACCTCCAGGCCGCTAAACGCATTCAAGGTGCTTTACTTCGTCCCGTACCCACCAGCGACTATGGTCTCGATGTTGCTGCGCGCTATCTCTCGGCTCGCGAAGTGTGCGGCGACCTCTACGAATTTCTCCGCTACGGCCCTCAGCAATTGGGCATCGCTCTTGGAGATGTCAGCGGGAAGGGCACTGCCGCCGCTCTTTACGGTGCCGTTGCCATCGGCATTATGCGCAGCCTTGCGCCTCAAAAACTTCAGCCCGCCGAAATGCTCCGCCAGATGAATCAGGTTATTGGGGAACGCAGAATTGAAGGCCGCTTTATGACTGCCTGCTTTGCCACCTGGCAAAAAGGACGCCAGAAGCTCCGCGTGGCAAATGCCGGCCAGTCCCAACCTCTCCTCTATAAGGGTGGTAAATGCGATCGCATCGAGCTCGCTGGTTTTCCCCTCGGTATCTTCGAGGAAGTTCAGTATGACGAGTGGGGCGTCACGCTCGATGTTGGCGATATCCTCATCTTCCACTCCGATGGCATTGCCGAAACCGCGAACACCGAAGGACAATTTTTCGGCACCACTCGCATTCGCCGCCTCATCGAGCAGCACCATGAGCTCACTTCGGCCGAACTCGCCGATCTGATCCTCCGTGAGGTCGACTGGTTCGCTCAGAGCGCTCCGCTCTCCGACGATCGCACGCTCGTTATTCTGAAGGTGAAATGAGCGTCCATACCAAGGCTCGCAGGAACCTGAATTACGTGGATCCGGCAACGTTTACCCCACAATTCCGCTGGGAAAACACTCGCTCGGCCCGCGAAGTATTTTGCGAAGGCCTTTCTTTGCGGAGAATCGCTGATCGTTTCGGTACGCCTGCCTATGTTTATAGCAGACGCGCAATCGTCGACGCTCTCACCGAACTTGAACGTGGCCTTTCTGCGATTCCTCACATGGTGTGCTTTGCGGTCAAAGCCAATGGCAATCTCTCTATCCTGAAATTGCTCGCACAACTAGGCTGCGGCTTCGACATCGTCTCAGGCGGGGAACTCGACCACCTTGGCAGAATCGGCGTACCTGGTAATCGGATTGTCTTCTCCGGCGTCGGCAAGACCCGCGAGGAAATCCGTGCTGCCCTCCGTTATAGACCCTCTGGCCAGAGCCCACAGGGAATTCTTCAATTCAATATCGAGTCCGCTCCCGAATTCGAAATTCTCCTGGAAGAAGCTTCACGATCCCGTTCCGCCCCCGGCGTTTCCGTACGCATCAATCCCGACGTCAAAGCCGGCGGCCACCCGCACATTTCCACTGGCCTGCATCAGCACAAGTTCGGTCTGAGTTGGCCGGAAGCCCGCGCTCTTTATCTCGCCCACCGCTCCATGAAGCATGTCCGCTGGCAGGGCATCAGCGCCCACATCGGCTCACAGATTGTCGATCTCGCGCCCTTCCAACAGGCGCTGCAACGCCTCGCTGGATATCTGCTCGATCTCCGCAAGCAGGGCATCGCTCTCAAATTTCTCGATTTCGGCGGCGGTTTGGGTGTTCGTTATATTGACGAGCGCCCTATTTCGCGCACGGCCTACTCCCGCATGATCTCCCGTATTGTCAAACCTCTCGGCGTAGAGCTTCTCCTGGAGCCTGGCCGTTCCATCATTGCACCCGCCGGGGTTTTGCTCTCTCGCGTAATTTACAGCAAGCAGAACTCGCACAAGTCATTTGTCATTGTCGATGCTGCCATGAACGATCTCGCCCGCCCGATTCTCTATGACGCCCCGCATCCCATCACCAGCGTCACTCAGAACAAACGCGCCGCAATGGGCAATCGTACTCGTGTCGACGTTGTCGGCCCTGTGTGTGAAACCGGCGATTGTTTCTTGCAAGACTGGCCTTTGGGTGAAGTAGCTCCGGGAGATCTGGTGGCAATCTGGGCGGCTGGCGCCTACGGCATGGTGCAAGCTTCGAACTACAACGGTCGCTGCCGTCCCGCGGAAATCCTCGTCTCGGGAAAGCGCGCCACTCTCATCCGCCGCCGCGAAACGCAGGATGATCTCCTCCGCACCGACGTCCTGGCCTGAACCCATCCCCCTGCCATTGCCGCCCGGCGTTTATTAACTCTCAATGTGCGGACCGTGCCGGTGTCATCCTGAGTCCCGGCGCCGTTTGCCCGGGGCGAAGGACTTTAATACTAACTGTGTTTCCGATTCCAATTAGGAAAGGATTCGCTCGGAGAAATGCGAGTGCCCTTTGTCGGCTCCTATGCCTCGCCCCACTTTAGCTTGCTCCGCAATATTTCAAAATACGACTTGTTCGGTGGCTGAATCAATTTCAGCCTTTCCGCAGCACGTGTAATGCGCACCCGGTCACCAATCTGCATCGGCACACCGGTCTGCCCATCCAGCGTCAAAAACACAGACTCCGAGCTTTCCGCAACGCGCAACTCCACCTTCGACGTATCGTGCACCACTACGGGCCTGTCGCTCAGTGTGTGTGGACAGATCGGTGTAATCAGAATCGATTCCACCATCGGATGTACGATTGGCCCGCCAGCCGACATCGAGTACGCCGTCGACCCCGTGGGCGTTGCCACGATCAGTCCGTCTGCCCGGTACCGGCACACAAATCCGTCATCTATGTAAAGTTCCAGTTCAATCATCCGTGCCATCGTGCCTTTGTGTACCACGCAGTCGTTCAATACGCTCTGCTTCGTCAAAATCTCGCCGCGATTCACTCGCTCCACCAGCAGCAGCACACGTTCATTAATCGTCGCTTGCCCCGCCAGCGTCGCTTCCAAGGCGGGATACAACTCCTCCACCGTGAAGCTCGTTAGAAAACCCAGGCTGCCCATGTTGACCGGCAAAATCGGAATGCCTCGCGAAGCTGCTTCTCGCGCTGCTGCCAACAGCGTCCCGTCTCCGCCCAAGACCAGCAGCAGCTCGGCCTCCTCCGCCACCTGGTGACGCGTTTTTCCCAGCCCGTCGCCCTTTAACGAACCGGCCGTCTCCGGATCCAGCACCGGCGTCACCCCGCGCTCTTCCAACCAGCGCAGGAGCGGCGGCACGACCTCCGCCAGATTTGACCGCCGAGGCCGCGAAATGATTCCGATCCTTTTAAAGGTTGGTGTTGGCCGCATGGATTACCGCGATTCTACCCCAGCC
Organism: Candidatus Acidiferrales bacterium; assembly: GCA_963839315.1. GTDB lineage: Bacteria > Acidobacteriota > Terriglobia > Acidiferrales > UBA7541 > Acidiferrum. The sequence goes on from CAWIUU010000014.1 coordinate 143,332, forward strand.
ACTTTTTTTGCGTGTAGGAAATACTCCTGGTTGCCTTCCGCGCCTGCCAGACGGCTGGGTCTCACACCGAGACATTCCAGCCCCAGTGATCCAGCGGCATTCTTCACGCTCTCGATCGCCCTTTCATGCAGCGAACTGTCTCGCACGATTCCACCCTTGCCGATATCCTCGCGCCTTAGCTCAAACTGTGGCTTGATCAATATCAAGAAGTCGGCACCCGCCTTGGCGCATTCCACCCCACCCGGCAATATCTTGTTCACAGAAATGAACGACACATCTGCCACCACCACCTCCACCGGCACCGGTAAATCTTTCGCGGAAAGCTCCCGCGCATTCTTCTGTACGCACTTCACTCGCTCGTCCCCGCGGAGCTTCCACGCCAACTGATCGGTGTTTACATCCACCGCGTATACGCGCCGCGCCCCATTCTGCAGCAGGCAATCCGTAAAGCCTCCCGTCGAGGCTCCCACATCCAGGCATATCTTGCCCTCAGCGCATACGCCAAAATCCTCCAACGCTCCTTCCAGCTTGAACCCGCCCCGGCTCGCATACTTCTGCAGCCGGCTATGCACTTCGATTCGCGATCCTTCCGCAATTGCCAGTCCCGCCTTATCAGCGCGCTTCCCATCGACCTCCACTTCTCCTGCCAGAATCATCGCTTGCCCTTTTTGACGCGATTCGGCAAGCCCGCGCTCTACCAGTAGAACATCGAGTCGCTTGCGTTCAGGTTTGGCATTCATGAGTGAAACTTACGTGCGGCGCAGTACTAGGAATTCCGCAATCGAGCGCAGCCGTTCCGCCCTCTTACCGTATGGCTGTAGCTCCGCAATTGCGTTCGTAGCAAGCTCATTCGCGATCGCATGTGACTTTTCCAATCCGAATACTGCCGGATATGTCGCCTTCTGTTGGGCTATGTCCTTGCCCGCCGTCTTTCCCAGCGCCGCCGAAGACTCTTCCACATCCAAAATGTCGTCCGTCACTTGGAACGCCCAACCGATCGTCTCGCCAAACCGCCGCAACCGCTTCACATCCTCTGGTTCTGCTCCCGCTGACAACGCTCCCGCCGTGATCGATGCTCGCATCAGCGCCGCCGTTTTCGACCTGTGGATGTATTCCAGCATCTCCGGCCCCACCTTTTCCCCTTCCGCCTCGATGTCTGCCACTTGTCCGCCGACCATCCCATTTACCGTGCCGGCCGCCGTCGAAACCTCCGTCAGCATCGCTACGCGACGCTCCGCCGCCACCGGCGACGCTCCGATTGTTTCAAACGCCAGGGTCAATAATCCATCCCCTGCCAGGATGGCGATCGCCTCCCCAAACTTTTTATGGCTCGTGGGCTTTCCGCGCCGCAGGTCATCGTTATCCAGTGCTGGCAAGTCGTCATGAATCAGCGAATAGGTGTGGATAAATTCGATGGCACATGCCGGATACAACGCTGGCGCTATGTCCTCGCCAAATATTCGCGAACTCTCCAGGCACAGGATCGGCCGTATGCGCTTGCCTCCCGCGAATACCGAATACCGCATCGCCGCATGGATGGAATTGGGGGGCACGCTTTCCACCGGCATCAGGCGTTCCAGATGCTCATCCACGGCCAGACGGTCTTCTTCAAAGAATTCGGGCAGTTTCATCGGATCAAAGGGTTTTCCGGTTGGCGGAATCAGAGAGCCTCACGAATTACTCTCTCCTTCGGGCTCAAACACTTCTGCGACCAGTTTGCCATCGGCTTTCTTCAACAATATCTCCACTCGCCCTTCCGCTTCTTCCAGTTGTTTCTGGCATTCCCGCGAAAGGGTTACCCCTTCTTCAAACAGTTTCATCGCCTCGTCCAGCGAAAGTTGCGGACTTTCCAGCTTCCGCACTACTTCTTCCAGCCGCGACAGCGACCTCTCAAAATCCGGCTTCTTCGTTGACTCTGGTTTTTTCGAAGCAGGTGAATCCACGCCGTTTCCTCGGTTTCTGCCTCTATTTTTGGCACTCCAGACAGCAGTACGTTGATCTTCCACCCTGTTCAATTCTCTGAATGGTTCCTCTGCAGCGCCTGCATTGCATTCCCTCGCGCTGGTACGCACGCAGAATACTCTCCAGTCCCTGAAACCACCACTTTTCATCTCGAAAATCTGGCGCAGGCTCTAAACAGCATTCTAAAGCACGCCGGAGAACCGACACAATCGCTTTGTGCAGTCTCTCCGTTTCTTTCTTATTCAGTGAATTTGCCGGCCGTCTTGGATCTATCTGCGCGTGCCACAGAGCTTCGCACGAATAGATGTTCCCAATTCCCGCGATCTTCGTCTGATCCAGCAGCAACTCTTTCACGGGACGCTTGGATCGCGAAAGCCGCTCCCGCATCTCTCTCGCGGTAAACCCTCGAGACATTCCGTCAATCCCCAACGTTCTTAGCGAAGCGCAAGCTTCCTCCTTCTCCCACGCGTGCACTCGCCCAAAGTGCCTTCCGTCGGCAAATCCCAGTACTCCCTTGCTTAACTCAAACGCCACATCCACATGCACCCCATTTTCCCGCGCATTCGCCCGTTTTAGTAATTCCTTCGCGGTTGAAAACCAGATCAGTTGCCCGTCAAAGCGGAAGTGCATTTCAATCAGACCACGACCCAGCATCATCAATAGATGTTTCCCCCGACGCTGCACCCCGTTGATTCGCTGCTCCGTCGCGCTCTTTGCCAATTGCTCGGCCGATTGGGGCCGCGTGACGATCGGATGAAAAACATGCACGCAGCGATGCGCTGGCCTCGCACGAGTGGGCTCAACGATCGTGCAATCGCTTCGACTTCCGGGAGTTCCGGCATGTTCTCAGTGGATGGCTTGAGCAGGCTGCAGGGTCAGCGTATGTCTCTTTATCTTCGATTCGCCCGCATCGCTAAATGGCCCGTAAATCGGCTTGCCGTCCAACCAATAGGAAAACTGGTCCCGGTAATGCTCGCTCCCCGGCTGCCCCGATTCTCCCGCCGGAATCAAGATGATCGATTCATCCCAATTCGCGGTATTTGCCACAAATCGCATCGCCGGCCCATGATCGCGCGACGCGGCCCGCGGGCTCCAGTCTGTCCCTGCTTGCGGCTGGTCGCTAATGCTTAGCAGTTTCTTTAATATTCCTTCGCGACCCAGCGGATGGAGCATGTCTAGATAGTTGAATCGCTTCCAGTCCCAATCCTCGGGTTTCCATCCTTCGTTCTTTCTTCCAGCCGCTTTACCGCCTAGGTCCGCTGCCGCTGTCAGCAATTCGTCATAATTCTTGTAGGGCGACGGCAACCACTTTGCCGGTCGCTCCTGCAATGTTCTTTGCAGAAAATTCAACTTCCGCCAATGATAGTTCTCGGCTTCTTTTCCCAGTTGTGCTTCCAGAATCAAATTCAGCGTCCGGTACATCGTCGAGTTCAGAAACGCCACCACCGTGGAATTTGCGTCCGCAATTCCGTTCCAATCCTTGCTCTGCTCAATCAATTTTCTCGCTCGCGGATCTTTCGGTGGCGCTACTTTCGCTGCTGCCACCAACTGTTCTGCGATGAACGCGTGAGGGATACTGTACGCATCCGCCTGCACTTTCAGCATGTCCTCGGGGCGCAAATCATGCTTGTCATTCAACAAGTCGTAAATTCGCGCCGTCCGGTACGGTTCTTCCCAGTTATCCGTCAGATACGGTTTGTAATCCGGTCCCACCACTCGTGCGTTCGCGGTTACGATAAACCCGCTCTCGGGGTTGAAACTCTGCGGCAATTGCTCGAACGGAATATACCCTGTCCACTCATACTCATCCGTGTCCCCGGCACCGGCACATCCCCACGGCCTTTCTTTCGAATCGGCACCCGCGCCGCCATGATATAGCCGATATTCCCATCCACATCCGCATAGACCGTGTTCTGCGCAGGTCCCCATGCGGTCTTCATGATTCCCAGAAATTCGTTCCAGTTTTGCGCTTTTCCCAGCCAGAAATACGAACTGGACAATCCTCCTGGCTCCAATGCTGTCCAACGCATGGCGTAATACTTGTCTCCGTCCTGTTCCACCACCGGCCCGTGCCGCGTCACCACCAGCCGCATGTGCTGGTCCGCGCCACCTTTACCTTGATCACTTCATCAAAAACATCCGCTTTCTTCCATTGTCCATTCACACGGTATTCGTCCGGATTTGCCGGATTGAATCGTCTCAATGTATAGATCCTGCACATCCGCGCCGTTGTTCGTGAATCCCCATGCGAGCTTGTCGTTGTGTCCGATTACCACTAGCGGTGCTCCTGGCAGCGTGAACCCCTTCACGTTCCATCCCGGCGCCGTTAAATGCACTTCATACCAGATGGGCGGGATCGATAGTTCCAGGTGCGTATCATTCGCCAGAAGTGGTTTTCCCGTAGCCGTGTGTGCTCCGCTCACCACCCAGTTGTTGCTTCCCAAGTGAATGTCGGATATCCCGTTGCGATTCATGCACCCACTCTTTTACCTGCATAGCCAGCAGGGAAGTAAGATCCGGCGCATCCGCTTCGCCTGGCGGCGACTCTTGGTTTCCGCCTTGATCACATCATCGTAATCCATCTCATCATCATCGTCGTCGGAATTCGCTTGCGATTCATCGCGCAAGCTCTTTCTCCATGTTCGGATCGCCCACAACATAATGGTCCAGCGAGGACGTTTCGCTGAACAGGTCCTTCGCGATTTCCGGGCTCACCTTCGCCATAATGATTGCCCGATTCAGTTCAGACTTGCCGCGTATCTGCCAGCGTCCGATACATGTATCCGGCGATAACCAGCGTGTCGGTGGGATGCCATTGTGTGGGCTGGTATCTCAGGAGTGTAAATTCCATGGGCAGTTTCGACCCATGCTGGCTCGATGAACTGGTTCACTCCCCGGGCGTACGCATCCAGGATTTTTCGCTCTTCAGGGTCCATCTGCTCATAGTCGCGTTGCGCGGCTCGCCCAAAATTCAATACCCGAAATTCCTTGTCCACATTCACCGTTACCGGCCCAAGAATTTCCGACAATTGCCCTCTTGCCACGCGCCTCAGCAAGTCCATCTGCCACAAGCGGTCCTGCGCCATCACGTAGCCTTCAGCTTCCGCCATGTCTTCCACGGAACCGGCGCGGATATGTGGCACTCCCCATTTGTCCCGCCCCACCGTCACATCGCTCTGCAGCCCGACTACAGGCACCTTGCCGTCCAGTTGCGGCAGCGGCCGGTACACCAACCACCAGATTGTCGTGGCAAATCCAACCAGGGCGAGAGCGAAAATCCACAGCAGTAGTCGCAGGGCAGTCCGCACGTTCTATCTCACCTCTTTGCCTTACAAACTGACAAAGAAGTGTAGTGGACCAGGCAGACCCGCGCAACCTGGCCACACGGACTAGGCTTCCTTCAGTTCTTCCACACGTCCGTGCTGCAGACCATCTCGATCATTTCGTCATAGGTCTGCATCGCATCGTCGACAAACGGCTTGGCCGTCTCCATCGCCGCTTTTAGGTTGCTTTGATATTGCTCAGCATTTTCCGGTCTCTCCGCCACCGTCTTCCGCAGCGCTGCAACCTCCGCCATCAGCGCGGAAATCATCGCTTGCAGCCCCTTCATTTGCCCGATCGCAACCGCCAGCGTGGCCTGCAAATACTCGTTGTCCTGTCCCACAGGAGCGGTAATTTGCGTTTCCATATACCTTTCCTTTCACCGGCTAGGACCTGTTTTCTTCTATCTTCGGTTCGCTACAACTTGTTCTGCCCGAACCACTTGAGCACGCCTGGAGGTGTGGAGGAAGAGGGGTCGCAGTGTGACGTGCGCCGGCAGTATTGCGTCCGGTGCCGGCGAGGTCTGTGACAGACATCACTCTTCCACCCCTACCTTCGATTCCACCCAAAACTCCCGTTCCTCGTGCGCCTCTCTCTTCACGCTACCCAACTCCCACCTCTCTGCTGCTACAATGCGACGGGGGCTCTCGCCAAGCATGATTCTGCTGCGGTTAATCGGAGTGCTGTTACTCGTCGTTCTGAATGGCTTCTTTGCTGCGGCGGAGTTCTCTCTGGTGGCTGTCCGCCTATCCCGCGTCCGTCAACTCGTTGCCAAGGGCAATCCTCGAGCTAAAATCGTTGAACAACTGCTCGGCGATCTCCATCGCGTTGTTTCCGGAGTTCAGCTCGGCATCACTCTCACTAGCTTGGCCCTTGGCGCACTCGGGGAATTGACCCTCGCCCAACTGGTTCAACAGGTTATGCCAGCCCAAGGCAGCATTCGCACACTCCTGTTGATCCACGCGGTCGCCCTCGCAATCGCCTTCCTTCTCCTCAGCGCCATCCATGTAGTCCTGGGTGAACTCGTTCCCAAAAGCATCAGCCTCGCCCGTGCTGAGCGTGTCGCCCTCATGATTTCCAGACCGTTTCTTTGGTTTCTAAACACTTTCCGTTGGGCTATCGATTTCCTCGATCACCTTTCGGGCGCCATCGTCAAAGCGCTCGGTCTGGCAGTCCCCTCCGGTCACGGTGTCGCTCACTCTACCGAAGAGCTTCAAATCCAGATCCAACAGGCGCGTGAAAAGGGGTTGCTTGCTCCTGGGGAAGAAAAGTTCATCCTGAGCGCCATTGAACTCGGTCATCTCCAGGTTCGCGAGATCATGATCCCTCGCCCGGATATGCACCTTCTTCCTGTCGAAGCTTCTCTCGACGAAGTCATGAAAGCCTTCGCCACCACCCAACGCTCCCGCATCCCCGTCTTCCGCGGCACGGAAGACCACATCCTTGGCTTCGTTCACATTAAGGACATGATGTGGGTCCTCCTTGACACCGAGCGTCGCCTTGAAGAAAAACTGCCTCCCCCGCCTCCCTTTGATCTTCGCCGTGTCCTCCGCGAAATTCTCATGGTCCCTGAGACCAAACCCGCGGGTGAGCTTCTTCTCGAGTTGCGCAATCGCCATAGTGGCATTGCCATTGTCGTAGACGAATTCGGCAGTGTTCTCGGCCTTGTCACCATGGAAGATCTCATGGAGCAACTCGTCGGCGAAATTCACGACGAATTCGATGTAATCGAGCGCCCGCTCACCTTGGCCGACGGTGCTGTCATCTTTGACGCTGCGCTCAACGTCCACGACCTCGACACTCAGTACAATATCGCGCTCCCAGAGGATCCCGCGTACGCTACCGTTGGCGGATTCGTCCTCGATCAGCTCGGCTTCATTCCCCGAGGTGGCGAAAGCTTCGAATTCGGCGCATACCGTTTCACTGTCGTTGAAATGGATGGCCGCCGCGTCGCGCGCGTCAAAATTCAGCGTCTGCGCCCCGCGGAGAACAATCTTTCCGCCGACGTTGCTGAAGCAGACGCTTCCTACGTCGCTACAAAATACAAGTCAGCCGGAAAGGATCGCTAGCTCCGCCTAAAAATGGCGCGCCATCTCCTCCATCGCTTTCTCCTTACCCTTCCCGCCCTTTGGTTGGTGCTTACTTTCGTTTTCCTTTTGATTCACATCGTTCCAGGTGACCCCGTCGAACAAATGCTCGGTGAAGGTGCCGCTCCTGGCCAGGTCGCCGAGCTTCGCCACTCGCTCGGCCTTGATCGCCCGCTTTTGGTTCAGTATGGCCGTTACTTGTGGGAAGTGGCCCACGGCGATCTTGGCCAATCTTTCAAATTTCAGGCTCCGGTCCGTCGCGTCATCTTCGAACGCTATCCCGCTACCATGCAACTTGCCTTCCTTGCCCTACTTGTCTGCGCCGCAATCGCCATTCCCGCCGGCGTCATCGCTGCCTATCGCCGGGGACACGCCACAGATCGTGCCCTCAGCGTTTTTACCTTGTTCGGACTCGCCGTACCCAATTTTGCCCTCGGGCCACTCCTGATCACTCTTTTCTCCATCCAACTTGGCTGGCTCCCTGTTTCGGGGCGCGGCGGTCCGCTCAACTATATTCTCCCGGCCGCCACCCTCGGTGCGGCCCTCGCCGCCATTCTCACGCGCATGGTTCGCGGGGCTATGCTCGAAGAACTCTCCAGTGATTACGTCCGTACCGCTCGTGCCAAAGGACTTTCCACTTCTGCCGTCCTGGTCCGCCACGCTCTCCGCAACGCGCTGATTCCCATCATCACCATTCTGGGACTGCAGTTCGGCACGCTCCTCGCCGGCACTATCGTCACCGAAACCATTTTTTCCTGGCCAGGCATTGGACGCCTCACCGTCCAGGCTATCTCGTCCCGCGATTATCCTTTGCTCCAGGGCTGCATTCTCGTCATCGCCCTCTCCTATGTCCTCGTGAACCTTCTTACCGACGTTCTCTATTCCTTCATCGATCCTAGGGTCCGCCTCTCATGACCAACGAATCGCGTCTGTTCGATTTTCTCCGCCACAGCCTTCTAGCCCGCATCGGCTTTGCCATCGTCTCTCTGTTGGTCCTTGCTGCGCTGTTCGCGCCGTGGATCTCCCCCGACGAATCCTTCGGTGCAAAATCTCCCCGCTCGTCTGCAAGGCCCTTCAATACACCATTGGATGGGCACCGACGAACTCGGCCGCGACATCTTCTCCCGCATCCTCTTTGGCGCTCGCATTTCTCTCTTGGTTTCCATCTGCGTGGTTCTTGGTTGCGGTTCCATCGGTCTCTCGCTTGGTCTTCTCGCCGGCTACACTGGTGGCTCTTTCGATCGCGTGGTGAATCTCCTCCTCATCAACGCCTTCCTTTCTTTTCCAGGAGTTCTTCTCGCTATCGCCTTCGCCGCATTTTTTGGCCCCGGCATTGGCAAGGTCATTCTTGCGCTCATCATTACCGGTTGGGCAGGTTACGCCAGGCTTGCTCGCGCTCAAGTTTTGAAAGTGAAAGAATCCGAATACGTCCTGGCCGCGCGCTCGATGGGAGCACCGCCTCTTCGCATAATGCTTCGTCATCTTCTGCCCAATATTCTGCAGCCTGTTCTTATCCAGGCCACCATCGGCATGGCTGGCGCCATTCTGGCCGAGGCCACTCTCAGCTTCCTTGGCCTCGGCGTCCTCTCACCCATCCCCAGTTGGGGCGCCATGCTTAACGATGCGCGCAGCCACCTCTTCGACGCGCCGCACATGGTCGTCTTTCCCGCACTCGCCGTCATGCTCGCCGTCCTCGCCTTCAATTTGCTCGGCGACGCCTGGCGCGATTGGCTCGATCCCCGCACTCGCTCCCAAATGGCCGCACTCGAACATTCCCGCTGACCGCACGGTTTCTTCTGATCTCGTCTTACCATTGAGGTAGCGCCGCCATCCTGGCGGTTCTTGGGTTTGCAGCTGCACAGACGCTTTTACGCCGACTTCCTTAGTTTTCCCTGGGGGTCCGACCTTCAGCGCATGACACCGATGACATGCAAGAATCCGGACTTCAATCCTTGAAGACTGCAATTCTGAATCGGCTGTTGCCCTCAACCACAAGGCAAAATGGAACAGCGAAGTGGCTCACGGGAGGAAAATTCACGAACTCTTTCCTACTCCTTCGTTAACAATACCGGCGTCCCTCTCCCAATTCCCAGGGCCTTCGCCGCATTTCCTTTATTCACCCCAATTTCCAGATATCCGCTCGACCCGATAAAGGCGATCGCTTCGCCTGCATTTCCATTCGCAAACGTTGGCACCAGCCGTGTAATCGGGTGGCTCCCCACCTGCAAACTCAATTCACCCTTCTCCAGCGTCTCTGCCGACAAATCCTCCGCTCGGAAATTCGTCATCAGGTTCCCGAAGTTGTCTACTCTTCAGCACTATGCCCTTTTTCAAGCCGTCTGCCTCCTTCGGCTTGGGCATCGCGAATTTCTTATAGTCAGAAATCTCCTCACCCATGCTGGCCGGCTGCCAACTCTTCGAAAGCCACGCCGCCACTGGGGCAAAGACATCGCGACCATGGAACGTCTTGCTCACCGGCTGCGCAAAGTAGTGCTCCGACGTCAGGTGTCGCACAATCACATTCTGTTCCTTCTCATACACCCCGGAGAGCACGCCGTTATCCGGCGCCAGAAAATATTGGTTTTGTCCGCTCACCAGCAATGGCCGCCGTTCCGTCCCCACCCCCGGGTCCACTACCACTACGTGGATCGATCGCGGCGGGAAATAGGCGTACGCACTGGCGATCGCCAACGCCCCCTCTAGTAGATCGAATGCCGCCACTTGATGAGTGATATCCACAATCTGAGCGTCTGGATTAATCCGCAATATCACGCCCTTCATCACCCCTACTAGGTGATCGTTCGTTCCGTAATCCGTCGTCAAAGTGATAATTGGATTCGTCAAGTCTTGCTCCCCCCGGAGATTTGGAACTGCGCCACTTCTGCTGCGGAGTGGGGAGTCTCTCGCTTATCTGACGCTATCGGACCACGCCCCACGAATCAAGTGGCCCCGCTGCCCGCGCTTCTCAACCGCCAATGCTCTTCTGGCAATCTCTGTTGCACTCTGGCGCCGCATCTGTTTGCGTTTGCCTGTGAGGGCTCATAACAACTTCACAATATTAGACTTGTGGCTCCCTCGCCCTGGTATCTCCTGTCCGCGTTCCCGTGCGAGGGGTGGTCAGGTTTCAAAACTGCCCTGCCACAGCCCCCTTTTACAACTTTTTACAATCCTTTGCGCCGTCTTGACACACTCCCTCTAGCGGGTCTTTATAGTCTTGTCTTCGTAGGGTGAATTGAACGACTGGGCGAGGCTAGGAATGTCCAAAAAATGGCGATTGACGGACCGCACGCGAACTCTCCTGACACTGGAGTTGGCTATCACGCTCCCCGCGGCAGCCTTAATGGCCTTCAGCATCTGGAACCTCAGGCACATCCAGCGCTCTGAGGCCGTCGAAGCGGCTATCCAGCGCGATTTCAGCTACGTTCTAAAGATTGCCGAGAAGAAAAGCTGGGAGAGGGCCAAAGATCTCGTCTCGCCTATCCGCAAAGAATTCCCAAACCCCGAGGCCGGCCCCAAAACCAAATCCATTCTTGAGCACATTTTGATGGATCACCCCGAGTATTCCTTCGCCGCGTTGTACGACAAAAAGAGCAACATGTTGGTCACCCGCATGCAGCCTGGCCACGACGATGATCCCATTCTCTGCGGACAGACCCAGAGCGACATTAATATGCTGGGGAACTGGCTGCCCGTGGAAGCATCCGATATGACCAGGCATCTTCGTGATATGGAGGAGAAAGGAGAGCCTCCAGTTGCCTTCTATGGTGGGTGGACGAATCGTGACAATCAGCGCGGCTACTGGAACGTTGCCTACTTTATCCCGCCAGGGGTTCCCAAGGATCGCGTGACTGTGGGCGTAGTCGCTTTTGACGAAAACTTTCTGCGTTCTACCTTTTTGCCCACGATGATGAGGGACGTATTGACCAGCAAGAGCGAAGTGCTGAAGGTCGAAGCGAATCCGCCAGTGATGATGATCCATCCAGCGAAAGATCCCACCCCTTGGGTAACTTCGGGCAATTGGGACGATGGTAGGCCGGAAGCGGAGCGCAATTTTCAATATGTTTTCCCGGAATTAACCATGGCCATTAAATATCAGGGCACCACGGTCGCAGATATAAGCTCGAGGTTCCGTCGCTATAACTACATGGTTTTGGCTGCACTCTCTTTGTTGATGATCGGCGGAATCTGGCTCACTTATCGCAACGTCTCCAGGGAAATGACTCTGGCGAGACTGAAATCCGATTTCGTGGCCAATGTCTCGCACGAGTTGCGTACGCCCCTGGCCCTGATTCGCCTTTATGCCGAAACTCTGGAACTCGGACGGCTCTCGGCTAAGGAAAAATACCAGGAGTATTTTCGCATCATTCGCGAGGAGAGCGAACGCCTGACCGCGCTCATCAACAATATCCTGGATTTCTCCCGCATCGAGGCCGGGCGGAAGGAATACGAGTTCAAAGAGACGGACCTGGCGGAACTCGTTCATTCCACTTTGGAATCCTACCGCTTCCAAATCCAACAAAACGGCTTTGCCTTTGAGGAGAACATCTCCAGTGGTATTCCCCCGGTAAATGTCGATCGCGAAGCCATCGCGCGTTCCCTGCTCAACCTCGTGAACAATGCGCTGAAGTACTCCAAGGACGAGAAGTACATTGGTGTGAGCTTGTACCGCTCGGATGGCTCTGTGAACTTGGAAGTCCGCGACCACGGCATCGGCATCCCTCCCCATGAGCAGGAAAAAATCTTCGAGAAGTTTTATCGCTGTGGAGATCCGCTGGTTCACAACGTGAAAGGCTCCGGTTTGGGCCTCTCGCTCGTTCGGCATATCGCGCGGGCTCACGGCGGGGAGGTGCTGGTCGAAAGTTATCCCCAGAGGGGCAGCAAATTCACCATCGCGTTACCGCTGGCTTTCCCTTCGCAAACGGGAAACGCAATCGCCTGAGGGTTACGAGTCGTCATGGTACAGGGCAAGCATAAGGGAGAAGGCATGGGAACAGCGAAGATTCTGATCGTCGAGGATGAGCCCAACATGGTCGCCGGCCTCCGCGATAATTTCGAGTACGAGGGTTTTCAAGTGCTCACAGCGCTCGATGGTGTCGAGGGGCTTGAACGTGCCCTGCAAGGATTCACCCGGACCTGGTCGTCCTTGACGTCATGATGCCCCGCATGAGCGGTCTGGACGTCTGTAAACAGCTAAAGGCCAAGCGTCCCTCCATTCCTATCATAATGCTCACGGCACGCGGACAGGAGGTCGACAAGGTCGTCGGTCTCGAACTTGGCGCCGATGATTACGTCACTAAGCCCTTCTCCATCCGCGAATTGCTCGCTCGCGTCAAAGCCGTTCTGCGTCGGGCTCAGACACTCCCGAAAGAACAGGACCGCTATTCCTTTGGTGATGTCGAAGTGAATTTGCGTAGTTATCAGGTGCGGCGCGGTGGTAGCCCGGTGGAGTTCTCCAGCAAGGAATTTGAACTCCTTAAGCATTTTCTCTGTCACTCCGGTGAGACGCTGAGCCGCGAGCGCTTGCTCGACGAGGTTTGGGGTTACGAGAACTATCCGACCACCCGGACCGTGGACGCCCATATCGTGCGGATTCGCCAGAAACTGGAGCCAGTTCCGGAGCAACCTCGTTTTTTTCTGACCGTGCATGGAGTGGGCTACAAATTCGTGGGGTGAGGTGAACATGATCGGGCCAACCGCAGAAATGATTTGTGCCACACTTGGGCCGACCGGAGAATCGTCCGGCGCCGGAGAAAAAAACCCCAGCCGGAGTCCGGTCGCCTCGACACTCACCTGCCGTCACGCGATCAGAGCTCGCCCAGAAACCTCCAATTGCTTAAAGACGAGCTCGATACCTTGCGCCGTGAGCAAGCTAAACTCCAACAAGCGATCTACGAAGCGGCCCAGGTCCAACGGCGGCTTTGCGCTCCACGCGAATTCATTTCGGGCGAGTTCGAGATCGCAGGCGAAATCTTCCCGGTGCGCCATCTCTCCGGAGACTTTTTCAAGGTCATGCAGCTCGACTCCGTGCTTGGAATGACCGTGGGTGACATTGCGGGCAAAGGGCTATCCGCGGGAATTTGGCAAGCCCATCTGATGGACTTGATTCAGCGCTGGGCGCGAACCTAGGCCAATCCTGCCGCTGTCGTCGCCGGCGTCAACCGCGAGCTATGCCAGGATAAGAGCGAGCCCCCGATTGCGGCCCTGTTCTTTGCCCGGCTGGATTCAGAGCGGAGCGAACTTGTGTACTGCAACGCCGGGCTGCCACCTCCACTCCTTCTCAGGCGCAACAAGTCCATCGAACGACTGGAGGAAGGTGGCCCGATGCTCGGCGCCTTGCAGGAAGCTAAATACAACTCGGGAATCGTCCGCCTGAATCCTGGCGATATGTTGCTGGCTTACTCCGATGGGCTGACGGAATGCCGGAATTCCCGGGAAGAAGAGTTTGAGATGGCAAGGCTATCGGCCGCAGCGGAGTCTGCCAGCGGCGCAAGTGCAAACCAGGTTCTCTTCTCCACTCTTGGCGCCGTGTTGGACTTTGCCGACACTTGCCCACCCGGTGATGACCTAACGCTCCTGGTTGTACGTCGCCGCGAAGCACTCATGGCGGAGCCCGCTTCTTCCGGCAAAAAGAATTTTTCGAAGACCCGCCGTCGGCCGGCTTCGGTTGTGCGACCGAAGCATGTCGCGAGCGGAGAAGGAACCATTACTGATAGCTGAAGAAATGTAACCACGAGCTCCAAAGCTTGTTTCGCGCGGGCTCGAAAGTATGGGTGTGTCCAAATTCAATGGAAAGGATTGGCGATGAGCATCCGATTTCACTTCAGTTCTCACGGAAGAAACGCAGGTCGCCGTATCCCTGCACCAGCCCCAACCAATCTGCCCCGACGTTTTGAGCACCATCTACACCGCTCATTATCAACACGTTTTGCGCGTCTGCCGACGATTTTTTCGGCGCCCCGAAGACGCCGAGGATGCGGCTGCGGAAGTCTTCCTGAAGCTTTACAGGGTTCTGCACCAAAGAGACGAAAGGTTGCCCTTCCGTCCTTGGGTCTCTCAGGTTGCCGGGCGCCACTGTATTGATAAGTTGCGGCAAAGAAAGTGCGAGAAAAATTCATCTCTGGAAGGGATCGACCTTGACGGCGTCCCCGATCGTTCGACTCCTTCGGCGCTCTCCGATATCTTGCGCAAGGATGAACAACGTCAGGTCAGGGAACAGTTGACTCGCTTGCCTGCAAAATACAAAGTCCCACTCTTCCTGCTTTACTACAAACGAATGAGCTACCCGGAGATCGCGCGCACTCTGAAGACTCGCGTTCCTGCACTCAGAACCATGATGTTCCGTGCCAGAGTGTACCTCGGTCGCAATCTGCGCCGTGCCTACTCTGGCAAAACGAGCTAAATCGATAATCGAATCCTTCCGATCGATCGCATGTCTGGGTATTTAACGACTCTTGGCGGAGACCCGTGAAGTCGTTGACGATCTTGTTTCCGGTTCAGTCCGGGCGAAGCGCCAGCCGTACTGATGCGGTTGGCTTGCTATCGGCCATCAGAATTGCAGACTGAAAAGCCGCCACCGTGGCCGCAGTAGGAAAACGGATAGAATGCTGGCGTCTTAATCCCAGCAAATTCCATCACAGCTTGCGCTCAGAACCAATTATCAGTGCTGCGAGCTGAACGTTCCCGCTCCATGGTTCCAACCGCTCCACGCTCTTGCTTGCGTTCGCCGCTCGCACATCGTACGATTTCTGTTTGCTGTTCTTGGCGGATTTTGCTCCGGGCCCGACCGTGTGAGCTTCCTGTTTTTTGGAGTGAACCTACGCGCGGCGGTCGCCAACAAGGGAGATACCCTGCATGAAATCGGTGGTCGTGGTCGGCGCGCAATGGGGCGATGAAGGTAAAGGTAAAGTAGTCGATTATCTTGCTGGCTCGTTTGATTACATCGCGCGCGTCGCCGGTGGTCACAACGCCGGGCATACTGTCATCATCGGCAAAGATCGCTACGTACTGCAGCTAATCCCTTGCGGCATTCTGCGTCCCAGGCAGCATGCCATCATCGGCTCCGGTGTTGTCGTCGATCCCGTCGCCCTCGTCGGTGAAATCGAAACCCTGGCTAAAGCCGGTCTCGGCGTCGAAGGACGCCTGCACATCAGCAATCGCGCTCATCTGATTTTCCCTTATCATCGCGAACTGGATCTCGCCGCCGAAACTGCTCGCGGTGCCAACAAGATCGGCACTACCTCCCGCGGCATCGGCCCCGCCTACGAAGACAAGATGGCCCGTCGCGGCCTTCGCATGGCCGATCTTCTCGATCCCGATCTATTTCGCGAAAAAGCCGCGCGTGTCGTCGCCGAAAAAAACCGCATCGCTCGGGGTGCCTACGGCGCAAACATCGATTTCACTCACGAAGTCGAGGAAACTCTGAAGCTCGCCGAAAAAATCAAACGCTACATCTGCGACACTGCCGAACTCACCAATCACGCCCTCGATGCAGGCAAGTCCGTCCTCTTTGAAGGCGCCCAGGGCACCATGCTCGATATCGACCACGGCACCTACCCCTTCGTTACCTCTTCCAGCGCCACTTCCGGCGGCGCCAGCACCGGCATGGGCGTTCCTCCTACAAAAATCCGTCACGTCTTGGGAATCTCAAAGGCTTACACCACCCGCGTGGGCGGCGGTCCTTTCCCCACCGAGATGCCCGACCTGGAAGCCAAGGAAGTTCGCGAACGCGGCAAGGAATTCGGCGCTGTCACCGGACGTCCGCGCCGCTGTGGCTGGCTCGATCTCGCCGAACTCCGCTACGCCAAAATGATTAATGGCATCGATTCGATGGTCATCACCAAGCTCGATGTCTTTGACACCCAGCGTGAAATCAGCGTTTGCGTCGGCTACACCTACAAGGGCACTCCAATTCACGAAATGCCCGCCTCCGCCGAAGAATATGACCGCGTCACCCCGGTCTACAAATCCCTCCCCGGTTGGTGCGCCGATACCTACGGCGCGCAAGATGCCTCTAAGCTCCCGAAACCCGCGATTGACTATCTTCGCTTCGTCTCTGATTTTCTCCAGGTCGAAATCGCTATGATCTCCACGGGACCCGAACGCGACGCCACCATCATCCAGCCCGGCACCCTCCTCTCCAGCTGGCTCTAGTTCACTCCATGCTCTCCTTCGAAGAAGCTCGCCAGCTCGTAATCACCAAAACTCAATCTCGCCAAACCACGCGCCCCACAATCAATCTCCCCCTCGCTGACGCTCTCGGCCACGTCCTCGCCCAGGAAATTCGCGCCGACCGCGCCTACCCACCCTTCCATCGTTCCACACGCGATGGCTACGCTGTTCGCGCTGCCGATGCCTCACAAAATGCCACCCTGCGCTGCATCGGTGAAATCAAAGCTGGCGACACCGTCTGCACTCCTCTCGATCCCGGCACCTGTGTCCAGATCATGACCGGCGCGGCCGTCCCTCCAGGCGCCGACGCTGTCGTTATGATCGAGTTCACCTGCCGCACAGGCGACTCCATCACTTTCGATCGAGATACCCAACCCAACCAGAACATTGTTTTGCGGGGAAGTGAAGCGCGCCCCGGCGATCTCGCGCTCGCACCGGGCCTCCGCTTAGGTTTCGCCGAACTCGCCATCGCCGCTCAGGTTGGCGCCAGCAATTTGTTCTGCTACGAAAAGCCCCGCGTCGCCATCCTATCCACGGGCGACGAAGTCGTTCCCGTCACCGAAACTCCCGGCCCCTTTCACATCCGTAATAGCAACAGCGTCTCCCTGGCCGCGCAAGTCCGCCTCGCCGCTGGCCAACCCGTTCCCCTCGGCAACGCTCTCGACCGTGTCGAAGACCTTAGCGCCAAAATTGAGCGCGGCCTCCAGCACGACATTCTCGTTCTCTCCGGCGGCGTTTCCATGGGGAAGTACGACCTCGTCGAATCCGTCCTGAAATCCTTTGGTGCCGAATTCTTCTTTGACGCTGTTGCCATTCGCCCCGGCAAGCCCGCTGTCTTTGGCTGCTGCCGCAAGAAACTGGTCTTCGGCCTGCCGGGCAATCCCGTTTCCACCATGGTCACCTTCCAACTCTTCGTCGTCCCCGCTATCGATCTCCTCAGCGGCGCCGCGCCTCGCCCACTCCCCCTTCTAAACGCCACTCTCTCGCAATCCCTCCATGAGAAGCCCGGCCTCACTCACTTTCTCCCCGCTCGCCTCGAATGGCCTGCCGCCTCTCCCATGGTCCAGGCACTGCCTTGGCAGGGCTCTGGCGACATCGCCGCCCTCAGCCGCGCCAACTGTTTCCTCGTTGTCCCCGCTGACCGCCACGACATCCCCGCAGGAGAGATCGTTTCCGTTCTTCCCCGCCTCGACGTACTCTAGTTATGCTCTTTGGAGTGCGGTGGCTTTCCGCCGCTTTTATGAGGTTGCCCACGCCGTTTTGCCGCGTGCACCCTTAGTTTCTTGTTCCTTATCGATGAACCGACCAATGCCCAAGCTCTCTCACTATTCCAAACGCGGCGAAGTTCAAATGGTTGACGTCTCCCCCAAGTCCGTCACCTCCCGCACCGCTATCGCCCACGCGTTCGTTCGCATGTCGCCCCGCGTCGTGCGCGCCGTTCGTCGTCTGAAGAATCCCAAAGGCAATCCTCTGGAGGTCGCCCGTATCGCCGGTATCTCCGCCGCCAAGCGCACCGCCGAGTGGATACCTCTTTGTCATCCCATCCCTCTCACCCACATTGATGTGACCCCCCGCCTGTGCAAAGATGGAGTGGAAATACTTTCCAAGGTGACGGCAACCGCGCAAACTGGCGTCGAAATGGAAGCCCTGGTCGCCGCTTCTTGTGCCGCCCTCACGGTCTACGACATGTGCAAGGCCCTCGATAAATCGATGGAAATCGCCGATGTCCACCTCCTCGTCAAGACCGGAGGGAAGAGCGGCGACTTTCACCGCGTCTCCTCGAAAAATTCCCGTGAGGCTCGCCCATGAGCGCAGCCTCCAGCAAAACCGTCAAACTGCTCCTCGCGGACGATAATCCGCTCATCCGGGACCTTATCTCCAAGGGGCTCGACCCCTTCTGCGAAGTCATGATCTGCTCGGATGGCGCGGACGCTCTTCTAAAAGTCATCGATGAACTTCCCGACGTTATCCTCTGCGATTTCAAGATGCCAGGCCTCGATGGCCGCCAGCTTTTCGAAAAACTCCGTGGACGTGAGGCCACTCGCCACATTCCTTTTCTCTTTATGGCCAGTCGCGCCGATATTGAAGAACGCCTCCGCCCCCTCGTCGACGGCGTCGAGGATTTCATCGCCAAGCCTTTTCTCTTGAAGGATCTTGTTCGCTCTGCCAAGAAAGTGATCGACCGCCTCCACCTTGAAAAGCTCCAAAAGCGTGCCTCGCGTCCCGGCGTCATCCAGGGCCGCCTCGAAGAAATGAGCATGATCGACCTTATGCAATCTCTCGAGATGGGTCAGAAATCCTGCCGCCTTGTCGTCCAGAAGGGCGGGGAACAGGCCGAACTTTTCTTTGCTGCTGGGCAATGCCGTGACGCTAAAATCGGCTCTCTCCAGGGTGATGATGCCGTCTTTAAAGTTCTGCTCTGGACCGACGGTGAATTCGAAATCGATTTCAACGCTGCCAACGCCTCCGACCGTACCACCACCACTCGCAGCACCACCGGCCTCCTCATGGAAGCCATGCGCCTGATGGACGAATCCAATCGCGACGCCGTCGGTACCAACTAACCGTCAACATCCTTCTTCTGTCTTCAATGTAGCGCTAGCTTTTATGCTAGCCCAGGTGCCATCCCGTAGCTCACCGTTTCAGTGGTGAGGCGTTTCACTTGGGTCTGCCTCTGTAGGGACCGCCTTCCAAGGCGGTCCGCCAACACAAATGTTTGGCCCACCTTTCGCGCTAGCCGCCACGTTGTCATTCCGAACGGAGTCTGCGGAGTGAGGAATGCTTCCCATGCTCGTACGTCGTTGTCTCTTGTCTTTCCTCTGTGCTCTCTGTGTCCTCTCTGGTGAGCAACCTGTACCCTTCGCACACACTCCGCTTCTCCCTCGCTCCTTTATTTTCCGCCGCATATAAGATAATCTCCAGCTATGCGTGTCTCCGTTCTCACCATCAGCGATTCCGTCACCCGCGGTGAACGCGAAGACCTCTCCGGCCCCGCCCTCGTCAAACGCGCGCGAGAACTCGGTTGGGAAGTCACCTCCGCGCTTCGCTGCTCCGATGATCCCTCCAGCCTTCGCAGCCAGCTTCGTGAACTCGCTGACTCCCGCCGCGTCGACCTCATCCTCACTACCGGTGGCACTGGCCTCGGTCCTCGCGACAATACTCCCGAAGCCACACTCGACATCGCTGAGCGCACCATCCCCGGCATCGCCGAAGAACTCCGTCGCAAAGGGGCCGAGAAAACTCCCACCGCCATCCTCTCTCGCGGCGTTGCCGTCATTCGCCATCGCTCTCTCATCGTCAATCTTCCCGGCAGCCCCAAAGGCGCCGTCGAATCTCTCGACGCCATCGCGCACCTTCTCCCTCACGCCGTCGCTGTCCTCAACGGCGCCCACCACGACTGATCGTTCGTTGTGATATCTTCAATTCTCCTGGAGTGCGCGTTCTTTGGCAGGTCCGTCGTGAGGAATGCGCGCTCAGAGCTGCCTGCTTCACCGACTTCAAATGCATTGCTAAGTGAATTGGGCTACCCCGGAGACTCGAACCTCTCAACTAAACGGCAACCGTAAGCGCTAAACCACATGTCCAGCGGGAGAGTTTTCTACTGACTCTGAAGATGGAGCTCTTCGTTCGCCCACACCGTCATCTTGTAATGCAACCGCAATATCGTCAGCCCTACAAACGAAATCTTATGATCCGTCCGCAGCACTCCTTCCGGATCGACATACACGCGAAAGAATTCATGCAGCGTCGTGAAATTCCGCACTCGCCAATGCTCCGGCCCCGATTCTACCAGCCGGTAGAACCCCGATTTTCCAAACCCCGAGCCAGATGAATCCAATCCAAATGATCCATCCCCATGCGCCACTGGCCGCAAATACACATTCGCGCTTCCCCGGCACGGGAATGTCACTTTCACGCACGGATTCTCTTCGCAGGGAATTCGTATCGTCGAATAGATCCCCGCATAAATCACCCGCCCCGTCGATTTCATCCGCCGCAGCCAGCCCGTCGACACCACCCGTCCCCGTCGCAGGCTCGTATAGTTGCACCACTTCACTCGTCATCCCCCTCGCCAGCTCCAGCGAGGAAATCGGAAAATTCAGTTGATCCATTCGCCGGCTCAGGAACTCCACTAGCAGCCACAGGAAAAAGCGCCCCACGAAGTACACTTCGCTCCACACTTCCAGGTGATATTCCGCTGCATGCTCGTAAAAATGCCGGATTCGCGCATCCACTATGTCTGGATCGAACGATGGCCCTCGCAGTGCCTCAAAATCCGGAATCAGCCCCGCCTCTGGTGGCATACGAAGTTTCAACTGCTCGTAGTCCGCTATCTTTTGATAGATTCCGGTCCCGATCAGCCCGGGCTCCCCGAGGAAACAGTTTAGCCACGGAGCCTCGCTTCGCCGAATCCTCCGCCCCGTCACCCTCACCATCCATTCAATTCCCAGTTCCAGCAGCGCCGCGAACGCACCATGCAGCGCGCCACGCGCAGGCACTTCGCCCTCTCTGGCGGCGGTCGGCTGTCTTGTCGTTTCCATGGTGGCTTCTCGTGATTATCGCATCTCCGCCACGCGCGCTCCCTCCCGTGTTCGCTCCCTGTGTTCCCCTCATCACCACTCCGGAATCTTGTGCGCCGTAGCCTTGCGGTGCCCTACACGTCGGTTTTACGTGTGGGGCTTTTGATTCTCTTGGGTTGTCATCCCGACCGACAGCGCCGCGCTTTTTGCGTGCGGAGTGGAGGGATCGTGGCAATCTCTCGTGACCAGAAGGTGCTCCGCGTTCCCTGTATCAGTGCCGGAAGCGCGTCAGAAATTAGCCCAGTGCGTAAGCACTGGATACCTTGCGCATCAGAATGTCGAGGCAGCGCATCCCACGCTGATCAGGTGCTCAATCACGGCGCGTCGTTGGCCCTCACCACCGGCAAAACAATTCGCGACTTATGTTCTGCGTCATGCACAATCTTCAAATGCCCCGCTTGCATCTCCGCCGAATAAATCTCCGACTTCCCGGTCTGCAGATTCCTCGAAAAATGCGGATAAAACGCCCCCGATATCTGCACCCGAATCTTGTGCCCCTTCAAAAACGTGTTACTCGTCAGCAGTCGATTCAGTTCCAGCTTATAAACCCTTCCCGGCTCAACCAATTTCGGCTGCACTGTCTCGTCTCGATAGCTCGCCCGTAATTCATCCAGCCCCGGACTCATCAGATTAAACGCCGTCCCGTCCGGCGCCACATCCAGCAATCGCACCCACAAATCAAAATCCCTCACATCCGCTGAGACATACATCTCCGCGCGGATCGGCCCCGTCACTTCCGTGTCCTCGCTCATCGCCTCGCTATCGAACACCAGCACATCCTCTCGTCCCGCCAGCGCGCGATAGTCATGTGCTCCATACGCCGTGTACGCATCCGTGACGGGGTGCGCCGGGTCCGACAGCAAACTGCTCGCCGCGGACTTCGGCGTACCCGCTTTCACCGACAAGGTCCCCACTCGCGCCGCATCGCTCTCTGCCCCAAGGTAATACGACCGTTCCTTCGCCCTTCGCAGTGGCCACTCCTTTTCATCTCTCCACGCATTCTTCCCCATCACAAAAATCCGCACCGGCGCTTCCTTCTCCACTCCGTTTTCTTCGCCGCGCACATAGTGATCCATCCAACGCAATATCAACCCGTCGTAGTCCACCGGCGCTGTCGGACCAAACTCCCGCTCTCCGCTCTTCTGCTCGTCCTCCCCGCCGTGCGTCCACGGTCCGATCATCGTTTGCGTCGCCGGGTCTTTCCAATTCTTCCGCGCCGCCAGCAACCCATTAAAATTCGTCGTCGCCCCATCCGGGCCATACGCCTCGTCATACCACCCCGAGAAATTCAGCACGGCGCACTTCACGCGATCGTATTTATTCCTTAGCTCCGCCCAATCCCACCATGGGTCCGCCGGCGGGTGCGCCAGCCATTGGTAATAGAACGGCGCCGCCTCCTTTAGATCCGGCAAATCCATCAGCGGCAGAAATCCTTCGATGCGTTCGTGTTCCGCTTTCCACGTCGCGCGCGCCTCCTGATACGTCTTCGGTCCCGGCAGATTCTTCCTCTTCCGCGCATCCGGCGCGATGTTCATCCACGTCCATTCCAGCCACGACCCGTCGAACAATCCGCCCGAGTAAAAGAAATTCCGCGGCGTCGAAAACGTCATCGCCGGCACCATCGCCTTCAAATGCGGAGGCGCCTCCACCGCCGCCAGCCATTGCACCGCTCCCGGGTACGACAGCCCAAACGTTCCCACCTTTCCATCTGACCACGCCTGCTTCGCCGCCCATTCAATCGTGTCGTATCCGTCTTTCCCCTCATTCTGATACGGCACAAACTCGCCTTCAGACTCGTATCTCCCCCGCACATCCTGAATCACCACAGCATACCCATGCGCCACCGCCTTATCAAACGTGGTCCACTCCTTCGCCGCATGTTGCTTTCCGTACGGCGTCCGATACACCAGGGTAGGGAATCGCCCCTCCGCCTTCGGTAGCCACACGTCCGCCCGCAGAATCACGCCATCGCGCATCGGCACAGCCACATTCATCAGTCGCGTCCCGGCCGAAACCTCTTTGGCCTTCTCCTGCGCGCCGCACGTGATCCACGCCGCAATCGTCGCCAACACACTAGCCCTGCCGCCACAAAAATGTTTTGTCGATTCATCATGCCCGGCATTCTACCCGAATCCCTCATTTATCAGAGGGTTTGTCATTAGATGGGCGTCCCGGTGCTCCACGCGCTCTTCGGGAGTCGGGGGATTCCTCCCATCACTTCGACAGTCACTTTTCGAATCGGCTGCCCGCTTTTCGCATCTACCACTTTCCCTTGTATGTTCTGTTTCTGTGCTTGTTGAGAAGGGTGGTCCAGGTCTCCTTGTTGAAACCTGACTATTGGGTTTCGCGGCCGGCGACATCAAATCCTGTTTCCACAAAATTTCACACGATTGGCTTTTGGCTCACGTCCGGATAAACCGAGTCATTCTCCAAAAGTGGTGAAATCCGGGTACATGGGAAAACATGTCCTTCACGATACTGACTTCGTCATCACCAGTAAATCGAAGAATTACTGGAAGGAGAGATCCAACCACTCGTCGTGCAGTTCCTGCAAGAACGAGGTCTTGAACTCTCTCCGACAAAGACCGTCATTACGCACGTGGAGCACTGCTTTAATTTCCTCGGACAAAATGTGCGCAGGTATCCCAACGGAAACTGCTCATCAAGCCTTCCAAGAGGAATGTTGGAACCTTCCTGACGGGCATCCGACGAACCATCAAAGCTGCGCATGGCGTGTCTGCCGCCGACTTGATCGTGAGGGCGCCAACCCGCTCCGGGTGGAACGGCCCGCCGCTCCTCACCCCGGCGTTCGAACACCGGCTCTTTGCCCACCGAGCCCCCCGTCCTGTACGCTCCAGTTGACGCTCCACCTCTCCTCCATAACAATGGTTCCATCATGCCAACCAAACTCTCTGACAAAAAGCTCGCTGGTTCTCGGCACAGGCAAACTCGGCGGCATCCTCCTCCGCGCCTATCTCAAGCAAGGCCTCTTCGCACCGAAACTTCGTCGCCGCCACCGTTCGCCACGAAGAGAAAGCCGCCACACTCACCAAAGAACTCGGCGTCTCCGTTTCCACCGATAATCGCAAAGCCGTCAAAGATGCTGACATCGTGCTTCTCGGCGTCAAACCTCAAGTCGTTGGCGATGTCCTCAAGGAAATCAAGCCCGAGCTCGGCAAGGACACGCTCATCATCTCCGTCGCCGCTTCCGTCCCCACTGCCTACATCGAACAGCGCGTTGGCGACAAAATTCCGTCATCCGCGTCATGCCCAACACTTGTTCCACCGTCGGCTGCGGCATGGCAGGCATCTGCCGCGGCGCTCACGCTTCCGCCGAGCATCTCGAAATCGCCAAAGCCATGTTCAACGCCGTTGGCCGGACCGTCGTCGTCGACGAGAAAAATATGGATGCGGTCACTGGCCTCTCCGCCAGCGGCCCTGCCTTCGCCTACATCATTCTCGAATCCTTCGCCGAAGCCGGCGTCAAAGTCGGACTTCCTCGCGACGTCGCCACTCTGTCTGGCTGCGCAAACTATGAAAGGGGCCGCCAGCGTTGTCCTGGAAACCGGCGATCACCCCGCGCTTCTGAAAGACGCGGTCACTACTCCTGCCGGCTGCACCATCGACGGCATCTTGGAACTCGAGGAAGGGAAGCTGCGCGTCACCCTCATCAAGGCCGTAGTGAAAGCCACGCAGCGTGCCGGAGAACTCCTCTTTGAAAAGTAGATGCTCAGTGACACGCTCCCTTGAATTGTTCCCCCTGTTCTGTGCTAGCATCCACAAAGACGCAAACCTATGCCCGCCGCCTACATCCCGGTTCTGATCTTCGCGCTGCTTGTTCTTTCGTTTCCCGTCATTTCGCTCATTGTTTTCAAGTTCATTCGCCCCGAATCCCGCGTCGGTGATGCAAAGTTTCTCCCCTACGAATGCGGCATTCCTCCAGAATCCAACGCCCGCGGCCGTTATTCCGCGCGCTTCTACATTGTTGCGATGCTCTTCGTTATCTTCGACGTGGAAACCATGTTCCTCTTTCCCTGGGCCATCCTTTATCGTGGCTGGATCGCCCACCACATGGCTGCTTTCGCTCTCGTCCTCCATGTTCGTCTTCCTTGGGCATCCTTCTCGTCGGTTATGTTTGGCTTTACAAAAAAGGAGCTCT
Organism: Candidatus Acidiferrales bacterium; assembly: GCA_963839315.1. Taxonomy (GTDB): domain Bacteria; phylum Acidobacteriota; class Terriglobia; order Acidiferrales; family UBA7541; genus Acidiferrum. The sequence continues at coordinate 168,609 of CAWIUU010000014.1, forward strand.
CGACTGGGCCTGATCTCGATCTCGCGATCGCTCGTTCGCTCGAAACTCCAATTCTTCTTTGTCAGTGTCCGCCCTCATTGACTGCCCTTACCTCGTGTGTTAGAAACTCTCTCAGCGACAATACTGGCTGCTAAGTCGCGGATGAGCCTGTCCGCCGTATTGGGTGGTTTGCGCGTTTTCGCTTCTTCCTTTCGCGCGCAGCCTTTTTTTGCGGCATTTTTAGGGAAATTCAAGGTTGCTGTTCTTTCTAAGCCTATCCTGCAGCCCAATGGTCTCAGGGTCCATGGCAGACGAGTCCAAGCCACCCCAATCGCCCGATAGTCCTAAGCCGGATTCAACCGGCGCTGCGAGCACGCCACCCGCAGCGCCGAAGAGCCCAATTGCACCTGCATCTCCTGCGACTCCCAAACCCGCAGCGCCACCCGCCCCCAAACCTCCCGTGGTTCTTCAGGTTCCTCTCGATAACGATCTCACCCGGCGGTACCGCGAGCGCTTCGGCTCCTCCATTCTTGACGCACTGGAAGATCGCAAGCAGCCTTACCTCATCTCGATGCTGCGCACTTACTGAAATCGCCCGCTACTCACGCGACGAAGAGAAGTTCGACCTGCTCGAGGATTACACAGCCGTTGACTGGCCTCGCCGCGAAAAACGCTTCGATCTCGTCGCTATTCTCTATTCCTTCCCGTACAACACGCGCCTGCGCCTGAAGATTCCACTGGCGGCAAACGAAGAAGTTGCCAGCCTCGTTCCCGTCTGGCCTGTCGCGAACTGGCTTGAGCGCGAGATCTTCGACATGTTTGGCATTCGCTTCGCGGGTCATCCGGATTTGAAGCGCATCCTGCTTCCAGAAGAATGGCAAGGCCATCCGCTTCGTAAGGATTACGACATCTTGAAGCAAGACGACGCTTGGGTCCGCGAGAATCTCGGCATCGAGTCTGGTCAATAGGGTCCTAGGAACTTGGGAAACACTTTGCGCGACGAGACAACGCACAAATCAAACACGCTTCTGGGTGCCGATGAACTCGTCATTAACATGGGCCCGCAGCACCCTTCCACCCATGGCGTCCTCCGCGTCAAACTCAAGCTCGATGGTGAACGTGTTATCGGCTCAGAGTGCGTGATCGGCTACCTCCACCGAGGCGTGGAGAAGATTGCGGAGAATCGTTCCTATCAGCAATTCGCGCCCTACGTCGATCGCATGGATTACGTCGCGGCCGTCAGCAATGGTCTCGGCTACTGCGAAGCGGTCGAGAAGCTCTTAAATGTGGAAGCGCCTCCCCGCGCGCGAGTGATCCGAACGATTCTCACTGAGCTGCAGCGCATCGCAAGTCATCTCCTCTGGCTTGGCACCCACGCCCTGGATATCGGCGCGCTCACCCCGCTGTTCTACTGCATGCGCGAGCGCGAAGAGATCCTTAAGATCTTTGAAAAGTATTGCGGTGCGCGGCTTACCACGCACGCGTTTCGCATCGGCGGGCTGCAGTACGAGTCTTACGATACATTTGAGAAAGAAGTCGAGCGATTCTGCAAAGACTTTGAACGCCGCATCCAGGAATACGTCGATCTCCTGACGGGAAACAGTATCTGGATCGGCCGCACGCGCAACGTCGGTGTCCTCTCCGCCGAGGATTGCATTGCCCTCGGTGCTTCGGGGCCCATTCTTCGTGCGAGCGGTGTGAAGTGGGACTTGCGCAAGGCCATGCCGTACGCCGCTTACGATCAGTACAAGTTCGATATTCCCGTGGGCACCAACGGCGACACCTACGACCGGTACATGGTTCGCATGGAAGAGATGCGCCAGTCGCGACTTATTTGCCTGCAAGCCATCGAGAATATTCCTGCCGGGCCGATCCTCGGCAAAGTAGGCAAGGTACTTGAAGCCGCCTGCGGGCGAAATTTATCACTCCATTGAGGCGCCCAAGGGCATACTCGGCTACTACATCGTCAGCGATGGCACCACGCAGCCCTACCGTGTGCGCATCCGCCCGCCTTCATTCATCAATCTGCAGGCGTTCGACAAGATGGCGCGCGGGCATCTGGTTGCCGACGTTGTCGCCATCATCGGCACACTCGACATCGTTCTTGGCGAGGTGGACCGCTAACCTATGAGTCCCGCCATTCAATCCATTCTCAGTTTTCTCGAGACTTGGTGGGTCCAGCTCGTGTCTGGCGTACTGATCGTCGCGGTCGTTCCTCTTATCGCGGGCTATGTTGTTCTTGGTCGAACGCAAACTGATGGCAGACATGCAAGCGCGGCTGGGTCCGATGCGCGTCGGCCCGCATGGTCTACTGCAACCGATCGCCGACGCGTTGAAGCTGCTGATTAAAGAAGACATTATCCCCGACAACGCTGACAAAGTGATCTTCTGGCTTGCGCCAGTGGTGTCCATGACGGCTGCTCTCGTCTCTATGGGCGCCATCGCCTTTGGGCCGTGGTTTCAGGTCGCCAAGGACATCAACATTGGCATCCTCTTCATTCTCGGGGTCAGTTCACTCGGGACTTTTTGGAATCGTTCTCGGCGGGTGGGCTTCCAATAGCCACTATTCCTTGATCGGTGCGCTTCGCAGTACAGCTCAATTGGTTAGTTACGAAACCGCCGCCGGTCTCGCGGTAATCAGCGGACTACTTCTCGCCGGCACTTTTCAGATTCGTTCCATCGTCGACGCGCAACAGCACTATGGTGTCTGGTTTATTTTCCTCGCTCCCGTCGCCTTCTTCATCTATTTGGTCGCTTCCATAGCGGAAACCAATCGCGCGCCCTTTGATCTTCCCGAAGCCGAGTCCGAACTCGTGGCTGGTTACATGACGGAATACAGTGGCTTCCGCTGGGCGCTCTATTTCCTTGGGGAGTACGCCAACATGATCGTGGTAGGCGCCGTGGCTACCACACTGTTTCTAGGCGGTTGGCTCCGGCCGTTCCCGAATGTTCACTGGCTCAACTGGCTCGATATTCTTCCGGCGCTCTTCACTGCGGCCGTCGGCGTCTATTGTGTCTACAGAGCAGGGAAGCAACCCGTGCGCGTGCAGACATGGTTCATGTGGGGCGTTGCGATTCTTTGCTTCCTTGTCGCCGCTAATTCTTGCGGCCACTCTATTTCGTTGCGCCGCTGCAAGCCGCCAAGCCGGGTCTTCTGGGCGCGTTTTGGTTCCTGCTCAAGGTTAGCGGCTATATCTATGTTTTCATGTGGCTGCGGTTTACACTGCCGCGCTACCGCTTCGACCAGCTCATGCACCTGGGATGGTATTTGCTCATACCCCTGGCGATCGTAAATGTTTTCTCCGTCGGCGTGGCGATGATGCTTGAAGCTGAGTTTGGCTGGAATCGTTGGCTCGCGCTTGTCGTCACCACGGTATTTACCTTGCTTGCACGCCGCGTTCTTATTGCTATTGCACGATAAACGTTCAGCGGCAGCTTCTTCAGCTACTGCCGAAACTACGGACTCTTATGCTGGATAGCATCATTTTCTATTTCTTTGCAGGCGTCGCCATCCTCAGCTGCTGCTCTGATGGTCACGCGCCGCAATGCGATTCATAGCGCCGTCTTTCTGATCACCGCGCTGCTTGCCACCGCCGGCATATTCCTCCAGCTCCGCGCCGAATTTCTGTTCATCGCGCAGATCATTCTCTACGTCGGCGGCATCATGGTGCTGTTCGTGTTCGTCATCATGCTTGTCCGCCTGGATGTTCCATTGCACCACATCACTTTTCGTTTCCAGAAGTGGGTTGCCTTCTTTGTCGCCATGGCTCTCGCCTGCGAGGTCGGCGTCATGTTCTGGTATGCCCGGCAACTTCCGAGACGCCGGGCTTCTGACGCGGCCTGCGCCAGCTGCTGACAAGCTGCCGCCAAACTCGGAACAATTTGCCAGGATTCTTTTCAGCAATTATTTGCTGCCTTTTGAAATCGCCAGCGTTCTTTTGCTGGTTGCCATGATCGGTGCCGTGGTTATGGCCAAGAAAAGGACTGAACAGGGATGATGCCTGTGAGTCACTACCTATTCCTTAGTTTTGCGCTTTTCATCATCGGCGCCATCGGCGTAATCACTCGCCGCAACGTGATCGTTATTCTCATGTCCATCGAACTCATCCTGAACGCCGTCAATATCAATCTCGTCGCGTTTCTCTCGCATTTTTGGCGACGTCCACGGGCAGATTTTCGCCCTCTTCATCATTGCAGACGCGGCGGCGGAAGCTGCGGTAGGCCTGGGAATCATCATCGCCTTCTTCCGGAATCGCGAAACGGTCCTTGCCGACGAAATGGACCTCCTCAAATGGTAGCCGATCGCCACAACGCGATGGCGCGCTTGGCACTGCGGAGGCTGCTCCCATGACGCCCTCCGGATACTTTCTCTCGCAGCTTTATCTCATTCCTCTCTTTCCGCTGATCACGGCCGCCCTTATGTTCTTTTTTGGCCGGCGGCTTCCAAAAAGATGGTGTCAGTTTCTTCTGTGTAGGCAGCGTCTTCCTTTCTTTTGTGCACGCTGCTGGCGCGGTCTTTCAGCTTCTCGCTGCTGACCCTGAACATCGCGTTTACCAGCAAATCCTGTTTGAGTGGATCACGCCCGGACTTACGCCCGCCCATGGAGGACTTGTCCCATTCATTGCGGATTGGGGCTATCTGCTCGATCCGCTTGTCCTGCGTGATGATTCTGGTCGTTACGGGCGTCGGCTTTCTCATCCATGTTTATTCCATCGGATACATGGCGCACGAAGGTGGCTATTACCGCTTCTTCGGCTATTTGAATCTCTTCATGTTTTCGATGTTGACTCTCGTTCTTGCCAACAATCTCCTTCTGCTCTTTGTTGGCTGGGAAGGTGTCGGGTTGTGCAGCTACCTTCTGATCGGTTTCTACTTTCTGAAGAAATCCGCGGCGGACGCAGGTAAGAAGGCGTTTATCGTCAATCGCATTGGTGATGCAGGATTCATCCTCGGAATTTTTCTGATTGCCACTACATTTGGCACCGTTCGTTTCAGCTCGCAGGGCCTGAGCGATCCGATTGCTTTCTCCGGAATCATGCAAACGCTTGGAGCGATGGTGGACCAGGGCCGGCATTGTCGCCGGGGCGCCCGTCCTCACGATCATCGCGCTTTTGCTGTTTGTTGGTGCAACCGGCAAGTCTGCGCAGATTCCGCTGTACGTTTGGCTTCCCGACGCGATGGAAGGCCCCACGCCCGTCAGCGCTTTGATCCATGCCGCAACCATGGTCACGGCGGGTGTCTACATGGTTGCCCGCATGAATGCCATCTATCAGCTTGCACCCATCGCGATGGACGTTGTCGCCTTCATTGGCGCCACAACAGCGATTTTTGCCGCTTCCATGGCACTTGTGCAGACCGACATCAAAAAAGTGCTTGCGTATTCCACCATCAGCCAGTTGGGCTACATGTTCCTCGCGCTCGGCGTGGGTGCGTTCGCCGCTGGGATCTTTCATCTGATGACTCACGCTTTCTTCAAGGCACTTCTCTTCCTCGGGGCTGGTAGCGTTATCCACTCACTTTCAGGCGAGCAGGACATTCGCAAAATGGGCGGGCTCTGGAACTCGATTCCCGCCACTTCTCGCCCTTTCCTGATTGCCACGCTGGCGATCGCAGGTATTTTTCCTTTTGCCGGCTTTTTCAGTAAAGATGAAATTCTCGGCCATGCGTTTCATCGCTCCCAGATGATGGACCGCTACCTCTTTTTATGGCTGGTTGGCTTGATTACAGCGGGCATGACGGCCTACTACATGTTCCGTTTGCTCTTCCTCACTTTTTTTGGATTGTCTCGCGTCTCTCCCGAACTCGAGGAACATATTCACGAATCGCCGAAGACCATGACCGTCCCACTTATGATTCTTGCATTCCTTTCCATCAGCGGCGGCTGGTTTGCTCTTCCCGTTTTGTGGGGGGAGAAGAATACGTTTGGAATATTCCTCGAACCTGTTCTGGGTGGCGTCGAGACAGAGACGGGCGCGGTGCAGCTTGGACAGCACACGCTGTTCAAGGAATACTTCCTGATGATTCTTTCGCTTGCTGTTGTCGGGTTGGGGCTCTGGGTGGCGTACCAGCTTTTCCTGAAGAATCCGAAATTACACGAGAAAATTGCCGATTCCTGGCCGCGACTCCACAATCTGTCTTGTCCACAAGTACTATGTCGACGAAATCTACGATGCGTTGTTTGTGAATCGCATCAAGGATCTCAGTACGGCGCTTGGCTGGGTGGATGCCCACATCATCGATGGTCTCGGAGTGGACGGAGCCAGCTGGCTTACGCGCTTCTTCTCGCGAATATCCATCTGGTGGGACAAGTGGATCGTCGACGGGATCGTCAATCTTATCGGCAAACTCACGGAGGGCCTGAGTGTGCCCGTTCGCATGTTCCAGACAGGTGTGTTTTCTTCCTACGCCATGTGGATACTCGTTGGCGTCGTGATTTTGCTGGGCTACTACGGCCATCACATGCAGGTTTGGTTGCGCAATTTGCGCTGAAAGGCTGAATGCATCGTGCTTTTTACTAACCATCTCCTCAGCGTGATTCTGTTCACGCCTCTCGTCGGCGCGTTGCTGCTCTTGCTGATTCCCCGCGAGTCGCAGACGCTTCATCGCGTCGTCGGCAATCTCTTCGGCGTACTCGGCTTCCTCGTTTCCATCCCACTTGTCACTCGCTTTCCGGTGGGCAGCGACGGTTTCAGTTTCAAAGAGGCGGCCGATTGGATTCCCTCGATCGGCGCAAAATATTCGCTCGGCATCGATGGCATCAGCCTTGCTTCTCATTATGCTGACCACATTTCTTGGGATGCTCGCCATTCTTTCCTCCTGGTCCGCGATCAAGATGCGCACCAAGGAGTACTACATTCTTCTTCTCCTTTTCAAACCGGGCATGCTCGGCGTTTTTATGGCCCTCGACTTCTTCCTTTTCTACGTATTTCTGGGAAGTCATGCTGGTTCCGATGTACTTCCTGATCGGCGTTTGGGGAAGCGACCGAAGACTCTACGCCGCTATCAAGTTCTTCATGTACACCCTGGCTGGCTCCGTGATCATGCTCCTTGCATCCTGGCGCTTTATTTCAACTACGCCAAAACACTGCCGTCGGGAGCATCGGCACATTTGATATCCCCACACTTCTTGCCGCCGCGCAGACATTTCCCGGACTCCCTCAAGGTCTGGCTCTTCTGGGGATTCTTCTTCGCCTTCGCCATCAAGGTGCCGATGTTCCCATTTCACACTTGGCTGCCCGACGCGCACACCGAAGCGCCTACCGCAGGTTCGGTTATCCTCGCCGGCGTTCTCTTGAAAATGGGCACCTACGGATTTCTGCGTTTCTCTTTGCCTTTGCTTCCCGCCGACCCGGTGATGCGCGCAAAAATCATTCATATCGTCGTCGTGCTGTCCATCATCGGCATCATCTATGGAGCTGTAGTCTGCCTGATGCAGAAGGACATGAAGCGACTGATCGCCTACAGTTCCGTCAGCCACCTTGGTTTTTGTACCCTGGGAATTTTTGCGCTCACGCCCCTTGGACTTTCGGGCAGCGTACTTCAGCAGATCAATCATGGCATTTCTACCGGTGCGCTGTTCCTTATTGTCGGAGTTCTCTATGAACGCCGCCACACGCGCCTGATCTCGGAATTTGGTGGTTTGGCCACACCCATGCCGACTTTCGCCGCTATCTATCTGATTATCAGCCTCAGTTCGCTCGGCATGCCGCTGCTCAACGGCTTCATTGGAGAAGTGACTATTCTTCAGGGCACCTTCGTGGTCAGTAAAGCCTGGGCTGCATGGGCTTCACTCGGCATCGTTCTTGGTGCCGCCTATCTCCTCTGGCTTTACCAACGGACCATGTTTGGTGCTGTCACCCACGACGTGAACAAGACTCTCCCGGATATGAATCTTCGCGAGCATGCCGTGCTGATTCCCCTCGTGGTCATGGCTTTTTGGATCGGTATCTATCCCAAACCGTTTTTTGCCTTCATCGAAAAGCCCGTCGACGAAGATCGTGAAGCAAGTGAATCCGGGCTTTTATCCTGCGGCCCCGGCGCAATCGGCGGGGGCGCCTGTGATTTCCATTGCCGGCGGAGGTCAAGTAAGGAACCGCGATGCACTTCTCCTTTCTCGATTCCGTCATCAATTACATCCACGGGGATGGGCTTGGTGATCCTTCCGCAGATGGAATTGCTTCTCTTTGCTCTCGGCATCCTCATTTTTGATTTTTTGCTGGAGAAAAAGGAGAAGGAATGGAACGCCATTCTTGCCTTCTTGGGCGTGGTCGGCGGGCGGAGCAGGACTGTTCATGCAGTACCAGAAATACTCCGTCCAGCGAGCTAGCCCTTTCGGCGTTCCCGGATTGCTCGGGTTCCACAATACCGTTCTCGTCGACGGCTTCTCGCTGGTTTTCTCCTGCATCTTTCTCGCGGCCACAGGGCTCGTCGTTCTTCTCTCAGTTCGCTACCTGAATGTCGAAGAAGAGCAGGAAGGGCGAATATTATGCTCTGCTCCTGCTGGCCTGCATTGGCATGATGTTCATGGCCTCCGGCACGGATCTCATCGTCCTCTTCCTCGGCCTTGGAGACCATGGCACTTAGCTTTTACGTTCTTTGCGGATATCTCCGCCGCGAAAAGCGCTCCAATGAAGCCGCACTGAAATATCTTCTTCTGGGAGCGTTCAGCACAGGGATCCTTGCTTACGGCTTCTCACTCCTTTATGGCATGAGCGGTGGATCCACTAGCCTTGGGTGCTATCAGCGAGGCCTTGCGATCCCGCGACGAGCTTGTTCGTTATGTCGCCTTAAGCCGTCAGGCCGGCCCGGAGGCGGAGCAAATCCGCCAGCTTCTCGCGGCACAGTTTCCTGCTGCACTGCATTTCGATCCATTTCTTCTCCAGATGCTGCCGATTCTGGCATTCGTGCTTGTCGCAGCCGGCATGTTCTTTAAGATTGCCGCTGTCCCGTTCCATCAGTGGGCGCCGGATGTTTATGAGGGCGCTCCCACACCGATTTCTGCATTTGTCAGTGTGGCCTCCAAGACCGCCAGTTTTGCCATGCTGCTGCGACTGATGGTCGGCGCGTTTCGCGACTACTATCCCTCGTGGCTCTATCTCATTGCCGGCGTCGCCATCGCGTCCATGACTTGGGGCAACCTGGCAGCGCTGACGCAAACCAACATCAAACGCATGCTGGCCTATTCCTCGATTGCTCATGTTGGCTACATCCTTCTCGGCCTCGCGGCGGGGAACACGACCGGCCTCACGGGAATTCTCTACTACCTGATTGCCTATGCGTTTATGACTCTGGGAGCGTTCGCGGTAGTCATCGTGCTTCGGCAGCGCGGCCTGATTGGTGACGAACTTGAGGACCTCGACGGGCTGTATCAACGAAGCCCGGTTGCGGCTTTGCTTCTCCTCATCTTCATGCTTTCGCTTGCTGGCATTCCGCCCTTGGCAGGATTTGTGGGCAAGTACTTCATCTTCCAGGCGCTCATCGAAACCCATCACCCGGTCCTGGCCGTTTTTGCCGCGCTCTATATTGTTCCGGGGCTTTATTACTACTTCCGCGTGGTCAAACATGCCTGGCTGAGGAACCCCGGCGAAGGTGCGCCCATTCCGCAAATCAGCAACGCGCAGGCGGTGGCTTTGACCGTTACCTTGTTTGTTTCTCTTGCCGCGGGATTGTATCCTCAACCTTTCACAGTTCTGGCTCGCTATGCCTTTGGACCCTGAAGCCAACCGCAAAGCCGATCTCACGCCTGCCGAAAAGCAGGCCAAGGGATTTTCGCAGCAGTTCGCCACGGCCATGGAGCTGCCTTTCGTTATGGTGGGTACCATCGTGGTTGGCGGCCTGATTGGTTTCTTCCTTGATCGCTGGCTGCACACCAAGCCATTCCTAATGCTCATTTTTGGTGCGCTCGGTTTTTTTGCCGGTGTTCGCGAAGTCCTTCGCCGGCTTCCCAGACGTATAGCGCATCGTTCGGCCTGCAACCGCTCAATATACGTGAAATAGCTCTATGATTGACTGCAAGATTCCGAGGGCTGCGACACTTGACTGACGCCTCCATAGACGGGCCACGCTACCTGCAGTCCGAGTCCCGCATCTCTTTTCTCACTCTTCTATTAGGCGTCGTGGCTGCGCTTCCCGTCGGTTACTTCCACGGTTGGCGCTGGGGGCTCGGAATTTTCATCGGCGCGATTCTTGCCTGGTTTAATTTCCGGTGGCTGAAGCAGGGTGTCGACGCACTTGCCGGTGCTGCAACAGCCCAGGCCGATCAGGCAAAAGTGAGAGTTCCCATCCTTACATATTTCAAAGCGATGTTCCGCTACGGGTTGATAGCACTCTCCGTCTATGTTATTTTTAAGTATCTGAACGTTCCCGTTTTGAGCATGATTTTTGGACTGTGTGCCCTGGGAGCGGCCACTGTTGCGGTTAGCGTGCACGAAATAATGCATTCCCCGGACTGAGCGATGGAAGAACAACTAAGCGCTTTAACTCACTGGTTTAATCACGTTTTTGGACCGATGGCTCTTCGGCTGCTCCATGCTCTTAATATTCAACCGAAGGATCTCGAGCGGCCCATCCCCGAGTATGTGGTCATGTCGCTTGTCGTGCTCGTCCTTTGCACTATCCTCGCGCTGATCTTGCGTTCTCGCCTCTCCGTTGAGCGCCCCGGGGCGATGCAGCAGGTCGCTGAACTGCTCCTGACGAACCCAATGGGGTTTGGCATCAAGGATCTCCTGGAAGAAAACGTCGGACACGAAGCACATCGTTTTATTGCCTTCACGGGTTCCGTATCGGTTTTTATTCTCTTTTCAAACTTGCTCAGTGTGTTTCCGGCATTCCGGTCACCCACAGGAGTGGCCATCGTCCCGCTTGGCTGCGCGATCCTTACTTTTCTTTATTTCAATTATCAGGGTTTCCGTCACCATGGTATCGGCGGCTATTTGAAGACTTTTGCTGGCTCGCCTCACGATGTGGCGGGCTGGATTCTTGCGGTCTTGTTGTTCCCGGTGGAAATCATCAGTACCAGCGCCCGAATCCTCTCCCTCACCGTTCGTCTCTGGGCCAACATTTTTGCCAGCGATTTGATCTACATGATTTTTCTGGGGCTGTCTGCTTGGGCCGATGGAGTGGGCATGGACGAAGAGCCCCATTCTCGGAATTGCGTTCGGCGTTTTCCCGGCCTTCATTCCGATTGTTTTTGTGGCGCTGCACATCTTCGTTTCCGTAATTCAGGCGTATGTCTTTACCGTGCTTCCGTCCATCTACATCGGGACGGCCATCTCCGAGGAGCACTAAGAGTTTTAGTTTTTCGTTTTGCCGTTGCAGCGTGAGACCGGTTGCAGGGCGCAGATCCGGGAACCACCCACTGGCGGCATGTTCAAGGAGGCAGTAATGAAGAAAGCAGTCATGTTGTTGGCGGCGCTCGTGGCGGTGATGATTGTTGCACCGGCCGCGTTTGGCCAGGACAGTGCAGTGGCAGGGAAGGGAACGCTTGCGATTGCGGCTGGGTTCGGTATGGCTCTCGCAGCGTTCGGCGGCGCTTTGGGGCAGAGCAAGGTTGCTTCGTCGGCTTGCGAAGGGATGGCGCGCAATCCGGGAGCAGCTGGCGCCATTCGCGCAGCCATGATTCTCGGTCTGGTGTTCATTGAGACCCTCTCGCTCTTCACTCTGGCAATCATCATGTTGAAGGTCTGACGGCAGACCCCAAGGCTTTTGCGATTCTGGCCCGTTCGGTAATCCCGGACGGGCCTTTTTCTTTTGAAATGCGCATGGCCGAAGCAGTGTCCACGCAAAACGGTGACGGACACACTTGCGCGGAAACAGAGGAATCGATACGCTTTGACTGCGAACCGATTGAGGGAGCCATATGCGCAAAGCGGTCCTTGGAATGCTTTTTCTGACTCTGTACTTCGGTGCCTCCGCGGCCATCTATTTTGCTTGTGCCGGCCGGACGGACCTTCCCCTCGCTTGGGCGTATTTCGGGATTAACTTGGGCGTAGGAGTCGTCTTCACAATCGTTCTGGAGATCGTCAGTCCGGGTCTGATCGCCGAACGATTTAAACCTGGGCCCGGCGAGCAGGATCGAGTTTTTAAGTTCGGCAGCTCCACTTTTACGATGGTTATGCTGGTCGTCGCGGGGCTCGATGTCGGCCGGTACCACTGGAGCGGCGCGGTATCGCCGCAGGTGCAGATCGTCGCGCTGGTCTCCGTGTTTCTTGGATATCGGCTTGATGATGTGGGCTACGCTCATCAACCGGTTCTTTTCTTCGGCTGTTCGGTTGCAAGCGGATCGCGGCCAGGTGGTCATCGACTCGGGCCCTTACCAATTCGTACGTCACCCGGCTACACGGGAGCCATTCCCTACCTGGCGTTAGGGGGTCTCGCTCTCGGCTCGTGGCTAGCCGCCGTGATTTCCGGCGTACCAATGTTGCGATTCTGCTGTACCGGACACTTCTTGAGGACAAAATGCTGCGTGAGGGGCTTTCGGGTTACCAGGAATACGCTTCGCAGAGTGAGATACCGGCTGATTCCCAGGATTTGGTAGAGGAATCGCTCTTTGACCTGGTGTAGGCGTCAACGAGCCGTGAGCATAGGGTTCTGCGACGTCAAAAGTGCCAAGACGTGGTTAGGCCACAGGCCAAGGTAAATGGTCGCAATTACCGTTACAGTCACCACCATCATAGCCGTTGCGCTCAACCCTGCTGGAGCATCCGCTGGCAATGGCCCTTTGTATTCGTGCATGTACATCACAACAATCACACGAACGTAGTAGTACACGCCGATGGTGCTGTTAATCGCCATCAAAACTGCCAGCCAGTATAGATTCGAATTGAGTGCCGCCGTGAAGATGTACAGCTTTCCCAGGAAACCCGCGGTGACCGGTAGTCCGAGCAATGACAATAGGAAGATTGCCAGAGTCGCCGCTGTGAATGGCTGGCGCGTGGCGAGTCCGGCCAGGTCGTCCACGGTCAAATAGCGCTCCCCGCGCCCGCCTAGCTCGGACACGATGGTAAACGCACCAACCGAAACCAGCGAATAACTCAAGAGATAGAAGAGCACCGCCGCGTATGCACTGACAGGGCCGAGCCGGTCATCTGCTGTCAGCGTTGTTACAGACGCCATGGCTACGAGGATGTACCCGGCGTGCGCGATGGAACTGTATGCCAACAGGCGCTTCACGTTCGACTGCACCACAGCCCCCAGATTTCCCACGAACATCGTCAACACGGCTAGAATCCAGAATGCCCAGAACCAATAGGAGGTTGCCGCATGCACCGTCGCAAAAATCCGCAGTAGCAAAGCAAAAGCGGCGGCCTTGGGTCCGGCGGAGAAAAGCGCGGTGACCGGCGTAGGTGCGCCCTCGTAAACGTCTGGCGTCCAAACCTGGAAGGGTGCGGCAGCTACCTTGAACCCAAGTCCCACCAGGATCAATGTCAGCCCCAAGCGCAGCAGTGTGCTGGACGAGTCGGCCGCGGCTAAATGCGATAGACTGGTGGAGCCGGTCACCCCATATACCAGCGCAATCCCATACAGGAAAAACGCCGTTGCGAAGGAACCTAGCAGGAAATACTTCATCTGCCGATTCACTCGACTTGATCGAATCGCGCCGGTAGCCCGCGAGGATGTAGCTTGAGATCGATGACATCTCCAGGCCGATAAATGCCGTAAGAAGTTCTTGCGCAGACGCGAGCACACCCATTCCTGCTGTGGCAAACAGAATCAGCGCGTAAAACTCCGCCGAATCCAGTCCTTCACGTTCAAGATAGGAATCAGCACTCAGGATAATGAGGAAGCTCACTAGACCTATGAGCCAATGGAAAAACAGGCTGTAGGTATCGAACATGACTAGCCCGCCAAACCCGCTGGCGGATTTCGCAAAGAAAGTGCTCAAGGTTCCAAGCGACGCGCCGATCATCGCGAAAAATGTGAGCGCCTGGCGGTTTTTCAAAAATGGCTGCAGCAGCATCAGGAAAACGCCAAAGCCGCACCAAATCAGCTCCGGAAGGACGCCAAGAATGTCTGGGGTGCGCGGTATCATTTAGCGGGGCCCCAACCTTTCCATCGAGATTGCCGTCGAGTTCAAGGCGGCATTCCCGTCCGGATGCGTGACGGTGGCGGGAAGCGCGACTTCGTGCATTACATTTCGATTCATCTGCAGCAGAATCTCCTGGCAGGATGCAGCGAACCTCAGCGTGAAGAATCGAGTGTGCACACCCAGCCAGACCATGAAGAAGCACATGGCCACAAGGACCCATTTTTCTCGCGGATTCACGTCGTGCAAATCGCGGTTTTTCGCGTGCGTTATCTCGCCGAAAAAGACGCGCTGGTAGGCCCACAGCAGATAGCACGCAGAGAGGATTACTCCGGTTGCGGCCCAGGCTGCCCAAGTCCAGTGCGCTTTATATGTCCCGATAAGAACCAGGAACTCACCGACAAACCCGTTGAGCATCGGCAGTCCCAGCGAAGAGAGTACGGCGAACAGAAAGAAAGCCGCATATCGTGGCATCGGCGTTACCAAGTCCGCCGAACTCGGAAATTTCAAATGTGTGGCGACGCTCGTATAGCATTCCCACCAGTAAGAACAACGCGCCGGTGGAAATGCCATGCGCGAGCATCAGGAATACGGCACCCTGCAGAGCAACATTTGTGAATGCGAAGATACCCAGGACCACGAATCCCATGTGGCTGACCGATGAGTAGGCCACCAGGCGCTTCAGATTCGGTTGCACCAGCGCTACCAGGGCACCGTAGATGATGCTGATAATTGCCAGTACGGCGATGTACGGCGCGGCGCGGCGCGCGGCATCGGGGAAGAGCGGCAGGCAAACGCGAATGATGCCGTAAGCACCAGTCTTCAGAAGAACGCCTGCCAGGTCCACGGATCCCGCGGTTGGTGCCTCCGTGTGAGCGTCTGGCAGCCACGTATGGAAAGGGAAGAGCGGTACTTTAATCGCAAACGCAATGAAAAAGGACAGAAACAGCAACATCTCCGTTCCAGGTGTGAGCAGTAACGCGCCGCTGTGTACCATCGCCTGCAACGCCGGAAGGTCAAATGTGCCGGTCTTGTTGTAAAGCCAGATCATGCCGACGAGCATAAAGATGGAGCCGCCCATCGTATAAAGGATGAATTTTATTGCCGCGTAGATTCGCCGCTCGTGGCCCCAAATACCAATCAGGAATGCCAGAGGAATCAGGCCGAACTCCCAGAACAGGAAGAACAGGAAGAGATCAAGTGAAAGGAAGATTCCGATCACGCCGATCTCCAGAAGAAGCAGCATGATGTGGAATTCTTTCACGCGATGCTTGATGTCGTTCCACGACGCCAGAATTCCGATGGGGGTGAGTAAGGTGATCAGGTGCACGAGGAAGATGCTGATGCCGTCAACGCCCAGATGATAGTTGATTGCCGGCGTCGTGATCCATTGATGAAAAACTTCCAGCTTGTATCCCGTGGTCCCGGGCGTTACCGCCCAGACGGGAAGGAACGAGAGGAGGAATTCGACGATGCCAACGATCAAGCTGATGCGACGAATCCAAAGGTGATCTTCCTTGCGGAGCAGGAGCACCGCGAGGACCCCGACGAGCGGGAAAAACACAAGGACGGTAAGGAGGTTTCCGCTGAGAGCCATTAGCGTGTTCCTCCAAAGAGCGCGGGATGCACAATCGGCCAGAAGATGACGCCGAAACACCACAATCGCCCCCACAAGTACCCACACCGCATAGCTCCGCGTATTACCCGATTGCACGTGACGCACGCCGTCGCCGATCTCCCTCACACCGTACCCGATGCCATTTACGGCGCCATCAATCGTGCCTTCATCTATGGCTTTCCACAGGATGTTGCGGGAGATCCAAACCAGGGGACCGACGATCGCCGCTTGATAAAGTTCATCGATGTAATATTTATTGTAGAGAAGCTTGTGCAGCCCTGTTGACGTGCCGCGCTTTACGTCCTTTGCGTACATCCGCCACGCCACCAGCAATCCCAGCGTGGCCGCCCCGACGGCAACCCCGGAAAGCGTCAGTTCGAGCGAGTGCAGCGATTCCCCCCCGGCAATTTCGCCCGAGCCGAACACCGGTGACAAGAATTCCGTGAAATAGTCTTTACCACCCCATAGGGCAGGGAAGGCGAACCAGCCGCCGGTAAGAGAAAGAAACGCCAGAATCATCAACGGCACCGTCATGTTCTTTGGAGATTCGTGCACGTGCACATGATGTTCGTCGTACCGTTTCTTCCCGAAAAATGTGAGCCAGATCAGCCGGAACATGTAGAACGAAGTAAGGATCGCCGCTAAAGCCCGACGCCATAGAGAGCCTTTCCACCGTGCTCTGAGTTGTATGCGGCAAACAGAATCGCGTCCTTGGAGAAGAATGCCGCAAACGGGAAGAATCCAGCAATAGCAATCGTTCCGAACAGCATGCACCAGAACGTAACCTTTATTTTCGAAGCGAGGCCGCCCATGTGCCACATGTCCTGCTCGCCTCCCATCGCGTGGATGACGCTTCCGGCGGAGAGGAACAGCAGCGCCTTGAAGAACGCATGCGTCATCAAGTGAAAAATGCCCGCGCCGAATGCGCCGACTCCGCAGCCAAGAAACATGTAACCCAATTGGCTGACCGTGGAGTAGGCCAGCACTTTCTTGATGTCGGACTGCACGAGGCCAATCGTTGCGGCATAGAACGCCGTCGCGCATCCCACGATCGCGACCACGTACATCGCTGTCTCGGAATGCAGGAACAGCACGTGCGAACGAGCCACAACATACACTCCGGCCGTGACCATCGTTGCCGCGTGAATCAAGGCGCTTACCGGTGTGGGGCCTTCCATCGCGTCCGGAAGCCAGACGTACAGAGGAATCTGCGCGGATTTGCCTGTCGCGCCCATGAAGAGCAGAAGACAGGCAATGGTCAACACGCCGAACTGGCCCATGCCCTCGTGAGCCACATTGGGTTGCGAAGCGGCTTCAAAGATGGTGCGGAAATCCAGCGAATGGAATGTGCGGAACAATAGGAACATTCCCAGCATGAAGCCGAAGTCGCCAATGCGATTGACGATGAAAGCTTTCTTTCCGGCTTGCGCTGCGGAATGTCGCAGGTAATAAAAGCCAATCAGCAGGTAACTGCACAGCCCCACGCCTTCCCATCCAACGAACAGGAGCACGTAGTTGGCCGCGAGCACCAGAATCAACATGAAGAACATGAAGAGATTCATATAGGAAAAGAAACGGAAGTAACCCTCTTCATGCGCCATGTAACCGGTCGAATAGATATGAATCAGAAAGCCGACGCCGGTGACGACGAGCAGCATCACCACAGTCAGTTGATCGATCTGGAGGTCGAAGCCGATGGTTAAATCCTTGTAGGCGACGATCCAGTCGACGAAGTGCTTCGAAAATGGTTGATGGTTCAGGGCGTAATACTCGAAGAATTCGCGTACTGCTTCGATGGCACAAAGGAAAGATAGCCCCGTGGAACCCAGTGCAATGCTGTTAATCGTGCTCTTGGGCCACTTCCATCCAAAAATACCGTTGATCGCCGAGCCAAGAAGAGGCAGCAGCGGAATAATCCAGAAGTAGTCGAGTATCGGATGCATTAGAGTTTGAGAAGATCCACGCGCTCGATGTTGAGCGATCGTCGATTGCGCGCTGTCAGAATGATGATTCCAAGTCCCACAGCCGCTTCCGCCGCTGCTACCACGATTACAAAGAGTACAAAGACTTCGCCGTCAGACTTGCCAAAAGCCTTGCTGAAGGCCACGAAGGCCAGATTGACGGCATTCAGCATCAATTCGATAGCCATGAAGATGGTGATAATGTTCCGTTTGAAAATGAACGCCAGTATTCCCAGTCCAAACAGAATTGCACTCAAGATCAGATAGTAATTGGTGGGGATCATGCTAGTTGCCCTCCCGCTGGGCGAGGACGATCGCGCCGAGGATGGCCACCAAAATCAAAAAAGAAGTGAGCTCGAACGGGTATACAAAGTCCTGGAAAAGAAGCATGGAGAGCGATTTGGTGGAAGTAAGTGCCGTGGTCGCCTGTGCGGGAGGCAGGTTGGAACGTGTGATCGCCGCGGCGATAAGTCCCGCGACTGCAACGGCCATGGGAACACCTGCGTAGGCAGCGATCTTTGAGAAATTCGTGCGTTCCTCTTCGCCCGCGTTCAACAACATGATGACGAATATGAACAGGACCATGATCGCGCCGCCATAAACGATGATCTGAACGGCAGCGACGAACTCAGCTCCGAGGAGGAGGTAGAGGCCCGCCAGAGCGACCATGACGACAATCAGCGAGAGCGCGCTGTGAATGGGGTGGCGCTGCAGGATCAGGCTTACCGACCCAGCAACGGCAACTGCCGCAAGAACGAAGAAGATCGCCAGTGACGCGTTCATCAGTGCATTCTCCACAGAATCACGGCGCTCGTAAGAACCACGTTCCCAATGGAAACCGGCAATAGAAATTTCCAGCCGAAGGACATTAGCTGGTCGTAGCGGAAGCGTGGCAAAGTACCGCGCATCCAAATGTAGACAAACAGGAAGACAAATACCTTGGCGACGAACCAGAAGAGCCCTTGAACGAGATTATTCACTTGGGGGAAGACGATCAAAGTCACTCCGATCACCGTAAGGACGGTGCCGATCCCGGGCAACACGATGCGGCCAAAAATATTCTCGTAGCGAATGCCGTCGAGGATTACCCACAGACCAAAAGGAATCAGCAACAGCGACGGCACATAATAAGTGAACGTCCAGGAGGTGGGGAAAGGAGAGAGCCAGCCGCCAAAAAAAAGAATTGTGGCCAGGCAGGAGATGGCAATCATGCTGGTGTATTCGCCAATGAAGAACATGGCGAATTTCATGCTGGCGTATTCGGTGTGAAAACCCGCGACGAGTTCTGACTCCGCTTCCGGCAGATCAAAGGGAACACGGTTGGTTTCCGCGATGGCGGCAATGAAAAAGCAGGTGAAGCCGATGATTTGCGTAAAGCCGTAGCTATGGCCAATGCCGTAGTCATGCCCAAAACCGAACAGGTTCCAACCCAAGAGCCCGAAGTTTGGCGTGCCCTGCTGGTCCACGATGCCACGCAGACTGAAATCGCCGGAAATCAACAGGACGCCAACCACGGATAGGGTCAGCGCCAGTTCGTAGCTGATCATCTGGGCTGAACTACGCAGTCCGCCCAGTAGGGAATATTTGTTATTGGAGGCCCATCCAGCCAGTGCAACGCCATACACGCCCAGCGCTGTAATGGCGAAAAGTACCAGGAGGCTGATGTCTACATCTGCGATGCTCAGGGAGGATTGGTATCCCCAGAGCGTGAACTTTTGCGGGCCAAAAGGAATTACCGCCAAAGATGTCAGAGCCAGCATTAACGCAATGAACGGTGCGATGAAATAAGCCGGTTTATCCACATTAGCCGGCATGGGATCTTCTTTGAAGATGAACTTCAATCCGTCGGCGAGCGGCTGCATCAAGCCGTGTGGGCCCACGCGGTGCGGTCCCCAACGTGCCTGAATGTGGGCGATCACTTTGCGCTCCAGCCACGTCAAGTAGGCGTCCACGGTAAGCAAAACGAAAACCAGAATCACGATCTTAATGAGCGGAACGACAAGGAACGCGTAATGGTGCAGGAATTCGCTCACGGCTTGGCTTCCGCCTCCGGCAGGGATTGCATCATGGTGCAGAAGCGGCCAAGAGAGCCGCTTGTGAAAAGGGTATCGTTGGCGGAGCGAATCAATTGAACGGGGACATCATACGGCGCATGGCCATTCCTGGAGAAGTGAAGTTTCGTAGGTTCAGCGCCGCCGGTCAGCAGTCCCGCCGGTTGTAGATTATAACCTGGCACGACTTTGCGAATTTCCTCAAAGACTGCTGCAGCGTCCTTATAATGGAAAGCCTTGCCGAGGCCTAACCGCTCGAGTTGGTGCGAGAGAATGCGCAGAAGATCGAAATCAGAACGCGTGCCCATCACTTCGCCGGCCTTGCGCAGCAATTGCACCTCGCCGGAGGTATTGGTGACTGTACCGTCTTTCTCATAGGCTGATGCGGCGGGGAAAACAACATCGGCCTGTTGCGCGGTTTCGGTCAGGAACATTTCCTGCACGATCAGAAGCTGCAAACTGCCGCGGCCTGCTCCGGGCTTGTCGAAATGGGCGAAAGGATTGGCTCCGATGACATAGAGTGCTTTCAGTTTTCCGGATTGTGCGGCTTCGACCATTTGGGGAGTCGTCAGGCCAGCTTTCGAGGGCAGCTTCGCGCCCCAATGCTTTTCAATGGCCTCGGTGGCAGGCCTGTTGTCGAGATAAGAATAACCAGGCAGACGGTCGGGCAGCAGACCCATATCCGCCGCTCCTCGTGAATTCGCGTAATCGCCCAAGGCCATGTAACGGGCTTGGCCCTGCAGCGTGGAGCCAAATGCAACCAGGTCGGCGATTGCCGCGCCGACGATTTCAGAACCGAAGACGATTGCGACATCGGTTTCGTTCGCCAGCGAGGACTTCAGGGAGCTAAGCTGTTCCGCAATATCGTGAGCAAACTGACCTTCACCGGACGCGAGCCAGCGAACCGCGGCTGCTTCCTGGCCGGCTGGGAGCTGGACGGATTGGTGAGCCTTGTCTTTCAGTTTGATTTCGCGGGAATTCAGAATGAACAGTTTGCTGCCGTTGTGTCGAATTCCAGAGCGAATCTGCCAGGCTACCAGGGGATTCTGATTTGTCGGATCGTTGCCAATCAGCAGGACTGCCTTCGATTGATAGAGCTGTTCCATCGTCAGCGTGGAATCGGCCGCGCGATCGCCGAGTGCCGTCACCAGCCCAGTGTAGTCGGCGGTGCGGTGATGATCGATGTTGTTTGTGCCAAATGTGGTGCGTGCCAGTCGCTGGAGCAAGTAATTCTCTTCATTCGATGTGCGGTTCGAACCGATAAAGCCGACAGACTCGGGCCCGTACGCGCCGTGAATTTCGTTGAGCCGTTTCGCGGCAGC
This sequence comes from Candidatus Acidiferrales bacterium, assembly GCA_963839315.1. Classification (GTDB taxonomy): domain Bacteria; phylum Acidobacteriota; class Terriglobia; order Acidiferrales; family UBA7541; genus Acidiferrum. Next base: position 189,564 of record CAWIUU010000014.1, read on the forward strand.
TTGTGCGGCTTCTTCCCACGAAACAGGGTAGAGTTTGCCGTCTTTGCGCAGTAGCGGCTGCTTGATGCGCTCCGGGTGTCTCGTAAAATCGAAGCCGAAGCGGCCCTTCACGCAAAGAAATTCCTTGTTGATGCCGGAAAGGTCGCGGTTATTGGCGCGTAGGATTTCGTGATTGCGCACGCTAAGCGTGGTTTTGCAGCCATTCGAACAATGGGTGCAGATGGTGGAGACATATTGCATTTCCCAAGGACGAGTCTTGTAGCGATAGGTGCCGCTGGTGAGTGCGCCGACGGGACAAATATCGATGCACATGCCGCATTCTTCGCAATCGAGGTGATCGCCCACATTGGGAATAATGATGGAGTGTGCGCCGCGCATGCCGACCCCAAGCGCCTTCACATCCATGCCTTCATCGCATACACGTACGCATCGATAGCAGAGGATGCATCGGGGCGCATCGTAGTAAACCAGCTCAGACCATTTCTCTTCTGGCCGGTGAATTTTTTCTTCGGTGAAGCGGCTGGAATCGGCCCCGTAACGAAACACCATGTCCTGCAATTCGCACTCACCACCTTTGTCGCAAACTGGACAATCCAGGGGATGATTCGACAGCAGGAACTCCAGCATGAACTTGCGCGCATCGCGCACCGGTTGCGTATTGGTGCGCACGACCATGCTTTCGCCGGCAACCAATGTACATGCGGTCTGCAATTTCGGCATTTTCTCGACTTCCACCAGGCACATGCGGCAAGCGGCCTGAAGCGATAGGCCCGGGTAGTAACAGAACGATGGAACCTCGATCCCAAGACGCCGCGTGGCTTCGATGACCAGCGTGCCCGCGGGCACCTGGACTTCGCGATCGTCGATCTTCATATTGATGAGCTTGGTTTCTGCCATGAGTCCCTATCGCGAACCAATCAAGGCTTCAGCGGATTTGTAGGCACAACGTCCTTGCAAGTGGTCTTCAAATTCGTTGCGAAATTTTTTCACGATGCTGATCGTGGGCATGGCGGCGGCGTCGCCCAGCGGGCAAAAGGTGCGCCCCAGCATGTTCTGTGCAAGATCGCCAATGAGGCCAATGTCTTCCGGCCTGCCGTAGCCTGCGTGAAAGCGGTCGAGTGTCTTTTGCAGCCAGGAAGTTCCTTCACGGCAGGGAATGCACCAACCGCAGGATTCATGGGCGTAGAAGTGCATGATGCGGCGAGCCATGTCGACCATGCAGGTGTCTTCGTCGATCACGACCATACCGCCGGATCCGAGCATCGAGCCAGCTTTGGCAATGGTGTCGTAATCCATCGCGATATCGATCTCATCGGCCTTGAACACGGGGCAGGAGCTGCCTCCGGGAATGATGGCCTTAAGTTTCTTTCCGCCACGGACACCACCGGCGACTTCCTCCAGGAATTTCTTCATGTTCATGCCGAGCGGAATCTCATAGATTCCAGGCTTGTTGACATGGCCAGAAACGCACAGCAAGCGCGTGCCGCCGTTTTTCGGTGTACCGCGATTGGCGTAAGCCTCGCCGCCTTCCAGAATGATGGAAGGAACGGCGCTCAGTGTTTCCACGTTATTGATGATGGTCGGGCAGCCATAAAGCCCCACTACCGCAGGGAAGGGAGGCTTAATGCGGGGATTTCCGCGCTTCCCTTCCAGCGATTCCATCAGTGCCGATTCTTCGCCGCATTCGTAGGCGCCCGCGCCGGTGTGAATCAGGAGATCGAAATCAAATCCGGAACCGAGAATGTTCTTGCCAAGGTAGCCGCGGGAGTAGGCTTCTTCGATGGCGGTTTCGACGATGTCGAGAACGTAGCGATATTCGCCACGAATATAGATGAAGCCGCGATGCGCGTCGATGGCGCGCCCTGCGATGATAATGCCCTCAATCAACTGGTGGGGATCCATTTCCATCAGCGGGCGATCTTTGCAGGTGCCGGGTTCCGATTCATCCGCATTGCAGATTACATATTTGGGCTTGGGTGAACCTTTTGGCACGAAGGACCATTTCATGCCCGTGGAAAATCCCGCGCCGCCACGGCCGCGCAAATTCGATTTTTTCACTTCATCGATGAGCTGCTCGGGTGTGAACTGTTTCAGTGCCTTATCCAAGGCCTGATAAGCGCCGAGTTGCAGTGCTACATCAATCTTACGTGAATCCTTGATGCCCCACCGCTTGCTGAGGAGGGGAGTCTCCAGCTTGTTGCGCTCGTGGAGTGCGCCGGTAATGACTGGTACGGGAGCGGGACGCTGGCCCTTGTCGAGTTCCTCGATCAGGCGATCGAAGTTGCGGGTGGTTACGTTCTCGTAGAAATCATAGTTCACTTGGAGAGCTGGCGCTCCGGTGCAGGCACCAATGCACTCGACTTCCTCCAGAGAGAACATTCCATCCTGTGTAGTTTCCCTGTTGCCAATTTCCAGGCGCTTCTTGGCATGCTCAAGTAGTTCTGTTCCCCCACGCAGCATGCACGCCACATTCGTGCAAACTTGAACATGGTGTTTGCCGATCGGTTTGCGATGCAGCATGGAGTAATACGCCAGAGTCTCTTCCACCTGCACGGGATGAAGAGCGAGACGACGCGCTATTTCCTGCACCATGTCGTCGGTGATGTACCCATACTCATCCTGCGCGTATATCAACATGGGGATAAGGGCGCTGCGCTTGACCGGATAGCTGTTCTGCAGCTTTTCGAATTTCGCGGCGAGTTCGGGTGAAAGTTCCATAGGGCTTATCTGTCCACATCTCCAAGGACGATATCGATTGTGCCAATGCAGGCAACAACATCAGCGATCAACTGGCCCTTCACCATAAAAGGCAGGGCCTGCAGATTGATGAACGATGGTGCGCGGAAATGCACGCGCAGCGGTTTGGGAGAACCGTCGCTGGCGATGAAGCAGCCCAATTCGCCACGCGGCGATTCGACGGCCACGTAAGCTTCGCCCGGCGGAGGGGAAAAGCCCTCGGTGAAAATCTTGAAATGGTAGATGAGAGCTTCCATCTCCGTTTTCATTTTTTCGCGCGCCGGCGGAATTATTCCAGGAGCTTCGGCTTTGAACGGGCCCTGGTCAGTGATCTTGTCCATGGCCTGGCGGACAATCTTCAAGCTCTCGCGCAACTCCGCGACACGCACCATGTAACGGGCGAAACAATCGGACTCCGTACGTGTGGGCACATTGAAATCGAATTCTTCATACGAGGAGTAGGGAAAAGCTTTGCGATTATCGAAAGCAATCCCGGCCGCGCGCAAGCCTGGCCCCGTGGTGCTGAGGGCAACGAGTTGTTCGGGAGACAGATAGCCGATGCCCTTTAAGCGTCCCTGCCAGATGCGGTTTTCCGTGAGCAGTCCTTCGTACTCGTCGATGCGTGGCGGCATCATGTCCAGGAAGCGCTTGACCATTTCGCGCCATCCCGCGGGCGGTTCAAGCGCCAGGCCCCCGATGCGGATGAAACTGGTCATCATGCGCTGTCCGGCGAACCGTTCAAAAATCTTCAGGATCTCTTCGCGTTCGCGGAAGCAATAAAGCATCAAGGACATGGCGCCCATATCGAGGGCGTGCGTGCCGAGCCAAACCAGGTGCGAGGAAATTCGCTGCAATTCGACTAGCATTACGCGGATGTATTGCGCGCGCTTGGGAACTTCCAGCTCCAGAAGCTTTTCGACGGCAAGGCAATAGACGAGATTATTCCCGAGCGGATTCAGGTAATCCATGCGATCGGTCAGCGTAATCGCCTGGGAATAGGTCTTGTCTTCACAGCTTTTCTCGATGCCGGTGTGCAGATAGCCGATATCGGGATCGGAGGTGACAACGTTTTCGCCGTCCAGCTCCAGAAGAACGCGCAGAACGCCGTGCGTGGAAGGGTGCTGAGGCCCCATATTGAGGACCATCGTCTTGGCAGTGCCGATTGCTGTTTCAACCGTTGTCATGAGTCTCAATCCGCGCGGCGATATCTAGCGCTGACCCTCCACCGGGAAGTCCCGGCGAAGAGGAAAACCAACAAAACCATCCGGCAAAAGCAGGCGGCGAAGATCGGGATGCCCTTCAAATTGAATGCCAAAAAGATCGAAGATTTCGCGCTCCAGCCAATTGGCACCCGGCCATACGGGCATGAGCGAATCGACCACTGGGTGCTGGGCGCTGACGCTGGTGCGCAGGGAGATGCGTGCACTCCGCGAAATGGAAACCAACTGGTAGTTCAATTCGAATCGCGGTTCGATGGGGAAGCGATCCAGGCAGGTGGCATCGCTAAGTAAGTTGAAATCCAGAGCAGGATTATCCTTGCACTGCTGGGCGACAGCACGCAAAAGGTCTTTGGGCACTACGATGGTGGTCTGGCCGTGATATTCAATGACCTGAGAAACCGACTTCGCGTTCCAATTGCGAAGCTGTTCGATTACAACATTAGCCTTTGCGTCGGCAAGTTGTGTCACGTTACTGAGGTCCTTAAAGGGCTGGCGCTACTTCTGTGATTTATGCCAATCCAGCGCGCCCTTTTTCCAGAGATAGATATAACCGACCAGGAGAATGGCAACATAGACCATCATTTCTATGAAGCCAAACCATCGTGTATCCGAGTTTCGAGCTAAATCCTTGAAAATATAGGCCCATGGGTAAAGAAAAATGGCTTCCACATCGAACAGAATGAAAACCATGGCCACCAGGTAAAATTTTACGGAAAACGGTTCCCGTGCGTCCCCCGTGGGGGTAATGCCGCATTCGTATGGCTGCTGTTTAGCCTTGTTGGGACGTCGCCAACCGATGACCGTAGAAATGGTAATGAGAGCGCCAGCAAGAATGGCCGCCACGATGAGGTGTATTAGAAGGGGAACGTACGAATGTAGGCCTGAAGGGGTCATGGTCAAAGCGTTATAATAACGATTCAGGAGCCACCGGGTCAAATGTTCCGGTGAAAGCACGAAACGGTCCGCGGCGGGCAACCGGTAAATCACGGATTGGGGACGGCAGAAAGAATGGTTTTCGGCCACAACACAAACGTTATGCTGGGCACGATCACCTATCACGTGCAAACGGAAGACCGCGGGGTGGCGCATGCTCTGATCGACACGACCGTCTACTATCGTGGACGCGTATTGCACCGCCGTACAAACAGCTATTTCGATCTGTTGCCGCTGGATGGCGACCGCGAACAAGCGCTGAAATTGCGACTCGATGAGCAGCACCGCACTGTGTTGGAGGAGATGCGTGCCGGAGTCATTCAATTGACTATTCCCCAGGGGGAGGGGCCTGCGAACGCGGCGAACGCTCATTCCGCCGAATGGCTCCGAGGTCACTGAGTCGCCGCGGAAACTGCGCGTGGAATTGACGAATGCAAAATCTTGGCTTGCCGGAAGGCACGCTTCGTTGCAAGTGTCAGTGCTACGAGGAGAATGGCGAGCCCGCTGCGGGTGCACGCGTAGAAGTGGAAATCGAGGGCATCTCGGAGCCGCATGCTTACGGTGCAGAGGCGAATGCATCCGGCCAGGCGCAAATCGATTTTGAAATGCCGAGAATTACCTGCGGGGAAGCGGCATTGGCGATTCGTGCGACAAAACAAGGCGGGGAAGGACACTTGCGCTTCGCATTGCGCGCGAAACCCAAAGTTCCTACAGTGTGAATTGTGAGCCGGCCATGACCGACGGGTATCCTGATTCAGGTAAATGGGGAGAACCGCGAAACTCCAGCGGGAACGACCGTTCGCGGTCTGCTGGACCAGCTGGGATTGAATGCGGGACGCGTGGCGATCGAATACAACCTGGAGATCCTGCCAAAGGCAAAGTGGGAAGAGACGCGCGTGGCGAGCGGGGATAAGCTGGAAATTGTGCAATTCGTCGGCGGGGGATGAGCGGTCATAAAGCCTCCTAGAGCTGGGCAAGTCGAGGATCAGACGCCCTCTAACAGGTGGCCCATCTTACGTTTTTTGGTTTCCATGTACCCGCGGGAAATTTTGAGATGCGGGGCTGGCAGGGCACCCGTTGGACCACCTGAATGCCCGCGGATTCCAGTTGTCGGACCTTGTCAGGATTATTGGAGAGCAGGCGTATGCGTCGTTGCGCGAAGCTTCTTCAGGATCTGGGCGGGGAAATCGTACTCGCGTGCGTCGGCGGCAAATCCCAGTGATTCGTTGGCTTCGACGGTGTCCATGCCGCCATCCTGAAGCTGGTAGGCGCGCAATTTGTTCATCAGGCCTATGCCCCGGCCCTCCTGCGGAAGATAGAGAAGAATTCCGGAGGGAGCCTGGGAGATTTTCTTGAGAGAGAGTTCGAGTTGGGCGCGGCAGTCACAGCGCAAAGAGGTGAGCACGTCGCCAGTAAGGCATTGCGAGTGAACACGAACCAGAGGTGCTTTGGGACCGTGCAGATTTCCACGAACCAGCGCGACGGCTTCTTCCTGCGGCCCCTTTCCTTTGAATCCGTAAATCGTGAACTGGCCGTAACGCGTCGGCAGAATTGCGTGCGCGATGAGTTGCACCGTTCGCTGCGGGGATCGACTTGATTTTCTTGCGGACGATTTCTTGCTCATAAGAATGGTCCAGTATAGCAGGGAGGTGGCAGAGCTTTAGCGACCGGTGAATGGTGGCAGGCAGAATCGGCAGAGGGAGTTCTTTACAATGGAGCAGGGTTTGGCTAGCGTAAACGAGACGCGACAAAAGGCACATGGGAATACTCGCCGACGCTTCAGGAAATCCTGTTTACGCTGCTGCTGAAAGTGGGCGTGGCGTCGTCGATCGCCGCGCTGCTGGCACGGTGGAACACATTCCGGCGCGTGCTCTTTACCGAAGAGCGCGATTCCGACCAGAAACTGAAACTGATGCTTTTCATGACGCCGCCTTTGATCGTTGGCGTCACGTTACGACTTGGTAAGTCCGGCGTACCGTTTCGCCGACTTATCTCTGGAGGGCGCCTTTCTGATGGGATTGTTGGGGGGCCGCGTGGTGGGCCCAATCGGCGGCGCGATTGCGACGATTCCCGCGCTAATGGCCCATGAATGGCTGGCTATGCCCGCCGCGGCGACGGCTGGGCTTCTGGGCGGATTAATTCGGCCAATTGATTCCCGGACAAAGAGGATCTGTGGAACTTTCGGGCCGTTCACGTTCCTGAACATTCCAAAGGCCATCATGCGGCTGGTGAGCGAGCAGCAATTCCTTTGGGAAATGCTGCCGTTGATGACTTGCGTGGGGTTGGAAGTCGGCCGAGTGGCGCTGGTGATCGCCACAAAGCCGAAATGGTTGTTTGCGATCGACCCGCATTGGAACTGGCAGCTTGGCAATCGTGGTGATAGGGACGCTGATGTCCGTGGCAGCTCCGCTGAAAATCTGGAACAACACGCGGATTGAGATGAACCTGGAACGCCACCAGCAATTGCTGTTGCGGGCGAGGATGGACGCGCTTTCCAGTCAGATCAATCCGCACTTCTTGTTCAATACATTGAATACAGTGACTGCGTTGATTCGTCTCGATCCCGACACGGCGCGCGGGGTGGTCTTGAAATTGAGTAATATCTCTGCGGCGCCTGCTGCGGAAGCACGAGACGTTTGTTCCGCTGCGTGAAGAGTTGTCTTTCATCGACGATTACCTGGATATTGAAGTCGCGCGCTTCGGCGAAGACAGTCTGGATATCGTGAAGGAGATCGATGGATGACACGCTGGATACGTTTATCCCCAGCATGTTGCTGCAGCCGATCGTGGAGAACAGCCTGAAGCACGGCCTGGCGCCAAAACTGGAGGGCGGGCGGATCCACTTGCGAACCTCGAACCGCGACGGGCGATTGCACATCGAGATTGCAGATAACGGCGTGGGCATTTCCGAAGAGAAACTGCCGCACGTTTACGTGGAAGGAATTGGGCTGAGCAACGTGCGAGAGCGGCTGCGTGTACTGTACGGAACTGATTTCCGCCTGGAAATCGAGAGTCACGAAGGGCAGGGAACCACAATCCGGATCGATGTGCCGGAACTGGTTCCGGCGTTGCCCGAAGTCAGCGTGTTCTAGAAGGAAATTCTCCAAAAACATGAGCCAGAGAAAGGCCTTGACAGCTGATTCGTATCGTACTGTATAGTCTGTAGAAACAGAAATAACTGACAGTAACTGCTGATTCAGTCAGGGACGAGAGAAGGCTGAATGGCAACCACCACCAAGGCGCTCCGAATCGTCCTCCCCGGAGGAACAGGGCAGTCGGCCAGCATTCTGGCGCGCCATCTTTCCGGACGGGGGCACATGACGTCTACAGTGCTGTCGCGCGGCATGGAACCCATCGGGGCCCAAGAAGACTGGGTTTCCTTGGCGAACCGCAGCTTGGGACGCGGAAAGCCTGGGCGAATGGGCTAGCGCCTTGGAAGGTGCGGACGTCCTGATCAATCTTGCCGGGCGAAGCGTGAATTGCCGTTACAACGCCAGGAACCGACACGAAATACTTGGAATCACGCGTGCGCTCGACGCGAGGTTTTGGGAGAGGCGATTAGATGGACTTGAGCACCCACCGAAGGTGTGGATGAACGCGAGTACAGCGACGATCTACCGGCATACTTTCGATCGCGCCATGGGTGAGGCCTCCGGTGAGATTGGCGGACGAGAAGCTGATGTGCCTGCAAGTTGGAGATTCAGCATCGACGTGGCCACGCAGTTGGGAGGCCAATTTCTTTGGGGCAGTCACACCGCGGACGCGGAAGGTGGCTATACGCGGAGGGATGGTGATGAGTCCCTATTCCAGCGGCATTTTCGGCCAGCTTCTGCGGCTCGTTCGTTTGGGTTTAGGCGGGGCCGCCGGCAATGGGAGTCAGTACATGTCCTGGATTCATGACCAGGATTTTGCGCGGGCGGTGGATTACCTGATCGAACAGGAAGACATTGACGGCGTAGTGAATGTGACCGCCCCGGTACCGCTGCCGAATCGTGATTTCATGCGCGCACTACGCGAAGCGTGGGGAATCGGATATGGGCTTCCTGCGCGCGAGTGGATGTTAGGTGTGGCGACGTTTGTTCACCGCACCGAGTCGGAATTGCTGCTGAAGAGCCGGCGAGTGGTTCCCGGAAGACTTATTGAGCACGGCTTTCAGTTTGAATTCCCGACATGGCCGGAAGCTGCGCGGGACCTGGTCCGAAGAGTGCGCGAAGAACAGTGACAAGTGAAATCGAAAGAGCGAGAAACAGAGAGGTCTGGAGGAAATACGTGAGCGAACAACCTAGAGAGACGCAGACAACACTGACGCCGGTGGCACAGAAATTCATCCTGCACTGGGGAGAAATGGGGACGAAGTGGGGCATCAATCGCACCGTAGCGCAGGTGCATGCACTGCTATTCCTTTCGCCGAAGCCACTGCCGGCCGATGTGATATCCGAAACGCTTTCCGTGGCGCGATCGAACGTAAGCACCAGCCTGCGCGAATTGCAGGGATGGGGAATCGTGCGCGTCGTGCATGTGTTGGGAGACCGGCGCGACCACTTCGAGACGGCCAAGGACGTTTGGGAGATTTTCCGCACGGTGTCCGAAGAGCGAAAGCGGCGCGAGATCGATCCAACTCTGCGTGTATTGAATGAATGCGTACAGGAAGTGAAATCGGGTGGGCAGGGTGATGCGTACACCCGGGAGACGGTTGGAAAGCATGCTGGAATTCCTGACGACAATGAGCGGGCTGTTTGACGAAGTGCTGCGAATGCCCATGGGCGCGCTGAAGGGCGTTGGGAAACTGAGAGGCAAGGTGATCACGCTATTTGGCAGCGAAAAGAAGAAGGCGGGTGAGGACCTGACAGTTGGCGAATGCAAGACAGAGGTACAAGTCATGATTTCACTGGCGAGCGAATACACCGACGGAAAAGGACGGCACGCGCAGGGCTGGCTCTTTTTTGACGCGCAGTGTGGATTCTGCACCAGGATCGCGCGCTGGCTTGCTCCGGTCTTGCAGCGACGCGGCTTTGCTGTTGCTCCCCTTGCAGGATCCCACGCGTTGGTGCACTGCTGGGACTTATCTCGACGAAGAACTTTTGCGTGAGCTGCGACTCCTGGTTTCCGACGGCACGCAATTCGGGGGCGCAGACGCGGTTGTGGCCTTGACGCGAGAAATCTGGTGGGCGCAACCGCTGGCATGGCTGGCGAAGATTCCTGGAATGATGTCTCTTTTGAAGTTGGATACCGATGGGTGGCCTCCAATCGGAGTTGCGTGGCTGCGGACTCAGCTGAGTGCAGGATCAACCGCGATTGAGCTCGTGTGTGCGGAGAGGAGATCGGGCCATGAAGATTCAGGATTTGTTCACGTTTCACGGCCGGGTTGGTCGCGCAACATACGCCCTCACCGGACATCATCGGCGCACTCATAAAACACAACATCGATCGCGCACTTGCCCTGCAAATGTTCCGACAGAGATGGGGGCTGGTGAATTATATGATTCCCCTGGGCGTATTCAATCGGACCAGCCCGCTTACCGCCGACGAGAAGAGATTTCTCCTAGCCATGGCACTGGTTGCACTGCCTTTCATTTGGGTGGGCATCGCCATGACGGTGAAGCGGCTGCGCGATGCAGGCGTGGCAAGCCGGTTCGTCAGTTCTGTTCTTTGTCCCCGCCGTGAATGTTGTTTTCTTTCTCCTTCTGTGTCTTTTGCCAAGCCGCGAAGAGCAGGAAATGGCGGCGAAGGGAGGCTGGGGCTTTCTTGAGACCTATCTGCCGAATTCAAAGTGGGGAAGCGCAATCGTGGGGGCGTTCGCGGGCGCTATTTTCGGAACCATTTTGAGCTGGTTCTCCGTTGCGCTGCTGGGCGGGTACGGTTTCACGCTGTTTCTGGCGATTCCGTTCTTTATGGGTTATCTCGCGGCGTGGCTGTACTGCTACCGCGCGCCCAGAAGTTTTGGAGAATGTTGCTCCGTCTGCCCTCGGGAGCGTGCTTCTAGCTGGCGCTGATTATTGTCGGAATTGCGTTTGAAGGCATCTTTTGCGTCGCCATGGCCGCACCGATTGCGCTACCCCTGGCGCTTCTGGGCGCCTATCTAGCCTTCAAGATTCAAGAGGCGAAATATCTCCAGCCGCAACCCCACACGATGCTCAGCCTTTTCCTGGTGATTCCATTGTTGGCCGGGGCCGAATTCTGGGTCACCCGCGCCGACACCCCGGTTCAAGGTCCACACCTCGATTGAGATTGCTGCGCCACCGGAAGTGGTGTGGCGGAGGATTGTTGCGTTTCCGCGAATCGACGAGCCTGTGCATTGGGTGTTTCGGCTGGGAATGTCTTACCCGTTGGAGGCGCGAACCCTCGGGACGGGGTTGAGCGCGGACCGCCAGTGCATTTTCTCGACAGGAGCGTTCCGCGAACCCATTCTTGCGTGGGACGAAGGGAAGCACTTTGCCTTCGGGGTGTCGGAAGAGCCGCCATTGATGAAGGAGTGGTCGCCCTATGGCGATATTCATGTGCGGCATCTGGAAGATCATGATTTCCGGCCGGAGCGCGCGGATTTCTATCTGACCGAACTTCCGGGTGGGCGAACCAGGCTAGATGGATGGACAACCTACGAGAACCGGATGTGGCCGGGAGTGTACTGGCGACTGTGGACCGATGAAGTCGTTCACCAGATTCATGGCCGCGTATTTCGGCACGTCAAGAAGCTTGCGGAGGAAGATGCAAGATCAGATGCGAGCCATGAAGACGGGCTCGGGTAGGTACGTCGTAAGGATGAGCGCAGGAAATGCGCGAGCAACCATGCGCAATAAGACGGTCGTCATCACCGGAGCGTTCAGCTACACGGGGAAGTACGCGACTAAGTTGCTTCTGAACCAGGGATACAAAGTTTGCACTCTAACAAGTCATCCTAGAGCGCGACAAATCCGTTTGAGTGACCATGTTGAAGTATTTCCTTACTGTTTCGATCGCCCTGAACGAATGGTCGAGGCTTTCCGCGGCGCATCAACACTGATCAACACCTATTGGGTGCGGTTCCCACATGGAGAGACCACGTTTGAGACCGCAGTTACGTAATACGCGCATTTTGATCTCTGCCGCCAAGAAGGCTGGCGTCAGCCGCCTGGTGCACGTCAGCATTGCCAACCCTTCGCTTCAATCGCCTCTTGGCTACTATCGGGGAAAGGCGCAATTGGAGGAGGCGGTGATGGAGTCTGGCTTGTCTTATTCGATTCTGCGCCCCACGGTCATTTACGGTATGGAAGATATTCTCATCAACAACATCGCCTGGTTCATCCGCCATTTCCCGGTGTTTGGGATTCCAGGGGATGGTTGCTACGGGGTCCGACCAATCTATGTAGAAGATATGGCGCGGCTGATGGTTGAAGCGGCAGAACCAGGGCCCAATAAGGTGATCGATGCTGTTGGACCCGAGACGTTCACATTTGAGGAAATCGTCAAACTGATTGCGGCACGAGTTGGCCATGCCGGTCCGCACGGTGAAAGTGCCCGCCTTTTTTGCCTACTTGTGTACGCGCTTAACTGGCCTGATGATGCGGGACGTGGTTCTAACCTGGGAGGAGTACAAGGGGCTCATGAGCAATCTGCTTGCTCCTAAAGGGCCATCCACAGGGAAGACCCGCTTGAGTCAATGGCTCGCAGAAAACCGTGAACATCTTGGCCGTCAGTATGCTTCAGAAATGGCACGCCATTACCAAGTGCCACGCTTAGAATATAGCGTCAGATCGCGTCAGGCGCGAGCCGAAGAGCGCTGAGCGAGGACCCGCTCGTAATAGCACTCGTACATCGGGATAACATCGTTGGCACAGAATTTCTTCTTGGCGTGGGTGCGCGCAAGCTGGCCAACTTCGCGGCCGCGATCAGCGCGTGAAAGCAGATCAATTGCGTACTTCGCGGCGATGTTTTACGTCTCCTGGTTCCACCAGATAGCCATCAACGCCATGTTCGACGACTTCGGGTACGCCGCCAACGTTTGTGGCGATGACCGGGACTTCGCACGCCATGGCTTCCAAAGCCGCGAGGCCGAATGACTCCAGCTGAGAGGGCAGGAGAAAAAGATCAGCCTGGCTGAGCTTGGCCTGCACGCCATTTTGTTTGCCCAGGAAGATCACATCGTTCTCCAAGCCTCTGGTACGCGCCAACTCCTCGGCAGGGCCGCGATCGGGGCCGTCGCCGATCATGACGAGCTTGGCGGGCATTTCTTCGTGCACCAGGGCAAATATCTCCACAGCGTCGAGGATTCGCTTCACAGGGCGGAAGTTGGAGAGGTGCATCAAGATGACCTCGCCGTTCGGGGCCCACTCGGCGCGCAATTTTGGATCGGGCTGGCGAAAATACAGATCACAGTTCACGAAGTTGGGGATCACTTCAATGGGTCGCTTGATGTCGAAATCCTTGATCGTGCGATCAAGCAAGTACTTCGAGATGGAGGTAACGCCATCGCTCTGCTCAATGGAATAACGGGTGATGGGAAGAAAGCTGCGATTGTTGCCGACGAGGGTGATGTCCGTTCCGTGCAGTGTGGTGATAAACGGAAGACGGCGCGGGGCAGCCATGGAGCGGGCGAGCAGAGCACTGACTGAGTGGGGAATCGCGTAGTGAACATGGAGAAGGTCGAGCGATTCTTTCTCAAAGACCTCGAGCATTTCCGTGGCCAACGACAGCGTATAGGGGGAATGATCAAAAAGCGGGTAGGAGATAACCGCTGCCTGATGAAAATGAATGTGGGGATCGTTTCGATTCATCCGAATCGGTGGTGCATAAGTAATGAAATGGACATCATGGCCGCGTGCGGCGAGCTCTTGGCCAAGCTCAGTGGCCACGACGCCGGAGCCGCCGTAGGTTGGATAACCAGTGATGCCAATGCGCATAGGATGACTTGGAACTCTTGCGACTCTTTACAGCCCACCACTGCGGGCCCTGGGTTCGCTTCCGCTCGGGTGACACACCCGCAAAGTGGCGTACCATATTGCCTGCCAGATGGTACACCGGTTAGACGCAGCTTGGGGGGATTCCGTGACACGGTTGACGGGCATGGTGGCAATTGTAACGGGCGCCGGCACGGGAATCGGCCGTGCGATCGCCGAGGCAATGGCGCGCGAGGGCGCCAAGGTTGCTGTCGTTGGACGCAGGCTTGAGAAGTTGGATGAGGTGGCGGGAGCCATTCAGCAAAGCCAGAGGCCAAGCACTTGCCACTGTGTGCGATGTTTCCAACGAAGCGGATACGCAAAGAGCGGTGTCAGAAGCGGAACGAGCATTTGGGCACGTAAACGTGTTGGTGAACAATGCGGGCGCGTTGAGCGTCTCGACGGTCGAAAGCATTTCTCTTGAGGATTGGGACCGTGTGATCGCGACGAATCTGAAAGGCCCGTTGCTAATGTGCCGAGCGGTATTGCCCTCGATGCGGCGGGCTGGTGGCGGAGCAATCGTGAATGTGGGCTCGATTCTGGGGCTTGTTGCGATGAAGGACCGTGCGGCCTATTGTGCGTCGAAGGGTGGCGTCACGATGCTGACGAAAGCGATGGCGTTGGATCACGCACATGAAAAAATTCGCGTGAACTGCATATGCCCCGCAATTGTGGAGACGGACTTGATTCGCGATCTCTTTGCGAAGACCGAAGAGGGGCGACGGGCGCGTGAAGGGCGTCTGGAGACCTTGCCATTGGGAAGATTCGGCAAGCCAGAGGATATTGCGGAACTGGCGGTGTTTCTGGCCTCGGATGAGTCGTCGTGGATGACGGGAACAGCTATTCCTGTAGACGGAGGCCTCTCGGCCTATTGAGGAGCGAAGATAAGAATGTCGCGGAAACTGAGCAAGGAAGTAAAACGCGTAACGGAGTTGGTGCGGCAGCGAATGAAGGAAAGTAAAGCTACGGAGCTGCTGGGATTCGACGTGGAAAGTGTGCACGATGGCCGAGCTATTTTTCGACTTGACGTGCATCCACGGCACAAACAAATCCACGGTGCGGTGCACGGCGGGATTCTGGCGGCGCTGGCGGACACGACCGCGGCTATTGCCGCCTATACGGCCGTCCCGCGGGGAGTGGAACTGGCCACGCTAGAGTTGAAAATCAACTATTTGGAGCCGGTACCCGGCGGAAGAGTGAAAGCGGACGCAAGAGTTCTTCGCGCAGGCCGGAATTTCATTGTGACGGAGTGCGAGATATTCAATGAATCGGGATCGTTGGCGGCAAAGGCTCTCCTGACTTTTTCTGCCTCAGCCGCCCATACCCTGGCCAAGTAGGTGAACCCCTGGACCTCGTGGAGCGCCCAAGGACAGAAGCCTTGCGCAGAACTATTCTTCGTTGCCCTGCCCGTTTTCCTCGCCGTCCTTGCTAACGTACTTAATGAACCGTTTGAAGATCATTAGGTTCGGCGCACCTTGGCGAGTCAGCTTGATGCAGTCGCGGTCGTACCATTCGATCACGCCGCGTAATTCCTCGCCACTTTCCAACACTACCAGCATCGGCGTGCGGCTCTGCATCTGCTTGACCCAATAGAAATTCTCGGCATGGGTTACTTCTGGGGGTGCGGGCTTTTTGCTGGGGGCAGGCCCGTTGTGCTGGGGGCGTGGTGGTGGTGCTTCTTTGACGTCCGCGAAGCTGGGGCGAAACATGCGGCGATTAACCATGACTGCTCCTTGGGATAAGAGGGGTATTTCTACCCTTTAGATGCGCCGGGCGGGGAATACGTTTCGTCCATTATCACCCGTTTGGGATAGAACGGCGAGAAAAAGATTATCTTCTCAGCGCAACTGGTTCGGAAGGAGACAAAGCGGCGGCAAGTCCGTCTAAACCGAGTTGACGATTCAAATTGCGCCGAGCACCGGCGGCGACTTCGTCGACACCATCAATTGCGCCCATTACCCAGGAAGTATTTACCACTCGGGCGAGTGCCTCTAATTCCTTGGCGAGCTGGGGATTGCGAAGCAAGGTGGCTTTGGAGCTGGAGGTGAGCTCCAGCAGGTCGGAAAGTAGGCCGTAAAAGACAGCCATTAGCTCCTCAAAGTGGAAATCGCGATCTTTGGCAAGTGCATTAGTGTCTGCGAAGAGCTCCCGGAATCCCTGTCCGCGAGCCGCTCGTTCCAGGATTTGTAGTGCAATCTTGCGTTTGGAAACCGCAATTTCGATGTCCAGTTCCATCGCCATGCCCGGGCTTCCTTCAGATAATTGAGCGGCCAGTTTGGCTTCGGATGGCTTACGCCCGCCGTGTGCCCTAAGAATATCTTCGACCTCGGATTGCGACAGGGGGGCGAAGCGGAACTGCATGCAGCGGGAAACAATTGTCGGGAGCAACGCATAGGGAGACGGAGCCGTGAGAATTAGAGTCGCCGAACCGGGGGGCTCTTCCAAAACCTTCAAGAACACGTTGGAAACATCGTAGCGCATTGTATCCGCGCCATCCAGTATGAAGACGCGGCGGCGGCCCACGGGTTGAAAATACGCAGCCCGCTGAACAGCGCGAAGTTGACCGACCCGAAGGACTGGACGCGCCACAGGGCTCTTCAATCGAACGGGATCCGGCACCAGTGCCCAAACGTCGGGATGAGACTGCAGAATGAGCGGGATACGCTCCACGGTGGCGGCGTCGGCACTCTCCCCCCGTTCAATAAGACCCTGCTCGATAAGGCGCTGGGGTTCAGAGAGTAGTGCGATGCGAAGACACGTGGGGCATTCGCCGCAGAAGTCGTCAGTAAGGCGCTCGCAATTTGCCGCCTGAGCAAACATTCGCGCCAGCGTGAACTTGCCAACCCCTTTTGGCCCTGTAAAGAGCAGCGCATGAGGAACGCGCGCGCAGCGAAGAGTTCCCTGCAGCGCCGCGACAATTTTGTCGTTTCCGCGGAATTCAGAAAATCCCATGGATTAACTTGTGCCCTTTGTCACCAGCACGGCCTTTACCACCTCAAGAGTCTCGCGGGAAATCTCTTCCGGCAGACGCATTGCATTTCGTTGAGCATCGAAACACTGAATCGTAGCCCAAGGATGGCTGCGCGAAAGCATATCGTACATTTCGGCGGCATCTTCCAGGTGATGGAGGTTGGTCTCCAGAATGTCGTGCCGGGCACTGGTATAGCTGCGCTCGGGCTTCCGTGCAATCAGTGTCTGGGCTTCGCGTGGCGGAACTCGGAGGTAAAGAATCAGATTCTCGCGAGGCAAGCCGTAGATCGAGTATTCAAGATGCTCGATCCATCGAAGAAACTCCGCTCGCCTTTCTGCTGGAGCCCGGGCTACCTGATGGGCCAGATTGGAGGCGATATAGCGGTCGACGAGGACAACTTTGCCTTCTTGCAGGGCGGACTCCAGTTGGGATTTAGCCTCGAATCGGTCTCCGGCATAGAGCAGGGCAGTGAAGTGGGGATCGATGCTTTCCAGGGGGCCAAGGTCGCCATTGAGGAATTTGCCCACCATTTGACCGAACCAGGAGTCGTATTGAGGAAAGCCAGTGGAATAAACGGGGAACCCACCGGAGCGAAGAGAATGTTCGAGGAGTTTCGCCTGAGTATGTTTGCCGCTGCCGTCAATTCCCTCAATTGCAATCAGTAATCCGCGCGTGGTCATAGCACCATTCCGTGGCCGAGGGGACGCCACCAATTTCAAGCCAGTGTAACCGGAGAAGATGACACTGGCAATGAAAAGGCCGTGTTACGATTTCGAAGAAAGCCACCGCACGGAACTTTGATGACCATTCGAGAGAATCTGGCGCAGTTGCGATCGAGGATTGAGGATGCGGCGCGGAAGGCTGGACGCCGCGCGGATGAAATTACGCTGTTAGGTGTGTCCAAGACGCATCCTGGCGAGTCTATCCGCGAGGCTTATGAAGCGGGGCTCCGGCATTTTGGCGAGAACCGTGTTCAGGAGTGGGAAAGGAAGCGTGTGAGTCTGGAAGATCTTTCTGCTGCCTCGTGGCATTTGATTGGGCACCTGCAAAGCAATAAGGCTGGGAAGGCGGCGAAGTTATTTCATTCTGTAGATTCTGTGGATGATTGGGAGCTGGCACAAAAATTGAACAAGGTATTCGAAGAGAATCCGGCCGCAGAAGCGTTGCGTGTGCTCGTGGAAGTTCATCTTGGAGGGGAAGAGACAAAGACCGGCGTTGCCGAGGAAGGTTTGGGAGAATTGGCGGAGAAGATCCTCACTCTTGGCCGGCTTCATTTTTGCGGGCTGATGTGCATTCCACCCTTCCAGGAGAATCAGGAGCTGGCCCGGCCACACTTTGCACGATTACGTGAATTGCGGGATAGTCTGGAGAAGCGCGTGGGGCAGAAATTGCCGGTGCTGTCGATGGGGATGTCGCATGATTTTGAGGTGGCAATTGCGGAAGGCGCGACCGAAGTCCGCGTAGGTACGGCCCTGTTTGGTACCCGTGGCTCGGGGCACGCTATCCAATAAGGGATCCGGGGAAACAGAGAAACCGCATGAATCTCTTCACGAATTTTCGATTAAAAGACATTGAATTCAAGAATCGCATCGCGGTTTCATCCATGTGCCAATACTCCGCCCGGGACGGGCATCCCGGAACATGGCACTTGGTGCACCTGGGCAGCCGAGCGGTCGGTGGCGCCGCGCTTGTCATGGCGGAAGCGAGCGGGGTATCCGCGATTGGCAGGATTTCTCCAGAGGATACAGGCATTTATCTTGATTCACATGTAGAGGCGTGGCGGCCGATTGTGGAATTCGTCAAAGGTCAGGGAGCGGTGGCGGGGATCCAGTTAGCCCATGCAGGTCGTAAAGCCAGCACGATGGCTCCCTGGCTGGGTGGAGGGCCACTTAAAAAGGAGGACGGGGCGTGGACGCCGGTTTCCGCAAGCGCCACGGCGTTTGATAAAGGCTACGCCGTGCCGCACGAACTTTCTGTCAGTCAGATTGAGGAAATCCTCGTCGAATATCAAAACGCGACGCGCCGTGCGCTTGCGGCCGGATTTCAAGTTGTGGAGATACACGCAGCTCACGGCTATTTGATGCACCAGTTTCTTTCGCCCTTCAGCAATCATCGCAAAGATGCATATGGGGGTAGCTTCGAAAACCGTATTCGGATGCTGGTGCGCGTAACACAGGTGGTGCGCGGTGCCTGGCCAGCAAACTTGCCACTGTTCGTGCGCATTTCTGCCACTGACTGGAAGGAAGGCGGCTGGGATGTAGCGCAGTGTATCGAACTGTGTCGGAGGTTTAAGGGCCTGGGTGTCGATCTGGTGGATGTATCGAGCGGAGGAGTGATACCTGGCGTGAAGATTCCGGTTGGGCCGGGATACCAGGTTGAGTTTGCCGAGGCCATCCGCCGCGACGTGGAAATTGCCACCGGCGCAGTGGGAATGATCATTGATCCTGCGCAAGCCGACACGATTCTGATGAGTGAGCAGGCTGACATGGTTTTCCTGGCGAGAGAGATGTTGCGCGATCCCTATTGGCCGAGGCGCGCGGCCAAGGCCTTGAACGTTAAGATCAAAGCGCCGCCGCAATATGAAAGAGCATGGTGAAGGATGAGTTTTCTGGATGTGAGCGAAGATGTGGGCCGGGGAACGATCACGTTGACGGTTCGTGTGCAGCCGCGAGCCAGCAAGGATGAGATTACCGGCGTCATGGAGGGTACGCTGAAAGTAAGGCTTTGTGCGCCGGCCGTGGAGAACCGTGCGAACGAGGCCCTCATTGAATTCCTGGCGGGTCTTTTGAAAACCGCGAAATCAGCTGTTAGAATCCAAAGCGGCGAACGTTCCCGTACCAAGCGCGTGGAAATTCGCGGAGTTTCGAAGCAGCAGGTACTTAGCCTCCTCCAACTAGATGCTTAGAAAAGCGTACATGCCCGTGCATGTGAGGATCCGATGAGCTTGAATATTGCGGAAGTACAGAAGGATTTGAAAGCGGCTAAGCTCGACGGCTGGCTCTTTTATGATTTCCGTGGCCGCGATCCAATCGCGCAACGGATACTCGCCTTGCCGCCCGGGATGCGTACACGCCGTTGGTTCTATTACATTCCTGCGAAAGGGGAGCCGAGGAAGTTGGTCCACAAGATTGAATCGGCCTCCTTGGCAGCACTGCCGGGTGAAACTCTGTATTTTGCCGGCCAGCACGAGCTTAGTGCGAATCTCAGGAAGTTGCTCGGGCGCGGCAAAACGGTGGCCATGCAGTATTCACCGAAAAATGCGATTCCTTACGTTTCCATGGTGGATGCTGGAACTATTGAGCTTGTTCGAAGTGCTGGAGCGAAGGTGGCCACTTCCGCGGATCTTGTGCAGAAGTACGAGGCCTGCTGGAGCAAGTCGCAATTGGAATCTCATTTGGCTGCCGGGCGCGCCATTGACCAGATTGTGCAGGGCGCGTTTCTACAGGCCGCACAGGGAGTAAAGAGCGGCACGCTTCTGACGGAATATGATCTGCAGCAGTGGATTCTGCGCCAGTTTGAAAAAGCGGGGATCACCACGGAAGAAGGCCCAGACATTGCGGTGAATGCCAACGCCAGTGATCCTCACTATGGTCCGACGAAGGAAAAGGCAGCTCCCATTCGCGAGGGAGACCTGCTGCTTCTGGATGTATGGGGGAAGCAGAAGACAGAAGGAAGTGTCTATTACGATGTGACGTGGATGGGCTACCTTGGGAAAAAGGTGCCGGAGAAATACGCGAAGGTATTCCAGGTAGTTCGTGAAGCACGCGACACGGCGGTGGAACTGATCCGGTCCCACGTGAAAGCCGGAAAGCCGCTTGCAGGGATGGCAGGTCGACAATGCTGCCAGGCGAATCGTGGAAAAGGCCGGCTTTGGCAAGTATTTCTTCCATCGTACTGGACACAACATCGGCACTTCGGTGCACGGTAACGGGGTCAACATGGATGGGCTTGAGACGCGCGACGAACGCCACCTGATTCCACAAACCTGTAACTCAGTGGAACCCGGGATTTACTTGAAGGAATTTGGGATACGTAGCGAAGTGGACGTCTATATCGAGGAGAACGAAGCGCGTGTGACAGGCGCAGTACAAAAAGAGATACTCGCCCTCCTCGCTTGAGTTCATGAGAGAGTAAATAGATGGCAGATGAGCTGATTGAGTCCACAACTGAAGAGACAGCCCCTTCGCCGCAAGTGCCTGAGCTTCAGAATGAGAATCGCGCTTGGGTCATCGGAATTGCAGGCTGGCTGGTGCCGGGCCTGGGACACGCTCTACAACGGATGTGGGGGCGCGCGGGAGTAGTATTCCTGGCGGTCGGACTGCTTGTGGTGACGGGCGCGCGGATGAAGGGAAACGTATTCACGTCCAAGGGAAGCGATGCGTTTGACACTCTGGGTTATGTGGCAGACCTGGGAACGGGCAGCTTTTATCTGGCTGCGCGAGCGCTCGAACGCAATGGTTCGGACGTTTCGCATGCGGACGGTGATTATGGAACAAGATTCCTGGCCACGGCGGGAGTCCTGAATCTGCTCGCGGCACTGCATGCATTTGAAGCGGCGCGGGGTAGGAAAGCGTGAGCGCCACAAGCGGTCTTAACCTGACGCACATTCAGGCGTTTTTGTTTTTTGCGGCCGTGATTTCCGTAGCCTTTGGCTATCTAGGGCGGCGCCAGCCAAAAGATCGATTGAAGTATATTTTGTGGTCCTTTTTTCTTTTCCTGCTGGTTGGGCATTGGGATTGGCTGGGCGATGTATCCGTTTTCGCATTAGCAAAAGAGGCTGCAAGATACGTACAGTAGTGACCAACCGAATTGACGTTTATTTTCTGCGGATGCTATCGTAAATTATAGGCCGAGGTAGCTCAGTGGTAGAGCAGCCGATTCGTAATCGGCAGGTCGCGAGTTCAACTCTCGCCCTCGGCTCCACTATCCCCCGTCGATCTAATCAGTTAACGGGAGGTTGTTTTTGAGGGGAAGACATGGAATCGCCGACTGTCCCCGAATTGTCCCCGATTCTGTCCTTCTCGCCCCGCGTTTTCCTCACACCTTGCTTGACCAGATAGGATTCAAGCTTGCTTGCGGCATCTTTAAGGTCGCGCCCGGAGACGATGTTGTAGCGCTCGAAAACGGCCCGCGTTTTGTGGCCAGAGATCGCCATGGCTACACGCTCGGGAACGCCGGCGCGCACGAGATTGCGGACCCCTGTCCGCCGGAAATAGTGGAAGAGGAGTCCCTCCTTCGAGTCTGGCGCGCTTGCAGCCGACTTCCAAGCTTTGTAGAAGCTGCTGATGTGCTGGCCATCTCGGGCGAAGACAAATTCCGCATCGGGATTCTTCGCGCTCGATTTTTAGCTGTCCATTAGTTCGCCGAAGAGCGGAATGATGCGCGCTTCATCGTTTTTCGTCTCGCCCGGATTGAGCCTGATTTCTCCTGCCCGAAAATCCGCACTGTCCCAGCGGATTTTGAGAATCTCTCACCGAGACGCATTCCAGTGTAGTACCCCATCGTGGCTACTGGGCGTAGGTATTCCGGTAATTCCTGGCGGAGTTGGACCGCGCAACGCGCCAGCGAGGTTTCACGCACGCTTACCAGCGCCACGGACGTCTGGATCTTTTACAGCCAGACCGAGCCGCGCGACCTAGACGCCATCGCAGAGCGGTGCCGGCGCGAAATCGCCAACACGGCGGCTGGGTTAGGCCTGCATGATTCGTTTGTCTGGGACGTTATTGAACGGAAGATTATGCCGGACTGCCCCGGTTGTTGAAGCGGGAGGTGGCTGGTGGTTGACACCGCCGCGTTGACGTTCGCGCCAGTGCTGTGCCAGCAAAAGCCGACAGCCACTTTCGGCGAGTCGGTAAGATCTGAATTGGTCTCCTACTATCTGTCGCCCTCTCGACCAAGCCTTCGTCGCTGAGACGAAGAAGATAGGCATGGAGCTGGCTGCGACGACCGAAAGGCAAACTGCCAGCAATCTGTCGGGGGTAATGCCAGCGCCCATCGCCAAGCGACTCAGCACCAGAAGCTTCAATTCGCCGCGCTTCCTCATAAGGCGATTCTACCAGCGTTTGTAAGCACGCTCTTGTCTGTAACGGGAACGCGCAAGAAGGCTAGCTCAGCGAGAGAAACGACAAAAGTGCACTTTGCGAAAAGACACCGCGAGCAAATTCATTTTTCAGTTGTTCCCATTGTTTTCATTGGAAAGGGTTGTAAGCAATGCTCAGGAAATATAACTCGCTAAAACGTCGCGCGCTGGCTGGATTTGAGAATCGCGGATGGCTGTCCCCTCCAGGCATGGGCTGTCCTCACAGGGTTCTATCCGGTACGCGCTCCCTATTCCTATTTGAAGCGACTTTTCAAGTGGAAGCTATTGGAGCGCTCGCTCGACCGCCGAGGCCTCCTTCTTTATCGGTTAAGCTCACGGCGTGACTCGACTCGCCTGGCTCCGGAGGCGATCGTGAAAGCTGGCAAAGAGGACGTCGGAAATGAATCAATGAAAGCCGCGCTCTATGCCCGCGTCAGCACTCACGCGGGGCAAAACCCCGAAATGCAACTCGCCGAGCTCCGCCAGTACTGCCAAAGACGCGGTTGGGAGGTTGCAGGGGAATACGTGGACGTGGGTGTGTGTGGTGCGAAGGAACGCCGGCCCGAGCTCGACCGACTGCAGTCGGCGTGCCGCAGGTGCCAAGTCGACGCCGTGGTGGTCTACCGCTACGACCGTTTTGCGCGCAGCCTTCGCCAGCTTGTCAACGCGTTGTGCGAATTCGATGCACTCGGGATCCAGTTTGTTTCCCTCCCACGAGGGCGTCGACACTTCGACGCCAAACGGCCGCCTGGTATTCGGCATCTTCGCCAGCATCGCGGAATTTGAGCGTGACCTGATCCGAGAGCGCGTGCGCTCAGGACTGGCGGCCGCGCGAGCACGGGGCAAACAACTTGGACGTCCACGCCGCGTCGTCGATGCCAGAAAATAGCCGCCCTCCGCGCCCAGGGGCTTTCCTGGCGAAAGATCGCTGCAGAACTGCACGTAGGAGTTGGCACCGTCCATAAAGTCGGCCCGATCAGTGCATGAATCAGAGCCAAGTGGGTACTGGAAGGAACTTCTCCGGACTAACCGGGCACTTCGGCGATTACGGCGTTTTACGAGGCACTTGGTCCCACAATTTAGGGTCCCGGGTACCGAATTTTTCCGATTTCCCGACATTAGCGGCCAATCTGTGCCCGTTTTTATGGCGTCCCGAGCTTGCGGACTTCGGTGAGGATTTTGCTGAGTCGGTTAGAGAGTCGATCGAGACGACGACGAGAGACTCCGTTCGGCAGGGTGCGACGAAACATCTCAAGTACATGTTGAGCCGTGCACAGAGAATCGAGCACCCCGTTGAGACCGGAGCGCAGTGGTGCGGATGGCGCTTTAGGTTGCGGGACCAGATGACGAGGTTTGGAGCGCGCTAACTGGAATTCCCGCTGGAGATCCGTCAAGGCCACATCGAGATATTGCATGGTCATCTCGGGAGAGGTGTGACCGAGTAACTTCATCAGGGCGGGGAAGGTAACACCGGCACGAAGCATTTCTGTGGCATAGGTGTGTCGGAGCTGGTGTGGGACGACGCGAGTTGACAGGCCGAGCGAATGACAGACCTGACGCAAGTAATCACGCAAGTTGTGAAGGAGCGTGTCTTTGGCGCCTGGGCGGGCCAGGAGCCGTCCATCGGCGGGCAGCGGATCCAGCGAACGAAAGAAACGGAGGCGCTGGACTAGTTCACGCACGAACGAATCTACCGGGACCATCCGTTCGGTTTTGAGTTTGCCGAGTGGCACGTGAATGGCCCACTGATGCGGGCCGGTAGATCGAAGGCAATCGACAGACAGATCAGCGCATTCTCCAATGCGCATACCGGTGTGGCGCATCAACAAAAAGGCATTGCCGCCAAGATCGTTGCGGCGGAGGAATTCTTGCTGCAGAAGTTGATCCTGCTCGGCAGCGAGTGGCCGTGGGAGTCTTTGCGGGGCATGCGGGATGTCTTCGCGGCGCAGGAGATGAGCAAATTGTGGAAGGTGTTCGGTCCAAGCCAGTTCGTTCAAGAGGGAGCGCAGGGTGACGAGGCGGATGATGAAGGATGCCGTTCCGAGTGGCGGCACTTGGGAGTGCAAGCGGGACATCCAACCGAGGATGTGGGGCTCACGGCGCAGTTGGTCCAGACAGTGTAGCTCGGGATGAGCGGCGCCGAGATAGCTCAGGAAGTTGCGGGCGGTTCCGCGATACTGACGAATGGACTCATAGCTGAGTGCGACGCCGAGAGAATCGACCGCGTGGTCGAAGAGAACGGCCAGGGGATGCTGGAGTGGAGGGCGTCGCAGGCGGCTCATGAGGTGGTCACCGGGAGGGGACGGATGTGCTGGGCCACCGCGCGGGCGTACTGCTGGTAGACATCTTGCGGGGTGACGGTCACATAGATGAGCGTTGTTTGGATATCAGTGTGCCCCATCAACTGCATGAGCGCGGGCAGGCTCATGCCGGCGCGGATCATGTCGGAGGCGAAGCTGTGCCGGAAGCGATGTGGGTTGGCGAGTTGGACGTTGGTGGTCTGACGATGGTGGCGAAATAAGGAACGTAATCCCGCACGGGTCATACGCGCTCCACGTGCGCGCCCCTTGAGTGAAACGAACAGCGCGGCAGAGCAGGGATTCGGTCGTTCCAGGTGCAGGTAGTGTTCGAGCAGCTGCACGGTTTCTGGTGCGAGTGGCAGGAAGCGAAATTTGTTGCCTTTGCCACGAACGCGAAGCTGAGCTTCAGAAAGCAACACATCCTCCCGATTCAAAGCCAACACTTCGGTGGACCGCAACCCCTGCAGGAGCATCAGGCCCACGATGGCCAAGTCGCGTGCAGAGCGGAAACTGGACCAGAAGCGCGCTACTTCCTCTACGGAAAGCGGCACGATGTTGCGTTTCGGAACTTTCACGCGCAGTCGACTCCAAGCCATCCGCGGCCGGCCCAGACCCATAGGTCTGCGCCGCAAGAAGGCTTGATGAAAGCCGCGGGCCATCTGGCAAGGCGCCTCGGGGAACTCGTTGTGAATGGCACGATCGGCAACGGCGACGCGGTCATTGATGGTGGAAGCGGAAGACCGCGGCTGTTGGCTGGACTGGAAGCGCACATACTCCAGGAGCGTGGACTCGGTTAGGTCACCTTTTCGAATGTCTGCGGTGTGCTGAACACTCTCCCACCAGCGCACGAAGTGCAGCAGGTTGTAGGCGTAGGTGTACAGGCTGGTGTTCGCCACACGGCGAACATATTCGCGATCCAGATAACGATTGATCCAACCAACCTCCCGGCCGGAGGTCTGCTCGACGACGCGAACCGGACACTGCGCGTTGTGGGAGGTTGGCTGATGGATCAAGCGGAACTTCATGGTTGGGCAGCCTCGAGGAGAGCTTGGAACTGTCCGGCATCACCGCCCTGGACGAAGAAGGAGTTTGGGTCGTGGCCTTCGGGCAGGAGCACACGGCGAGTAGTGACACCTTGCGCGCGGAGACGCTGCGCGAGTTGTTGCGAGGCTTGCTGTCCGCTACCGTTGGCATCGACATCGAAGGCGAGATAGACGGTGCGCGGGCGATCGCACAACTGTTGAACCTGGAAAGTGCTGAGATGCGTGCCGAACGAACAGGTGACGTGGTGAAAACGGGCTTGCCACAACACGGCATAGTCGAACAGACCTTCGACGAGAATCACCTCGGGGCATTGCTGAACTTGCTCCCAGGCATACAAGCCACCCTTGGAGCCGGGAAGGAATCGATGAGCGACGGCTGTAGTGATGCTGCGGCCGTAGAGGTTGATCACGCGTTCGCCGTGGCAGCAGGGGAAGATGATGCATCGGTAGAAAGTGTCGCAGCCGCGGGTATTCAGCAGGCCGAGGTGTTGCAGGAGATCGCCAGCATAGGCTTGCGCGGTGAGATGTTGGCGCAAGCACCCGCCGGGGGCGTAGCCGATGCGTAGTTCTTGGAACGTGCTGAGATCATGCAGTCCGCGTTGCTCCAAATAGCTGAGCGCTTCGGGGTAGCGACGCAGTTGCTGTTGATAGAAGGCGGCCGCTTGCTCGAGCACCGCCGCAGGATCGGCGGAAGCAGCCTCGTGCTGCTGGAGGTAA
>CAWIUU010000015.1:0-153610 GCA_963839315.1 Candidatus Acidiferrales bacterium
GATGGCCAGAACCTGAGGTGATGGGTGTCACATCCTCACCTCTGCACTGCTGTAACAATTGCTCTGTGAAGTACGTGACGCTGGTCAATCTTCGGCGCCTATCGCAGATCTTTTTTTGTCCCTGTTTTTGCTGCTCCTGCTCCGCACGGAGTTCCGCGGCTCGCTCCAGGCCAGGGGAGACGAGATCCGCTTGCCCTACCCTGTCCAGTTGTTCTTTCAACTGGATCCACTAGTTGCAATCTCGAACGCGCTCGCCAGCCGCGCTCTCTACCAGGGCTTGTTTTGGAGTCTCCTGATCCTGATTCCCACCTTGTTCTTTGGCCGTTTCTTCTGTGGCTGGATTTGTCCCCTGGGTACGCTGAATCATTTCTTCGGCAGCCTAAGTCAGAGACCAAGCGTGGTAAACAGCTCATTGCGTCGAACCGGTACAAGCCTTGGCAGAAGACGAAGTATTACCTTCTGATTGCTGTTCTAGTCGCCGCGCTTCTGGGAACAGGCTTGGTCGGATGGCTCGATCCTTTCTCCTTGCTGGTCCGTTCTCTCGGCCTCTCCATTTTCCCTGGCCTTAATTACGCCGTGAACGCGGCACTCAACGCCGTGGAGCACAGCGGTTTTGCGCCGCTACAGTTAGCCGCCGGCCTGATACATTTCGTCTTGAGCGCAGTCGTTCTCAGTTTCAAGCAACCCCACTTCCGCCAAGGGCTACTTCTTGGTTTTATCTTCATCTTCCTCATGGTCCTGAATTTCGCGTGACCCGTTTCTGGTGCCGCGCGATCTGTCCTCTGGGAGCGCTGCTCGGCATAGTCTCGCGCTGGTCAATCTTGGGACTCCAAAAAGACCCCGTTTCCTGCGACAACTGCAACCGTTGCCTGCTCTCTTGTCAGGGTGGCGACGATCCCATTGGGGGAGTGCCCTGGCGCAAGGCCGAATGCCATCTCTGCCTGAACTGCATCGGGGAATGTCCGCAGCATGGACTCGTCTTTCAGGCTGTTCCCTAAGGACGCCAGTCGTCGAAGGTCCGGATCTGAAGCGCCGTAAAGCTTTGGCCGCCATGGCCGCCGGTGCAGCGATCATTCCCTTGATGCGCAGCACCACAAGTTTTGCGAGTGAAAAGAACGACCGCCTGCTGCGTCCCCCGAGCGCGCTCGAAGAGTCCGATTTCCTCTCCCGATGCATTCGTTGCGGAGAATGCATGAAGGTCTGTCCCAACAACGCACTGCAGCCTTCATTCGCTGGAAGCAGGACTCGAAGGGTCTGTGGACGCCTGTGGTAGTGCCGCGTATAGGCTATTGCGAGCCGAGTTGTGTGCTGTGCTCACAGGTTTGCCCAACTGGCTCCATCTGGGAGATCACCCCCAAGTCCAAAGGCTGGGTCGTGGGCGTAAACAGCGACACGAAGCCGGTCCGGATTGGCACGGCTTTCTACGATCGCGGCCGCTGTTTGCCTTGGGCCATGGCTACCGACTGCATCGTCTGCGAAGAGTGGTGTCCCACTTCGCCAAAAGCCATCTACATGCGCCCCGCCGAGGTCATCGATAGTCACGGCAACGCAAGGGAAATCAAGCAACCATATCTGGATCCCGCCCTCTGCGTAGGTTGTGGCGCGTGCGAGTACGCTTGCCCAGTGCACGACCGCCCTGCTGTCTACGTACTCAGTATCGGGGAGAGTCGTTCCAAGACCAACCAAATCCTGCTCAATCGACGCAAAGAAAGACCTCACCCATGACCAGCCACTGCATATCTCGCATCCTCCCATCGACTGGCTTGGCAATTACCATGATTCCCAGTTTGGGTTGCAACAGAAAGCTGCTATCGCGGGTACAAGCCCATTTCCAGAGTCAAACCAGGTCCAGGGTTGGACGAGGTCCGACGAGATTCGCACCTTCCCCGCGGCTGAGCTTTGGAAGTACATCGATGGCGACGCTGAGAAATATCTAAAGGTCGGGCGTAGTCAGCACTTCAACCTGCGATTACAAATTCCAGGATAAGTCGGATGTGGTCGTTGATATCTACACCATGGCGGACGCCGCGGGTGCCAAGACCATTTTCCAGTCGGAACCCACCTCGGGCGCATCCATGCCACAAGTTGGTGACGCTGCGCGACTCTATGAGCAGAGCCTTGTTTTTCGTCAGGGAAGATTTCTCGTACACATAATCG
Organism: Candidatus Acidiferrales bacterium; assembly: GCA_963839315.1. Taxonomy (GTDB): domain Bacteria; phylum Acidobacteriota; class Terriglobia; order Acidiferrales; family UBA7541; genus Acidiferrum. The sequence continues at coordinate 2,158 of CAWIUU010000015.1, forward strand.
CGTACCAAAGTTCGCCAAATCTGTCGCAGAGCTTGCTGGAGCTGGGGAAACGAATCGACGAGAAGCTGGTCAAATAGCGCCGCGCAATCGCGCCCGGAGAAGGAGTTCGTATGAGAGAGAAATCCGATAATAGCCGCCGCTCATTTCTGAGGACGTGTGTAGCAGGTGCTGTGGGTCTAGGCGCGGGCAAGTTGGCGATCTCGGCTGGAGCCCTGCCTGAGGTTGCTGGCACCTCGAAAGTGATGGTCGCGCGCGATCCCGATATCTACGGGACAAATTCCAATCCGGATCCGGTACGCGTGCAGAAGTTATTGGATCACGCGATGCAATCCTTCTACGACGTACAGGATCCCGTCGCGGCGTGGAAGAGAGTCGTTCATCCAGGTGAAGTGGTGGGACTTAAAGTCAATACCATCGCCGGGCCGGGACTATCGACCAGCGTGGCCCTCGTCTACGCAATCTGCGAGCGCCTCAAACAGGCCGGCATCAAGCCTGGGGACATCGTGGTCTGGGACCGCACCAACCGGGAGTTGATGCGCGCAGGCTTTCATCTCTCAAACGATTCCAATCGTGAACGGATTGTAGGGACAGACGCCAAGGACATCGGCTACGAAGAGAACTCGTCTGTCTATGGCAGCACTACTACCCGATTTTCGAAGCTGCTCACGCGCACCTGCACCTGCATGATCAATCTACCTATCCTCAAAGATCACAGCGGGGCTGGTGTGACGGCGGCCATGAAGAATATGTATGGAGTAATCGACAATCCAAATGACTTTCATTCGAACAACTGTTGTCCTTACGTTGCGGATTTGTACATGCATCCGGTCATTAAGGAGAAGTTCCGGCTTTCCATCTGCGATGCCTTCACGGCCTGCTACGAAGGAGGTCCCAGCTTTAACCCGCAATTCACCTGGAAGTTCAATGGTCTGATGATCGCTTCCGATCCCGTGGCTCATGATTATACGGGGTGGCGGATCATCGAACGCAAGCGTGCGGAAAAAGGCTTGAAGTCACTTGCAGCAGCGGGCAGGCCACCGAAGTACATTGCCATCGCTGCGGATGCGCAACATCGATTGGGTACTAACGATCCGCAACGGATCAGCGTCGTCGAGATCTAGATAGGGAGGCTCCACAATGGCAGACTCCGGTACGGACGGGATGGATCGCCGTCAAGCCATGCTGCGCTTACTGCGTCTCGCCGGAATCGGCGCAGGAACGGCTGCCGCTGCCGCTTGGCTTACGCAACACAACAAGCGTCCAGCGGATGAGCTGGTGGTGAATGCCAAGCGTAATCACACCGTGGCGGTGTCATCGGATTTGCCGCAATTAGTTGTGATCGCCGGTGGCGAGCCAGAGCAACTGGTTCGTCGAGCACTCCAGGAACTCGGCGGGATTCGGCGTTTCATTTCGCCTTCCGATGTCGTCATCGTCAAACCAAACATCGCATGGGACCGCACTCCCGAACAGGCGGCCAACACCAACCCACAAGTTGTGGCGGAATTGGTCCGCCAATGTTGGGACGCCGGGGCGAAAAAGGTTATCGTGACGGATGTCAGTTGCAACGATCCGCGCCGGTGCTTCCAGCGTTCCGGTATTGCTGAAGCGGCGCGCAAGGAAGGTGCGGAAGTCCTACTCCCGGAGTCGTCGAAATTCAAACAAGTAGACCTCGCCGGGGATGTTTTGCAGAACTGGCCAGTCTTTCAACCATTCCTCGAGGCAGACAAGATCATCAACGTCCCTATCGCCAAGCATCACAGCCTGACGGGTGTGACCCTTGGCATGAAAAACTGGTACGGCATTCTGGGCGGCCAACGCCAACAACTTCATCAACACATTCATGAAAGCCTCGTCGACCTCGCGGATTTTATTCGCCCCACTTTTACTCTCGTTGATTCTTATCGCGTGCTCCTCCGCAACGGCCCAACTGGTGGGAATTTGGAAGATGTCTTGTTGAAGAAAACAGTGGTCGCCGGTACTGATCCGGTCGCACTAGACGCCTACGTGGCTAAGGCCTATTGGAAACTTGATGCGGCCACCATGCCCTATCTGAAAATAGCCAGCGGGCGCAATCTGGGTACGCCCGATTTTGAGAAACTTCTAATGGATCATAAATCTTTCCTGACCTTCCAGGGGACTCCTCAAAATACACCATCGAACATCTCAGAACTCCAAGTGCAGAGGTTGCGCCATCCCAATTCCATGCCCTGCTGCTGTGATGTACACTTCCCCACATCAGCTGGTCTAGGAGCACGGCCTGCTCGCCCGAATTGCGGCGCCTTTGGTCGCAGCTGAAATTTTCATTCAAATCTGATTCCACAGGATAAGACGTGTCCGGTTCAACCGTGCCAAAAAAGATGACCATGCCTTTCCTCGACCTAAAGGCACAGTTTGCGAACATCCATCAAGAAGTGATGGAAGCGGTAACGCGCACTCTGGAGAGTCAGCAATTCATCCTTGGACCCGAGGTTGAGGCATTCGAAAAAGAAGTCGCCGCTCTGACTGAGTGCCGTTATGCGATTGGCTGCGCTTCGGGTTCCGACGCGTTAATTCTTGCGCTCTTAGCTTTGGAAATCGGCCCTGGAGACGAGGTGATCACCACTCCATTTACTTTCTTCGCTTCTGCGGGTTCGATCGCCCGAGTAGGAGCGAAACCCGTCTTGGTCGATATTGAGCCACAAACGTTCAACATTTCGCCTCTGGCCATCAAGAACGCCATCACTCCCCGGACCAAAGCGATCATCCCCGTCCATCTTTTTGGCTTACCTGCGAATATGAAAGAAATTCGCGAGGTCGCTTCGGGGCCGCGAATCCCGGTAATCGAAGACGCCGCGCAGGCCATCGGGGCGCGCTATGAAGAACGTCCGATTGGCAGCCTTGGGCTAATGGGTTGTTTCAGCTTTTTCCCGTCAAAGAATCTCGGCGGTGCCGGTGACGGTGGATGGTCACTACCAATGATTCGAGAGTGGCAGATCGTTTGCGTCTGTTGCATGTTCATGGTGCCAGAGACAAATATGTGTACGAGTTGCTTGGGATGAATAGTCGTCTCGATGCCCTGCAAGCTGCGATTCTCCGAGTGAAGATGAAACATCTGGACAAATGGGCAGCGGCTAGACAGCGTAATGCTGATCGTTATCGTGAATTGTTTCGCGAATTCCTACTTGAAACCAAAGTGAAATTGCCAATCGTGCCTCTTGGCCTCACCCACGTTTACAATCAGTTCACGATTCGCTCGGGCGATCGCGACAATCTTCGCGACTATTTACACGCCAGAGGTATTCCCTCCGAAATCTATTATCCAATCCCATTGCATCTGCAAAAAGCTTTTGCATATCTGGGCCATAAGGTCGGAGATTCCCAGAGTCAGAAGCCGCCAGTAGGGAAGCACTGTCTCTTCCCATATATCCCGAACTCACCGAAGTCTGCAACAACTGGTTGATCGCTGCAATTGCTGACTTTCATAGCGTTTAGGTGAGGAAAGGCCCTTCCCAACCCGTCACAGTTCCTGTGACGCGTAACACAGACCCGTGTGTCCCCGGCTTAGAAGATGCTTGAAGCCGCTCTCGAAAGGACTTCCATGTCCATTGCAACCTCCCTCAAACTGGACTCCCTGCGCACTCTGCCTACCGATTCTGCCCGCCAAATCCAATGGCGTTTCGCAGATCGCTACGACCTGCAAATGCTCGTTCAGTCTGCGCGTTCCGTCGCCCGGGGGACAGTAGCTAAACTCGTCGCCCAAGGTGGCCGCAATTCCCATGAATGGACCCCCGCAAAAGCAGAAATGCTGGAAGCCTTCGATCGCGCTGGCCTCACGGCTGTGTTTATGGATCCGGAACAGGGTGGGTTCATCTCTGGACCGCGCAATTTGGCACTGGCCTTGGTGGCCTTCGAACTGGCCTGGGTGGATGGCGGGGCGGCCACGGCTAGCCTCGCGGGCTGCCTGGCTTTGGCACCAATTCATGAACGCGGCACCAAGGAACAGCAGGATCGCTACATGAAACTCGCCGCCCCACCGCAGCCTGGAGAAGACCGCAAACCTTGGCGCGGCGCTTTCTGTCTTACCGAACCCATTCCTTACGTCGGCGTGGATACCGGCATGCTGGATGGCAAACTCCGCATCGTAGATTGGCAAGATGGCGAGGAGCCAATCCTGCAAGTCGAAAAGCGTGGCCGTTTCATCACCAACATCGGATTCGCCAATTTCGTTACCGCCGCCGTGGATTCCGACGATGACCGTATCAAGGGCAGTTGCATGGTCATCCTCGAAGAAGGCGATCCCGGCATCTTCGATCGCGGAACTCCGACCCGCAAACTGGTCCACCAGCTTTCCTCGACCGGTGATCCCATCTTCAATCTGCGCATTCCTGCCAGCCGCATCGTAGGCGGCTACGATATTAGGAATGGCCGAATCTTTCCGCGGCATAGCCACAGTGAAGTGATCGAAGCTGTCTTTCGCCGCACACGCGTCACCGTCGGCGTGATGACCGCTGCAAAATTGCTCTCCGCCGTTGAACCCATCATCCGTTATCAACGAGGGAGGTTCCGCGGCGCCTCCACCGCCACACCCGGTTCCGTCCGCTACCAAATGGGTCTGCAAGCACGCGAAGACTCTCTCCATCGACTCGTCGATGTCTGGGCCACTGGAGAAGCAAGTGCCTCGCTCGCTTTTGCTGCCGCTCGTGCCTTCGATGAACTCGACCCGCTCGAGCGCGAAGCTGAGACCCTTCTCGCGGCGCGCGGCGTCACCGGCGCACGGGCCCAAGCCAAAGTACTCCGCCAATCCTCAGAGGAAGCAGCGATTCTTCTCGGCTTGTCCGGAAATGATCCTCGCAAGGAACCACTCCGCTCCGATCCCTTATATCGGTTTCTTCAATTGGATTCCCTCGCCGACATTCTGTGCCCCGCCGCCAAGCTCTGGAACACAGGATGGGGCGCTCAGATGATGCGCGAAGCCGTCAGCCTCATGGGCGGCTATGGCATCACCGAAGATTGCCCGGGCTTTCTCGGCAACAAATGGATGGACGCGCAACTGGAAGCCACCTACGAAGGTCCCGAAGCTGTCCAGCGTCGCCAGCTTTCCATCACCATGACGAATCCCGTCTTCCTTGCGCAATTTCGCAACTGGATTCGCGAGATGCGCGCCATCGCCTCAGATCATCCCGGCACTGGCGCTTGCACTCTGGCCACAGCCATGACCATGTGGCTCTGGACGCTCGAGCGGCTGCAACACACCACCGATGGCGACGGCAACAAGCTCTACCAAAGTGCGCGTCAGGGCGTAACGTTCCCGGTCGCCGATGCGTTGTGCTGGTTGGTTGCTGCGCGTTGCCAGATTCTGGATGTGCTCGAACTTGAACGCTGCGGCGCAGAGGATGCCTCTGTGGCGGAAGGCCTATCCGGGCTGGTGAACTTCATGACCGATTTGTGCCATGTGCAATCGGCTCGGGCTAGCGGGGAAGTCGGCCGCATTTGTGCCGAGTTGGTTTTCGGTTACAACCGTCACCCTTCCTGGGATGAGGCAGGCGCTCGCGGTTGTTTCCTGCAGGATGAAATCGAGGAGTTGGAAGGCTTCATTCCCGGAATCTCCGCCTGCACTGTCGACATCCTCGGCACCGATGGTTCTCATCCGAAAAAGGCCGGCCCCTGCGCTAAATGCAACGGTGCCGATACCTTCCTCTTGTTGCACAACAAATTGGACACTTGCCTTACCGGCGCGCGCCTCGCAAAGGACCGCGCCGCCGAGAACGTCTCGAAAATGATGATCCCGGAAGTGTTGGACTATCCGGTATGAACTCTGCAGCCCCGAATCCAACACCGCTGTCAAACGCCAGCAAATGGAAGTGGACATCGCCTGCGTGGGATTCGGGCCCGCGATGGGTGGTTTTCTCATCACACTCGCGCGCAACTCTACGAATCCCGATGGCTCACCGCGATACGAAAGTGCCACTTGCCCAGGCATGCCTCTCCAAGTCATCTGTTATGAGCGTGCCGATGGCTTGGGCTTTGGCGTCTCGGGGGCAGTCACGCGAGCCCGCGGAATTCGTGCCAGCTTCCCGAGCCTCGATCTAACGCAAATCCCCATGGCCACGGCGGTAAGAAAGGAAGAGCTTGTTTACCTGCTCGATCCCATCGGTGCCAGCCGCCGTTCCTTTGCACTGCGCACGGCCGACAAGTTTCTCCGCATGTTTCACAGACCCTTTCGTCTTCGCAGACCACGCTGTTGCATCGCCATACATCCCCACTTTTTAGAGAAACAGGATGGCTTGCTGATGTCGCTCGGCCAGTTCAACCAGTGGGTGGGTGAGCAACTCACGGCTTCAGGCCACGTTCAGATCTGGCCCAGCAGCCCGGTCAGCGCACCGCTCGTCGAGAATAACACTGTGGTCGGATTGCGCCTTGCCGATCAAGGCACCGATCTGCTTGGTTCACCGCAAAACGAATTTATGCCTGGCATGGACGTTCGCGCTGCACTTACAGTTGTTGGCGACGGGCCGGTCGGTGCAGTCGGCCGCGCCATCGACGCCCAGCTCGGCATCCCCGAAAACCACCATGCTCGTGAATGGGCACTCGGCATGAAGATGGTGATCGAGCTTCGTGAAGATTGTGCCCTTGAAGCAGGCACCGTCATTCACACATTCGGTTATCCCGAGCCGGAAATCTTTGGTTTCCTCTACATTCACCCCAATCACCTCGCCTCCGTCGGCCTCTTCATTCCTTCATGGCTCCGAAGTCCCGTTCGCTCAGCCTATCGCTACCTGCAGCATTTCATTCTTCATCCTTACTTGTGGCGCCACCTTGCAGGGGGAACTCTCAAATCCTGGGGCGCGAAATCCTTGCAGGAGTCCGGGCGCCATGGTGAACCATTCTTGGTAGGGAATGGTTACGCGCGTATTGGCGAAGGGTCCGGCAGCACCAATGTTCTTACTGGTTCCGGCGTCGACGAAGCTTGGTCTACGGGAGTTCACCTTGGCGAGGCGGTTCTTGAACTCCTCGATCAAAATCGCCCGTTCACTCGTGAAAATCTTGAATCAACGTATGTTCGCCGGCGTCGCGACAGTTGGCTCGATCAGGAATCTCAAGTTGCTGCCGATTCGCGCAACGGCTTTCGTCACGGATTGATTCCGGGTCTGTTGGGGATGGCACTTGCCAGTTTCACCCGCGGCCGTATTTCCTTACCCTCTCCGCGACGCCAACACCAGTCGATCGCATCCTTGGATGAAGTATATGGCACTCGTATTTCCACTGCCGAACTGCAGCGCATCAAAGAACATGCTATAGCACACGGGGCACCCCTTCATGATCAGATCATGAGCCGCTGCGGCTGGCCGGAAATTCCTTTCGACGGGAAATTGCTGGTCTCTCAGCAGGATGCCTTACTTATGGGCGGCGGCGTCCAGGCCCAACCCGGCTACGCCAACCACGTGGTCTTTGTTCGACCAGAGGTATGCCGCAACTGCGAACCCAAGTTGTGCGTCGAAATGTGTTCAGGACAGGCAATCACCCGCGGCGAAAGCGGTGTTCCTGGCTTCGATCGCGAAAAATGCATATTTTGCGGGGCCTGCTTGTGGAATTGTCTGGCCGAGACCGACGGTAAACCTGGCAGCGTCGACTTCCGAGCCGGTGCGGGCGGGCTGCATTCAGCATTGAACTGAACTTTCGAAATTAAGCATAGAGCAAGTGAATTGAGGACTTCACAACTATGAGCAGCACATTTCAGATTGTCGTTTGTGGCAGCATTGTGCCTGACCCCCTGCAAACTCTCGAGCCCGTTGAAACTCCTGCCGGTCCGGCTCTCAAGAACGAAATGCTCCTGCCCGCCGTTCTCGATCCTTGGGCAGCGCATGCCCTGTACGAAGCCGCAAACCTTGCTTCCCATCATCCCGGCAGTAAAGTGTGGCTCGTCAGCTTAGGCCCAAAGGCAAAGTTACAGCAAGTTATGATGACGATAGCCCAAAAGATCAGTTTCGAATTGTTGGCCATCGATGGCCCTGCCAGTGGATTTAGCGACGCACATTCAGTTGCCGAAATTCTTTTCGGTGCGATCACGGCACTGCCGGGTCTTGATCGCTCGCGTCTCTTGCTCTTTGGTGGATGGGAATCCGCTTCTCGCGGCGCCGGCGTCACTCTACAATTAGTCGGCGAGCGACTCGGAATTCTCGATCAGTTCCAAGGCGTGGACCAGATAACTGTCCTGGCGGATGGGTCTTTTGAAGTCCTCGAGCGCATTGAAGGTGGACGCCACCAGGTCTCCGTTTGCACTAGGTCCGCCTGCTCTTCTTGGATGGGCCACTGGCAATTTGCCGGAGCCGCGAAACAATCCACAAATTGGCATGGCCAATATGCGCACCATTATGCCCGCCTTACAGAAAGCCAAGCCTTCCATTCTTTCGCAAAGCGCGCTCCAGTATTGCAGTGCTTCCCCTCCAAAGCAGCAGCGGCAAACCCGCATTGTTAGAGATCTTGGTGCCGAAGAAATCGCCCAAGAGATTGCAGAATGGATCACGAAATCTTGATCGTAATTCTAAGTGAAGCAAATGCATTCTTATTATGGTGAGCCTTATGACTGAAAAAATTCTGTTTCTTGCCCACGTCGATGAATCTGGCGCCGCATTGCCCAAGGTCGCGTTCGAAGTACTGGGCACTGCGCTTGCCCTTTCACAGCAACTAGACTCACCACTGGAAATCGGACTGGTCGGTGGAAACGTTCAAGCGGCTGCGGATTCTCTCGCTGCAGTTGGGGCAGCGCGCATCCTCGGTGTGCAAGGGGATGATTTTGCCAATCCTAGATTCTCCAGTGATGCCGCTGCGGCAGAAGCACTCTGCCGTGCTACGTCTCCGCAATTGGTGATCGCTCCGGGGACCTCACGTTTTTTCCGTGCGCTTCCCAGTCTTGCGCAGCGCTTGTCCGCCCAGGTGGACACGCACATTACTGCCCTAAACCTAGTAGACTGGTGCGGTGACAGCAACCCGCTGGTTCTACCGTCAGCGCATCGAAGGCGTCTTCCAGCGCAAAGCGCGCCCGTGGATTCTCTTGCTCGATTCAGGCTGCCACGATCCCTGGCATGGAACTCCGACCTCGGCAAAGTGTGAAAAATTGACCGTCTTGCTTCCCCAGGAAGCCAAACGCACTACGGTTACCGCTATCCGTGCTCCGAAATCTGATTCACAAACCATTCGACCCGACGCAAACTTGCTTTTCGTCGCCGGCGCCGGCTGGACCAAAAAACAATCCGACGGCAAAGTCCATCCCGAACAGGCTGAATCTCTCATCCTGGATTTCCTCTGCGAATCAGGCGCATCGTTGGGGGGCAGTAAATCGTTGGTCGATCAAAGCGGCGAGAACCAGTCCGTATTGACCTTCATGACCCACATGAATCAGGTTGGTCAAACAGGTTCCACCCCGCGGCATCCTAAGGGTCTATCTACTTGCTGTCACGGGGAAGAGCCTCATGTGGTCGGCTGGCGTTTCATCAATGATCGCCGCGCCATCAACCTGGATCCCAATTGTGGTTGGGCTCGTGGCAAAGCAGATGTCCTGTATGTGGCCGATGCGTTTCAGGTGATGCAGAAATTGAATGCACTGCTCGCGGAGCGCACCGCAGAACTCCAGACGAAATAGATCATCGACTAACTGGCGGTGCGTTGAAGAGTGTCAAGCGATCCGCCGGAAGGTGAAGCACTCCGTCCTTGCTCCTTTGTCTGCAATTCCGCCCTCAACGCACCTTCCGTTTCCTGTGCATCTACCACCGCGATCGCCGCGATATTCACTATCTCTTCCACCTCGCACCCACGTTGCAGTACATGCACCGGCTTCGACATACCCATCAGGATCGGCCCTATCTTCTCTGCTTCAGCAATGCCCGACAACAGCTTGTAGCAAGTGTTTGCTGAAGTGAGGTCCGGGAACACCAGCACGTTCGCTCCGCCTCGCAGCTTCGAAAAAGGATAGGTCTCTTCCATGATCCTTGGATCTACAGCCGTGTCCGCCATCATCTCACCATCGACCATCAGCTCAGGATCAGCCAATTGGACCAGTTTTACGGCTTGTTGTACCTTCTCCGTTAATGGGTGCGGCGTGCTGCCAAAATTCGAGAACGAAAGCATCGCCACGCGCGGCGTCACATTGAACCGTCGAGCAGTTTCCGCAGCGCAAAGTGCAATCTCTGCCAGAATCTCCGCACTTGGCTCGATATTCACCGTACAATCTGCCAGGAAATACATATCCCCGCGTTTTGTCACTAACGCATATAGGCCTGAAACCCGATGTAATCCCCGTCGCGGCTTGATTACCTGCAGTGCCGGTCGAAGCGTGTCCGGAAAGTGTTGGTTCACACCACCCACGAGTGCATCGGCGTCTCCCATATGGACCATAACCGATCCGAATGTATTCCTGTTGTCGATCAGCGTTCGGGCTTCAGAAAGTGTTACTCCGCGTCTCTGCCTCAGTTCGTATAACGCCTGAATGTAAGCATCCCGTTTCTTCCACAGGTGGGGATCCACTACCTGGATGTGTTCCAGGTTCACACCCAGGTCCTCTGCCTTTTCTCGGATAATTCTTGTAACTCCAATGAGCATCGGTTGCGCAATCTTTTCTTCCACAAGGATGTGTGCCGCTCGCAGAATCTTTTCATTCTCGCCTTCTGGAAATACCACACGCCTTGGCCGCTGTTGCGCCTTGTGAATGATTACCCGCATCACTTCATGCGCTCTCCCCAATAGTCTCTCCAGCCGTTCCCGGTATTCGCCCAGGTCCACTGGTTCCTTCGCCACTCCAGATTCCATCGCCGCTTTGGCCACTGCCGTCGCCTCCCATACCAGGACGCGTGGATCGAATGGCTTGGGGATGATGTACTCAGGACCAAATCGGATACGGTCCACTCCGTAGGCATGACAAACAGAGTCCGGCACATCCTCCTTTGCCAGCGCGGCCAGCGCGTGCGTTGCCGCCATTTTCATCTCTTCATTAATGGCCGTGGCGTGCACATCCAGTGCGCCTCGGAAGATAAACGGAAAACCCAGAACATTGTTCACCTGGTTCGGAAAGTCTGAACGCCCTGTCGCGATGATCACATCTTTGCGTGCCGCCAGTGCTTCCTCGTAGGTGATCTCCGGATCGGGATTGGCCATCGCAAACACGATTGGCCGGTCCGCCATTGTCTTCAACATCTCTCCGGTAAACGCCCCCTTCACGGAGAGCCCCGCAAATACGTCAGCGCCCTTTATGGCTTCCGCCAGCGTTCGCAACTCCGTCTTCCGCGCAAACCGTGCTTTGTATGGGTTCATCCCCTCGGTTCGACCTTCATAGACAACTCCCTTTGTGTCGACAAGGATGATGTTGTCTCTCTTCACTCCAAGCCGAACATAATGTTCCGCGCAGGCAATTCCCGCCGCTCCGCTTCCATTGAATACAACTCGAACCCTGTCAATACTCTTTCCCACGATCTCCAGCGCATTCAGCAGCGCCGCGCCAGAAATAATCGCGGTGCCATGCTGGTCGTCGTGGAACACCGGAATCTTCATCGTTTTCTTTAATGTCTCCTCGATGTAGAAGCACTCCGGTGCTTTAATGTCCTCGAGGTTGATTCCACCAAACGTTGGCTCTAACAATTGGCACACACGGATTACGTCCTCTGGATTTGTCGAATCCACTTCCAGATCAAACACGTCTACATCCGCGAACCTCTTGAAAAGTACAGCCTTTCCTTCCATCACCGGTTTACCCGCTAGTGGTCCAATGTTCCCTAGCCCCAACACGGCTGTGCCATTCGATACCACTGCCACCAGATTCCCTTTCGCCGTATATTTGAACGCGTCCCCGGGTTCCTGTTTAATGGCCAGGCAGGGCTGTGCCACGCCCGGTGTATAGGCCAAACTCAAATCGCGCTGTGTCCGGCAGGGCTTCGTCGGCGACACTTCTATCTTCCCGGGACGGGCTCCGTCGTGGTAGGCCAGCGCTTCTGTCTTCAGTATGGTCATCGCCGTTCTCCTTAGAGTTGTCCCTGGGTTAAGTCAAGGCGGAGTTCTGTCTTATGAATAAGGGGCACGTTCTACACCAAATGGAAGTGATTTTACAATGTTTGGGGCACTGTTTATCGTTGAAAACAAGCCACTTAATTCCGTGGGTGCTGGCGGCTAATCCCCAGGGAGGCGCAGAAAGTGTGACCCTACGCAATACTGAGTATTAGTGCGCAAATTTGCTTGTTCCCCAGCTACCCGAGCAGAGCGCCTCTACCACTCTCCGGTTGTCAAATACTCATCGATCGATTTCGCGGCTCGTCGCCCCGACCCCATCGCCAAAATTACCGTCGCGGCCCCTGTTACGATGTCGCCTCCCGCGAATACGCCCTTTCGCGATGTGCGTTGTGTCTCCGAGCTTGCTTCGATATAGCCCCACCTGTTCGTTTTCAGCCCCGGTGTCGTTGATTGGATGAGCGGGTTTGCCGATGTTCCCGTTGCAATAATTGCCACGCTGAGAGGAATCTCAAACTCCGATCCAGCAATCGCAATCGGCCGTCTTCGCCCTGACGTGTCCGGCTCACCCAATTCCATTCGCACGCAACGTGCAGCCTTCAACCATCCGTTCCCGTCATCCAGAAACTCCACGGGATTCGTCAGCACACGGAACTCGATTCCTTCCTGCTTGGCATGTTTCACTTCTTCCGCACGCGCTGGCATCTCCGTCTCACTTCGGCGGTATAACACGCAGGCTTTGTCTGCGCCCAGACGCCTTGCCGACCGGATTGCGTCCAATGCAGTATTGCCACCGCCGATCACAGCCACCTGTTTCCCCTTCAAGTCGACGATCGGTTCATCGTACCGGGGGAATTCATAGGCATGCATCAGGTTGATTCGCGTCAAGAATTCATTTGCCGAATACACCCCGTTTAAATGCTCACCAGGAATGTTCAGGAAAACGGGAAGGCCTGCTCCGGTTGCGATGAAGACTGCGTCGTATCCTTCGCTCTCAAATAACTCGTCAATCTCCACGGTCTTTCCCACCACCACGTTTGTCTCAAACTCCACTCCCATCGCCCGCATCGTTTCAATCTGTTCGTGAATCACCTGCTTCGGCAATCGAAACTCGGGGATTCCATAAACCAGCACTCCACCAATTTCGTGTAGTGCCTCGAATACGTGGACCCTATGCCCCTTGTGTACCAGGTCGCCTGCCGCGCTTAATCCTGCTGGCCCACTTCCGACGATGGCGACTTTCTTTCCCGTTGCGGCGGCTTTTGGAGCCAGAGGCACTCCCATTCTCTGCTCGTAATCGGCCACGAATCGTTCCAGGTATCCAATTCCCAGCGATTCCACCTTCTTCGTCAATAAGCAGTTTCCTTCACAATGATCTTCCTGCGGGCAAACTCGTCCGGTGATTGCTGGCAACACATTGTCTTCACGAATCTTCGCTGCCGCTCCCAGAAAGTTTCCCTCCACGATCAGGCGTACAAATTCCTTTACCTTCACCCCGACGGGACAATAGTCCATACAAGTTGGTTTCTTGCATTCCAGGCAACGCAGCGCTTCTTGTTTCGCCAGCTCCGTCGAATATCCCAGGTTTACTTCCGTGAAGTTATTTATGCGCAGCCCAGCTTCCTGTTCCGGCATGTGCTGCCGCGGCACCTTCATTCGGTCTTTCAATTTGAGCGGGTTCGGAGAAACTTCTTTTACCGACTCCATCACTTGTCCTCCGCAGTCACGCACTCGGCTGCCTCTTCATCAGCATCTCCCGCTTTGCGCCGCTCATCGTTCTTCAGTGCTTTTTGGAATTCTTCCAATGATTTCCGTTCTGCCTCCCTGTACATCCGGTTGCGCTGCATCAGTACGGAGAAATCCACTTCGTGCGCCTCAAACTCTGGCCCGTCTACGCACGCAAATTTGCTTTTCCCCCCGACAATCACCCTGCATCCTCCGCACATTCCCGTGCCATCGATCATGATCGGATTCAGGCTCACCACCGTGGGTATTCCCGGGCCGTTGGTCAGCTCTGCGACCGCTTTCATCATTGGCACAGGTCCAACCGCCAGCACTTCATCAATTTTCACACCTTGCACGATCAAAGCGCGCAGTTTGTCGGTCACTAATCCCTTTTCTCCGTAACTGCCATCGTCTGTCGTTACATACAGTTGGTCACTTACTTTACGCATCTCGTTCTCGAGAATCACAAGGTCGCGGTTTCTTCCTCCTAATATCGTCACAATCCGATTTCCTGCCCGTTTTAGTGCCACCGTTGTCGGGTACGCCAGTGCTGTTCCGACTCCTCCTCCCACGATGACTACCGTTCCGTAGTATCTTAATCACAGAAGGTTTCCCCAGTGGCCCCACCACGTCTAGAATCCCGTCGCCAGCTTCCATGGCATTCAGCTGGGTCGTAGTCTTTCCCACCGATTGAACAACGATGGAGATCGTCCCCTGCTCTGCGCTCGAGCTTTCAATCGTCAGTGGAATTCGCTCTCCTTTTCATGCAATCGCAGAATCACAAACTGCCCCGCTTGATGTTTTCGGGCGATCCTCGTCGCTTCAATCACGAATCTCTTGATCTGTGGAGCTATGAATTCCGCGTGCTGAATCCGGAACATGCACACCCCTTGCACACACTGGTTGGCAATGCTTACGTTCATAATTTGCAAGCTGAACGCCATCTCCCCTTCCACAGCAGCATAATAAGCTGTGTGTTGTTAATAGGATACGGATGCGCAAGGGCTTTGAATCCTGTTGGGGATTGCCTTACCTGAGAGAACTACCCCAGCCTTCCCGGCGCGGTGCGTTAACTCACTCATCGCCCTGCCAGCCTGTTACGCCCGAATTAAAGCGGGATTATCAGGGAAAACACCCAAAATCAATTCAATCCCGAGGTCGCGGCCCCCTGCGAACTCTCTGTCGGCGCCTTGATCAGGATGGGCCACCGCGGAAACGCATAGTTCCCCCCGATATCATCAATCACATTAATCTGGCAGGTATAGAATCCCGGTTTCAGGGACTCCAATGGGATCTCCATCTGGAAAATTACTGCCTTGCGATCAGCCGCATTCACCTGGTGGGCCACGATGGGTTTCGTCTCGTACACTTTTGCTTCGCCCTGCAGGAATTCAATATTTGTCAGCACGCGAACCGACCCTTTCGGTTCGTTGCTGTGCCACTCGTGGTGTCAGGAGTCTTGTTTTTTGCGGCGTCATACACCTCGTACTGCAGAAATAGTTTTTGGTCCTGGCTGAACACATGAGTAACACTCGGAACCAACTCCGTCTGTTCACTCACTAGAGGCTGAAATCCCTTTTTCTTTTGCGTTGAGGGCACGCGCTGGCTGCTCAATACCACGCTGCTCATTCGCAATGGCGTCTTGCGCAAATCCGGAATCCTTACGTCTGTCTCGAAGGATCCCATCCGCCCTGTTCGATTCTCACGCACGATAAATTTCAAGTGATAGTTTCCCGGGGCCAGCACAAAACTCGTGTTGTATTGGACGTTCTTCCTTCGAACCTGCTGTGTGCTATCTACGTCAGTTTCGCGGTGTCACGCAATCGGCCCACCGGGAATTTTCCGCCTTCCGCCACTTGCCCGATAATATCCAGGGTCGCGCTGTCCTTTTCCTTCTCTTGCACAAATGGAATCTGCGAACCCGGTACCACCAGCGACACCGACAAAAAGTAGTGCGAGTCGTCCACCCGGAAATACGCTGTTCCCGCATACACCGCTACGTCTGTTTGCGGCAATTCCGCAGCGAGTTCATCCTCCAATTGCTCCTCGCGGTCCGCTTGCTTCATATGTTGATAATCGCGGTCCGCGTAGTATCCCGGCCTGTATTCCAGCTTCACATCGGGGCGCTTAATCTGCACTTTCAGCCGCCGGAAGTGGCCATCCTTCAAATGGTTCGTGCTCGTATATCCCAGCACGTAATAAACGGAAGTGTCTTTCTGCACCTGGCTGAACACGCCGCTCAAATCGTTGGTGTCCATGAATGGCTTTCCACCTGTATCAGCCGCCAGTGTATATAGCGTTTCTTGCGACGAATCGTTTCCATTCAGATCATTTAATACGGAGGCGCCGCTGTACGCCGATTGTCCATGCAGGCTCGCGGATTGCGCCTGCCCTCCCGGCGGAAACGCCGATAGCCCGCGCACGTCCACCGGATAAATTGAAACATTGGCTCTCACTGCGGCCGCCGTCGCCGCTCGCAAAGCGGACTGGTTATCCACGCCGGATTGCGAGATTCCGTTGCTGAAATAGATCAAGCTCTTCTTCTGTGGAATCGCTCCCATGGCATGCATTACCGCCTGCAACGCAAGTAGCTTCCGATCCGCGCTAAACGTGTTGTAGTCCGTGTCGTCCGGCGTGTACGACCCGTTGGTCTCCGCCGCGCCCTCGGAGCTCCCGGTACTTCCGTTCTCGAATCCTTGTCCTTCACTCGAGTTATACGAAGAAAGCTTGGCGAGGATTTTGTCCTTGTCGTCGGTGAAATCCATATCCAGGCTCAGATTCGTTGCCAGGGACATCAGTGCAACCAGGTCTGCAGGCTGCATTTTTGCCTGCACGTATCTCTTACCCGCTTCCACCGCGCGGTCAATGTCGTCCGGCTGCATCGCCGAAAAATCAAAGAACAACAGCATCAACCTCCGGTCCCGCGCCTCCAGGCTTTTTTGTTGGGTCGGAGCCAACAGCGCCCCCGGTCCCGCCGTTCCGGCCCCCATAGTTCCGGCATTGCCCGCCATTGCCAATTGGTCTACATGCTCGAAATCAAAGCTCGAAAGATCCTGCTTCTTTTCGTCCTCATATACCGTGAAATCCTCTTTTTTCAAATCGCTGATCAAATTTCCGTGTTTGTCTCGCGCCACCACGTTTACCAGCACTACTTCGGTCATTACCCGAACGCGAGTTCCGCTTTGCACGGTGCTTGTGGTCTGCTGAGCCACCAGGCTCCCCGCCGCCGCCCACACCGCCAGCAGCGCTGCCGCCCTTCTCCCGAATTTTGCTCTCCAATCGCATCTAGGCAGTTCTCAGAACCGGAATCTCGCCACCATACTCACCCGCCGCATGTTGCCTACGCCCGTCACCTGCCCGAACGTCAGCGAATTCACTACCGTATTAATGTTCGAAAAATAGGGCGTGTTAAAAATGTTGTTCGCCGTTAACCGCAAGTCCAGCGACCTTGATTCTCGAATTACGATCGTCTTGTCGATGGTCATATTGAACGCGAATTCCGCCGGGCCTAGTAGGATATTGCGCCCCGCGTCTCCATACGTCGTCCCACCTGCGCAACCCGGCCCCGGCGCGCAAAACGCCGCCGTGTTGAACCATTCCGCGGTCGTTGGATTCGAGATTCCGAGTGATTGGCCCGCAACCACGTTCGCTCGTTGCGATCCGCTCACTCCTCGGTTGATGTCTACTGACGCTCCCAGCACACGCGGCGTGAAATACAGCCCCGAAGCAATCGTGAAGCTCCCGCTCCACTGCCACCCGCCCAGCACATGCGAAAACGCACCCTTTGTCAGGAACCGTCGCCCATCTCCGAACGGCAGGTCATAGATCCAGTTCCCCGTGAATTTTTGCGCTTGATTGAAACTCGAAAGCCCACGGTCTCCTGGAAGATAAAACGGATTCTGCGCCACTACCGTTCCTCCGCCTCCGATCGAAGAGGCATCATCGATCGATTTGGAGAACACGTAAGTTGCACTAATACCCAACCCTTTCGACATCCGCTTTCTCACCCGCACCGATCCTGCGTTCAAGATCGAATTTCCCTCGGAGGATTCATAAATGAATGGTGCGGCAGCTTCGTTCGACGAAGTGGAGCAGCTGTCAGTTGCCGCGCAGCTCGGTACCAGCGCACGTTCCGTATCCAGGCGCGTTCCTTTTGCCCCGTTGTAGCCCACATTCAGCTGCACGTTGCCCGGCAATTGCCTCTGGATATCCAGGTTCCAAACCTGCACGTACGCCAGCTTATAGTTCGGATTGAGAGCGTAATTGTTCGTGACCAACGGCACTTCGCTAATGGGGAACCCATTTTCCAGCGTCAGGAAATTTCCATAAGGGCTGATATTCGTGGCTGTCGTTGCGAACGGCGGTTGGTACGCAAAATTCCGGATGAAGATGCCATACTGCCCCAGGTTGTAATTGATCCCGTATCCCGCCCGCACCACTGTGTTCTTGTCGGCTCTCCACGCCAGTCCAATCCGCGGCGCCCAATTATTCCGGTCCGGCTTCACAAGGGATGCTGGAAACGTGCCTGAATAAGGCCCTGTTTGACCTGGCAGAACACGGAACCCGGCAACCAATTCGGGGCTGAAACTGGTATCGAGATTCGCTATGGCATTCTCAGTTTCTGTAAAGGGACCAATGTATTCGTAGCGCAATCCCAGATTTATCGACAGCTTTGAAAAAATCCGCCAGTCATCTTGGGCAAAAAAATCGTAGGAATTCGCCCTGAATTGATACTCCGCCGTTCCCGATTGCAGGCTGGTTTGTTGTGGCAACCCCAATAGGAAGTCTGCAAAATCGATCCCCGTACCGGGGACGGCTGGCGTGCTTCCGGGCAGATACTCCGCGGTCGCGAATCCCGTGAACACGAAGCTTCCTTCGGCATTTCTCGCGGAACGAAAATCTTGCAGGATCCGCCGGTAGTCGCCGCCAAAACGCCAATTGTGTTTTCCCCGGTTCCAGATCACAGAGTCCGTAATCGTATAAGTCTGGTCGAGTTCGCGACTCGGGATCGGCCCGCTGAAACCTGTAAAACTATTGAACGAAGTCCCCGGGAGTCCCCAGTTGAAAGGGTCCGTTGAAATTCCTGTGATGCCCGCGTTGCCGGCTACGTCGATTACTCCCGAATACAGATTCGTCGTCGAGACTCGGTTGTGGTTGTACGTGAACCCCACCGTGTTCGTAGTGCGCCCTTTCCCGTAAGTCCATCTTGCGTTTCCGTTCCAACCTTGTATGTTCGTGTTCCCCGCTAGTGATGGAAATGGATTCACAATCGCCGTTGTATTCCTTGACCAATTAAACCCGACGCTCAAATTGTTCCGCGGGCCTCTCCTTCCTCCCCCCCGGCCTCCCCCTCCTCCAGGGCCTCCTCCGATTGGTCCGAATCCCGGTCCTCCGCCGCCTATAAAATTGTGAATCAATCGCAAGCTAAGGCTATCGGAATCGCTTTCGTCCGAAGTGATGTAATGAAAGTTTTGTTCGGCTCCCGGCAAATTCGGCAAGGGAATGTACGGCAACAAGGCAGTCGCCGCGGAACTGAATAGGCTACGGTCGATCATGTTATTGGCGAACGGCTGTCCCGTATTCGGGTTAAAGATCAAGATGGGATTGCCATTCTTGTCCGTCAGCCCTGCGAAATTGCCATTTCTCTCTGCCACAGTGGGCACCGTGCTGAAGGCATCGTAAGGGGTGCTACCGCGAGTTCCATTCCATCCAACCGTATAGAATGTGCTTTTGCTCCAATCAAACAGCCCAGGAATCTTCATTGGCCCGCCCACGAACGCCCCGAACCGCAGCTGGTTATAGCTCGCTTTCTCAGCTTCGCGCCCCGTCAGCGAATAGGACTGCGCGTCCAGCGCTGCATTATCGTCCTGCACATACAGAAATCCGTGTGGCTGGTTGATATTGAATCCCCGGCCCATTCGCCCGAGCATCACCGGTCCACCCGCTCCGCCTGGTCCAGACCCGGCTCCTCCCATCGCTCCGCCGAAGGGCCCGCCCCCCTCTCTTTGCGCGCGCTCCCGGAATTCTTGAATCCTCTGCTGGAGATCCTCTTCGCTCCCATTTCCAAAATCCTGGCTGCGTCCCTGCGCCCCTGCAACGCTTACCGACTCAGACGCAATATCCGCCCCGGCGCCATTCATCGGCAGGCTCGACAGGTCATTCGCGCTGACCGCCCCGACCCCTGCGCCATTCTGGAGGTTCCCCGCCGCTTCTCCCGAAGGCGCATTGTCGATCGCTAGGCTTTGAAATCCACGGCTGGCTGCCGCGGCACCATTTGTCTGCTCTTGTTGCCGCGACGCCAGCACCAAGTCGGCTTGGATTTTTCCAGTCGGATTTTCCGGGTTTAGCACCACTTCACTCGTCTGCGCGGCGAAGCCCATGAACTCAATCTTCACGACATATCTGCCACGCGGCAGGTTTTTGAACTCGAACGAGCCGTCCACACCGCTCGCAACGCTGAACTTTTTCCCCGTGAGCGTATTCGCCGCGGTGACCGTTACCCCTGGCAACGTTGTTTTTCCGCTCTTTACCGTTCCGCTGATTTGATAGCCTGCGTTAGCCGTTTGCGTGGATGGCTCTTGCCCCTTGGCGAAGCAAACTAATAACACCGCGCAGATCAGCGCCAGGCAGACCATCACCACAATTCCGCGAATCAAGCTCTTCAACTCAGCTTCTCCTAAGGTTTCGGAGCGGTTGCTTCGCTGCCTGGCTCCTTTTGCCCACCGTTTTGTTCCCTCATCTCCTGCATGCGCTTCCACTGTTCTGGGCTCATTACCATCACTCCCTTAGGCACAAACACGTCTTTTTCCATGGCTCCTCGCGCTACCACGTGATCACCCACCTGCACGTCAGCCATGGTGATACTGTCCCGCCCTTTCCGCAAAGATGTCTCTTCATTCAATTCCAACGTTTGTGTCACGTTGTCCGGCCGCAACACTGTCAGTCTCGGCGCATCGATTGCCTTTACTTCTCCCACCACGTAGTCCTTTCCAAGTGTGCCCATCTGTCGGCCGCCCCCACCACCGGGGCCACCAAAACCGCCTGGACCGCCCGTGCGCGATCCCACCACTCTGGCCGTTATACTGTGGTCTACGTTTTCATCCCCTCGCACCATCACCATGTCCCCGACCTTAAAATCCGTTACCTTTGCGGGCTCGCGGTCCTTCCGAAATTCCGTCTGCCCTGTCAGTTTTACTGTCACTGTCTGGCCATCCGGCGTTGCTACGTCGATCGCACCATCGCGTATGGCGGTAATTTTTCCGAACGTCGGCCGGGGGCCGTTCTCTCCTCCCCGTTGCCTCGCTCCTTGACTTTGCGCGGATGTGCTTCCACTCGATGGATCTTGGCTTGCCGCGCTTGGTGGATTCTGCGCACTCGGGCCAGCCGGGGTTTGCCCTTCCGCACCCATTACGCCCAACAATCCAATCCATCCAATACCAATCAAAACAACATGCCTACGATTCACTTTGCACCTCTTTCCCAACGCCTCTCTGCCTTTAGACGTGCTCGAGTGCTCCGCCGTGTCCTATGAATGTGGACACCCCGACGCCACCGCCTCTATTAGACTTCCCTCCAAACCATCGGATGGTTCCCTCAGGATTGTCGATTTATTTTTCAGAATCGCATAGATTCGACAGTCGCAGAATAATCTTCTACTAATCGGAGAAACCGCGTAAACGGTCGCAAAACGAAGGACTTGGGATTCAGGTACGCTCAATACTATCGCCGGGCTCTATCAGAATCCGTCGGCTCGCTTCCACTAAGGAGCCCGCCATCATGTCCGCATCACGATGGGCTAATTCCGGATTTGCCACCAATCGTGCTGTTCTGCATCCGGCCCGTTTCCCTGCCTCCACGTCTGTTTCGGAATCACCGATCATCCACGAGGATCGCAAATCAATCTGGTGTTCCTTCGCCGCCGTTAGTAGCATTCCCGGGGCAGGTTTGCGGCAATCGCATGCAAATTCCTTCTCGTGCGGACAATAGTAGATTCCATCCAACTTTGCTCCGGCGGCAAAAAGCTCCTCGCTCATACGTCGATGAATCGTTTCCAGCTCTTCGATGGACAATAGCCCTTTGGCCACGCAGCGCTGGTTGCTGATTACGATGACGCTCCAGCCTGCCCGATTCAGCAGTGCAATTCCATCCGCCACTCCGGGGAGAAAATGGAAGTCTTCCCAGCGAGTTACGTATTCACCCTCACTTGCCTTGTGGTTGATTACGCCGTCACGATCCAGGAACACGGCCTTTTTCATCAAACAGCTCCTGCTCGACGATCTCGCAGATCACGTGGCCGATCAGAATATGGCATTCCTGTACGCGCGGCGTCTCGTCTGTCGGCGCACAGATACAACACTCCACGTCTCCAGAGTCCTTGAGTTTCCCACCGGTTTTGCCTGTCAGCGCAATCGTGAGTAGTTTCATTTTCTTCGCGGTCGCAAGTGCGCACAAAATGTTCGTCGAATTTCCGCTCGTCGAGATTCCGATCGCAACGTCTCCT
This sequence comes from Candidatus Acidiferrales bacterium, assembly GCA_963839315.1. GTDB lineage: Bacteria > Acidobacteriota > Terriglobia > Acidiferrales > UBA7541 > Acidiferrum. Next base: position 24,353 of record CAWIUU010000015.1, read on the forward strand.
GGACGCCCTAATGCTTCAACTTGCCGTGAAAATGTGTGTTCAAATCCGTAATCGTTCCCAATGGCGGTCAGGCACGATCCGTTTACTCCCAGAGAGATAGCGGGGAGGCCGCGCGCGGAAACGCGAATCGGCCTACGAACTCTGACGCGATATGTTGCGCGTCTGCCGCGCTCCCCCCGTTTCCAAACAGAGAGTTTGTTCCCCTGCCGGAATGCGGCAAGGATCATCTCGCAAGCTTCTGCAATCATCGGATTATTTTGGAATCATTAGCAAAGCTGTTTGGCATCGATGGACGCCTGAATCGACCTGCCAATTCGAAGTTGAAAATCACCCTCGCGTTTCATTCAATCTCCGGTTGCTCGCTAAAATCCATGTCACATTCCTTCGGTGCCATCTTCCACACTGAAATAGGTGCAGTCTGGATGCTGGAATACCAGTGCGCTCACGCTTGCCTCCGGGTCCATCATGAATCCTTCCGTCAGCTGTACTCCAATATCTTCTGGCTTGAGGATCTTCCAGATACCGGCCTGATCTTCCAGATTCGGGCAAGCAGGGTAGCCAAAGCTGTATCGTTTACCGCGGTATCTCGACGTGAATCGCTGAGCCATCGTCATCTCCGCGGGGTCCGGGAATCCCCAATCTTCGCGAATTCGCCGGTGCAGCCATTCCGCGCACGCTTCCGACGATTCGATGGCCAGCGCTTGCAGCGCGTGTGACCGGAAGTAGTAGCCCTCGTTTTTCGCCTTTTCGCTTCGCTCGCGTATTCCTTCGCCTGCGGTTACCACGAAGACTGCCACGTGGTCGCGCTTCCCCTCCTTCGGTTCGAGAATGTAATCGCTCAAGCACAGCTGGTCACCGCTCTTCTGCCGCTTGAATCGCCACGTCTGTATTGGTTCTTGGCTTTGCGGCGCAAATAGATGCAACGACTCAGCATCTGCTTCCACCTCAAAGAACTGCCAGACTGCGCGCACCTTCATGAAACTCGCAGCTTCGTTCTTCACCTCTTCCATCTCATTAAACAGTTCGACCGCCTTCGCCTCACGCGCGGCCAGTTGCTGCTCGAAGTTGCCTTTGTATCCCAGGTGCCGTCCGAATAGCATGAAAGGGTTGATATAACTCCAAATCTCCCGCAGATCCGGAACCAGTCGCATTTTGCGATCCAGATAACCCACTTGCGGGATCGGCAAGTCCGCGCGCACCTTTGGCGAACGCTTCACCGCCGGCTTTTCTAAGACCTTCACCGTTGTCGATACACGCACGCCGTTCCCGCTGGCCAGTTGCTCGCTTATCACTCTTTCCCGTGTCGCCGGATCCATCAATTCATTCATCAAACGCAACCCGGTCATCGCATCCTTCGCGTAGCACACCGCATTCCCGTAGCTGGGAGCAATCTTTTGTTGCGTAAACTTCGCGCTCAGGGCTGCTCCTCCCACAAGCAGCGGTACATCAATTCCCGCATCTTTCAGATCGTTCGCCGTTATCACCATCTGCTGCGCGCTTTTTACCAGCAAGCCTGAAAGGCCGATCGCGTCCGGATGATGTTCCTGGAATGCCTTGATCAATTCCTCAGGCGGCACTTTGATCCCCAGATTCACTACCTCGAATCCGTTGTTCTTCAGGATGATCTCGACCAGGTTCTTCCCAATGTCGTGCACGTCTCCCTTTACCGTCGCCAGCACGACCTTGCCTCGCTTTGCCGTGTCCGCCTTCTCCATGAATTGTTCGAGGTGACTCACCGCTGCCTTCATTGCCTCGGCAGACTGCAACACCTCGGCCACAATCAACTCGTTTGCATTGAACAGTCGCCCCACCTCGGACATTCCATCCATTAGTGGCCCGTTGATAATCGCTAGCGGTGCGGCTCCTTCCGCTCGCTTCAGGTCAAGATCAGCCACCAATCCATCTCTTGTCCCTTGGATAATGTAGTTAGAGAGTCTTTGATCCAATGGCAGATCTTCCGCCTTGACCTTCTCTTTCTTTTTGGCTTGTCGGCTGTATTCCGTAATTGCCGCAATGTGGTACTGATTGATCGTGGCCTTCTGTTCCTTGCTCTGCCGTCTCCAATCGCTCGGCACATCTCGTAGCAGAGCAGCACGTGGATGGTCGGCAGCGATGTCCTTCGGTGCGTGCTGAAACAACAGATTCTCCGCCAGTCGCCGTTCGTGTTCCGGAATCGACGCGAACCGGTCCAACTTCTCGGTATTCACGATCGCCAAATCCAACCCGGCTTTCGTGCAGTAGTACAGGAAGACCGAGTTCACCACCTCTCTCGCGCCCGCCGGCAATCCAAACGACACGTTCGATATCCCCAGAATCGTTCGTGTGTTCGGCAACGCTTCTTTGATGAGTCGAATCCCCTCAATCGTCTCCACCGCGCCGCCGATGTAGTTCTCATCTCCGGTTGCGCACGGAAATACCAGCGGGTCGAAGACAATATCCTCCGGGGCCATGCCATATTTCGTCGTCAATAATTCGTAAGATCGCTTGGCAATATCCAGTTTTCTTTCACGCGTAAACGCTTGCGCCTGAATCTTATCCTCGTCTATACAACCAACCACTATGGCGGCGCCAAAGTCGTGCGCGATGGGCACTACCCTCTCGAACTTTTCCTCTCCATCCTCTAAATTGATCGAATTGATGATTGCTTTACCCTGGCAATAGGTCAACGCCAGTTGCACGGCCGTCGGATCCGTCGTATCGATCATGATCGGAGCCTTGATCTTCCTAATCAGCTTCTCGTAAAACTCCGGTATGTCTTTCTTTTCATCCCGTTCCGTGCTTTGCAGGCACACGTCCACGATGTGGGCTCCGCCCTTCACTTGCCGCCGCCCAATCTCCGTTGCCTCTTCCCACTTCTCCTCTGCCACAAGATTCTTGAAGAGCCGCGATCCAATCACGTTCGTCCGCTCGCCCACCAGCAGTGGGCGCGTCTGATCGTCTGCTTCGATCGTTTCAATTCCGGAGTACACCGCCCTGTGCGGCTCGTCTGGACGCACCCGCGGTTTCTTTCCATCCACCATTTGCGAAATGGCCCGAATGTGTTTCTCTGTCGTCCCGCAGCAACCCCCCACGATGTTCAACCACCCGTGGCTCACAAATTTCTCTAGTTGCGTCGCCAATGTCGTTGGGGTTTCTAGGTACTTGCCCTCTTCGTCCGGCAAGCCCGCATTGGGGTAGCAGGACACAAATTCACCCGTCAAAGCACTCAGCGTGCGGATATGGTCCGTCATGAACTCCGGCCCGGTTGCGCAATTCATTCCCAATGCCAACGGATGAGCATGTCGCAACGAGGCCCACATCGCCTCCACCGTTTGTCCCGCCAGCATTGTGCCCATCGGCTCAATCGTCACCGACACGAGGAAGGGAATCGCGGCTCCAATCTCCCTGGACAATTTTTGAATCGCCAAAATTGCCGCCTTGATATTCCGTGTGTCCTGGCAAGTTTCCACGAGCAGCAGGTCCGATCCACCTTCGACCAGCCCCTTGGCTTGCACATAGTAATTGTCGAGCAAGCCTTCAAATGTCACTCCTCCCGTTACCGTGATTGCCTTGGTTGTCGGCCCCATGGACCCGGCCACGAACCGTGGCCGCCCCGGCGTCGAGTACTCCTCCGCCGCCTGTCGGGCCAGCGCCGCCGCCCGCTTGTTCAACTCGTAGGCATCTGCTCCCAACCCGTACTCCGCCAAGACCAGCGGCGTACCCCCAAAACTGTTGGTCTCCACGATGTCGGATCCCGCTTCGAAATACTTCCTGTGTATCTCCCGCACCACGTCGGGTCGCGTCCGAACCAGATTCTCGTTGCAGCCTTCCAGCGTCGACCCGCCAAAATCCGCTGCCGTCAAGGACCGTTGCTGTAGCATGGTACCCATCGCGCCATCCAATACCAAAATGCGCTCCCCCAGCAGTTCTCGCAGCGCTTTGTCCGATTCCTTCAGGTCTCTCATCGGGCCTTTTTTTCCTCAAGCTTCTGTATTAAACATTATGCTTCTACAGCTACTTTTTGACACTCCTTCGCATCCCCCTATTTTACGTGGCTTTGCCCCCGGAATCGAATCCAGTCCCTTCCTTCCCAACCCTCTGAAAACAAGTCCAATCTGTCAGTAACAGTTCGTGAACATCTGCCCCCAAGGCCCTTGCCCCTTTCGCCCTGTTTCTCTACCCTCAAGTACAGTGGCTACTAAACGCATGTCTTCGAAACTTACAGTCTGCTTACTCTCACCACACCCGCTTGTTCTTAGCGAATTCGAGCGTCTTCTTGGCAAGGCTTCTCAGTTCAAGGTCATTGCCAAGCAACTCGAATCCACACTGGCCCCTGACCTGCGCAATCTCGAGCCTCCCCGCGCACAGGTCTTTGTGATTGATGCGCATGCCGCGCGCCAGGCCACCGGAGCTCTGCTCACCAATATCTTGGAGCGCTATACCGACGCTCGCTTGATCGTCGTCGGGGATTCCGTCAACGAGGCAAATGCTTATTCACTCTTGCGCTTGGGCGTCAAAGGCATCCTGACTTATGCCGAAGCTCGCGATCAGCTTGCCCGCGCGCTTCCTCTCGTTTCGCAAGGCGGTTTTTGGGTGCCCGATCCGTGCTCTCTGGCTTCGTCGATTCCATTCTGACCAGCCAAGGACGTCGTCTCAAAACTGAGTCCATCACCAACCTCAGCCGCCGCGAACAGGAAGTTCTCGATTCGCTTCTCGAAAATCTTTCCAACAAAGAAATCGCCAGCAAGCTTAACATTGCGGAACGCACCGTTAAATTCCACGTCTCCAACTTGCTCAATAAGTTTGGAGTTCGCCGCCGGGCTGACCTTATTCTTCTGACCTTTCAGCGCCGTATGGCCCAAGTTTAGAACCATTTCAAAGGGACGTAGCCCGGAAATTTGCTGCTTCGCGTCTTCGCCCATCGGCTCAGCAATCAGCTTCAGGAACGGCGTAACCCGGTTATCCCCGCCCCTGCCAACTAAATCCTGCATTGCTCGATTGACATTCAGTCCCGCTTCCCGGTGATTTGCGTGGCGTCCTCAGTGGCTTCGGGTATTCCCTTGCCAGGCTTTATGGTTAAATACTCCTTACTAGCCATACACAATGCCCACTTTTCATATCGAACAGTTTGGATGCCGCGCAACGCACGCCGATGGCGCCGCTATCGAGAGTCAATTGCTGCAACAGGGCTGCTCTGCTTCTCTTGACCCCTCATCTGCGGATGTTGTCATTTTGAATACCTGTACCGTCACCGCTGCCGCCGACGCTCAGGCACGTGACGCCATCCGCAAGCTCCACGCTGCGAATCCTTCCACCCGCATCATTGTCACTGGGTGCTACGCGCAACGAGCCCCGGAAGAGATAGCCGGACTTGCTGGTGTTTCGTTCGTCGTGGGCAATTCCCACAAGCCGCAAATTCCAAATCTATATGCGGGCCTTCTCTCCCGCGCCCGTTCTTTCCGATCCTTCGTTACGAATTCTGGAGCAATCGCCGACTGTTCCCGTCCATTCCGGAATCCAGTCAGTTACCCGTCACCCCGCTCCTATTCTTACTGGCAGCATTTCTGAGCTAACTGATGTTCTCGTTGCTCCCGTTCTTGGTGGGGAAGGGAATCACACCCGCCCCACACTGAAAATTCAGGATGGCTGTAATTCGCGCTGCTCTTTCTGTGTGATTCCATCTGTTCGCGGCAAATCCCGCAGCCTTCCACCACCCACAGTCATTTCTGAAATTCAGCGCTTGGCCGGCGCCGGTTTTCGCGAAGTCGTTCTCAGTGGCATTAATCTCGGAACCTACGGCCGCGACCTTTCTCCCCGTGTCGAATTCCTCGATCTTCTCCGCCGTATCATTGATGAAACTTCTCTCGAATGTCTTCGCCTCAGTTCCATCGAACCTCTCGACGTTACTCAAGACCTCATCGATCTTTTTGCTTCAACCAGCCGGCTCGCGCCACACTTCCATATGCCACTGCAATCTGGCTCCGACCGCATACTCGCCGCAATGCATCGCTGGTATCGTGCTGAACACTATTCCCGCCGCATCAACTCATCCGTGAACGGCTGCCGCATGCCGCTATCGGTGCCGACGTTATCGCCGGATTTCCTGGCGAAACCGAAGAGGATCACTCCTCAACTCTACGCTTCATCGAAGATCGTCCGTTCACCTATCTCCACGTCTTCTCCTATTCCCGCCGCCCCGGCACAAAGGCAGATTCGCTCCCAACCAAATTCCCGGTCGAAGTCATCAAGAATCGTGCCAGGGAACTTCGCGCCCTCGGCGAATCCAAATCTGCGGCTTTTCGAAATTCTCAAATAGGTCGCACGCTCCATGTCCTCACGCTTCGGCGCGGGCCCGAACACATGCAATTCGGCACCACTCCTGCTCTTTCAGAAAACTATCTCTCGGTTCAACTTCCGCTTGTGCTTCCTCCTAATCAATTCGTTGCCGTTTCTGTGACCCGTCTTGACGGCAAAAACCTTCTCGCATTGCCCTTTAAGCCCGCCCTCGTGTAAATTGACCATGCCGTTAGATTGGATTTCTCATGTACATTCTTGGTATCTCTACATTAGGCAGGAGTTCCGCCGTTGCTCTCCTCAACGATCGAGGCGTCCTGTTTGCCATCGAAGAGGAAAAGCTCACTCGTCTTCAAGACTCCACGGAAGTCCCTCGTCTCGCCCTTGATCGCTGCCTCTTCGAGAATCATTTGAAACTTTCTGAAATTCGCGCCATTGGGCTCGCGGATCGGGTCTGCCGGCCCCACGTCCTCGTGGAAAACGTCATGTCCGGTCCGCCGCACAAGAACATCTCCACCAACTCCTTCGCGGTGGTCCCCGCCCTGCCCAGTTTGATCATCACCTTTGCCACGCTGCCAGCGCTTACTACACCTCCGGTTTTGATCGCGCTCTGGTTCTGTCTCTTGATCAGGGCATCGGATCGCAGGCTGGCCTTATCGCCCTCGGCGATGGCGACGAACTCGAACCGCTTCTTCCCTTGAAATTTCCTGATTCGCTTGGTTGGTTCTATTCTCGCGTCACTGAACTCGCCGGTCTGCGCCCTCTACGCGATGAGCACAAGATTCAGTGGCTCAGCAAGGATGGCGAACCGGAATTCCTTCCCGTTTTCCGCAAATTGTTTGTGTGGAAGCCCAACGGCAGTGTCGCTCTGAATCGCCGCTACTATGCATCCGGCCCGGATCGTCGCGGGTTTTTTCTCGCCGCAGTTTTACCGTGAACTCGGGGTTTCCTCCCGCAGTTTTTCTCCCACGCCCGCATGGCGTGCCAATATCGCCCGCAGCGCGCAGGACTACGTCGAAGAAATCGTCATTCAACTCGCCACGAATTTTCGTGAAAAAACTTCCACGCGTTCTCTTTGTTTGGCCGGCGGCTTGTTTCTGAATGTTCTGCTTGTCCGCGCGCTTGAATTACGCGGCGGCTTTGACAGTGTCTACGTCCAACCCGTCTCCGGCAATTCTGGCACGGCTCTCGGCGCTGCTTATCTCGCGCTCAAAAAGACTACGGGCCATTCCGCCCGTGCCCCCCTTGCCACACTTTCCCTCGGTATGCACGCGGATTCCCAGGAAATCAAGACTGTCCTCGACAACTGTAAAATCACGTATCGATATCTGTCGGGCGAGGACGAACTCGTCGGCGAAGCCGCGACGACTCCTCCTTCGCGACAAAATTGTCGCCTGGTGCCAGGGAAGCTCCGAATTCGGCCACCGCGCTCTCGGCAATCGCAGCTTGCTCGCTTCGCCCTTTTCCGAATACATGGTAGAAAACGTCAACCAGTACATCAAGCATCGCGAAGAATTCCATCCCTTCGCTCTGTCTGTTCCCGCGGAACGCGCTGCCGACTACTTCGAAGCTTCCCCCAACTGCCGTTTCATGGCATCTCTCGCCACGCTCACCAAACCCGTCGCCGGCCTCGAACGCTTTGCTTTCCATGGCAATTCCATCCGCGTTCACACCGTCGAGCGCAGCGCCAATCCTCTCTTCTGGAAACTCCTCCACAAATTTGGCGAATCCGCCCCCGCGCCCATCCTGGTCAATACCTCCTTCAACCTCTTTGGTGAGCCTCTCGTCACCGATCCCCGCGGCGCTGTCCGCAGTTTCTACTGCGCCGGCATTGATGCCCTCGCCCTAGGGCCTTTTCTCCTCGTGAAGTGACATCCGTGTTTGGCCGCGAACGCGACGGTCTGTCATCTTGAGCGCAGCGAAGGACCTCAATCTAAATCGTACGCCTTGCTCTTCATCCCTCGAAAATCACCTGCGCGAACGCCTGCTCCGCCGTATGCGTAATACTCACCGCAATATTCTTCACGCCCAGCCCATCCGCAATTTTCTTCGCTTCTCCCTTCAGTGCCAGCGTTGGCCGTCCTCCCCGCTGCCGCACCACTTCCAAGTCTACCCACCGCACCCCGCGGCTCCATCCTGTCCCGAGCGCCTTCATCGCTGCCTCTTTCACTGCGAATCGCCCGGCATATCGCTCATACTTGTTCTTGAATTGTTCGCAATAGGCCACCTCATCCAACGTATACACCCGTCGCAGAAACCGCTCCCTTTGCGCCTCAATCACCGCCTGAATCCGCGGCACTTCCGCTATGTCAATCCCCATTCCCACGATCATGGCTCACCTGTTGTAGCGGCTTTGCCTGACCCGCTCTCCTGCCCGTTTCTTACCTTCCGCTGGTTGCGATTATACTGTTCAGATTGTGGCTGCCACGAAAACATTGAAGAGAAATCGCTCCACGCGTCAACAGGCGTACTCCCTCGCGACCGCGCCGCGCTATTCGCGCACCGTGGGTGCTCAAGCGCACCGGCGGGGTTCAAGTCCTGCAACTCGCACCCTTCGCGAAGTTCCCATGGCTCGTTCACGGCTTCAGCACTCGTCCCGGAGGCACAAGCGTCCTCGATGGAGAGAAGGTTTTGAATCTTGGCTTTATGGAGTGGGATTCTCGGGAAGCCGTTCTGGAAAATCGCCGCTTGTTCCGGTCTGCCTTCCGCGCTAAGGATTCCACTCTGCTCCTCTGAAACAGATCCATTCCGACGTCGTCCGCCTCTTTTCGAAGTCGTCTGCTGAGACCTGCAAGGGCGACGCGTCCGATCTCAAGTACCCCTGGGCTTCTGCTCGGTGTGCAAACTGCCGATTGCGTGCCCATTCTTCTGGTTGATCCAAAGATACGCGCTGTTGCTGCCGTTCATGCTGGTTGGCGCGGCACACTCGCGCGCATCGCGCAAAAAACAGTTGGCCGCATGCAACTCGAATTCGGCTGCAAACCCTCAGAGATCATCGCCGCATTCGGCCCTTCCATCGGCCCCTGCTGCTATGAAGTAGGTGTCGATTTGTTACCAAGTTCACCGCACAATTCGCTGACGCCCACGACTATTTCGACGAGCCGCGCACTGGTGATGAGCCAAATCCCATTCAATGGCTCAACATGATGCCTCCGGGCCATCAGCCTCCACCCAAAAATGTTCGCCTCGACCTTCGCAAGGCCAATCGCTCTCAACTCATCGCTGCCGGCCTGCGCCCCGACAAGATCTATCAAGCGACCTTTGCACCGCTTGCCGCACCGATCTCTTCTTCAGCTACCGCCGCGAGGGCCCGGTTTCTGGACGCCTGATGTCTGTCATCGGCATCCAGCCAAACGGATAGCGTCGCTGGATTCTCCATTGATTTTGGATTCTCCTTGTGCTGCCTCAGAGGTCTCCTCTTTTTTCCTTTAGGAGGCCGGGGCTTCAGGCCTGGCGCACAGCCTGAACAATGAAGTGGGCGTTAGCCCCTGAAGACTCTGAAGATCTTCACCATACTTTGGGAGACAACCCTGGCGGAAGACAGGCAATGGAGATATTTGTACTTCTTTCAGTGCCAACTGTCCGCAAGCCGCCATCACGTCGCGTCCCCGCGAATACCGCACAAAGGCCGGCACACCCTTGTCCGTCAGAACTTTCTGAAACTTGTTGATTTTATCGGCGCCCGATTCTTTGTATGGCAAGTCCCCAGGATTCCACGGAATCAGATTTACTTTCACTCTGTCCAGCAGTGCCAACAATTTCACTACGCGCCTCGCATCCTCCACCGTGTCATTCACGCCGCCGAGCATCACGTACTCAAACGTCAAATGCTCCCAATTTCGCAGCGGATACGTTCGGCAAGCTTCCATCAGCACCTTCAGCGGATACTTCTTATTGATTGGCATCAATACATCACGCTGCTCATCGCACGAAGCATTCAGTGAAATTGCCAGCTTCGGCCTCACTTCTTCTTTACTAAGCCTCTCAATACCTGGCACCACTCCGCTTGTCGACAGCGTTACCCGCTTTGGCGATAGCCCCACACCTTTCACATCCAGCAAGATCCGCAGCGCCGCCATCACGTTCCCGAAATTTAGTAGTGGTTCGCCTTGCCCCATCAACACCACATTGGTTCGTGCCGCAAGCGTCGAACTCTCAGCCTCGCCTTCCCGGTCTTCCACGTTCCTGGCACCTTCTTTTCCCCCGATCTCTGCCAGCGGCAACAATACCTGTGCCAGCATCTCTCCCGCCGTCAAATTCCGAATCAACCCTAACTTAGCCGTCAGACAAAACTGGCAATCCACCGCGCAACCCGCCTGCGTCGAAATACAAATTGTTTGACGACCCTCGCTCGGCATAAACACGGCTTCCACCGCCGCTGGCTTTGCGTTGGTTCTCTTGGGTATTCCGGAGGAACCTGCGCTTCCGCTGCCCAACCCCAACAGGTACCTCACAGATCCGTCGCTCGATTCGTACCTGTGCCGCACCGTCGGCAAGGTTACTGCAGCCTGTTGCCGTAGTTTCTCCCTCAGTGCCACCGGCAGATTCGTGAAACTCCCAACCTCGAACTTCCGCTCCGCATACAGGGCGTGGTAGATCTGTTCCCCACGGTACGCAGGCTCTCCCAGCGCCCGGCAATATGCCTGCAACTCTTTCCTGGATTTCCCCAACAATTCCATCAACTGTGAACCTCACTCTACATTCTCGCATTTTCCTGGCATAAGCTCCGTTCCATTCACACTCCGGCAACCAAGGGTCCCCGTTCGATTGAGGCAATTTGTGGTACGGTAGCTTACTCAACAGTTCGCAAAAAATTGACAATAAAGTAGTTATCTAACCTCTCGCCTCCTGCCGCACCCTATGCCACAATGGTTGTCCTATGGCTTCGGCTGCGCGCGATATCCATCGCCACGTTCTTCCCAACGGTCTCGTTGTTATCACCGAGACTATGCAGCACGTCCGTTCTGTTTCCGTCGGCATCTGGGTTCGCAACGGCTCCCGGCGCGAAGCTCCTACGGAAAACGGCCTCGCTCATTTTCTCGAACATATGGTTTTCAAGGGTACCGAGCGCCGCTCTGCCGAGGACATCGCTCGGGAAATGGACTCCGTGGGTGGCATGCTCGACGCCTTCACCTCTAAGGAACAAATCTGCTTCAACGCCAAGGTCCTCGATGAACATCTTCCCATCGCCTTTGACGTCATCGCCGATCTGGTTCTTCGTCCCAAACTCGATTCCGAAGACGTGCAGAAGGAACGCCAGGTCGTCCTCGAAGAAATCAAGATGGATCTGGACAATCCCGAATATCTTCTCCACGATGTTTTCACTCGGGGTTTTTGGCCCGAGCATTCTCTGGGTCGCCCCATCCTCGGTACTCCGGAAACCGTGCGTAATTTCAGCCGCGAGTCTCTTCGCCGCCGCTTTCAGGATTGGTTTGCGCCTGACCATATCGTCATTACCGCTGCCGGTAATGTAACCCCTCAGCAAGTTCTCGATCTTGCGCAAAAGGAGTTTGGCGGCCTCCAGCCTTCTGGTCACCTCGACACGGAACCCGTGCCTGTCACTGCCGCGCCCATCAACCTTGAAACCAAGCGCGATCTCGAACAGGTCCATCTTTGCATCGGCGTGCCCTCCATTCCTCTGGCCGACGAACGCCGCTTTGCTGCCGCGGTTCTCAACAATCTCCTTGGTGGCGGCATGTCTTCTCGTCTGTTTCAGAACATCCGCGAAAAACGAGGTCTCGCCTACGCGGTCTTCAGTGAACTCACGCCCTACTCTGACGCGGGTATGTTGAGTGTTTACGCGGGCACCGCGAAGGAAACCGTCGGCCGGGTTCTCGATCTCACGATTGCCGAATTTCGCGCCATGAAAGAATCCCCACTCACGGAAGAAGAACTCCTCCGCGCTAAGAACCACCTGAAGGGTTCACTCATGCTTTCGCTGGAGTCCACCAGCTCTCGCATGTCCAATCTCGCGCGCCAGGAACTCTATTTCCACCGTTTTGCCTCCCTCGATGAAATTCTTTCCTCGATCGACGCCGTTTCGCGCGACGATGTTCAGTCCCTCGCCCGTCAGTTCTTCCAGCCGGATCAGATTGCCGCCACGGTTCTCGGTCCCATCAATGGCTTCGCCCTATCCCGCGACCGCCTCTCCTGCTAGTTGATTTCGCGTTCACCGCTTTCCGTTTATTAGCCCATTTCTGTCCTCGCCCGATGATTACGCGCGAACAGTTTTATCTCTTTGTTCTTATCCGTTGACGCTGCTCGCTCGCTCTGCCATTATTTTCACAGTTTTGTGTTGGGACGCTGGCTCATAAGCTCGCGTTCTTCGGGGGCACTTCCAATCGGCTTGCGCGTCTCCATTCTGGCTTCGGGCAGTTCGGGCAATCTCACGCTGCTCGAATCCGAAAGCACCCGCATCCTTGTAGATGCTGGGCTCGGCAAACGCGAAACCCTCGCTCGGCTTGCCGCCGTCGAGCGCAGCTTCGATCATCTCGACGCAGTCCTCATCACCCACGAGCACACCGATCATTGCAACGGTCTCCCGCAAGTCCTCGGTCTCTGGAAGGCCCCTCTCTATGTCACTGGACCCACCATGAGTGCTCTTCAACGCATTCTTCCCGAGACTTTCGGCAAGCGCCTGCGCGGCGTCGAGTCCATTCAGCCCGGCCAACGTTTCTGTATTGGCGATATTGATGTTCATGCCTTCGCCATCCCGCATGACGCCATCGATCCCATCGGCTTCACTTTTCGCACCAATGGCACTAAAGTGGCCATCTGCACCGATCTCGGCTACATGCCTGAACTCGTCAAAGTCCATCTCCGCGAAACCGATTGTCTTATCCTCGAATCCAATCACGATCTCGACATGCTGAAAGTCGGCCCTTATCCCTGGGTGGTGAAACAGCGCGTACTTTCTCGCACCGGCCACCTTTCCAATCATGCCGTCAGCGAGTACCTCTGCCGATCCCGATGGTTTCGATGCTCACGCTCGCTATCTTGTGCTGGCCCACATGTCTCAAGAGAACAACAATCCTGATCTCGCGCTGCTTTCCGCCGAAGAAGCTCTCCGTCGCCGCCCTACCGAAGCCGCCTTCTCAGGTGAGGTGCTTATTGCCTCCCAGCACGTCCCTCTCAAGTCCCTGGAACTCTGATTCCCTCAGCAATCCTCATTGACAGCGCTTGGCTCCGTCCTTTAACTTGGAAGTGCTTGATAGAGGTGCGGAGGCCATGAGTAACCGGGTTCGCTGTTCCGAGCCGTTTCGGAAATCTGGCCAAAGGGGCCCACTTCGCGGCTATTCGATGTCGCGAAGTTGTTTAATTCGCCGAAATAGCTGCAAATTCGGTTCTCGCAGCGGTTGGGGGACAGGCCTAAGACTTGTCCACTGCCATCCGGATGGCGCCACGCAGCTCGGCGCCGTCATTTGAATTGAAACGGATGGAGCGCTATTGAGAGGTCGTTGCTCCGCGGTCTATCCTCGCGGCTCCTTCCTTTCTCGCGCTCCCTTCACAAAAGTTGATGAACAATACTAGATCTATTTTCGCTTACGCGCGCCCTTGTGGACATCGAGTCAGTCACCATGTCCGAGCGCCAGGTTGGAGATTTTCTTGCCGCCCATCTCTCGGCTTTGGCGGGGCGTTTTTCCGGGCACTTTGAGCGCGTCCCTTCCGGGCCTGGGCGCGACAATCTCTTTCTCACCTTCGACGATCCTGTCGTCACGCTCTCCACACACATTGACACCGTCCCGCCGTTCTTTGCCTCGCATGAGGATGCCGACTCCATCTGGGGACGCGGCTCGTGCGATGCCAAGGGCATTGCCGCCGCCATGATCCTCGCGGCCGAATCACTGCTTACCTCTGGAATGCGCAACTTGGCCCTTCTTCTTGTTGTTGGGGAAGAGCGCGATAGCGCTGGTGCCAAGACTATGGCCGCATCCCCTCGAGGCTCCCGATTCCTCATCAACGGCGAACCCACTGAGAATCAGCTAGCTTTGGGTTCCAAAGGTGCGCTCCGCTATGAACTCATCGCTCATGGCAAACTAGCGCACTCCGCCTATCCCGAGCTTGGGGACTCGGCAATTCATGCCTTGCTTGATGTTTTACGCGACATCCGTTCGATTCCTTTGTCGGAAAATTCTCTCCTCGGTCCAACCACTCTGAACATCGGGGTTATCTCCGGGGGCCGTGCTCCCAATGTGATCGCCGACGAAGCCCGGGCCGAAATCATGTTTCGCATTGTGGACGATCCTGCGAGTTCTGCGCGAGGCTGTTGTCGCTGCTTCCTCAGGACGCGTGGAAGCCGGGAAGTCCTCTTCACTCCTGCCATTCGTTTGACGCCGTTCGACGGCCTGCCCAAAACCATCGTCGCATTCACGACCGACATCCCGTTTTTTCAGGGTGCTTGGGGAAAGCCGTTTCTCATCGGTCCCGGCAGCATTCACGTGGCCCACACTACCGATGAGCACATCCCGAAGAAACAACTCGTGGAAGCCGTCAGAATCTACTCTCACATGATCAAGCAGCTCTTAGAGAAGGGAACGGCATCCGTATGACCAAAGGCCTCGCCATCGTCGGCCACGGCAAAATGGGCAAGCTCGTAGAAGAGCTCGCGCCTGCTTTCGATTTCGAAATTCGCGCGCGGTTGACGCTCGGCGAACAACGGACGTCGCAGGCCTTACTCGCGAAGCTTTGAAACACGTCGATGTCGCTATAGAATTCAGCACCCCGGAGTCTGCTCCGGGAAATCTCCTGCGCCTCGCATCCTCTTGGTATTCCCACTGTCACCGGCACGACCGGATGGTATGACCGTTTGCCTGTGGTGCGGGATGCGGTCCTGAAGGGGAACACGTCACTGGTCTGGAGTCCAAATTTCTCCATCGGCATGAACATCTTCCTGCAGGTAGTGGCACATGCCGCTTACCTTTTTGCCAAGCATCCTGACTACGACGCCTGGGGTTGGGAGATTCATCACGCTGCCAAAAAAGATGCCCCCTCGGGCACGCTCAAGAAACTGGCGGAAGAAATCCACTCCGCGGGTTACTCTCGTCCCATAAACCTCTCTGCCAGCCGGGCCGGCTCGCATCCAGGCACCCACGAAATCGGTTTTGATTCCGCCGGCGATACCGTCTTGCTGCGCCACACCGCTCGCAGTCGCGAAGGTTTTGCGCGCGGAGCGCTGCGTGCCGCCGCGTGGGTTGCCTCCAGAAAAGGCGTGTACGAGTTTCGAGAAATACTCGGCGAACTCAACGGACACGATATTCCCTTGCCGCGTGTGTTGTGTTTGCTTTGAATTAAGGAGCCCCGATGTTTACAGGATGTGGTACGGCAATGGTTACTCCCTTTCATACCGATGGTTCATTGGATGAAGCGACTTTGCGCATGCTTGTTCAGCGCCAAATCGACGCAGGAATCGACTTCCTCGTTCCCTGTGGCACCACCGGGGAAAGCCCCACGCTCACGCATCAGGAACATCTCCGCGTCGTGGAAATCACACTGGAACTGGCTAAGGGCCGTGTGCCGGTTCTCGCTGGCGCGGGCGGCTACAACACCCATCAAGTGATCACGCTCGCCCAGGAACTCGCCGCCATGGGTATCGACGGCATTCTCTCGGTCACTCCCTACTACAATAAGCCCACGCAGGAAGGCCTCTACCAGCATTACAAGGCCCTTGCCTCCGCCATCGCCCTCCCTATCATTCTCTATAGCGTTCCGGGGCGCACCGGCGTCAACATCGAACCCACAAACGTACAGCGCCTTGCCGGCGTCGAAAATATCATCGGAATTAAGGAAGCCTCTGGAAATATTTCTCAAATGTCTGCGATTCTCAATGCCGTACCAACTGATTTCTTGGTCCTCTCCGGCGACGATGCCATCGCATTACCACTCGTTGCACTCGGTGGCCGTGGAGTCATCTCCGTCGTCTCCAATGAGATTCCCGCAGAGATGAAGTTGCTCACTCGCCATGCTCTGCAAAACAATTTTCCAGCGGCACGGCAACTCCATCGCCGTTATCTCCCACTGATGGAAATTAACTTCGTCGAATCCAACCCCATTCCGGTAAAAGCTGCTATGGCGGAAATGGGTCTGCTGAAGCCCGTCTGGCGATTGCCGCTCGTTCCACCAGGGCGAGAAAATCACGCGCGCATCCGAGCCATCCTGGAATCACTGAACTTGGTCGAGAGGGCGCATGCTGCATTCCCTAATTGAGCAGCTGTTTGACGATCCGCCAGCCCAATTCACCGCGGCGCACTTCGATTTGTTCCACCGCTTCAAGGAGGCTCTCAATCGCGGTGATATTCGCGCGGCAGAACCCGACCCCGCTTCAAAAACCGGCTGGCGCGCCGTTCCCTGGGTGAAAAAGGGAATTCTGTTGGGTTTCCGCATGGGAACCGTCATCGATATGTCGCCCGATTCCAGCCGGCTGACTTTCATCGACAAGGCCACTTACCCTACTCGTGCCATGTCCGTTCGGGACGGCATTCGTGTTGTGCCCGGGGGATCCAGCATTCGCGATGGCTGCTTTATCGCACGCGGCGTTATCTGCATGCCACCTATGTTTGTCAACGTCGGCGCCTACGTCGGCGAAAACACCATGATCGATTCGCACGCGCTAATCGGGAGTTGCGCGCAGATTGGCCGCAACTGTCATATCTCTGCCGCCTCGCAGATTGGTGGCGTCCTCGAACCTGTGGGTGCGCTGCCGGTTGTGATTGAAGATGATGTGTTGGTTGGCGGAAACTCCGGTGTCTACGAAGGCACAGTTGTGAAACGGCGCGCAATTCTCGGCACCGGCACGATCCTCAATCGCTCCATCCCCGTTTACGATTTGGTCCGTGACGTCGTCCACACTGCTGGGGATGACGAGCCCCTCATCATTCCCGAAGAGGCCGTGGTCGTTGCCGGCTCGCGTGCCGTCACCCAGGCCACCGGTGCCAAGTGGGGCCTCTCTCTGCAATGTGCGGTCATCGTTAAGTATCGCGACTCCAAAACCGACACACGGGTCCAACTGGAAGATCTCCTTCGCTGAATTGGTATTTGAAAAGTACTGCCGCGGTTCAAGCAATCATCCAGCCTGCAGCGCCCTACTGGCTCAGCACCTTCTCAAAAAACGCCAATGCCTGCGGATCGTTTGACTGCCCCAGCCAGAACATCGCCTGTTTTCGCACCTCTGGATTCTTGTTTGTCTGCGCCACTTGGATCAGCTTTGGAACACCTTCTTCCTTTGGCATCTGGCTCAAAGCGAACACCGCTTTCTTCTTTACCTCCGTATCCGGGTCATTCTCGATTGCTCCGGTGATCGCTCCAGTCGCTTTTTCCCCAGCCTTTTGTGCCAGCCAAAACAAGGCCTGTCCTCTCACGCGCGCACTTTCATCGTCATGCGCCATTCGGATCATTTCATCTACCGCACTCGGCTCCTGGCTGACGTACAGCGCAAAGCTGACTTTCTCCCGCACCCCTGCGCTTGGATCACTTTTCGCCATCTGTTTCAGCAGTGCCAGTCCCTTTTCTCCCCTCGCGGCGCCTAGCCAGAACGATGCCTTTTCCCTCAAGCCCTCGGGTTTTGTCGTTGCCACGAACGAGGCAAACGCACGATCAGCCGCTGGGTCTGCGTGCAATGCGATCGCGGTCATCGCCTGTTCACTCAGACCGTGTTCCCCGTGCCTCTGAATTTCCTCCGGCCGCACATAATTCGCCAACAACCCCACGCTGTCGTCACCCTTCACTCCTGTGAGCCACAACACCCGCAACCCTCCAGCATCCAGCATGCAATCATCCGACGCTAGTCGGATTTTCATCACATGTTTGTCTGACACACGCAGCAAGACCACCAGTTGCCCGCCACGTTCCAGGTTCACTGTTCCGCCCGAACGCCGGCTGCCGACGATATTCCCGTGTTCATTTTCCAGGTTGCATGTGCCACAGCCCACGCTTTCGCCGTTGCTGTAGTTTCCACAGCAGACAGAACGCTCACCTGAAATTCCGTCCGCGCCGTATGCGATCCATAGCGGCTTGGCCCCTTCCGCTACCATCTGCTGTACGGTGCTGCTCAGATCCTTGCCAACCGCGCGTGTTTCCATCTGGCCGTTAACAATCTGTGGCTGGCTCGCCTTCGTCGCCTGCTGGCCAAATGCCAACCCTGCCGCAATTCCTGCTAGGCACAGGTGCATCACAATCCGAAGTCTCTTTACTCGCATCTCCCACCTCACTTCTGTAGCAATTCCATCAGATACTCGTTGCCTTCTTTTGAGCCCATTAACGCCAGCTTCTCCACCGCTTTCCTTTTCAACTCTGGATCCTTCTCGCTCTTCGCAATTGCTACCAGCCCGCTCGCATTCCCGCCCAGAAAATAGGCAGTCAGAACTTCCTCTTTCACTCCCCGGTCGGTTTCTTTCAAGTAGATCGCCTGCAGTTCTGGCTCTCTTCCCCCCATCAGTCCCATGTTTCGAATGGCCGCCCGCCGAAGTTCCGGGTTCTTTTCATCCAGGGCGACTTGGCCCAGTTTTTGCGAATCTCCCGCCAGAAAGAGTGCCTGCAGAATTTCCTTCTTTGCCTCGATCGAACTCTCGCTCTGATAAAGCTGTTGCAATTCGCTCTTGCCGCCTGTCAGTCCCAAATTGCGAATCGCTTCTCGTTTCAAGTCCTCATCCTTCTCATTCTTCGCAAGTGTCAGCAGTTGTTCGCGGTCTCCTGCAATCATGTAGCTCCGGATGATGGCTCGTTTCACGCTAGGGTCTGTAGAACTCGCATACACATCCGCCAGGGTTTGTGCCGCGCGCTTTCCTCCGAAGATTCCCAGGTATTCCACTGCTTTTCGCTGCAATTCCGGATTGCCTTGCCCGCGCGCGACCTTTCCTAGCACCTCCAGTGCCTGCGGCGATCCGCTCTGCGCCAGCAGGAACAACGCCTGCGCCTTTACGGCAGGAGAGTTCGATCCACTCAGCTGCTTTTCTACTAGCGGCACAGCCTTCGAAGGGTCGCTATTCATCAATGCCCGCAGCGCCAGAAGTTTTAAATCCTCATCGTTCACCGCATCCGGATTTGGCTTTTGCCCGGAGTTTTGGCGCACCTCTATTTCAAGGGCGGCGGCGTCCTTGCTCCATCTGCTTTGTGGATAGGTCTTTTTCAGATCTGCTATCGTCGCCAACGCTGCCTCTCGCTTGCCTTGCTTGTTTTCTGCGTACGCCAGCCAGTACAGCGCTGCATCAGCCTGCGATCCTTTTTGCTGTGAAAGTTCCGCGAATTTCTGTCCTGCCAGCCCGTATTGACCTTCGTCCAACGCTTCGCGCCCTTCGTCATATAATTCCTGCAATCGATCCGCGCGATCCTGTTCCTGCTCCTTTTTCTCCTGCACCCGATCGCGGGCTTCTTCTTCCCGGTCTCGTTCAGCCTCCTCTTTTTCCCGCTGTGCCTGTGTCATTTGATCGCTCGCCACAAAGCGCTTCGTCTCTGCTGGCGTCGGCCGTGCCTGCAGGGACCGGGCAGCCATCGCGCGGGGACCTGTAACCAACAATCCGGCCGCAATCGCGACCATTGCCACCTGCCTCGTGATTCTCTTGAAGCTCTCCGTCATCATCTGCCCGCTCATACCTTGTTCCTTTCCTTCGCTCCTGAATTTTCCTGCGCCGGCGAGGGCTGCGCTGCTTTTTCACGCTCTCGCAAGTCCTGGTTGACCACCCGGACCTTAAACAAAATTCCTTTGGCTTCAATCCGTTTCCTCAGTGATTCAAACTGAGCCGGCGTTACTTCATCCGGACTGTTCGCGATATCCAGCAGCACGCGTTCCAGTTCATCCAGTGTGCTGGCCATCGCCTGGTCACCCTCCTTCAATGCCGTCTGCCGATACAACCGGTTTTCCTCCACAAGGTCTTCCGCGCGCCGCTGCGTCGCCGAAATATTGACAACCTTTTGTCCGTTCTGTGCCGGCTGTGCATTTTCCAATTCCATCAGCATCATTTCGGAGCGTCCCAGGTGATCTCCTACGGCCACCACTAAAACTCGTTCGCGTACCTTACCGGCATCAACAACTTCACTGCCACCTTGCTCGCGCCCCTTACGCACTCCAATCACGAATGACAGCACGATCAGCGCCGCCATCGCCCCCGCTACCGCCAGAGACCTCCACGAAAACCATACGTGCCACCAACTTGCCCGCTTCTCTGGCAGTCGAGGTGCAATCTCTCGCCACACCCGCTGCCCATAGTCTTCTCCCGGTTCTGGTACCGGCATCGCATCTAGCGCCGTAAACACGGCCTCAATCCGTTCCATCTCGCTCCGGCACTCCCCGCACTCCTTCAGGTGCATCGCGATTTCCCCGCGATCCTTCTGTTCGCCATCTCGATATCCAATCAGCTCTTCTTCTGTTCTATGTTTCATCATTCCGTTCCCATCGCCCGCGCGGTTCTGCCCTCTGCAAAAGGCTCCAATGCTCGACGAAGTTTGGCCACTGCGCGGAACACCGTGTTTTTCGTCGCATTCCCGTTCGATTTCAGCACTTCGGCAATCTCCTCAATCGCGCATCCTTCCCAATGCCGCATTACGATTGCCGTACGCTCCGCCGGTGTTAGCGCGTCCAAGGCTTCTTTCATCTTTAGAGCAAGCTCTCCACTCCCTGCCAAGCGTTCGGGTGATGGTCGTGGGTCTTGCACTTGACTCAGTGGATCCATTTCCAATCCATCTTCTCTCTCCTTACCTGGCCGTTCCCTCCGCGAATCTTCCGCCTTCCGGCGCCGCAACAGATCGATCGCATAGTTCGCTCCAATCCGATAAACCCATGTCCCGAAATTTGCATTTCCCGCGAACTGGCGCAGTTTTTTGTACCCGCGCAAAAACGCCTCTTGCACTACTTCCTCCGCGTCGTGTTTGTTGCCCATCATTCGGTAAGCCATCTGGTAAACGTTTCGGCTGTGCCTCTCCACCAAAACACGATAGGCATCTCGATCACCGGCCAGCGTGCGTTCGACGGCCACTGCGTCGCTGGTCATTCCAGCCTCAGCCATCTCGATGCTCTCGTTCATCCTCACGATTAGACAGTTTTACCCCTTCGCGGTTAGGCCACCAGCACCGTACTACCAATGGCCGATCTTAGGTGTGCTGTTCTGTAGCTAATGCTGATTCTGTCGGGGGGAGAGTACTTCTATATTGCTGATTATAAATCTCTTAGTTCAATGCCCGGACCTTATCTCCTCTGTGCCGAAGGCTTCCAGTTCCAGTGTCGATTTTCGCCTGCTTCAGTCGTCATGTCTCTGCAAGATCAAATTCGCGGGGATTTCGGACTATACTCGCGTTCTCAAGGAGCAAAAACAATGCCTGAATACATCATCCTGCTTTACGGCGATCCAAAGAATTGGGCGGAACTCAGCCCCCAGGAAATGCAGGAAGCCTTCAAGAAATACTGGGGATGGGGACAGAAAATGCGCGAACAGGGCCACCTTACCGGCAGTAATAAGCTGACGGATGGCGCCGGGCGAGTGCTTCGCGGCAAATCACCCATGCGTGTCACCGACGGTCCATTCACCGAAGGCAAGGAAGTCCTCGGCGGCTACTACATGTTTAAAGCGGACAGCTACGAGCATGCCATCGAGCTAACGCGCAATCATCCCCAACTCGAATATGGCGGCACTGTGGAAGTGCGCGAAATTCAGGATTTGTCGCAGCTTGCTCGCAATGCCTGAACAGGAAACAAAAATCGCCACGGTAGTTGACCATCTGTTTCGTACCAGTGCGGGGCAGATGGTCTCCTATTTGACACGCGTTCTTGGCCCTGCCCATATGGATTTGGCCGAAGAAGCCGTGCAGGATGCTCTTGCCAAGGCTCTGCAAGCGTGGCCCTTCTCTGGAATTCCTGAGAATCCTCCTGCCTGGCTGCTGCAGGTAGCACGAAATCGTGCACTCGACTTGGTTCGCCACCGCGGGGTGGTATTACAGAAAAGCGAGCAGATTGTTGCCGAACTCTCCCGGGCGCAACTTGCACCTAATCTGGAATTACCGGAAGCACTCCGCGACGACGAACTCTGTATGATCTTTCTCGCCTGCAATCCCGCTCTCCCTCGAGATTCACGGGTTGCCCTGAGCCTGAAAGCAGTTAGCGGCTTTTCCGTCAGGGAAATTGCAAGAGCCTTCCTTTGCGATCCGGCCACGATTGCGCAGCGACTCGTGCGTGCAAAACGTCAGATTCGGGAACAGAGTCTCAGTTTCGCTTTACCTCCTCCCCGGGAACTGGGCAAGCCTCTCGACTCCGTCCTCGAGGTGATCTACTTGTTGTTCAACGAAGGTTATGCGGCCCACGCGGGAGACGATCTGGTCCGGCAAGACCTCTGCTCCGAAGCTTTGCGGCTAGCTCTTCTTGTTGCAGATTCGCCGGTGTCACAGCCAAAAGCACACGCGCTGGTTTCTCTCTTGGCGTTTCAAGCGGCGCGCCTTGCGGCGCGAGTGGACGAAAACGGTGAACTCGTTCTTCTCCAGGATCAAAATCGAACCAAATGGGACCGGCGACTAATCGCCTTGGGCTCGCGACGTCTTGCCATGAGCGCAGAAGGCCAGGAACTCTCTGAGTATCACGTTCAAGCGGCTATCTCCTCAATCCACGCACAAGCGAAAGATCCTGCTACCACCGATTGGCAAGCTATTCTCAATCTTTACGACGATTTGATGGAACTGAATCCTAACGGCGTCGTGGCGCTCAATCGAATTGTTGCCCTCGAAAAGGTTCACGGCGCCGAGCGCGCGTTGGACGAACTAGGTGAAATCGACAGTGATCCCGTATTGCGCGATTACTATCTTTTGCCCACGACTCGCGCCAGTCTCCTCGCAGAGACGGGAGCATTCTCGCAGGCGGCAAGCTGCTATGCAGCAGCCTTGCGCCATCCCTGCTCCGAACCCGAAAGACGGTTTCTTACGCGCCGCATGCAGGAGTGCAGCGAGCAAGCACTGCGACTGCAAAAACCGTCATAACCCTGCTCCCTCCACAGCAAACATGAAGCATCGCTGCTCTGCTACTTGCAATGGCCATGGGTTTAACGTCGCTGCCAAATGCCGTATCATTGCAGTAGTTCCCCTGGAGAAAACTCCATGATTCCACGCTATACGCGCGAAGAGATGGGCCATGTCTGGAGCGACGCGAATCGCTTCCAAAAGTGGCTGGACGTTGAACTGGCTGCGGCAGAGACTCTGGCGGAAGCCGGCCAGGTCCCCAAGGCGGCGGCCGCCATGCTGCGTTCCCGCGCCAAGGTGGACGTTGCCCGCATCAACGAACTGGAAGCCAAGGTAAAGCATGACGTGATTGCGTTCACCATGGCGGTGGGCGAATCGATTGGCGATCCTGATGCGGCGCGCTGGCTGCACTATGGCATGACCTCCAACGACGTCGTGGATACTGCGCAGGCGCTGCTGGTGCGCGATGCTTCCCACATGATCGAGCGGGACCTGGTTATGTTTGGTGAAGTGCTCGATGTGCGCGCGCACGAATTTCAGCACACTCCACAAATTGGCCGGACCCACGGAATTCATGCGGAGCCGATAACCTTTGGCCTGAAGATCGCCAACTGGTTTGCGGAGAATCAGCGAAACATTGCCCGTTTCCGCGACGCAGCTCACGGAATGGCGTTTCGGGAAGATCTCCGGCGCCGTGGGTAATGCATCGCATCTGGGCACGGAAATCGAAGAGAAGATCTGCGAGCGGCTGGGGCTGGAAGTCACTCCCGTGGCTTCGCAGGTGATTCAGCGAGACCGTCACGCGCATTATCTGAGCGCGCTGGCGCTGATTGCCGCAACGCTTGAGAAGATTGCGCTGGAGATTCGCCATCTGCAGCGCACGGAAGTGCGCGAAGCCGAAGAGCATTTCGGCAGCGAGCAGCGGGGAAGTTCGGCGATGCCGCACAAGCGCAATCCGGTGACCTGCGAGCAGATTTGCGGGCTGGCGCGGCTGGTGCGCAGCAACATGAGGCTGCATACGAAAATATTGCGCTTTGGCACGAGCGGGACATTTCGCACAGCAGCGTGGAACGAATCATCCTGCCGGATTCCACGATCCTGGTGGATTACATGCTGACGAAGATGACTGCGATCGTCAGCGAGATGCGCGTGTTTCCCGCGCGCATGCTGCGCAACCTGGAAAGCACGCAAGGGCTGGTGTTCTCCGGGCAGTTGCTGCAGGACCTGGTGGAGAAGGGAATGCCGCGCGACGAAGCGTACAAGGCGGTGCAGGAAAATGCCATGGCGGCATGGGAAACGGAGACAAGTTTTCAGGAGCGCGTGGCGAAGGATGCGCGAATCACGAAATATTTGACCGCAAAGGATCTGGAACATACTTTCGATCTGAAGCGGCAATTGCGGAACGTGGACAAGATTTTTGAGCGCGTGTTTGGCGCGCATCCGGCGGGTGAGCAGGGGATTGCGAACAAGGCGTGAAAGATGGTCACGCCTTAGTCTCCGTCGAACATGCGCGCAGACGATTCCGAAATAGCTGAGAAAACAAAAAGAGCTCCCGGGCGGCCGGGAGCTCTTCTGTTTCTTACCTCGTCTGAGTGCGGCTGGACGCGCTCAGCTGCGGAGGCGGAATTGATTCATCGAGCTAAAACTACTCGACGCGCTGGACGTAACGCGCTTCGGAAGTATCTACGCGGATTCTGTCGCCTTCATTGACGAAAGGCGGAACGTTGACGACCAGGCCGGTTTCCAGGGTGGCGGGCTTCATCACCGCGCTGGCGGTGGCTTTTTGCAGCGTGGGCTCGGTCTGGATCACCTTCATGTCCATGGTGTCGGGCAGGTCGACGCCAATGGCTTTATCGTCGAAAAATTCAATTTTCACGATGGTGTTGGGAATCAGATAGTAGACGGTTTCGCCGAGCTCGTCCTTGGTCATCTGCATCTGCTCGTAGGTTTCGTGTATTCATGAAGTGGAAATCGTCGCCCTCTTTGTAGAGGTACTCGAATTCGATTTCGTCCAGGATGGCGCGGTCCACAAATTCTTCGGCGCGGAAGCGGTAGTCGATCATGACGCCATTGCGCAGATTTTTCAGGCGGGTCTGCATCGAGCCGCGCTTGTTGCCCGGGGTGCGGTGATCGGTGCTGAAAACGGTATAGAGTTGGCCCTCGTGCTGGATGACCATGCCGGGGCGAAGTTGCGTGGCTTTTACTGTGCTCATACATTCATGCGGCCGCAAAGCGGCCGTAGGCTCCCTGTCGAATTATAAGATAGTTTCGGAAATTCCAGACGGCAGCCCGAAGGAGCGGCGCGTGGAATGACACGAGGCGCGCAAGTCGGAAGGCGGACCCCAACGCGAAAAACCAGTATAAACGGGCGCGTTCAAGCGGGTCAATCCGCCTCGGGGTTAGGAGATAGGAGGGAGCGAAACTGCCCTCTTTTGCACCATTTTGGTGCAATGTGTGAAACGCCCGTCATTCACCTGAAGTACCGGGACCAACTTTACCGTTAATCGTCCAACTGGCGCCAAGTTTCGCTTCGATAACTTCTTGAAGCGTCTGGCCAGTGACCGGACTTTTCCGAGTATGCGAATCAGGAGTCCGCTCACCGATGCCATTCGGGTGAATCGTAAGTTCTCAAGCAATTCGTTGAAGTCAATCCCATCGGATCGTTTTGGAGGAAGAGTCCAGAGCCACTCGCGTTGTGTGGAACGCGGTGATGCCAATGAATCCATCTATGCCTTCAAGCGTGTTTCCAGGTGGGCCTTCCATCAGCAGCACTCGGCCATCCATAATCCTCGGACCCAAACGCATCCCGGGAAGAGTTGCCAGTTTTGCGCTCACCCGCCGGCCGATAGTGACTTTTTTGACCCCAGGTTCCATCCTCAGTCCAGGGACGTCAGCACGAATCCTGTCTTCATAGAGCAGCACTCCGTTCAACCCGGTATCAAGGATGAGACAAACAGAATGACCTTGCACCTGTACATCTACTGTAAAAGACTGCGGCTCCGGCTCCACATCAGTACCTCGAATCGCGTGATTGATAGGGCTGACAATAACTCTTCGCGTGTTGTAATCGAACGTAAGATCGTTTAGCTGCAGCAAATCCACGCCGATCACAGCATCCGCATCGCGTGCAAAATCAGAAAATTTGCCCAAGTCCGCGATTCGCATATTCTTGTCCCTTGCGTGCACAGGCCCAAATTGCACATCCGGAATAATGGCCGACTCCACGTCGACAATCTTGGCATAATTAAGGACATGATACGGCTGACGAGAGAGGTGGAGCTTGTCTGCTATTCTGCGGTCCAGAACGCTGGTAGATGTACCGGTATCCAGAATGAATTTTAGGCCATTCAAGTTCCCGACTCCGCCCTCAACCACGATCAGAAACCCGTGGCTCAGCCGGAACGGTATTTCTTCGCTGGTAGTGGATGTTCGGACCGTCGGCTCTTGCTGTGCGGTGACGGAATATGCAAATAAGAGTGCAAGCAACCACGGACACAGAAAACGACAGACTGACTTTTCCACGACGCTCACCTCCCCGCAGGAACGGTGGCGTCGAGATTTGATCAGGCGGAGTAGGCCCTCAATTCACTAGGAATCATTTCCGAGTATTGACTTCATCAACCGCCAGTGCTCTCATGAGCTGACACTTAACTCTGACTATCTCCAATTTCGTCCGGCACAATTTCGCAAGGCAGTTCCCCTGAGGTCTCGGATGCAGGAACCGAAACACGCAAACGTCCTTCGATTCGGGGTGTTTGACGTTGATCTGCGTTCTGGAGAACTGCGCAAATCGGGTTCAAAGATCAGCCTTCAGGAACAGCCCTTCAAAATCCTAACGGCCCTTCTCGAGCATCCGGGAGAAGTGGTCACGCGGGAGGAATTACGGAGCTTGATCTGGCCGCAAGAGTCTTTCGGGGATTTCGACCACGCCGTCTGTGTTGCCGTCGCGAAACTCAGGACCGCTCTGGGAGATTCCGCTGACGTCCCGCGTTACGTCGAGACCCTTCACCGCCGCGGTTACCGCTTCATCTTTCCGTTAGTCGGCTCAAGCGGACCTGAAATCAGATTTGCGGCCAAGGACACCGGGCGGCGCGACTACTTGATAGGGGAATCGCGGGCGGACTCCGAGCGGCTGTCCGGCGATCTCGCCGCGGCAAACGTTCACGGCCCTGCAAAAGAATCGGATCAGAAGGCGGAAAAACTGAGGTTGATCGTCCTCCCTTTTGACAACTTGGGTGGAGACCCACAGTACGAGTACTTCAGCGACGGCTTGACTGAGGAGATGATTACGCGGATTGGACAGCTAGACCCATCCCACCTAGGGGTGATCGCGCGCAGTACGACCATGCGCTATAAGAATGTCGAGAAATCGATCAAGGACATTGGGCGCGAGTTGGGGGTGCATTACATCTTAGAAGGTGGCGTGCGGCGCGCAGTTGACCATGTCCGTGTTTCCGTCCGGCTCATTCAGGTCAGCGACGAAACAAATCTCTGGGCTGAGACATACGACCGATGCCTGACAGACGTGTTGCAGTTGCAAGCCGAGATTGCGCGAGCCACCGCGAGTGAGATCCGGCTCACCTTCAGCCGGGAACAGCAAGTGCGTCTCGGAGGGGGCCGCCCGGTCAATCCTGCGGCCCACGATGCCTATTTAAAAGGCCGATACTGCTGGAACAGGAGGTCTGAAGAGGGACTGACAAAGGCAGTCGATTATTTCAATCAGGCGATCAGTAGCGACCCCGAATTCGCCGCCGCATACTCGGGCCTGGCCGATGCGTACAGCATTCTTGGCGCTTACGGCGCCCTTTCCCCAAAGGACGCTTTTCTTCCCTCCAAGGAGGCCGCACGCAGAGCACTGGAAATCGACTGCACCCTCGCCGAAGCTCACGCTTCGCTTGCTTGGGCCAGCTTCCTCTTCGATTGGAATTGGCTAGTTGCCGAGAGAGAATTCGAGCGGGCTATTGAACTAAACCCAAATTACGCCACCGCCCACTTTTGGCGCGGAGTCTATATGACCTCGATGGGGAGGATTAGTGAGGCAATGCTGGAGATGCATCGGGCGCAAGAGCTCGATCCGCTCGCGCTTCCCATCGTCGCAATTGGGGGATGGATTTTCTGCTTCGCGCGTCAGTATGACGAAGCGATAGAGCAATCCGAGAAGGCCATAATCATGGATCCGAACTACGCTTTGGCGCACGGTTATCTCGGGATGGCTCTTGAGCATAAGGGAATACTGAAGGATGCCGTCGCCGAGTTTCACAAGGGGTTCACTCTTTCTGGAGGCCTTCCGATTTATCTGGCGCACATGGGGCATGCATATGCGCTCGCTGGTGAGAAACACAAAGCAGAGGAAACGCTGCATGAACTGAAGAAACTCTCAAAGCGCCGGTACGTTTCCGCGATTGAGGTGGCCCTTGTCTACGCAGGTCTTAGAGACACAAGGGCGGCGTTCGCGTGGCTACAGAAAGCCTATAACGAGCGAGCGCGCCTTCCATTATTTCTGAAAATGGACCCGGCATTCGACAGCCTCCGTTCCGATCCGCGCTATCAGCAATTGCTGAGCCGCGTCGGCCTGCCGGCGTAAATCCACCAGCGACGAGAGATGTAAATTCGCGCACAGCCCGTGGGGGCCTGCGGTACATGGTACCAACACTGCCAATTCCCTGCCGCGACTCACTGGCCGGTCGATGCCGTACTCGTTGACATAAATCTGGCGAAACGAGCCCGAGTCCGCTTCGAGGAAGTTTGGTTTCGTCAAAGTTCAGTGCGTTCTCATCGAACCCCGTTTCTGGATAGTTTCAGGATTGCCAACCATCCGGAAAAAGCCGAACGAAATACGAGTAGTCAACCATTCCGCTAGTTTCTCGACCTATCGCGGGCCGTTTGGATCCTACCCCGTCGTGCTCACGACACAATACCGCCGCAGAGAAGATCAGTGGCTTCGCGAGCCTGGCACCGCCAATCCAGAACATGTGGCTATCAACGCTGGTCAAGGCCGACGCGGTGGAGGAGGTCCCATGCAAAACCTGGTTGGGTGTGGATGAGTATGCGCGTTACTAGATTCTGACAAAGAAATTGCAGCCACCAAGCTGAGCCGTGACACATGAACGTTTCACCTGCCCTACTCTTGTGTACGAAGATCGCTGAGCACCAGCCACTCCACGATCACTTCCCACGGGCGAATTTCATACTGAAGGAGAGATTCAAATGACAAACTCTGTTCCTCGAGGCGGCAAGACGGGATCCAATCGACGTTCGTTTCTTAAGAGAGGCGCCTTCGCAGCAGGTGCCGCGACAGTCGGCGCGAGTCTTTTCGAAAGAGGGCTATCCGCGTCCGTCGATCACGATGAAAGAGAAGACAGGAATGGAAGGCTTACCCGGGGGGACGCTGCACTGCTGAGGTTTGCAGCCGCAGCGGAAATTCTGGAGACCGACTTTTGGGTGCAATACAACGAGTTGGGAGGAGTGCAAGACAGTGAGGTTCCGGGAGGGACCGGCAACGTTGCCTATACCAACGCGCTATCCGTGCTTGACGCGGATATGGCTACCTACATACACGATAATACCGATGATGAATTCACGCATCAAAACTTCCTGAATGCGTATCTGGTCTCGAAAGGGGCCGCCCCGATCATCCTCGAGAAGTTCCGCACGTTGCCGGGCAGTTCTGCCAGCGGGTCGAGCGGGAAATTGCGTCTGACGAATCTGATGCAACTTACGCTGGATACCAGTTGGTGGACGCGGTACCGGAGCGACAGCAAGAACCCTGATTTCGGTGACACTTTTCCGCAGGCGGTTCCGAGCTTGGCGGTTGGGCGGCATACGGCTATTCCGAGGACGGACAACGACACAAGCGATCCGAATTTCCTGCAGGCAATCGCGAATACCGCGGGGTTCCATTTCCCAACGATCGAACAAGGTGGAAACAGTTTGTATCCCTCGATGGCACAAAGGGCCAGTAGCGTGGAAGTACTGCGAATCCTTATCAGCATTGGCCCAACGGAAACAATGCACTTTCAAACATGGTCAGACAAGGCCGGGAATGCACCTCCCTTGACAGCCGTCGATCCTGTGACCAAGGTCTCGGTGACTTTCCCGGATCTGAGTTCAGCCGGGGAGGATCTGAAGGCGAACCTGATCATGCCCGAACCATGCCCATTTCTCAGCCGAGACCTGCCAGTGTGTTCGATCATCCGACCGACCGAAACCAAAGGCATCGCCATGGGCGTGGTCAAGTTCTTGACGGACATGGGACTGTTTATCGGACAGTCTAGCGAGTTCTTTGCGGTGATGACAAATCTGGCACAGGATGCGGATAGCGCGCGCCGAGATCGAGATCGCGACTAAATCTGCCGGAATGACGCGGCGAATCCAGAACTGTAGAATCTTGGATTTCGAGGCCGCGAAGTAAGTTGACCCGGCCAGCTAGTGGGCGGAAACTGACACGGCGACTGTGAGCCCGTCAGCGGTAACTGCGTGGAAGATAAGCCGAGACGGGCCGTTGATGGGTCAAGGCCCGCACTCTCTTTACTCTGCCAAGATCATTCCCAACTGATCATCTTCGTCACGAAGTTAAGGGATATCCGTTCTGCTCTGAACGAGGCAACGCCGAGGAACCCATCAATGCCGTCAAGCTTATTTTCTGAAGGGCCTTTCAATAGCAGAACGCGGCCATCGACTTTGATTGGACCAAGGCTCATCCCGGGGACCGTTGCCTCTTTGGCATTGATGCGTCTGCCGATGGTAACTCCCTCGATCACGTTACCCATTCTAAGTCCGGGCACTTTGGCCCTAACCCTATCTTCAAATAGGATAATGCCATCCAAGCCGGTGTCCAAAATGAGGTGCAGAGGGTGATCTTGGAGTTGCAGATCTACTGTGAGGCACCCGTTTCCTGGCCGGGCAGCAGTCCCTCGATTCGTGTGATTGATGTGGTCGAATACTACCCTATGTGCCTTGTAATCGAACGTGAGATTATTTTGCTGGAGTAAATCCAAGCCGACGATAGCGTCGATTCCGTTCGCGAACTCAGAAAACTTGCCGAGATCTCCAATATACATTTCAACGTTTGCCGCTTGCACAGGTCCGAATTGCACGTTGGGAATCGTGGAGGACTCTACTGGGACTGTTTTCCCGTAGTTGATAACGGAGTGCGCGCGACGCTTAAGCCTCAGCTTGCTCGCGACGTGGGTGTCCAGAAGACTTGTCGAGGTGCCCGTATCCAAGATAAATTTCAAGCCGGTTAAGTCTCCAATTCGGCCTTCCACCACAATCAGATAGCCGCTACCTAGTTCGAAAGGCATTTCTACGCTTACAGGGGTGGAATTCGCTGTTGGGAGCTGCGCTGTAATGGAATATGGAAACGAAAGCGTGAATACCCAAAAATACAGGAAACGGCAGCCTAATTTTTTCACGGCACTCAGCTCCCCGCAGTAGCGGTGGCGCCGAGGTTCGGTCAGGTAAGATAAATCTGCAATTCACCGGAGGTCGTCCCTGAGTATTGATTTTGTCAACTAGCAATGTTATTAGAATTAGCCAGTTAGGGCTGGTTATCTCCAAGTCTCAGAGAACGAAGCTCTTCAAGGTCAGGAGGTCCAGCGATGGACGACCCCAAGCCCAGTGGGATCGTCAGATTCGGGGTGTTTGAGCTCGATCCTCGCTCTGGCGAACTGCGCAAATCGGGTTTCCGGATCAAAATTCAGGAGCAACCGTTCAAGGTTCTGATGACCCTGCTGGACCGCCCCGGAGAAGTGGTCACCCGGGAGGAGTTGCAGAGGCTAATCTGGCCGAAAGAATCCTTCGGGGATTTCGATCACGCCTTAAATGTCGCCGTGGGCAAACTCAGGACCACCCTGAATGATTCGGCCGGAGCTCCGCGGTTTATTGAAACCCTCTCCCGCCGTGGTTATCGCTTCATCGGTGACAACATACAGTCACCATCTGTCGCGAATGTTTCCGTAGAACTTGAAGAACCAAAATCCGCTCTTCCCACATCCGTCCAGCCGAATGGCCATGCAGACAATCACCCGAATTGGGTCAAAATTGGGGTACGTGTCCTTATCAGCGCGGCCTGCGTAGTTACACTGTTTTTGTTCTACATGAGATGGAAGCCGCACGCCGAACAATTGGCATTGACTCCTATTCCTTTCACGGCTCTCCCCGGACGAGAGGTTGTCCCCACGTTTTCCCCTGATGGGACGCAAATCGCTTTCGCATGGACAGGCGGTCCTGCGTCAGCCTCAAGAGGATTCGATCTCTATGTAAAGGTCATCGGGAGCGAGAATCTGCTGCGGCTGACGCACCACTCGTCAGAATGGATCAGTCCGGCTTGGTCCCCCGACGGAACCCAGATTGCCTTCCATCGAGTCTCCGGTGCAGATACGGGCTTATACGTTGTCCCGGCATTGGGTGGACCAGAGAGAAAGTTGCGATCTACCACCGTGCGCACTGACGAGTTACTCACCGAGGTGACTGCGACTATCAGCTGGTCTGCAGATGGCAAGTGGATCGCATACGTCGATTCGGCACCACGTACAATCTTTCTGCTCTCAGTCGAGTCTCTAGTGAGCAAGCAGCTTCCTGTCCCCGAAAATTGTGTTGCAGGGGGCCTCCCCTCTTTTTCTCACCATGGCAACCAGTTGGCATACACGTGCGCACGGGATTCAGCTGAATTTGGAGTCTACACTGTCACAACTTGGGGCGGTACCCCAACGCGGATTGCAACTTTGACTGGTCTGCAGTCCGGCATCGCCTGGACAGGGGATGACAAGCGTCTCATTCTCAGCGTAAACCAAAACAGTGGAGGCGAGTTGTTGGAGGTCACACTCGCAAATGGGTCAATTCGAAAACTCAACTTCGGCCAGGACACCGCTTGGCCAGCAGTTTCTCGAAATGGTGACCGACTTGCATTCGCCAACTCATTCGACAACATCAATATCTGGCGCAAGGATTTGCTTCACCCTGAGTCCGCTGGTGTAAAGCTTTTAGTGTCTACACGTGAGCAGACGAATCCAACCTATTCGCCGGATGGAAGGCACATTGCTTTTGAATCTAATCGAGGAGGCGTTCCGGAAGTATGGGTAAGTGATTCAGACGGGACCAACCTGGTACAAATATCCAGGCTGAACAATTATGCGACTGGAACTCCACGTTGGTCCCCGGACGGAAGAAAAATCGCATTTGATAGTTGGAGCCGAGGCCATGCGGAAGTATACGTCGTCGACTTTTCCGAACTGATGCCCCGCAAGCTTGTCATGAATTTCTCGGTAATGTTTCAGCCTAGTTGGTCGCACGATGGCAGATGGATCTATTTTCTTTCGCTCATCGGTGGCGAGGCACCGAAAGTCTATCGTTGTCCTGAGAATGGCGGGAATGCGACGATGGTCTCCGCCGGGCCCGCTTTTGGTTTCCGAGAGTCTTTCGACGGGGAAACACTCTATTTTGCTGATGGCTGGACTGATGCCACATTGAAAGGAGTTTCTGTAAATCAGCCAGGTCCGGCGTCACCTGTGGAGGGTATGCCCTTGCTGAAGGATGCAGCTCTCTGGACGGTTGTTCCGGGAGGCATCTACTTTGTCCCCGCAGATTCACCACATTCGATTTGTTATTTCGATCTTTCTACCCAGCGAGTCCGCCGGGTAACGGAAGTGGACCGGGATTTCAACTCCGCGAACGGAGGTTTGTCCGTTTCACCGGACGGGCGTTGGATCCTTTATTCACAGGTTGACGACGTCAACAGTGATATCATGCTCGTCAATTATCGCTAGCGCATCTTTACAAATACCGCGCTTCGTAGTCGAAACGCGAACGCCATTGCACCAAAATTGTGCAAAGTGGGCAGTTTTACCCTCCTACCACCTAACCCGTCAATCTGCCTCGGGGATAGGGGATAGGAGCGGGCGAAACTGCCCTATTTGCACTGGCAGCTCAACCGGTCGACGCAACACTCAGCTCGAACCCACCTTGCATTGAAAACAAAAGCTAAAATCGCTCGCCAGGTTAGATCACCCGGAACGGTATCCTGGCAAGGATTTGCTCGAACACAGCCAATGAATACTCGGTCTCGACCTTAAAACTCAATCATTTCCGATTTCTCCGCAGGAATAGAGCCCACTTCCCATGCTGACGTTCAGCGAGTCAGAACGCAAGCCTTAACGCTAGCTGGATGACACGAGGATTTACAGCTGTGCTATTAATGACGCCGAACGTGGGAGAGGTGAAGGTGCTGTCAGGGTTAGCAAACTGCGGATGGTTCAGTGCGTTGTACAGTTCAGCGCGAAGTTGAAGGCTGCTTCCTTCGCTGGGCCATTTGACAGTTATCGTCTTTGAAAATGCAAGATCCGCGTTCGCCTGTCCAGGACCGGATACGATCCCCGTTCCGCTGTTCCCAAAGCCAGTTCCAATGCCGTCTGTGCCGATGACCGGCGGGCTTGTAAAACAAGAGGTGTTAAAATAGCTGTTCAGTTTTAATCCAATCGTCCCCCTCGTCACCAATTGGCTCTTCGTGCAGTTACCGGTCAGTTCCGCCCGATCTTCGCTTATTCCAAAGATGTTGTTGGGATTAGTGGTCGCAATGGTAAGAGCACTCCCAGACTGAACGGTGACCACCGCAGCCAACTCCCATCCTCCAAGAACTGCACGCCAGAGGCCGTCGCGTGGGCTAGGGAGTGTCCACGTCTCGCTCAGAACGAATCGATGTGTGCGATCGAAACTCGCTCTCCCCCACCGCTGGCTAGGTGAGTCTTGGTTTCCCAATGTCAGCGCATTTCCTGACGCTGTTGAGTTAATGTCGGCGCCATCCGTGTCGAGGGTCTTTGAGAAAGTGTAAGAAGCGAGGAGTTGCAGGCCGTGGCTTAACCGCTTCGTCAGACTGACCTCAAGTCCGTTGTACCAGGAATTACCCTCGGATTCCATTACAACAAGAGAGTCCGGAGGCACCCCGAGCACCGGGACTCGCAGAGAAATATTTGCGACAGTGTCTGTGGTCACCCCCCTTATTGGATTGCTAACAGAGGCTGATTGGGCTTGGTTGAGGGAACGTTGACGTACCGAGTGTATTCCACGGGTTCCTACATACCCGAATTCCATCAACCAACCTTCGTAGAGTTCAGTCTGAACGTTTAATGAATATTGCTGAACCATCGTGGGTCGAAAGCCGGGAGCGACACCGTAAATGGTCGTAGCGGTAGTTGGCGAGTAGGCGGGGAACATAGGAAAGGACTCCGGAGTAGGAAACGGCTGCGCGAAAGGCGATTGGAAAGTCGCACTTGCATTTGACTGACCACTGTTCAATCGGAACTCAGAATACGGAGCGCCGAATACGTTTTGATAAAACGCTTGACCGGTCGGTTGGGAGTAATAAATACCGTAGCCTCCCCTGAGTACCAACGCGCTTGAACTGGGCAGGAACTGCCAGGAAAAGCCGATTCGTGGAGCTAGCGTATTTTGTCCGTCTGCATAGTTCCCAAACGGATTGTTCACCCGAGTGACGCCAGCGGGGAGCGCACCGGAGAAGTTGGAAGCTACAATGTAACCCGCAAGGCTTCCAGCCGGCGGCGGGTTGGCACCGGCCCTGCTGAGATCGAAGCTTGAGTTCCTGCCCAGTTTGTCTCCGAACTGACCGATGCGCTCATATCGCAAACCAATATTGAGAGTAAGCGACTTGCCAATTCTGTAATCATCCTGTGCGAATCCTGCACCCTCCCACGCCCGGTAAGCTCGATATGTCAGCCCGAAGTCATCAAACGATGCAAAAACATTGCTGAATTCCGTACCGTTGCTCTCCGCATTCAGACCAAGCAGAAAATCCGGCCAAGAGAGAAATTGCACGAATGACCCCAGTCCTATTATGTCGATATTGTCTTGAAATCTGGTCATCGATCCACCCAGTCGGAGGGTGTGGGCTCCATGGACAAAGCTCAAACCGTCGCTGAAGACAAAACTGTTTTGAGTTATCGTCCGCGGGAATCCGGAGGCGAAGCTGACGGAACCGGCTATTTTCAAGCTTGGAAGCTCATTGTTATAGTTCATCTCTCCTTCGGCAACTCCAACGCCTGACCAGTTGAACGGGGTTTGAGCTTCCGTGCTGGTCCTCGTCCGGACATAGCCAAACTTTGCTTCGTTGAGCCAGCCGTTGCGGAAAGTATAGGTATGGGCGATGGAGAGGACTCTAAAGCCAGAATCGCTCGGGCTCGGGAATCCAGGTATGTTACCCGCCGGGTTGAGCCCATTTCCGGGAAACGTGATCGTCTCATCATCATCTGCAAGAAAGAAGCGAGCGGAGATTTTGCTGTTAGCACTTGTCAGGTAATCAACGTTAGTCAAAAACTGATTTTCGTTGAAACGACAGGGTTCCGTAAAGGCTGAAAAACCCTGCTGGGCGAAGGGCTTGGTTGTATCCACAGTTTGTGGAGTTGGAATCAAGAAAGATCCGTCGGGGAGCTTGAGATCTAGCAGGGCCAGAGCCACGGGATTGATATTGGAGCCGTCCGCTTTAACGGCAACTCCACCTAAGGCACCTGCCATGCCGCCAAACAACTTCCCGAGCGCCTCTGGAGATCGGTCGTTGGTTAGTGGCGGCTGGCTTAAGCTGGCGGTACAGGCAATCCTCGACTGACCACCAGCTACGCCGTTAACTTGGCGCGTTCCTTGATACGAACCAAAGAAAAGCAATTTCTCCTTCTTAATCGGCCCACCAAGCGCAAACCCAAACTGGTTCTCCTTGAGGGCAGGGCGTGGTTGCTCTGTTCGGTTGAGGAAGAAATCGTTTGCGTTGAGAGCCTCGTTCCGAAAGAACTCAAAGACGGTGCCATGGAGATCGTTGCCACCCGCTTTTGTGATCAAGCTTACATTGGCACCAGCATAACGCCCATAACCTGCATCGTAGAGTCCGGTCTGCACCTTGAACTCTTGTATGCTGTCAGGGTTAGGTACAGGAATTCCTCCGCTCCCTGCCGCACTCCCCTGTACGTCACTAACACTTACCCCGTCTATCTGAAAGTTGTTATCGTAGGAGCGAGCTCCGTGCACGAAGATCCCATCATTGGATTTGGCGATCTGAGACAGCGCGGTCCCACCGAGCCCAAGTTCTCCGGCGTTGTACACCCCGACAGCTACGCCAGGAGAAAGCCCGACTATTTGGGCGAAGTTTCTTGTCACCAGTGGTAGGTTGCTGACTGAGCTTTCATTAATCACTCGTCCCAAGGCAGCGCTGTCGGTTTGAACCATCACCGGCTGGGAGGAAACCATGGCACGCTCGACATGTGCTGCAAGTTGCAGGCGTAGTTCGATTCTGAGCGTTTCGGTAAGAGATATGTGCAGTTCCGTAAGATTCAGAGAATCGAAATCGGTTTTGCTTGCTTGCAGTTGATACGTGCCAGGGGGTAGGAGAAGAACACTGAACCTTCCGTGCGCGTCGGAAATTGCTGATTTGGTGCGGCCTGTTTCCCGATTGCTGAGGCGCAAAAGTACACCAGGCAACTCGGCACCGGATGGGTCTAGCGACACGCCGGCCAGCGCGCCGGTGGAGTTTGTTTGACCATGTAGACTGGTGGAAAGCAGCGTTGCCATGGCTATTAGCCCTGCCGACAAAATGCCACGCTGCGGATGACGGGCGACTTGTGAATTGTGACTCATTGGAGTCCAGCGATGACGGCGGCAAGGAGAATGACTACCCACTCGTGCCAGTTACACAAGGAACTTATCTTTTTTTTGACTTTGGGAGATGTTAACTTAGGCCCGGAGTTCTCGCCAGTGCTATATTCATGATCACCGGACCGCTTTGTCAGAATCGCCCTGGAGGTTTCTTATGACCGCTCCAGTCGAGCACTGCTTGGCCGGCAAACCTTGCCGCCAGCGTTGGCACGATTCTGACCATCGTCATAGAGGGAGATCAGGAGAGGCAAGGTTCGCCCTGGTTCTAGTCGTCGTCGCGGCTTTTCTCTTTCCGCAATCGATTGTGGCGCAGCAAACGAAGGCAGTCCGGCGAGTCCTCATTTTCAATGACTTTGGTTCTATTTCGTCGCCCGGGATTGCGATTCTAGATCAGGCCATCGCCGCTGGTCTAGCGAGTTCTCCATACCAGATCGAACTCTACAACGAGAATCTTGAGGCAAGCTTGTTTCCAGATGAGCCTTCCCAGCACAAGTTCCGTGAATGGTACATTCGCAAATACGCAGACCGAAAACCGGATGTGATCATTACCGTCGGACCTGCATCTCTCAAGTTCATGGTCGAGTGGCATCAAAAGTCATTTCCGGACATCCCGATCGTCTTCTGCGGCAGCACGCGGGGAATGCTAGACCAGCTGAAGCCGGACTCTTACTTTACCGGTGTTTGGGGGGTGCCACAGCCAGAAAAGACACTGATCGCGGCGCTGCATTTGCAACCCGACACCAAGCACGTGGTTGTCGTGGGTGGTGGCGGAGCGTTTGACCGGAGCCTCGAGGCCGTTACCAAGGAAAGTTTGCGCAAGTACGAGTCGCAGTTCGAGTTCACATACCTCACGAACCTTGAGATGCCTGCGCTCCTTGAACGACTAAGGCGGTTGCCGAGCAACACGATTGTCTATCATACGTCCTTTATGGAGGATGCTGCGGGAGCACACTTTATTGACGCAACCCAATCCGTTCCTATGGTTGCAAATGCCGCGAACGCACCTGTCTTTGTAATGGATGACGTAGATGTCGGTAACGGAACGGTGGGCGGCGATGTGGTGAGCTGGGCTGCCGACGGTAAGATTGCTGCTGGGATGGCTCTGAGGATCCTCGACGGCGTGAAACCGCAGGAAATCCCTGTCGTCAGGAACGACAATGTCTATCTGTTCAATTGGCGAGCTCTGCGGCGGTGGGGATTCAAGGAAAGCGACCTTCCACGCGGAAGCATGGTGATTTTCCGCGAATTCTCCATATGGGAACGCACCAAATGGATTTGGATCAGTGGGCTGCTTATCATCCTCAGTCTATCCACCCTTACCGTCTATCTTCAGTTCAGCCGAAGGCAACTCAAGCAGGCGAGAGAATCTCAGTTACAGCTAAGCGGCCTTTTGATCAACGCACAGGAAATGGAACGGAGACGATTGGCGTCGGAACTCCATGATGATTTTAGTCAGCGCCTGGCCCTGCTCGCGTTAGGATTGGAAAACGCCTCGGAGGGGTTACCTGACTCGTCAGAGACTGCCAAGCAACAACTGCACGAACTTTATGATTCAGCCAGCGAGCTCGGTGCCGATCTACACACAGTATCCCATCGTCTGCATCCATCCGCGCTTGAGAGCCTGGGACTTGCCCCGGGGGTAAATGCTTTATGTAAGGAGTTCACTGCCCGGCAGGGCATTGAAGTTGATTTTTCTTCCGAGAATATTCCACGTGTCGTGTCTCCCAACGTGGCCCTATGTTTATTCCGTATTGTCCAGGAAGGCCTTCAGAATTTAAGGAAGCATAGTGGAGCTTCGCAGGCCCGAGTGAGTTTGCGCAAGGACGGGGACAGATTGCTTCTCTCCGTATGCGACGAAGGCAGTGGTTTCGATACCAAGGAGAGGAGCAGTAAAGTGGGTTTGGGCATCCCAAGCATGGGAGAACGTGTACGACTGCTGGGTGGGCAATTCGAGATTCAGTCGGAACCCGGGAAGGGGACCAGGATCGAGGTGTCTGTGCCCTCCCAACATGAAACGGGCCTATGAACAGTTGACTACTAAATGGACTAAATGCGCCCCAGTGTCTATATTCAGATGATTCGCTTCAGATACCCACTGAGTTCGAACGAGTTTCAAATGTCGGGTTAGCTCATTCGACCGGGGCGGTACCGAACGCTGACGGTGTTTGAGCGGCTTTTAAACCAGGCTCCTTTGTTTGCCGAGCGCTTGACCATCATGCATACTTCAACGCCAGTTTTCCTGGAATGGATGAAGAATTGACCCGAGCGGGACAACCCGAGTTGTTGCACTCGCGCAATCGCATCGTCGAGGGTCAGGGCCGCTTCCTGCCAAACGGGGTGCCCCCCGTTGTCGATGCTGCAATTAGAGTGGGCGATTTAGCGAGTGTCAGCTCTGCAACGACCGATACGAGCCACTTGCTGGTTGGCACGGTCGACTTTGAGTGTCCCTGACAAATGTGGGCAGTAAATTCTTTGTCACGCTGGGCTTCGAAATCCCTCTTCATTTTGTCCAATGATTCGGCGGCCAGCACACCAGAAGGCTGAAAGACCCAGTTACAGTTGGAGCAGCCGAAGCCCTGAAAATTCTGACTCTCAATCCATATCAGCTTGCGTGCCATTGCGGAAACCCTCATCATTTGCAGAATTGAGCAATTTTGTCTAAGGGGACAGACAGGACGTTTCTGTAGGGGTACTCTATCATATCCACCTGCCTTCGGGCGCTAGGTCTTTGTAGAAGTGTGTCAAACAGAACAGCCTGCGATCGAGAAAATACTTAGAATAGGAAACCAGACAGTGAGAAAAAAAAGACGCAGTCGAATTCCATGCCCGGGCCCGACTGTATCTCACCCTCGCCGGTCACCTCATTGGAATGACTAGCTGAAGTATCCGATAGGACTTAAGGAGAAATATCATGCGATTGTTGAAATTGCCGTCTATTTTTGTTTTAGCTGCCGTTGCTTGCGCCCCCGCATTCGCGCAAACCAATCCAGCGGTCGGAACATGGAAGCTCAATGTTGAGAAATCAAAATACAATCCCGGGCAGGCACCAAAGAGCCTGACGCGCACACTTGAGGCGCAGGGCGATAACGTGAAATACACCTTCGACGGAGTCAGCGCAGAAGGAACTGGCGTCGCTTACAGTTTTACGGTTGCTTTTGACGGCAAGGAATCCCCCATCACTGGCTCAATGCCCGGTGGCGCAGATGCCATCTCGATTAAACGCATCGATGCCAACACGTTTGAAGCCACTTTGACAAAAGCCGGCAAGGTGATTGGTACCGCAAAAAGTGAAATTTCCAAAGACGGGAAAGTCACGACTGTTACGGCACAGGGCACCAACGGAGACGGCCAACCAACGACCAGTTCCGCTGTCTACGACAAGCAATAAGAACAGTTAACAGCCTCTGGGCACCAAACCAACAGTAGCAACTCCAGGGCGGCTTCTTTTCGAGCCGTCCTCTCCCAGACTAAATCGCAGCTACCTGACGCTACGGTAGGGAACGTCGTCCCAGTCTTCCACTTCTCAGGCAATGAGTCCCCGTTACGCAAAAGAAAGTTTCGATTGTCCCTTGACACGCACACTCTATCGGAACAGGATCATCTTGAGGTTTCGCCGTTTGAGGCGAGACTCCCGCTTCGTAGTCCAAACGTAGTTTCTTTAAGGGCCAAGCACCGCATCGAGCTCTAAGAGGGCAGAACCACTTCGGTTCCTTTTTATTCCTTTGCGCGGGGCCCACCTGCCTGTCCGACGTACAGGTCTGCACATCCAAGACGTCAGCGGTTCCAGTTACACCACTCAAGCCCGACTCGCTTAATGCGAGGAGGAATATCGAATTACCAAAAGAGGAGAACCCATATGTCAGAACAAAACAAAACTGCTGTCCGTCGTCTGTTTGATGAACTTTGGAACAAGGGTAATCTGCGGGTGGCAGACGAACTCATTGCTCCTAGCTATACGCACCATGATTCCTCGACGCCCGATGTTGGGCGAGGCCCTGAGAGCGAGAAGAAGAGAGTGATGCTCTATCGCGAAGCATTCCCCGACATGCGGTTGACGATCGAGGACATCATCGCCGAAGGCGAAACCGTAATCGCTCGGTGGTCCTGCCGGGGCCAACATAATGGTGAGTTGAACGGAATCGCGCCAACGGGGGAAAAGTTCGCCATCACGGGCGTAACCATCGCTCGGTTCGCTGGCGGAAAGATGGTGGAAGGCTTTGTCAACTGGGACGCCCTGGGCCTTATGCAGCAGCTCGGCGTCGTCCCTGAACTTGCCAAAGTCAAGGCCGTCGCGATCTCCTCTAGGTAGCTATTCCTGCTTTGCGGAAAAATCGGAGGGGCCCGATCGTACATCGGGCCTTCTGTTTGACTTCCGCATTCAACCGGGAGACCCCCACCGAACGTAGAACTCAACCACTGATCAAAAGACAGTAAAGCGTATCGCGGGTAATCGGAAGTTGTTATTGGCGTCCGTTTGAGCGGGGTGCGCAATGGACGGGTCCGTTATTGGCATTTATGTGACTGAGGCTA
Source organism: Candidatus Acidiferrales bacterium (assembly GCA_963839315.1). Taxonomy (GTDB): domain Bacteria; phylum Acidobacteriota; class Terriglobia; order Acidiferrales; family UBA7541; genus Acidiferrum. The sequence goes on from CAWIUU010000015.1 coordinate 66,734, forward strand.
GGCCGTGTCCAAAATTGTACAGATCAGCGACTGGGTGCAATTGCATTCTCGTAAAATGAAGAAGAGCGAACTCACGCCCAAACAAGCATCCTCCGTCCCCTGTCCTACATGTGGCGTTCCAACCGGGAAGTGTTGTGAACTGCATTCAGGTGCCCCTCGCTCACAACCACACGTGGATCGGAAGTTTGCTGCTTTGGAAGCCATGGAAGGGAAACGAATCCATCTGGTAATAGACGAGTGCTGACTCCTGTGTAGCCTAATCGGACATGGCTAGTACTAACTACTTTCGATAACCCGCGAGGTCCGCCAGAGGCAGCCAGTGTCTAGGATGAGGAATAGTCATTCCTCGCCGAATGAGAGTTGCATACGGATGAGATACGCCGCACCACAATTGTGCCAATAGGGCAGTTTCGCTCTAGCCTGTCCCCTATCTCGTCAATCCGCTTCGGTCCTGATTCAGCGTCCGGGTCTGCGCCGCGTCATCCGTTCAGACACCTTCGCGATTCCCCGTAACCGGCAGAGCGGAGTAGTGAACATGCACCAAACGCCATCCCCCATCGGGCATTTTTCGATAAACCTGCGTTTCTCTGCCATCGGTGGTTACTGCCGAACCGCTGCTCCGCCATTTGGCGACAAAATGCCAGTTGAAATCGCCTCCATAGACGCGGATGGTGACGTCGCGAACCTGCAAATCCCGCTGCGAGAAGAGCTCCCCCATCAAGCGTTCATAGACATTCAGCTTGATGTCATCCCAGCCGCGAGCTTCGCCGCGCGGATGAATAAAAGAATCATCGGCAGAATCCAGCCAGATTTCGGAGCCAAGCCTGGTGTCAGCATCGTCGATGGATTTCGCATATTTTGAAATCAGGGCGCGAATTTGAGTTGCGTCAGTCGTTGAATCAGCTGAGGGAAGCCCTTGATTGGCAGCGGATTTGTCCGCCTCGGCGCGCTGCTTCGCGGCTGCGGCCATGATCCTTTCGATTTCGTCGGGGTCGCGTGTCAGCTTGCGGCTGAGAAGCTCGTAGCCGGTTTCCGTGACGAGCACGTCGTCTTCGATGCGGACGCCGAGGTTTTCTTCGGGAATATAAATGCCGGGTTCGACGGTGACGACCATGCCGGGCTGCAGAGGTTTGCAGGGATCGCCGGGATCGTGAACGTCCAAGCCAATGTTGTGGCCCAGGCCATGGATGAAATATTGGCCCAGTGATTTGCCGCGCTGGTCCTTGCCGTGGGAATTGATGTAGTTATATGCGACGTTGAACAATGAGTTTTTCTTCTCTCTGCAGCCCATGATGGCTCCGGGCTTCAGCGCCGCGAGTGCGGCGTTTTGTGCGCCCAGAACAATCTCATAGATCTCACGCTGTCGCGGTGTGAACTTTCCGTTGGCCGGGATGGTGCGCGTAATGTCTGCGGCGTAGCCGGAGTACTGTGCGCCGACATCGAGCACCACGATTTCACCGTCCTGAATTTTGCGCGAGAGTTTGTCGTAGTGCAACGCGGTGGAATTCGGCCCCGCACCAACAATGGGCGCGTAGGCTTCGCTCTCCGAGCCGCCCATAGCGTGCACTTCCACCATTTTGGCGGCAACCTGATACTCCCACAGGCCGGGCCGCATCATTTTCATGGCCGCAATTTGCGCATCAACCGACAGATCAATGGCCTGGCGGAGCAAAGTGATTTCCGAGGGGGATTTGATCACGCGAAGATCGGTGATGTTTCTGTGTATATCCTTGAGCGTGACCTGGGGCGCCGCGAGTTTCATCCAGTCTACTACTTCTTTCTCATGCGGATAGCCGCCCAGCTCATGCTGGTAAGGGGGTATGGTGTAAAAAGTTGGGAATTCTTGGGCCAGGACTTCCACGATGGCGCGCAGCTCGGAGTAGGGAAGAACCGTAGCGAATCCCGTTTTTGGTTTGATGTCGGGATCTGTCGGCGACATGCGCACACCGTTCCAGACTTCCTTGCGGGTGTCCTTGGCCGGGAGAAACAGAATTTCCGGCGCCAGCCCGCCATCCACGATAGACGACTTCATCTTCTCTCTGGTCCCCGGCTTGGGCACCCAGGTTTTACCGCCGGGCAGGAGAAGCAGCGCGGCTCCCTCTTCGTTGTGGCCGGTGAGGTAATAGAAATTCTCCTCCTGTGAAAACACATAGGATTGCGAGTCTTCTTCCCGGCCCGTGAAACCTAGTAGAAGGATAGGTCCATCGACTTGCGCGGCAAGCTTGGCGCGCCGTTGAGCGTAGACAGAATTGGGCTCGCGATCCCGCCGTTGTTGCGCGGCAGCAGGAGGCGAGGCCGCGAAAGCCGCGAAAAAAATTGCCAGTAAGCTGAAGATTCGGGCGCTGCCTCTGGTTTTCCTGGTGTTGCACCAATACAAACGCTGCGGACCACTCATCCACTCACCCCTTGGCTTGCCCCAGGGCAATGGGGCAAAAGGGAGATTGTAGCTGATGTTGGGTACAGGATGCGTGGCGGAGGGTGTGAGTGCACGAAGTACTTCGGCTGGAGGGGGGAATTGGAAACATAATGCGCCCCCCACCCTCTCCCTGTTTTTCGCAAGAGTGGCAAGCAAAGGACTTACGGAAAGGATTGTGGATGCGGCGGAAACAGGAGAATTAGGGGAGATTTCAGCGACCGATGCCAACGGACCCTCTGAACAGACATCTCGGCGTACGAGGTGCTGAAAAGGGGTAAAACCGGTCTCATTCAAACCGAGCTTTGTCGTGACAGCAACGCTTCATGCGAAACATAGAGTTCTTGTCGTCGGGTGCGAAAAAGCACTCGTCAGGTATTTCTCCGTTTTTCTGAGAATCTTCGGGTATAAGACAGACACTGCGCTTTCTGCTGACGGAGCATTTCGCAAAGCGGAAGCTAATCCTCCTGACATTCTAATTGTCATGGTGCTGATGCCGGAAATATCTGGTGTGGACATCGGCTTATGCATCTCCCGCCAGTCGCGTTGCTCGGTTCTTTTTGTCGCAGCAATGGATATTCAAGATTTCAACGATACGCTGGAGCAGCTTCGCGCACAAGATTGTGTGTGTATGTTTCTGCCGCTGCCATTCGAAAATTCAGACTTGCTCGCTACGCTCAAGGTGTTGTCAAAGGTCAGCAACCGAATAGGTCGTGGTAAACGCCATTGAAGGAGACTCGGGTCCAGGCTCATTCTGCAGAACCGCGCTGCTAAAGAGGCGGGCACTATCTGCGATCATTCTGAGACTTTTCCTGCCCATGCTTCGTAACCATAGGTAAAGGAGGAATTGCGATGAAATCCTCTTTGACTTTGCTTGTGGTTGTCCTACTGTTGCTGAGCATTCTAGTTGGATGTGCTCCTGGACCCAACCAGTCCAAAGGAACCGCGACCGAACATGACGGGGCAGCAGGCTTCTGGCTTGGGCTCTGGCAGGGCTTTATTGCGCCGTTCGTGTTTGTGGCCTCGCTGTTCAAAAGTAACCTCAATGTCTACGAGGTACACAACAATGGAGCTTGGTACAACTTCGGCTACCTGTTCGGCCTGGCCTGCTTCTTCGGTGGCAGCGGCAACCGGGCGACGCGTCGGAAGTGAATCCCGACCGTTTTGCGGTCGAATCCTTTCTCACGAAGGTTCCCTGAATGGATTGGAAGGCGTCAATTCTTAAGGCGGGTTTTGGCGATGGACCCTAAATAGACCCCGGAGGACCTGTCCGATTTCGGGATGGCCATTCCCGCAAGTGACCATGCGCTGTAGCTCCTTGCGCTTTCTATTGTCAGTAAACCACCCCAAATCAGTGTGATAGGAACCGATGGTACTGGCATCCCGGCTGCGAACATCAGGGAATAATGCTCCAAACGCCCGGTAAGGATGCGGATAGAAAGGGGCTGAGATCCCTATGGATGTCCAAACCTCGCAGCAGCGAATCCTGATTGCCGATGACCAGCAGGATATTCTCGATGCCCTGCGTTTGATGCTGAAAGGCCACGGTTATACGACCCGAGGCGTGACTTCGTCGTCTGATTTGCTGGAAGCGCTTGCTCGCGATGAATTCGATGTTCTGCTAATGGACTTGAACTATGCCCGGAATTCCACGTCGGGCCAGGAAGGTCTGGACCTGCTCACCGTGCTGCAGAAGAACGAAAACCTGCCTCCGGTGGTAGTGATGACAGGCTGGGCTACGGTCGGGTTGGCCGTCGAGGCCATGCAGCGCGGCGTTGCTGACTTTGTGGAAAAACCCTGGACCAACGAGCGACTGCTCGAGATCCTGCAAAAACAGATCGCCCTGGGACGCGAACGCCGCGAATCGCGCCGTCGTGCTGGTCAGGAAAACCAAGCACGCCAGGAGATGATTATTCAGCTGCAGCGCCAGGAACAGGAAATCGCCGATGCCCGCGCGATCCAGCAAGGACTGCTGCCGAAAGAGATTCCACAGCTTCCGGGTTACGAGATAGCTAGCGCGTGGCAGTCGGCGCTGACGGTAGGAGGCGATTACTTCGACATCCTGCCGTTCGGCGATGAAGCCTTGGGGCTGTGCATCGCCGACGTGGCGGGAAAAGGACTTTCCGCCGCACTGCTGATGTCTAACCTGCAAGCCGCCGTTCGCGGATTGGCTTCTCCATCCCTGCAGCCCGATGGCTTGTGCTCGCGGCTGAATGCTCTGCTATGCAGGAATATGACCAGCGACCGTTTCATCACTTTTTTTTACGCACAGTTGGATGGCCCCACACGGCTGTTGCGATATGCCAGCGCGGGACACAATCCGCCGTACCTGTTGCGTGGCGATGGAACGCACCGGCGCTTGCGGGAAGGCGGCGGCGTGTTGGGTGTATTTCCGAATCAGAAATTCGATTTGGGATCGGCGCAACTGGCGCCGGGTGACCGCGTGATTCTATACACCGATGGGGTGACGGAAGCGGACAATCCCGAGGGCGAGCAGTTCGGGGAGACGCGGCTGCTGGGCCTTCTGGAGCAAAATCGCACGTGCTCGGCCAGGGAATTACAGCAGAGAATTTTAGAGGCCGTGGCTGAATTCACGGGCGGCCAGTGGCGCGACGATGTAACGCTACTGGTGCTGGCCGTGTCGTGAACTTTCTGAGTGGCGGCGAGCCGGAGCGCCGCAAAATCTCGAACTACCGACATTTCCAACCTAGGATTAGAACCGGCCCGAGACTCGGCTACAACAAAGTCGAAGAGCGCTGCCACGGAATGGAGAGTACGTTGTGAAGATTGGAACAGGGCACTCGCGCGGAAAAGCAAAGTTGGCCCGGCAGGACTACGATAGAGGAGTCAGCCCCCAGCCAAGGAGGCACCGTGGAACGAGAAAAACGTCGCACGCCCAGGTATGTCTTCTTTGCCAGCGCGGAATTGTTCGAGTTGAAATCGGAAGTACGTGTGGCTTCGCGGGTCAGCGAATTGAGTTTGCATGGGTGTTATCTGGACATGATGAATCCGTTCCCGGTGGATACGCTCATCCTCCTGAAGATCTGGGCGGACGAGCAACTCTTTGCCGCGAAAGCGCGAATCATTTACGCGCAACCAAATATGGGAGCAGGCGTAGTGTTTCTGGAAGTGGAGCCGCAGTACCAGCCGATTCTGCAACACTGGCTGGATGAAGCGGCAAAAGGGAAATAACAAATTGCAGCTGCCTAGCAGCCCGTGGCGGAACTACACTTTCCTGAGTGGCGGAGTTTGTATCTGAGATAGCGTTCATTTTGAGGCCGGCCAGGTTGGGGCCGCAAAAAGAAAAGATTTGTGCGACTCTTGAGCGCTGAATAGCGATGGAACAGTAGCAGAAGCACAAAAAGCAGCGATGACTGTCGGTTTTTCCACTCTCGCGGAGTGCCGGAGCCCAGCAGAGAGCGGAAGATCAGGCTCAGATTGAACGCGCCGACATGAATCAACAGTCGCTTGAGAATGTTCTGGTGCCCTCGTAGATGGGTCCTTCTCATTCCGCCGGTATCGTAGCAATGCGCGAAGCTTCGCTCGATCAGTTCACCGCGCTTCCGTAGCAGCCGCTTTCCATACGCACCGTTCACGCGCCGCCGGTTCGCATAGACCGCCTGTTGTTGCTCGCCCTTGCCGTCCCAATGCCGCTGACCCTTCTGTTGTTTCTCCGGAATGTAAGTCCGAACTTCCGCATCCTTCAGCATCACCAGTGTCTCGCCGCTATGATAGCCCTTGTCGGTGACTACTTCTTCGATGCCCTGCAGATGCATTTTTGGTTTCCCACTCGGTTCTTCTGTCCTGATCAACTCCGCGCCGTTTTCACCCGCTTGCGCCAGCGTCTCGACAACCGTGGTGGTATCTCCCTGGTCGGCTTCCTGCAGTGTTACCGCCAAAACTGCGCCCGTCTTCAAATCCACCGCATGCTCCGCTTTGTGCGCCAGATGTGTCCGACCATCTTTCATCTTCGCAATCCGCGCGTCTCCATCATGCGGATTGACCCAATCCTCGTTGCTGGCTTTGTTCTTCCGCGTGCGATCGAACCGAGCCAGATCTTCACGTGTCGGCGTGTCAATTCCCGATTCCTTCGCCAACCCTTTCAGAAATTCCTCGTAACTCTCTCCATTGTCTCGCCGCACGATCGATCGCATCGCCGCGTTGGCCTCCAGCGTGGTCGCGTCGATTCCCACGGTCTTGCCCTTCAGCAGCCCTTGATCTCTCAGCAATTCCAAAATCCAGAAAAATACTTTCTGATGCGTCTCCACTTCAATCAGCCGTCGCGTCCGCGAGATCGTCGAATGATCCGGCGTCTGCTCGTCTAACCCCACTCCCAGAAACTTCCGCAGCCCGATGGAATCGGCCGCTCGCCAGGCGATCCCTCGCTCGGAATCAATCCCTTCAAAATATCCCACCAGCAGTAATCGGAAATAGATCCCCGGCGCCACCGATGGTCGCCCATTGTTCTCGGCATAAAATCTCGCGCACTCTTTCTCCGCGAACTCGTCGAACCGTCCTGCTTCCAACAGTTCATTCACCCGCTTGTAAAAAGGATGCGCCGGCCCATTCACCAGCTCACTATGACTGATCCACAACCGCTCTTGCCGTTGTCGCCGCCTTCGTGTTCCCATCCCCATCGGCACTTCTCCAAGAATTCAATGGCATTCTACGAAAAACACAAACGGAAACAAGTTACTTCAGGTTACCGATCAAATACCCAACTTTCACCACAGGCTGCTAGGTATGAGGTGGGATGACTGTCGAGAGAATTGCAAAATAGTGGCAGATGCTCCCGGCGAGTACGAATACGTGCCAGATGACATGGCTATAGGGAATACGCCGGGAAGCGTAGAAGATGACTCCTACGGTGTAGGCGAGCCCGCCCCCAAATAACCAGATCAAAGCGGTGAACGGAACGTGGGCGATAACCGGCTTGGCCGCGACCACCACCAGCCACCCCATACCGATATAAACGGCAGTGGACAAAATTCCGAACCGTTCCACAAACCAAAATTTAAAGAGGATACCGGCGAGCGCGAGTCCCCAAATCACTCCGAACAGCGACCAGCCCCAAGGCCCACGCAAATTCACAAGCAGGAAAGGTGTGTACGTCCCGGCGATCAACAGATAGATCGCGGAGTGATCAAAAATTCGCAGCCCGCGCTTGAATCGCGGGGAGATGACCGCGTGGTAAAGCAGGGAAGCTGTATAGAGGCAAATTAGAGTGACGCCGTAAATCGAACAAGCGACGATGTGCCAGGCAGTGCCCCGCAATGCGGCCAAAACGAGCAGCACCACGAAGCCGGTGACGCTGAGCACCAACCCAACCCCGTGGGTGATTGCATTGGCAATTTCTTCGACAGAATGGCGGAGACGCGTCATCGCAGGGGTGCCAAGAACCATTGTTTCGTGTGGAGATGAGTAGCGCAAGGGTACTCTTAAAGTTTCGAGGAATGAGAACAAGTCTCGCCACTGGGGAATGTAGGAAAACAGAGAGGGGGGGGCGGCAGAATCAGAAGCCAGGAGCGCCCGTGGAAGCGGGGCGCATTTCGGGCGCGTTGACGCCGAAACGGAGATGTGCGAACCAGGACTGGCTGAGCGACATGAAGCCGGTATAGAGATAGCCCCAAACGAAGAGCAGGAGGAAAGGAACCGTGGCGTAATTTTCGTTGGTGATGGCGTAAAGAATGGCGAGGGAAAAGTATAGGCCAAGGGTGATTTCGAAGTAAGGCATCCAGCCGGATTTGTTTTTGTATTTTTTGGCCGCGAACGTGCCGGTCTTGCCTTCAATTTTAAATTTGGGAGTACGGGCAAATTCGGATTTCTTACCCGCGATGGCTTCCAGAACAGCTTGCGCGTTGCGAACCGAGAGGCCGATGCCGGTGGCCATGACGAACGGCATGTAGAGGAAGGTCTTCAGCCAGGTTTTAGGGCGAAGCTCTTTTTGAGCCGCCAGATAGAAGCTGGAGATGGAACAAGTGGACGCGAGAAAAAGCGGCAGGTCGATCACCAACATCTGGAACCAGCCTTGATAAAAGCGCACGATCATGGCGGGGAGAAGCATGGTGGAGAGCAGCACCATGAGCGGATAAGAGATATTGGCGGTGAGATGGAAGAAGGCTTCGGATTTCACATAGAAGGGCGCTTTTGAGCGGAAGACCTGGGGAAGGATCTTCTTCGCAGTTTGCATCAGGCCTTTGGCCCAACGGGCTTGCTGCGCTTTGAAGCCGTTCATGTCCACGGGAAGTTCCGAGGCGCATTCAATTTCGGGGAGATACAGAAATTTCCAGCCCTCGAGCTGGGCGCGGTAAGAGAGATCGGTGTCTTCCGTGAGGGTATCGTGCTGCCAACCACCAGCGGAATCGATGGCGGCGCGACGCCAGACGCCCGCGGTGCCATTAAAATTGAAGAATGTGCCGCGACGGGAGCGGCCACCATGCTCGATGACGAAATGGCCATCGAGAAGAATGGTTTCGACACGAGTAAGCAGGGAATAGTCGGAATTCAGATACGTCCAGCGGGTCTGCACCATGCCGATTTTTTCGCCGCCATCCGGATTGACGAAATAAGGAATGGTCCGGCGGAGGAAATCGGATTGCGGGATGAAGTCGGCGTCGAAGATGGCAACGATATTCGCCTTGGGCCGTGTGCAGGCCATTTTCGAGCGCGCCGGCTTTGTATCCTTCACGATTGGTGCGGTGGATGTAAACGATGGGGAGGCCCGCCGAGGCGTGACGTTCGACGCAGGCGCGAGCGACCTCGCGAGTTTCATCCGTGGAATCATCGAGGACCTGGATGTCGAGGAGTTCGCGAGGGTAGTCAAAGAGAGAGACGGCGTCGACAAGTCGCTCGATGACGTAGCGTTCGTTGAAAATGGGGAGTTGTATAGTAACCTTTGGCCAGTCGATGACGGGCGGAGGTGGGCCAGGAACGTTTTTGCGGTAAGCGTAATATTCGTAAAGCAGGACGTAACGATGCATGCCATACATCGCGAGGATGAAGAGAACGAGGAAGTAAGGAATCATCATCGCGAGATCAAAGGCATTGGCGTGATAGACGCCACTGAAGGTACGGTCGGTGATTTTGTGCCAGTAATGGCTCAGCGGGCTCTGCTGGGCGGCGAGTAGAGTTGGAGGCCAGATTGAACAAGACTAAGAAATCTCCGAATGGCATCTGAAAATCGATCCAAAGCGCTGCAAATAGGGCTGGTGCTGGGAGCAGGCACATTGCTGGAAGCCTGCTATCTGGGGATGCACCACCTGTACTACCTCAAGAACCATGCCATCGCGTTCATCGAACTAGGGCTCGCCGCAGGCATTGTATACCTGATTGCGTTGTACGGGTTCGGACAGACGCGAGGCAACGCGCACAGCATTTATTTTACTCATTTTCGGAGGGATTGTATTCCGCGCAACACTTTGGCCGATGGAACCGACGCTCTCCGATGATTTGCAGAGATACCGCTGGGAAGCCAAGGTCCAGGCGCATGGATGGAATCCGTACGGAATTGCGCCGAACGATCCGCGGCTGGCGTATTTGCGAGACAAGTATTACGAGGTGATGCCTGGAAGGGAGGTTCCGGCGATTTATCCGCCAGCGACAGAACTTGGTGTTTCGCGCGACATGGAAATTCTTTCCGGGACCCATCGCATTCAAAGCACCATTTGCCGCTGCGGATATGTTGGTGATGTTGATTTTGGCGTGGATGTTCCGAAGGGAGAACGGACAGGTCTGTTTCGCGTGGCGATCTATGCGTGGAATCCGCTAGTGATCGTGGAATTTGCGGGGAGCGGACACAACGATATTTTGGCGCTACTGGGGATTGTGGGCGGATTGGCGTTGGTGCAGAAGCGGTCGGCGTGGGCGAGTGCGCCGGTGATGCTGGCGACCATGGCGAAAGTGTTTCCTGCAGTGCTGCTGCCAGTGTGGATTCGCAAGGCAGGCTGGCCGGAGAAACGCACAGGATGGTGGGCTGTAGCGTTGGCAGGCGTGGCGGGGCTGCTGGTGTTGGCGCCGTATTGGAATGCGCTAGGAATGTTTCGCGCAACGATGACGTATTACGAAGCGACGTGGAAGAACTACCACGCAAGTCTGTACACACTGATTGATTGGGTGACCGGTGGGAAAACAAGAATTCCAGCCCTGACCGGCGTGCCTGGCGAGCTGGGGACTGGCGCTGTGGCTGGCATGGAAGAAGGAAGAGCCAGCGCGCGCTGCCTATCTTCTGATTGGGACGATACTGGCGTTCGGGCCGAACGGGTATTCGTGGTACTTCACCTGGATTGTGCCGCTGCTATGCTTTTTTCCAAATCCAGCTTGGCTGATGGTGACGGTGCTGCAGTTTCTGTCTTACAACGTGTTGATTGCTTACGGAATTCTGGGGGAGTTTAAGTTCGATCCGCTGATGCAGTGGTTGGTGTACGCGCCGTTCTATGCGTTGCTGGTCGGCCATTGGTGGTACAGGTACAAAAAGGTCGGTTAAACTCGAGCGCTTTGCCGTGAATGGGCATGGGATGCGTTTGATGCCCTGCTTCATCCTGGCTTGGCGGACCGCCTCAGAAGGTGGTCCGTACGAAGGCGAAGAGATAGCCAACCGCTAACGAAAATCCACTTTTTTGAAACCGAGACCCTGGAGGAGGCTCGAAATCGTTGAACGCGCGTTGTTGTCGGCGGTCTTCAGGATGTCTCCTTGCATGGCGGCTTCCTGGAGCAGGCGCTCAGCTTCCTGCCGAACTTCGCTTTCAAGGTTGGGGTCGGGAGAGGAAAACAGTCCGGTGTCGCGAGAATAGACGCGTGTCTGGGCGTTGTCGAGGCGAGTGACGAGAATCTGCGCCTTTGGAAGGCGAAGAGAGATGGACTGACCCTGGACGTTCACGTCCTCAGGCTGCAGTTTGCTGAGATCGACGCCAGCGATAACTTCGCCGTGCACGACGAGGAGGAGGCGGTCGCTCACGAGGAACTTCGGCAGGTACGGGCTGTCGTGTTCACCGGAAATGATTTTGTCCATGGTGAAGCTGACGGTTTCCAGGCGCTGGAGCTGTTGAATCTGGCGGACGACGGTGGGCTGGTCGATGCGAATCAGGGTTCCGCCGCGGTAGGCACGCAAAAGGGAGAGAAGGCCGGTCCCGGTGGCGAGCCATACGGTAAGGCCGACAATCAGGAGCGCCAGAAGAAAACCAAAAGCAAAATTTTTGCCCCCGAGGGGGAGGAGCGGTTGACGCGCTGCATGTGATAGGCGGTATTCATGGCGGCTGGGGACGAAACAATAGAGTAAAGAAAAAGTGCGAAGCTGTCATGTAATGGTTGAGGGTAAAGACGAGGAAGGGATGGGGCACTGACGGAAAGATCGATTTGCCAAGTGCTCGCCGTGACGGACGGCCTCGGAAGGCCGCCCCTACAAAGGCTAGCCCGGGACGCTACTTTTGTCCAAGCAGCGTGAGGATTTCTGCTGTATCGAATGAAGGGATGGAAAAAACGACGCATAAAGCCGAAGGCCGAGGAACTCTTCGCGAGATTGCGAAGGAATTTCTGCGGCTGGGTTTTGTCGCGTACGGCGGGCCTGCGGCGCATATTGCGATGATGGAGGAGCGTTACGTGCGGCGGCGCGCGATGGCTGACGCGCGAGCGCTTTCTGGACCTGCTGGGAGCCGCGAGCCTGCTTCCCGGGCCGAGTTCGACGGAGGTGGCGATTTATCTCGGCGAGATTCGAGGCGGATTCGCGGGCTTGATCACGGCGGGGGCGTGTTTCATCCTGCCGGCAGCAGTGCTTGTAACAGTGTTGGCGTGGGCGTACGTGAAATATGGCGCGATGCCGCAGGTGGCGGGATTGCTGTTTGGGATTAAGCCGGTGGTGGTGGCGTTGATCGCGCAGGCGATCTGGAATCTGGGACGAACGGCATTGAAAACTGTCTGGCTGAGCGCGCTGGCAGTCGCCGCGATCGGTTTGGCAGTGTGGGGAGCTTCTCCACTGATCGTGCTGATTGGTGCGGGGGTGCTTTGGGTCCTGATACGCGAAGGAGAGAAACTGGTGCGGGACAAGGCCGCGGTCGCGAGCTTGTTGGGAACGGGAGCAGCCGGGACGAGTGCGGCGATTGGCGTCGTGCCGGTGTTTCTGTATTTCCTGAAAGTGGGAGCGGTATTGGTTGGGAGCGGTTACGTGTTGCTGGCGGTGCTGCGCGCAGACCTGGTAGTGAAATTGCACTGGCTGAGCGACGCGCAGTTACTCGATGCCATTGCGGTGAGCCAGGCAACGCCAGGGCCATTTTTTACGGTGGCGACATTCATCGGCTACTTGCTGGGTGGATGGAAAGGGGCAGTGCTGGCAACCGTGGGGATGTTTTTGCCGGCATTTGTGTACGTGGGAATGACGGCAGGATTGTTGACCGAAGTTGCGGAAGTCGCCGGTGGCGAGCGCATTTCTGGACGGAGTGAATGCGGCCGCGGTGGCATTGATGGCGCTGGTGGGCTGGCAGTTTGCGCGGGCCGCAATCGTGAATGTGCCGGCAAATGTGCTAATGGTCGTGAGCGCGGTGCTGGTGTTCCGCTACAAAGTAAATTCCGCCTGGCTGGTGCTGGGCGGTGCGATCGCGGGGATTCTGTTGCACGCCTGGGTTGGGCGTAAGCAAAAAGAAGCCAGCAAAGCAGTCGTGATTGTTCTGCTAGCATCCAATGCCCGGAGCGCATGTAAGACTTGGAGCGCAACAGGAAGTACGACTCCGCTTACGGAACCAGACACAATTTTGCCGAAGGCGCCGGGGGCCATGACCTCTTGGTGCGCTTTTGGGGCATCCTTCAGCGGGAATTCCTTGCCGACGATGGGACGGAGCGTGCCGTTTTCGAGCCCGGCGGCAATGGCGGCATGGATTTCCGCGGATTCGGCTTCCGTAGCTGCCCACAGCGTAAAGCCGCGAACCATGGCTCGGCGCGCCATCAGTTCGCGCGGATTGATGGTGATTTCTCCACGATTACCGATGACGATCACGCGGCCGTATAGAGCGAGGAGTTTCAGGTCAGTAGCGAGGTTTACGTTCGCCAACATTTCGAGAACGACGTCAATACCCTTTCCGCCCGGTTACCTTCAGGATTTCCTCGGCGTAGCCGGCCTTGGAATGATCAAAGACGTGATGCGCGCCTTCCCTCTTGACCAGGTCAAGGCCGCGCTGCGTTCCGGCCGTGCCGATCACCGTGAGACCCTGGGCGCGTGCGAATTGCACAGCAGCACTACCTACGCCACCACTTGCGCCGTGCACCAGCAGCGTTTCTCCGGCGCGAGCGTGTGCATGGTGATGGAGCGCGGTATACGCCGTCCCATAGGGAACCCAAAGACCTGCGCCTTGTCCGAATGAGACTTTTTCGGGCAGACGGGTACACCTGCGATTCCAGAGCCAGGGCATATTCGGCATACGCGCCGGTGATGGTTTTTGCGGTGTACACGCGATCGCCGGGTTTCACTTTGAGCACGCCTTGGCCGATTGCCTCGACGGTGCCAGCAGCATCGGAACCAGGCGTATAGGGAAGGGGAGGCTTCACGGCGTACGTGCCGTTGCGCATATAAGTGTCATAGGGATTCACGCCCGCGGCATGGACGTGTACAAGGACTTCTCCGGGGCCGGGTTTGGGAGTGGGGATTTCCTGCAGGGCAAGAACTTCGGGACCGCCGAATTGGTGAACTTGAATGGCTTTCATGAGAATTCTCCAGAGAAGAAATGAGCTCGCAAACTAAGATACCAGACGATCAGAAATGGTCATCGTGGAAAACTTGTTCGCCATCGCTGCTGAGCATGCCCGCGGTCTGGCCCCAGGCGGTTGTCTGCCAATTGTCTTTCCCCTTTTTAACGGGAATCCATGGCGGCAGTGATTGGCTCAAGTGATTTGCCAGGGCGTAAACATAAGGTTCATACATCGCGCGCAGCTCGATGAGTTTGCGATCGGCCTCGGGAGTGTCACGCAGCTTGAGTCCATGTTGGGTGAGCTTGGTGCGCAAGCGAAGCAATTCTTCGGGGGAAGGCGATCATGTGGCAATGCGCGAGGAGTTGCCGAAAAGACCTGGGAGAGATCGACCACCGCGTGGCGAGCGATGGCAAACGTGAGCTCAGCCTGTTTCGCGCAGGGCTGTTCAATGCTGGCGATCGCCAGTGCACAAGCGTCGAGAATCGCTGTGAGGGAAGCGATCCAGGATTGGTTGTCGTGCTGGGAACGGAAGTAGGCCAGCACCGGATAAGAGAGATGGCTTTCCATGAGCTGCGCGCTCCAGAGCTCCCAGTCTTTCAGCAAGATGCGCAGGGCTTCGTGACCATTCGGGAAACTGTGGCGACGAAAGAGTTCGCCGGCGGTGGGAGGCGTGCCTGCGCGGGAATCGAGCAGGGAGATATCGACCTCGCGCTCGGCGAAGGCACCGTAGATAAACGGGAGATAGCCGATGACGGCGGCGAGAAAGCCAAAACCGAATCCAGCTTCGGCCACCACCAACAATCGCGCCAAGCCAGAGCGGGGAACAACATCGCCGAGGCCGAGAGTGAAGAACGTAGTTCCGCTGAGATACAGGTCCGTGTACAAGCTGTTGGTCTGGCCGGTGAGATTGACGGCGGAACCCGCGCCGTACTGCATCATACCGAAAGAGATCACAAGTCCGATCGCCCAGACCCCGACCAGGATAAGCAGCGAGATAGGGCCATAAAAACCAAGAAACGCCTCGCGTCTTTTCCGAGAAGGGATGATGCGCGCAAGAGCTTTCCACGTGCTCCACGTGGAGCGGTAGTAGAAGCGGGTGAGACGAAATTTTCGGGTCACGCGCCGCGGGAGAATAATGGCTTCGAAGGCGTCCCAAACAACAATCAAGAACAACGCCACGCCGGCGATGAACACACCTGGAACAGGAATCATGCGTAGCATTGTACTCACATTGCGGGGTTCAGGCCCTCAGGCCGATATTGAGGAAACCAGCTTCGCGTTTACCGAGATTTCGGCCTTGAATAGCCTGGAGACTGGGCAGCCCGTTTCCGCGGCTTTGACGGCAGCATCAAACTTGGCCTTGTCGGCATTGGGTATGGTGGCGACGAGGTCGAGATGGCTCTTGGTGATGGAAAAGCCCTCGCCGACTTTTTCGAGAGAGATCGTGCAAGTGGTTTCGAGTTTCGATGCGGTCATACCGGCGCCGCCAAGTTGCGCGGAAAGAGCCATGGTGAAACATCCCGCATGAGCCGCGGCGAGCAGTTCTTCGGGGTTGGTGCCGACGCCATTTTCAAAACGCGTGCTGAACGAGTATTGCGTGCCTTTCAGAGTGCCACTGTCGGTCGAGATGGATCCTTTGCCGGATTTCAGGTCGCCTTGCCAAACTGCGGAAGCTTTACGTTGCATGATGAATTCTCCTTAGGCTGCGAGGTTACGATGGGCGAGGAAATTGTACTGCGAGGTTGGATTCGCAGGCCGTCAGATAGGTTATAACAATTCTGCTTGCTTTAATTCCATGAGAATAGATACGAGCGGCCGGAGCTGAAGATTACGCGTTCAAGGTCAGGGAGACGAGGCCCGGAGGGGTGGCGGGGACGATGGGGGGAAGCTTGGAGCGGTCGATGGGATTGTAGAGCGTGTCGCGTTCGACCGGGATGCGGCCGGCGGCGCGGATGAGGCGCTCAAGTTCGGTGCGCGGCGTGAATTCGGCGGTGTTGGCACCGGCGTCGTGATAAATCTTTTCTTCCACGACAGTGCCATCGAGGTCGTTGGCGCCGAAACGGAGTGCGATCTGCGCGATGCTCGGGGTGAGCATAATCCAGTAGGCCTTGATGTGGTCGAAATTATCTAGCAAGAGGCGCGAGACGGCGATGTTTCGCAGATCGTCGTAGCCCGTGGGCTTGGGAATGTGCGAAAGCGGCGTATTGTCCGGGTGAAACGCGAGAGGAATGAAGGCAACAAAGCCGTGCGTTTCGTCCTGAGCTTCGCGCAGTTTCACGAGATGATCGACGCGCTCTTCGATGGTTTCCACGTGGCCGTACAGCATGGTGGCGTTGGAGCGCAGGCCGATGCGATGCGCCTTCATGGCCATGGAAAGCCACATGCGCCCGCTGACCTTGTGGTCGCAAATGATTTTACGTACCCGAGGATGGAAAATCTCGGCGCCACCGCCGGGGCAGGAGTCTACACCGGCTTCCTTCATCTTGCGCAGCGTTTCGTCGACGGTGAGCTTGGCGATGCGGGCGAAGTAGTGGACCTCGACCATGGTGAACGCCTTGAGGTGAACGTGGGGATGGCGTTGCTTCAGGCCTCGGATCAGTTCCAGAAAATAATCGAATGGCAGATCGGGATGGAGGCCGCCAACGATGTGAAATTCGGTGGCGCCTTCGCGAACACCTTGTGCGGCGCGTTCGTAGATTTCTTCGAGCGCGAATGTGTAAGCCCCCGGCGCGCCTGGATCGCGTCCAAAGGCGCAAAGTTTGCAGTGCGCGACGCAAACGTTGGTGGGATTGATGTGGCGGTTGACGTTGTAATATGTGACGTTGCCATGACGCTTTTCACGCACATAGTTGGCCAGCCATCCGACGGCGAGCAGGTCGGGCGAGCGATATAGGGCCACCCCATCATCGAAGCTAAGGCGCTCGCCGGCGAGCACCTTAGCGGCAATCGGTTTCAAAGAAATGTCACTGATGGTCAATTCGGCCACGGTCTTCTCTATCTATAGGATGCCCCGGCCAGCCCGGAGTCGCAAAATGAATTCGCTTTTCGCACACGGCGAAACCTTCAAACCCGCCAAACGGCTGCAGCAGCGCCCCAGAACAGCAGAAACAGCATACTAATATAGCCGTTCACAGTGAAAAACGCAGCGTTGAGCTTGCTCAAATCGTTGGCCTTCACGAGGGAATGTTCATACGCGAGCAGCGCGGCGACCACCACGATGCCGACCCAGGCCGGCCACGGCAAGCCCAAGCTGGCGGCGAGCCAGCTAAGCAGGATCACGACGCCAATGTGCATCAGACGCGCAATCCGCAGGGCTTTAGCAATGCCGAAACGTTTGGGAACGGAGTAGAGGCCCGCCTGATTGTCGAATTCAATGTCCTGGCAGGCATACAGTACATCGAAGCCGCCGACCCACAGC
This sequence comes from Candidatus Acidiferrales bacterium, assembly GCA_963839315.1. GTDB lineage: Bacteria > Acidobacteriota > Terriglobia > Acidiferrales > UBA7541 > Acidiferrum. The sequence goes on from CAWIUU010000015.1 coordinate 84,235, forward strand.
GTCACCGCAGCGCAGAGAATCAGCATGCGCCAATCGAGATTGCCGGTAATGGCAATCCAAGCCGCGGCGGGCGAGATGCCCAGCGCGAACCCAAGGAAGAGATGCGACCAGGAAGTGAAACGTTTGGTGAACGAGTAGAAGAAGAGGATCGCGATGGCCACTGGAGCGAGTTTCAGCGCTAGAGGATTGAGTTGCCAGGCAGCAAAGAAAAACACAGCGACGGCGATGAGCGTGAAGACCCAAGCGAAAGAAACGGAAAGGGCGCCGGTTGCAAGAGCCCGTGTGTTTGTGCGGGGATTGGCTTTGTCGTATCGCCGATCGGCAATGCGATTGATGGTCATGGCGGCGGAACGAGCAGCGACCATCGCGATTACGATCCACAGAAGCTGCCGCAGGGTGGGCCAGCCGTGCTGCGTTGCGCGAGCGGCCAGCAGCGCTCCCGTAAGCGCAAAAGGTAGCGCAAACACGGAGTGCTCGAACTTGATCATTTCCAGAACGGTGCGAATACGGCTGGCCATCGGTACTTACGACTCCGTCCGTTTCCCGGCGGCGGTGCCGGTCCAGCGAAACATGTGGTTTTGCGGTAGGCCGGCTTGGGCGAGCACACGGCATACGAATTGTGTGACGACGTCGTCGATGCTCTTAGGTTTGTGGTAGAAGGACGGAACGACTGGCATGATGAGGGCGCCGGCTTGTTGCGCGCGCAGCATGTTTTCCAGATGAACGCGATTGAAGGGCGTGTCGCGGACGCAAAGGATGAGTTTGCGCTGCTCCTTGAGCATAACGTCAGCCGAGCGGGCGACGAGGTCGTCGCTGATGCCGTTGGCGATGGCGGCTAGCGCGCCCATGGTGCAGGGAATCACAATCATGGCGTCGACATGATAGCTACCCGAGGCGATGGAAGCGCCAACGTCTTTATTGGAGATAGTTTCGATCTTCTTCGCGGAGCGGCCTAGAATGCGCGCGGGGAGTTTCTTCAGATCGCCGGAAGTGATGCCGAGTTCTTCGGAGAAAAGGCGCTGGCCGGTTTCCGTGGTGACCAGATAAATGCGGGAAACGCGAACATCGTCTTCAAGCAGAGAGAGGGTCTTCTGGGCGAATATGGCGCCGCTCGCGCCAGTGACGCCAACCGTAATGACTGATCCTCTTGTTGAAGGCATGATTTTTCGCGGGTACGTTCAGTCTCGCAGCGGCTTCCCGGCAAGTCAAGTTTAGCTGGGCTGGCCGGAGAGATGCTAAGATTCGTTACGGTTGAAGAGAATGAACACCCAAGAATTGCTGAAAATACTGAAATTGGTAGAGGAACGGAAGCTACTCCCGGAAACGGCGATGGAACGGCTGAAGCATTTGCCGTTCGAAGATATCGGTTTTGCGAAGGTGGATCATCACCGGGCGTTGCGGCAGGGATTTGCGGAAGTGGTGTTTGGAAAAGGGAAGGCGCACAAGCAAGTCGCTGAAATTGTGCGGGCGATGGTGGAGAAAAAGTCGTCACGGCAGAACGTGCTGGTGACGCGGGCGGACCCGAAAATATTTGCGGCGGTGAAGCGAGTGACCCGCGCGGCGAAGTTTCATCCACTCTCAGGAGTCATCACGATTGAGCGGAGCAAGGAGATTACCGGGAAAGGCACCATCGTTGTGGTTTCCGCGGGAACCAGCGATATACCGGTGGCCGAAGAGGCAGTGCTGACGGCACGGATGATGGGCAACCGTGTCGACGAAGTGTACGACGTAGGTGTAGCAGGGATTCACCGGTTGCTCGAGCATCGCGGCAAGTTGAACGAAGCGCGTGTGATTATTTGCGTGGCGGGTATGGAAGGCGCGCTCCCGAGCGTGGTGGGCGGATTGGTGGGTGTGCCGGTGATTGCAGTGCCGACAAGCATCGGATATGGAGCGAGTTTTGGCGGAGTAGCGGCGCTTCTGGGGATGCTGAACTCTTGCGCGTCGAATGTGACGGTCGTAAATATTGACAACGGATTTGGTGCGGCGTGCGTGGCGTCGTGCATCAACCGTCTGTAAGTGACTCCTCCTAGACATGCACAGGGAAAAATCAAAGTCAGGCGAGTGGCGGGTGCGGACCGCAATTGTATTGCCGGGATTAGCGATGGCCACAATCGGGATTTTGGCGGTTCAACAAGGCATTTGGTGGGAAAAGAGTTTTAGTGAACGCTTTGGGAGATTTGGAATTAGGCCCACACTCGATTGCATCGTTTTGGGCATCATTTTGACTGTTGTTGGGCTCTTGCCGTGGAATCGCATTTCAGACTGGCTCGAGAGGCAGGATGCGAAAAAGAGGCGAAGACACCTCTAGTTTTTCAACAAGACTTTCATGACTCCGGACTTCCGGGCGTGAACAATCGCCGCGGATGCACCCTTTAGCGGATAGACGCGCGAGATGAGCGGAGTGGGATCCACTTTCCCCGAGCGCAGCAAAGCAATGGCCTTGGCAAAGGGCCCGCAGCGCGAACCGACAACGGTGATTTCCTTGACGACGATGGGCCAGGTTTCGACGCGCGCGGCTCCATGAAACGTGGATTTGAGCAACAGTGTGCCGCGCGGTTCGGTGATTTGCTGTGCGAGCGTGAGTCCGGTGGGTGAACCCGTGGCTTCGACGACCAGTCGATAACTTTCCTTCACTCGTTTCAAGTCGCGCGCATCGCCAAGAACTTTCTTCGTCCTAATTCCTGCGTTGCGCGCCAACTTCAATTTGGATTGATGTTTGCCATAGAGAGTGACGGTCGTGCCGGAGGCGTACAGCACCATGGCGATCAGTTGCGCAAGTTTCCCATCGCCGAGAACCGCGGCGGATGGGAACTTTTGAATGTTAATCTGATCAAGAATCTGGCAAGCCGCAGCGAGTGGCTCAACGAACACGGCCTTCTCATCGCTCACATTGGAAGGGATAAGGTGCAGGTTCTCGAGAGGCAACGCCAGATATTCCGCGAACGCGCCATCGTGGGCGGCGATGCCGAGAACGGCACGTCGCGCGCAATGTGTCTTCAAGCCGCGTCGGCAAAAATCGCAAACGGGTTTGTAGCCATACGCAGTGCAGGACACGTTGATTTCCCCGGCGACCCGCTTGCCAACCCACTTTTTCCGTGTAGCGGCGGCAGCGTGCTGGACGGCAACAACCTCACCGACAAATTCGTGACCCAAAACGCCGAGAAAATTATGGTAGCCGCGAAGGATTTCCACATCGGTATTGCAGATGCCCGCCATCCGAACGCGAATCAGCGCCCAGCCGGGACGTAATCGGGGAGTACCGAGATTGACAGGTTTCAGGCGGCCACGCGACGCGACAAAAGCCAACATGAAGTGAGTATGAAGAAGTTCAATGCAGCGCGGCAACTAGAGAATCGCGCAACGCGGCATCCTGTTCGGGGAAGACAGTGCGCAGGTCGAGAAGGAGACGGTCCTCCTCAATCCGCGCGATGACAGGAAGGCCAGCGGACGGGCGGCGAAGCCGCGCTTCCAGTTGCGTGGCGGAATGACGAGCGCTGCTGATGCGAATGACTTTGGTGGGCAGGGATTGCGCGGGGGTCGAGCCGCCGCCGACCAGCGACGCGCCGTCGGCGATTTCCAATTCCGCATCGGCACTCGCGACAAGCGGCTGGAGGGAGTGCAGAAATGCTGTAGCGCGCTTCGCAATTTCCGCGAGCGTGAGCCGGATCATGCGCTGTGAGGGAAGGGCATCCCAGTCGGCGCGGAGATAGGCCCGCAGCGTGCATTCGAGGGCCGTGATGGTGAGTTTGTCCACACGGAGAGCGCGGAAGAGAGGATGGCGGCGAACCTGAGCGACCAGATCTTTTTTGCCGGCGATGATCCCGGCCTGAGGTCCGCCGAGCAATTTATCTCCACTGAAGAGGACAAGTGAAAAACCGGCGAATATGCTTTGCTTCGCGGTGGGTTCGCTGATGCCATGCGCTGAGAGATCGACCAGGGACCCGGAGCCAAGATCTTCGACGACCGGTAGGTTGTTGCGCTGGCCGAGGGCGATAAGGTTTTTGGCATCGGGCTTTTCGGTAAATCCCGTCACCTGAAAGTTAGAGGGGTGAACGCGGAGAAGCACGCGAGTCTTTTCGTTGATAGCGCGCTCGTAATCGGCCAGGCGCGTACGATTCGTTGTTCCGACTTCGCGCAACACAGCGCCACTTTGCTCCATGATTTCCGGGATGCGAAAGCCATCGCCAATTTCGATTAATTCACCTCGTGAAACAATCACTTCGCCGCCACGAGCCAGTGCTGCGAGTGTGACCAGCACGGCCGCGGCGCAATTATTCACCACGATGGCAGATTCGGCGCCTGTGATGCGCTGGAACAAGCGTGCCGTGTGGACGTCGCGTTTACCGCGAGCGCCGGCAGCGAGGTCGTACTCGAGATTGCTGTATTGCGTGACGGTGCGGCGCAGCTCTTCAATCAATTGCGCTGGCAGCGGCGCGCGGCCCAGGTTGGTGTGAAGAATCACCCCAGACGCATTAATGACAGGTTGAAGAGAAGGAGCAAGTTCCTGTTGAACGGCGTGGACAATACGCTCTTCGAGAGCCGTGGTAGATAGAGTTCGTTCAGCCGGCGCCTCTCCCGCGGCAATGTCGCGCCGCAATTGTGTAAGGACCTGGCGGATCCTATCGACCACGAATCCTCGATCAACTTGGGAGCATAGCTTCTCGATACCCGGCAGTTGCAGGAGTTCATCCACTGAAGGCATTTGGCGCAGGAGTGCGGTCTGGCCGTCAGAGGGGGCGCGCTTGGCGGGAAGTGTCATGGCGACATTTGAGCACAGGCGCAAAAGCGCCGCAATGAGTGCGTGAAACGCAGGGCTGGCCGGAAGGGCAGGCGGATGTACGGAAGTCCGTTGTTTCATCCGCAGCGGAAACAGGGTTGTGGGTTGACGGTCGCAGGTGGTGCTCCTAGCATGGAGGCACAGGGGAGTTTGCCTTCATGGCCACCATCGACGAAGAGTTGGCGCAACTCGAGAAAGACATCCGCCAGTTGAAGATCGAGTACGACATGTATTTTGGTGGAGGCAGGAAGCGCCCGCCTACGGAAATCGAGTGGCGCATCGAGTTAATTGTGAAACGATATGCGGAACGTGGTGGGGAATTGAAATACGCGCAGAGATTCCGGTACAGCAACCTTTCGCAGAGCTACGCAAAATATAAGGACATGTTCCGGAAGCGGCTGGCACAGCGCGAAGAAGGCAAGGTGCAGCGGCACTTTGGCGCGGCAGCAAAAGCGATTGAAGCGGAGCGCGCAAAGGTGCAGGTGAGCACGACGTCTGCTCCCGCGGGCGGCGTGAATGCCGAAGATTCGAAGGCATTTCGCATGGTGTGCTCCGAACCGGAGAAGGAAGCCGAGAAGGTGGAGCAGCTTTACGCCGCGTTCTTGCAGGCGAAACAGGCGGCCGGTGAGGAGACGAGCAAAGTGACCAAGGCCGGTTTCAGCGAGTTTGTTCGAAAGAAAACCAAAGACCTGCAAGAAACAAAGAATTGCCGCGACGTGGAATATGTTGTGGAAGTGATCGACGGCCAGGTGAAGCTGAAAGCGCTGGTAAAATCGTAATTCTGTTTCCCGCCAATTTTTCCCACAGGCGCAGACTTTCCGAAACTCCGCTTCTCCGCGTACACTAAACTGTTCTGAACATCACCGGAGGAAGACATGGGAGTGGAACGGGCGCTGCTCAGCGTATTCGACAAAACCGGCATCGTAGAATTTGCCAGAAGGCTGGCGGCGCTGAAGATCGAGATTCTTTCGACGGGTGGTACGGCAAAACTCTTGCGCGAGCAGGGCGTGACCGTGAAGGACGTTTCCGAATTCACGGGCTGGCCGGAAATGCTGGGCGGGCGGGTGAAGACACTGCATCCGAAAGTGCACGGCGGGACTGTTGTACCGGCGGCATCACGCGGATGACCAGAAACAGGCGAAGGAACATGGAATCGCGCCGATCGACCTGGTGGTGGTGAATCTGTATCCCTTCGAAGCAACGGCGGCAAAGGGCTACCTGACGGCCGAAGAACTGATCGAAAACATTGATATTGGCGGGCCAACCATGCTGCGATCCGCCGCAAAGAATTTTGAGAGCGTGACGGTGGTGACGGATCCGGCGGACTACGGCCGGGTGGCGCAGGCACTGGAAGAAAAACGCGATACGACGTTGCCCCTGCGAGTGGAATTGGCGCGCAAGGTGTTTGCCACTACTTCGCGCTACGACGGATTGATTGCCACGGAACTGGAGCGCCTCGCGGTTACGGGGCAAGGCATGGAAGTGAACGCGCGCGCGGTATTGCCGGAACGCGTTCATGTTTCGCTGCGCAAGAAACAGGAATTGCGCTACGGAGAAAATCCTCACCAGGCGGCTGCGCTTTATGTTCCTGCGGGGCGCGCGCCAGAAGGCCTGGCGGCGGCGAAGCAACTTCAGGGCAAGGAGCTTTCCTATAACAATTACGTGGATCTGGAGGCAGCGCGAAGCCTGGTAGCGGAATTCGAGCGTCCCGCAGCGGTGATCATCAAGCACAACAATCCATGCGGTGCGGCGGAGCAGCCCAGGCTCCTGGATGCGTACACGAAGGCATATGCGTGCGACCCGCTCTCGGCGTTCGGCGGGGTGCTGGCGTTCAACCACATCGTGGACGCGGTAACAGCGGAAGTGGTGTCGCGGTTGTTCGTGGAGTGCATCGTCGCTCCGGGATTTGCGGATGAGGCAAAAGATATTTTCGCGGCGAAAAAGAATCTGCGCCTGCTGGTATTGCCGCAGGGTGGGCTGGATCACGACAAGGAACTGCAACTGAAGCGCATCCTGGGCGGCGTGCTGGTGCAACAACCCGACCTGGGTACATTAAAAGGGAAGGAATTGCGCGTGGTGTCGAAGCGTGAACCAAGTGAGGCAGAGCTTGCGGATCTGCGTTTTGCATGGAAAATCTGCAAGCACGTTAAGTCCAACGCCATTGTGTTTGCAAAGGACGGAGCGACGCTCGGTGTCGGCGCGGGGCAAATGAGCCGCGTGGATTCCGTGAAGCTCGCTGTTGCGAAAGCGCAGCAATCGCTGCAGGGAAGCGCCGTGGCTTCCGACGCCTTTTTTCCGTTCCCCGACGGTGTTGAAGAAGCGGCAAAGGCGGGAGCTACGGCAGTGATTCAGCCAGGCGGCTCCGTGAAAGATCCCGACGTGATCGCGACAGCCGATCGGCTCGGGCTGGCCATGGTCTTCACCAGCATGCGGCACTTCCTGCACTGAGATTGTCGTTTAGCGCAGCAAGTAGAGACAGACGCGCCATACCGCCTCCTGGAGCTATAGCTAGACCACGCGAAACTGGAAGGACGCGCGGGTTAACGGCTGGCTTCCTCCGGTACTAACAACTGCCGAACTGGAAGGCGCGCCGCGCGGCTGCTACGCGGCGCCCAAACGCAACAGAACTGGACCAGAGAGAGCGGCTGCGCCGCACGCCGGAGATAACTGCAGCGAGCCAGACGACGCGGCGCAAGCGGTCCTAGGCCTGCGACCCACTCTCTGCCAGCACAAGAGACGCCGTCAGCCAAACAGCACTACCACCGACCGACCCGCCAGGGCAGACAACCACGCCACACTGCGGACAGCCAGGAGCCACCAGAAGAAAACCGCGAGCCGGACGCGCACCCGCAGACCTACGGGGGAAGCGCGGCCACACCCACAGCGCAGCACCAAGGTCGCCACTGACAGAAAACGCGGAGAGGGTGCGACACTGGAGCCGCCAGGACGCGAGGCCAACGGGAAACCACGGGGGAACCAGGCACACCAGCGAAACAGCGCCGCACGCGACGTGACCGGACGGCCCGGGGCCCCACGCCCCAAAGACGAGCCGACAGGTCGAGAGCACACCAACCGCCGAAACAAACGGCCACCGGCGCAGCCACAGAAGAGCCGCTATGTCGAGCCCGGCCAGGCAACGACACAGCGACCCGGCCACGGAGAAGTCCGCGCGACCAAGCGGTGGCAGGACCACGGCGACGACACGAAACCGCTGCCGAACCAGCGCGGCTCACCCCAGAAGCCCACCTCCAGGAACCCCGTGTCCAGCAGGCGAGCTCCACTCATGCAAGCCAGTTGCTGCCATAACTCGCACGCCAGCCAGCAGCTACCGAACAGCCGAGGGCAAGGGAGTGGGAGAAATCTTTAGCGCGTAGGAGCTGGGCTTTGCTCTCGGAGTACCGGAAACCAGTGGCGCGTTCGGTTGCACACTCGGCAAACTGAGAGCATGACGGGGACTTCAATCAGTACACCAACAACGGTGGCCAGAGCTGCCCCGGAGCCGGCTCCAAACAGGGCAATGGATGTCGCGACGGCGAGTTCGAAGAAATTGCTTGCGCCGATCAATGCGCCAGGTGCTGCGACCTGGTATTCCACTCTGAATGCACGCATGAGTCCGTACGCCAGCGCAGAATTGAAATAGACTTGGATAAGAATTGGCACAGCGATCAGCAAAACATGAAGAGACTTGCCGGTCAGGTTCTCGGCCTGAAAAGCGAAGATCAATACAAGCGTGGCAAGCAATGCGAGAATCGTGACCGGTGAGAATTTCGGAAGAAACACGTTTTCGAACCACTCTTTTCCCTTGCGGCGAAGAAGCACAGCCCTGAACGTTGCGCCCACAGCAAGGGGGATCACGATGAACGCGACAACAGAAAGAAACAGAACGCGGAACGGTACGGAAAGCGATGCCGCGCCACTTACCAGGAAACGCACGATAGGCGCGAACAGGAACAGCATGATCAGATCATTCAGAGAGACCTGCACCAGAGTGTAGGCCGGGTCGCCGTCTGTCAGATAGCTCCAGACAAAAACCATGGCGGTGCAGGGTGCGGCAGCCAGAATGATGGTGCCGGCGATGTACTGGCTGGCTTCGCTGGGAGAAATCCATGCGGAAAACACGTGACGGAAGAAGAGCCAGGAAATCAATGCCATAGAAAATGGTTTGACCATCCAGTTGACGAACAGCGTAATCAGCACGCCCTTGGGTTTCTTACCCACAGCCCGAATTGCGGTGAAGTCCACTTTCATCATCATCGGGGTGATCATCAGCCAAATGAACACGGCAATGGGCAGATTGATTTGGCTGCCTCTGCCGAACTCAAGCCCGCGCAACAGGCTAACGAGAGTGGGCCAGAACTTGCCGAGCAGGACTCCAACGATCATGCAAAGAGCGACCCAGAGACTCAGGTAACGCTCAAAAACATTCAGGTTCGCGGCTGAACGCGAATTAGCGGAAACCGAGAGAGCGGCGGATTGAGTCACGATTCACGGCCAATGCGATCTACTTCTTGCTTAATCGTCAACTGGCTGAGGCTGGAAAGAGGCAAGCTGAGAAATAAAGCGATGCGCCGGTCAAGCGTTACGAAGGCTTCGCGAAATGCGCGGGCGATCTGATCTGGCGAACCCACAACGGCGGCGGGGTCCGGCACGCCCCAGTGAGCAGTCATTGGTTGGCCGGGCCAGATCGGGCAAGTTTCCTTCGCGGCGTTGTCACAAACGGTAAAGACAAAATGCATTTTTTGCGAGCCGGGCTTGGCGAATTCCTCCCAACTCTTGCTTCGCAGTCCGTCTGTGGGCAAGCCCGCTGATTCGAGTTGCTCCAGGGCGTACGGATTGACGCGGCCCGCGGGATGACTGCCCGCGCTGAAGCCACGGAAAGTTGGTGCGCCACGATGGTTCAGAATCGTTTCGGCGAGAATGGAACGCGCCGAGTTGCCGGTGCATAGAAACAGAACGTTGTATTGGGCCGGCATGGAGAAAAGATCCTATCCACAACAAGAGGAGTCGCAGCAGGCCACAGCCCCTGGTTTCTCAGCGCGGATAAAGGCGCTCATGAACTTGTCTTCCACCAGCGGAGCCACTTTATCGGGGTCCAGACCAGCGGCAGTGAGAAAGTCGCGCGCTTCTTCAACCTTGTAGACACGGGTGGGTGCGACTTCCATTGAAATGAAGCCTGCCGCCCGAAGTTTTTGCAGATACTCGGATTCCTGGAGCGCGCCGGCGATGCACCCTACCCAGAGTTCCAGGCTCCTGCGGATTTCAGCGGGGACATCGCCACGAACGACCACGTCGGAAACGGCTAGTCGTCCACCGGGCTTCAACACGCGAAAGGCTTCGCGCATCACGCGGTCCTTGTCTCCCGAGAGATTGATGACGCAGTTGGAGATAATGACGTCGACAGAGTTCTCCGGGAGCGGGATATTCTCGATGGTGCCTTTCAGAAATTCGACGTTCTGCACGCCCGCCTTTCTCTGATTTTCGCGCGCCAAGGCAAGCATCTCATCCGTCATATCGAGTCCGTAAGCCTTGCCCGTGGGACCCACACGCTTTGCGGAAAGCAGGACATCGATGCCGCCGCCGGAACCCAGATCGAGGACAACTTCTCCCTGTTTCAATTGCGCTAAGGCAGTCGGGTTGCCACAACCCAACGACGCCGCAACCGCTCCAGCGGGAATCCCTGCCTTCTCCGCCTCGTTGTAAAGATTGCGGGTTATTGGATCGCAACCGCTAAGCTCCGCGCCACCGCCACAACAGGCGGTCTTGCCCGCAGAAACCTGCTTCGCTGCCGCTCCGTACTTTTCCTTCACTGCCTCTTGAATCCACTTGTCGCTCACTGTCTTTTCCTATCCTTTCGAGATTTGGACGATGGCTTCCGCGGGGACCGCGCGATTCCTCGTGCAGCATTCGTCGTAGAGAAAGCCAAGTACTTCGCGGAGCGCGTCGGTGCTGGCTGTATACCAAAGAAACGTGCCTGCGCGGCGCACGGAGACCAGGCCGACCTGGCGGAGTTTTTCAAGATGGTGAGAGAGTGTGGACGCGGGAATGTTGAGTTCATCCTGAATTTCCCCTGCGACCATGCCCGTCGGATGCGCGGAGAGAAGAAGTCGAACAATTTGTAGCCGGGGCTCAGCGCCGAGCGCGGAGAAGCGGTCGGCAGAACGGGTAACAAGGAGAGGGTCAGGCTTGGACATATTTCGATAATTGCGGAAATACAGTAGGAATGCAAGCTTTTTCTTTTCCCACCCTTTTTCCTCCTGCCGGCATCTCAGTTTTGTGGGCCCATGATCTTTGAGACTCCTTCTTTTTCCTTTTTGACCCGCGTTCCTCCTGCATGGGATACTTTACCATCCTGGACAACTTATGAAGACCATACGCTTTGCCCTTAGTCTCGCCGTCGCCGCACTGGCCACTCTGCCGGCCTTGGGGCAGGCCCTCAGTAGCGCTACACCCAGTGCCCCGGACAAAATGTCTCCCCGCGCGGAGGCTTACTACAACTTCACCGTGGGTCACCTTTACGAATTGCAGTACGAACAGACCAGCCAGAGCGAATACGCGACACGAGCCATTGAAGCGTACAAGCGTGCCTATGCGATAGATCCCAAGTCGCCCATCATCGGTGAGCGGCTGGCGGAAATGTACTGGAAAGCGCAGCGCGTACATGACGCCGTGTTGGAAGCAAATGAAATTCTGAAGCGTGACCCAAATGACCTGGCAACGCACCGTTTGCTGGGGCGGATTTATCTGAAGAGCTTGGGCGACATCAACGGCTCTGGCGTGCAGACGGAAATGGTGAGTAAGGCGATCGCGGAATACAGCGCTGTACACCGGCTGGACCCCGCGGATCAGGAATCCGCGCTATGGCTTGCGAGGTTGTATCGGTTGCACAACGAACCGGAAAAGGCCGAACAGGTTCTCCGTGCGATGCTGAAGGAAGATCCGGAGAATGATGCGGCGATGGAGCAGTTGACGCAATTGCTGCTGGACGAAAACAAAGCAGAAGAAGCGATTCAGTTCCTGGAATCCACGACGGCCCGCAACCCTTCCCCCACGCTCTACGATTTGCTCGGAGATGCCTACACACAAACGAAAGATTATGGGAAAGCGGAGAAGGCCTACCGCCAGGCCGTCGAACTGGATCCCTCGGAGCTGAGCCATTTGCGCGGGCTGGGGCAGACACTGCTCTCTGAAGAAAAATATCCGGAAGCGCTAGTCGGTCTATCAGAAGCTGGTGGATGTGATGCCGGATGATTCCGACAATTATCTGCGCCTGGCCCAGATCTACCGCGAACTGCACCAACTGGATAAGGCGGAAGAGAGCCTGATGAAGGCCAAGCAGTACGCTCCGGGCAGCCTGGATGTCTTGTACAACGAAGCCATCATTTACGAGTCGCAAGGAAGGTATGAGGATGCGATTCGCGTGCTTACCGATGCCTTAACCAGGGTGAAATCGCAATCGACGGTCTTGCCGTCACGCCGGCGTACGCTCGCGATTCTTTTCCAGCAACTCGGGCAGCTCTACCGCGACACACAAAATATCCCGGCCGCCATCAATTCTTATCAAGAGCTGGCACATTTGGGTGATGAAGAGGATCGGCGCGCGCGGCTTTTGCTAATGGAGACTTATCACCAGGCAAAGGACATGACCAAGGCACTGCAGACCGGTAAAGAAGCGATTGCCAAATATCCGAATGATGCGGCGATCAGCGCGAGTTATGCCATGTTGCTGGGCGAAAATCAGCAGACCGACGAAGCCGTAAAGATGATGCAGAGCTCGCTGAAAGGGACAGCCTCGGATCGCGATGTTTATTTGAATATCGCGCAGATCTATGAACGCGGGCGGAATTATGCGGAAGCCGAAAACACGGTCCGAAAAGCGGAAACCCTGGCGAAAGAACCGCAAGAGAATGAAATGGCGTTCTTCCTGCTTGGCGCAATCTACGAGAAACAACAGCAATACGATAAAGCCGAGGAACAGTTCAAAAAAGTCGTGACGATGAACCCTAAAAATGCTCCTGCGCTCAATTATTATGGCTATATGCTGGCCGACCGCGGCATTCGCCTGGATGAAGCGCAGGAGATGATCCAGCGCGCGTTGGATCAGGACCCCTACAACGGCGCGTACCTGGACAGCCTGGGCTGGGTCTATTTCAAAGAGAACAAGCTGGACGAAGCAGAGACAAATCTGCACAAGGCGGTCCAGCGCGAACCAAATGACCCCACCATCCGCACGCACCTGGGTGATGTTTACGCGAAGCAGGGCCGCACAGAGCAAGCCGCAGCGGAGTGGGAAAAGGCTCTGGCGGATTGGCACAAATCATTGCCCTCTGACCTGGAAAGCGATAAAGTCGCGGAGCTGGAAAAGAAACTCGGCCAGATGAAGCACCGCGTGGCGCAAAAGGCCCCGGCGCCCGACGCAAAACCCTGAGCCCACCAATGAAAGAAGTCCGGATCCCGGCGTACGCAAAAGTAAATCTGCGTCTCGAAGTCCTCGGCAAACGAGCCGATGGATACCACGAGCTGCGGACCATCTTCCAAACTGTTTCTCTTCACGATACGTTGCGGCTGCGCAGTTCACGCCAGCCCGGGATCAGTCTTACCGTCAAGGCAATGAAACGCTTTCCCAGGAACCACTGGAGAAGAACCTGGTGTATCGCGCGGTGGATGCATTGCGGCGAGAATTGAAAGTGCGCGCGGGGGTAGAGATTCTGCTGGAGAAACGAATCCCCGCCGGGAGAGGGTTGGGGGGCGGGTCAAGCGATGCGGCAGCGGCTTTGTTGGGATACTTGCGATTCACGCAGAAAAGGATGAACGCCGCGCAATTGATGTCCATCGCCGCGGGCCTGGGAGCGGATGTGCCCTTTTTTCTTTTCGGCGGGCGAGCTCTGGGAGTCGGCAAAGGTGACGAGATTTATCCCGTTGCCGGATATCCCGAAGGTGAGCCTGCTGATCGTCTCGCCGAAAGACATCCATGTGCCGACGCCAGACGCCTATCGATGGCTTCACGCGCCGGAATTGGCTTCGTTGACAAAATCCGCGGCAGCCCATAAGCTATATGGGTTCTGTGCTCTGTGCTGGAGCGCGCAGGAAGAGAGCCTTTCGAATGATTTCGAGGCGGCTGTCTTCCAGCGCCACCCCCGACTTGGGAAGATCAAGCGGGCGCTGCTCCGGGTTGGGGCGTCAGAAGCCTTGCTGGCTGGTAGCGGTTCGGCGGTGTTTGGAGTTTTCCCGAGCCCAGCGAAGGCGCGCCGAGCCGTTGTCGGGTTCCCGCAAGATCAGACCTTTGTTTGCGAGAGTATCTCGCGTGCAAGGTATGCGCGTTGGCTGAAAAGCGCGATTGTGGGTTAAACTGCAACGTCTCTCCGTGTTTCTGACACCCTATTATCTCGCAGGCTGCAGATCCATGCAGTGTGTCGCCGCAGAGCGGTGACCAGGGCAGGCGTGCCGTGCACGACGAGCGATTCAAGATATTTACCGGGACCGCGAATCCCATCCTGGCGGAATCGATTTGCCAGCATCTGAAAGTGCCGCTCGGCAAGGCGCTCCTTGGCCGGTTCAGCGACGGAGAGATTTATTTCCAGATTCTGGAAAACGTGCGCGGCGCGGATGTTTTCGTGGTGCAGCCGTGCAGTTATCCGGTGGACAACCACCTGCTCGAACTGCTGCTGATGATCGATGCGTTCAAGCGCGCATCGGCTTGGCGCATTACGGCCGTGCTTCCGTACTACTGTTATGCACGGCAAGACCGCAAAGACAAGCCTCGCGTTCCGATATCCGCAAAGCTCGTGGCGGACTTGCTGGAAACCGCGGGGGCCAGCCGCGCGCTGACATTGGATTTGCATGCGCCGCAGATTCAGGGGTATTTCGATGTGCCGGTGGATCACTTGTACGGCTCACCGGTGCTGGTGGATTACTTTCGAAACAAGAAGCTGCCGAATCTGACAGTGGTTTCGCCGGACGCGGGCGGAGTGGAACGCGCCCGGGCATTTGCGAAGAAGTTGGATGCGCCGCTGGCGATCGTGGACAAGCGCCGCGTGGACCTGGATGTAACGGAAGTGATGCATCTGATCGGGGACGTGAAGGGACGAAGCACGCTGATCGTGGACGACATCATCGATACGGCGGGCACGCTGGTGAAAACCGCGGATGCCCTGCTTCGTGAAGGAGCCACACAGGTTTTTGCCGCTTGCACACATGCGGTATTTTCCGGGCCGGCGGTTGAGCGCATCGAGAATTCAGCGATTTCGGAAGTTGTGGCCACGGATTCGGTTCCTGTTTCGGAAGCGGCCAGGAAATTGAAGAAGGTCACGATTTTAAGTGTTGCGGATTTGCTCGCCCGTGGCATTCGATCGATTCACGAAGAGACTTCCATCAGCGAGTTGTTTATTTGATTTTGTCCGGCGCGATCAGGCCGGAAGAGATTTCACGGAAGGAAAGAAGCTATGGCTCAAATTATTGTTGAAGGGGCGCCCCGCTCCCAACGGGGCAAAAACGAAGCGCGCCGGATGCGCCAGTCAGGCAATGTGCCCGCGGTGCTCTATGGCGGAAAGGGTGAAGCACTGCCACTCTCGGTGAACGCCAAGCAGGTGACAGCGATTCTACGATCGGAAACGGGTCACAATACGCTGTTCCAGGTTGATCTGGGAGGCAAGCAGGAGCCCGCGATCGTGAAGGATTGGCAAGTGGATCCAGTCAGCGGACATTTGCTGCACGTGGATCTTCTCCGCATCGCCATGGACGTGCGCATGAAGGTGAAGGTGCCCGTGCATACGTTTGGTGAGCCCACGGGCGTAAAGGTGCAAGGCGGCGTGTTCGAAACGGTAATGCGCGAAGTGGAAGTCGAGTGCTTGCCTGCCGACATCCCGACCGAGTTCAAGGTGGATGTCAGCGGTCTCGCTCTGAACCAGAGCTTGCGCGCTTCCGATCTGCCACTGGATAAGACCAAGATCAAGTTGCTGACGGAGGCGAACAGCGTTGTCGCTCACGTCGTGGCTCTCCGCGTCGAGGAAGAAAAGCCCGTGGAAGCGGCTGTGGTTGGAACAACACCCGCGGAGCCCGAAGTCATCAAGAAGGGCAAGAAAGAAGTGGAAGGCGAAGAAGGCGCCGAGGCAGGCGAAAAGACAGAAAAGGCGGAGAAGCCGGAAAAGAAGAAGTAATTCTTTTTCGCCGGTCTGGTGCGAAGCGCTATGCGGCTCATTGTTGGCCTTGGCAATCCTGGCCCGGAGTATCAATGGACGCCGCATAATCTTGGATTTCTGGCGGCGGACGAAATCGCGAATCGCGCGTCCATCCGCGTGGAGCGGCCCGAGGGCAAGGCTCTGGTAGGCCGCGGTAAGGTGGCAGGAGAGGAAATCGTTCTGGCCAAGCCGCAAACGTACATGAACCTGAGCGGTATCTCGGTGCGGGACTTGCTGGAGAAGTATGAGTTGGAGCCCAAGGACTTGCTCGTGATGTTTGACGAGCGGGATTTGCCCTGGGGAATGATTCGGATCGGCGAACATGGGCGTCCGGGAACGCACAACGGCGCAAAGTCTGTCACCAGCGCCGTGGGAACGCAGGAGTTCGCAAGACTCCGGTTAGGATGCGGTCCGGACCATCCAGTCGGCGATCTTGCGGCGTACGTGCTACGGCCGATGAAGAAGGCAGAACTGGAAGTAGCCGCGGAAATGGTAGCAAGCGCAGCAGATGCGGTGGAGTTGCTGCTGGCGCAGGGCATGGCGGCGGCCATGAACAAGTTCAACCGGCGGGTGCCGCCGGCGGAACAGGCAGGATAAGGGCGGATTATCCGCCAGGCACGAGTAACGATTTTGCCGGGATTCGCTCCCGGAACAGGAAGAAACGAGGTCATCATGGAAGAGCGTTTGTACGATCTGATCTTTATTGCCCGCCCGGCCACACCGGAAGAGGAAATCAAGAAGGTCATCACGTCTCTCGAGCACGCCTGCGAAGAGAAGGGCGGCAAGATCGAGAAGACCGAGCACTGGGGCACGCGGAAGCTTGCTTATAAAGTGATGAAACACCGCGAAGGCATTTACGTTTATCAACAGGTGCGCACGAACCACGGCGAACTGGTGCACGAACTAGAGCGCCGCCTGGGTGTGCGGACTCGATCATCAAGTATCAGACCGTGCGCCTCGACGAGGACCTGAAGCGGCAGAAGAAACTCTCTCACAAGCGTGAGGTGCGCGCTGCACGGCGTCCGCGCCGCACACCTGCGCCGGCCCCGGCCGCGGCACAGACCGAACAGGTTCCCCCGGCGAGCTGAGCCGCAGTTGCGGAATGATGTGCAGGCGCGCAACTGCCTGTTAATAGTGTAGCCGCGCGGCAAAAGATTCGATTGAGATAGCTCCGCTGAGGAAGCCCGGAGCACATGGGAAAGGTAGGAACGTATGTCAGAGGAACAGAAACCAGTGCAAGCAGCCGCTCCGTCGGGGCCTGCGCCGCGTGAAGCGCGTGAAGGTGGCGGTGGACAAGGTGGCGGCGGGGCCGTCGCGAGGGTGGGCATGGTGGTGGGGGCGGAGGACGTCGTGAAGGCGGACCCGGAGGTCCCGGTGGACCAGGCGGGCGGCCTCGCGGCAAGCGCCAGTATTTCCGCAAGAAGAAGGTCTGCAAGTTTTGTGTCGAGAAGATGGACTTCATCGACTACAAGCGCGCGGACATTCTTGCCCAGTTCGTGCAGGAACGTGGAAAGATTCTGCCTCGCCGGATGACGGGCGTTTGCGCGCGTCACCAGCGTTGGCTCGGCGTGGCCATCAAGCGCGCACGCAATATCGCTTTGCTGCCGTTTGCCGGCAGCGCGGCGGGAACCCAGGCGCCTCGCGTGGTAGTTCCCGTGGTTGAGGCCCCGAAGGCCTAAAGGTCAGGAAAGGGAGCTAGGGATTTCATATGCAGATCATTCTTCAAGAAGATGTCGAAAAGTTGGGAAACCGCGGCGACGTTGTGACCGTGAAGCCCGGTTACGCCCGCAATTTTCTTTTGCCGCACAAGTTGGCCATCGAAGCCACGCCCGGCAACATGAAGGCGCTGGAGCGCATTCGCGGGGCATTGGCGAAGAAGACCGCGACGGAACTGGATGCTGCAAAGAAGCAGGCCGAATTGCTGACCGGGAGTGTCGCTGAAGTTCACCCGCAAGACCGGCGAGAACGACCAGATGTTCGGCTCGGTGACGACGGCCGATATCGCGGATGGATTGAAGACGCAGGGCTTCGAAGTGGATAAGCGGCAGATTCAGTTGAAGGATCCCGTGAAGGCGCTCGGGCGAATACCCGGTCACCGTGAAGGTATTCCGCGATGTCACTGCCGAGATCAAGATTCACGTCGAAAAAGAAGCCTAGCTCATCGGAGGGCGACCAGAATTCAATCGGAGGGCACGAGTAATCGTGCCTCTTTTTTATTTCTGGAGTGCCGTCGAATTTCTCCGCCACAGCTTCTACTTCTTCGCGCTTCCAGTCGGCGCCGGACAGATTCGTGACCAGAGCAACGACGACGTGGGTGTCCGGATAGAGGATCAATTGGGAGTGCCACCCAACGGATCCACCGGAGTGCTCGTAAATCTGTTTGCCCGCTTGGGGTTTTGGCTATGCCCCAGCCGATGCCGTAGCCAGTTTCTTCGCCCGAACTGGTCTTCTGGGAAGTGAACATGGTTTTCAGCGATTGCGCGTTCAGGATGCCGGGTTGCAGAAGGGCGGAGCCGAAGCGGACCAGATCCTCGGCCGTCGAGAAAAAGCCGCCGCCGGCCCACTTATAGCTATTGTCGACATAGGGAGCATTTTCGATCGGCCCGTCTTTAGGCCGATTCGTAGAAGTGCGAGCGCTGTTCCACGATCTGGGAGTTTTGGTCTGGCGTGGTGTGCACCAGCCCAAGCGGCGTGAACACCTTGGCCTGCATGTAGGGAAGGAAATCTTGTCCCGCACGCCGATTCAATCACCGCGCTCAACAGGTTGTAACCGTAACTGGAATAGTTGAATTTCGTTCCGGGCGGCGAAACCAGAGGATCGTCTTCGAAATATCTGCAGACCCTCGGTAACATTGCCGTAGTGTTTCTGGATGTTGAATTCATCGCCTTTGTAGTGGCGGATGCCGCCGAGATGACCGGCGACCATGCGTACCGTAATCACAGCGCCTTTGTCAGGGAAGGACGGCACGTACTTCTGGATGGGAGCATCGAGATCCAACTTTCCGGACTGCACCAATTCCATCAGGCCTACTGCCGTGAATGGCTTCGAAATGCTGCCGATGCGGAATTTTGTGGTTGGCCACGACCGGAACACGCTCTTCCAGATCGGCAAAGCCGAAACCCTCGGAATAGACGATTTTTCCATCAACCGCGACGGCCAGCGCGAGACCTGGCGTACCACGCGCGATCCACTCTTTTGCCTGGCGATTGGCGTTTTCTGTGCCTCTGCATAGGGGGCGGCCTTCGCAGGCGAACTCCTGTCGTCTGGCCGTGAATCGTGCGCGCACCTGCGAACAGAAATCCAGCCGTCAACAGTAGCAGTGTTGCTAAAATCATGCTCTTCTGACCGGAGCCTGTTCTGCGTGTACTTTGCATTGCGCTTGCGCCTCCGCCATTTTTTTGCACCAGCATCTTGCCACATTCGCGCTAAAAAGTTTTTCACCGGTTTTCCTTCGCGATTCACAAGCAGTCCAATTGACGCGCGCAAAAGACACGCGCACAATCAACACATCACTTCGGCGCAGGGGAACGCAAACATCCGAAGAACGAATCCGCACTTGCCTTCCGGCGCGAAAAATGCTCCAATAGCGAAGAAAAAGCGAAAATAAGAAGGGTTTCTCCTGCCCCATGGCTGTCGATTCCACAATCGAGAAACCCCTTCCCAGCAATATTGACGCCGAGCGGTCCATCCTCGGCGCCATTATCCTGGACAACAACGCGCTGAACGCCGCGATCGAGTCCTTGAAGGCCGAAGATTTTTTCTTGCCGCAACATCGCAATGTATTCACGCAGATGGTGGCGTTAGCGGAAGCGCAGCAAGCCATCGACCTGGTCACGCTGACCGAAGAATTGCACCGTCACGGCGAACTGGAAGCCTCGGGCGGCGCGCCGTACCTGGCGTCGCTGGTGGACGGGATGCCACGGGTTTCGAACGTGGACCATTACGCGCGCATCGTTCGGGAGAAGGCGCTGCTGCGCAACCTGATTCACGCGACACATAAGATCCAGCAGAGCGCGCTGGAAGGCGAAGACGGGGCGGACGTCATTCTGGACAGCGCGGAGTCCAGCATTTTTGCGCTTGCCGAAGACCGCGTGAAAGCCGGGCTTGATTCCGATCAAGGACCTGGTTCGCGACA
This sequence comes from Candidatus Acidiferrales bacterium, assembly GCA_963839315.1. Classification (GTDB taxonomy): domain Bacteria; phylum Acidobacteriota; class Terriglobia; order Acidiferrales; family UBA7541; genus Acidiferrum. The sequence goes on from CAWIUU010000015.1 coordinate 104,322, forward strand.
ATTTCGAGCGCCTGGAAAAGATTTTTCGGGAAGGGAAGAGCGTCACTGGGATTTCCACGGGTTACGGCGAATTGGACAAGTTGCTCTCGGGCTTGCAACCTTCGGAACTGATTATTCTTGCCGCGCGTCCTTCGCAGGGGAAAACTGCGCTGGCGCTGAATCTCGCGGAGAATATTTCGATTCGGGCAGGTATGCCGGTGGCGGTGTTCAGCCTGGAAATGTCCAAGGAATCCTTGCTTCAGCGCCTGGTGGCCTCGGTCGCGCAAATCGATGCGCACAAATTCCGCTCTGGGCATCTGAGCCGGGAAGACTGGCGGCGCATGACGGAAGCGCTGGGCACGATTTCCGCTGCGCCTCTGTGGATTGACGATGCCGGTTCGAATAGCGTGCTGGAAATCGGCGCGAAGGCCCGCCGGCTGAAGCGCGACAAAGGGCTTTCGCTCCTAGTCGTCGACTATCTGCAATTGATCACCGCGCGCGGGCGATTCAACTCCCGCCAGGAAGAAGTCTCCAGCATCTCCCGCGGACTGAAAGGTCTCGCCAAGGAATTGCAGATTCCCGTGCTGGTGCTTAGCCAGTTGACGCGCGCGCCGGAACGCGAAGAGCGCGGGCCGCAGCTTTCGGACTTGCGCGAATCGGGCGCCATCGAGCAGGATGCCGACGTGGTCATGTTCATTTACCGGCCCAGTTTTTTCAACCTGAATGCCACGCCCGAAGAGCGCGACATGGCCGACATCCTGATCGCCAAGCAGCGCAACGGCCCCACCGACAAGGTTAAATTCGTATTTCGTAGCCGGTTGACGCGATTTGAAGAAGCGGCACCGGATGCGTTCTCGCAGTTTGCCGGCGGCGACGAGATGTAACAGCGGACACACTGCGTCCGCGACATCCACAGCGCGTACTATGAGAATCGAAGCCGGCATGTCCGGCAGCTTGCTTCTAAGCCGTCTGGCGGCGGCAAATAAACATAATCTAATCAGTTAGTTAGTGCAAAATCCGGTTTGCATTACGGATTCCAATGGTTTGCTGCCACTGGTACGATCGCGTGGCCTGATTCGTGCCTTTAGTCTGTTGTCACTCACGCGCTTGCATGCTGCAGCTTTTAGGCGCTGTTCGCGGGAATGGCGTAAACTAGATTTTTCAGGAAAATCCATGCAACGCAAGAAAAAAGATCCAGGCAATTTCATCGGCCGTCCTGTGTGGGCGGAAGTGTCGTTTTCGGCGCTCGCGGAAAACTACCGCGCCATTCGCGATTACATCAATCCCGCCTCCGAAAAGAGGAAAACGCCGCGCAAGGTGCTCTCCATCGTGAAGGGCAACGGCTATGGTCACGGCGGCCCGCAGGTATCGAAGGCTCTTGAGAAAGCTGGCTCCGACTGGTTTGGCGTCGCTTCAGCGGCAGAGGGAATTGAGATCCGCAAGAATGGCGTGCGCAAGCCGATTCTCGTCCTGGGAGGATTCTGGCCCGGCGAAGAGAAAAATCTTCTGGAACATGATCTGACCCCGGCGATTCATCGCTGCGAACAACTCGCCACTTTCGAATCTGCCGCCGCGAAGCTAGGCAAGAAACACGTGGCGATCCACTTGAAGGTCGATACAGGGATGAACCGACTGGGGATTGCGCCGAGCGACGCAGATTGTTTCGCGCGGCAATTGGCCAAATGCCCGCACCTGGAACTCGACGGCGTCTTCACCCACTTCGCATCCTCAGAAGTCTTGAACGACTCGCCCACGGGGATTCAAACCCGCCTGCAAACGGAACGGTTTTACAGCGCGGTGGATCGCCTGCGCGCTTTAAAAGTGGACACGGGGCTTCTCCATCTGGCGAATAGCGCAGCGATTGCGGCACGTCCGGAAACATGGGCAGACATGGTGAGGCCCGGAGCGATTCTCTATGGATATCACCCGGGCATCGACCCAATCGAGCGGCGTCACGAAATCGAATCGAAGTTTCCGCTGAAGCCTGTGATGAGCTTGCGCGCGCGGCTGATCGGCCTGCGTTCAGTGGCCGCCGGGGAAAGCGTTGGCTACAACGCAAGCTGGATAGCCCAGAAGCCATCGAGGGTCGCGGTTATGGCGGCCGGTTATGGTGACGGAATCCATCGTTCGCTCGGCAATCGCGGTGCCGTGCACATTCGCGGGCATCGCGCGCCCATCATTGGGATTATTTCCATGGATGTAACGTTACTGGACGTCACGTGAAGTTCCGGATGTCGCGCATCGGAGACGTGGCGACAATTTACGGAACCGACGGAGATAACGTTTACCCGGCGAACGTGATTGCGCGCAGCATTGGCACTGTTACCTCCGACATATTGTGCGCCGTCAGCCAGCGTGTGCCGCGCTTCTACCTGCCATGAGCGGGACGCGCCGCCGCGCATGGCAATGCGCAATCTTGCGGGAGATCCAGCTTCTTCTTGACTTAGCTACCTAATTGGAGAGTATACAAACAGCCTCGTTACTAGTTCTGCGAGGACTGCAGTCGGTTGCCCTGCTGCACTCTTCGCGGAACGACGTCAATTCTTGCCGTAAGGTGAGGATTCATGGGCCACAATCGCTTTTACCCACAGACTCATCCGGCTTCAGATGTGCAGAGCTCGCTATCCCGCTGAGCGACGCACGCACCAATCCTGGGTTTCGCGTTGCGCGCTTTTTGGGCCAGAGTTGGGACTTTTGGGCGGCCCGCATCGCCCTGATCAGCATGGCCGTCGCTTTGTGTTACACCCTCAGTCCGTTTGGGGCTCACGGGCTCCCCGCCGCTGGTCTTGGATTTCTGATGGCCATGGTGATTCTGCTGGCTGAATTGCGAATGCGCCGCGCGGAGATCAGCGGGCTTATGGGGGGAATGATCGGCGCGGTCCTCGGTCTTCTCGCGGCCCTCCTCATTACCCTGGTTATTTCCCGTACTGCTGAGCCTGAACCCACCAAGTCCTTCTTCGAATTCACCTCCCTCTTCGCTCTTGGATATTTAGGTCTGGCAGTTGGCTCCCGCAAAGCGCACGATTTTCACTACCCTTTGCCGCACTCCGTCGCTGTGCCTGTTGCCAACTCATCTTGCCTGAAGCTTCTGGACACCAGCGTCCTTATTGACGGACGCATCGCCGATATCTGCGAGACGCATTTTCTGGATGGCACGCTGGGAGTGCCACGCTTTGTGCTGCACGAACTGCAACTGGTTGCGGATTCTTCGGATTCACTGAAGCGCCAGCGCGGACGGCGCGGCCTGGAAGTGTTGCAGCGCATGCAGAAAATGCCGGGGCTCGAGATTCGGATACTGGAAGAAGATGTGGCGGCGGGAACAGGTGTGGATCAGAAGCTGATGGAACTGGCGCGGCGGTGTTCGTGCAAGATCGTCACCAACGATTTCAATCTGAATAAGGTGGCACGAGTGCAGGGCATCGCGGTATTGAACGTCAACGAACTTGCCAATGCCATGAAGCCTGCGGTTCTGCCGGGCGAGTCCATGCGCGTCTTGATTCTGCGCGAAGGCAAGGAATCGAGCCAGGGCGTGGCTTATCTGGATGACGGCACAATGGTGGTGGTGGATGGGGCGCGGCGCCTGATCAATCGCACGGTGGATATCATCGTTACTTCGGTTCACCAGACCCCCGCCGGGAAAATGATTTTTGGCCGCCTGGAGGAACGCCACGAAGCGTCTGCGGCAAAGGCCAATTGGACTGCGGCGAGCTCGGTCGACGCTCTTCCCGCGGACAATGGCAACGGGAACGGCCATGCACGGCCCGAGGCTCCTCAACGCGCGACGGTGGTACAGGGTGCGGCCTGGATTCCCGGATCCCGATCGAACTTAGCCGAATTACGCCATTTTCTTTTACGCCGCAGACCAAGATAACCTCGTCCACCTGGATTTCTCTTCCGACCATGGGTTGAGGTACACTCAATTTTCTGCAACCCGGCTTAAGCCGCTCAGACTCCGCTTCAGCCGGACTGCTTTCAAACCATGAGCCAGATCGTTGCCATTCTTCCTGCCGCAGGACTCGGAACGCGCATGGGCGCGGAAACTCCCAAACAGTTTCTTGAACTCGACGGCGTGCCGATTGTCATTCTCAGCCTGCGGCGCATCGCGGCCTGTCCGCTGGTATCTGAAATCATAGTTGCAACGCGGGCAGAAAACGTGGAGCCGCTGAATGCCCGCATCAGCCGGGAAAAGTTCAAGCAGCCGGTCCGGGTGGTGAAGGGTGCCGACTCGCGCCAGGGCTCGGTTGCGGCGGCTTTGAAGTTGGTGGGCGACGAAACCGAACTCGTGGTCGTGCACGATGCCGTGCGGCCGTTTGTGACCGTGGAGCAGGTGACGCGCGTGATCGAGCAGGCGCGCCGCCATAAGGCGGCCATACTTGGCATTCCCGCCATGGATACGGTGAAGGAAGTGAAGCGCGCCAGTTTGCCGGAGGATGTGGCGTTGATTACCGCTACAATTCCGCGCGAACGCGTGGTGTTGGCGCAAACGCCTCAAGCGTTCGAAACCAAGGTTGCTTGAAACAGGCATTCGCCGAGGCGGAAGGCCTGAGCGCTTCCGACGAAGCTGGGTTTAATCGAACGCCTTGGTCAAAACGTCTTCGTTGTGCAGGGGTCCGAGCGGAATATCAAAATCACGAAGCCCGCGGACATGGATCTCGCCCGGTTCTATCTGCAAGCTGAACAGAAAACAAGCGCATGAGCTACCGTTGCGGCATTGGATATGACCTGCACCGTCTTGCGGAGGGCCGCAAGCTGATCATCGGTGGCATCGAAGTGCCATTCGATAAAGGGCCAGTGGGGCATTCCGACGGCGATGTTGTCGCCCATGCAGTATGCGATGCGCTGCTGGGAGCGGCAGGGCTCGGCGACATCGGCAAACATTTTCCTGACACGGATCCAAAGTGGAAGGGTGCGAATAGCCTGCTGTTCCTCGAACACGTCCAGGAAACTGCTCGACGATATGAAATTCTCCATCGAGCACATCGATGTTGTCGTAATCCTGGAACGGCCCAAGCTTGGCCCGCACTTTCCCAAGATGCGGGAAGCCCTCGCCAAGTCGCTGAATGTGGCTGCCGAAAAAGTGCATCTGAAGGCCAAGACCAACGAGGGCGTGGATGCGGTCGGCCGCGGAGAAGCGATTGCCTGTCACGCGGTCGCGACACTGTCGGGGAACTGAGAGCGTGGACAGGATAGGGCTGCGTTCAAGTTCACGCGAGGAATCTGCGATAAGATTTCTTCATGGCGTCTTCTGAACACATCCAGTCGCATCCTGTTGCGGTTTATTCCTACTCAGCAAACGATGTGCTTGACGATTCTTCGCCAGCGGACTGGCTCACCACGGAGTCCGACTATCGAGCAAACCGCTTGGTGCGAACGTGCCGCGGCACTTCTGGGACAGTTTGCAGTGGATGCTGAAGGGCTGACGGAATTGCTGCGCCTGGTATTTGAATATGACGCGGGGGAAATCCTAAAGCGCGTGGATGCCCATGCTGTGCTTGCTCGATACGCTGCCCGCGAGGTGATCCGCCACCTCGCTTTGCTCTTGCTTGATCCCGTTCCGTTCACTTCTGACCGCTTCAAAGAAGTGGTGACCTCCTTAAAAGAAAGCCTCGATCTTCGTGGCCGCGATTTGTTCCATCCTATCCGCTTGGCGCTGGCGGGACGGGCAGGTGAGGGCGAACTCGACCGCGTGATTCTGCTGCTCGACGATGCTGCGGCGCTTGGATTCGCGGTGAGCCGTCAAGTCCACACGGACGCGTATCCTTGAGTTTTGTTCGCGCTTCGATTAGCGATCGCTCTCTGTCAACTGTTCCCTGAAAACTGTAAACTTACTTGCCATGGATCGATTTACCGGCATTCATACAGTTCGTGAGGCGCTGGAGGCGGGCAGCACATTTGACCGCATCCTCATCGCCAAAGGCCGCCAGGATTCCCGCGTCGAAGAGATCGTGCAACTGGCGCGCGAGCGCGGCGTCACGGTGCGTTTTGAAGATCGCGGCCAGCTCGATCGCGTGGCGAATACTCGCGATCACCAGGGAGTGGTGGCCATCGCTGCCGCGCGCGCTGCCACCACGCTCGAAGATATTCTGGATCGCGCGAATCAGTCCAAGAGCCAGGCCGGACTGATTGTGCTGCTCGACGGCGTGGAAGATCCCCACAACCTCGGCGCCGTCATTCGCACCGCCCTCGCAGCGGGGGCTCACGGCGTGGTTATTCCGGAGCGCCGTGCTGCAGGACTAACGGACACGGTAGCGCGCGCTTCCGCCGGCGCTCTGGCGCACCTTCCCGTCGCAAAGGTGACGAATCTTGCGCGGTCCATGGAGGAATTGAAGGAAGCGGGCTATTGGCTAGTTGGCCTCGATGAAGAGGGGCAGAAATCCTACACCGAAGTGGACTACACCTCACCCACGGGAATCGTCATGGGAAGCGAAGGCAAAGGTCTGCACGAACTGACGCGCAAGCGCTGCGACTTTGTGGTTTCGCTGCCCACCACAGGCCCAGTGAAATCGTTGAATGTTTCCGTGGCTACGGGCGTTGTCCTGTTCGAAGCGATTCGCCAGCGGCATCGCCTCAAGAAATAGTCGTGCAGTATGTTGCACACTGGCTCACAGGATTAATCCTAGTGGCTGCTAGGCGTCGTATTGCATCAGCGAAAATACATCCAGCCCCGGTAATTTCGCACGGCCCTTCAGAAAATTCAATTCCACGGCAAATGCCGCTCCATCCACTACCCCACCCAAAGAGCGAATCAACTGGATAGCAGCGGCTGCCGTGCCGCCAGTGGCCAGCAAATCGTCGCAAAGAAGTACGCGCTGACCGCGGCTGATGGCGTCTTCATGCATCTCCAGAGCATCGGTACCGTATTCCAGCGCATAGGAAATTTTTGCAGTCTTGGCGGGAAGCTTCTTGGGTTTGCGAATCGGGACGAAGCCCGCTCCCAGGCGGTAGGCGAGTGCCGGCGCAAAAATAAATCCCGCGCGCCTCGATGCCTGCAACCAGATCGATCTTGTGGCCTTCATAGTGGCCACACAGCCGGTCGATCAGCGTCTGGAATCCCTTTTTGTCCTTCAGCAGCGTCGTGAGGTCGTAAAAAAGAATTCCCGGCTTGGGATAGTCCGGCACCTCGCGAATCAACTTCTTCAGATCATCCATTCTTTCCACTCCTCATCAGACCGTCATTTCAACCGTGAAATCATCTTCATAGCGGGTATCCAGATGAGCGGGTTCCTCAATCACTTCGGCAACACGAGACATGATCGGGCCTTTCTCCAGTGCCTGGCGCACGAGGCGTAATGTCTCATCGGATCCAATGGCCAGCACTTCCACGCGACCGTCCCGAAGATTGCGCACGTATCCGCGCAAACCCAGTTCTTGCGCTAATTCCTGAACGAAATAGCGGTACCCAACTCCCTGGACGCGCCCTACAATGAAAAAGCGCCTGGCGTGATTTTCGTTTCTATCCATTTCCGAGGTAGAAATTGTAGCAGAGAGTTTTCGGATTCCTGTAAAACATCAAGGGCCCATCGCGCCGGTTGCGCTACACTGGCCATGGACGGAAGCGGCGTTTGATGGCATTGCCCGCATCTAACTGGTTGGAATGAGCGGCATCTCCCAAGCGATCACTCAGTTTTGTCACCGACCACAGCCAATGGCCGTGGCGCTATTCCTGTTGCTTGCTCCGTTCCGTTTGCCCGCGCAAGAACTGGGGCGGGCCCGCTCACCCCACCTCCGGAACATGACGTGAAGCGCATCGTTGGGGTGCCAGAAGCCGAAGCGCCTCCTTCGTTGCCGCCCGCGCAGATCATCAAGGGATTCACGCAAAAAGAAGACATTTTCTTCGGCGCGCGGCCGCAATATTCCTACCGGAAGACGATTCGAATCCAGGAATTTGGGCCTGATGGACACCCATTGGGCGAGTATCAGGCTACGTACGAAGCCGGGCGCACCAGTGACGGCAAGATCTTTGAGAAGGCGATCTCTTCTCCGCAATCGACGCTTGAGTACCTGCAATTTGAGCCAGACGATGTCCAGCAGTTGTTCCGCGTCCCCGCCTATCCGATCACGACAAGCCAGTTGCCCAAATATGTGTTGCAGTATCTGGGGACGGAAACGGTGGACGAGGTGGAATGCTACATCTTCCAGGTTCACCCAAAAACACTGGATCGCCAGCATCCCTTCTTCGATGGAGTCATCTGGGTCGATCAGAAGTATCTTGAAGTTGTGAAGACCTATGGGAAATGGATAACGGATTTAGGAGAAGTTCGACCTTCCAGTTTGCCATTTAGCATGTTTGAGACGTATCGGGAGAATGTGGACGGAAAATACTGGTTCCCGAGTTATTCAAGGGCGGAAGATGTCGTGAAACTGAAGAATCGGAATGTGCCCGTGCGCGTGACCATCAAGTGGTCAAATTTCAAACCATTTCCGGCCGGCGAAGCAGCGGCACCGCCGGCATCGACCGCGCCGCAACCCACTACGAATCCTCCGCCACCCCCCAAGCCCTGAGGTGGAATACCAAGCATTGAGATTAGGCGCGCCGTTTCGCTTTTGCTGGAACTGCAAACAATGCCCGCAATAGCCCAGGGAGCTCTTCCAGCTTTTCCAGGAGAAAGTCCGGTTTTTCGGCGCGAAGCTTCTTTTCCGTTGGGAAGGGGCCAAGAACCGCAATCGCGCAGACTCCTGCCGCGCGAGCCATCTGCAGGTCTTCGGGTGTATCCCCAACATACACGCTTTCCTGCGGATCTAATTTCATCTTATTCAAAGCCATCAGCAGCGGCTCCGGATGCGGCTTCTTGTTGGCGGTATCTCCGCCGCACACGCGCGCATGGAAGATTTCCGTGTCAGCCGGTATTCGCGAAGCTGCCTGGTAACCCGATTTCGATCGCCGCTGGTGACCAATCCAAGTCTGTGATCACTGGCCAGTTGCTTGAGCACCTTACGTGTTCCGCGCATCAGCTTTGGCCGGTGGAGTGCATAATGCGTTCTCCAAAGTGTGTCCGCTTCCTCCCAGCGCGCTTCTGGGATACCCGCTGCGCGGTACACGGTGTACCAATCCGGTGAATAGTGTTGGTCGAGCTCCGGCAGACCCCAGGAAATGCCCAATTCCTGGAACATCGCCAGGTAAGCTTGCGAATCCGCGTGATAGGAATCAATCAGCGTGCCATCCCAATCGAAAAGCACGCCTGCAAGAAGTTTGCTGATGGACACGACTCCAGAGTAGCAGAAACCCGGGATGAGGTGAGATGGGACGTAGGAGAGAAGATGAGATTTGCGCGGGATTAGTCTACCGAGAAACGCATGGGGATATTATCGTCACGATCGAAGGCAAAATCTTCGAAACTCGCTGCGATTCCGAACCATCCGGGCATGTAGGCGGGTTCAGTCCTTCGGACAGAAGCTTTCGAGGAGACCACCACGTTGCCGTATCCCAGGGGCCGGCTGACCAGCACGATATCCAACTCAATCGACGTCCCAACCACTAGCGATCTTGGGCAAAGGAAATAGACGCCCGAGGAACTGATGTCTCTTGTCACCAGAGAAACGGGATAGTTCTCAACGACACCAGAAACACTGCGCAATTTTAGAGGTAGTTTCAGCGACGCGCGCGGGCATTCGCGGTGTTCCAGGTGCACTCCCACAGCGTGCGTCGGCACGCGAACAAATCGCCGTGGCTGCGGCGACCGTAGCAGCGGCATCACCCGCAAGGCGGGCACGCGTGGAGAAATTAGTTTTTCCGGGAGTGCGGGAGCCGTTTCCCTGTGAGCGTTCGGTTGCGGCAATACAGGCAACTCATCCCAGGCTAGCGCGTTGCTGGCACTCATCTCGCCCCTCAGTGAGATGAACTTACAGAATTATAGAACTATGGCGGTAATTCTATTGCCCTGTACAACGGTCTTGCTGGCCTTGCTTGGTCTTGCTGAAACTGGAACCCCGAATTAGAACCGACTCGAAACCGTGCACCCGTGAAGATATGGGAAGCCAAAATGCCATGAGTTAAGGTGCCTGTCAACCTGTGGAAATGGGTAGAAGTGTCCTAAGATCCAACACATAGTAATAGTACTTGATATAACCCGATGCCCTGTGGGTATCTTTGGCAGAAGCAGACTCACCATTTCTGTTTTCAATATAGAGTTTTTGCAACCCTTGGCTTCTGGAAGAATCCAGGTTTACCTCACACTTCCAATATGGCCCTCGGGGCAATGGAAATACCTGCTATCGTCGATTTGCAGGTCCAGCATGGCCACAGGCACTACTTCTGCTCCGGCCGACATGTCTCCCGCCAGATTGGCTGCGAATGCTACGTCAGCCAACCCCACCGTCCTCTATCTCGCGTATGCAGCGGTTTACCTCATCTGGGGCTCCACTTTTTTTGCTATTCGCATTGGCATTGAGTCCCTGCCACCTCTCCTGCTTCCCGCACTGCGGCACCTTTCCGTCGGGTTGGTTTTCTATCCGACGTTTCGATACCTGAGCAAAGAAAAGCCGACTGTGTTTCAATGGCGCACGGCAATCGTGACCGGGTGTTTGTTGTTATTTCTTGGCAATGGCACGGTTTCATGGGCGGAGAAGATTGTCCCTTCCGGGATAGCGGCGCTCCTCGTGGCCACCGTTTCGCTCTGGATGGTGTTGATCGATTGGCACCGTCCTGGGGGAAGTCGGCCAGTCGCTCGGGTGCTAGCGGGATTGTTGCTCGGGTTCGGTGGATTGGTGCTCCTGGTCGGGCCCAAGAATCTTGGCGGTTCGGATCGCATCAGCCCCTTCGGGACCCTTATTCTGGTGCTTGCCTCGTTTGCTTGGGCCGCCGGGTCGGTCTACTCCAAACACCATCCGCAGCCAAATTCAGCGCTTCTGGGAGTAGCCATGCAATGCCTCGCCGGTGGAATAGCCTTGCTGATTGCCGCTTCGCTGAGCGGGGAACTTCACGGATTCCACTGGGCGCAGGTGACCCATCGATCCTGGATGGCATTGCTTTATCTTGCCGTGTTCGGATCGGGAGTGGGTTTCAGTGCGTATGTATACCTGCTGAAGCATAGCGCGGCCACGCGTGTGGCAACCTATGCATTCGTAAATCCTGTGGTTGCGCTCTTTTTGGGATGGTCATTGGGTGGAGAGCCCTTAACGCTACGTACCATCCTGGCGAGCGCCACCATTCTGGCTGCCGTCCTTTTGGTTCTTACTGCTCCCCACAAGGACGCCAAGGAGGCCGATGAAAGTATGCCCACGCCCGGCGAAGCATAATCCAATACCAGTCGAGAGTTCGGCGCACGAAATCGGATAGATTCCTTTTTAGCGTGCATGTAGTCTAAGCACCATGAAGACAAGCTCGTTCACCAAATCCTCCAGCCAGCTTTCACCACGGATGGAGACGAAGTTGTGGCAGGCGATGCTGGCACGCGACCACCGGGCAGACGGCTCTTTCGTGTTTGCTGTTCGCTCGACACATATTTATTGCCGGCCCTCTTGCCCCGCGCGCCGGCCGCTCCGCAAAAATGCGCTGTTCTTTCGTTCGCCAAAAGAAGCTGAACAGAGTGGCTACCGGCCCTGCCGGCGTTGCCGCCCCCAGGAGCAGCAGGAAGGCGCAAACCTGGTCCGGCGCGCTGCGAATCTGCTGGCGCGCGCGAACGAGGAAAGTCCGCGTCTGGAAATGCTGGCCGGGGAACTCGGTGTCTCCAGCGCCAAGCTCCGTCGCGCCTTTCGCCGCACCACTGGTTTATCGCCAAGGCAATTTGCAGAGGCATTCCGCTTGATGCAATTCAAAAAGTTACTTCGCGAAGGAAAAGAAATCGCCGAAGCGCTCTACGAGTGCGGTTACGGCTCGCCGAGCCGCATCTACGAAAAAACAAATTCGCATTTGGGCATGACGCCCGCTGCCTATCGAAAGGGAGGATCGGGTATGGAAATCGGCTACGCTATCGCAGACTCATCACTCGGGAATGTGTTGGTTGCAGCCACCGAACGCGGCATCTCCGCCGTGTACCTGGGCGAGAATGAAAAGGCACTCGTCGCGGAATTGCGCCAGGAATATGCGCGCGCGGATATTCGTCCATCGTCCGGCGAGCATGAAAAATGGATTCGCGAGATTGTGAAACGAGTAGAAGGTGACGCGCCAAGCGTGGACCTCCCGCTGGATGTTCAGGCCACCGCGTTCCAGCGGCGTGTATGGCAGGAGTTACAGAAGATTCCGCTCGGCACTACGCGCACCTACACGCAAGTGGCGAAGGCGCTTGGCAAACCACGTTCCGTGCGGGCCGTGGCGCGTGCTTGCGCCACGAATCCCGTCTCCATCGTGGTGCCCTGCCACAGGGTGATTCGAACGGACGGACAACTGGCGGGTTACCGCTGGGGCCTGCAGCGCAAGGAAAAACTACTGGAACGGGAAGCTTCGCGCCACGCGTAGAGGATCGTTAGGGAAGGCCAGCCAGCCTGCAACAGACGAGTCCGCTCTAAATGCAATCCGTCGCTGAAGGTCTGTCTGGGTTTTAAGGTCAGCTGTGCGGCTTTTCAACCTTGGTGCCCTTGGGCCAATCTGGCTTGAATTTGCTGTCGCTGATCTTCAAATTTTCCAGGACATTGGTGTACTTGGAAATGAAATAATCGCCGGAGCCGGTCTCGAAAAATTTCTGCTGGACCGGGAGCCAGGACGCTTCATCCACCCAGATCTGAATCTTGTCGATCTGCTTCTTGGCATCATCATTCAGTGGAACTAATTCCAGCACGGCCATTTTCCTGCCATCGAGCGTGTCCTCGGGGGCCAGTGTGATCTGGAAGTTTTTTTTCAAGCGCTCGCTCTGGCTGCCGAAGCCAAGCGCCAGGTATTGGTCGGCCATGTCAAGATGCTTGCCGATGTTGTATTCCTCGACGCGGCTGATCTTGGGCGTGTAGATGTAGAGATGATCGCCGTCGCGGATAATCGTTCGCGGATCCGGATTCAGAAAATCAATGCGCATTTTCGAGTCTTTGCGCACCCAAATCTTGCCTGTTTCCGTGGAGGTATCCTTCACGACGGCTGTGTATTTGATATGTTCGATGTCCGCTGTTAGTGTCTTGAAGCCTTGGCCAGCGTTGTCCATCAACTGCAGGACGCCGTCGCGCGTGAGTTTTCCTGATCCCTGGCCGGTTTTCGCCATTGAAAAGCCGCAGCCCACTCCGATGATGAGCGTGGCGATCAATAGAGCGTAGTTTGTTCGTCTCAAAGCAGCCCCTATGGCAGAACTCGATTCAAAAGGTATCGTTAAATCGTAGCACAAGCACAGTATCTTCCCCAGCCGCACCGGCGTCCTTCCGCGCGGCAAAAATGGCCTGTTCTTCCTGTGAAAAAGCAGTTTTGTTTCGAAGATGCTTGGTGGCGTGACGTGGAAACGCGCTGCTCAATTAGTGGCGGATGGCGACCCGATAGGCAACAACCGAGCCCTTTTCGTCGCGAATGGGCTCGATATTGGCGATGGAGAACCGGCCGTCGTTCAGCTCTGGTTGGGCTTTCTGTAAAGCGCTGTGCAGATCGTTTTGCAGAGCCGGGGTGCGTTCCGGAGGAGCCAACACTCGGGCGTCCACTCGGTAGACTTCGTCCTCTCCCGTCTTAGAAAGGAGTTGCACCCGATTTATATCTGCGGGTAGACCCACGTGCGGCAGATCGCGGAACCATCGACGAGGCGTGGCCAGGACAAACACCAGGATCAGGACCACGGCTACGTCGTATTGCCATGATCCCCGCTCGTAGGACCAGAAGAACGTACGGTAGAGAATTTGTCCGATGCTTGCCATTTCAGTCTGCCGGAATTCCGTCAACAATCACGCCATCTCGCATGTGCACCACGCGATCGAAATAAGTGGTCGCTTCGGGATTGTGCGTGATCATCACAATAGTTTGTCCCAGATCTTTATTCAAACGCCGCAACATTTCCAGGACGATTTCGGAGTTCTTGGTGTCCAGGTTGCCCGTGGGCTCGTCGGCCAGCAGTATCTTCGGTTCGTTGATGATGGCGCGGGCGATGGCCACGCGCTGCTGCTCGCCACCCGACATTTCGGAGGGCTTATGCTGCAGCCTGCCGTCCAGTCCCAGCATCTTTGTGACGACATCGAACCGATGTGGATCGAAACCGTCTCCATGAATATATTGCGCGATGGCGATGTTACCCCTGGCCGTCAACGTGGGTAAAAGATTAAAGCGCTGGAACACAAAGCCGATCTTACTGCGACGGAGTTTGGTGCGCTCGGCATCCGACATTTCGGAAAGATCGTTGCCATCAACGAGCACTTTTCCACGCGAGGCCTTGGCGAGCCCTCCGATGACGTAAAGCAGCGAAGATTTGCCGCAACCCGAGGGACCCATCACGGCCACGGATTCTCCTGGCAAAACGTCGAAATTGACGCCGCGCAACGCGGGGACTTCCACTTTGCCCGCGTGGTAGAGCTTCCAGAGGTTTTCAGTCTTAAGTATTGGCTCCACGGCCCTCAGCTCTGTGCTGGCTTTTCCGTCAGTGAGTGAACGTATTGTAACTGTGATTGTCATCTCTCGCTAGTTTCCAATCCTTTTAGTCGTAGGACAATGATTCGACCGCGTCCTTGCGGCTGGCCATCCACGCGGGATAACTGGCCCCGAAGATTGCACCTGCCAGTGCGATGCAAGCCGCGCGGATAATCCACTCGGGAGTAATTAGAATCGAGAGTGTCGGGAAAATGGCAAGAAACCCGGCGCGCACCAGGTAACTTAACCCTACGCCTGCGGCTACTCCCAGGACGCACAATAGCGCGGTCTCGGAGAGCAATGCCCGAACGATTAGAAAATTGCTGGCTCCCAAAGACTTTAGCACGCCGATGTCGCGTGTGCGCTCCAGGACCGTGGTGTACATCGTCAGGAAGATCACCAACAATCCGATGGAGACCGCCAAGGCGATCATCGCGTTGATAAAGGCCTGGAGGCCGGGAATGTTGGTTGAGGTCATCAGTGTCATGAAGTCTTTCAACGGGCGCACCGGGTAGCCGGGAAATGTGGCCTTCATCTCCTCGATCACATCCCCGGTGTGCTCGGGGCGTGTGCACTTCACCAGAAAGATGGACGCTTTGTCATGCGCGCCTACAAGATCCTGCAATGTGGCCATGGGCACAAATAGCCGCGCACCTTTTCCATGTTCGACAATCGCCGCCACATGCCAGTCGTGATTCAGCAGATTGTAGGTATCGCCTACCTTCAAGTGCTTGGCCTTCGCGGCCCAGTCGTCAACAATCAGATCGTCCGGTCCCTCCATGTCATGACCCGCAAGGAACACAAAGCCACCAGATACGTCTCGGAAGGAATCGCGGTCGATTCCGTACACGACATCGATACCGCCGCCCAAATTAAACTGCAATAACGCGGGAGCGACGGACTTCACATACTTCAAATCCTGCAATTTGTCGGCAATTTTGATCGGCATCGGCGAGCCGCTGAACGCCAGAAAAATTTGCGCGGAGGGCGACTGCAGCATCACGTCTGCGCCAATGCCCTCAATGCGTTTCGCCGTCTCCGTTAGCAAGCCGGAGGTTAGCCCCACAATCAGCACAACCAGCGAAACCTCCACCGCGATAGCCATCACGCCAATCAAGGTGCGCATTGGCCTGTGAAACAGGTTTTGCACCACCATTTGCCCCATCATGGGTTTTTCCCCTTGCTGTCATCGCCCACGTGGACAATCTCCGCGCCTGCCGGTGGTGCCAGTACAAAGCGATCCGCCTCCAGAGGCACGTTCAGCGCGATTTTCTTGACGCTCATGTTCAGCTGGTATTCGTCGCGAGTGCGATCAATATGAATATTCCTTGGGTACGCCTGAAGAGTATTCCCTGCGGCAGCCGAAGATGTTCCCGGCGTCGCGGGGTCAATGGGCTGCCAGTCGCTGTACCGCACATCGGATAGCAGCGCTCCCTTTGGACCATAACTTTGTAAACGAATGACGTTCAGATCAGCGCGATCGAACCAGACCTTCCGCAAGATTTCCGTTTTGTAACCGCCGCGCAGCACCGTCAATACGTAATACCGGCCAGACTCGTCGTTCGACTCCTCCATCAGCACCACTTCTTCCTTCTGGATTTCCGGCCACAGTAATGCTTCCACAAGATGTTGCGGGCGGAGATTCTCGATCGGCTTGTCGCTCTGCCGCGCCAGCGCAACGGGTCCTTCCAGGAATTTGTTCTTCGAGGGGATTGACACTTCGAACGTGCGGCCGTCACTGCTCATGTCGAAGATCGTCTTCCCCACCACAGGCACCTGTCCAATCATGCGGATGTACGAAGGCCGTTCTGCCAGGACGAAGGCTTTTACCTCGTGATATTCATTAATCACGCCGTTGTACGCAGATCCTGTCGTCGTTTTCAATTCCAACGTAGCATCCAGGGTCTTAACATTCTTTGCAAGGGTGTTATAGCGATCCACTAAATCTTCTGCAGTCGCCTCTTTTGCCACCGGCCGCGTGGCAGGCGGAATGACTTTCGTGGTTTTGACGCCGGCGTTCTTGCCGCCGCAAGCGCAGGCAAGTGCCGACAGTGTCAGCACAACCGTCCAGTTCCTTACAGAATTCATCCTGTGATTTCGCATCTTTAAAGGCCAAACTAAGCAATTTAGCAACCAGAACGGCAGGCGTCAAACTGCTGTACAAAACCCTTCAATTTTACAACTCGCTCACTCCCTTGCTTACTGAGGCCGAACCAGATAGACGTCATACCGCTGCAGTGCCGGTCTGACCCGGCGAATGACCTCGCTGGGCCACAGTTTCTCGCTGAGCAACGTCACCCAGCCGTCTTCTGGTTCGCAGACGGCACAAAATGTATATCTTGAGTAGGCTGCTTGATATGCATCGAGCCCGCGATGCGACAATTCATTCTCAAGAACGGCATCTTCCTGCTCTGCCAGGGCCCCGACGCGAATCCCGAAGGTTTCCTTTTCAAAACGCTCGAAAACCAGTCGTAACTGTTCCTGGGAAGGCTGCGTGAGCACCACGGACCGGCTGGCCGTTTCCCGGAACACCACTTCGTGCAGCTTGCAGAATTCGCGAACTCGCTGCAGGTGACTGAAAAAATCGACCACCAGAAATTCCTTCGTGGCCAGCGCAGGGAAAGCTGCACTCCAGATTTGTGCCGCAACGCTTCCGCGCAATGGTTCGCGGCTCTCGGTCTCCAGCAGTTCCAGCCCCACGGCTTTTGTGTCGTCGCCCAGATCCATCGACTGAACGTCCAGGGAATAGGGAGGCAGGTCTGGCGCGATCATGTCCGAAGACAACGTCAATCCTCCTCGATATCGCCGAATTTTTCCCGGAACTCTGGCGAAGCCTTGCGGATTTCCAGCCAGTCGAAGAAAGCATCCGGTGTCTCCAGCCAGATGCGGAACCACTCGCCGATCTCTCTCTTTTCTTCGCGTTTTTGTGCTTCCACCTTGCGATTGTGCGAAATCATCTCCGCGCGGCGTTTACCCAGCCGTGCAATTTCCAGCACGCGCGCCATTGCCGCGAGCTCTCCATGCGCCTTGAAGCGTTGGAGAAGTTCATCCAGCCGCGTCAGACTGACTTCCGCATCTTTCAGAGTCTTGAAGTGCAGGATGTCTTCGAATTCTTCTTCAAAACGTTCCTCGGCCTCTTCCCGTTCCATAAGCTGCACCTTCCAGCCCATGTCCTTCAGTACTTCGGCGATGTAGTCGCTTCCGGTTTTTCCGTGTTCCCCATGCTCCGCCAGAAGTTTGCGACGCAATTGGTCGATTTCCGCGGTCGTCCATCGCTGGATTCCCATGGCGCGCGCGGTTTCCAGAATCATCTCTTTCTTGGTTTTCAATTCATCCGTCATTTTTTGCCTTTTTGGTTTGGCCTCGCGGTCTGAACGTGATGGGCTTCGCGTGCAGGCGGATCCGCTGGCTGGCCTTTCAGGAGACGGTGATACTTGACCACATTTTGGTTATGTTCCGCCAGCGTTGCAGCGAAGAAATGTCCTCCCTGCGTGTTGGCCACAAAATAAAGGTAGTCGGTCTGCGCTGGCTCAAGAGCTGCGCGCAGCGAAGCTTCGCCGGGATTTCCAATGGGCCCAGGCGGCAGTCCAGAGTGCACGTAGGTGTTGTAGGGAGAATCGTATCGAAGATCTTTCACCGTCAATGTGCCCTGGTATCGGTCGGCCTGTTCCAGCGCATAAATGACCGTGGGATCGCATTGCAGAAGCATCCCCTTCCTCAAACGATTGGTGTACACGCCTGCAACCATGGGACGCTCTTCTGGCTTAGGCGTTTCGCTTTCCACTAGCGAGGCGAGCGTGACGGTGGGTAAAAGTGCAGTACCAGAATCCTCACCATTTGTCCTGGCCGCGGAGATTCGCTGCATTGCTTCGCGGAATTTTCGCACCATCATGGCGGTCAATTCCGCCGCCGTAGTATGGCGTGCCAGATTGTAGGTCGCAGGGAAAAGAAAACCTTCCAGGGTTTTTGCGCCGGGCGCAAAGTCCTGAATCGAAGAAGCGTCTTGCGCTGCTTTCAAGAATTCCGAAACTGGCATGAGCTTAGACTGTTCGAGTTCGCGCGCAATATCAAAGATCGTTTCGCCTTCGCGCACGGTGAACGGCCGCTGGTAAACCTCGCCGTTGGCCAGTTTCCAAAAGACTTCCCTGCCGCTGATCGGATGATCGAAAAAGTATTCGCCTGCCACCAGCGTGCGCTTCTTGTGGCGGCGGGAATACAACTCAAACGCCACGGCACTCCGAATCACGCCTTGTCTCTTCAGAATGCGGGCCACTCCCCGTTGCGATGTGCCGTGGGGAATATCCACAAAGGTGCCATCGGGTGGAATGGTGCCGTACGGCTTTTCGATGCAATACCAAAGATACGCCGCCGCAATTCCAGCAGCGAGCAACAGAATTAGTAATAACGCCGCCAGAAATCGCAAGCTACTCCCGCTCCTTCGCACTGGCTTCCCGCGACAGATACTCCCGCAGGATTACCATTGCGGCCACCGCATCGACAGTATATTTGGTGTCGACCGCCCGGCTCGTCTTTTTTCGACCCTGGTGCGTTTCCTGATGCATAAGTCTTCGGCCCAATTCTTCTTCCAGGATGCGTTCGGCTTCCCAACTGGTCAGCCGCTCGTCCACCAGTTCCACGGGTACGCCAGCTTGTTTCCTGACGCGTTCCGCGAAGCGCGTGACTTCTTCCGCCATGTCGCCTCGCGTGCCATCCAGACGCAACGGCAATCCCACAACAATCCTCTTCACCTTTTCGTCCCGCGCCAATTCGCGTAGTCGTCGCATGTCCTCATTACGATTGATGCGCGGCATAGTGGCGAAGGGTGCAGCGATTCGCGCCTCGACGTCGGCCATGGCCAGGCCGATCTTTGTGCGGCCGTAATCAATTGCGAGGATCTTCGCCGAACGCTCGGCTGGGTGTTCCGCGATACCTCTTGATTTTCTTGGATTTTCCTTCACTTTGTCAGTATAGCGTGAACCGCAATTTCCGGCAGAAACCCCGCTGCGATGCATCGCATCTTGCACCAGGTCTAAATTGCCAGTGCACGATGACTCCGTCCAGCGCTCAGGGTTTGCGCCCACGGGCTCCGGATTGCCAGTCGTGCCAATAGCCCTCGGTCTTCATGTCCAGATCGAGCCCGGATTCTTTCATCAGCGTTTCCATTTCCGCGCGAGAAAGTCGCTTGCCAATCGGTTCCACACGATCCGCGATGCCCCACGTGGTAACGGCAGCGAGCACCGTGTTTAACTTCAATTCGCGAATGTCCACCTTGTCGAAAGTGTCGGAAGCCGCGTGGTAATTCACCAGGTAGTTGGCGATTTCCTGATTGGCCATGAACGTTGGCACGCCCTCCAGCATGAAGTCGAAGTTATCGGTGCCAATTGGGGCGTCATACGTGAACGTATCCACTCCCCATCCCGCGAATGGTTTCAGCACTTCGCGCACACCTGCCTCCGTGTCATGCCGTCCACCTAGCGAATAACCGCTAACTCGGCCAATCCCCGTGTCGAAGACCACCATCCCGCGGTATTTATCCATCTCTGCGCGGTGGGCTTGCACGTAACCGAATGAGCCGATCATGCCTTGCTCTTCGCCGCTGAACAGGATGAACCGGATGGTCCGGCGGGGTAGCAGACCGCTGGCTTTGATCGCCCGCGCCGCTTCAATCACCAGTGCCGCGTTGCAGCCATTGTCCAGGGCGCCAGTGCCCAGTTCCCAGGAATCCAGATGTGCGCCCAGGACGACAATTTCGTCGGGTTTCTCGTAGCCGCGAATTTCGCCGACCACATTCTCTTGTTCTACCGGGCCCGCGATCTTGTTCGGCATGCTCAAGCGCACTCGAATTTTCCGGGGAGAAGCATCCACTGCTCGCGCAAGCCGCAACCCGTCTTCCCGGGCCACCACTGCTTGAGGGATCCGGTCTACATGCCCATTCAATGCGTTTGTATGACGGTACAGCAATTTGCGTTCGCGCGCGCCTGTCCAGAGGATCGCAATCGCTCCTCCATTCACGGCGCGAGTGATAATTCCCGGCGGCCGCGAATATTCTTCGAACAAGGCCGCCCAGGTGGACCCGATTTCGCTGTGGACCAGCAGAATCGCGCCTTTAACAGCGGTGCCGGCGCTGGCAAATTCCTGGCTCTGTACCGTCACCAACATCCACTAGATCCGCTTCCAGCCCTGCCGCCGGTGTCGCCGGAGAGAGCCCTTCGGAAACCAACGAAATAGGGAACTGCACTGGGCCGAGCACTTCAAGCCGCGTTGTTCCTTCGCTCCAGGCCACGGGCAACATGTATTTTTCTGTGTGTACCTCCACTCCCGCTGCGCGAAACGCTGCCATGCCCCAGTCCACCGCTTTTGCCATCTCCGGCGAGCCGCTCACCCGTCCGCCGACTTCGTCGGTGAGTTTGCGAAGATTTTCCTGAATCGGGGAATCGCCCATCACAATCGGAGTGATCTTCGCAGCCGCTTGCGCGCAGGCCGAACTATCCGTCGTAGAGCATGCTGCGGTGCCAGGAGTGGCTTGCGGAGGACGCAAGGGGTCTGTCTTTGCGGGTGGCAGTTGTGCCAAGACACCGAGACCGAAGGTGAGTTTCGCAACGGCAACAAACATACTGAGTCGATGGAAGTGGCGCATCAAGATTCCTTTTTTCATGAGGCACGGATTTGCCGAAACTGCATGCGGCAGAATTATATAGAAATTGTCATGTCTTCGTGGCGTCGTGGCCAGACCCACGTCCCGGATGCAGCAGGCAATCACTGACCCGAGCGACCTGAACCATTTCGACGACGTCGTGCACGCGAACAATGTGCGCTCCATAGAGAATACTCGCAGCGACGGTGGCGGCCGTTCCCCAGATGCGCTTGTCTGGCGCTAAGGGCTTACCCTTTTCGCGCAAAGTGGCGCCAAGAAAGCCTTTTCGCGATGTGCCGATGAGGAGTGGATACCCAAGCTTAGCGAGTTGCGCCAGTTTTGCGATGAGTTCGTAGTTCTGCGCGAAGCTTTTGCCAAAGCCAATGCCGGGATCTAGAACAATTTGCGACCTGGCCACGCCTGCTTTGCGCGCCCGCGTGATCGCTACGCGCAATCCCTGAGTTACATCCCGCAACGCGTCTTTCGCGAATGACTGGTTCTGCATGGTGCGGGGGGTGCCTCGCATGTGCATCAGGATGAGTGGCGCGCCGGATTTCGCTGCCACTTCGGCCATGCGCGGATCATTCTCCAGTCCAGAAATATCATTCAGGATTTGTGCGCCCGCCCCCAGGGCGATTTCCGCCACACTGGCTTTTTGCGTGTCCACGGAAATGGGGATTTTCAGGCGTCGGCGGAGAGCCTGCAGAACCGGCAGCAGTCGGGCAAGTTCTTCGGCGACGGGAATACCCACCGAACCCGGACGAGTCGATTCCGCGCCGATGTCGAGGATGTCCGCCCCGGCGCGCTCCATCTTCAAGGCAGCTTCCACGGCCCCATCCAAAGTGAAGAATTTGCCGCCGTCGGAGAAGCTGTCTGGCGTGACATTCAACACTCCCATCACGAGTGTGCGTTCGCCCAGCATGAGCGTCCGCCGATTGAGTTTCAGACGGTAGAGTTTGCGTTTGGTCATTCGCGGACAACAGTGTAGCGCAACTCTTGGCGGGGCTAGCGAATACAGACTACAACCAGGGTGACATCGTCACGGAATTCTCCGTGACAGAATTCCGTGACGGCGCGCATGATTCTGCTTTTAATTTCGGTCGCGGAACTGGAGTCAGAACCCGCGGCTTCCGTTATCCGTTCGTAGCCGAATTCCGTTTCTTTCTCATTTTCTGCTTCCGTGACTCCATCCGTAAAGAAAAGCAAGCGGTCTCCCGGCGCCAGCGCCAGGGTGGAATCCGCATAGGTCCATTCCGGTTGCACCCCCAGCACACCACCTGGTCCTCGCATCTGCTCCGTTTGTCCACTGCTCATCATCAAGAGGCCCGCGCAGTGCCCTGCGTTCTCGTAAGTCAGTGTGCGATTCCTTGCGTCCAGAATGGCGTAGAAGAAGGTAATGAATTTTCCCGGCGCCACGTTTCCACAAACAAATTCATTCAACTTGCTGCAGACCTGCGAAGGCTTTGCGTCGGGCGTGGCATAGGCGCGGAAAGCAGCTTGAAGATTGGCCATCAGCAGTGCCGCGGTGATTCCTTTCCCAGACACGTCGCCGATGCAAATCCCAAGCCGCGAATCATCCAGCCGAATCACGTCGAAATAGTCGCCTCCGACGGCGCGCGCGGGTTGCCAGGCTCCCGCAAGCTCAACCCCCGGCAGTTGTGGCAGCGTTTTGGGCAATAGATCCGTTTGGATTTCTCGTGCACGATTCAGTTCCTGTTCCTGCTGGCGCAGCGCTACAGTTCCGCGTTCAACAACTTGTTCCAGGAGTTTGTTTTTATCTTGTAGCTTGCGCTGCACTTCCATCATGGCGTAGGACGCCAGGCCTGTCCCCATTGATACCACCATGACGATCTTCCAGCTCTCTTGAAAGAGGGTCCAATAAGGCAACGTGCCATACTTCATCCACCGCAACAACCCAACAGCCGCAAACGCGCCCAACAAACTCCCGATCCCCAGGATGGGGATGTATATCGCCCAATTCCAGGGGAATGGCTGATTCGCATACAAACGGCTGGGTACGGCCTGGACAGCGAACATGAGGTTCCCCACGATCAGTATGCAGACCCCCATAAAGAGGATCGGGGCTCCCGGCCGAACGACCGCGAAAAGCGCGGAGATTAACACGCCAATAAAGACGACCCGCTGCTGTAGTTGCAGAAACTGGCGAAACCGAGGCTTAAACGCAGTCTTCCATGAATCCATTCTCATCGCTGAGTTGGTCCTGAAAGGAGCATGGCGCCACCTTAGCGCAAGCGGCGAGGAATGTCAGTACTTGGCTGCTTTGCATTGCGCTGGAGTGCCCAAGAATTAGGCTGTCGGAGAAATCAGAAGGGTAGTAGTTAATCCAGATCAAAATCGCGGATGGGCTTGCCGGCAGGCGCGTCCTTGGCCTTCTTCATGGCCTCTTCGAACTTCTTCTTCAGGATGTCTTCCTTGTTAGCTTCCTGGAACCAGGAGTCCGCAAACTTGTCCTCGCGTTGCCTTTTCTGTTCTTCCAGAATGCTCGTAGCCTTGGTGAGATCCACGTCCGGTCCGGGCTTCACCGGAGCGGTGTGCGAGAGCACTGCTCCGAAGATCGGATCGATCACCAGCTTCGCCTGGCAGCACGGGCAAGTTACATTCAAGTTTTCGCCGTCTTTGATTCCCATAACCGTATTCTACGCCAATTCCATTTATGTAACATCCGCCTTTACTCGCGAGGCTTCCCCAGGAGATTGGCCTCCATGGAAGCGTAATGGGAGTGAACGCGATGGCTTCCATAGCAAAGTTTTCTAAGTATGGAGGCTGGCCGCAGATACCAACTCGCCCACGATAGCGGCGTTTCTCCATTCATGTCTTTCGCGTCGATCACCGCACCCGCATTCAGCAGCATCTGAATCGCTTCTTCATCGCCAAAAGCGGCGGCGCGGTGCAATGGAGTTTCGCCCTTCGTCCGGCAATCGCGCATGAATCCGCCGGTTTCCACGTTGTGCTTGGTCGCGCAGTTCACGTTTGCGCCGGCCGCAAGCAGCACCTTCATTACCAGGTTGTACGGCAAACGATTCGTCTTGCACAGCGCCGAGTGTAGTGGCGTTTCTCCCGTGTCTGCCATCGGCCGGTTTACATCCGCACCACGTTCAATCAGGAATTTGCACAGCCGCCAGTGACCATGGAAGCAAGCGCCAATCAACCCCAAGTCTTCTCCTAGCGACTCGAGCGTGGCCCCCTGGGCTACCAGAAACTTGATCGCGCTCACATCGCCGTAATAGGCGCACCATTGAATTAACGACACGCCAGCGTTATCGACCGAATTGGCAGAACCGCCTTCGGCAAGATACTCAAAAACCAGGTCCGTTCGCCCATCCAGGATTTCATCAAATATGGCCATAATTTCGTACTCTAGCACGCAGAACCATGGGGTCGCGATAAGCGGTTGACGCAGGTTTCGGGTTGGTCTTTCGATAGCCGCTGGGGCCATCAGCCGCAAAAAAAAGGGCGCAAACGAATGCGCCCTCGGAATATTTACTTGGAGCTTTTGATTTCTTACTGAAAACTACCTCACGCCTTCGCGGGAGAATCTCCCCGCGTAAAGCCCGGCGCCGGCCGCAACTCTGGCCTTACTACCTTCGGATCTGTGCCCGGTGCGCCCTGTGGAGGCGGCGTGGGAGGCGTACGCGGCTTCTCTGGCAACGGCTTGCCTTCCATGAGCATTTTCACTTCATTGGCGTCCAGGACTTCGCGTTCCAGCAAGGCCATCGCAATACGGTCCAATAAATCGCGATTCGTCGAAAGCAAGCTGTGTGCCTTATCGTAAGCCTCGCTGACTATGCGCTTCACTTCCTTATCGATCTGCAACGCGGTGTCTTCGCTGAAGTCGCGGTGCTGGGCAATTTCCCGTCCCAGAAAGATCGCTTCTTCCTTCTTGCCGTAGGCCAAAGGCCCAAGGTTGCTCATGCCCCATTCGCAAACCATGTTGCGCGCAATGTCTGTGGCACGCTCGATGTCGTTGCCCGCGCCTGTGGTGATGTGTCCAAGGAAAATTTCCTCCGCAGTGCGCCCACCCATCAATACGGCAAGCGTGCCCTCCAGGAATTCCTTGGTGTAGGTATGCTTGTCGGCTTCGGGAGCTGCATGGTCAAACCCAGCGCCATCCCTCGCGGGATGATGGTGACTTTGTGCACGGGATCCGCGCCCGGCGTCATGGCGGCGACCAGCGCGTGTCCGGCCTCATGATACGCCGTGTTCTTCTTCTCTTCGTCGGAGAGAATCATGGACTTGCGCTCGACGCCCATCAGCACTTTGTCTTTGGACATCTCGAAATCGGCCATGGTGACAAATTTGCGATTTTGCCGCGCTGCCCACAACGCCGCTTCATTCACCAGGTTCGCCAAGTCCGCGCCAGAGAAACCCGGTGTGCCGCGCGCGATGATGGACATTTCGACGTCATCGGAGAGAGGCACCTTGCGTGTATGTACACGGAGGATTTCTTCGCGGCCCTTCACGTCGGGGCGAGCTACAACGACACGGCGATCAAATCGGCCCGGCCGCAACAGCGCCGGGTCGAGCACGTCGGGCCGGTTGGTGGCCGCAATCAGGATTACGCCTTCGTTCGATTCGAAGCCGTCCATCTCAACGAGCAGCGCGTTCAAGGTTTGCTCGCGCTCATCGTGTCCGCCGCCAAGTCCCGCGCCGCGGTGGCGTCCAACCGCGTCAATTTCATCGATGAAAATGATGCAGGGCGCGTTCTTCTTGCCCTGCTCAAACAGATCGCGCACGCGGCTCGCGCCCACGCCCACGAACATTTCCACGAAGTCTGAACCGGAAATCGAGAAGAATGGAACGTTTGCTTCGCCCGCGATTGCCCGAGCCAGCAGCGTTTTACCCGTTCCTGGAGGCCCGACCAGCAGCACGCCTTTGGGAATGCGTCCGCCCAGCTTCTGAAACTTTTGCGGGTCTTTCAAGAACTCGATGATTTCCTGCAACTCTTCCTTGGCTTCGTCGCTGCCTGCGACATCCTTGAATGTCGCTTTTTTCTGCTGTGCGGATAGCAAGCGCGCTCGCGACTTTCCGAAGCTGAGTGCCTTGTTGCCGCCCGCCTGCATCTGCCGCATAAGGAAGAAAACGAAACCGGCCAGAAGGAGCAAGGGCAGCGCATTCAAGAGAATCAACACCCAATCGCTGCTGCGCACTTCTTTCACGTTCAGTTGCACTGATTTATCGCGCAACGCCTTCGTGATCTCCGGCGCATTTTCCTTTGGCACGGTCACACGAAATTTCTTGTTTGCCGGTTTTACGTATTCGCCTTGCATCTCATAGCTGTTCGGCGAGAGGTACATGGTGACTTCTTTGACGTCGCCTTCATCCACCCTGGCCATGAACTCGCTGTAGCTGAGATTGTCTTCGCGAGTTGTCTGGGTGTTGGCGGACACCAGCCTCCAGAGCATCACGCCCAGAAAGACAATCGAAATCCAGAAAAGAATTGTTTTTGCCGTGGAACTAGAATTCACTTTAGCCTCACTGTTTCCTAAAACCCTGTCGAACTCCCAAATCTCTGTACCTGGCTACTTCCGTCGTGTCCGCTTGCTCTTCGAACCCCGAAAGGCGGATTTCCCGGCTGCCAATTGTTTCCCGTTTCCACCTGTGCCATCTGTGCGTGCCAGCCCGTACCCAGACCACAATAAGTTAGATGCAGTTCTGAACCCGAAGTAATCGGGCTCCAGAGCCACCCGCCGCCTGGAGGTCTTGTCCAGGAGCACCGCCAGCCGCAGCGATCTTGGTTTGCCTTCGCCAATTCGCCGCAGCAGAAAATCCTGCGTCATGCCGCTATCGATCACCGCATCGACCAGTAGCACATCCCGGCCTTTCAATTCCGGCCGTTCTTTGCTGCCCGAGGTCATCGCCGCGCGGTTCGAAAAAAACACTTCCCGGCGCGCTTTACCGCCTAGATCAACGTCCCGAACATCTTCGCGCAGAAAGTGCAGAACCACCGGTGACGTCGATCTCCCGAATCAGGTCCGCGGCAAACACAAAGCCGCGATCCATCGTTACTACGACATCCAACCTCCGGCCATGGTACGCGCGCGAAATTTCCCGTCCCAGTGCGCGAACTCGATTTCCTATTCGCGCCGCTGAATAGGTGGCGCCACTCGTCTTGGTCACGATGCGGGTTCCTCAGTGATCAGGACTGCTTTCCGGGTTTTTGCCCCGGCCGCCAACTCAGCGGAAACAGGTAAGCCGCGGACCCACGCCAACTCCCCTCCGCTGGTGAGCACTGGCCAACTTTCTTTTTCCCAGTGGCTGACGGACTTTCTCGTTTAACAGACGCGCCAGTTTGTGGCGTTTCTGATGGCCCAAAGGACGCATAGCGTCGCCCGGCCTCCAGTTTCGCACCACAAGGGGTAGGCGTAATCTGTCACGGTCCAGGACCGCCCCTGTCACACTAGTTTCTCGCCCTTCGGCAGGCCAGTCAATCACCCTGAAGTGCAAGCGGCACGATAGTGCTACAAGGGGCAACTCCGCCGTTCCTGAACTCAGATCCATTTCGTATGAGTATTCACTACGGCGCAGTCTTTTGCCTTACCTGCGCAGTAGCGACTTGTGGGCTCGGAATCGAATCGAATCACGGTCACGCCGCACTTCCACTCCGCCGGGTAAGTGCAGCGACTTGCCACTGTCTTTCTGAGAGGCTAACTCCAATAGCGCACCCACATGTACAGCGCTCAACTGTCCTCCGCGCGGTTTTACGCTCTCCACAATTTGCCGCAGCAATCTTGCTTTCAATGCGCTTGGCCCTGCCAGCAACTCGGCCAGTCCAACGCGAATCTCCCTTGGGGAATCACTTGCCAGTTCTTTCCGCCAAGCCCGGCTTGTGCCGTCCAAATATGATTCATCTTCCCGCGCAAGCTTGGATAATTGGCAGAGATGCTCCACGACGGCTGGCTGAAAATTCTTTTCCAGCTGCGGCATGAGCTTTTGACGAATGCGCGCCCTCATTCGTTTGGTGTCGAAATTCGTTGCGTCTTCGCACCAGGTCTGACGCTTCGAACGAAGATACTTGCGCAACTCTGCGCGGCGTACTCCCAGCAGCGGGCGAAATACCACTCCCGATTCCGGATGGATCCCTCCGAGTCCCGCGAGTCCGGTGCCACGCAGGATGTGTGCCATCACGGTTTCTGCCTGATCGTCCGCTGTATGCGCTACGGCAATCTTGTGACACGTTCCTCGCGAACCAACGTTTCGAAAAATGCATACCGCGCCTTGCGCGCGACTTCTTCCAGATTGCTGCGTTCGCGTTTCGCACGCGCTGCGATGTCTTCATGCGCGACAAGAATTCAAGCCCATGCCGTGCGGCAAGTTTCTTTACGAACTGCTCATCTGCGTCGGAGGCCCGGCCACGCAGCTTGTGATTGAAGTGGATCACGATCAAAACAATTCCCATCTGTTCTCTTGAATCCAGCAGCAGGCGCAGGAGCGCAACCGAATCGGCGCCACCAGAAACGGCCACACCGATGCGCTCCCCCGGGTTGAAAAATGTACTTTTTCGCAAAGCCCTATTCAGGTTTTCCGCGAGATTCTGTCTTTTTGCGGGATCGTGGCGCGAAGAAGTGATGCGGCGAGTCACGTTTTCAACAACCTCTCTTCTCCGCGCATCCTAGCACGTTGCAAGGACTTACAGATGATTGCAGCGACGACTGTGGAAAATTGATAGGAATCCCGTAATCGTTTGTTGACATTCTCAACCAGTTTGCTAATCTTAGTGAGTTCGTTGGTAGCCACTCTGCAGGACAGGGAGGCAGAACAAACGCTCTTTGACAACCGATACGATGTGCCAGAATCTGTTCGACCCCATTCGGGTTTTCGAGCACGAATGGGTTTTTGAGTTAATTTGAGCGACTAACAATTTTGCTTGGTAGGCTGGCCCGGGGCAACCCGGGTTTTTTTATCGCCAAGCGACAGGCTTCAAACGAGAGTTTGATCCTGGCTCAGAACGAACGCTGGCGGCGTGCTTAACACATGCAAGTCGCGTGCGCAGTTTCCGTAGCAATACGGGGATGGGCGCACGGCGCACGGGTGCGTAACACGTGGGCAATCTGCCCTCCGATGGGGAATAACCCCGCGAAAGCGGGGCTAATTCCGCATAACATTCCCTGGACTCACGTTCGGGGATTCAAAGCAGCAATGCGTCGGAGGAGGAGCCCGCGCCCGATTAGCTAGTTGGTGAGGTAACGGCTCACCAAGGCAATGATCGGTAGCTGGTCTGAGAGGATGGCCAGCCACACTGGAACTGAGACACGGTCCAGACTCCTACGGGAGGCAGCAGTGGGGAATCTTGCACAATGGGCGAAAGCCTGATGCAGCGACGCCGCGTGGGGGATGAAGCTTTTCGGAGTGTAAACCCCTTTCGCCTGGGACGAATGCCCGCAAGGGAGTGACGGTACCAGGATAAGAAGCCCCGGCTAACTACGTGCCAGCAGCCGCGGTAAGACGTAGGGGGCCAGCGTTGTTCGGAATTACTGGGTGTAAAGGGTTCGTAGGCGGTGTGGCAAGTTGGGAGTGAAATCTCTGGGCTCAACCCAGAGACTGCTTCCAAAACTGCTGTGCTTGAGTGTGAGAGAGGCTCGTGGAATTGCAGGTGTAGCGGTGAAATGCGTAGATATCTGCAGGAACACCCGTGGCGAAAGCGGCGAGCTGGATCACTACTGACGCTGAGGAACGAAAGCTAGGGGAGCAAACAGGATTAGATACCCTGGTAGTCCTAGCCCTAAACGATCAGGACTTGGGGTGCCGCCCGTTCGGGCGTCGTCCCGGAGCTAACGCGTTAAGTCCTGCACCTGGGGAGTACGGTCGCAAGACTGAAACTCAAAGGAATTGACGGGGGCCCGCACAAGCGGTGGAACATGTGGTTCAATTCGACGCTACGCGAGGAACCTTACCTGGGCTCGAAATGCTTAGGACCAGCTGTAGAAATACGGCCTTCCCGCAAGGGACCTGAGTATAGGCGCTGCATGGCTGTCGTCAGCTCGTGCCGTGAGGTGTTGGGTTAAGTCCCGCAACGAGCGCAACCCCTGCACACAGTTACTACTCGCAAGAGAGGACTCTGTGTGGACTGCTCCGGATAACGGAGAGGAAGGTGGGGATGACGTCAAGTCCGCATGGCCTTTATGTCCAGGGCTACACACGTGTTACAATGCAGGGTACAAACCGTTGCCAACCCGCGAGGGGGAGCTAATCGGAAAAAACTCTGCTCAGTTCGGATTGCAGTCTGCAACTCGACTGCATGAAGCCGGAATCGCTAGTAATGGCGTATCAGATCGACGCCGTGAATACGTTCCCGGGCCTTGTACACACCGCCCGTCACATCACGAAAGTGAGTTGTACTAGAAGTCGCTACGCTAACCGCAAGGAGGCAAGCGCCCAAGGTATGACTCATGATTGGGGTGAAGTCGTAACAAGGTAGCCGTAGGAGAACCTGCGGCTGGATCACCTCCTTTCTAAATAAGAGAAATCTACTCCGCTATGGTGTGCGGAGGATGGTTTCCACGCATCCTACAGCTCTCACGGGCTGCGGTTTGCTAGACTCGATTGACTTAAAACCCTGATGGCTCACGCCTGAAGGGCGAACAGATTCTGATAGATCGTTATCGGTTGGCACAAAGAGAAAATTTCAATGAACGAAGGGCCGCGGCAAAAGCCACGGCTTTTTTTGTTTTAGGACTCTCAGTCCGTCCTTCATTTTGTGCTCCGGGTGGTTAACCCGTCAGTTTCAAAGTGGCACAGCTTCCCGATTTGCTGTCTTGCTTGTGGCTTGCTATCCACGAGGCACAGATCACATCCCACAAGTCACATTCCTCGTCCCTGTCCGCTCGTCCAGTATCGACACAAGCACACCCCCTTTCTACCCCGCCGGTTCCCCGTACAATGAACTCATGCAGCGATCGCTCATGCTTCTCGGTGTGTGTCTTGCATTTCTCGGCGGGTGCAAAAAGCAGCCAGCGATGGACTACAGTGCCCTCGATCAGTCCGGCATGTGGACATCGAAGATCGACGAGCTGAAAAAACAAGGCATCAGCCCCGGCGAAGTTGCCCAATTGGCCAAGTTGAAGCAAGCTGGCGCATCCGACGATTTGTGCATGGCGTTATTCAAGGCCGCGCGCGGCCATCATCATGATTTCCTCAGCGGCGATTCCGCCGTGAATCTTTCCCGCGCCGGATATTCCGACCAACAAATCCTTGAAATGGCTCAGTCCGATCAGATCGATATCCTTAGTGGCGACGCCGTCATGCTCAAACTTATCGGCCTTTCCAACTCCACCGTTCAGGCCGTCATGAGCCGCCGCATGCAGGGTCTCCCCACACTCACCAGCGCCCAAATCGGCCGCCTCAAGAACACCGCCATGTCCGAAAAGCAGATACTCGACATCGTCAATCAAGGCCTCTCCAATGAACAGGCCGAAGCACTCATCACCAAGCGCGAAGCCGTTCGCAATCATTCCAACACTGGGTTCGTTCGCGTCCACGGGCGCAAGCCCCGCTGATTCTCTCCCCACTCTTCTTCTGTTATTCTTGCTCTCCGTTATTCAGGAGAGTGCATGATGAAAGATGTCGTTCTTACCGACCGTGGCCCGAAGCCTATCGGTCCCTATTCCCAGGCTGTTAAGTCCAACGGATTCGTTTTTGTTTCTGGCCAGGTCGCCCTGGATCCCAAGTCCGGCGAATTTGTCGGCCCTGATGTTCGCCAGCAGACCGAACGCGTCCTCGATAATCTGAAGGCGATCCTTGAGGCATCGGGCGTTTCCTTGAATCACGTCGTGAAAACCACCGTCTTCCTCAAGGACATGAACGATTTCGCGGCCATGAATGAAGTCTACGCGCGGTACTTCACCGCGGCTCCGCCCGCGCGTTCCACCGTGCAGGCCGCTCGCTTGCCCAAGGACGCTCTCGTGGAAATCGACGTCATCGCATCTCTGTAGACCATTCTCCATGCATAAAAACGAAAACGGCCATCGCGCATTTCTCGCCATGGCCGTTTCTCTTTTGTCCAATTTGTTTTGCGTTTACTCCGGGCTACGGCCGGTCGGCGCTTTCCACTGCTTCAGACACCCCAGAAGTATGTGGCAATCGCTGTTACTGCCACGACGACGATCAGGAATCGGCTGCGGCCTGCCTTTAACGGCGACCCCTTTCCCTGCTGGCCCCTGTCCGCCGCCCGCTCCCGCGGGTGTTTGCGCGGCTATATCGGGATCCAGATACACGTGATACGCCTTGCCGTCCTCAATGGTCTGCGTCTCGCCATCCACCGTCACGCTCAGCGCACCGCGCTTCGAAGTCACCAGCAATTCCTTTGCGTTCAGATGCGTTGCCTGTCCAATCGTCGGCGCATCCGTTTGCGCGCGAATCGCGGCTGTTGCGGCGTACAGTGTAGACGCGTGAGCATTGCCGGTTGAAAATGTCGCCGTCCCCGAAAGCAGTTTCGCCGACGGTGCTCCTTCGTTTACCGTCGCGCTGTTCGCGCTCAACAGCAGCAATCTCGCTGCCCCTGCGCGAATTTGCACGCTGCCTTGCTGCTCGGTGCTCAGGCGTTCCCCACCGTATACCGTAGTGCCAACCGACGCGGAGGCATCGCCCACATGAGCTCGTTCGGCGGTAATCACGGTTCCCAATGCGGTCGCCGTTGGCGCTCCCAGCAGGGGACCCGTAGCGAGATTCAAGGATAGGGCGGCTGCGAAAATGCCACGCAGACGTTGCAGGAACGCCTCCTATTTCAACCCCGAAAGCATACTTGGCCCTTCTCTATCGTCAATCGGGAAACTCCGTATCCCATTCTTTCATCCATCACCTTTCCGTGGCTTCCTCTTCCCCCGCTGGTGCAATCCCTCCCTCTACTGTTAGAATGCACTTCTACTTATGGCAGACTGGAAGCAAATCACCGCTCGCATTCGCAGAGCGCGCACTGGCAAAGACCCCGCGGGTCAACTCACGAATCTCTTTACGAAAACACGCGACGCTATGGTTGCCTTCGAACTGGCTCGCTACCTTGAATCCATCGGAAATTCCGCCGATGCGGGAAGATGGTATCTCACCGCTGCGGAAAGATTTCGCCGCGCCGACTGGAAAACGAAAGCACAAGAGAGTGCCACGCGGCTCGGCGCCACTTCCCCTGCAGAAATTCTCGCGGAAGTCCCGACTACGGTTTCACCGCCGCCCGTGGAATCCGAAGCGCAACCCGTCGAATCTACTTTGTCATTGGAGCCCGCGACTGAAGAATCCGCGTCCCCTGCTGAAACAGCCCCTGAAGCAGAACCGTTATCCTCTCCCGCATCGCCCGCTCCGGCTCCTTCAGGTCGCAGGCGTGGCCGCGGTCGCCGCGGTGGACGCGAGAATCAACGCACCGCAAGACCCGTTGACCGTTCTTCCGTCAGAGAGTCGCGTCCCAATCCACCGCCGCGTGCGGTGCCCGAAGATACTTCCCCTCACGCTCCACTTCCTCCACGCTCTCTCGATAGCATGGCCGAAGCGCCCCCCGCCTCCCCTGTTCTTCGCGGGCGCTCCGGTGATCCCGGTCTCTCCTCACGTCTTTCCCAGCTGGAAATGAACTTTCGCCGTCTGCTCTCCGGAAGCCCTGCAAAGCTGGATGATGCTTCGCATGCTCCCGCAGGCCCGGGAGTTTGGGTTCTCACAGACGAAGATCTATCTACCTATTACTATGTGGAAGCCTGTCAGACTCTGCGCGTCGCCATTGGCCAATTGCTTCGGGGTTCCGCGCGCTATAGCCAGCCGATCAAGCCGCAACTCGCAGAGCATCTCGGCATTCCTGAAACCCGCGTCGCCAAGTATCTCTCCGACCATTGCGTCGTTCGTTGGCTCCAGATGGACGAGGGCGCAGCGCATTTCGCCCACTTCCTTATTGCCGTCCTCCATCCAGCGCTTAACGAGTAGCCTCGCTCGCAACTTGTCGCGGTGTCTCGTCCCCCTGTTTATCGCTCCCTGGTTCGCTCGCATTGAATGGTTTTTCACCCCTCCAAAGCCAATCCTTTGCCTCCGGAAGCCAAAGAGTTAACCCCTTTTCTACCCTGGGGATACCACCATTCAGTGCCCCTTCCCACCGTTCAACCGCCCATTTTCACCGTTTACCGCATCCTGCTGGCCTATCCCTCCCCCGAGGCATCAAACTATACGTGCTCAATGACTTAAGCCATGCCGTTAGGCGTGGTACTCTGAAAGAGCCTTTGGGGGCAGTTCAAAAAAGGGCTTTTCCGAGCTTGTAATTCAAATCGATTTTCGAGATTAACTTCGTTTTCTCGAAAGTGAGGGATTAGCTGTATGTCGAATTCGTTTACCACTCAAATTTACCGCTCGCTTGATTGGGTAGTTTGTAAGACTGCAGCAATCACCTTTGATACCGTTCAATACTTCAACAAGCGCAATCCCAATCCTTCCGTTACACCGCAGTGGTCCGATAAACCGCTCCTTAAATCATGGGAAAAGTCTAAGCCGACTCTCGGCTTTCCACGGCAGACGGACTCACTCTGCCCCGGCTGCGTGAAAGAAGCCCGCGAGGCTATCATCGCCGGCACAAAAGATTGGCGCGACCTTATGCATGAGAAGGTCGGCGAAGTGAAGGCCCAGATCGTTGAGCGCGACGGTCAGGTCTGGATGGTTAAGGAATGTCCGCAGCACGGCCACTACGAAGATATGATGGCCGTCGACTCTGAATTTCTGAAGTGGATTGAATCGCAGTTCCCTGGCCGCGACATTCCTGCCCACAACGATGAAGGCCTGCACAAGCATGGCTCTTCCAACGTTCGCTATGGCCGCGGCTCCGTTCTCACTGTCGACCTCACCAACCGCTGCAACATGATGTGCGATCCCTGCTTCATGGATGCCAACCAGGTTGGTTACGTTCACGAACTTTCCTGGGAAGAAGTCCAGGAAATCCTGGACAACGCCGTGAAGATCAAGCCGCGTCGCCAGATGTCTGTGCAGTTCTCCGGCGGCGAGCCCACCATGAGCCCCTTCTTCTTCGACGCGATCTCCTATGCCCGCAAGGTCGGCTACAACTCCGTTCAGGCCGCCACCAACGGCATCGAGTTTGCCAAGAGCAAGGAATTTTGCAAGAAAGCTTTTGACGCCGGCCTCCGTTACGCTTATCTCCAGTTCGACGGTATCGGCAACGACGCCAACAGCCACCGCCAGATCGGTAACCTCTTCGACGTCAAACTCCGCGCCATTGAAAACATGCACGAAGCCGGCATCGAAATCGTCCTCGTTGTCACTATCGTGAACAATGTCAATAACGACCAGGTCGGCTCCATCGTGAAATTCGCGATGGAAAATCCCAAGAAGATCTCTTTCGTCAGCTTCCAGCCTGTTTCTTTCACCGGCCGCGACGAAGATATCACTCCGGAACGCCGCCTCCGCCAGCGCTACACACTCTCTCACCTCGCTCAGGACGTCAGCACCCAGGTCGGCCGCATTGAACCGCATCGCGACTGGTTCCCGATTTCCTTCATCAGCACCTTTGCCGGTTTCGCGGACATGGTGAAGGGCAATGAATCCCAATGGGGTTCGCTCTCCTGCGGATGCCACCCCAACTGCGGTGTGGGCACGGCGATCATGATCAACAAGGAAACCAAGGAATGGGCTCCCGTCCCGCGCTTCCTGGATGCTCAAGGACTCACCAAAGACGTCACTGCCATCACCGACGCCGCTCGTGGCAAGAATTTCTCCAATTTCATGATGGCTATGGCACTCCTGAAGAACTACAAGCCCTTTGAAGGCCCCAAGGGTCTCAAACTCTGGGATCTCTTCAAGAAGTTCGACAAGACCTGGGCGCTCACCAAGGGTGCCAGCAGCAAGTATGGCAAGACTTCTCCGGAGCGCACCTACGAAGACGCCATGAAGCGCCGCGCACAGGATCCTTGGAACTTCCTCTTCATCGCCGGCATGTGGTTCCAGGATCTCTTTAATTACGATTTCCGCCGCACCGAGATGTGCATCATCCCCTACGGCACGCAGCAGGGCGAAATCAGCTTCTGCGCTTACAACACCGGAGTTGGATGGCGCCAGATCATCGAAAACATGCACAAGAATGCCACCGTCGCCGAGTGGTATAAGAACCACGGCAAGCACGAGATTTACGCCAAGGGCAAGAACGTCGACCTCAAGACTTTCGAACACTCGCTGGTTATTGACGCCGAAGATGCTGCCCGGGTGCGTCATCTCGAGCACGATATCCCGCTAACCGCCGCCGAAGAGAACCGCATCCGCCGCAAGAAGGCTCTCGAGGAACAGGCCAAGGTTCGCGCCATTTACGAAGAACTCGTTCTCAAGAAGCCTCAGCAGGCTGTCGTCCAGATCGGCTCTGTCAGCGACATCGCCAAGGCCGTCCCGGCGAACTTCACCAACGCCAACAAGCCCATCGGCATCGCCCCAGCCAATGGCAACGGCCATTCGAACGGCAACGGCGCCTCATCTGAAAAGAAAACCGAACCCGCCGCCGAAGCCGTAGCCGGCGACTAACTCTTTATCTTAAATCACGCTCCTCAGCGGCCCCGGTTCTCCGGGGCCGTTGCCATTTTTGGCGTGCAGCAGGCGAGCCGCCACTTCTGCGCTATGAACACTGCCTATGTTTCGCTCCTCCTTGCTCTTCCTCCATCCTATTTGGTTTATCCTTCGTACATGCCTACCACTCCCAAACTCCAAAATCGTATCGCTCTCGTCACCGGCGCCAGCCGCGGCATCGGCCGTTCCATCGCTGTTGCACTTGCCACCGCGGGAGCCGACGTCGCCGTGAACTATCGCAAGGAACAATCCGCCGCCTCTGAAGTCTGCGCCAAAATCCAGCATCTGGGCCGCCGCGCCATTCCCATGCAAGCCGACGTCTCCGTCTCTCCTGACGTCGAACACCTCGTCTCCTCCGTCGAACGCGACCTCGGCCCCATCGACATCCTCGTCAACAATGCCGGCATCTCTCAGGTGAAGCCCTTCGCCGACCTTACCGAAGCCGATTGGGACGAAATCCTTCGCGTGAATCTCAAGTCCGCCTTCCTTGTCACCAAGCGTGTTCTTCCCGGCATGCGCTTGCGCCATTGGGGCCGCATCATCAATCTCTCTTCCGTCGCTGCTCAGACCGGCGGCGTCATAGGTCCGCACTACGCCGCATCCAAGGCCGGACTCATCGGTCTCACCCACTCCTACGCTTCGCTCCTCGCAAAAGAAGGCATCACCGTCAACGCCATCGCTCCCGCGTTGATCGCCACCGACATGGTCACCTCCAATCCCAACGCGTCTGCCGATCGTCTCCCCGTCGGTTTTTTCGGTTCCCCGGACGAAATCGGCCGCGCCGCCGCCCTTCTCGCCGAAAGCGACTTCATCACCGGCCAGACCATCAGCGTCAACGGCGGCTGGTACATGACCTGATGCTCTTGCGCTATACTTAAGTTTCGCGCCGGTGCCACAGATCCGGCGCAGCTCTGGAGAGACTTTCCATGCCCATCTACGAATACATCTGCGAGGACTGCAACGAGCGCTTCGAAAAAATCGTCATCAACAAGCAGCAGGAGATTTCCTGCCCCAAGTGCTCCAGTAAAAAGGCCTCGATTCAGCTTTCCGTTTTCGCCACGGCCGGCTCCAGTTCTCCTTCGAGGGGCTCCGCGAGCGGCGGTGGTAGCTGCTGTGGCGGCGGCTGCGGTTGCCACTAGTCTTCCTCTTCACACCGCTTTTCAACCTCCGTCCGGAAGCGCCGGAGGCGCGACAGAAGTTAGCCCGGCCCGTAAGGGCTGGGTACATTAGCAGTAAGAATTACGAGCGCCGTAGGTGCGGCACCCACAGGGGAACACCCTATGTCCATCACCAAACAAGAGCAACTCGAAAAACTCCGCGCCTGTGGCCGCATCGTGGCCAAAGCTCTGCGCGCCATGGCTGTTGCCGTTCGCCCCGGCGTCACCACCGCCGAACTTGCTGATCTTGGCTCCAAAGTTCTCGCCGAACACGGTGCGCAATCTTCACCGCCAATCGTCTATGGTTTTCCCGGCGATGTCTGCATCAGCATCAACGACGAAGTGGTCCACGGCATTCCCGGCGAACGCATCCTCCAGCCAGGTGATCTCGTGAAACTTGATCTCACCGCAGAAAAGGACGGCTACCACACCGACTCCGCCGTTACTGTGCAGGTCACTCCTACGATCGCGTCCGCTTCCCATCTGACTCGCTGCGCCGAGCGCGCGTTCCGCCAATCCCTTTCCGCAGCTCGCTCTGGCAACGCCGTCCGCGAAATCGGCCGCGCCGTGGAAAGGGAAGTGCGCCGCCGCGGTTTCCATGTCATTCGCGAACTCGGCGGCCACGGCATTGGCCGCACCATTCACGAAGATCCATCCGTCCCCAACTATCCCGACGCCTTCAATCGCGCGCTCCTCACCGAAGGCCTCGTCCTCACCATCGAGCCCATAATTGCTGCGGGCACCAGCAGCATCACTCTGGACCCGGACCGATGGACCATCCGCACCGCCGATCATTCCCTCGCCGCGCACTATGAACACACCCTCGTCATTACCAAGGGCGACCCCATCCTCCTTACCGTCTGAGCGTCCCACCAGCCTCGGCGCTTATGATCTTTTCTTACGGATATCTGATGACTGCTTTCTGGAATCTGCCAAACGTCACGCGCTCGCACTTCTTGCTTTTCCTGCCGCTTCGATTTGCTGAAACATCCCCAACTTATCCCAATTGTCCCAGTGCTCTTTCACCTTCCCATTTTCCAATCTCGCCATTCCCATCCCCGTGATATTCACTTCCGCGCCGGTCGCTTCCATTCCCAACCCCTTCCCGCGATGATGCATCGTTGCGCTCCAGCGGACCGCCACTCTGTCTCCCGCTCCGAAGCAATCATGCACCGTAAAATGGATGTCCGGGAACGCCTGCAAGATCCGCGTGTGCAATTCCCGGAATCCTTCCGGCCCATGCAGGTCGCCGCCCTTTTCGCTCGTTTCGTGGGCCACGCAATCCGCTGCCACCAACTCGCGAATCGATTCGCTTCTCCTCTGATTCCACACTTCCTCGAACCAACGCCTCACCAATGCCACATTTTCTTCTGCCATTTCATCCTCCGCCGGAGCTTCGCTTCCACGGAAGGTAACACTACCAAATGGTAACGTCTAGGTACCCTAAATCGGACTGATTCACCCCACTCTCCTTTCCATCTTTCACCGAGGTACCGGGACTACCTGTTGCCCTTTTCGCACATTCAGCGACGATCTGCCCCCCTCTTTCCCATTGCCGTTCGCCCTTTCTTTTCTTACAATTCCATCGTCTGGCCCATGGGGGAAGTTTGGCGAAGGACGTGATGTACAGTCATTTTTTCAGCTTCTTTGGCCTGCGCGAGGACCCCTTCCACGTTTCTCCCGATCCTCGTTTCTACTATCCCACACGCGCCCAGGAAGCCGCCTTGGCCGAGCTTCTCTTTGGCATTGAGTCCCGTAAAGGTTTCATGGTTCTCTCCGGTGAAGCCGGCACCGGCAAGACCACCCTTCTGAACCAGCTCCTCGATTGGCTCCAGCGCCACAATCGCTCCACAGCCTATGTCTTCCACGCCCTCCTCGATCCCGTGGAACTCCTGCAATTCATCTTGCGTGATTTTGGCATCCCCTGTTCCTCGCACCACAAAGGCCACTTGGTCAGCGCTCTCCACGACTGGTTACTTGCACGCAATTCCGCTGGCGATCTGCCCGTCCTGATCATCGATGAGGCCCAGGCCCTTCCCCAGCAGACTCTCGATGAACTTCGCCTGCTCCTCAATCTCGAGACGCCTCGCGGCAAGCTTCTGCAGATCATCCTCTCTGGCCAGCCGGAATTGGATGAGAAACTCCGTCTACCCACGCTTCGCCAGTTGCGGCAGCGCATCATCTTCCATTCCCGCCTCCCTCTTCTCGCTCCTGAAGAGACCGCCAGCTACATTTCCTGTCGTCTTGCTGCGGCCGGTTGCGGAGACTCCTCCTTGTTCCCCACGGATGCTGTTCAAGCGATTTACGCCTCTTCCCGTGGCATTCCCCGCGTCGTCAATCTCCTCTGCGAGCACGCCCTCATCGCCGCCTTCGCGGAGCAGCAACATGTGATCTCTCCCGAGATCATTCAACGCATTGCCATGGATTTCGATCTTCTTGCCAAACCTCTGGCCGTCACCGACGCGGAAGCCCAGCCACACTTTGCGCGCATCGCTTCTGCCTTCGCGGTCGCCGACTTCCCCTTGCGCCCACCCGTGGCCAGCGAGCCTGCTCCCACTGCAGTGCCCATTCCCGCCGCCGCTCGTCCCGCTGCTGCTCCCGTACAACCCATTCAGCCAATTCGGTCGGCCGAGCCGCCAGAGCCCATTCAACCGCTCGAACCTCTCCCCGCCGCTACCTACAACGCGGCCTCTACTGAATTTCAAGGTATTCCCAAGTATTGGCGCAAGCATCGCTCTCGATCAGCCATTGCCGTGTTCGCGCGTAATTCCGCCGAGTCCATTCAGCACACCGGTCGCGAACTGTCCGCCACGCTTCTCCGCGCCTGGCAGTCTTTGCGCGCACCCAAGCCCCCTGTGTCCGACGCACCTCCCTTGCGTGCGATGGCCATCCCGCGTCCCGATCAACCGATCACCGTCCCGCGCCCCGCGCGCCCCGCTAGACATCCTCTTATCTGCTATTTCAAATCCGTTTTGCTCTCCTTCCTCTACGATTGCCGTCTCTTTTTCCGCGCTCTCAGTATGCCCTCTCCCGCTCTGGAGCTTGGCACCTCTGCCGCCGCTGCCACGGGTAAGCCTCCCATGCGTCGTCGCCGCAACGTTCTCGTTCCCATCGCCAATTGGCTCCGCCAGCCCATCTCCACGGGACCGCTCTCACCTCAGCGCCGCTCCACACGCACCGCCGCGCGCAAGTAATCCTCGGATTTTGCCCTCTTGAGTTTCTTCCCACCCTGCGCTAACTCTTGCGTGGACTTTCCTCGCACTACAGCTTCCGCAGCGACGCCGGCAATATCCCCGCGAGTGAATATTTGCCCGCACCGGTGATCAGCAACGCCAGTGCCACCAGCGATTGCGTCATTGCGTATTCCATTCCGCCTTTGCCGATATCAAATCCGTGTTGGATATGCACCAAAAAAATCGCGCCCAGCATCACGATGATCACGCATACCGCTCCGACGCGGATCAGCACCCCGCTCAGGATCGCCAGGCCTCCCGCAACTTGCGCCAGCCCCACCAGGTAACCCACCGCCACCGGCATGTGCATGAACCCGGCAAACCCCTGCGGGCCGGGCCCTCCAAACGCCCCAAACAGAATCGCGCATCCGTGATAGAGAAACACCAGTCCGGCCGCAATCCTCAGTAACAGCAAAGCCAGACTCACCGCCGAACCGTGCTGATGCGAACTTCCCGCCGTGCTCGACGAAGCAACTGCGTTCATGTTCAGTCCTCCCTGAGCCTCGTCTTTATCAAATCTTCGCGCTTTCTGCCAACCACTTCTTTCCGCGCCAGGGCTTTCTGTTTCTGCGTCTTGTCATCCCGAGCGCAGCGAGGGATCTCAGCTTGATTCCTCTCCACGCATTCTCCTTGGCACGCGCGCTTCAGCGCCGGAGGAGCGACAGAAATTAGCCTAGTGCGTCAGCGCTGGGACCCAATCCACGAAAGACGCCGAGCACCGTAGGTGCGACACCTTTTTCCATTTTCTTTTTTCTGTGTTTTCTTCTCCTCGCTCCCGTAATAGATGCTCCAGCGGGTCGCGTTCTATCAGGACTTGACCATTAGATCGTAGGCCTTTGATCCACAGTCCGGAACAAATAGCTGCAAAATTCGTCCAAGCGTTGAGCGCCGATTACGATGATGAACCGCCGCCGGGAAAAGTCCCA
Source organism: Candidatus Acidiferrales bacterium (assembly GCA_963839315.1). Taxonomy (GTDB): domain Bacteria; phylum Acidobacteriota; class Terriglobia; order Acidiferrales; family UBA7541; genus Acidiferrum. The sequence goes on from CAWIUU010000015.1 coordinate 146,252, forward strand.
TGGTGTGCAATCGTGAACAGATTTTCTATCTTCAGCTGCTGTTTAATCTGAATAGGACAAAAACCTAGCGCGACGAAGTGGCTGCCATTCTCGAGGTTGCGCCAGCTTGATGTTTGCCTGCATGAGAAAGGCAGCGCCATATGTCCGTCGCGGATCACCTAACTCCAACGGTCTACGCACTTCTCCTCTTGCTGCCTCAAGGGCTTTTCGCCCAGGGATGGCCCACACGCCCGGCCAAGCTCGTCATGGAAAGCGGCACCCCCGTAAGGCTCCAATTGGCGCGAACGATCTCCTCCGCGCACGCACATAAGGATGATCGCCTTGATTTTGTGGTGGTAAAAAACGTGGATGTGGGAGGGTTCACGGTGATTCGCGCCGGAGCCCAGGCTGAGGGTTCAGTGATCGCAGTAAAAGGAAAACGACCACTGGGAATGGGAGGCGACATAATCCTGAAGCTGGATTCGGTTGCGCTGACTACCGGCGAGAGGGTGAGTTTAGATGCAAGCAAGGAATTCAAGGGAAGAGCGCACACCATCCGCATGGCCGTGGGAATGGCCGTCACCGCGGCGTTTTATCCGCCTGCCGCACCGGTGTTCCTGCTGACGCACGGCCGGGATAGCACAGTTTTGAAAGGCACGGAAGTGATGGCGTACACGAAGAGGGATGCTTCTGTGGAGGCAGAAGATTTGCCGTTCGCGAGGCAAACTGGTTCCGAATTGGCCGAGATGATCGCATTCCTGCCGCCTCGAGTTCTGAATGGTGAAGGCCGCGAGGGCGATATGCTGAATCTGATCTTCGTGGCCAAGGAAGATGATTTGCAAGGTGCTTTTGCGCGCGCCGGTTGGCTAAAGGTGGAGAAATCCACCCCTCAGATCATTTGGCATCTGTTGTCGCAACGAAAGCGCTACACGAAGTTGCCAATGGACAAACTCTACGTTTTTGGCAGGCCGCAGGACTATTCCTACTCGTTGCCTGACCCTGATTCAATCGTAGCGCGGCGACATCACCTGCGAATCTGGAAAACAGATCGTGAGGTGGATGGCATCCCCCTTTGGGTGGGTGCGGCAACACACGACGTGGCGATTGAATTTGTGAAGCATAAGTTTCGGCTCTTTCACAAAATCGACCCCAATGTCGATGAGGAGCGCGAGTTTGTCGCCGGGAATCTGGCGGAGACATGGCAACTCACTCGCGAGCAGTACCTGCGATGCGCTGAGCCTGTATTCAACGCGCGAACCGCCACGGGTCAGGAATATTATTCCGACGGCAGAATGCTTTTCTTCGAGTTGAATCAGGGAGCCGTCCTAAAAACAGCAGCAACGGAAGTTGCTGCTAAGTTGCAGTAAACCGGAGCAGAAAGTTGGCTGCCCTTGTGACACGCTTAGGGATACCCCTCCTTCTCGTTGGTGTAGCTTGGTGTATTGCAAGTCGTCAGAATTCATACGCCAAAGAATTAACCCAGCCGACCGTTCAAGCGTTCGTGCACTATGTTCAATTGACGGAAGCCCGGATCCAAACCGAAGTGTCCGATCCTCGGCAATTCCTGTATAGCTATTCCCTTCCTGAAAAAGAAAGAAACGCTGTACAGGCTTACCTGCTCGGGGGCCACGTGATTATCGAGCCCATGGTCACTCGAGAAAATGGGAGGATGATCCATATCCCCGACGGCATGGTGCACCACTGGCTAGCAATCGGATTCATTCCTGGGGTGACTCGTGATCAGGCGATAGCCCTTGCACAGAACTATGCCCGCCACGTGGAATTGTACGCACCGGACGTGCAACGCGCGGAAATTCTGTCTCGGGAGGACCAAAGCTTTGAGGTGTATTACCGGTTTTACCGGCATGCGCTCGTGACACTGGTCTACAACACCCGCTTTACCGCGGACTTTTTTACGCTTGATGCTTCGCGTGGTTACTCTTTTGCTCGCTCTACTCGGATTGCCGAAGTGGAAAATCCCGGTAAGGGCAATGAGAGAGAATTTCCCGTCGGAAACGACCATGGCTACCTGTGGAGGCTCAATCTCTACACGCGATATCTCGAAAGAGACAATGGAGTGTACATTCAGATCGAGTTTCTGGGCCTGAGTCGCAGCGTGCCTCCTGTCTTCGCGTGGCTGGTCAACCCTTATACTCGATCCGTGCCGACAGATTATCTGACGCACTACATCGTTGCCACGCGAAAAGCACTGCAGGAAGCTTCTGCTGCAACGCCGCGTACCATACTTCCCAGGTCGTCGTTATCTGCCCGGAATCGGCGGGCTAACTCCCGGTAAGTTTGGGAAATCGGTAAAGTTCGGTCCAGTACCCATCTTGGGCGATAAGCGTTTACCAGGCACAATGGTGCCAAAACGTACTGCCGCGTAGGTACCTGAGTTCCATAGCGCTCAACATCGTGGTAGGTCATATTTGTTACAGTCGCTTCGGTCAGACAACATCAGAGCATGTTTGGGCGAGCGGCAACAGAATTTGGGCGCCCTTTTTCGATTTTGGAGCGGGTACATCGTTGTATTTCTGGGCCAGCCTATTTGATTGCATAACAATGCCGACTCCCTCGACCCGAGTAAACTTTGGTTGCATGACGACCAAGGGCTCGGAGGAAGGAGTCGGACATGATGTTGATAGGCGTAGATTACCACCCGAGCTTTCAGACGATTGCATTTTTTGTAGAAGAGACCGGTGAGTATGGTGAACAGGAACTGAACCACAGTGATGGACAAGCAGAGAAATTCTATCGAGACCTGAAGCAGCGAGGAATCGGCGTGCGGGTAGGCATGGAGGCTACCGGATATTCCCGCTGGTTCGAGCGACTGCTGGCTGAGTTAGGGTTCGAAGTGTGGATGGGGGATCCCGCGGAAATAAAGGCCAAGCGAGTGAAGAAGCAGAAGTTCGACCGCGGGGATGCCCGACTCCTACTCAGGCTGATGCGGGAAAATAACTTCCCGCAAATCTGGGTACCCAGTCCGGAGAATCGGGATCTGCGGCAACTGCTGTGGCATCGCCATCGGCTGGTGCAGATGCGCACACGGATCATGAATCAGCTGCAGGCGTTGGCCATGAACGAGAACAAGTGCTGGAAGAAAAAACTGTGGAGCGAACGGGGACGAGCAGAATTTGAAAAGCTCCCTTTAGGTTTCTGGGCCAGTCGTCGCCGGCAAGAGTTGTTGGAGTTGTTGGACCGGATGCATCCGACCATCGAAGAGTTAACCGCAGCTGTCGAGCAAGAAGCCAAGAAGCGACCCGAAGCGCTGCGACTGATGACCCACCCGGGCGTGGGCCCGCTTACGGCACTCGCTTACGTGTTGATCATCGGAACTCCGACGCGGTTTCCTCGCGGCAAGCAGATCGGCACGTACGTGGGGATGATTCCGCGTGAGGACTCCAGTGCTGGCAAGCAACGGCTGGGGCACATCAGCAAGCAAGGCAGTTCCTTGTTGCGCTTCTTGTTGGTGGAAGCAGCCCAAGCAGCGGCACGAATCCATCCCGACTGGAGACGTCGCTACGCACACCTGGCGATGCGTCGACACAAGAACATTGCCAAGGTAGCGATGGGGCGCCGGATGGCGATTAAGTTGTATTGGATGTGGCGAAATGGCTGCGAGTATTCGCAGTCAGTTCAATGCGGTTCGTACGCGGGACAGCTCGGTACCGGACATGGTGTGAAGTAGAACACCGTCCATTTGATTGGGCATCCCGCTCCCTGAAAAGGGAGTTTGAAGAAGTAATCGTGGTCGAAGGATGGATCGAAGAGATGTATAGGTCGGACTGAAAACCGACCGAGAGATTACGAACGAGCCGTGGTCGTCGATGCAGAAGTCAACGAAACGAACAAGACCACTCCGGGGAGTGAACAGAGAGGTCCGTTCAAAAAAGGATTTGACAGGAGCGGCATTGTTAGAGATGTCCGGTAGCCGCGTCAATTAGGACTTAACCCTTTGAACTCCGTTTAAGTACCAAGATAGAGACGATTGGACGTGCGATAGGCTTAAACGTGATCCGATGTTGTTATGCAGAAAACCGCCCAGCAGTTCCATCGTCGGAGCCGCCGAATCAATATCGGCCAGCCTGTGAGGCTCATCCCTTGCCTACCACGTGGTGAGTCTTTTGAGGAAATCGGAACCACGAGCAATGTCTCACGCGAAGGATTTTACTTCCTCACCAGGAGTGAGCACTACCAAGAAGGCATGCGTCTATTGGTAACACTCCCCTATCACTCACCCCGTGACCGCCGCGACCATGAATACCTCGCCCAAGTTGTTCGGGTCGAACTGCTCGACAACGGCCAGCGTGGCGTCGCTGTCCAACACCTGTCGTCGGTCGGAGGCCCTGAATGAAATTACAGACGGTCGCTCCATGTTCCTCAGGAGCCAGGAGTCTTTTATGACGGACGCAAAGACCCACTGGTGCCTCATCGTGTTTCGATGTGTCAATTGTGGAAGGAATGAAGCATTCGCTGAAGATTCCTTTGGAGGTCAACCGCGCGAGGATCAAATCAGCCCCAAGATATACCAAGCTATCTGCAGGTATTGCGGCTGGGAGAGTGAAGTTCGTGGTCTCTCCGCCGTAGATATGCGCAGCGGAGTCGAACGTAGAACGGGAATTCGCAATAAGCAACGAAATCGGCCCCCGCTTGACAGCTAGCAGCCCGTGGCGGAACTACACTTTCCTGAGTGGCGGAGTTTGTATCTGAGATAGCGTTCATTTTGAGGCCGGCCAGGTTGGGGCCGCAAAAAGAAAAGATTTGTGCGACTCTTGAGCGCTGAATAGCGATGGAACAGTAGCAGAAGCACAAAAAGCAGCGATGACTGTCGGTTTTTCCACTCTCGCGGAGTGCCGGAGCCCAGCAGAGAGCGGAAGATCAGGCTCAGATTGAACGCGCCGACATGAATCAACAGTCGCTTGAGAATGTTCTGGTGCCCTCGTAGATGGGTCCTTCTCATTCCGCCGGTATCGTAGCAATGCGCGAAGCTTCGCTCGATCAGTTCACCGCGCTTCCGTAGCAGCCGCTTTCCATACGCACCGTTCACGCGCCGCCGGTTCGCATAGACCGCCTGTTGTTGCTCGCCCTTGCCGTCCCAATGCCGCTGACCCTTCTGTTGTTTCTCCGGAATGTAAGTCCGAACTTCCGCATCCTTCAGCATCACCAGTGTCTCGCCGCTATGATAGCCCTTGTCGGTGACTACTTCTTCGATGCCCTGCAGATGCATTTTTGGTTTCCCACTCGGTTCTTCTGTCCTGATCAACTCCGCGCCGTTTTCACCCGCTTGCGCCAGCGTCTCGACAACCGTGGTGGTATCTCCCTGGTCGGCTTCCTGCAGTGTTACCGCCAAAACTGCGCCCGTCTTCAAATCCACCGCATGCTCCGCTTTGTGCGCCAGATGTGTCCGACCATCTTTCATCTTCGCAATCCGCGCGTCTCCATCATGCGGATTGACCCAATCCTCGTTGCTGGCTTTGTTCTTCCGCGTGCGATCGAACCGAGCCAGATCTTCACGTGTCGGCGTGTCAATTCCCGATTCCTTCGCCAACCCTTTCAGAAATTCCTCGTAACTCTCTCCATTGTCTCGCCGCACGATCGATCGCATCGCCGCGTTGGCCTCCAGCGTGGTCGCGTCGATTCCCACGGTCTTGCCCTTCAGCAGCCCTTGATCTCTCAGCAATTCCAAAATCCAGAAAAATACTTTCTGATGCGTCTCCACTTCAATCAGCCGTCGCGTCCGCGAGATCGTCGAATGATCCGGCGTCTGCTCGTCTAACCCCACTCCCAGAAACTTCCGCAGCCCGATGGAATCGGCCGCTCGCCAGGCGATCCCTCGCTCGGAATCAATCCCTTCAAAATATCCCACCAGCAGTAATCGGAAATAGATCCCCGGCGCCACCGATGGTCGCCCATTGTTCTCGGCATAAAATCTCGCGCACTCTTTCTCCGCGAACTCGTCGAACCGTCCTGCTTCCAACAGTTCATTCACCCGCTTGTAAAAAGGATGCGCCGGCCCATTCACCAGCTCACTATGACTGATCCACAACCGCTCTTGCCGTTGTCGCCGCCTTCGTGTTCCCATCCCCATCGGCACTTCTCCAAGAATTCAATGGCATTCTACGAAAAACACAAACGGAAACAAGTTACTTCAGGTTACCGATCAAATACCCAACTTTCACCACAGGCTGCTAGGGATGTGGGACAACTATTCAGCGAGTCGCATCTCGCTGCTAGTGATACCCACACTTTTCCGATAACGGCGTTACCAAGTCATAGCCGCCACGAACGGCACTTTTGTCAGGCTACGGGATCACGACCAGCCTGTGGGCGTGTGCGTCGCGTTCCCAGGCATCCTCGATCTCCGCGAGCGGAACACGCTCGGTCTCGATGCGCAATGTGCCGCGGGCTACGCTGTTCATCACTTGTTGGAACGCGTCGGTGAGTTTGTCCCAAGACGGCATGCCTCCGGTTCCTAGAATCGTGAGCGCCGTGCTTCGCAGGACTGCCGCGGGCAGAGTGATTGTAGATCCAGCGCTCTCGCCTACCTCCACCAGTCGAGTCTGCGATTCCCCAATCGCAAATTCTTTTCCGGTGATGGCTTTCAGCAGAGCTTCGGTCGGGCGGCCCCATAGATAGTCGATGATCACGTCGAAACGCTTTTCGCCGGCCTCGTGGCGAAAGGCTGCGATCAATTCTTCATCGGGTTTGTCGAGGGGAATCGTCGAGTCGGCGCCAAGCTTGTGGAGTGTGCTCAACACGTGTTCGTTGCGTCCTGCCGCAACGACGCGTCCCGCGCCCAAGATTTTGGCGATCTGTACCGCTAGCTTGCCCGTGACTCCGGTGGCGCCGAGGATCAGGACGGTTTCGCCAGCGGCGAGCTTCGCACTGTGCTTGAGAGACAGCCAGGCCGACACACCGGGATTGGGAATGGCCGCGGCAGTGACATCGTCCAGTTCTTCAGGGACCGAAAAACATTGAACTCGCCGAACCACAGTGCGCTCGGCCATCGCGGCGTACGGCCGCCGCGCTCCGCCGAAGAACACTCGCGTGCCGTCTTCGAGCCGTCCCACGCCATCCATGCCGCAAACAACAGGAAATTCGCGCGGGCTGGCGTAGTGCGTTCCGGCCGCCATCTGTTTGTCCACAGGCTTCAGCGCAGCCGCGGAGACATTTATGAGCACCTCACCTTCGCCCGGAGTTGGATCGGGAAATTCCTCAAAGCGCGGCGGTTTGCCGAGATCATGCAGCACGGCGGCATGCATCAGTCGCCTCCTTTCAGATGTTCACGTCGGTTCGCTAGGCAATTGATGAAACCGAGTTGATGGTGACAAATGCCCCGCGCGGAGGCAAGACCAATTGCGTTCAATGAGTGAGCCTCGG
>CAWIUU010000016.1:0-47259 GCA_963839315.1 Candidatus Acidiferrales bacterium
CTTTAATCGTTATGTTGCCATATCAAACTGCTTTCTAAGAAGCGCTCTGCGCTTCGGTTACGGCTTTCGAGTGCTCTGGCGCCGGAGGACCCGGCAGATGAGTCAAAAGCAGTGCTTCGCATGCAAAATTAATCGCGTGCGCTAGATTGCGGCACACTTGGCCGCTGTTTACTAAAAGGGAGAATCTAATTGGAAGATTTCAGCCGATCATCGGAAATGGGCAGACGACGCCACAAGGTTGCCTGTATGGTCTTTCTTTGGCAACGTTTCGCAACGGTTTGTATAGTTCTGCCGCAGCATGGCGCAGTCCTCCTGTGGACTCGGCGGGGAATAGCACAATTGTCAGAGATGCAATAATAAAAGTTCGAGACGCCAATTTGGCGCCGCGAATGGATTATCTCGGTGGATGAACGGAAAAACGCCGCGCCGGCCGTCGCCCCGTTTAACGTTCACGACGGGTGGTCGTATCAAAAAACGCGTCCCAATTGGAAGAACCATTTGTGATGGCCGGTGTCGCCGACGCTGCCGCCAATCAAGACGGGACCAAATGTAGTCTCGGCCAGAAGTCCCAAAGCGCCATCACCCGAAAGGCGAGGAGCGGAAGGATCGCCGTACATCTTGCCGATTTCGCCTGCGCCATAGATGTAGACCTGTTTGCCGACAAAGGGAGGAAGCGTGAAGATTTTGTGAAGATAGCCAACGCGGCCGAGGAAGTACTGGTTTCCAAACAACTCGTTGAGGCCATAGGAACTCAGATGGCCGGGGCCACCGAGGAAAAACTGGGGTGTACCGGTGCCATTCGAGCCGAAGGTGGAACCTCCGCGTGCAATCAGGAAAACGGAGTCTTTTTGAAAAATCGGATGAAGAAAGCAGTATAAAGATCCAGAGACGGGAAAGCCTCTGTGGCTGCCGGGCTGGTGTCATACCAGTAGAATTTCGACTGCAAATAGTAGCCACTGGTTGGAATTACCGGCTCGTTGGTGTGGTCACGCACATAGCTCATCTGGAATTCGCCGACGCGCCCGCTGTAAGAAGTGAACTCCGGCTGTCCCAGGCGAAGCGTAGCTTGGGCATAGCCGATACCATAGCCAACGTAGATCTGATTGAACCTGTCAAAGGTGTAGCCGACATTGGCGCTGCCCAGAACGCGGTCGAGGCGGTAGTCCGCACGAGGATTGTTCTTGTCGTAAATGTTAAAGGTGGTCTGGCTTCCGCCGGCAAAGGGTTCGAAGAACCAGCGGCTCAGCATCGTGAAGGGTTTGTATAGCTGAGTCTGAATCCCGTAGGTTTCACCGAACTGAAAATCCGTGCGCAACTCGGACCGCGCCCCCCAGACGTCCATCGCGGTGATTCTGCCGCCCAGCGTGAACGTGACGTCCTCTGGTTCCGAGCCGTCGATGACGAAGGTAGGCTGAAGCAACGGGGGAGCATAATACTTCTCACGCACGCGGATGAGCAGTCCATCACGGCCGTCTTCATGGATCATGCTGTAGGTTGCGCCGTCGTATCTGCCGATTCCGGTAAGACGCATCAAATAACCATCAATTTCTTCGGAATTGACTGGCTGTCCAAGCACCGGGCGAAGGAATTTCTGAATATCGCGGGCGGCTTCGAAGTCTACGCCCTCGACCTTTACAAACAGAGGGACGCCGATGCTCGTTCGTTTGCGGGATTGTTTCCAAGCCAGATAGTCTCCCCAGGCGGCATCGTCGAGAGCGTACGCTCTCAGGATTTGGGCTTTTTCAGAGGCTGCTTCGTAGCCTTTCTGGAATAAGGGCAGCGCCTTCTCGTAATCCATGGTGGTAAATTCTTCGACGTTCGCCTTGACGATCACATCGGCCCCCGCCATGCCGCGGAGTTCGGTTTCAGCAATTACGAGCTCTACCGAGCGCCCAAGCACTTCAAACGCCGATTGAATATCCTTGGCCGAAGTCTTGGAAATCTGAAGATGGATAGCAATCACCACATCCGCACCCATTTTGCGAACGACGTCGGTGGGAAGATTGTCGACGAGTCCTCCGTCCACAAAAATCATATTTCCTTGCCGCACCGGATCGAAGACGCCGGGAATGGACATCGTGGCGCGCATGGCTTCCGACAGAGAGCCTTGGTCGAACACGTACGGCTTGCCAGAGATGAGTTCCGTGGAAACGCATCGGAAGGGAATTGGAAGGTCGTCAAACGAGCGAACTGTGGAATAGTTTAGCGTTTCACGGTCGATCAGCAAGCTGATCTGCTCCCCAGTGTTCAGTCCAGGAGGCAATCGGGGGCCATGTTTCAGGCCAATTTTGATGGAGTTTGGTACGTCCCGCGCGTCTTCCTTTCGGCGAAACAATAAGTCGGGATATGGAATCTCTCCGCCCAAGAGCGAAGGCCAGTTGGCGTTCTCCACGATTTGCTTCATCTCATCCGCACTTTTGCCGGTGGCATAGAGTCCGCCAACGAGTCCCCCCATGCTTGTGCCAGCGACATAATCGATGGGAATGTGGTGCTCTTCAAACCATTTCAAGGCGCCCATATGGGCGATGCCCAGCGCGCCACCGCCTTCCAGGGCCACGCCAATCTTCAGGCGAGTATTTGTCGCGGGCTTTGTCTCTGGCGCGGATTGTGCGGCGGGGGCGGCTGGAGAGGGACTTTCCTGGGCATGGCTAGAAATGCAAAGCAGCAAAAGGAGTGTTGCTGAGTTCAAAAAAAAACGAAGGCGCATAGGAATTCCCCTTGGAACTGATAGTGAGCGGCGGGTTCGAGATCAGTGTCCCGTACCTAAATCTTACGAGCAAGGTATTATTCCCGAAGGAAAGAATCGCTGCTCCAGAACAATGCGAGCGTTACACGTTGGCTTCTTCTTCAGGGTGCCGCTGCCGATGTGCGATCGCAACTCCCGAGAGTACCAGCGCGCCACCAACAATCTGGGGAAGCGTCAGGGGCTCGCCGAGAAGTAGCGCCGCCATGGCCGCGGTCAAAGGCCCCTGGGCAAGCAGACTGATGGAGGTAATGGTTGCAGGCAAGTGTCCGAGGGCATGGGTAAGAGCGAGATAGCCACCCAGTTGAGAAACTATGCCGAGACCGAGCAAGGTCCACCAGGTATGACGGTGAGGGACACGCAAAGAAATGCCCATGGCGAGATTCAGCATCAGTAGCACGAGCGTAGTGGCGATCATTGACAGGCGAAGGAAAGAGAGCGTGCTAGTGATAGTCCTGACATTTTCCGTCGCCAGCAAATATACGGCAAAGCATGCCGCCGCCCCCAGTGCCATGACGTCGCCAAGTCCAAATTGTGCATGTCGCACCAGATCGGCCCAGAGAATAACCAGCGAGCCGCCAATCGCCAGGACCAGCCCAGCCAGAAGGAAGGTTGAGGGCGGCGGCGGAACAAGAGCCATGTCAGCAAGCCCACAACGATGGGAGTGTTGTTTCCCAGAAGCGTGGCGTTCGCTGCCGTGGTTCGCAAGATTGAGGTGTTATAGAGAGCGAGATCGAGAGCGAAGAAGAGCCCACCCAGAGCGATAATTCCCCAAGTACGGCCGGTGAGGCGCTCGGGCTTGCGATCCGTTACAAAGGTTGGAAGCAAGACCACTGCCGGAATCAACATGCGATAGAACGCTGATGCCGGACCGGGAATGTCTGTCCAACGAACGAAGATAGCGGACCATGCGATACACACAATGCCGGCAACGAGAGCCAGATAAGCGGTTAGCCGACTTTCTGCCGCGGTTTGTTTGGCTGCGATAGCGGAATCGGTAGTCACAAATCTTCCTTAAGGGCGTCGCAGCAGTATCCCACAGAGATCGCGATGGCACAGGGCCGAATTGGCTGGTTCAAATACGCAGCGCAGGGGTAGCGAAGGAAAGTTTACTGGAAATGTGTAAAGATGGACTCCTCGCGATATACTACGCACTTTGCTCTGCTTTGAGGAAATGGAATGAGCGACGAGAAGAAAGTTGACGAACTGGGAATGGGACGGGAAATAGCCCGCCGAGATTTCCTGAACGGGGTGGCCCTGAGCGCCGGCGCCAGCTTGTTAGGTGGAGGCTTCGACGCAAGAGGCTTGCTGGCTGCCGCAGTCCTCGGTGAGGCGGCAAACGAGAAAAGCGCCGAGTACTATCCCCCGGCGAAGATGGGATTGCGCGGCGACAACGATGGCTCGTACACCTATGCGCACCGGCTTCGCGATAGTGAGAGCCCCAGCACGATGGGAGAGCCTATCGACACTAGAGAGTCGTACGATCTGATCGTAGTTGGTGCGGGAATCAGCGGTCTAGCTGCCGCCTACCGGTTTCGCCAGAAAGCCGGAAACAAGGCAAAAATTCTCCTTCTCGACAATCACGATGATTTTGGCGGCCACGCCAGGCGCAACGAATTTTCCGCTTCCGGGCGCCTTCTGTTGAGTTATGGCGGAACGCAATCGATCGAAAGCCCCAGCGAGTACAGCGCGGAAGCCAAGGGGCTTCTGAAAGAATTGGGCATCGAAACAGGAGTTTTCTACAAAGTGTACGATCAGAATCTCTATTCGAAACTGGGAACCGCCGCATTCTTCAATAAGGAGACTTTTGGAGAAGACCGGCTTCTGACGGGGATGAATACTACGCCGTGGCCGGAATTTCTGGCGAAGGCGCCGTTGAGCGAAGTCGCGCAGAAGGACATCGCCCGGGTGTATACGGAAAAGGTCGACTATCTGAACGGGCGCTCGCAAAAAGAGAAGATCGCCTACCTGAGAAAAACCAGCTATGCGGACTTCTTGACCAAAGATTGCAAAATGACGCCGGAGGCGCTTCCATTTTTCCAGACATTCAGCCACGACCTCTTTACGGTTGGAATTGAAGCGGTGCCGGCGATGGCTTGCTACGAGGCGGGAGATGACTACCACTCTTTCACCTACGCAGGTTTCGATGGATTGGGACTTCCCCCGCATGAAAAGGAGGACCCGTACATCTTTCATTTTCCTGATGGAAATGCGTCGATCGCTCGTCTGCTGGTACGTTCGCTGATTCCCGGCACAATTCTCGGGAGCACGATGGAAGATGTAGTCACGGCGAAGGCGGATTACAGCCGGCTGGACCAGGCGGAAAACGCGGTACGCCTGCGCTTGAACAGCACCGTTGTTAACGTTCAACACTCTGGCGCAAAGGACACCTCGCAGCAGGTGCAGGTCTCTTACATTCGGGAAGGGAAGCAGTTCCTCGCAAGGGGGAATTACTGCGTCCTGGCTTGCTACAATGTAATGATTCCCTACCTCTGCCCGGAATTGCCCGAGAAGCAGAAGGAGGCGCTCTCGTATCTGGTGAAGGCACCGCTGGTTTACGCACACGTGGCGCTCCGCAATTGGACAAGTTTCACGAAGTTGGGAGTACACCAGATCGTTTCGCCCGCTTCCTACTTCACCTATACGGCCTTGGATTTCCCCGTTAGCCTGGGTTCCTACAAATTCCCAAGCAAGCCTGACGAGCCCGCCGTGGTTTTCATGCTGCGCACGCCGTGTCGGCATGGATTGCCAATGCGCGATCAAAATCGCGCGGGCCGCGCAGAACTGTTGCAGACTCCGTACTCCAAATTCGAGAGCAACATTCGCGATCAACTGTCGCGTATGCTCGCTGGAACAGGGTTCGACCCTGCGAACGATATTGCCGGGATTACCGTCAATCGCTGGGCACACGGCTACGCTTACACGCCCAACTCGCTCTTTGAACCAGATTGGAGACAGGGCGAGCAACCATGGATCGTCGGTCGCAAACCATTTGGGCGCATCACCATTGCAAACTCCGATGCGGGTGCCAGCGCCTACAGCGATGTTGCGATCGACCAGGCTTACCGCGCCGTCGGCGAACTCTTCCCTCAAGAAAAATAGCTGGCGTCCACGAAAACTTCGCCGGCGATTGCAGTTGTGATACCGCAACGCATATTTGTCGAGTTCACAATTAGAAACTGAACGCGCTGAATTTGGGCGCGCAAGGCATTCTTGCCCTACTCTAAAAGAGTTCAGCGGGGATCACGCTGCAAGTGAATGTCGGGAGGTTGTGTCCATGAAACGGACCATCATTGCTGGAGGCCTTTTGCTGGTGGCCGTCGGCATTTCCTTGGCCCAGCAAAGTGGCATAAGCGATGTGGGGGGCCGCATCCTCGCATTGGAAACGGCCTGGAATCACGCGCTGGAAGCCAAGGACACGAAAGCCCTGGACATGCTGCTAGCCAATACGATGGTATCTGTGGACATCGATGGGAGCATCGCCACCAAGGGGGATTTTCTTGCAAGCATCAAGGCGGCGGATTACCAGCCCAGCCAGGCCGTCAACGAGCAAAGCAATGTGCAAGTTTATGGGGACGCTGCAGTCGTAGTCGGAATCTTTCGTGTAAAAGGGAACGGAAAAAGGGAAGCCATACGTACACCGCGAACGCTTCGTCGACACCTGGGTCAAAATCAATGGCACATGGCAATGTGTCGCCACTACCAGCGCACTCATTACAACGAAGCAGCAACCAGCGGATTAAGCAGACGTTCACCACGCCGTGGTGAGATTGCTGGCGTTCACAAGAACTCTTTAAGAGAGAACCAGGTCGCCGAGGACGTTGCAGAAAGATGGCTCCGGGGCCTGGACTCGAACCAGGATTCTAGGCTCCAAAGGCCCATGTGCTACCAATTGCACCACCCCGGAGTAGGGGCAACCCTAGTAGTGTACTTGAGACTGCGCGTCTCGCCAAAGCCCGGCAGCAGTCTGACGCGCTAGAGTGCCGCTATTCTTGCAAGTTTTGGCGGCAACATGCACGAAGGTTCCGTTTCTGCTAAAGTAAAAAGGTTGACCACCCGTGTGGAGAGGTGGCCGAGTGGTTTAAGGCGCACGCTTGGAAAGCGTGTGTAGGTTAACCCCTACCGTGGGTTCGAATCCCACCCTCTCCGCCATAACTCTTTGAAAACGCAAAAAGCCAAGAAAAACGCACTGTACTGGCGTACTATTGCGCCTTGTGCCTAGCATGTGCCAACCTATGCCCCTAATTATTTCACAGGGAGAAGGCACGCGAAATGGCCAAAAGACGCTGGGTGGCGCAAGTCAGCATCGTGGTCAGAATGAAAGACGCGCAAGGCAACTGGGGCTTCCACAAGGTCAAACGTGGGCCGAAGACCAGTGACTGCCGCTTCTATCTGCGCTTCACCGATGCGAACGGGCATCAACAGCGCAAGTCTCTGGCAGAAGGCAGCACGTACGAAGACGCAGTGCGTGAGCGTGACTCCCAGCAGGCCGCGCTGACTGCCGCGCTGCGTGGCATCGTGGTGCCAGAGGCAGTGCAGCACAACGGCAAGACGCCAGTGCAGAAGGCCGTTGACAAGTATCTGCAATCCAAGTCAGGGAAAAGGAAAAAGACGGTGCAGAAGTACACGAAAGACCTTGACCACTTCGTTGAATCTCTACCACCCCGCGTGCAGTTCATCGAAGACATTGACGCTGCCGTGCTCAGCAACTTCCAAGACATCACGCTGAAGGAAGGCTACTCAGCCAAGACTCTGCATAATCGTTTCGTGACCGTGGCACAGATGCTGGCCGATGCAGGCAGTACCGTCAGGCCGAACAGAAAAAACGCACCCGAACCAGAGCAAGACCCACCGCGTGCGTACAGCGCCCATGAACTGCGCAAGCTCTTCGCAGTCATGGACAAAGAAGAGCAGGTCATCTTCAACTTTTTCCGTGGTAGCGGGTGCCGTGAGCAGGAAGTGCAGCACGCAGAGTGGTCAGACATGGACTGGCAGCACCACACGCACACCGTCCGTGCAAAACCCAAGTGGGGCTTCACTCCAAAGAATCACGAAGCCCGTACAATTCCCATTCCCGCTGAATTGGTGAAACTGCTCAAGGAGCACCGCAAGACCGCTGACCCAGACTGCACACTGCTCTTTCCCAACACCAAGTGCAGACCCAACGGTCACTTCCTGAGATACCTGAAGGCTGCCGCAA
The DNA here is from genome assembly GCA_963839315.1 of Candidatus Acidiferrales bacterium. Lineage (GTDB taxonomy): Bacteria > Acidobacteriota > Terriglobia > Acidiferrales > UBA7541 > Acidiferrum. The sequence goes on from CAWIUU010000016.1 coordinate 7,944, forward strand.
AACGGGCAGGGCTGAACTGTTGCAAGTGCGTTTGAAAAACTCAGAGGCACGCTGACAGACCGTACACCACGCAACTGCAAGACAGCCCCAGTCTGCGAAGAGTTCAATCTGCACAACTTCAGAAAGACGTTTGCCACGAAGCTGCACCACCGTGGTGCCTCCTTGAATGACTTGAGACTGTGGCTGGGTCACAAAGACCTGAAGGCCACCCAGCTTTACTTGGCCGGGTCTGAGTCTCACGCACCGCACGTGCGTGCTGCTGTTGACGCAGCCTTCAGCTTCTGAGGCAGGCCCGCACGCAGAGTTGGGGGCGGCGCACTGACTTCTTAGGAGTTACCTTCTTTTCGTGGTCGCTTCCGGTCAGTAATATCGATGACTTGGGCCACATAATACTTCGGCTGACCCTGTTCCCCGTGGACAACTGTGGCTGATACCTCACCCCATCGCAGCTGACCGTCTTTGTGAAGATAGCGTTTCTCGTGGGTCGGCAATTGATTCCCGTGCATTACGACCCGAAAGAGCAACCCCATAGTATGTGACCTATCTTCAGAATGAGTGATTGAGAGGATGTCTTTCCGGAGCAGTTCCTCTTCACTGTAACCGAGAAATTCGCAGAAGGCAGGGTTGGCCGCAAGAATGCAACCTTCCAGTGAGACAATTACCATTCCTACTGGTGCGTCCTGAAATCCTTTGCGGAATCTTAATTCGATTTCACTAGCTTCGTTATCCATCGGCTCACCCTCCTTCGCGCCGATAGGATTTCCGGGTTCCGATTGTCCCGTTGCGGAAATCATAACTGGATGGCCTTTACAAAAGATGTGCCTTAGCTCACGAAGGTGCGGTAGTTGGCCCTAGTTCTTCTTGCCGCGCAGGCGAACTTTCTCTCCCGGACCAAGATGCCAATTGAAGATGGGAGTAAGTTCAAAGCCGAAAACCCAACCCGGGTTAGGCGTGTTCGCGGGCCTTGCTGCCACTCCTCCAACTTCAGCCGACAGACTGAAGGGCTGCTTGCCGAGTTTCATGACTTTGCCGACTTGAACGCCTATCGGAAAAGTCAGGGCAAGTAGGGGTGATGAGCATGTTGTTTACATTTGGACGATTCGGAGAGCCAGCATAGGAAATGGGATTCTGAACGATCGCACCCACAGTAAAGTTCTTGATGCCTGTATAAATCAAGGCAAAGGCTGGGCCTGCTTGATACTTGCCATTGCCTAGCGGGTTCGCGTTTGCAGTAGGAAAAACCAGTGCCCAAAACCCCATCTGCCCCATGACTGTTTGATTGTGAGGAGGTCGAACACTTGTAAATCGCCCACGCCGGTTACGCCGAACTGCTCGGGATACGCCGTACCGCCGCTGGGAATTGTAATCAGCAGCGGCATAGAAATCTTGATCAACTGGACGTATGGAAAAGATTTGAATGGCCCAATGGGCAAGACCGGCTGCATCTGAAGTGAATTGATAGTACCACTGCCCCGCTGATGCCGGGCACAAGACCCGGCGCAATGGCATTGGGCAAAAGAATTGTTGAGCCCATGCATCACCGACGTCTTGTCAGCGCCAGCGGCAACTCAACTGGAGGAATTCGAAGAGATCAAGAAGTGGAAACACACAATGGATGAGACCACGCTGCAGTTGGGTGCGGCAATTCGCTAAACGATGGTGGCTGGGAAACTGCCCTCGCAGGTTTATAATGCCGCAGAGAGGGAAGCGCAGATTTTAACGCGGGAGGTGCGAATGGCGAATATCTTCATTAGCCATCGTCGGAGTGACAATTCTGAAGCCGAGCGGCTCGCCTCGGACATACGCAGTTCCGGGCATCAAGTTTGGCTCGACGAGTGGAGTATTGGTCTGGGTGATTCAATCGTGCAAAAAATGAACGAAGGCCTAGCGGGTGCCAGTTACGTTGTCGTTTGTTATAGCTCAACTGGTATCACAGCCCCTTGGATGGGGCGCGAATGGATGTCCGCACTCGCGCGGCAACTCGAAGGATCCCGCGTAAAACTCCTCCCCGTTTTGTTAACAGGGGGAGGAGAAGTGCCCCCCATCCTTGCAGATCTAAAGTATGCAGATCTCGTCAAAGATTGGAACGGCGGGCTCGCGGAACTTCTACGAGCCGTGAGGTGAGAGTATGCGTTGGAAAGTGTATTTCGCACATGCGCCCGGAGAAGAGGACATCATCGAGAAGCTGGCGGAGCCAGTCAGGCAGGCAGGCTACGACGTTCAACATCGAGGAACTGTGCTGGTTGGAGAGTCTGTGCAGGAGGAAGCCTCCAAAATCCTAAGTACCGGCTGCCCTGTTGTGTTGTGTGGCACAGTGAAAGCAATCGGGACGGGCTGGGCACGCCGTATCGTCAATTCGGCCAGAGCGTATTCCGGCGTTCGCGTATTCGCGATTAAAGTAGACAGGGACGCAGATGTTACGACCCTCGCCCTCGACGATCGGGTGGCCGAATACTGGAGAGACCCGTCCCACGCAGTAGAGGAACTACTTGCATCCCTGCAATAGTATTATCCATTGGCTAGCACTCCCGCCAAAACACCACTAACCTTTGACGCGGAACGCCGGTACCGGGAACTGACGCTGGAATCCTGCGACATCATTGATCTTGCCAACTTACCCGAAGATCGGCATGTGGCGACTCGGCAGCTGGAACTCCGACGTCTTTACGTTCCTCTCCGAGTTCGCATCGAGGTCGCACCTCAAACCGAACTCGGCGAAGATCAGCTTGAGGCTATTGAACGTCGTCGTGAGGCACGGCGTCGCGGCCACGCCCCCTGGAGCCTAGAGGATGCACAAGGCCGAGTGCCTGTCGGCGAGCGGCTGGCGAAGGCTCGGCGTCTCGTCGTTCTCGGTGATCCAGGTGCAGGTAAGTCCACCATGGTTCGGTGGATTGCGACCGCTTATCTGCTTCGACTGAAGGAGGATTCGGATTGGAATGATCTGCCAGATGTCGCCACTCTCCCTAACGAGGATTGGCTGCCAATCCTGGTTCGTTGCCGTGACCTCGACTTGTCGTGTAGTTCGTTGGACGATGTGCTGCGCCACATTCTGCGCAAATCAGAGCTCAAGGAAACTGAGTCAATCGCACTTAGGTCGACCTTGACCTCTAGGATCTCAGATGGGCACGCTTTGCTGCTTATTGATGGCCTCGACGAGATAAGTGATCCGATTGCGCGGGCGGGTTTCTGCCAACAGATCGAAAGGATCTGCCTGGCCAATCCAAAGTTGCCAATAGTTGTAACCTCGCGCATTGTGGGTTATCGGGAAATGGGATATCGCATGGGTCGCGGTTTCGAACACGTTACCGTGGCCGACCTATCGCCGGAAGATAAAGATGATTTCGCCCGTCGCTGGTGTACTTTGACCCAGCCTCCAGAGCGTCGCGACGCTGCCACAGCCGACCTCACTAAGGATATCCACAGCACAGAGCGCATCGAGCGACTTACGGGCAATCCGATGCTTCTGACAACAATGGCACTGGTAAAGCGTAAAGTTGGAAAACTTCCCAGGCGGCGCGTAGATCTCTACTGGGAAGCAGTTCAAGTGCTCCTCAACTGGCGTTCGGAGGTGGACCAGCCTATCGACTATCGTGAAGCGCTACCCCAACTTGAGTATGTTGCTTACGCCATGTGCCAGCAGGGGGCTCAACAGCTTCGGGACGACGAAATCACAAGCCTCTTTGAGCGCATGCGCGAGGAGTATCCCAGAATCCACACTGTGAAGGCCCATACCACGGAGGCGTTTCTTCGCCTCCTCGAACGGCGTACCGGCATTCTCGTGCAAGCAGGCCAGGTCCGCCACCAGGGGAAAACCGTCCCAGTCTATGAATTCCGTCATCTGACATTTCAGGAATATCTGGCAGCTCAAGCTTTAGTTGAGGGTCGGTTTCCTGGCCGCGACATTACCCGGAGCATCGCACAGAATGTTGCTCCTCTCGCGGGCCGCACTGAAAGCAAACCGGATCCTCAAGGCAATCAGACCACAGTCGTGAGTGAGGCTTGGCGCGAGGCATTGCGCCTGTGCGTTGCTTGCTGCAAGGATGACGAAGTAGATGATGTGATGCGCGCAATCCTAAACCCACTCCCAGAAGAGCAGCCTAAGCTCACGGTTCGCTCGCGCGCAATTTTGGCAGCCTTGTGTCTCGCGGACGAACCTAACGTCAGTGAAGCTTTAGCGCTGGAAGTGGTGGAGCAACTAACAAGACAATTTGGGCTGGGACTGGACGCCCACGACAATGACTTGATCGAAGCAATGGAACAGCTGGCAACATCAAGATGGGCCAAGACGGTGTTATCCGTGTTGTTCCAGGAATATCGATCGAATGTTCTGACGGAGGAACCGCGCGCCCTAAACCTGTTCTTCTGTGCTTGTTCAATTGCCATGGCCTCAAACGTCACGGAGGGTATCAAACTTGACGATTGGCTCATAGCATGTGCATCTAAAGTCAGGTCTGGACAGGAAGACGTAGTCTTCCAATCGACAGCCGCGCTCACCAGGATAGCAGAGGGACGAGATGCGCCGTTCGTTGCAAGATTAATATCCACTTCGGGCATTGTAGAAGACCTATTTTCTTTGCTGAGTCAGGGACCGCTGGTTGCGTTGGCGGCTGCCTTTACACTGACAACATGGACGGAATGGGAAATGGAGCCGAAAATTTGGATTCCATCGGTCGCGCAAATGCAGGAGTTGTTAAGCATAGCTAATGCGCCGTCTCATAATGCTTTGGTCTTAACTGTTCTAGTATTCTTATTGGCTAGCCAGCATTGTACAGAGGCCATTCCGTTCCTCATATTTACACTCGATCATCGCCTTCCGTTCGTCCGCCAAACCGCTGCCGAAGCCTTGGGGATGATTGGAGACCCGAGGGCAGCGGAACCTTTGCTTTCCCACTTGAATGATATGGACAACGAAGGGCAGCTGATGTCTGTTGAGTCACTCGCCAAGCTGAAGTATGAGCGGCCCTTCCAATCTGTCGATGAGACCAGTGTGGAGCCACTCTTGTTGCTTTCGAGTGGTCCGGATATCAAGATTCGGCGCGCTTGCGTGGAAGCGCTGGGGAAAATGCGGTATGTGGGGGCTATACCCGCTTTGGTGTCTCGCTTTGGCGATGAGCATGAGAGTGAGGATGTACGCTCGGCGGCCGCCGAAGCCTTGGGCAGGATTGGAGATCCCCGCGTGGTCGATCCGCTCATCAGGGGGCTTCAGCATCCTAGTTTCAGCATTCAAGCTGCAGCAGCGAATGGGTTGGCAATGGTCGGCCCGCCCGCAATACAGCCGATAATTATGTTACTCGGCGAAGGGTTCAACGTCTCTTATCATGCCGTCCGTGCGTTCACAAAGATTGGCGGACCAGCCGTTGAGCAGTTGCTTGAACTTCTGGGAAGCGACAACGGTGACAAGGGACAAGTGGCTGCGCGAGCCTTGGGAGAGATCAAGGATATACGCGCCGTTGAACATTTGATTGCCAGGTTGGATGATCCCGAATTTGGGATGCGATGGGAAGCAGCCCGTGCTCTAGGCGCTATTGGTGGTTCTGAAGCGATTGCGGCGCTTAGGGCTCGGTTGCCGTCGAGCGAGAAAGCGACCAAAACGGCACTATTAATGGCCTCGCTGCCCACGATGGCTGAAACCGACAGGAAACTGTTAACCGTGAATTTTGACGGAAGCACTCCCTTAAACGTTGAAGAAGAAATAACGGAGAGGAATGTTCTAGATGCGTGTGCGAATCTAGGAATATCCACCGAGATCGTGCGCCGTCAGTTCGAAGAGCTTGCACCCCAGTTCTCGCTCAAGTTGTCCTGGCACAATCCTGAGATAGAACGGAGGCAGGAATGAGCGAGATAGATGGTTGCACACTTGGTTGTTGCCGAGTAGGAGCATTCCGCCCCGAATAAGAGGGTCCGCATGTCCACTAGACTGATGGCTTCGATCCCGAGTTCTGTGTTGTTTCTCGGCCGCTTGTAGAGGATCTCAGGGTAAAGCTGGCTCCCTTCGAATAAGCCCAACCCGGACACCCAGAAGCGAGACTTCGTCATATTGGAAGAGTCTTCTTGGGCCGCCCAGACAATAATGAAACATCGCTCGGATTTCGGGCATTGGTAGGCAACCAGAATATGCGGAAATACAAAGTCGGCGACCACGTTCAGGTGAAGCTGTCGGGCGGCAGACTAGTGGAAGCAGATGTCAAAGCCATCCGTGAAACCTCAGAGGGCGTGCGCTTGCAGGTGTCGTGGGGAGAAGAGACGGCCTTAATTTATTTGTGGCAGGTTGTTGAGGAGGCTCGTTGATCGTTAAGCCCGCCCCAAACTGTTAAAGAACGGCGCGTTCGACGGCAGGCGGAAGCTCGAGCATTTACAGTTGAGGTAGCTACCAAAAAAGCCGGCGCACCTGTGTGCGGCGCGCTGGCTGAAGAAATCATGGTTGAGTTTTCTATTGGTGGATTCGGTAGATGAATCTTTGCGGGCCATCTGAAACCTTAAAATCCGCCGGAACAGTAAAGAGCGAAGCGTCCGGCTCAGCACGTACGATGTTCGTCAGCTTGAACGTTTGCTCGCCCATTCTCGGATCGCTTCGTTTGCTGTAAACGACAGTCTTCAGATCCGGCGAAGTCCAGACTTCGGTCACAATTGCGATAGGTTTTTCATTGCCGATTTCTCCTGCGGGAATGGTGCGCGTGGTGCGCACTCCACTCACCTGCAACCCTTCCATTGTCTGGATTCCGAGATCTTCCGTGGTTGCCTGAGCATCGTCGTCGGCAATCGTCATCTTCTGGATGTACATCGGTGGTGGTGGCGCGGGCAAGGGACCGCCCACCGCGGACACACCCGCGCTTTGTGCGAAGAAGACTTTCGCGCCATTGGCCGGACCGGTCGCCACTGTGCCGCCGCCTGCCGCGGAGCCAGAAGGCATCGAGATTTTCTGCGCGGTTTTATCCGTCAAGTTCAAGGTGTAGGAAATCTGCGCCACGGGATCCATGATGAACACGATGTGCGGGGCGTTGTCGGCGGATAGGTTGCCAATCATCGGTAACGCCGCGTCCTGGCGCGTTCGCCCCTGGGAGTCGCGCGCCGTGGTTCCGCTGTTGTTCTGAATAATGCGGTTCCCGTCGGCAAGCGTCTGCACCGATTCGTTAGTGATCATGGCGGAATAAGGAGCGCCCTGAACCGGCGTGCCAAACGCCCTGACGGCTCCGGCGGTAACGACATCGGCCCCGGAAGTCTGATACAACATGTTTGTCTTCACCGTATCCTGAGCAAGCGCGCAAGACGCCGTCGCCAGAAAAACTGCCAGTGCATACTTCATGGTTGTCTCCTTTCAAATCCAACTAATCGAGGCCGCAGCCGCATTTGTTCCGCCGACCCATCCGCCGCAATGCTCAGATCCGCGATGAAGTTCACGCCCTCGGGAACGGCGCCTGGTGGAAACATCGACTCCGCGGGAATGGAGATCTGGATCGCGCGTTCAGTTGGCTGCCAGTTCGCCGTTTCGCGTGGTACCCGCGCGGTAGGCCCCTGCCGATGGACCAACTTGCTGGGGGCTGAAGCCGGCAGCTTTTCCTGAATAATAGCCGGTGGGGGCGCCTGCACCCAGGGTGGCGGTGCGGCCGGCTCAACGCGTGGCCGCATCAGTGCCAACAGAAGCACGGCAGCAATTGCAGCCGCGGCAGCAGATGTGACTGGCACCCAGAGGCGCAGTCCATTACGGCGTGTTTTCGCAGCCACCACCGCATCGCAATACGCATCCAATGTCGCGCTCACTTGCTTGTACGCGGCAAGTTGTTTTCGGCATTCGATACAGGTTCCGATATGGCCTTGCACGTTGGCCATTTCGCGGTTATCAAGCTCACCGTCGAGCCAGGCAATTAGCTTTCCTGAATAATCACACATTGCACTTCTCCGTTAATTTCCGGATCGCGCGTTCGATCGTGTCGCCTACCGTGGAATTCGGAATCCCGAGAGCTTCGCTGATTTCGCGATAGCGCAATCCTCCCGCACGCAGCAACAGGCATTCCCGTTCGGAATCCGACAGGAAGGCGATAGCTTCTCCCAGTCGACGGAATTTTTCTTTCTCCAAAACTACACGCTCGGGCGTCGTTTCATCCAGCCTTGCGTCGATCTCCGAATCAAGTGGTTCGCCGAAACGACGATGATAGCTATCCTGCCGGTTCCTGGCCTGATTGTGGGCCACGCGAAACACCCAACCACGAATGTTCTCTTGCGACCCGCCGGAAGAGAGGTGCCGGTGCAGACTTAAGAAGGCATCTTGGACGACATCCTGGGCTTCATCGCTGGAGAGCCCGAGACAGACCAGATATCGCAGCAGTGGTTCGCGCAGTTCGCGGTACAGAGCCGTAACCTCGCAAGAGCCAGTCGCAAAGCGTGAGAGCGGCAGTGCTATCGGTAGAGAATCGCCAGTCATAGGGTCCCTAGCATCGCGCCTCTATTCATATAACAACTCAGAGGCGTGGATTTCCGGCCGGGATGTACCTGTCTCCTCATAATTAGTGGCCAGGGGGGGTGGGCCAACAGTCTCATCCTCGTCCGAGCCATTTTTCTCGGTTTGCCCCTTAGTATCCCAAAAAGTAATTGGACCCTGTACCAGGGTATAGGGTTCATAATCAAAGCTCATGCGCACTGGGGAACTGGCCCGCAAGGCGGGCGTGACCATTCAGACCATCCGCTTTTACGAGCGGCAGCGGCTTCTGCGCGATCCAGGCAGGACGCAAGCGGGCTGCCGGAATTATGATCGAGCGGATTTGGAGAAGGTCGTCTTCATCAAGTGGTGTCAACAATTAGGATTCACGCTCAGGGAAATCCGCCAGCTCCTGCAGCTTCACAACGCGTTCTCCGGGTTGCCTTCCGCAAAAATTGGCCGGAATTCGCGAGAACTCCAGGCCATCCTGCAGATGGCCGAAGAAAAGTTGTCTACAATCCGGGACCGCATTTGCCGACTAAGGGAAGTCGAAAACGAGGTTGTCTCCGCGATCCGGGAATTGCAGCAGCGGAGCGGACCAGTCTGCCCTGCCGCAAAGTCGTCTTGCGAGGGTCCCCACCGAAAGTCTCCACAGTTTCTGATCCTTCCAAAAACTCTTGACTTTATACCTCCTCCCTGCGCGGCCTGATCACGATCCGCAGCTTTCGGCCGCCCAAAGGAGTCTGCCGTGGTACCAACCGCTACGCAGACCAGGTTCAAATATCGACGGATGTGGAGTGTTCTGTTCTTTGTGATGCTGACCCTTTCCGTGCTCATCATGTGGAAATCGGCGCGCACGGCGCAAACGATGTCAGTTGCGGCCGCACTCGAGCCGCAAGTGGAGCAAGCCCAGCCGGGCAGCAAAATCAAGATTGTTGCAGAAATTGAGGGATCTCCGCAGTCCGGCGAATTTTGCGGGAAACTCCTGCAGAAAAAAACGGAACAAATTTATGTTCGTACCAAGAGTCAGGTCAGTCTGCATTCCACCTCACAGACCAAGGTGGTGATGGGTAAAGACTCTGATCTCCACGATGGCGCGATTGTGCACGTTACGGGGACCGTTCGTGCCGATCACAGCCTCTACCTCGAACAGTTTGTCATTCTCACCGGCTACGTCCAGGTCCACGTCCAGGTCCAGTAGAAATGAGGCTGTTTATCTTCACCAGCGCGAGTGGCTGGCTCAACTCCCTTTGCTCGCCATGGAACTGCTTCTCCCGTATCTGTTGCGCCGTTGGCGTTTGGCCAGCTTGATTCACATTGCCCAGGACAATTCCCGGCCTTATCTTTTGCGGATGTGGCCGCATTACTGGTTGGGTTATCTCCTGATTCCTCTGTCAACCCTCCACGCATGGATTCCCATGCCTCTTGCAGGTCGGGTCCGGAGTGCTGCTGCGTAGTGCCGGGAAGGCTGAACGAGTCCACCATACGCCGCTGGCATTTTCTTTTCATGATTGGCATTGCTCTGTCCGCGGTGATCCACATCTGGCTGAACGCATGAACGAAGCCTCTGTGGTGGGCTGTGAAGGGCAAAAATCGATTTATGACGGGGTATTGCCTCGAACGCAAATACCCCGCACAATAGAGGTTCCCGCCGCCTCCGCCCCAGAGGATCCATGTTCTTTCGGACAATCGAGCAGGTTCGCCGCTTTTCCAGAATTCTTGCCGGGTTTACGCTTCTTTTGGTGGGTGTGATTATGTTTTTCACGCCCGGCCCCGGGTGGGTTGTAGTCTTTCTAGGGCTCACGCTGCTTGCGGCTGAGTTCGTGTGGGCCAAGCGATTGATGGACCGCATGAAGCACGAAGGCAACCGCCTGAAAGACACGGTCCTGAAGTTCAGTAAGAACTAAACTGTTCCGAGGGAATCCCAACATGCAGAAGGAATGGCAGGGCAAGTGGGCACTCATTACGGGTGCGAGCGCTGGCATCGGTGTGGCTTTGGCGAACGAACTCGCTGCCGGCGGCACGCATCTGGTTCTGACTGCGAGACGACGCGACAGACTGGAAGAGCTTGCGCGGAACCTGGAGAACGCCACGGAATCCGCACCATGGTGACCGACGCTGATCTTGCAAAACCTGAAGGCCCGGGGAGGATCCTGGAGTTCACCCAGCGTCATGGTCTGGAAATCGATCTTCTGATCAACAATGCCGGGTTCGGGCAATACGGCGAACTTACCCAAGTTCCGATGCAACGGCTACTCGACATGGTGCAGGTGAACTGCACAGCCGTCGTTCATCTCACGCGGTTATTTTTGCCGGAAATGGTCGAGCGGGGGCCGTGGAGATGTCCTTATTCTTGCGTCTACGGCTTCCTTTCAGGCCGTGCCATTACATCTCCACCTACGCCGCGACCAAAGCGTTCGATCTTTTGTTTGCCGAGGGGCTTGCCGAAGAGATGAAACCACACGGCATTCGGGTCTGCGCGCTTTGCCCGGGTTCGACGGAATCGGAATTCCACGCCATTGCGGGCCAGGAGAAGTTCACCAGCCAAAACCAGGAAACCGCGCAGAAGGTGGCTCAAACCGGCCTGCAGGCTCTGGCAGCGGGTAAGAGCTGCGTGATCTCCGGGTTGGGCAATTATCTGGGTGCGCAGTCGCAACGAATTGTGCCAAGGCGCTTGGTGACGCGGATTGCGGCCAATATGTTCCGGCCGGAGAAGAACCGGTAGCCCTCGAAATCAGTGAAACTAAGCCTTTTTTGCCCTCCTCTTGCCTGAGAACGCCTGACACCGGCGGGCAACTTTGCACGTCTTCTAAGTGTTGTATTCATGTAGGCTCATGAATAGAAAGACCTTGTGGTGCCAGTGCCCACGGGAACTTTTCTCGCCCCCACAAGGAAATAACTATGAAGGCAGAGCGTCCACCAGGAGAGATGCACATCGATTCAAGAGAACGGGATGACGTTCTGTTGCGGCGCTCCGCCAACGGCGACGAAGAGGCCTTTACGCTCCTCTATCGCCGCCACCAGGCACCGATTTATCGTTTTGCGCTTCGTATGACGGGAAGCACCTGGGCTGCGGAGGAAATTGTTCAGGATGTATTCATGACTTTGGTGCGCGAACCAAGAAAGTATGACTCCGAACGAGGGGCTCTCGGTGCGTTTCTTTACGGCGTCGCGCGCAACCGAATCATGAAGTATCAGGAACGTGTGCCGAGGGACCTACCGCTGATGAACCCGGAAGACGATGGATTCGCAAACTATCCTCAGGCTGTGGATTCCGCTACACCGGCACATTGGGCGGAACTTCGTGAGCGCCGAGACCATGTGCGGGCAGCTGTACTGGAATTGCCGGCTAGATTTTCGCGAGGCCGTTGCTCTCTGCCTTCTGGAAGAAATGAGCTACGAGGAAGCGGCACAGTCCTTGCAGTGCCCGGTGGGAACGATCCGATCTCGGTTGCATCGAGGCCGCGCCCTGCTGCTGGCAAAACTGGAAATGTTGCGGGACGCGCCAAAGCGGGCCAATGGTACCAGGTGAAGGAAAGGAGGAGAACCAATCCATGACGTGTGAAGAATTTCAAATGGCCGATCTCGACATCGGTTTGACCGCGGAGGAGGGTCCTTTCAGCAAGCCGCCCGGCAGCATCTGTTGAATTGCCCGCACTGCGCTGCGCTTCACGAAAACTGGCAGGCGTTGCGCACGGATCTGCATGCCCTCGGCGCCAAAACGCGCGACCTCGAAGCGCCCTCTCGTGTCGAAATGCGCCTCCGGCAGGAATTCCGCACCAAGCATAAGACCCTGAAGACGCGGCGCGCCGCTTTGGTGGCAGCGTGGGCCTTGGTTGGAGCAGCCGCAGTGGTGTGCGCCATTACTTGGTTCAACTGGCGGCTGGAACGACACGACTTGATGGCCAATCAGAAAACGAACACCGGGCAGTACCTAGCGGCTGCCAGAGATTCGACGGAGTCCGTTCCCGCCGTGACGTCTGCAGCGGCTGAACCAGGTGAAGTCCTTGTGGCCACAAATGATTCGAGCGACTTTACGCTGCTTCCAGGCACCATGCCGGGTTCGCTGGACGATGCCACGGTGGTGCACGTTCAGATGCAGCGCGGTGCGTTGGGTGCGCTTGGCCTCACCGTCAACGAGGAGCATGCCGCGGATTGGATTCAACTGGATTTGCTGGTGAGCGACGATGGGCAGCCCCAGGCTGTCCGCCTGCCGGCGTCCACCAATTAAGTTTCCTGCGATCCGTGTGACGCAGGGGGGAGAGAAGAGGAGAAAACGATAATGAAAAAAAGTAGGTGGCTGTATTCCCTTGCGGGTTCGGTGCTGTTGTTTGGCGCCAGTGCAGTATGCGCACAAGAACCGCCTCCGGGGCCCGGCATGATGGGGCCGGGAGGTCCAGGCGGGCGCTGGATGGAGATTCTGGGCTTCGGAGAGATGCATCCGGGAAAAGTTGTGACAGGCGCTCCGTATAGCGCGGTTGTTGTGATCGAATCGACACAAGCACTAAGCGACGGCAACACCATCAATCGCAAGGTGAAAACCAATGTGTTTCGCGACAGCCAAGGACGCACCCGGCGCGAAACCACTCTTCCCGCAGTGGGTCCCCTTGCGGCTTCAGGGGAACCGAAAACGTTCGTCATGATTTTCGATCCGGTTGCCACTACCGACTATGTGTTGCATCCCGACACCAAAGTTGCAGAGAAACTTCCAGCGCCGCCGGGCGGAGGAAAGAATGGTTCTCAAATGGAGGCCAAGTTTGAGGCCCGCATGGAGCAAGAGATTTCCAATGGCACGCTGAAGAAGGAAGACCTGGGCGTACAGACTATCAATGGGCTAAGCGCTCAAGGGACACGTTACACGCGTACGATTCCCGCCGGCCAGATCGGCAATGACAAACCGCTCCTGATTGTAAGCGAGCGCTGGTACTCACCTGATCTGCAGATCGTGGTGAAGAGCACGCGCACGGATCCGCGATTCGGCACGACGACGTACACAGTGACTAATACTCAGCGTGCCGAGCCCTCGACGACGTTATTCGCTGTCCCCACGGGCTACACCGTGGAGGACGCGAAACCGCGGTTCCGGGGCCACGGAGCACGTAAAGGACTTGCGGGTGGCGCACCTCCAACTAGTGCCCCGGCGGATGCTCCTCCCGCTGACCCCGGCGAATAATTTGCTGGTGTAACGAGCTTCTCTCCTGAAGACGGCACGCCCTTTTCGCAGCGACCCCCATTGCTGCGGAAGGGGCGTAGTCGTGTTTAGGGGGCATGCTTGCCGTAATTCCTCGTAACTCCACACGCATGCCTATTGCCGATCGCTGATGTCGATAGGGCTATGACGAGGCTGTTGCCCGGTCCAGGAGTTCGATGACATGCAATACTTCTTGCCCGGTGTTGTGAATTTCCGCGCCCGCGCGCATCTGTAACAGGCACCCCGGATTTGCCGTCGCAATGATCGACGCTTCGGTCGACTTCGCGCAGTTCATTTTCTCGCGCAAAAGTTCTAACGAAGCTTCCGTCTGGGTCACATTATAAATGCCTGCAGATCCGCAACAAATGTCCGAGTAGGGCAATTCCACTAACTGCAGTTCGGGTATCGCGCGCAATAATTGCCGGGGAGCCTCACGGATTTTCTGACCGTGCAGCAAGTGGCAGGAATCCTGATACGTGACTCGCGCGGGAATCGGCTTCAACGCCGCTGATAACTCGAACTCGGCCAGGAACTCCGTGACATCACGCACCTTTTTTTCAAAAGCCACAGCACTCGCGTGCTCGGGTTCACTCTCTGAAAATAGCTGATCGTACTCTTTCAATGTGGAACCGCAGCCCGCCGCATTGGTTACGATTGCATCGAACTTCGCCTGGTCAAACGCTTCCAGGTTTTTTCGTGCCAATTCGCGCGCTGTCTCTCGCACGCCCGCATGGGCGGCCAGGGCGCCGCAGCACCGTTGCCGGTCTGGCACGACCACGTCGCAGCCATTCGCGGTTAAGACCCGAATCGTCGCATCGTTGAGCTTGCTGAAGGTGACATTTGCGATGCAACCAGCGAAGAAAGCTACTCTTGCGCGTGCTTTTCCACGAGCCGGAAATGTGCTCCGCAACTCTTCGAAGAAAAATCTCTTATCCACAGCGGGCAACAGCTTTTCGCGATCCGCTAGCCCCAGTAATCTTAAGAGGCCTGCCGCTCTTAAAATTGTCTGCAACCCGGAGCGTTGATAAAAACGAAGTAGCTTTGCTATGAACGCAATGCGATTCGGAAAAGGAAGCAAGCTTTCGAGGAAGAATTTGCGCGCTAGTCGTGGGAAGATTGGCCGCTGATACTCTTTCTCAATTCGTGCGCGTGCGTGTTCGACCAGTTTTCCGTATTCCACGCCGGAGGGGCATGCGGTCTCGCAAGCCCGGCAATCCAGGCATTTATCAATATGACCGACGAATACTGCGGAGAGCGGCAACTCGCCTTCATTGACCAGGATCATCTGGCGAATTCGCCCGCGTGGTGAATCCGCTTCGAGCTGCCACAGCCGGTAAGTCGGGCAATTATTCAAGCACAATCCGCAACGAATGCACCGCGCGAAATCTTCGTACAGGGGAACTTGGCCCGGAATGTAATCCTGCTTGGGCAAGGTTCAGAGACCTCCCCAGAATCGCCCCGGCGCAAACAGGCCTTGTGGGTCAAATGCCTTCTTAACACGGCGCATCAGGTCGATATTTTCGTGCGCTCCGGCGCAACTACTTGTTCGCGACTTGAGTCTCAAAGGCGCATGGAGCAAGGTCGTATGCCCTTGCTTGCCTGCGACCATGCCGCTGATTCTTTTGGCGGTTCTCTCCAGACGATCCAGGGCTGCAGTTTCTTCGGAATCTTCCTGCACCAGCAGATAGATCGCGCCACGAGCGCGCAACAAGATGCCACCACGGTGGGAACCGGCTTTCAGAATGTCCGATAAAGTGGCACTGACTTCCGCTGTGAACTCAGGCATCGTGATTCGAAGAAGCAAAACCACCGGGGCCGCGAAACGCAACCACTCGAAAGCCTCACGAAGCATGCCACCCAGGCTTTCATCGGTGGACTTATCGAGCAATTCGCGCTCTGTAGCGTCCGTTTCGCGTGCGCGTGTTTCCAGTTCGCGCGAGATTCGTTCCACTACTGCCTCGTTGCCTTCGTACGAGGCGTAGACGCACCACCCGGCCCTCTCCAATCCTGGCGGAAAGCTGCTTTTCGCGCTACGCAGGATTGCCGCGAGAATTGCCGCGATTCCCGGGCTGAGTACTTCCAGGTTCGAGAGCGGCAAACTGACTATCTCTAGCGCTCTTCGGTAAGCAAGCGCGCCTTCCACATTTGCAAAACTTGCCAGGAAACCTGCGGAGGCACGCGCCAGCGGAAACGTCCGAAAATTCAATCGCGTGATGACGCACAATGTTCCCAGTGAACCGACCAGCAGTTTATGCAAATCATATCCCGTTACATTCTTAACCACGCGGCCACCGCTCTTACAGAGGTTTCCTGTACCATCCACAAACTCGGCACCGATCAGAAAATCGCGCACGGTCCCATATTGTTGGCGCAAAACAGAATCGATTCCCGATGCCACCGCACCGCCCACCGTCGAAGTTTCGAAGCAAGGTACCGCCAGCGGTAGAAATTGCTGCTTTTCCGCCAGCACCTGCTCGAGTCGCCGAAGAGGCATGCCCGCATCCACACTGAGTGTCAGATCGCCCGAGTCATAATGAGCGATCTGGCGCAAGCCGGTCATGTCCAAGGCAATATCGTACTGTGAGGGCGGCAGGCCGAGTCCCACCTTACTGCGCGATCCACAGCTTACAATTGCCAATTTTTCACTTGCTGCCAGCCGCAAGACCTCCGCAACTTCCGTGGCCGACTGAGGACAGACGATTGCCGAGGGCGAGATTCCGTCAACTGCAAATGAAGACAGCGCGTCTTCCCCCGCCGTCACGCGGTTCGCGCCCAGCAAACCCTCCAGTTTCGCCGCGAGATGCGCCGTCATTATCGATTGCTGCCTGTCGTCTCTTTCGCTCTGACGCGGATTTCTCCGCAACCTTTACTCAGCGGGAAAATCTTGCCAGGATTCAATGACGAATCCGGGTTGAACGCATCGTGTACGCGCCTCATCAAGTCAAAATCCGCTTCGTTGAACATCAAGGTCATCAACTCGTTCTTTTCCATGCCCACGCCATGCTCTCCTGTCAAAGCGCCGCCAAGCTCCACGCAGTAGCGAATAATCTCTTCCGAGGCGGCAATTGCTTCTTCAAAGGCCTTCGCGTCTCGCGGGTCATACAGCACGATGGGATGCAGGTTGCCATCTCCCGCGTGAAAGATATTCCCGATTCCAAAACCGTACTTCTCGCCGATCTCCTTTATGTGCTGGAGCGCCTGAGGCAGCTTTGATCGAGGTATCACTCCGTCCAGCACGTAGTTGCTCGGAGCCACGCGGCCCAACGCACCAAACGCGTTTTTGCGCCCCTTCCAGAGCAATTCGCGCTCCCGTTCGTCTTTTGCCACACGCACTTCTCGCGCGTGGCGCACCCGGCAAACTTCCGCCACCGCGTCAGTTTGCGATTCCACCGCTTCGCGGAGTCCCTCCAATTCCAAGAGCAGCACGGCCGCGCTATCGCGCGGAAATCCTGCGTGGACGTAATCCTCGATGACCTGCAGCGTCCAACCATCCACCATTTCACAGGCCGCAGGGGTAATCCCGCTCGCCGTAATGTCCGCCACCGTTTGGGAAGCGTCATCCACGGCATCAAAAATCGCCAATAATGTTTTCACAGCTTCCGGCTTACGCGACAGTTTCACGGTTATTTCAGTCACCAAGGCGAGTGTGCCTTCGCTCCCGACAAACAATCCGCAAAGGTCGTAGCCCAGGGAATCGCCATGCTTGCTGCCCACGCGCACAATCTCGCCATCAGGCAGCACCAATTCCAGTGCCAATACGTGATTGACGGTCACACCATAAGCCAGCGTGTGCGGTCCGCCAGCGTTTTCCGCCACGTTTCCGCCAATGGTGCAGGATTTCTGGCTCGAGGGATCCGGTGCGAAATACAACCCCGCCTTTTCTACGGCCCGCGTAATCTCCAGATTCACTACGCCGGGCTGCACGACAGCACGCTGATTTTCCAGATCGATTTCAAGAATGTGGTTCATGCGCGCGAATACAATCATCACTCCGCCGCCGCGCGCCAGTGCGCCACCGGACAAACCCGTTCCAGCCCCTCGCCCGACAATTGGCACTTGGTGCCTGGCCGCCAGCTTCACGATGCGCGAAACCTCGCCGGTTGTGTGTGGAAACACCACCACATCGGGCCGGCCCTTTTCCACCGAGCCATCATATTCGTACAGCATTAGATCTTCCCGCTGGTGGAGAACATTGTCAGGGCCCAGGAAGGTGATCAAGTCGCGGAGCAGGGAAGCGGTCATTGGATTCCGTCGTCGTCTTACCTTCTCACTATAGTGAGACTCGCGGGATGCGGCAATGGGAGTCTGCGCTGCTTCAATCAGCTGTGCTAGTGTAGAGGTCCACAAAATAGCGAGGACGATGCATGCCAAAACCCAAAATTTTTGCGACTCATGGATTGTTCGAAGAAGCGCGAACTATTCTCGACGCCGCGTGTGACGTGGAATACTGGAGCGATCCCGAACGTCCGCCGCGCGAAGAGGTGCTGCGGCGCGTAAAGGACAAGGAAGGGTTAATCTGCCTTTTGACGGAAAAAGTCAATGAGGAGCTCCTTCGCAACGCTCCTAAATTGCGCATTGCCGCTAACGTCGCCGTGGGCTTTGACAATATCGACGTGAGCGCCTGCACCAAGCGTGGGGTGGTTGCCACCAACACACCTGGGGTGCTCGATGAAACCACCGCCGATTTTGCCTGGACCCTTTTGATGGCGGTAGCCCGCCGGCTTGGCGAGGGCGAGCAACTCGCGCGCTCAGGCAATTGGAAAGGCTGGAACCTTGATCAATTGTGCGGTGCGGACGTTTGGGGCAAAACTCTTGGCATCGTCGGGTTCGGGCGAATAGGACGCGCAGTTGCCCGGCGTGCCAGCGGTTTTCAGATGAAAGTGATCTATACGGATGCCCTGCGCGCGGCCGAAGATGTGGAGAAAGCCGTGAACGCTGAATATCGCGATATGAATGCCCTACTCGCAGAGTCTGATTTTATCAGCCTTCATGTGCCGCTACTTCCCGAAACTCGCGGATTGTTTGACGCTCCTAAGTTCTACCGCATGAAGCCAACCTCGTATTTGATCAACACTTCGCGCGGACCTGTGGTGGACGAAGCCGCTCTTGTTGCCGCGCTGGAAAATAGGAAAATCGCTGGCGCAGCGCTGGACGTCTACGAGAACGAGCCCTTTATCCATCCCGGCCTGAAGCGCAACAATGTGGTACTCGCTCCGCACTTGGCATCCGCTTCCATCGAAACGCGCACCAAGATGGCTGTCATGGCCGCGAACAATGTCATCTCTCTCTTCAAAGGACAGCGGCCCGCCAACATGCTCAACCCCGATATCCTGAAGAGAGCCTGAACATTCTGGCGGCCCAATCATGCCGGATCGAAAACAAATCGCCCGCGAAATTTTTCGTCAAACACTCGCCTCCATCGATATTCCGAGCACGATGGAGCGCAAGATCAACAGAGAAGGGAAGCCGCTGATTCTTCCTGACGCATCGGTTGATCTTTCTGAGATTTCTGAAGTACGAGTTGTGGCAATCGGCAAGGCTGCGCACTCCATGGTAGCCGGGCTTCCCAGCATTCTTCCGGATGGCCTGCCGGTGCGCGGAATAGTCTCAGCACCCACGAAACCACAGGTAGCCATGCCGGGCTTACAGTACTTTGTGGGAGGGCATCCCACCCCCAATGCGGAAGGTTGGAAGGCTGCCGAAGTAGTTTTGGACCTTCTGCGATCTTGTACAGAGAGAACTCTAGTCGTGTTTCTAGTTTCCGGCGGCGGTTCCGCTCTGCTGGAACTTCCTCTCGAACCGGGTTTGAACCTTGAAGATGTGCAAGCCGTTCATCGTGCGCTGGTAACGTGCGGAGCTCCGATTGACGCGATCAACACGGTCCGCAAGCATCTTTCCGCGGTGAAGGGTGGACGCCTGGCGGTGGCAGCTGGCCGCGCCCAGAAAATCACTCTCGCGGTTACGGACGTGCCTGTTGGGAAAGAGTCCGCGCTGGCTTCCGGCCCGACGTTGCCGGATCCAACCACGATTGCGAATGTCGAAAGTGTCCTCCAGCAGTACGGCTTGCGCCATCAGTTCCCCCCCGCGCTTCTCCGTTGGCTCGATGCCGGGAAGATGCCGGAAACGCCAAAGGCGAACCATCCGGCCTTCGACAACTCACATTTCTTATTGTTGCTGGGTATGGATGATCTTTTTCATGCCGCACATCATGCGGTGGAAGCGCACGGCTTTGCCAGTTGCTGCGATAATTCCACGGACGATTGGCCAGTGGAAAAGGCCGTCGGCTCACTTTTAGCCCAATTGGCGGATTGGCAGCGGGAGAATAACGGCCAGCGTGTTGCGATCATCGCCGACGGAGAAATCAGTTCTCCCGTTACCGGAAACGGTATTGGCGGGCGCAATTCCGCGTTCGTTCTTGCCTGCGTAGAACGCATCGCCGGCGGAGCTATCACCGTTTTCAGTGTTGGTACTGACGGCATCGACGGAAACAGTCCTGCGGCGGGCGCAATCGCCGACGGCCAGACCCTTGCCCGCGCCAGATCCGCAGGAATAGATCCCGCGGATTTCTTCCGGCGAAGCGATGCCTACACGTTCTTCAACCGGCTTGACGATGCCATCATTTCAGGTCCAACGGGAAACAACCTTCGCGACCTGCGCGTCTTTCTCGCTGGCCCGGACTGACTGTCGCCGTTAGCTACTTCGCGGGCGCGGGTGCAGTTGGTGTTGCGGTCGGCAACCGGCTCTCAATGGTTTTAAGCCGCTCGTTCATTTCCTTTACGAGACGCTCGATCTGGCTGAGCCGCTGATCATCGTTTGCTTTAGCCGCGTGTTCTTCGCCTTGTCCCTCGTCGTTATCTTCGCCATTCCACTTGCTCGGATCGGCTTTGGCGGAAGGGTTTTTCAACCGGGCAATCTGCTCTTTAATGGTGGGCGCCAGTTCAATGCTGAGGTCGTCTCGCTTCAGCATTGCCTCCAAGGCTGGAATCGCGGAAGCATCGCCGCGCGAGCCCAACGCGAATACGGAAGTGTAGCGGATCTGCGAGTGCTGCTCCGCAAGGTAGCTCGCAATCTGGTTGGTGATCTCTTTATTATTCTTATCCAAGTGCGCCAGACCGCTGATGGCGGCTTGCCGTGAACTCAGTTCCTTCCCGGGGGACGCCCACTCGCGGAGCAACGGAACAGCTTTATCGTCGCCCAACGATCCGAGCCCTCTCAAAGCGGCGTTTCTCGTGATTCCATCGGGAGAGTCGCTTTTTACCGCCGCCGCCAATGTTTCATACGCATTGGGCGATTTCATTCGGCCTAAATCCTGCAGCGCCGCCGCTCGCGCGCGATAAGAGACATCCTCTTGGGCGATGGTCTGCAATTTTGCCGTGACCGTCGCATCCTCCTTGAAATTGCCCAGTGCTTGCACAATCGCCGCTCTTACCCACGGCGTCTTGATGGAGTTCAACGCTTCTTGTAATTGCTTTACGGCGGCGGGTCCGCCCAGTGTGCCCAGTGCCTCTGCGGCCACCATCTGCACTCCGGAAGATTTATCGGCCCGCAAGGTTTCGCCAAGCGCGGCTGCCGCCTCGTCGTCGGCCTTCAGTTTCCCCAATGCCGCGGCTGCGTCGGCCCGGTCCGCTACTTCCGTCGCGTTCTTCAGTTGATACAACAATTCTTTCTTGTCTTTCTTGAACTCGATCGACTTCAGAACCTGATTGCCCTTGTCGAAAAGCACCATTTTTGGCGCCGATTGCGAAGGAAACGTAAATGTTTCGGATTCCTTGGAAACTACAGTGGAAAAGAGTTTTGGCCCGGTTTCATTGGTGACTTCCACTTCAATGGGCACGCGGAACAATCCCACATCTCCTTCCAGCTTTTGTGTTTGTTTCACCGTAAGAGACACCAGTTTCTTTCCTTCGTCGTAGGTATAGCTCACTTCAAATTTTGGAGCACCCGCGCCGTAAATCCACTGGTCGAAAAATCGATCGACGCTTGTGTGTGTGGACTCGTCGATGGCTTTCACCAGGTCGGAGGTCATCACGTTCTTTCCACGGTTCACTTCCAGGTAGTGCTGTAAACCCGTGAAGAATGCCTGCTCGCCTATTTGATTTCGCAGCATGTACAACACCCACCCGCCCTTGTTATAGGCGTTTCCATCAAACTCGCTGGAATCGTCAAAATCGTGGCGCACAATTGGTTTTTCATACAAATTGTGGGAAGAGTTCCAATACTTTGAATTCTGCCAGCGCTCGAAATCCGCCGCATCTTTCCCGAAGTGGTGTTCCGTCCACAGGTATTCCATGAACGTGGCGAAGCCTTCATTCAGCCAGATATTGCCCCAGTCCTTCGTCGTCACCAGGTCGCCGAACCACTGGTGCCCCAATTCATGCGCGATCAACCCGTCTACCCCGGTTTCGTATTCCCCCACCAGCAGGGGATTCCGCAATGATTCCGCGGTATTTGTTGTTGCGCTGGAGTTCTCCATTCCTCCGGCCACAAAATCGTCCACCATCGCCTGTGAATATTTCTCCCACGGATAATCCACGCCAAGCTTTGTGCTGAATAATTCAATCATGGCCGGTGTGCGGCTGTAGTTCGGTACGAGCCGTTCCCCGCGGTCTTTTGGCGCGTAGTAGGTCACCGGCATTTTTCGCCAGATATCCTTTACCTCCGTCAATTCTCCCGCTACCACCGTGAACAGATATGTGGAACTGGGCTGCGATTCCCGCCAGGTCCAGGTTTTCATGCCATTACCGGAATCTGTAATGCCGACCAGCTTTCCATTCGAAATCGTCACCCACTCCGCAGGAACCGTCAGGATCGTTTCCGTCGTCAAGCGGTCGTTGGGATAGTCATAGGTTGGCAGGTAATAGCGCGTATCCTCGGATTCGCCCTGCGTCCAGATCTGCGTTGGGCGATTTGGGTAGTCCTTGTCTGGCAGGATGAAGTACAGGCCCTTTTGCGGTCTACCGTCGTACTTGATCTCGATGTCGAATTTGTCGCCGGCCTTCGCAGCTCTTGGCAGAGAAACGTAGAGCTTGCCGTCCATGGTTTCGAACTTCGCCGCGGCTTTATTCAACGTCACGCTCTGGATCTGCAGCCCCACCGAGTCAAACCACACTTTTTCCAGACCGTTGCGATAGAGAGTGATCGAGTGCGTCACGTCGCCAATCACTTTTCTCTGCGGCAGGTCGAATTTCAACGCCACCTTGGAATGCTGCAAGTCATAGTCCTTGCTCCGGGCAAAAGGTTCATCCGCGCGCAGAAAACTTCCACTGCCGATCAAAAACAGCGTGCATCCCATGACGAGGCGAACCATCGATTGGCCGCACTGCCAAACTGAATTTCTTGTTTTCATGCTTCTTTCTCTCCTCACTTCACACACTCCTGTTTAGGAAACCCGGGCCCACTCATCTGATTTCGCATCCCTGAGCAGATGGATTGAGGCAATGAATTAATCGACCTATAAAAGACTCCGCGTCGTACCGCCATCTACGCTTAGCGAAACTCCATTGACGTAGCTCGCGCGCTCCGACGCCAGAAACGTCACCGCCGCTGCAACTTCTTCCGGTTTGCCAAGCCTGCCCGCGGGAATCAATTTCTTCCATCCCTCGAACACTTGCTCCGCCGTGGACCCGGTCCGCGCAGCCATCATCCCCGCCAGATCATCCAACCGGTCGGTGCGGGTGTAGCCGGGACAAACATTGTTCACGGTGATTCCGTGGCTGGCATATTCATTTGCCAACGTCCGCATCATACCGGTGACCGCCGCTCGCAACGAATTGGACAGTAGCAGGCCTTCCACGGGCTGTTTTACGGAATACGACGTGATGGTAATGAATCGACCCCACTGTTGTTTTCGCATTCGCGGCAAGACCTGTTCGGCAAAATAGACCGTGCTCATCAATAGTTGATCGGTCCAGGTTCGCCAATCCGAATGCGTGGTGGCCTCAAATAACTTAGACGGGGGCCCGCCGGTATTGGTAACACAAATGTCCACGCGGCCAAAGCGCTGCTCTACGGCTTCCACATAGCGCGCCACTCCTGATGCGTCGCCGACATCGACCGCCTGCCAGAAGACTTTGCGGCCGCCAGCCGAACGTATGCGATCTGCGGCTTTCTCCAAGTCTCCCGCGGTCCGCGCGCAGATCGCCACCTCTGCACCCTCTCGCGACAGTTCCTGGGCGACGGCCCAGCCAAGGCCTTTACTGGCCGCTGCCACGATCGCCACGCGGCCATTCAGTCCCAGATCCATCCAAACCTCCACTCCAAAACTTTTATGTTCTCTTGGAACCCCGTCAGACGTCAAATTGTGAACGGCGGTACTAGTGGCTCAATATCCGAATCAAGTGCTGGAATGACGGTCCCGCGAGAAAATGATCCACCACCAAAGCCGCGAAAACGTTTGCGTGAATGTTCCCGCCGCACTAAGATGGAAAAAGCAAGAAGCATTTCACTGAACAACCCAAACAGGAGGTACGTATGTACCGCTCCCGAGTGTTTACGGGCCTGTTGCTCCTCCTGGCGATTCTCGCTCCCGCCTGCAAGGCACAACTTGGCAAAAACGTTCTGATACCGGCTGGCTCGGAAGAAGATCACGCGCTCACGGCGATCAATGACGCTACGGAACCCGACAAAAAGCTGGAGTTGATAGAACAGTTTGCAACCGCGCATCCTGACGGCGACTTTGCCATTGTCGCCGACGAACAATTCGTTATTTTCTACATCAACGCCAAGCAGTACGACAAAGCATTTGTGTATGGCGACAAGCTTTTCGCCATCGATCCGGATAATTACAGCAACGCCGTTAACATGGTGCGCGCCGCAAATGAAAAGGCAGACACGGAGCGCATCTTTGCGTACGGCGAGAAGGCCAACGCCATTGTGCAGCGCGCCAAAACTGCGCCTGCTCCTTCCGGAACATCCTCAGATAGCTGGGATCAGCAACGTACGCAAAAGCTGAGCGCCATCAAAGAAAACCAGGACTACGTGGAGCAGTCGCTTCTCGGCGCCGCCTATCAGCAGAAAGATCCCACAAAGAAGGCGGAGTATCTTCAGCGCTTCGCGAAAGCCTTCCCTGATTCTGCCAATAACGAACAGGCGTTGACCATGGCGGCATTCGCTTACCAGCAGGCCCAGAATCGCCCGAAGATGCAAGAGGTTGCCAATGCCGTGCTCGCAAAAGATCCCAATAATATTGGCGTGCTACTACTTCTTGCCGACGATTACAGCGAAAAGAACGAGCAACTGGATAAAGCCGAAGGTTATGCCAAAAAAGCCGCCAGCCTTTGCGAAACCGCCAAGAAGCCCGAGGGGATCAGTGATGAGGACTGGCAGAAACAGATCACGCTGCAGAAGGGACTGGCTCTGAGCGCGCTAGGCCAGGTGGACCTGGAGAAGAAAGACAATGCCGCTGCGGTGAAGAATTTGACTGCGGCTGCGCCCCTGCTCAAATCCAATGCCGGGACTTACGCTCGGAATCAGTACCGCTTGGGCTTTGCTTATCTGAATCTGAAAAATACGCCGGGTGCCAAGCAGGCCTTTACGGAAGCGGCTTCGGTGGACAGTCCCTACAAAGCGGCGGCACAAGACAAGTTGAAGGGCATTGCGGGGGATAAAACAGTCCACAAAAAACCGTCGTAGACCGCGTTCGAATCCAACAGTCTCCCTCACGCATCCAACTGGGTGTATATTCTTCTTCAATTCCATCACAGGGGGGACATCATGCAGGAAATTGCCACATTTGGCGCCGGCTGTTTTTGGGGTGTGGAAGCCGCCTTCCGCCGCACGCCTGGCGTAATCGATACGGCAGTGGGGTACTCGGGCGGCCACCTGGAAAAACCCACGTACAAGGATGTGTGCACGGATGAGACGGGCCACGCTGAGGTTGTTCAAGTCACATTTGATCCTGAGAAGTTGAGCTACTCCCAACTTTTGGATGTGTTCTGGAAGATTCACGATCCCACCCAACTCAATCGCCAGGGGCCGGATTTTGGCAAGCAGTATCGCACCGCTATTTTCTTTCACTCTCCGGAGCAGGAAGAGATCGCTCGCAAGTCAAAGCAGGCGCTGGAAGCCAGCGGAAAGTTTCACCGGCCGATCGCCACGGAAATTTCTCCCGCCAAAACATTTTGGCGCGCCGAAGAATATCACCAGCGCTATCTGGAAAAGCGCGGAGCCGAGAGCTGCCACATCTAGATGAGGTTTTTCTTGGTGCTGTCACTGGCCTGACTGGTCGGAGGACATCATGCTCGAATCACGTCGCGAACTTCTCATGAGCATAGTTGGCACAGCCGGTCTCATCTCCTCGGCCACTTTACTCACGGCCGGAGGATGGCAACATCCTCCGGCCCGCCCAACTCCTCCCACCGGTGATGTAGGGACACTCACCGGTGCGCCGAAGCATGGCAACTCACCCGTGCTGACGCCAAAGGATCAAGAACTACTGAGAACTGATCTCGATCAGCTCTATCGCCTTGTTTCCGAACTCCTGAAGGAGTATCAGTCGACGGATCCCAACACCGTTTTGTCGGTCTCATTTGTAAAGAAGGCGGAGCAAGCAGAGAAAATTGCCAAGCAAGTAAAGAATCTAGCCCGGGGATAGAAGAAAGATCTCGCGGACGGTCTGGTAAGGTTAAGAACCTGCAGTTTTACCGCGTTTGCTGCAATGCCATCATCCATTGCGACACGGAATTCAGTTGTACACGCCCAGCCAGGATGGTGGCTTGCTTCGCAACCGGCGCGTCGATATCGTCATCCTGAACCCAGCTATTTTCGACTTGATGTCGCCAACGATAAGTTCGCCCCAAGCCACCTCATCCCCTCATTTTCCGCGCCAAAACCCGCCATTTCGGGCGGGCAACCGGCTCACCCGTAGCCTCCGCCGCCGCCCCTGTGATGGCTTTCCTTGACACAACCACCTCTCTTCTACACACTATTTTCTCCCCTTCCCATAATAGATATGTTAAGTGAGCGACCATGCGCCTACTGCTAGCAGAGGCTGACGCGTCTCTGGCTCAGTTCCTCCAGAACGTGCTCCAGCAAGATCAATTTGCAGTGCAGCTGATTTCTTCAGGGGACGATCTCGCTCATCTTCCCGAAGACTCCGTTTTCGACCTGATTCTTTTCGATTTGAACCTTCCGGGTATTGCTGGGTGGGAGTTTGTGACTACTCTTGAGCGGCGCTGGCCCGACACTCCCTTCATTCTCTTATCCGGCCCTGCCACGGTCGAGGAGCGCGTCGCAGGCCTGAATGCCGGCGCGGATGACCTCATTCTCAAGCCCTTCTCCGTTTCGGAACTGATCGCCAGGGTCCACGCTGTCATGCGGCGCCACACTCGCCCCTCGCATGACGTGTTTACATTCGAAGATCTGGAGATTGATCGGGTGTCGCATCGCGTAAGCCGTGGCGGCCGTATCATTGACCTCAGCCCTAAGGAATACGCGTTGCTCGAATTCCTGCTTCGCCATCCGGGGCGTCCGGTCACGCGTGTCGCCATTATTGAGCAGGTCTGGCGGATGCACTCGGAATCCATCACCAACGTGGTCGACGTCTACATCAACTATCTGCGCCGCAAGATCGATACCGGGGCGAACCGTCCGCTCATCCGAACCATCCGTGGCGTCGGCTACCAGATCGGCAGCGATCATTCCGCGGTATAGGTCCCTGGCGGATTCTCCCCCGCAGCTTCGCGTCATGTATCCCAATAAAAAGGGCGCTCCGAGTACCTCGGAACGCCCACATTTGCAGAAGGGAATTGGATTTCGTTCTAACGCATCGATGAGCCGTTCGAACTACTGGCTGACTTTGCGTTTGGGTCCAGGCTGAGCATACCTTCCGTCGCCGATACCGCCACAAGCGAACCATCTCGCCTGGTGCGAATCACAGGGAAGTAGCCTTGCGAGAGCGGATCGTCCAGTCGTTGCCAAGACTTCCCGCCGTCAAAAGACGCCAGGAGTCCCTGCTTCTGGAGTGAAACCACCAACGCATTGTTTGTCCCTGCCACTGACTGGAACGACAGTTCACGCACGTCGGCGCGGTTCCAAGTGCGTCCGGAATCGCGAGAGCCGTACAAGCCCATATTCGTGGTGATGAACAGGGAAGTGTCATCCACTCGGTGCAGCTTCAAATTACCTGCTGCCGCGAAGGAGAGTTCCTTGGCATCCCAGGTTTCACCCTTGTCTGTGGAGTACAACAGGTTGCGCTCGGCAATCGCCCAGATCTGATTGCCATCTGTGGAGAGGTCCACGGATTGTGACGGCTTGCGGGATAGTGGATCCTTGCTTGCCGATTTCCAGGTCGCGCCCTTGTCCTTCGAAACAAGCACGCCACCTGCCGTAGCTGCAAACCATGCGTTGCTGCTGAAGGCCATGTCGTTGACAAGGAAGGCGGAAAGCTGTGGCGTCGCATTCCTGGTTACTGGCTTGGCTGCTGCCTTCGCCGTGGCGCCTTTCTTTCCCTTGGAAGCAGGTTGCGCTGTGGGAGCCGAAACCGGATCGGCAACATACAAGCCCGCGCGAGTCCACTTCATCGTTGTTTCGTCATACTTGGACCAGCCGCCATTAGTCAGCGTAGCCAGCCATCCGGTGGGTGAAGCATAAACGTGACGCACTTCCGTGCGCTTCAGTCCGGGGCCCAGCGTCGTCCAGGAATTTCCGCCGTCCTTGGTGGCCATGAACGCATCATTGTCGAACGTCAGTACCACCAGCGCGCGATCCGGATGCTCACGGTCAATCGCCACGTCGGTGATGTGCTGGTGCTGGAAGCCGGTGTTTGCTGAGGTGAACGTCGCGCCGCCGTCCGTGCTGATCTGCACGCCCTGGCGTTCCGTTCCGATAATGAGTTTTTGCGGGTTCTTCTGGTCAATGATCAACGCGTTGATGATCCAGTCGCCCGGAGTCACGCGCTTAAAATCCTTCTCGTTTACGGTCTTCCACAATCCGCTGGTAGTTCCCGCATAAAGGATGCTTGCGTTCGTGGGATCCATGCGGATCAACTGCGTCCTGCGGAACACGCTCGGGATGCCCTGGTACTTAACCCACTGCGTGCCACCATTCGTGCTGTGGTAAATGCCGGAACACGCCGTGGCATGCACGTTATCGGAGTTCGCGGGGTCCACGATAATGCTCATCACGTCCGAGTCATCGATCATGCCCCTCACGACTGGGAACCAGTCTTTCCCGCCATTCGTGGTTTTCCACGGCAGGTGGTACGTACCGGCGTAAATGGTGTTGTTGTCCTTGGGATCGAATGCCACGGAATCAAATCTTGACAGGTCGGAATGATGCTCCGGCGTGATTCGCTCCCAACTCGCGCCCTCGTCCTTCGAACGATACACGCCCGACAACGCGCCCGCGAGAAGCAACTTGGGATCCGTTGGCGATTGCGCCAGCGCTCGCACGGTTTCATGCGCTAGCCCGATGATGTTCCATGAACGGCCGCCATCGTCGCTGCGATACACACCGCCGCCGCCCGAATACAGGGCCCACGTGCTGGCATAGAGCCTCTTGCCATCCCGAGGATCCACAATGATGTGGGTGATCACATCATCCTGGCCTGTGCCGATGCGGCTCAGCAGTTGCCAGTGTTCACCCTCGTCGCTAGAGGTGAATACGTGACCATCCGCCGTGCCCAGAAAGAGTTTGCTGATGTTATTCGGGTCGGCAGTGAGAGAAATAACAGTGCCACCCGAAGGCCCCACCTGTCGCCAGGTTTGCGTCTGCGCATTTATCGTGCTGGCAGCCGCAAGAACGGCTAACCCCAAAAGTATGCGTTTCATTTGCATGTATTCTCCCAGATGCAATAGTCACTCTACAAGTCGTTAGTCTACGGAAAGCGGCTTCCAAGCGTGCCTGTTCTAAGGTACAGATTGCGGACAAGTTACCTTTAGTCCTGGTACTGGCTGGTCGGCCCTTCCCCAGTCGCTATCGATGAGCGACTTTTTTCCCATCCTCGGGTTGTACCCCTTGGAGACCTGGAAGGTCCATAATGGTAGACAGGTTTCTAGTCCCAAATCGAAACTTTGGGCTCCTTCAGGGGAAAGGGCTATGAAGTCCATATTTACCGGCAATCGCATTCTTGTTTCGTTTTTGTCTTTCGCCGGGTTCTTGTTTTTATTGTCGCCTGCCCTGCAGGCACAGGATGAAGGGCCTGCTCCTGCCGCCTCTGTGGCGCAAGACGACACTCAGAATCCGCCTTCGCGCGTTGCGCGCATCAGTTATCTCGATGGCTCTGTTTCCATGCAACCGGGTGGCACGGGCGACTGGGGTTCAGCCGCGCTGAATCGCCCCGTCACCATCGGCGACAAACTCTGGACCGATCAAAACTCCCGCGCAGAATTGCAGGCTGGTGCGGCCACCATTCATTTGGGAGGCATGACGGCACTCTCTTTTCTTAATCTGGACGACAACGTTACACAAATGCGCCTGGCGGAAGGCCAAGATTAATTTCCGCGTTCGTGAACTTCGCCAGGGCGATATCTACGAAGTCGATACACCGAATCTTGCATTCACCGTTCGTGAGGCAGGCGCCTTTCGCATTAACGTAAACGAAAACGGCGACGCCACCAGCATCACCGTGATTCGCGGTCAGGGCGAAATTGCTGCCGCTGGACAGACTTATCCCGTGAATGCCGGACAGAGCGCCAACGCCACCGGCACCGACAAAAGCGTTCAAGTGCAACTCGCGGCTGCTGCTCAACCCGATGCGCTCGACCAGTGGTCTCAGCAGCGTGATCTCAAAGAAGACAACTCTGTTTCTGCAAAGTATGTTAACCGCGACACCGTGGGATACAGTGACCTCGATGATTACGGCACCTGGAAAGAAGAGCCGACCTACGGATCCGTCTGGGTTCCTAATAACGTTCCGGTGGGTTGGTCCCCCTATAGTGATGGCTACTGGAATTGGGTTAACCCTTGGGGATGGACGTGGGTGGACTACGCACCTTGGGGTTTTGCTCCTTACCACTATGGCCGCTGGAATTATTTTGGTGGCTACTGGGGCTGGTGCCCGGGATCGATTTACGCTCGTCCCTTCTACGGCCCTGCATTCGTCGGTTTTGTTGGAGGTTTTGGATTTGGTTTTGGGTTTGGATTTGGCGGCGGAGTAGGTTGGTTCCCGCTGGGCTGGGGCGAGCCGTTTCACCCGTGGTACCACTGTGGTCCGGGCTACTGGCACAACGTGAACGTGCGAAACACTTATATTCGCAACGTCAATGTCATCAACAATCACAACTACAACTACGCTTATGCGCACAACCCGCATGCCGTCACTGCCACTTCGCGCAGCAGTTTCGTGAATGGAGCTTCCGTTCACAATAACAGACTGACGGTCAATGAAGCCTCTCTGCGCGGTGCGCGCGTAACCAACGGTGTCAATGCTTCGCCGAACCATTCCAGTTATTTCGGTGCGGCTAATGCCAGGGGGCATATCGCGACGCCTTCAGCCAATATCCAGAATCGCAGTGTGGTCGCACGCACTGCGCCCGCAGCCGGAGCCTCTCATCTGCAGGCGCGCACCATGAATGCCGGCTCGCTCAGGCAGGGCCACTTTGCCAATACCTCGGCAACGGGATCGGTCCACGGCGCAGGGATGTCTCAAGGTGGAAACTTCAACCGCCCGGTCTTCAGCGGTTCGTCAACAACGAACAACACCAGACAGGCGCAACTCTCTGCGAATCGCCCGCCGTCGTCCATGACGCAACAAGGCACACGCCCCGGAACTTCATCTCCACGTAGCTGGAACGCCCAGGGCAACGTTACAGACTCTGGTCATGCACCTCAGGGTTTCGGCGGAAATAATCGATCGTCAAACGCCGTGCAATCGATGCGTACGAATGATGCCAATCGTCCGCCGTGGGCGCGCGGTAATTCCAATAGCACGAGTTCCGGCTCAATGCAGCGCAATTCAATCAATCGGCCCCCAGCTACCTACAATGGCAATCGCGCTTATACGCCGCCTTCTTATAACGGCAACCGCGGTAACACTCCGCCTTCCTACAACGGCAATCGCAACTACTCCGCACCTCGCTCTTACAGTCCGTCTTCACCTCGCATGACTGCACCGCGCAGTTATTCAGCGCCTAGCGCCCCGCATGGCGGTGGCGGCTACAGCGCTCCGCACAATAGCGGCGGTGGCGGTGGAGCGCCCCATAGCGGTGGCGGCGGGGGCGGCGGTGGGCATCCACATCGCTAAACTGCAACGATTTGAATCGGAAGGCCCCGGGTGGTCTCACTCCACCTGGGGTTTTTCTTTTGCGCTCGACTTGCCCCTCAGCACAGTACTTCTTTCGTATCTCGGGTTTTCCCCCGACAACTCTTTGCGCTCTGCCGTGTTAAATATAGTGAAGCAGGGATGATGAGTGCTTTAGTTCATTCCTGATGGGGTCATCCAGATCACGCGTGATTGTCCGGCTCGGCAACGGACTGCCTCCATCGGGTCGTTCTCGGGGAATCCCATCGTTTCATTCAATCGAGAACGCCTTGCGCATTAGGAGAGAAGAGAACTCATGTACTCACGTGCGTTACGATGGCTGCCTCTACTAACCCTTACTCTTGCGGCGCTTCTGTTTGCGCCAAATCGAGCAATTGCAGATGACGATGATCCCCCCAGCCGCGTTGCCAGGCTCAGCTTCACCAGCGGCGAAGTTTCCTTCAACCCTGCGGGTACCGATGATTGGGTCTCCGCCGTACTCAATCGTCCTCTCACTACCGGTGATAGACTCTGGGCAAACACAAATGCCCGCGCCGAACTTCAGGTAGGTTCCGCGACTCTCTTCCTTTCGAGTGAGACAGGTTTTTCGTTTCTGAATCTCGACGACCGCATCATGCAGATCCGCCTCACCGAGGGTACCCTGAACTTGCTGGTTCGCCGTCTTGGACAGGATGAATCCATCGAAGTCGATACGCCAAATCTTGCTTTCTCTGTCCTGCGAAATGGCAGCTACCGCATCAACGTCAATGAGGCGGGCGATACCACTGTCATTAACGTTCGCGAAGGTGAAGGCGAAATCACCGGCGGCGGTTCTGCGTATACGGTTCACCCCAATGAGCAAGGCTATTTCACTGGCACGGACTCGATCACTGCCGATATACAGCCTTTGCCGGGCGAAGATGATTTCGATCAGTGGTGCGCTGAGCGCGAACTTCGCGCTGAGCATGCTCCGGCACGTCGCTATGTATCCGACGACGTCATTGGTTATGAAGATCTCGACGACTACGGCGGCTGGCGCTCCGAACCGGACTACGGCACGGTCTGGTTCCCGCACACCACTGTGGTC
The DNA here is from genome assembly GCA_963839315.1 of Candidatus Acidiferrales bacterium. Classification (GTDB taxonomy): domain Bacteria; phylum Acidobacteriota; class Terriglobia; order Acidiferrales; family UBA7541; genus Acidiferrum. The sequence continues at coordinate 40,813 of CAWIUU010000016.1, forward strand.
GGCTGGGCTCCTTACCGCTTTGGCCATTGGGTCTGGATTTCGCCCTGGGGCTGGACCTGGGTTGACAACGAACCTTGGGGATTTGCCCCGTTCCACTACGGCCGTTGGGTTTTTGTTCGCGGAGCATGGGGATGGGTGCCGTGCCCGCCGCGCGCTGTGGCGGTTGCCTACGTGCGCCCGGTCTACGCTCCGGCTCTGGTTGCCTGGGTCGGCGGTCCTCACTTCGCAGTGGGAGTCGCGGTCGGCGGGGGTGGTTGGGGAGCTGGCGTTAACGTCGGTTGGTTCCCGCTTGGCCCGCGTGAAGTGTTCGTACCGTCTTATCGGGTCAGCCGCGCGTACGTGAACAACGTGAATATTTCGAACACCACCGTGAATCAGACGGTGATCAACAATTACTACAACACTACCATCGTCAACAAAAACGTCACCGTGAACAATAATGTCACCAACGTTCACTATATGAACCAGAGTGTCCCTGGCGCGGTCACCGCCACTTCCGGTCAAACATTTACCTCCGCGCGCCCGGTGAACTCGAACTTGGTGGCCGTTGATCGAAGGCAAATTGCTTCTGCTCCCGTGGTTACTGCCGCCCCTGCCGTTGTTCCCCCAAAGCAGGCCGTGATCGGTGCTGGTGCGCCGACGAACGTGCGTCCACCGGCAGCGCTACAAACTCGCCAGGTCGTAGCCAAGACTTCACCTCCTCCGCCACCACTTCCGTTCCAGCAACGCCAAGCGGCAATTGAGGCGAATCAAGGTCGCCCGATTTCCATTGCGGAGTCGCGCCAGTTGGAAGCTCAGCGGCCTCACACCAACGTTGCTCCCGTCCGCATCGCTCCTGCAGCAACTGTTGCGACGCCGCACGTAAACAATACGGTGATTAATAATGCCAATCGCCCGGGCCAGGTGCAGAACAACAACAATCGGCCGTCAGGAATGAACACGCAGCAATCCATTCCCAACAATCAGCCCGGGAACGTGCAGCAGGTCAACCCGAACAACAGGCCGGCCAATACACCGCAGAACACTCCTGGCAACCAGCCAGGAAATGTGCAGCAAGTAAACGGGAACAATAAGCCAGCCAACCCACCGGCTAATACGCGGGTAAATCAAGACCGCCCGCCGAACTCGCGGCCTGTCACACCGGTTCAGCCAATTGTTAACCCCCGGCTCGAGCAGAAGCACGAAATCCAGAATCAGCAACTTCAGCAGAAACAGGATCAGCAGCGCCAGAAGCTCGAGCAAAAACAGTTCGCCCAGCAGCAAAAGGTTGAACAAGAGGTCGAACAGCAGAAAGCCAATGAAGCGAAGCAGCAGCAGCTTCAACAAAAACAGCAACAGCAGCTTCAGCAAATGGAAGAGAAGCACAACCAGCAACAACAGCAGCTCCAACAAAAGCAGCAGGTCGAACATTCCCAGGCGGCAAAACAACAGCAGTCCAAACCAAAGCAGACGGAAGATAAACCTCACCACTGAGGTAGGTCGTACCTTCCACTGATTCCTTCGAAGCGCTCCGGCTTTCCGGAGCGCTTCTTCTTTAAGGGGTAGTGAGGCCGCCGCCCGATATCCCGCTTTTTACCGGCGTTGTGTTATCTTCATGGAAATCGGCCTATGTCCACCCTTGCGCTAACATCCGCCGACTTTCGGCGCGTCGTCGGCAACTTTGCTACCGGAGTCACTGTCATTACGGTCGAACGCGAGCCTGGCCAGGTTCATGGCATGACCGCGAATTCGTTTGCCTCTGTTTCCCTGGATCCGCTACTCATCCTCGTCTGCATCGATCAAAATGCGCGACTTCTTTCCTTCCTCAAAGAACAGGGCCGCTTTGGCGTCAATGTCCTGAAAGACTCTCAACAAGCAGTCTCGGAGCACTTTGCGAAACCATTGCAGGATCCTGAAGCCACCAAATCCCTCGGCATTCAGTTCCATTGGACCTCCACCGGTATTCCACTGCTTGGTGACGCCCTTGCGCACCTGGCTTGTAGCGTGACCGCCCAATATCCGGTTGGAGATCACACGCTGTTTATCGGCGAAGTCGAAAGCATGGATTTCAATCTGGGCGAACCTTTGCTGTATCACCGCGGTCAGTATCGTCGCCTGCAACCCTGATTTTATTTCCGACTTTTGGCTCACGTCGCACCGACGCGGAGACACAATGCGTCGTGCACTCTCGGGCTTGCCCGGGCGGTTTTTTTTGTGTGATCTTCCACGAGACTTGGCCGAACAACGGCGCCGGGAGCACTCCAGCGAAATCGCTCAAGTGCACAAAAGCCTCAAGCTTGAGCTTGAGGCTTTGAACTGCGCGGCATTCATGCTGCGGACTTTACTGTACTTATCGTTCCGAACTTCCGCTCGGCCGCGCCGGCTCCGCGGAGTCGCCAAGTTCCTTCCGGTGGCTCTTCACTTCCCGCAGCGCATAGATCGCCTTATTCTGCGATTCATAATAAGTGCGGGAGCTGATCTCTCCCAGCAGCCCCATCGAAATAAACTGGATTCCGCTCAGGAATAGAACTGTGGCCAGCAATAGTAGCGGACCGTGGTCCGCGATAATGTCATTGTGATAGAGAAGCTTCTCCGCTACCAGAATGCTGCCAATGAATGCTCCGGCCCCGGTTCCCGCCAATCCCAGAAGGCCAAAGAACTGCAGCGGCCTTGTGGAATAATCCAGCAGGAACTTCACCATCATCAAATCAAAAAATACGCGGATCGTGCGTCCAATTCCGTAATTGGATTTTCCGCTCTTCCGCTCCGGGTTCGATATCGGTACTTCGGCAATCCTGGCTCCCGTCGAACTTGCCAGCGCAGGAATGAACCGGTGCAATTCGCCGTACAACTGGATTTCCGCAAGAATTTCGCGCCGGTATGCCTTGAAAGTGGTCCCAAAATCGTGCAGTTCAATCCCGGAAAGCTTGGCCATCATCCAGTTCGCCACGTGGCTGGGTAGACGCCGCATCAGCCAGTTATCTTTTCGCTCGGATCTCCACCCGCTGACCAGATCATAGCCTTCTTCGATCTTCTCCAGGAATCGCGGGATTTCCTCGGGATCATGCTGCAAATCGCCGTCCATGGAAATTACGATCTCTCCCCGCGCAAAATCAAAACCAGCTTTCAACGCGGGAGTCTGTCCAAAATTCCGCCGCAGCCTCACCACGTTCACGCGCCGATCGTGCTCGTAAATCTCCGAAAGGACTTTGTAGGAGTTGTCTTTACTTCCGTCGTCCACGAACACTATCTCGTACGGCTCGCCAATGGAGTCCATCACTTCCGTCAGCTTCATGTACAGCTGCGGGATGTTTTCCTGTTCATTGTAGAACGGGACAACGATGGAGTAGCGGATGGGCGTGTCACTTCTCATGCAACTCTACTGTCCTCTCCTCAATGTTTTCCTTTGGCTCACCGATCCGGAACCGGTATCGGTCCTGCATTCGCCCTGAACTGTGCAATGCCTTGCGGACAGGCTCCCTTCAGGCCTCCCCGCTGTAAATTCATAGCTTATCAGGCGAATACCCCGCGTGGCGACAAGTTTTCTGATCCCCGCATCCGTCAAAATCTCCAATTCCGTTTGCCGTGATTTTTGCAGTCGCGTCCCGGTTCCCCGCAATTCCTCATCCGCGTAGCCTGGGTGGCACATCAGCTCCGTGGTTCCTTCCGGCAGTTTTTCCAGCAGCCGCTCCACGCCCTCGCGCGTTAGCACCCCTGTTTGCGCAATCCCGCAGAAATAATCCGTCGTTACCAGAGCCCGCGTGGTCGGCCATTTCTCGCGCGTCCCGCGCCAACAGTTTTAATCCGCGCGCTTGCACCCCTTGCCTCAGCACCACCCCTGTTGCCCTTTCCCGGCTGAGACAGGGCCGAGCGAACTTGGACTCCTCGTGAGACACCCGGATCGCTCGAATGTCGTGCTTCTTCGCCAGCCGCAACGATACCTCAAACAGTCCCGGCAGCATCTGAACGTGCTTGTGCCCATCCAGATGAGTCGGAACGATCCGGCATCCGCAATTTTCGTATCTGCGCCTCCCACTCCCGTTCTACCTCTTCCAGCCGCAGGCTCCGCCCGGCGATCCGCAGCAGCAGGCTCTTCCGGCGCATTCCAGATCCCCCGCTCTACCCGAGCCCTCGCACCTGTTCTGGCTTCGCCGTGGGCGGCCCATCGCTCAGATTCAGATGCACTCCTATTCCCAGTTCTGGATTGGCGCGTACGATTTCCGGCGCCGAGGCGAACGCCCGCCCGTTGGCCAGCAGCGAAGTGCTGGTAACCAGCCCCTTCCGTTGCGCCTCCGCAATTCCGCGATTGACTCCTTCGGTCCAGCCTAGGTCGTCCGCATTTACGATCAGGTTCTTCACTTCTCGCCTTCTCCTGTCCCAAAGGACAGCTACTCTTTCGAGCCTATGGGCTATCGTACCATTGACCCGTTTCCGCTCTAACTTTAGCATGGCCTGCTAGAGGGAATGATGACCGTTAACTTGCGCGAATTGAAGAGAGTAGGTGCGAAATACCGCGAAAAGCGCCGTGGGCGGCGCATGAATTCCCGCGCCCATGTCCGCCTGGAGTGGGATGCCGAGTCTGGCAAGCGCCAATCGGTGGAAACCCACACGCGCGTGATCAACCCCTACGGCTGCATGGTGGTCTTAGTCGATTCGCTCGAACTCGAACAGCGTATAGCTCTCACCAATCTCGCCACGCAGGCCAGCAATGCCGCAGTTATCGTCTGGAAAGGGAACCAGGAACCGGAAGGTTGGGAGTACGGCGTCGAGTTGGTGGCGCCGGATATGGATTTCTGGGGGCTGGAACTGTGACACCTCATGCAAAATCAGCGCGCCGGCCGCTGCGCCACTCCGACAAGTCAAGCGCAGTGCCAACACCGTTCGTCCGCAAACCAACGAAGAACGGCGCCGTGCACAACGTGTCCTTCTCCGCATGCCCGTTCTCATCCATCTGCCTGGCAGGGCCAAGCCGATAGATGGCTTCACACACACTGTCAGCGCCAGCGGCGCCATGATTATCCTTGCTGAAGGACTTTCCCAAGGCACCAAGCTTTCCATCGAAAACCCCAAAACCATGAAGAAGGTCGAAGCCCACGTTGTCCGGCCCCCGCAAATGAACGCCGAGGGCTCGCTCGTCCCCATCGAATTTACCGCCCCCTCCCCCAGTTCTGGAACATCTTCTTCCCACCGAACCCCGCACACTGAACGCGATTAGCTACACCTTGCTACTGCAATTCGATAGCTAGAACTGTGTTGTGCACCAGCGTGCCTGTTTGCCCTGCCATATTCACAAGAGTTTCGCCAGTGATGACTTCAGTGCTCGCCCCGGATTGCGATGCCAAATTGCTGGTGTCCCCGCTGTATTGTGCCGATATGGCATAGATCCCGGGTAACATTGTGAAGTCAAGAGTGTAGGATGCTGTTCAAACTACAAGGGGCTCTTGCGGGGCTGATTGGTGTTGTTCCTTGGTAGAACGTCACAAAGCCCGTCGGAGTTTTGGACGACGTGACCTTCGCAGTCATTGTGAATGGAGTTCCTAAAGGCACCTTCGCTGCGGAGAGCGTCAGTGCCGTTGTAGAGGCGACAGATTGATTGCCTCCCGCGCCACCACCCCCAGTGCTCCCGCCACCGCCTCCGCATCCCATCGCCAGGCTTACGGCACACACCACGCCTGCTAGGAAAGCCCCCTTCAGCCGTTTCCTCGGCTTCGACATACCCAGCAGAAAAAATACGGTCAATAGGCTCAGCCCCGCAATGGTCCACCAATCTTCTTGGGAAGCCCACACGAATCCCCCCCGCGCACCTGTTTCTTGGCGGCTGCTTGTGTTCCTGTCCCTGATCCCGGCGTCACTGTAAACGTCACCGGCACCGCTGAACCATTCAATTCACACTGGTTGGATTAATGGACAAATTCAATCCCGTGGGCATATAACCACCGTACAGAGAAAACGTCACGGTGCTCGGTGTTGTCGAAACTGGAGTGACCTGAATGGTGGTTGTTCCGGGCTGCCCCAGTCCCACGTTTATCGTGGCGTTGGGTGGTATGTTGAAGTCAGAAACCTTCACGTTTATGTATTGCGAATTGCTCGCCGCCTGAAAATTCCCGTCGCTCGGTGTCGTGGTCCAGCGTCGCAGTCAAGACTTGATTGCCACTGCCGTCCGTACTCAGTGTCGTGGGAGACCCAGTGATTGTTCCACCCGCTGCCAAGAACTGAATTTGGCCAGTCATTGCCGGATTCCTATAGGTGCTGATCACCATCGCCGTGAGCGTTACACTGCCACCATAATTTATGGTGGTTGAATCGGCTGTCAGGGTCATAGTCGTGGAATACAGCACGGTGGCATCCCATTCCGTAGAAGCACCGGCAGCATAGTTGGCGTCCCCACTGTACTGCGCTGTAATCGCGTGAATGCCGCTCGTCGTAAACGCTGCGGTAATCGCCGCGTTCAAGTTTGCCGCCAGCGAA
>CAWIUU010000017.1:0-44865 GCA_963839315.1 Candidatus Acidiferrales bacterium
TTATGTTGTGCCTGTTGCTTGGTTCAGCTCTCGTATTGCTGATGCGAGGTCAACATCGGCCATTCGCTGCCGACTGAGGACGCTGTACTGGGACATGACACGGAGGCGTTGCTTGGTGGATGGTGGTTAATTAGGAGGGTGGGGCGGTTGGGCGGGGTTGGATTCGATGGAGGCTTGCAAGGCCTTGGCTACTTCGCCGGCGATGTCGTCCTGGACCATGAGCAAGTCGTCAAAAGGGCGATCGTAGGTTTCTGACCAAACGACGAAACCGTTGTCTGCACGAATCAAGCGCGCGGCGACGCGGAGCCTGGAGCCGGACTTGCGGACGCTGCCATCGAGGACATAAGCGACACCGAGGGTTTTGGCGACATCGGCGACGGTGATTTGCGGAGTGCCGTGAGAAAGCGGCCAAAGTTTGCCCTTGAAATAAAAGGAGGAGGTGGGAGGAGGGACGCGAAGATCGGGGATTTTGCTGAGCTTGTCGATCAACTCTTCGGTCATGCCGTCGGCGAAGGGTTCCTGGTTCATGTCATCGGTGAGATCGAGGAAGGGAAGCACGGCGATGGATTTCTGCGACTGCGGGGCGGCGATGGTGGGGGAATCCGAGCGCTTGTCGTTCGCATGCTTGCCGTAGAACAAGAAAGCAACGACGAGCGCGAGGAAAAGCGCTGCCGCAGCGGCGGCCCATGTGAAGAGAGATTTGAGGCGCGAGGCGGGTGCGGAGGAATCAATGGCCGCCGAGTGATGATTGATGGGAGATGCATGCGATGAGAAGGCCAGAGTGGAGGATTGATCTACCCAGGGAGTGACCGTTGCCACCATGCGGTAGCCGAGCCGCGGGATCGTTTCAATATAGGTGGGCTGCCTGGGGTCGTCGCCGAGCACACGGCGAAGAGATGTCACTGCCTGATAGACGGAGTCGGGAGCGACGATGACATCGGACCAAACCTGATTGAGCAAATCATCGATGCTGACAACCTGACCGGCGTGGTCGGCGAGGCAGACCAGCAGGCGCATGGTTCGCACTTCACACAGTGGTCTCTCCATTACGAGAAATCTGGCCTGACGCCGGATTGACGTACCAGTCGCCGATGCGAAGTGTTGTGGTTGGGCGTTGCATGCGGGACCGGTGATTGCCCTCTGCATTTCAATCGAAGAGCGTGCTGGCCGATTATACCAACACAGCGGGGAAACGCCGACCGGCCGGCTGGAGTTGCGCCAAGAGACGGAGCTCCGGCGGAGCTACCGCCGAACGCGTGATTTCAGAAGTATTCAGAGCGTTTCAGACGAAGCTCAGGACTTCGCTGGTCAGGGGAATGTATGGTGTCGGCGCGGAGTGGAAAAAGTGGAGAGAGGAAAGAGAGGACAACGGATGATTGAAGTTGCTGCACTTTGGCCACAGGGGAAGAAGAGCGCTTACCTGGCGATCGCGGCGGGCGGCGGGATTGCGGGGACATTGGACCTTTTACAAGCAAGCATCCTGTTTGGATGGGACATTCCGCTAACGATAGCGGGCGGGCTGCTGGGGCGACGGGCGTTCACAGGAGGAGCGGGGACGTATGGGCTGGGAGTGCTGCTGCACTTCTTGATCGCTTGCTCAGCGGCGGGTGTTTATTATGGGGCAAGCCGCAGGCTGAGATTTTTGACGGAGCATCCGCTGGTGTGCGGGTTGTTGTTTGGCGGTGCCGTGGAAGAGGTAATGACCCTCGTTGTTTTACCGCTGTCCGCGCTTCATGCGAGAGGCCCGTATGAACTGCATGACCTGATTCTAGGGTTGCTTGTGCACATGGTGGTGGTGGGGCTGCCGATTTCCTACAGTGTTCGGCGATTCGGGCAGTAGAGATGTGGCGGAGTCCATGGGGCGGTTTGAATCCATTGCGCAGGGATGGGAGATTTGGGCGTCAGGGTCCGCTGCCCAGGAGAGCTGTTGCTAGTTGTTGCTAACCGACTTGCGATGGAGCCGTTTGGTGCATAAACTAGCTTTTCGGACGCCCGCTGATTTACATTTCCATGTCTATCCCATTTGTTAATCAGAAGAGTGAGCCCAGCATTCGTGGTTTCCTGCACGTGCCTTCGCAGCCGAGTGGGAGCGGCATGGTGCTGACGCACAGCGCGGGCGCAGACTGCCAGTCGAGATTATTGGTGGAGGTGTCTGAGGCGCTCGCCGCGTCGGGATTCACCGTTTTGCGATTCGACCTGCCATTCCGTCTAGCACGTCCTCATGGACCGCCTTCTCCCGGCAGCGCAATCCGGGATCGGGACGGTCTCCGGCGAGCTCTCGCGGCGCTTAGAAACAAAGCAAAAGGACGGCTATTTATGGGTGGCCATTCCTACGGCGGGCGACAGGCTAGCATGCTAGCGTCAGAAGAGCCGCGGCTAGTCGATGGCTTGCTGCTGCTTTCGTACCCGTTACATCCTCCCAAAAAACCGAATGAACTTCGTACGGGACATTTTCCGAAGCTGACCACGCCCGCGTTTTTCGTTCACGGAACACGCGATCCCTTCGGCACGACAGCAGAAATGGAATCCGCGCTTGAACTGATCCCCGCCCCGCACGTGCTGTTTGAAGTGCCAGGCGCCGGCCACGAGATTCTAACCAAGAAAGGTGCTGGCGAATTGCCGAATCAAATTGTGGAAAAGTTTACAGCGTTCGTGAAAACGCTGGGCCGAGAAGGCTAAGTTGAGACAAAGTACGATCACAGCGCTAGACCGTCTGGGGATAGGGACTCAGGCTCTCTTGGCTTAGGGGTGCTGGTTAATCATTAGATGAGAATAGGGTGTACCGGCCCACATGATCCAGGTACCCGTCTGCTTTGGTAGGACAGAGAGCCCCGTGGTTTTCGGGTCGACAGGCCACATGATCATCCAATGGGGCGGCTCGTGGATCGGCGTGCCAGAACTGGCGTCGGGATCATTGGCGCTCCAGTCCGTTGCACCTAACAGCATCGCCAACGAAACAAGGAAGTTCAAGGAGCGATAGGTCACTTTCCGCAGGCGTCTTGCCCGCAGGTTTTGCGTCGATTAGGATACGCCGAGGTGTCTTGCGGGGAATTGTCAGCCAGTTTTCGATCAAATCGTGGCGTGTATGCGGAATCGACGGAGTGCGAAATGCAATGGCGGCGATTTTTGGGATGCATTGCGGCGGCGGGATGGCTCCTGGTGTGGTGCTGTGTTGGCCAGGCGCAGGAGGCTGCGCCCAAGAAACGCGTCGCGGTCTTGAATTTTGATAATCCCAACTTCGGGTCGGGCACGCCCTCTGGACTCTTTGGGGTCGCTGGAGAAAATGTCGGGAAGGGAGTATCCACGCAGCTTATTCAGAAACTTGTGGCGGGAGGCAGGTTCACGCTCGTTGACCGTTCAGCGCTCGAAGAAGCCCTGAAGGAACAGAATGATGCCGATAAGGATCGGCTGGACGCTTACGAGATGGCCTCGAAAGTTGGGGGGATGCTGGGCCTAGACGCGATGATCATCGGTGCAGTCACGCGATACGGACCGGAAGACAAACACACAACTGGAGGTGGCGGCGCGTTCAGCACCGGGGTGCACACGCGGAAATCGAAAGCGTATGTCGAGATTACCGTGCGTGTTCTCGACATCAGCAGCGGAAAAATACTGGGGGGATTCACGGGTTCAGGGGAATCGACGCGTTCCGGAGAGATCACTACCATCAGCGGCCGTGGCCACTCCAAGAGTTTTACGGAGATATTAGGCAGCGAGTTTGTGGAAAGCCTGCTTGGGGAAGCCACGAGCAACGCGGTGGAGCAGATCGCGGGGCAGCTGAACCTATTCGCGGATAAAATCCCAACGCTGCGGATTGCGATGGAGGTGCTGGTGGCTGAAGTGTCGGGGAATACGTTGACGCTAAATGCGGGGAAAAAATCCGGGTTGAGGGTGGGTGACCAAGTGGAGATTTTCCGCGAAAGGCCCGCTGCTAGCGGTGCCGCAAATTCGGGGACACTTCCACGTGTAGCGGAGCAAATCGGCCTGGCCACGGTCACGGAAGTCGCCGATGATTACGCCACGGCTGTGTTTTCTGGCTCCGGACAGGTACAGGTCGGGGACCGCGTAAAAGCCAAAGAGCTTTCCCGCGACGAGCCGCATTAGAATTCGTTTGAAGGATGCGGACGGCTGGCGATTTCCAGCCGCTGTGTGTCAGGAAAGGAAACGTTACCCAGGAGACTGAGCCCCGGCATGGGTCTGGGCGCCAGGTCTTTCCAGTTCCGCGCGATTCCAATGGGCGAGATTCGCGCCAGCGTCATAGGTGCTTTGACAAAAATCCAGGAGGGCCAGTTCCGGAGCGTCAGCCAGCCGAACGTCTTCATACATTAGAAAGAATTCGCTCTTCTCCTTGCTATAGAAGGCTTTTGCAGGCTGAACGGCACTATCCTTAAAACCGATTGGTTCTGGCGCGGCATACGCGTAGATCGCCGCGTCCTTAATCACCTCTCCATCGCCAGGCCAAAATCCCACACTGATTACCTCATGGGAGTAGCCTTCCTTCGAGATTACGTCGGCCTCCGGTCGCGCCGGCGCACGTCTGCCAGAGAAGCGGGTCACGGCCAGGTCAAAGCTCCCCCAAAAGAAATGTACCGGGCTTGATTTGCCAATGAACCGGGCGCGAAAGTTTTGCAAGATGGGGGTAACCGTTGTGAGTACCTGCCAAAAGCGGTGAGCGTATTCGCGATCGTAAGAGGCATGGCTCTCATCGAGCTTGAATTGTACCGGCCTGGGGACTTCAACGGGCATTCCCCAGACCTTGACGATTATTCCGAGCGAGTGCAACGCGTCCATGAACTCCTGGTAGAAGTAGGCAACGGTGCAGGGCCTGAGGCGAAAGGTTCTGCTCTCCCCGAGGCTGGTCTCTATTTTCAGGGCATGGTTGACGAAGTCGAAATGAACTTCGAAAATTCCGTTCTGGTAGGGAATCGCTGAAGTGGTTAGGCCCCGGGCAGAAACGTAGAAGGCGGTTCCCCACCAATGATTAATGTTGGGGCTAAGCGCTAAGCGGACCTTGCCGACGATTTGTGTCCACATATGGAGAGTTGCATAGGTGTCTTTCCATTCGGCTAAATGAAGCGCAGGCCAGCGTTCCGACGGATTCATAGCTGCTCCTTCTCGCAACGTGTCGGTGGGAGAGGAGCATCGTACCACGGGCGAATTGGTGGTGCTCGCGAGTTGCGATTCGGGAAAGCAAAAATCTATCCTCACGACAGTGGTACTCCCAGAAGGGGATAGCGGACTGCATTGGTCCTGCACAAAGTTCTGACCGCAGCCTCCAGCGTGGCGGCATTGAGCTGGAAAAGAAAGAAATGGAATTCGCGACGAGACTTTGCGGACCTGGCGACGAAAGTGCGCTGTCTCTTGTGGGGCAAGGCACCATCCTGGAGACCTACGCGGGAATCACGGAAGGCGAAGACCTGGTGACATACGCCAGCGCTGAACTTTCGACAGATAATTTTCGTCGCATCCTGGCGAGCGAGCATATACGCGCTTGGATCGCCGAGACGGTGGCGGGGGCACGTAGGAGACTGGAGAGAGGTTACGCCTCGCCGCCTTCGTCGCCCGGCTCGAGTACGCAGGAATGCCAAGCGGCTTCTTCAGCGTGCGCATCGCAGAACCACCGCTTGCAAGTAGGGCAGTGGACGGTTGCAGGATAATCACAGGGCTCATCGCCGGGCGACACACCCTGGCATAAGCGCTCGAGGTCGGGGCCTTGCGACTCGTCGAATTCTTGCAGCATCGGCACACCCTCGAGGCAGCATTATACTCGCGTTTTCCGTAAGTGATACAGAGTGGTGTGCCGCTTGTGCCGCTGATGTGCCGCTGCCTGGCAGCTAGCCGCCGATTGCTTTCAGATCGTCCTTGGCCTGTTGCTCCGCTTCTTTTGTAGCTTGCTTAGCGTTGGCATCGGGCTTGAGTTGATGGATGGCCTTGTGGAGGCCTTGAGCTTTGTCTCCATCGGCGACTTTGCAGCCGGAGGTATCGGCACTGGTGTGCACGCCGGTGACGTCGGCGCGAAGGCAATTGAAATCCACACCGAGATTGTGGCTGGCGTGAAGGGCAGCAAGGCAAGCATCCACGGCCGCGAATGGCGCACACGCGTCGGTAGCGGTGGAGTTGGCGGCCAACAGACCCTGGGATTGCAGACTGGGCGTGAGTTTTTTCTCGACGTCGTTGCGGCTTGCGGGGGCAGTGGCGGAATTCTTGGAATCTTTCTTGACCCACTTGATGGGATTCAGAGAATGCGAGCTATCCTGCGCGGCAGCGGTTGCGCCCACGCCCGCGGGGCCTTGCGCCGCGAGGCGATGCGCACCCAGGGTGAGAGAAATCGAACCAGCGAAAAACAGAATGGCGGCGACCCAAGGTGATTTTTTCATACTTGCTCCTTCGTTCAAGATAGCTGACGGAAAGGAGGCGGACGGACTGTGGCCTCGCAACCAGTTGGCCACAGTGGAGTCGCGGGGAAGAGACGAAGGAGGAGGGTACTACTCCAATCGGTCACGTTGGCCATTCGAACAGGTCAGGAAGATTGCACGCGAACGGGCGGTTTGGGAAGTAATTCCCGCCGCAGTCGTGGCTTAGGACGGACGAGAGCAGGCCAGGCCACGGGAGGCCATGATACCTGAAGGCTGCAGGCTTGGGGGGCAGCGGTGTACCGGGCCAACCTCTCCCCAGTGTGAGCAAGGGGAAAGAGGAGTCAATTTGAAGGGGTTGCGGCTACGTTTTTCCGGGAACTTTACACGATGCTTGGGGGAACTGACCCAGAGGAATAGGAAGAGGGACAACGGGGCGTGCAGGAGGATAGGCCTGTGCGCTCTGCAATTAGTGGGCATTTGGCCCGGAGGCAAGGGAAAATGCTGATTATTATAGTGAGCGGCTGCGAGTCATGCGGGAATCCACAGGGTTGTCGCAGGCAGACATTGCAGAGCGAGTGAAAATATCGCAGTCGACTGTGTCCTCCGTTGAGGACGGTTCTACAGTTCCGAGTATCGAATTGCTCGAAAAGTGGGCGCAGGCGCTTTGCGTGCCATTTTACCGACTATTTTATGATGGAGAAAAACCACCACCGCTGCTCAATCTACCTGGGAGGCTAACCGCCGACGAGATTGCCAAGTCTGATATGGAATAAGAGATTGTGGCGAGTGAGTTGAGCAGGATTACGCGGCGCGGCTGATGGGTTAGTGGGTTGCCGCGGCGTTCGCTGCCGGCGGGTTGGCGTAGTAGCCTTTGCGAGCGTAGACCTTATAGGCTTTCTCGCCAGCGGAAATCTGGATCTTGCGGAATTTGCCGTCCCAATTTTTGTTTTCGGGATAGTAGCCGAGGCTGTACTGGTGGTGGAGTTCGTCGGAGATCTCGTCGAGTGCAGCTTCAAGTTTATCGATGCCGCGGACTTCCAGCATGCGGCCGCCAGTGGCCTCGGCGAGTTTTTTGAGCAGGGACTCTCCGTTGCTGTCCTTTTCGTAGATGTGGAGCACGTCGCAATTGTCGTGTTTTGAGCCATCATAAATCTGCAGGACATAGGCAATGACGTCATTTTCGAGAAGAGTCTCAAGGGCCTCTGCCATCGTAGATTCGCTGTGGGAATCACCGGAGAGAGCGACGACAACCACGGCTTTGCGTCCCACCTCGCCCGCGAGGTAGCGGTGGGTGGAGACGCGGAGGGCGTCGTAGAGGTGGGCTGGGCGGTTCTGGTCGATGCGCCGGCCGTTGATGCCCACGGTGGTTCCGCCGCCGGGCGTCCCGATCCTCGACTCGCTGCCCGAACCTTCGTCTGACGATGCCATTGGAGCTTGCGGACTGCCAATGGTGGCGGCCGCCTGTTTCAGGAGTCCAATATCGGAAGTGGGTAACTGCACAATTTCCACGCGCGAGCTGTAACTCACAATAAAGCCGAGGTCCGTGGGGCGCACTACGTGCTTCAGAAACAGGGACGAAGCCTGAGCCTCTTCACCGAGAAGCCAAGACATTCTCGTGCCCGTGTCGAGGAGTATACCCACGTTCAGGACCACGTCGCTGTGGTGGGCAAAGAACTTGATGGCTTGAGGCTGGCCGTCTTCTGAGACGCTGAAAGTGTTTTGCGCCAGATCGCTGACCAGATGTTTTTTGTCGTCGCGCACGGTGAAATAGACGGAGACCAAATCCACCTGGCTGCGGTAGGCGTTGCCCTGGCTGCTGTTATCCTGCCCGAAAGCCGATCGGGGCAAACCGAGACCAGCGAATGCCAAGCCTATAACCAGTACGGATATGCCGGCTCGAAGAGGCATTAGGTGCGCTCCTTGCGGTGAACAATGGACGTGCACAGTTGGATGCGAATGGGCCGCGGCAGGGTTGGCATGGGAATGTTCCAGGCCACCCGATCGATGAGGGGGAGGAAGGTCGGTATGGAGCGATAGGGGTATCGCACCCCCGGAAATTGGCCTTATCGTACTGACAAATTAGTGAGCGAAAGGGTCAGCGGCTGCCGAAGTGGAAGACCACGCCAAAGGTCAGGCGCAAATTGTTCTGACGATGGTTGGTGCCGTTGAGGTAGTGCGTGAAGAGATAATCGCCAGAACAAATTGCCCGAGGCGGAGCAGGTGAGCCGCTAGGCGCAGGCGGCAACGGAGAAGAGCCAATTTCGAGGCGATCGCGAATTCATCGTAATCCGAGACGCAAGAGTCTTGTGTCGCAGCAGTTGGAAACGCGGCTGGCGGAAGCGGAACTAGAAAAGAAGTCGACGAGAAGCGCGGTTGTTCGAGGGCATTTCACGGAACTTGAGAAAGAGGCAGCTGCAAAAGGATTTCTGCTGATCGCGCATAAGGCACACGCGACCACAGGGTGAGGGAATGTTGAAGCTGGATTAAGGACGGGGAAGATCCAGCAGCACTATATCGGAACGCTCCTGCACGCGTTCGAGGACAACCTCCCGGCCATCGGGTGTGATGTCGAAATCGCGAATGTCGAAGTCGGGAGTGAAGTTGGTCAACTGCTTCTGGGCGCCGGTCTGCAAATCGACGAGCCAGAGATTCTTGTGTTGAATGTCTCCTTTGAGGAGCACGAGAGCCCTTCCTCCCGGTAAAAGAGCCGAGTGCCGGGCTCCGCGAGTGAGAGTAAGCGCTGGAATAGGATGCGCAGCGGCCTCTGCCGTGACGGCTTTCAGCGAAAAAGTGGTACCGATGTCGGGTCCCGAGTAGACAGCGAAGCGACCATCGGGAGCCCAAGCGGGATCGACCGAATACTCCTGAACAAAAAGAGCGGGAGAGCGACCGTCGAGCGGTATCCGGAAAAGCCGTGGGACGCCGTGATCGTTCGCGGCCAAGGTGATCGACAGGCCGTCGGGTGCCCATGCTGGGGAGCCCTGGAATGCGAACGAATCAGACAGGATGCGCGCGTTCGTGCCGTCGGCCTGCATCACGTACAAGAGTGTCTGCCCTTGTTGGCGGACCGAGAATGCGATGAAGCGCCCATCGGGGGAGATTGCCGGGCCACCAAAGACTCGCGCACCCTCAGCACTCCATAACTCTGTTGCAGTATCGTTTTCGAGTTTCCAAACACTCTCGCTCGTGCTGGTGGCAGAAACATAAAGAAGATAGTTTGCGGCAAGTCGCGGGGAGAAACCCGTGGCGGTGGTCAGAGAGATCCGAACAGGTGCAGTTCGGCGGGTGAGTCGGGGATCCGCAAGCGCCAGAGAGTTCTCCTCGGACTGGCAAGAGTGACCAGGCGGCGACCGTCGGCACTGGATGCCAACGACGTGTAGCGGTCAAGGCCAGAGGAAAGCCGATGGGGAATGCGGCGCTCGACATCCATACTGTAAAGCCAGGGCCCGGAAGCATCAGGATCGCCAGCAAGATACATAATAGTGCGCCGATCCAAAAAGATCGGATAACTGACGCGGCCATGGTGCGACGTGATTTGTTGCGGCATCCCGCCGGAAGGAGCGATGCGCCAGATGTCCAAATTGTCGGGGAGGGAACCCTGCACGAAAAAGATAAATGACGAGTCGGGCGCCCACGAAGGAAAGTGACTGTGGAGGCCGGCGGGAGCAGTGAAGATGGGCGGACCTACCGATTGGCGAGTGCCGTCCGAGACGAAGAGCGGGTCTCCTGGCCCGGGGGTGTGGTAGGTGAATCGAGAGCCATCGTGCGACCAATCGAATTCGGCCACGCTTTCCAGGTACAGCATCGGCTGCCCACCCAGAGTCGGAACTCCCCAGACGTTGATATCACCGCCGCTGGAGCCGTTTGCCGGCGAGCCCAAAACGTGACAAGAGAGCCGTCGGGAGAAAAGCTGAGGTTGCGGACCGCTGGGTTGACGAGTTCCGGCGCGCTCCCGTGAGTCAAATTGTGGAACTGGCCCGAACCAACTTGCGTAACCCAGACGTCCGTATGCCCATCGCGGTCTCCTAAATGGTCCGCGGTGGTCGCGGGCCCGGGAACCCGATTGTAACCCCGGTAGCTGGGGGCAGCAAAAGACAGCATTCGACGGCAAAACGGCCAGGAGCGGCAATTCCGCGCCTTACCGCTTGAGCATATCCATACAGGTGTCCGATTGTGTCCGGGCGGCTCCATCCGGGGCGCAAATAAAAAGGAGATCGATATGCGAAGAAAATTGATTTGGTTGGCGTTGATCAGCGCCGCGATCGTGCTTACGGCGCACTATTACGCAGCAAATGTCTGGGCTACAGGGGCAAGCGGGTTCATGGCCACAACTCTGGCTAAGGGCACGTTAGGCCCATTCGAGGTTTTTAACCACGCCATTCTGGCGAATCCACCCAAGGGAGATGGGGATGGAGATGAAGACGAAAAGTTGTGGCTGTCGATGCAGAAAACGAAGGGATCATCAGACCTGTACGTGCAAAGCAACGTGTGGCAGGGGGGAGGAAGTACCGGCTGGCATTCGCACCCTGGCCACAGCCTGATCATCGTAACGGAGGGAACGGCCACGGACTACGAGAGTGACGATCCAGAATGTAAGCCTCACGTGTACACAAAAGGGATGTCGTTTGTGGATTCCGGTGGTAGCCACACGCACATTGTCCGGAACGAAAGTCCCAGTGTGGCAGCCACCATCGCGGTCCAACTGATTCCGGCAGGTGCGACGCGGCGCATTGACGCAGCGACCGCCCCGCCCAACTGTCCCAACATCAAGTAGCGAGGAGCGGGCAGATTGAAGGCGCTGAAATTGATCCCTGGACGGGAGTCGGACGCGGGTCACAGCCCCTGTTACAGATTAATCTTTGGTGGGAGAGTCTATAGGTTTGCTGATTTTATTGGAGGTATCGACTTCGAAGAGGCGATAGTCGGAGAGATAATGGCGGTGGTGATAGCGTTTGCCACGCAGCTCCATGAACATTTCGGCGTCCCAAGGAAGCCAGAGAGTCTGATTCCCGCGGTCGAATTTGACAGGGCCGTAGTCAACGCGCAGATGGTCGCGAGTGAGTTGAAGCTTGTTGATGGGAGCAAGCAGATCGGTTTCGACGCGCAGGACATCGAAGGTAGATTGGGAAATCCAGACGTGTCCCTTGAAGGGGATATTGTAAATGACGCCGTTTTTGTTCCACCGGCGGACGCTGAGAGTCTGGGTATCGTTTTCCTGGAAACGAATGCGCCAAACTGAATCACCGCGGAGTTGCATGAGGCCTTCACAGCTATAACGAAAGTTGTTTCTGTCGACGGGTTGCAGGAGCGAAATGGCGAGACTGTTGAGACCGGTAGTGGCGAGAGGGGTAGGGAAGGATGCGATGGTCTTCTGGTCGGGGTCGCGGCTCTCTTCAAGATAGAAGGAATCACCATGGTAAGGAACGACGAAGACGATGTAGGAAAATTCGCGAGTTTTGACCTTTCCGGGAATTCCGTGGCGATCGATTTCCTGGTGTTCAATGTGTTCAGTGGCCGTGAACTTTTCAAAGTTAGCTAATTGGGTTTTGGCGCGCAGGAAGGCGTGATCGAGAATATCGATAGTGGAGCACGAAGCGCCCTGAACGCTGGAAGGATTGCTATCAATATCGGGTGGCGACCAGGTGGCATCGGCATCCGCAGGGGGAAGTTCGGTGTCAGGGAGAACGTTTGCGACGGAAGGATTGGAATTCTCGGGAGATTTTCTTAGGGTACCGGCAGTGTCTTCGAGTTTGCGCTTCGCTGTGATTGCGGAAGGATCAGAAGGCAAATCCTCCACCAGTTTCTGCCACGTTTTCCTCGCTTCGAGCGTCTTCCCCTGAGCGAAATAAATCTGTGCGAGCAACAAGCGAGCGGAGGCACCTTTGTCTCCCGCGAGGTCGGCGGCGCGAATGGCGTGAGACTCCGCGTCGGGCAAGCGACCACCAATTCTCCAGTAGGTATTGGCTAAAACGAGATGCACTCGCCAGTCCGCGGCATTCACGGAAAGCGCCTTTTCGAGCGTGACGACAGCGACGCTGGTTTCGCCGGCGACCAGTTGCATTTCACCCAGGGACAAGAGTGCCCTTTCAAAATTGGGATCAAGGTTCACGGCGCGCTCGAAGCTCGCACGAGCAAGATCGGTCTGCTGAAGGCAATATTCCGCGGTGCCCAGCATAAAAGACAATTCCGCATTACCGGGGGCCATCTGTACGCCCTTCTGGAATTGTTTTTTCGCCGTGTCGCAATTGTGCTGGCGCATGGCCTCCAAGCCCTTGGCGACGGCCTGCTGCAAGTGAGGAGTCATAATGGGCCCGCCGGCCGGAGATTTGCCGGAAGCGTTTGCGGGAGCGGGCCTGAGAAGGACCATGACATAGGAATCGGTTGCCAGTTCAGGAGAGACCACATTTACTTCCTCAGTGGCGAGTTGATAGCCATCGCAGCGCACTTCGACGCGATAGTCGCCGGGAGGAACGGAAAAGACGGCATCGGAAGTTCCACCGGTAATGGTGGAAGTGTCATAGCCGGTGGTGAGGGAGTAGAAGTGCACGTTCGCCGGCGTTGGCGGGGGAACACCCTGTATATCGCGGACAGAAATGGTAACGGAGACCGAGCCGCTGGGAGAGGGCATCTGCATACCGCCAATATCGGGACGTTGCGCGCACGCGGGGGAGAGGATGGAAAACAGAGCGAGCCCGAGGCAGAAGACAACCATTGTCGCTCTAGCAGGGAAAAGCAGGGAAAACATTGTGCGGCCCCTCCCGTAGCTGCAAGGACGTCGGCGCGACGAAGTGAGAGTGCGTTGCGCGGGACCCTGTCCGGGTACAAATGTGTCATGAAGCTACCAGATATTGGGCGAAGCGGCCATTTCTTTTTGGCGAGTGCAGCCGGGAAGAAGCGACGAAGCAGGCCCGACGGTCAGGGTTGCTTACGACGAGAGTCGAACCAGTTCAGGGTGTAGACGATTTTGGCGATTTGGTGGCTGGGACGGCGGGTGAGGCCGTGGGGCTCGCCGGGGAAACGGACGAGAGCGGATTCGACTTTGAGCAGCTTCAAGGCGGCGTAGTATTGCTCGGCTTCGGAGATGGGGGTGCGGAAATCTTCCTCACCGGTCATGAGCAGTGTCGGCGTCTTCACGTTTTTGACGAGAGAAATAACGGAGCGTTTCATGTACTTGTCGGTGTCCTCCCAGGGATTGGCGCCGAACCAATATTGCGCGCCGAAGGAGGGAAGATCCGAGGTGAGGACCCAGCTATACCAGTTGATGACAGGATAGAGACTGGCGGCGGCACGGAAACGATCCGTGTGGTCAATCATCCAGCAGGTGAGGACACCGCCGCCGGAACCGCCGGTGACGAAGAGGTTGTCCGAGTCGATGTAGCCCTTAGCGAGCATGGCGTCGACGCCGGAGTTGAGATCGTGGAAATCGTCGCCGGGGTAGGCGTGGTGGATGAGATTGGCAAACTCTTCGCCGTAGCTGGTGCTGCCGCGCGGGTTGGTATAGAGGATGACATAACCTCTCGCGGCCCAGACTTGGGCCTGGAGGTCGAAGCGATCGCCGTAATTGGAGAAAGGGCCGCCGTGAATCTGGAGGATCAGGGGATATTTTTTGGCGGAATCAAAATCGGGCGGCTTGATGATCCAACCCTGGATTTTACGTTTATCGATGGAAGAGTCGTACCAGAGTTCTTCGACGGCGCCGAGTTTTTTGGCGGTGAAGAGATCGCGATTGAGGGAAGTGAGAAGGTTGAGCTTGGGATTGGCTAGAGAGGCGGAGGCGATATCGCCAGGATCGGAGGGCGTGTCGTAATGGATGGCGAAGGAGCCATTTTTGGCGACGCTGAATTCGGCGCCAAGGTTGAGATGTTCGGCAAGAATTTTAGGGGAGCCATCGAAGGGCAGGTAAGCGAGCTTGGTGTCTCCCTGATCGGCGTAGCTAAAGAAGATGCCTTTGCCGTCGGCAGCCCAGTGGGGATCAGAAGCGTCGCGATCGAGTTTGGGAGTGACGATGTGAGGGTTGCTGCCATCGCGGTTGGCGACGTAGAGAAATGTAGTTTGATGGCCCTGATAACGGTCGTCGAATCCGGTGTAAGCGATAAGTTTGCCGTCGGGGGAAATGTCGGGGGACTGGTTGGGGCCATTGCGATGGGTGAGTTGCTTCAGAGAGCCGTCAGCAACGGCGAGTTCAAAAAGTTCGGTGTGGAGAGGTTCGTATTCGTAATTGAGGGTGCCATTCATGGAGACAATGAGCGATTCCCCTTCGGGAGTCCATACGGCGTAGGAACCGCCAAAATCTCCTACACCTGGGCCGTGGGGAAATTTGCCAGTGGTGAGTTGACGAGGCGCGCCGCCATCGGCAGAGATAACGAAGATTTGAGAATAGCCCGGCTTCAGATAGCCGGGACCGTTGAAGCGATAGATGAGGTCCTCGTAGATTTTCGGTGGCTCTGCCCATTTGGCGCCCTCGGGCGCAGAGGGAAGCGTGGCGATTTTCGGGGGAGTGGCGGGAACGAGGGAAGTGAAGGCGAGCTGTTTTCCGTCGGGGGACCAGGAAATGCCGGCGGGAGGATTTTGCAGGTCGGTGAGCTTGGCGGTTTGGCCGGAATCCATCCAGAGAACATAGAGCTGAGATTTTCCGTCACGATCGGAGACGAACGCGAGGTGCGTGCCATCGGGAGACCAACGAGGGGAAGAATCGCTGAAAGCGCCAGTGCTAAGAGGGCGATGATCGGAGCCATCGAAATTGACGATCCAGAGATTGGAAACGCGGCGGTCGGAAGAGATGTCGTCTGACTGGCGGACATAAACAATGCGCTTACCGTCGGGAGAAATTTGCGGATCGGCGGCGACCTGAACGTGGAAAACATCCATAGGTTCGAGGCGATTCGAGAGTTCTTGAGCGTTAGCGGAGAAGGTGGAAAGAAGCAGGAAAGTGGCGAGTGCAGCGACAGGGCGGAATTTTGAGGGCACAGTGTGTTCCTTTCGAGGAGGAATGTTAGGAGGGAGGGCGGAGGAAAGTCAATGGAAGGTGGGGGACTAAATGAATCAGAGTGCTGGCGCGGCAGTGTCTTACACACAGGGAAGTTTTAGCGGGATGACTTCATTTGCGATTCAAGAAATGTCAGGACATCGTTTCCCCAGACGTCGGATGCCGAAGAACAAAATCCCCAGTGTCCGTCCTGATGCGAATTGCCGAAAGGCGGATAGATCCTGGATTGAAAGTCTTTCTTCCTTTTGTTTGCTTCCTCGGTCAGGACCTGGCTAGGGGCCAGGTTGTAATCGTTTTGTGCCTGAATCAGAAAGACGGGCGCTTTGGAAAGATCGACTGCCCGAACCAGTCGATTTTGAAGAGGAACATTTTGCTCCCATGACATTGCACCGGGAGCGAAAGGCACGAGCGCCATCAGGCCGAGCTCACGTTCACCAGCAAGGAGGGTTTGGATACCGCCGTACGAGCAGCCGGACATGGCGATGCGGTCGGTGGCAACGAAGGGTCGAGACTTCAGATAGTTCAAGGCAGCAATCACATCATCCACTTCGGCCTGCTGAAGTTCAACCATACGGCGCGCACGCTCGCCCGGCGGGGCCTGAGCGACGAGATCCTGAATGTAGTCACCCGGGGAGCGGCCCTGTCCCCGACGATGAGGGACAAAGAAGACATAGGAATGAGAAGTGTAAAACTTAGCTAAAGCCGGCTGAGAGCCCGGCAACTTTTCACTGCCATGATTCCACAAGATCGCCGGAAAAGGGCCAACACCTTCGGGCTTCCAAAGAAATCCGTGCAACTCCCTGCCGTCAGCAGGAAAGGCGACTTCCTGAGGATTGGATTGGGCGATAGCGAAGCCATGAGCGAAGGTGAATAACAACAATGCGAAGAGGAAACGCCTCGTCGTTGAGGCGAGAAGAGAAAAAAAGGATGTTTCTTGCGATGGCTAACGGTGAGGAAATTCGACAGTATTTCTGTTTCGTGGCGGCATCGCGGGCTGAGAAGATGGTGACAAGTGATGTCATGCAGATTGCCCTGATTCAGCGAAGAGCATAACCTAGCGGAGTTTAAAAAGACATTAAAGGCGCAGCGAATGGACGAGATTCAGAGATCGTGCTCCTGTAGCCGTTGGGTGCGGGCAGAAGGAAGTACAGTTGTGATAGGCAAGGGCCCATTCGAAGGGTGTATGTGAGCGTCAATTATACAGATCTGTACTTGTGGACAGGACTGAAGATGCGGGAGACGCCTATCATTCGATCCGCCGCGGCCGTCACATTTGGCCTGCTAATTTGCTCTTTGACGCCCGCCCAAACCGTCAAGCCAGCAGACTCAACACCAGCCGGGAATGCCAAGGCCGGGACTACTATCAAAGCCAATGTAAGACAGGTAGTGCTCGATGTCGTGGTTATGGATGAAAATGATCGCCTTGTGAAAGGGCTGGGTAAGCAGGATTTCGCCGTATTTGAGAGTGGCGTATCGCAGAAGATCCTTTCTTTTGAGGCTCACAGCGGGGTCCCCGAAGGCTCAAATCTCAATCCCTCGATCGTTCGGACCATTCCTCCGGATACGTACCGGAATATTTCTTTGACGAACGAGCAACTGCCCCTGAACATTCTGTTGTGCGATGCGCTGAATACACCGCTGGATGACCAGCAGTACGCGATTCAGGAAGTCACACGATTCCTAAAGGCGCATCCTTCGGGAAGCCGGTTCGCCATTTTTGTGCTGGGAGCAAAACTCCATTTGCTGCAAGGATTCACGGATGACG
Source organism: Candidatus Acidiferrales bacterium (assembly GCA_963839315.1). Taxonomy (GTDB): domain Bacteria; phylum Acidobacteriota; class Terriglobia; order Acidiferrales; family UBA7541; genus Acidiferrum. Next base: position 17,108 of record CAWIUU010000017.1, read on the forward strand.
AGCGGCAGCTGGTTGCGGCGATGAACAGCAAGGATGCCCGGGTGGACTCCTCCGCGTTGCTGCGAACCCGAGGAGATTTTTTTGCCCCCTTGGAGATTTCAACCGGTCCGTTTGCGAAAGACCCCGTACTGAGGAAGATCGCGGCTCGGACCGAGCGAACGGATGCCAAGGCAAGGGATTTTTACCAGAGCCACCGCATCGAAGAAACAATTGCTGCTTTCACGGAAATCGCAAGACTATTGAATGGACAGCCCGGCCGGAAGAATCTCATTTGGCTGTCGGGCTCATTCCCGCTGGGCTTTTTCTCGAGCAGCAATCCGATGAACCCCTTTGGGACAACGGTGAACTATGGCCCAAAACTCCAAGAAGCGGCGAACATGCTGGCCGTGGGCCAGGTTGCAGTATACCCAGTTGACGTCCGAGGACTGACGACTGATCCTGCATTCGGCGCCCAAGGCGCAGGCCAAGCTGCCGGAGGATCGAGGAATTCTTCGGAGGCACTGCTATCGGAACACATAGTCATGGAACAGATCGCGGAAGACACCGGAGGACATGCTTTTTATAATTCAAATGGACTGGCCGAAGCGATTGCCGCAAGTACGGACCACGGCTCGAACTACTATTCTCTGAGCTACTCGCCCAGCAACGCGAATTTTGACGGGCGGTTGCGGAAGATTCGCGTAAAACTCCCGCCAAATGGATACCGCCTGGCATACCGACACAGCTACATTGCGGAAGACGACAGTGTCGTAGCGCAAAAAGCAGCAAATGTGCCAGCAAACCGACTGGAAACTGCGCTGATTCGGGGGGCACCGCTTTCGCATGACCTGATTCTGGAATTGCAAATCCAACCTGAGGGACCGCCAACAAAGGTGACCAAGGAACAGATTTCGCACCTTTCTCATTTTCCGGCATATGCCACGGAAAAGACGTGGAAGGACGTAAGGATGCAGAAGTACTTTGTCGAGTATTCGTTCCTGGGTGGCCGACTCTCGTTTGAGAACTCATCGGAAGAAAGACCGTACGGCAAATTTGAATTTCAATTCGCCGCCTATGATGCCGACAACCGCCCCATGCTGGGACAATGGACGCGATACGACAAAGCATATTCACCGGAGGAATTCGCGGAAATTGAAAAGGGAAAATATCACCTTAAGCAATCGCTGGAAATTCCCAGTAGCGCAGCCTGGCTGCGCCTGGTAGTGCATGATCTGGTCGGGGACCACATCGGTTCTATCGAAATACCATTGCCGTTAGCTCACGAAACACAGACGAATACAAAACCAAGCTCTAAGTAGTGCCGCTCCATGCCAGCGTTTCGAAGAAATCGATCATCGGGCGCGCCGGGCTGAAGCACTGGTGCGGATTGCCCCATCACAAATGCAGGTGAAAAGATCAGGTCAGGGGTTGGGGGTGGCAGGCGCGGCACGCTTTTTGCCGATGAGACCTGCGATGAAGCCCAGAAGGGCAATGAGCAGGGCCCCAACACTGGAGCCGAGAGAAGTAAATGGAGTGAGACTGGCATACTGAGCCGCGCGGCTCTGAATGACAAGCTCCTCAATCTTCAGTTGAACGTCAATCTGCTGAGCCAGTTCAATGGCGTCCTTTGGAGTTCCCTGGTTCTTCAACACCTCTTGAAACGCCATGATGCGCGCGTGGCTGGCGTCCTCGTTATGTTCGCTTCGCCAGACTTTTTCAGTGGGACTGGGGAAAGCTCGGAGGAATCCGTACTGCACGAGGGCACCGAGGACCAGGCCACCAGCAAAAATCGCGATGGATGAGTATCTGACTTTCACGGTATCACCTCTTTCTTTCTGCCGGGAACGAGAGAAGGCTAACGAGGGTGGGAGAAACGAGGCTGATCATGATTCGACAAAAAGTCGGTGTCAAGGAAAGGCGGAAGGATGAAGATTGTTACTTCGAGGTGTCGTGGAGGAGGACGACGTCAGACTCGATGTGGCCGCGGCCGACGAGCAGCTTCTTGCCGTCAGGAGACCAGCCGAATCCATAAATTTGTTCAGAAGGGAAATGGGTAATCTGACGGCCAGGTTTGCCGTCGAGGGGCTGCTGCCAGAGGTTGTCCTCATTTTTCTCGCCGCGGATGATATAGACGAGAGCTTGCCTGTCGGGAGTGAAACGAGGCGAGCTGCTTCTGTAAACCATACGGGAGTCGGGTTGGAGAATCTGAGGAGGAGCATCGAGGGAGTTGGTTTTGATAATGGCGAGCCTCCTGGAGTAGGTGTTGGTGGAGGAATCCGGCAGGGTGACGGGAGCGACAAGCATGGCATCGTCCAGGGAGATATCGGAGATCCAGTAGGTGGGAGAACCAGGTACAGCCTGCGCCGGGAGGACTTCGGATTTTCCTCCTTCGAGAGGCACACGCATGCGGCGGCTGTCCTTTGCGTCGAGGTAATACACCCACTTACCTACGGGAGAGCAAACGGGGAGACCATCATCCTCGCCGTCAGTAAGGCGTTTGAGATTGGAGCCGTCGGCGTCCATGCGCCAAAGATTGGAAGAAGCACGTCCTTCGCGGCCGCTTATACTGAAGACAATCAGGCGTCCTCCAGAACAAGAAGCGCCCGCGCCGAGGCGAGCGGTGGAATCATTGAAAAGTTCGGCTTGTTTGGCGCCATCCAGACCGAACCGCTGGATTTTGTCCGGCTGAATGACGAGGAGTTCGGAATCTTTGGGCCAGAGCACGTCTCTAGCCTCGAAGAGTTGGTGAGCCAATCCTGGGATGGACATGCCGGAAGGCTCTTCGGATGAAGAGAACAAGTCCAGTTGGTTTTGGGGTAGCAACTGGATGGCGGCGAGAGTGCGTCCGTCTTCGGAGAGGCTTAAGGTGCTGTAGTTGCTGGTGTCGTTGGTGATCGACTCGAATTTGGCGCCAGGATAGGAGACATAACCGATCTGGCCACGATCGAAATTGGAAGAAACGTCGGAGTAACGAACAAAGAATCCGCGGCCGTCGGGAGTCCAGCGAAGATCTAAAATGCGCTTATCCGGAAAAGAAAAAAGAAGGGATTCACGATTGGTGGCGACATTGAAGAGATAGATGGCTTGGCGCTCCTGTTCGGGACCGCTTCCCAGGGTGAAGGCAATGTGTTTGCCGTCCGGGGCCCAGGAGAGCCATTGAGGCGTGACACCGGGGCGGATGAGGAGGAGTTGCTCGCCGGAGCCATCGGGATTAGCGGAGAACCAGCGACACTTGTTGGCTTCAGGATTGTTGCAACGGATGTAGACCATGCGCTGGCCGTCTGGGGAGAAAGTGGGCTGGGCATCGACATCGCGGACAAGAAGCTTGGGAGTGCCGCCCAAAACCGGAGCGCGGAATAAAAGGTGGAAGAGACTGCTTTTGTCGCCGGCTTGGCGGAAATAAAGATAGTTGCCGTCTGTGGAGAAGGAAAGAGAAACGATAGGCTCGGGAGAAGGAGGAACGACCTGGGTGTCGCTGCCGGTAGGAATGTTGCGGAGCCAGAGGCTATCGAGACCGTTCTCTCGCATGGCCATAAGAAGGAATTTTCCATGGGGAGAGATGGCGGCGCGGAGGGCTCTGCCAGAAGTAGTGGCCGGGGTAATGGAATATTTAGAGAAGGGACGAGCAGCGTTGTGCGAGAAGAAAGCGCGGAATACGAATCCCGCTGTGACGACCAAGGCGAGCAGGGCGATGGCGGCTAAGGCGGTTGGTGTGGATAGGCTGGATTTGGCGGGGGTGGCCGGAGGAATCGTGGAACTGGAAGGAGCGGCAACGGCGGCAGATCCGCTGGATGGGGATGGCGGCGGGACGGAAGAGGAGGCGCCGACAACATTCGAGCGACCAGAGCTAGTGTCACGTTTGAGGCGTTTGAGGTCGGCGCGCATTTCCGAAGCATGCTGGTAGCGGAGATCGCGGTCCTTTTCCATGGCCTTGTGGATGAGTTGTTCGAACTCGAGAGGGACGGAGTTATTGAGGCGAACGGGAGCGACGGGAGTTTTGTGGAGTATGGCATCGAAGATGGCGCCGGAGCTTTCACCCTGGAAGGGAAGATAGCCGGTGGCCAATTCGTAAAGGACGATACCGAAGGAGAAAAGATCGGTGCGAGCGTCGAGTTCTCTGCTGAGAACCTGTTCCGGGGACATGTAGGAGACGGTGCCGAGGGCGGTGCCAGGGCTGGTCAATTGAGCGGAGTCGACACCCATAGTGGCCATGGTGTCGGAAGCGCCGGCGGAGACTTTCAGATTGGCAACTTTGGCGAGGCCAAAGTCGAGGATTTTGGCGTGGCCGCGCTTGGTGACGAAGATGTTGGCGGGCTTGATGTCGCGATGGACGATGCCTTCGGTGTGTGCGGCGTCAAGGGCATCGGCAACCTGGATGCATAGATCGAGTAAATTTTCGAGTTCGATACGCGGGCCGGCGATCAAGTGCTTGAGGGTTTGTCCATCGAGAAATTCCATGGCGATGAAGGTCTTGGCGTCGGATTCGCCAATATCGTAAATGGTGCAGATGTTGGGATGATTTAAGGCGGAGGCGGCTTGCGCTTCCCGCTCGAAACGCGCGAGCACCTGAGGATCTTTCGCGACGTCATCCGGCAGGAATTTCAGGGCAACAAAACGATGCAGGCGGGAATCTTCGGCTTTATAGACAACTCCCATGCCACCGCCGCCAAGCCGCTCGATAATGTGGTAGTGGGAAAAGTTCTGGCCGATGAGCGAGTCAGTCGCGGTCATTTGTGGACATATTAGAGTGGAGGTAAGGAGCAAGTCAACGAATGGGGAGACATCACGGGACAGGGTTAGCCCAATTGAGAATTCGCCTAAGTTGTAAATAAAGGGAATGTGGTCTATGCTCGGGCGCAATTTGTGGTCGCCGCACAGGTCGCGGCGCGTGACGGAGAAAATTTGGCTACGGCTACTTCTGCCTCATTGGGACGTGGAAACGCAATTCAATTGAAGCATGTGATGTGGTTGGTGTTTGGAGTGATGGCGCTGTACGTGCTGGTCACACGCGACTGGGCACTTCTGGATTCCCACTCGGTACTGCGGCAGCGGTATGCGCCGATTCCCTGGCTGATGGTGGCACACGGGATTCCCGGTGCGTTGGCGCTGCTGCTGGGCGTTTTCCAGTTTTCAACGCGGCTGAGGCAGCGGTTTCTGAAACTGCACAGGATCATGGGACGGGTCTACGTGGGAAGTGCGCTGATTTCCGCGCCGATGGCGGTTGCGGTGGCGCTTGCGCTGCCGATACCTACGTTGCTGATGGCATCGTTGATCCAGGCGGTTGGTTGGGTGGTGACCGCTGGCACGGCGATCTACTGCGTTCGCACAGGCAGGATTCTGCAGCATCGCGAGTGGATGATGCGCAGCTATCCGTTCGCGGCGGTGTTCGTTGTGGTTCGAGTGATTGATGCTATCCCGGCGATTGGACGATTAGGGATGGTGGGCATTGAAACGGTGGTTTGGAGCGTGATTGCGACGGCCTGTTTCCTGCCGTCGTTTGTGATCGCATGGCAAGCGTTGGCGGCAAGCCGACGAACGGCAAAGGTGCGGCCCGCGGCACCGGGAATTTAAGAATACAGGTCGACGTGGAACTCCCGCGGAAGTAGAGATTCACTCGAAAAAACAATGGTAGTGCGAGCGTTTGAGGTGTGTCCAAGGGCCGCCGCAGACTTGGGGAGAATCGCGGGGGAATGTCAAAATTGATCTGCGAGCAAAGCAAAGTGGAGTAGAGTATGCGGTACCAGCCGATTGCAGAGGGACAGATGCAACCCTCCGATAAGCCATTCCTGAAAGTGATGAAGGCTGCCATCATCATCACGGACAGCGCCGGCACGATCACGTATTGGAATCCCTTCGCTGAGGAAATGTACGGGTGGACAGCAGAGGAAGTGGTCGGGCGAAACGTTATGGCAATAACGGCACCGCGAGGAACCAAGGAAGAAGCCAAGCAACACATGGCGCGCTTGAGGAAAGGGCAACGGTGGACCGGGGAGTTCGAGGTGCGCTGCAAGAGCGGAAGGTTCTTAACGGCGCTGGTGACCTTGTCTCCGTTGCACGGCGAATCCGGGGAGATCACTGGGATAATCGGGGTGAGCCAGGACTTGAGCGGGCGCAAACGGACGGAAGAAGAATTGCGGAACGAACGAGCGGAATTGGAGAAGCGAGTCGAGGAGCGGACAGAAGAACTGAACCAAGCGAACCAGAGTCTGCGGGAGCTTTCGGCACGACTGCTGCAGACGCGAGACCAGGAAGCCCGGCGATTAGCGCGGGAACTGCACGACAGCGTAGGGCAACTACTGGCGGCGATCAGCATGAATCAGTCGAAGGTAAAGGCACAAGCGCATAAGCTGGACCAGGGGGCCAAAAGAGCCATGGAGGAAAACACGGCGCTGATCGAACAAATCAGCAGCGAAATCCGAACGATTTCACATTTGCTGCATCCGCCGCTACTGGACGAATTGGGACTGACATCGGCACTGCGCTGGTACGTGGAAGGATTTTCCGAGCGCAGCAAGATCAGGGTGGAGGTAGACATTCCAAAAGACCTGGGGCGCTTGCCGACGGAACAGGAAATAACGATATTCAGGATTGTGCAGGAATGCCTGACGAACATCCATCGGCATTCGGGGAGCAAAACCGCGGCGATACGAATACGAAGGGACGCGGAACAAGTGGTGGTGGTGGCGGAAGACGCAGGGAAGGGGATTCCCGCGCACAAATTGCACAAGAGCAGCGACGGTGTGAGCGGTGTCGGCTTTCGAGGAATGCACGAGAGGATCCGATATTTAGGTGGAAAGCTGGAAATTCATTCGGACAAAAGCGGGACAGTGGTGACAACGACGCTACCGATGGAACAGGCAAATGCCGCGGGAGCGGAGGAGCAAATCGCTTGAGTCAGCAGAATCACCTGTAACCGAGTGAGTGACGCAGGAAAGCTGTCAGAAGAGTCAAAACGCGCGCGCTTCTTGAAATAAAAGCAAGAGGTGCGGTACGTAAAACTGCCTCACCATTCGTTTACCAGTCACAAGCCAGCGTGCGCGAAATTTCAGAATGCAAAACCGAAGAAGAAGAGGATCGCGCCCGTGCAAACCGCAGGGGTAGGCCGCCCGTCACGGCATCCGGCGATGAAGTGCGGTCATACCCTGCAGTGAAAAAAAGCTGAAGATGGGACGTAGTAGAGAGCATGAGGACTGGGAAACGTGTGGGCCGCGCATTATGGGGCGCGACGATACGGCCGATCATCGGAATATTTTTTGCGACGAGCCGGATTTCGGATTTGAGTCCGCACGAGTTTTTCGGGATTGCGTTCTGGATCGGGTTTACGGTGCAGTTGATGGCGGCGGAGGCGTGGATTCACTGGACGCAGGGGATGGGAAAATGGAAAGTCGCGGGTTAAAGGTCAAACCGAGCTGGGACAAAGCAGTGATCATGGTTACTCGGAGAGGTGATAGGGGGAGGAGAGAGTGAAGATGCGTTTGTTGCCCTGGGCGACCAAGGCCCATTCGAGCAGGCGGCCGCGCTGGTTGTGGAGGAAATATTCGTACCAGCGTTTCTCCACGAGTTCGGGAATCACGACGACGATGCGGCGGTCAGGATGCTTGCTGGAAAGTTGGCGGACATATTGGACGATGGGAACGATGACAAAGCGATAGGGCGAGGGAAGAATGGTGAGTTGGGGAAGTGGCGTGCCCGCATTGCGGAAGGGAGCTTCGACGTAGCGCTTCCAATCGTCGTGGAGTAGTTCAGCATGTTCACCGGGCTCGACATGGATGGCAATGATTTCGGAAGAAATTCGGGAAGCGAATTCGAGCGCTTGCTTGGTGATGCAATTCCAACGGTCGATGGGAACGACGGTGATGGGCGGGTCTTCGTGGTTTGCCGGTTCGGCAGGGGAGGTGCATGTGGTGGCGACAGCGACGGCATGATAGTGGAGACGCACAGCGCGGAAAAGAAGAATCAGTAAAGGGATAAAGATAGCGGTGAGGTAGGCACCTTCCTTAAATTTCGCGACAAGAACAACAAGAACGGTGATGCCGGTGACGAATGCGCCGAGGCCGTTGATGAACACGCTTCTGCGCCAGTGGGGACCGCGCTTCTTGAACCAGTGCATGACCATGCCGGACTGTGAGAGGGTGAAGGCCAGGAAGGCGCCGACGGCGTAAAGGGGAATGAGGCGCTCGGTGACACCGCCGAAGAGGACGAGGAGAAAGCAGGTGAGGAAAGCGAGAACAACGATGCCGTAGGTGTAGACGAGGCGACGGCCACGATAGGCAAAGACGTGTGGCAAATAATTGTTGAGGGCGATGGAGCGGCAGAGACGGGGAAAATCGGCGAAAGCGGTGTTGGCCGAGAGGGAAAGAACCAAGAGGATGGAGGCGATGGTTAAATAATAGAAAATGCCCTTGCCGAAAACGGCAAGCAGGAGCATGGAAAGAACGCTTTGGTAGCCGGGCAGTCCTGGGTCGGTGGCAACAATGCCGTAAGATTTCACGAGGTAAGAAATTCCGGCGAGCAACACGGCGAGAACGAAGATGATGACGGTGAGGGTGCGCCGGGCGTTCCGCACACGAGGTTCACGAAACGCTTTTACGCCGTTGCTGACAGCCTCGACGCCGGTAAGAGCGGTGCAACCACTGGCGAAGACTTTCAGGAGCAGCCAGGCAGAGACAGCGGCGGTAGCGGGCCCGGGTTGTGGGAGAGGAGTTACCGGGATGGGGTGGCCGCCGCTAAGGAAGACGCGAGCAACTCCGGCAACAATCATGATGAGCAGAGTGCCGACGAAGAGGTAGGTAGGAATCATGAACGCGGTTCCAGCATCGTGGAGTCCACGCAAGTTGAGGATGGTGATGAGAAGGAGAATAGCGAGGCAGAGCAGGACGGTGTGGGGTTGCAGTGAGGGAATCGCGGACACGAGGGCGCCGACTCCCGCGGAGATTCCAACGGCAGCGGTGAGAATGTAATCGGTGAGAAGAGCGGCGGCAGCGAGGAGCCCCGGGAAAACGCCAAGGTTGGAGCGGGCCACGGTGTAGGAACCTCCACCGGAGGGATAAGCAGCGATGGTCTGTAAGTAGGAGACATAGACAATGATCAGGAGAGCGATGATGGCGAGGCTGATGGGCATGATGTAGTGCACGCCAAGAATGCTGAGAGGAATGAGAAGGGTGAGGGCGGCTTCCGGGCCATACGCGGCGGAGCTGAGAGCGTCGAGTCCGAAAATGGGGATGCCGGCTGCGGGGCCGATTTGCTCGGCGCGCTCGTCAGAGGTTTTGAGAGGCTTGCCAATGACCAAGTCGAGGAGATTCATGTGGTTTAAGATGTCCAGGAAATTCCGAAGGTTCCATTTGGTGGGAGATGGCGAGGAAAGTCAATCGGGAGAAGGGGGAATTGAAGAAGAGGAAGCGTCGCGCCCGGGACAAGCGTATCGTGCCCCTAAAAACACAGGAAAAGAGAAACCCCAGAGGGTAGGGACGAGAAAAGGAAATGCCCGGTGCGAGATAGGGCGGGGGATGATATCGAGGACTGTGATCGTGTTGAGACCTTGCCGCGATCCCTCCACTGCGCGGCCCGGCGCGCGAAAGAAAAGGCCGGGCCGCTTCGGTCGGGGTGACACAAATCAGCGATGGAAGTTTGCACGGTCATCTGGATTTTTGTTGGGCGATCCATTGGTTGGTGCGGGCTTCGAGCATGTCCAGGGGTAAGGTGCCGCCATCGAGGATTTCGTCATGGAAGGTGCGGATGTCAAACCTGGAGCCTAATTCTTTTTGTGCGCGGTTGCGGAGTTCGCGGATTTTGAGCTGGCCGAGTTTGTAGCTGAGGGCTTGCGCGGGCCAGGAAATGTAGCGATCGGTTTCGGATTGGATGGTGGGCTCGTCGACGGCACCGGATTTGCGGAAGAATTCGACGACTTGATCGCGCGACCAACCTTTGGAATGAATGCCAGTATCGACAACCAGGCGGACAGCGCGGAAAAGTTCGGAAGAGAGGCGACCGTAGTCGGAGACGGGATCCTGATAGAAACCAACTTCTTTGCCAAGTTCTTCGGAGTAGAGGGCCCAACCTTCGGTGTAAGCGTTAAAGCCGAGGCCGTGGAGACGGAATTTGGGGAGGCCGGTGAGTTGCTGCTGGACGGAGAGTTGCATGTGATGGCCGGGGACGCCTTCGTGATAGGCGATGGCTTCGTCGTCGACAAGAGAACGGTCCTTGAAATTGGAGGTGGCGACGACGACGCGGCCGGGGCGTTTGCCGTCGGGAGTGCCGGTGACGTAGTGAGTAGCGGCGCCGGCGTCAAAGGAGGGGATGGCCTCGACAGTGACGGGAGACTTTGGAAGCAGATTGAAAAGTTCGGGAAGCTTGGGTTCCATCTGGGCAATGTAGTGGCGAAAATCTTCGAGGATTTGATCGGCGGAAGTGGGGATGTATTTGGGATTGGTTTTGAGGGAGGAACGAAAAGCGGCGAGATCGGCGAAGCCTTCTTTCCTGGCGATGACGGTCATCTCGGCCTGGATGCGCGCGATTTCGCGGAGGCCCAGCTGGTGAATTTCGTCGGGGGTCATGTGGGTGGTGGTGCGGCCGTAGATGTCGTTCTGATAGCGTTTTTCGCCATCGGGGAGAGAGGTGATGGCGAGAGTGGTGCGCCCATGGGGAGCGTATTCCGTGGCAACAAATGTGGCAAAGGTTTTGTAAGCGGGGATGACGTCGGTGTTGATGGCAGCGGTAATTTCTTCGGTGAGACGCTTCTGGTCGCCGGCGGAGATGCTCGTGGGGAATTTCTTCGTGGGGATGAGGAAAGGATCGGCTTCGATAATGCCTTGGCACTGAACCGGAATCTTTTCGAGGAGGAAGCGGACAGGCATGAGGTTGTCTCTCATACCGGCGTGGAGGACTTCTGTAGTTTGGGAAAGGGCGCGGGGAATCTGCTGGAGACGCGCGATGTAGTCTTCGTAATGCTTGACGGAATCGAAGGGCATGGATTGCGGGAGATCGGCGAGAGCGGTGTGGATGCCATTCTGCTGATTGATGGGCATCTCGTACTCTTTGAGGTCGAAATCGGTGATGCGCTGCTGAAGAACGCGAACGAGGAGATCGTGTGAGAGCTGATCCTGATCGGAGAATCCGGTGGTGGAGATGGCCTGGAGGCGGGTGAGGAACGAGTGGTCGGTCAGATCGCGCTGAGCAATGGCGGCGAGTGAGTATTCAGCGAGGTTATCGTTGTAGCGGTAGTCGCCGAAGGACGTGGCGCGCTGTGGAAAATTGCGGAGGTCGGACTCGTATTGTTCGTTGAAGAGAGCGTTCTGCGCGGCCAGCCGATCGGCGACGGGTTTGGTGTTCTGAGGGAAAAGGGGAGTTGCCAGGATAAGAAAACAAAAGAGTTTTGGGAAATTTCGCATAGGGGAGAGGGTAACAGAGGAGCGAAGTTCGTTGAAAGTGGAAATTGAGATGTATGTGCGATTGGGTGCGAAGTTCCGCGCAGAGATGAAACGATTGCTGTCCCCGGATCACTAGCTACTCAGACGAAACCAGGAGGAGTGAGCGCAGCAGGCTTGCGGCTGTCCACGCTGGACTTGTGTGCAAGCAGGCTGCAACAGAGCCCGTGTCCCGAAAAAGATTGAGGAACGAAAGGAAAAACAAATGGCACAGGTTACGACGGGGCTGACGAATGGCGGAGTGACGACGCACTACAATTTTTCATACGACGATTCGTTCGGCGGTCCAGGAGGCGTGGAGCCGGCTCGGACAAATGCGGTAATCGCAGCGTGTGAGAACGACTACAACACGCTTTTGTCCGGCCCATTTGGAGTAGCGAATAATCCGAGCGGAATGAACGTGCAGGTGACGACACAGGCGGGAAATACGTGCGGGCCAGGAGGGACACCGGCGAACAATGGAGCGTGCTGGAGCGGAAGCAAGACATCCTCGACAATCCAGTTGATTGCGCAGGGTAAGAGCTATGCGAATAATCCCGCGTATTTGAGGTACTTACTGATATCGGAAGTCTCGGAAATCTTCATGATGGTGCAGAACATTGGATGGTTTCAGGGAGGAAATGAGGGAAGCAAGGGCGAGGGGCTATCGCGATTTCTTGGTAGCCAATTTTTAGCGCAGAACGGATTCCTTGGATTGGGAATCGACGCAGACTTTGCGGTAGCGGCGTTGTGGCTGAACAGCACACGCGACGACTTCGTGAACAACGATCCGGACGACAACGGCTATGACAAGACGAACGGCTGTACGACACTGTTCATTTATTACCTGTTTCACCAATTGGGATTTACGATCAACCAGATTGTGGGGGCGGGCGCGTCAACATTGGCTGGAGTGTACAAGAATCTTACCGGCGACGCGAGCGACCCATTTCCATTTTTCAAGCGGTTGCTGGACCTGCAATTCCCGTCGCAGACGAGTTCGGCGCTTCCCGGGCCGAATTTCGACGATCCATGGCCAATTGGAATACTTTCGTTCGTGGCGGACAAAAACTCATTTGGGAAGGACGAGGTGAACGACTCGATCGGGTCGGCGAGCAACGGATTGTTTCCGAATGCATTCTGGTTGCAGTTGGAGGGATTCAACCAACAGGTTATGGGTGGAGCGACACCGACGCTTTCCGGTCCGGCAACAGGGTTGACGGGCGTGACGCTGCCTGTGGACGCGCTAGGAACGGAATATGAGCGCAAGAACGACTTGCTGGCGCCGCAACGCATCCGGTTTCCATACGATGTGAAGTTCCAGAGCTCTTCGTTGGGACTATTTCCGGCGAAGGGGAATCCGCCCGTCGAGAAGCTACTGGATGGGGCGATTACGGTACTGGGAACGACTTTCAATGCGGCAACGGAGTTGGAATTTGTGGCGGGCGCCGACCCATCGTTTTCAAACGTGGATAACGACCAGGCAAACGTGTTTTATCTGAGCCAGGATTTGCGTGTGTTTACGGCGACGCCCAACGTGAATAACGCGCCGGTTCCGGGCGCTCCTCCATTCGTGACGAATGATTTTAATGGAGCGTACGGATACCTCCAGAGCCTGTTGACATACTTGAACGGAAACTTCAGCGATCCGGGAGGAACCGATCCATTCAAGGCTGCGAGCAACGTGATACCACAACAGGCAGATGCGTATACGGGAGATTCGTCTGTGACACCTTTGTCGGGCTCAAACGCCAATTTTAATTTTGCGGTGGCGCGCGTACGGATGAGTGGTCCGCAAGGAGTGGCGGGGGAGGCGCAGAACGTGAGGGTGTTTTTCCGGATGTGGAGCACGCAAACGGCGGATACGGATTTTCAGCCGGGAACCTATCCGAGCCACAAGGATGCAGCGGGACTGCCGGACTGGCCGCTGGCGGCTTCGGATTCGCACACGTTTCCCTTTTTTGCGACGGGCAACGCGCCAAATCTGAGCGATCCGAACAATCCGGAGTATGGGACGAACGGAGTGAACAATAAAACCATTCAGAATAAGACTGGAGATCACGTCTGGGTGTACTACGGGTGCTTCCTGAACGTGTACGACGACTCGAATAGAATCAATGGGCAGAAAGTGCAGACGCTGCTGAATGGGACGCATCACTGCCTTGTGGCAGAGATTACGTACGATGGCGCGCCGATCGTGAACTCAAATGGAGTGACAGAGAATCCAGAGAACTGCGACAAACTTGCGCAACGCAACCTGCAAGTGACGAAGTCGAATAATCCAGGATCGCCACAGACGCGCCTGATTCCACAGACGTTTGATCTGCGGCCGAGCCTTCCGCCGATTCTGGGGCAGGACACGCTGCTGCAATATCCCGACGAGCTGATGATCGATTGGGGAAATACTCCGGCAGGGAGCAAAGCGAGTATTTATTGGCCGCAGGTGAGCGCATTGCAGGTGCTGCAACTGGCATCGAGGCTGTACGCGAGCCACTTGCTGAGCGCGAGTGATGCAAACACGATTCAGTGCGTGGTAACGAAGAGCACGACGTACGTGCCTATCCCACCGGGAGGGGGACAAAACTTCGCGGGGCTGTTGACGATTGAATTGCCGCCGAGCGTGGTGAAGGGACAAGAGTTCAACGTGGTGATACGGCGCATCACGACGAGGAGAGTGTTGGTAGAGCCGCCGCCGAAGATCGAGTATCGAATGAAGCCAAGTCCTAGGCTACGCGCGAAAGCGAAGGGGAAAGACGAAACACAGGAAATCAACTGGAGGTATGTGGTCGGTACGTTCCAGGTGAGAATTCCGGTGAGTACGGCGCATTTGATTTTGCCGGAGGAAGAGGACACGCTGGCGATTTTCAAGTGGCGGCTGCGACAGATGGCAACGACGAACCGGTGGTACCCGGTGCTGCAAAGGTACATCTCGTATCTGGCAGGAAGAGTGAAGGGACTGGGAGGGAATCCGGACGAGATACCACCGTCGGTGACAGGAGCACCGCACAAGAAGGAACATCCGTGCGAGCCTGTGCGGGAGTACACCGGAAAGGTGACGGAGGTTGTGTACGACTGCTTCGGAGACATCGAAGGATTCGTGATGAGCGATTGCTGCGAGAAACACGCGTTCAAGACACGAGAGCGCGAGGTGGGACAGCTTGCGCTGCGAGCGTGCAGGGAAAGATTGGAGCTGACGGTTTATGTGGAGGATGAGAAGGAGCGGAGGATTATGAGGATCGCGGTGAGGTGCTGAGGGGGAGGATTGATCGCGCGCACTTGCGGTCCCTTTGAAGTGGGATCTTGCCGGGATCCCTCCGCTGCGAGCCGCAAAATGTGCGGCTCTCCGATCGGGATGACAGACGTAAGAAGAAGAAAAACCCGCACCCTTAAAAAACCCAAGGGTGCGGCACCCAACAATGAAGAGAAACCCAAGAGGGCACGATGTATTGTGCCCCTACTAGAACCAGGAAAAGGAAACCCAAGAACCCACACGCAAGGACGGCGTGTGGCGCACCCCGTGGCGTGTGGGCACCCGGTGGAGGAGACTACTCTAGGCGGAGGGCTTGCATGGGGTCGATGGTGGCGGCGCGATAAGCGGGGACGAGGCAGGCGATGGTGGCGACGAGGATGAGCAGAGTGGCGGAGACGAGCAGCGTGATTGGATCGCGGGAGCTACCGCCGGCCCAGGAGGACATGATGCGATTGAGTCCGAAGCTTAAGGCGAAACCAATGGCGAGGCCCGCGGCGAGAGTGGTGGCGGTGGAGGCGAGAACAAGACGAATGATGCTGGAAGGTTGTGCGCCGAGGCTCATGCGGATGCCCATTTCTTGCGTGCGCTGGGTGACGGCGTAGGAGACAACGCTGTAAAGGCCGGTGGCGGCGAGAATCAGAGCGAGAGCGGCGAAGAGAGAGAAGAGCGTGGCGATGAAACGCTCGCGTCCCCAACCTTGGGTGTCAAGCCACCAATCGAGAGTGCGGTCCTGGCCCACAACGAGTTCGCGGTTGACCTCGCTCAGGTGCTGCTTGACGGAGCGGATGGCGGTGGAGGGATCGGCGGAGGAACGAGCGAGGATCTGGATGTCTGGCGGCAAAACAAAACTATAAGGAAGAAAGATGGCAGGACGGATGGGTTTCGTCAAGCCATCGTTGCGGGCATCGCCGACCACGCCGATGACTTCGAGCCAATCATCGGGAGACTGCGTGGAGATGAGGTTGGGCTGCTCGACCTTGAGCATGGGGCTGCGTACGTGCTGGCCGATGGGATCAGCGTCTCCGAGATACTGTTTGACGAAAGCCTGATTGACGAGGGCGAGATGCGCGGCGCGCATGAGTTCGGCATCGTCAAACATGCGCCCGGAAATGAGCGGAAGGCGGATGGTGGAAAGAATCTGAGGACTGACGAGAGTGAGAACGGCTTGAGGGTCGGCGAGAGTGGGCTTGCTCTGGAGTTCGATTTTGGCGTAGAAGCCGCCGAAGCCGGGGAACCAGGTAGTAGAGACACTGGCGGAAGCAATGCCCGGAGTTTGCTCGATGGCTTTGCGAATGGTCTCCTGGGCCTGCATGCGTTCCTGCCAGGTGGGATTGGAGCCTTTGGGAAAAGAAACATCGAGGGCAAAAACACGATTGGGGTCGAAGCCGAGCGGAGTGTGGGTGAGAGATTGAAAGGCCTTGATGGCGGCGCCGGCGCCGGTCATGAGCAAGAGTGTGAGAGCGAGTTGGCCAGCAATGAGGACGCGATGCATGAGGCGTCCACGAGCGCTGCCGGAATGTTTGCTGCTGCTGGATTGAATTAATTGGCTGAGGGCGGGGCGAGAAAGTTGCCATGCGGGAGAAATGCCTGCGAGCGCACCGGTGAGCAATGCCAAGAGAGCGCAGAAGAGCAGAACCATGCCGTTGACCTGGATGGCGGCTTCGTGAGGGAAGGAATAGTAGGGAACCATGGCAGAGAGAGCTCCGACGCCGAAGTAGGCCGCAAGTACCCCGAGGAGTGCGCCGGCCGAGGAGACGATCAGTGCTTCCGTGAGGAGTTGTTGGATGAGGCGGGAGCGCTCCGCGCCAACGGAGACGCGCACGGCGAGTTCATGCTGGCGTGCAGTGCCACGAGCGAGGAGAAGAATGGAGACGTTGGCGCAACCGATGAGGAGCAAGGCCATAACAGCGCCGAACAAGAGGACGAGCGTGCCGGAGAAGCGTCCGAGGACTTCCTGATTGAGAGTGACGATGGAGACGCGCATGTCCTTGCGGAAATCCTTGGGATCGGCTTGGGTGAAGCGATCGAGCAGGACCTGAATTTCGGCGGCAACGGTGGCGTGCTTCACCCCGGGCTTGAGGCGAATGAATGCGTTCCAAAGATCATGGGGATCGGCGGTCTGAACATCAGGCAGATAGACGTCGGAATCGCCCCAAGTGAAGCGAGGCGCGGCCACGCCGATGACGGTGTAAAGCTTGTGATCGAGCTCAATGGACTTGCCGAGGATTTCGCGATTGCCGCCGAACTGCTTTTGCCAGAAAAGATAGCTAAGGACAGCGACTGGGGCGGGCGCGCCATTGGGGACGTCGGCTGCAGAAAAGCCGCGTCCGAGCAGGAGAGGGACGCCCATGAAATCGAAAAGATTGGAGGAGTAGGTGCCGACGTTCACAGAGACGGGGAAATCGGCGCCCGTGAGATTGCGGGTATTGCCGGACTGAAGGAAGAAATCCTCGATGGATGAGGTGGAGCGAAGCTGCTTGGCTTCCTCACGGTTGACGATGAGGAGGGGGCCGCGGCCGTTCTTGTTCTTCAGCTCGACGTGAACCATGCGGTCGTTATTTCTGTAGGGATAGGGATTCAGGAGGATGGCGTAGACAACGCTGAAGATAGCAGTGGTGGCGCCAATGCCGAGCATGAGTGAGACGATGGCGGCGAGGACGAAGCCTGGGGATTGGCGGAACTGGCGGAGGGCGAAACGAATGTCTTGCAGCAGGTTACCCATCGGACGTCTCCAGAGCGAAAGGGTACAACATGGATACGGGATGTAGGAGTGAGAAGTTCCTCAGAGAGGTGAGACGTGGAGGGGAGGAGAAGGTTAGATGGGAAGAGGCAAGGAACTGGGGAAAAGATTGTTCCAGTGATCTGGGAGGGGTGAGAGCAAGCTCCAGCCTGAAAACCATACGGATGCGGCACCAGGCCGGTATAAAGCCACTACACAGGTGAAGCGGACCCCAAGAGCACAGACAAGAGTGTCTGTGCCACACGTGGGACATCCCCCTTAGGCAAAGAAAAGGAAAAAGTAGAGGAACATTTGTGGGGGCCGGAGCGTTATGTAAAGCATGCCGGCCGGGTTGGGGAGCGGTGTGTGCATGCGCCCAGGGAGGGACTAACCAAGGCGGGGCGGGGGCAGTCAATACACGGTGGGGTATAGGCGTGGACCAAGTAGGGAAGGATGTGCGGTTCGGGCTGCGGATGATCCGGAAGAGTCCGGGATTCGCAGTGGCGGCGGTGCTGACGCTGGCGCTGGGGATTGGCGGGACGACGGCGATCTTCAGCTTTGTGGATGCGGTGATGTTGAAGCCTCTGCCGTTTCCGGAGGCCGAACGAATCGTGAACGTGTGGGAGAAGCCGCCGGGAGGGGAGCGGAACGGAATATCGACGCTGAATTTTCTGGACTGGAAGAAGCAGAACACGGTGTTCACGGCGATGGCAGCGCAGACGTGGGGGAGCGTGACGCTGACGGATGCGGATGTGCCGGTGCAATTGAGGAATGGACGAGTGGGCGCGGCGTACTTTGAGATTTTTGGCGCGAAGCCGATGCTGGGGCGGACGTTTGCGGCGGATGAAGGTGAATTAGGAAAACAGAATGTAGTGGTGCTGAGTCACCGGGTGTGGCAGAACCGGTTTGGGGAAGACCCGAAGATTATTGGGCGCAGCATACGATTGAATGGCACGCCGCACACGGTGATCGGCGTGCTGCCACCGGGAACGTACGATCGGGAATGGCAGGATGTGTGGACGCCACTGGCGTTCAAGCCGCAACAGATGACGAGGGATTATCACTGGATGATTTCATGGGCGCAGGCTAAAGCCCGGGGTGACGCTGGAACAAGCGCGCGAACAGATGAAAGGGATTGCGGCGCAGATCGAGCAGGCGTATCCGAAGTCCAATCAGGGATGGGGCGTGACGGTGGACCGGTACGAAGACCGGGTGGTGGACAAGGATCTACGGCAATCGCTGTTGGTGCTGCTGGCGGCGGTGGGTGCGGTGCTGCT
This sequence comes from Candidatus Acidiferrales bacterium, assembly GCA_963839315.1. Lineage (GTDB taxonomy): Bacteria > Acidobacteriota > Terriglobia > Acidiferrales > UBA7541 > Acidiferrum. The sequence continues at coordinate 35,735 of CAWIUU010000017.1, forward strand.
GATCGGGTGCGTGAACCTGGCGAATCTGCTGCTGGTGCGTGGCGCGGGGAGAGAACGCGAAGTGGCGGTGCGGTCGGCGTTGGGAGCGGGACGCTGGCGATTGGTGCGGCAATTTTTGACGGAGAGTATTTTGCTGGCGGGGACGGGAGGAGTTGTCGGAGTGGCGCTGGGTTGGGGATTCATGCTGGGGCTGAAGGCGTGGATACCGCCATTTCTTTTGCCAGCGGAGGCAAACGTTTCGTTGAATGGCGAGGTGCTGCTGTTTGCGGCGGCGATTGTCGTGACGGCGGGAATTTTGTTTGGCGTCGCGCCAGCACTGCAGAGCATGAAAGCGGACCTGGTGGGATCGCTGAAAGAAGGTGGACGAGGCGGGACGACCGGGATTAACCGAACATATCTGCGAAATGGATTGGCAGTGGCGGAGATTGCGCTGGCTTTTATTTTATTATCGGGAGCAGGGTTGCTGATTCGCAGTTTTTATCAATTGCAGCAGGTGGATGCCGGATTTGATACGACGAACGTGATCGCGATGGGATTTCCGATGACGACGGAGCAATATCCCGACGGGCCGCATATCATTCGCTATTTGGGACAGGTGATGGAGAGGATTCAGGCGGTGCCGGGAGTGCGCGAGGTGGCGACGACAGGAACGCTGCCGCTGGAAGGCTGGCCGGACGGGATGCCATTTCTGATTGAGGGGCAACCGTTCGTAGAAGTTGCGAAACGGCCGGCAGCCGGATTCAAGCCGGTGAGTCCTTCGTACCTGAGCGCGATTGGAATGCGGTTGAAGAAGGGACGATGGCTGGCGGAAACGGACACGGGGGGAACGGTACCGGTGACGGTGGTGAACGAGGCGATGGTGAAGAAATATTTCAAGAACGAAGAGCCGCTGGGCAAGCACATACGAATCGAAGAAATTATTCCGGGGCAGCCGGCGCTGGGGCCGGAGATTGCGTGGGAAGTTGTGGGAGTGGTTGAGGGAGAGAAGGCGTGCGGACTGGACGATGCGTGCGCAGGCTTGTATGTGTCGTACAAGCAGAGCCCGAGTCCACAGCAGTCGTTGGTGGTTCGCGGGGCGATGGATCCGAATCATCTGGTGAAATCGATTGAGACGGCGGTTTGGGAATTGAATAAGGAGCAGGCGCTGGACCGGATCAGACCGCTGGAGCAGATCAAGTCGGAGTCGCTGGGGGAAAACCGGACGCGGACAATATTGTTGGGAACGTTCGCAGGGCTGGCGCTGCTGCTGTCGGCGATCGGGGTATATGGAGTGATTTCGTATTCGGTTTCGCAGAGGACGCATGAAATTGGGATAAGAGCGGCGCTGGGAGCGCGCGCGTGGGAACAGCTCACACTGGTGCTGAAGACGGGAATGGCGCTGACGGGAGCGGGGACTGGCGGTGGGAGTACTGGGGGCGCTGGGGCTGACGAGGATATTGTCGAGCTTTTTGTTTGGAGTAAGCCCGCGGGACCCGTGGACGCTGTTGACGGTGGGAGTAGTGTTGGCGGCAGTGGCGGTTGCGGCGTGTTACATACCTGCATACCGGGCGACGAGAGTGGATCCGTTGGTGGCGTTGCGGCACGAGTGAAGGCGGAAACGCAGTGAGGAACGCAAAGAGCGGGCGGGAGGAAATGGATTAAGCCACGATCGCCCCGCTGCTCGGCTGCAGAAAGCACTGGCGTTCGCGGAAGACTATATGAGGCAGGATTTCGCGGTGAAGGCGGAGAAGCGAGTTGCGAAATTTCAGGAACGAGGAGAAATACATGGCGAAGGGATACTGGATAGCATTTTACCGATCGATCTGGAATCCGGCGGTCCTGGTGGAGTACGCCAAAGTGGCGGCGCCCGCGATTCAAGCCGGAGGAGGGACCGTGTTGGCGCGGGGGACTCCTGCGCGAGCCTATGAGGCAGGATTGAAACAGAGAACGGTGATGATTGAGTTTGAAAGCGTGGAGAAAGCGATTGCGACGTATGAGAGCCCGGGATATCAGGAGGCGGTGAAATTGTTAGGGCGGGCAGTGGAGAGAGAGGTGCGGATTGTGGAAGGAGTGCTGTGAGCGGAGTTAGTCAATTTCATCATCCTCAGGGGCTAAAGCAGTAGAGAGTGAGAGCGCACCTTCGCAAGACGATGGTGGGGCACCCTCAATTCAGTCGAGAGGTAATTCTAGGGGAGGGAGCGGGAGGCGTTGACGGCGGCGCCGATGATGCCGACTTCGTCGGTGGTGGGAATGACTTCAAAGCGGCTGCCCTGGAGCGGGCTCATCATAACCATTTTGTGAAGGAGGCTATCGAGGCGTGCCGACTTCAAGGAATTTGACGTCGGGGCCGGTGATATAGAAGACGCCAGGGCCTTCGAGGTGGATGCTGGTGGCGGTGGCGGCGGCCAGAGCGCGGTGACAGAGTTTTACGAATTCGGCGCAGCGCTCGTCGCCCGCACGCGCGTTGGCGAAAACTTCTTCGGGTTCGAGATCGAGGAAACGGAGGCGCATGGCGCGCAGACCAAGGATACCTTCGAGATGGCCACGCCCTCCACAGCCGCAATAATTTTCATTTTTATCAAGAGTGACGACGGTATGACCGCCTTCCCAAACGCCGGCGATGGCGGGATAGCGGCCGAAGCCGATGCCGTTGCCGAGAGTCCAGACACGGATGAGTTTGTTGAGTTTGCCTTGGGTGGCGGCGATGCCTGCGGCCGTGACGGCGGCGTCGTTGAAAATGCGGATGGGGACGCCAGCGGCTTCACCCCGGAGAGAGGCGGAGAGTTCGGCTTGCAGGTTGAAGCCTTTGACCTGTTGAAGATTGGGAGATTCGGCGACGATGCCGTCGCGGATGATGCCAGGGAAGCCGATGCCGATGGCGTGGAGTTTCTGACCCTTGGCGAGTTGCTCGATGAGTTGGCGGATGGATAGGGCGATGTGGTCGGCGGGCATGGATTGAAGAGGATCCTCGGAGAATCCGGGTTTAGCGGGATAGAGTGCGGGAGAGCCGAGAACTTTGTTGTCCGCGACGAGGCCGCCGGCGATGTGTTGCATGACGAGGATGCCAAGAGAAGTTTGCATAGTGAGCCTGCCCGAGTAGAAGGAAAAACCGAAACGAAATTAGAAAATCGAAAAGGCGAAGACCCTCAGGGGCTGAAGACCAGGGAACTGAACAGTGAGCCGGAGCTGAAGACCGGCCTGAAAGACCGGAGCCGGTACAAACACCGAGATTCCTCAGAGGCTGAAGCCCTGAACTCAGCACAGGACAAGAGGCGGAGGGCAACCCTGAGAGGGCTCCGTACCCCTTAAAGGAAAGAAAACAAGAGACGAAAAACCAAGGGCCACGTGAACCAACGTCTGTGGGGCCCCGGGAAGCCAAGAGGAAGAGTACCCCCAGAGCACTGCGCGTGCCACTCCGGAGCGGGAGGCTACGACAGGAAACAACAACCGGCCATACGCAAGAGCAGGTGTAAAGACACGGCAGACGGGACATATGCGGAGGAGAAGTATGGCGAAGGAAAGGAGGATCATTTGACCACCTTGTTCAGGCCGTTGAAGGCGGCAGCCTTGTAGCATTCGGCGAGAGTGGGGTAGTTGAAAACGGTGTCGACAAAATATTCGATGGTGCCGTTGAGAGCGAAGACGGCCTGGCCGATGTGAAGGAGTTCGGAGGCGCCTTCACCGATGATGTGAATGCCGAGAAGATGCTTGGAGTCAGGATCAAAAAGGATTTTGAGACGGCCAGTGGTGTCGCCGCGAATCTGGCCGCGAGCGATTTCGCGGAAATAGGCCATGCCGACTTCGTAGTTGACGCCTTCGTCGGTGAGCTGCTCTTCGGTTTTGCCGATGAAGGAAATTTCGGGGATGGTGTAAATGCCGTAGGGATAATTGGCGCGGTTGGAATTGATGGGAATGCCGAAGGCTTTTGCGGCGGCGATGCGGCCCTGTTCCATGGAGACGGAGCCGAGGCTGGGGAAGCCGATGACATCGCCGACGGCGAAGATATGCGGCTGGCGTGGTGCGGTATTCGTCGTTGACGACGATGCGGCCACGGTTGTCGGCTTCGAGCCCCGCGGCGGGGAGATTAAGATCGTCGACATTGCCGTGGCGGCCGACAGCATAGAGGAGGGCTTCGCCGGTAACTTTCTTTTTGCTTTTGAGATTGGCGACGACGAGATGATCGGGAGTTTCTTCGACACTTTCGACCTCTTCGTTGAGGCGGAGTGTGACGCGGCGATCGCGGAGATGGTAGCAGAGCGCTTCGACCATTTCGGCATCGGCAAATTCCAGAAGGCGAGGTCGTTTTTCGATGAGCGTGACGCGCACGCCGAGAGTGGCGAACATACAGGTGTACTCGACGCCGATGACGCCGCCGCCGACAACGATCATGGTTTTGGGAATTTCGGGTATGCGAAGGATTTGATCGCTGTTGATGATGGTGCGGCTGTTGAAGGGAACGAGAGGAGATTCTGCGGGCTTTGTGCCGGTAGCGACGATGATGTGGTCGGCCTGGTATTCGGATTGTCCGCGAGAACTCTTGATCTGAACGCGATAAGGATCGAGGAAGCTGGCGGTGCCGGTGATGACATCGATGCCGTTGCGGGAGAGTTGTGCCTGGATGACGTCGATTTCGGTTTTGATGACGTTGAGTGCGCGGAAGGAGAGGTCGGCCATGCTGATATGTTCCTTCACGCGGTAATTGGAGCCATAAATGCTTTGGTACTGGTAGCCGGAGAGATGAAGGACGGCTTCGCGAATGGTCTTGCTGGGGATGGTGCCGGTATTGATGGCGGTGCCGCCGATAACTTCGAGTCGCTCGATAAGGGCGGCGCGTTTGCCGAATTTGGAGGCTTGAATGGCGGAGCGCTGGCCGGCAGGCCCGGAACCAATGACGATGAGATCGTACTTCTCCATAAGAGAGGCGGAAGTATAACATTGTTCGATGAATACGTTGCGAGTGGGGGAGGGAGTTTTGCGGCGGGAGGCGCGTGAGATGGGAAGGGGTGCCGCGAGAAAGAATTGAAGCATCCAAAATAGGTTTGGTGAGGGGAGGGCGCAATGTCGATACGACCGGTGAAGCGATTGATTCGGAGCAAGCCGACGATGGAAGGGGCGGGAGTGCATCTGCGGCGGGCGTTTGGATTTGGGAATACGACAGACTTCGATCCGTTTTTGCTGCTGGATGATTTTCGAAATGACGTGCCGGAGGATTACCTGGCGGGATTTCCCTGGCATCCGCACCGCGGGATTGAAACGATTACATACGTGCTGGCGGGAACGGTGGAGCACGGCGACAGCATGGGGAACCACGGAGCGATCGCGTCGGGTGATGTGCAGTGGATGACGGCGGGTAGCGGGATCATTCACCAGGAGATGCCGAAAGGAGATTCCGCGGGAAGAATGCACGGATTCCAGTTGTGGGCGAATCTGCCGTCTTCGTTGAAGATGACGGCGCCGCGATATCAGGAAGTGAAAGCGCTGGATATTCCGGAGATGAACGACGATGACGGGACGCATGTGCGACTGATCTGCGGGAGTTTTTGGGGGAAGAAAGGGCCGGTGGATGGGATTGCGGCGGATCCAATTTACCTGGATGTGTCTGTGCCGCCCGGGAGAAGGAAGAGTTTGCCGGTGGAGACTGTTCCATCGATCCAGTCCGAGATGGATATATGGGCGAAGGCACCAAGTTCCGACTGCAGGCAGAGTTTTCGTACGGTGTTGCCGATTCAACGTACTCCGGAGAGTACGCCCGGGATTTCCTAACTGAAGACGAAGCGATTAGTCTGCAGCGCAGTCTTCACCAGGGTCCCTTGTATGTCAGGTACAACCCGGCTTCACCGGCTGAATATGTACTCGATCCGTATCACAATGTTTGGCAGCCTGGATCTGAAGCTATCAGCTCATCAGAAACCGGCGGGTTACACTCGGCCAATATTGAGTCGATGCGTATAGGGAGAGTGAATTGGTGGAACAGCCAGGTTTCCCTTGGAAGACTGCTCATTTTTCAGGTAGCTGCTGCTCTTGTTTTCTCTTGGGTTTCTGAGCGCGCACCAATATTTTTTTGGTTCATGGCGGGTGCTTACGCAGTATGGGCGATAACGACTAAAGGATGCTGCTGGTGGACGCCCGGTGAAAAGACATTGCCGACATGGATTGGGCGTACAACCCTAATTGCTGTTGCGTGCGGGTGGGCTGTGTGCGGCGCCTACTTCTCAAACTAGCTGCCGGAATCCAGAAATGCAGATGGGCAGTGGGTAGGTGTGATGGTACGCAGCTGGCAGCGAAACCGCGCTTCCATTCTGCGTCTCACCGTCAATCTCCAGCTTGTAATGAATCGTATAAATGTTTTGGGATTTTGGACTCCCACGACCCGGCCAGTGATGTAGCGTTTGGTTGCAATTGAGCTGTCGCTAGACTAGAAATTCCAAGGCCGATCAGAGCAAGTCCCCAAACACGCATTTTAACCTCCAACGAATCGACGTTATTCTAACTCATTCAGGAGATACCGCTGCAGATTCATCACCACGGGCACATGGCCGTATAACGCGCAAACCGTAGAAGTGCCTTCCCGATCCAGTGCTGTAGCCCACGCACGGGAGGCTGCAGAAAAAAGGGAGCGGGAATTGGGACCTTTTCGATCCCCTGTTCCAATTCAATTTCAAAAATTCACAAACCCACGATCTTTACTTCTTTTTGCTAGGTGCAGGGCGACGTTCCGTTTCGGTAGTGCGCGGGTGACGCTCAACATACTGCGGCGTCACGAAACATCCCATGACCGCATTGCGATGAATAATCACAGTAGGCTTTTTGCTCATTCTGGACTTCCTCCTTTCTATCAGTAGGTTTTCTGATGGCCGCAGTGTATCACATTAGTAATACATACACTAGGGGGAGTGGGGGGAATTTGTAAGACCCCTATATATTGGGGCAACATTCCAAACGCTACACTAAAAATATGAGAATAGACAATAATCTGTGCCAAAGGATTCTCATCGATGTCGAAGCCGACCCGATGGGTGGAACGGGACGGGACTTAAACGTCTCAGTGGATGGATATGATGATGCGACAATCGCACATCATGTGAAATATCTCTGGGATGCGAAATTGGTTACCGGGGTAGACGTGACGCACCATGGATCGCCATATACGGAAATTCGAGTCCAAGATCTGACGCCGGGAGGAAGATCATTTCTCGACGAGTGCGAGCCGGAACGGGCGCCTAAGAAATTCGGCTTCTGAATCGCTACTCCCTACGGGCGACGCGCGCTGTGTGTAGTGTTGCCCTCGGCTTGATGTGCCCGCAGACCGATCACGATTTTTGCCAGGGTCGACGTTTTAACCGGTTGTCCATTTTACGGTTGTCCGAATTGTTTTACGATCGAGCCCCGTGTATTTAGCTGTCTGCCGCAAGCCGACGGCCCTGATTTCCGACACCAGACTTTCATTCGCGACCGCCCGCCCGCTGTCATAGCGAATGCACGCATCATCTATGTTTTCAATAAAATCATCTTGGCCCTGTTCAAAACGGGAAACCTCTTTCCCGATGCAATGTTGTAGCCCCGCCTCGATCAACCTGCGGCGCAGCAACCCTCGGGTGTGTGCCTTACATTCCCCTCCATCTGGCCCGAGGGATTTGACTTCGGGATGTTGAACATAGTTGCACAAGATGTCACCGAGAGTAATGACTCCGTGAGAGAGCTCGTCTAGGCGATAACTGCTCCCATCACGTGTGTCAATGCATCCGGAGTCTCTCCAGGCGTCCCGGTCTTTTGTAAACGGCGTAGAATGTAGGTTTGGATGACCAGCGACTATTCGATAAGTCAAACCAAATGGGCTAGCGAAGTTCTTCATCTGCTTCAGATAGTGGGGTGTAGACATTCTCATTTTCATCATGGCGGGTAAGGTAACCCACGACGGCACTCCTTCAACATCGGTAGCAGTTTCAGCATCTACAACCCCGCCCCGCAACTAGCAGAGGATTAAACTCTGGTTCAAGAATCTGCCTAAATTCGAGCACTAGAATAAATCGCCACAATTCCCACCACCACTTTGGCAGACCGTTCTCCCGCTGTTCACTTGGAGCACAAAAGATTAGACCGTGAGCTTTGGGATCGATAACTGTTACACATTTGCGATGATTGCAGCAACGCTGGCCGCATCGCGTTACATAAATCGCGTAGCGCTTGGCGGCTATGGATAGACCAAAGAGTTGGCGCACCTTACCGTTTTTATCGAAATTCTCGTCCGTGAGCCTCAGGAGATTCGGCACGATTCTGCGATCGTATGGTGTAAGAGATCGAACCGATTTCTTATCTGGTCGACCTGGGCCCAGGTAACTGCATTTATCGGTTCAGCACCATCCGGCATTTGGACGGGTCCACCAGTCTTGCTAGCGACAATGGTTAGGGAATCTGTGTCACAACACAAATACGTCCCGCCTACGTCCCGGACGGCACGCTCGATCATGGCGAGAAGCGATCGTCCTCCTGCAGTAATCAATGCGCCGAGCAACGGAAAGTAGAAGCTACCGGGCTGCTCGATAATGTCCGGCATCGGCTGCGAAAATATTCGGTCGCCAGAATATACGGTGATCTTGGAGCCGTTACGCGAAGCGGGCCTTAGGGGGTTCAGTTTCCAGATAGGTTCCATATGACGTACTGTTCGCCAAGATTTTTAGGAAGTGCTGTAGCCGCTTATCACTGGCGTTTTGTTTGCGATACTCTATCACGCGCGTGAAAAAATCGGTTTTCCTGGGGTCAATTGAAATTGCACTGCGCAATTTTACCGGCCTGAGGCCACGTTGCTTACCTTTAGGGACAATGCGGAAGGCCTCCAGAACATTGGGTACGTGGCCACTCAATAATACGCTCTGGACTAAATAGGGTCCCGCGACCCAGAGTGGCTGTTGCGAGTGCAATGTGTTCAGGCCAATATTGCGAGTGCCGGATTTATCGTCATACATTGAACGGACAGGCAGGATGTCACCGTCGGGTACAATTCGCGCATAAAAGCTGAACTGCTTCCCAGGATTGACTACGGAACAACTCGTCCAAATTAATGCTTGCCACAATTGCGCGCACGTCGCTGGTAGCATCTTCGATCGTTAAATCTTTCGCCGTCAGAATATCCCAGCACCAGTAGCGCGTCGACG
>CAWIUU010000018.1:0-32682 GCA_963839315.1 Candidatus Acidiferrales bacterium
TCAAGGCTAAAATACGGGTTCGATTCCCGTTAGCGCTACCAAACGTCCCTGCCTCTGCTTCATTCGGTTGATTCGCTACTCTGCCCAATCTTCGCGTTGGTGATATCCTTTGTTTTGGCAGCCCACCCAGAATCGGAGACTCTTTCATGGCTGACATACTATCGCTCCAATAACCCTGTTCTTAAAGGAAAGCGCATTCGCCGGACAAATCGCGACCGGCGACAGCAATGACCATGCAGGGCACAGCCAACAAGACAGGTCTTCTGCTGCTTTGCGTGGTGGTGACGGCGGCATATACCTGGGGACTTGAGCCATTCGGAAACACCGAAGCCGCCATTAAGTGGTGATCGGCGGATGATTGGCGGATTAGTGCTGGCGGTGGTAACAATTTCAAGAAGCAGTGGTCGCCGATCACCGCGCCAATTTATGCCTTGCTGGAAGGTTTTGCGCTTGGCGGAATCTCAGCGATGTTTGAGCGGTCCTATCCCGGTATCGCCACGCAGGCGGTGATGCTGACGTTCGGGGTGCTTTTCATTTTGCTTCTGGCGTATAAGACGGGAATAGTGAAGGCAACGCGGGGATTCAAATTGGGAGTCATGGCGGCGACCGGGGCGATTGCGTTGGTGTACCTGGCGAATATGGTGATGAGCCTGTTTTTTCACACGCAGATGTCGTTTCTTTACAGCAGCACGCCTCTGGGAATCGGGATTAGTGTGGTGGTGGTCATTATTGCAGCGCTCAATCTGGTTGTGGATTTCGACATGATCGAAACGGGAGCGCGCATGGGTGCGCCAAAGTATATGGAGTGGTACGGCGCGTTCGCGATGATGGTCACGCTGATCTGGTTGTACCTGGAAATTCTCCGGCTACTCAGCAAAACCCGCCGCCGATAAAGTGGCGCTGATTTGAATGATGGTTCGCAACTCTTCCCATAAACCGAAACGGCAGAAAGAGAAAACCTTTTCAAAGAAGTTTGTTGCGGCACTGTGCTATGCGGCGGAACTGCATGCAAAGCAGTTTCGCAAGCGCACAAGCCGCCCGTACATTGGCCACTTGCTTGCTGTTACTTCCATCGTGATCGAACATGGCGGCGACGAAGAGATGGCTATCGCCGCGCTCCTGCATGATGCCGTGGAAGATCAGGGCGGAATGCCGCGGCTGCGTGAGATTCGGAGGAAATTCGGGAAACGGGTTGCCCACATCGTGGACGGATGCACGGATTCGTATACTCAGCCGAAGCCGCTGGCTGGAACGCAAGCGAGCCTATGTTGCGCGCGGCCAGCGAATCAGCGCAGGTTCGCCTGGTTTCCGCGGCCGACAAGCTTGCCAATGTGCGGGAAACGCTGCATGACGAAAGAACTCAAGGAGAAAGTGTGTTCGAACAATTTGCAGGAAAGAAAAGGGGCACGCTGTGGTACTACCGCATGCTTGTCGGGCAGTTTCCGAAGACGGGAAACAATCCCCTGGTCGAGGAATTGAGCCGAACAGTCGCGGAATTAGAAGCGGAGTGCGGGTCGGCAAAACAGATTCGCGAAGATTAAAAGGTGAAACGAAGGCGAGCGGAAATTATTCGTGGCGCGGCCACGGCCGTACCCGAAAAAAGACTCGCAAAATTGACGACGTTCAGGCGATCCGTGATATCCGTGGCTTGAAGTTGAAATTGTAGCGTTCGAAGTTCCTTGCGGTACAGTTCAGCCCCCATAGCTAAATCCAGCGAAAAATTCGGATCCACTCGTCCGCGCTCCATGTTCACACGAGATACGACTTGTTCTCCGAATTGCGCGACGAGCGAAGGGACGTCCACGTTGTCCCCCAGATCCGCCGGCAGGCCGCTGCCATACTGTGCGGCCGCGGCAAACCACAAGCGCGTGGCCGCTTGGAAGCGCACTCGCGTCCGAAGCGTATTTCGCTGGTCTTGTGAGACAGCGAACTTGCTGGTGTCCGCCAGCACCCCTTGAGCATCGCTGCCGATAAATAACCCGCCTGTGATCGGCCCTTGACCCAGGCCCGACTGGTTGGCATAACTCACGAACCCCGAAAACCGGCCCCAATGAGGCAGCTCCAGCCTTACCTCTTCGCCGGTGATTCGAGCCTGGGAATAGGAGATTGGGAAACTCACGCCGGTCTGCAGAAGAACGTCGTCGTCCGCATAATTGCGGAAATCACGCCGAAACACGTTGGCATCGAGACGAAACTCGCCGAAGAGAGCTTTCGTCAAACCCAGTTCGAAGAAATTCCCTTGCGCGGGAGGCACCGCCACTCGCAGGACTTCAGGACTGACGGAATCGAGTGCCGGAGAGCTGGCAAGCAAAAGGTTCTCCATTGCGGGCGGCTGAAAAACGCGGTCGTAGGAAGCGTGGAGCAGGAGATTCCAGGAGGGAATAAAATAGGAAAGTCGAGACGGGGACTTAGTGCTGCCTTCTGAACAACGAATGAGTAGTAGTCGAAACGAATCCCGGCGCTGAAATTCCAGTGCCCGTAATGCATTTGATCCTGAATGTAAAAGGAAGGCTCAACGTCCCATTTCTGTTCATGGAATTGGAAATTGATCTGGGTGCCGGGATCGAATTGCGAGGGATCCGTAATGTGATAGGCCAGCGCCTCGTGAACCGGAGTTAAAAATGAATCGAGGCCGGCCTTCCAATCGTGATGGCCGTGATGTCCGGCGATATCCCCCCGCACATAGGCCTCTGTATAGCCACGGTTCTGCTGGACAATCACGGGTGTGGACAAAAGATTGGAGCGAAGGGAAAAGGTTGATTCACGCACGCCGCCGGATACGGTCAGGAACAGGGTCGAAGAGATCAAATGCTGGAAATAGACCTGCCCACCGTTTTCCGTACTGGAAGCGTCTTGCCGCTGAGGGCCAATAGGCTGATGTTGTTGGACCAGGTCGTTGGGAACGATATAGCCGAGCGTGTCGTGAAGGAAAGTGATGCGTAGTCGATCGTTGAAGCCAAACTCATGTTCGTATTGGGCGAGAATTCCGCCCGAGTTCCCCTGATTGGTGTAATTCTCGAACACGGGTGGGTCGAGATACCGATCGGAATGTAATCTGGAAGCCCGGGTGGAGAAGCGGTCTTTGGCCGTGGAAAATGAGATGCCGACGGTCCCACTAAGGTGATTGAAGCTGCCCCCGGCAGCGTCCAGTTCTCCGTGCCAACCCATGGGAAAAGATTTGTCCGTCGTAACTTCCACGACTCCGCCCAGTTTTCTTCCGTACTCTGCGGGAAAATTCGCGGTCAGCACGCGCATCGATTCCACTTCATCCGAATCCATGTCTGGCGCGAAGGCAGGCGAACGATTTTGCGTGAGTGGTTGGCCGTCGACGACAAATTGCACATCGTATTCAGAGCCGCGCGGATGAAGCACACCGTTCGCTTCAAAGAGCCATCCCGGTTGAGAGGCGGTTAGCTCTTGAAGATCCCGACCGGGCTGAGAACTAAGATTCTCCTGGATCGACTGGTGCCCGATCGAAAACAGCGACGCTGTTGCCGTGGGATCCACCAGGGTTTTCTCATCATTTACCTGAACCTGGGTGGTGACGGTGGCGAAGCCGAGGGGAATGTCGACTCGTGCGGGGACGATCGAATGAACTTCGACGACATTCGTCCAAGGAGCAAAGCCCTCAGCCTGAATGCTGAGCCGGTAGACGCCAAAGGGAAGGTCCTGCAAGAGGTAATTGCCGTCGTTCCCTATTTGGAAGGGGCGATGAAAATCGTTGCCCTGGCTGAGGATTTCTCCACGGGCGGAGACGCCGGCTCCCGCTGGGTCGCGGACCTCCAATCGCAATTGTCCGCGTTGCTGTTGCGCAACAAGCGGAAATGCACTGTTCAGCCAGAGGAGTCCGGCCAGCGCCAGGAATTTGCAAAGCATGGGCCGAGCCATAATCATTCAAGAAACTCCTAGGCAATATTTCTCATCTAACCTAGCGCGGTCGGTTGCTGGATTTATTCAAAGTACCATAGGGCGCATTGTTCGCCCTATTCGGAGCGCTCCTACGTACCTGATCCATATCTCTTTCTCAGGGAAGAATAAATCACCTTGCGGAACGCGTTACAATCGTTGTGTCTCTGAGTCTTGTTCATGAACCCTTCGATCGTCTCGTCAAATGGATTGTTCACAATCGGGCATTCCAACCTTGAGATGTCTGATTTCCTGGGTACGCTGCTACGCCACGAGATCAAAGTGGTCTGCGACGTGCGCAGTCGGCCAGGCAGCTTCCGATTTCCGCAATTCAATCGCGAGCCGCTGGAGGCGCGGTTGACCTCTGCCAAGATTCACTACGAGTTTTGCGGGGAGCAGCTTGGCGGGCGGCCACTCGATCCCCAATTTTATTGGGAGAATGGATTGGTGGACTACTCCAAGAGGCGCCGCGCTCCCGCTTTTCTGGAAGCCATCGACCGGGCAATTGGATTGTCGCGGGAACGAAAAACGGCGATCCTTTGTGCCGAGGAGGATCCGCTGCACTGCCACCGTTTCCTGTTGATCTGTCCGGCGCTGGTGGAGCGCGGGTTGGCGCCAGTGCACTTGCGGCGGGCAGGAGCTGCGGAGACTCAGCGTGACGCGGAAGACCGTCTGCTGCAACTGCATGGCTTTGCGGATGTCACCAGCGATTCGCTTTTTGCGCACGGGCGGGAAGCAGCGCTGGAAGACGCGCTGCGGCTGCAATCGGAGCAATACGGTTTTCGGACTTCACCGGAAGCCATCGAGTATTTCTGATTGGACAAGCCAGCGACTGTTCTCAGTTCGCCACTGGCAATTCGAGGCAGACTGCCGGATGATGTAGAGTGTTGGGGATCAGGTCAGCCCGGCCGTTCGTGCGCAACTCTTCTTCCGCCGAGATACAAAGAGGACTTTTCCTTTGAAACCTGCAGATGTCTACATAATCGCATCCAACAGCGCGTTCGGTTCGCGCGTGGTCGCTTCGGAGGAAGTAGACCGGGCGTTTGGCATGCCTCTTGGAAAATTAAAGAAGCGCGCGGGTATCCATTCGCTTGCTTACGTGGGCGTCAACGAGGATGAAGGCACGCTCGGAGCGCGCGCGGCCTCGCAGCTTTTGGAACTGGCCGGGCAAGAAGTGAAGACCATCGATTGGATTGTGGCAGCCAGCGAAACCCATCATGTGTATCCTTCTCTGTCCGCAGTTCTTCACGGACTGTTGGGCTTGCGGGAAGATTGCAGCGCGTTGGACGTCGGCAGCGGTTGCCTGGCACTGGTGCAGGCTCTGGCGGTGGCACAGTCGATATTGGCCGCCGGTCGCGGACAAACTGTGCTTGTCGTGACTTCGGATGTGCATAGCAGAACCCTGGGACCGGGGCGGGCCAAGGGAGAATTCGGCGGTCTGTTCGGCGACGGAGCGAGTGCGTTTCTCTTGACGAGTGGATCGGCCAAGCCGAGCGGCTGGTCCTATCGGCTGGGTGAATTCTTCTTTGGCTGCGCCGCGAAGTATGCGGAAGCGATTCGCGTCAGCGATTCGGGCGGCGGGGGACAGTTGGACGTGCAATTTGACGGTGAAGCTCTTTCGCGGGCTGCGGTGAGCCGTATGGAAAAAATTCTGGGAGAAGCGGAACGGCGTAGCGGGATTTCGCGAGCCGATGTAGGGGCGTTTGCAACGCACCAGCCCAATCCACGACTGGTGGCGCTATTGGCAAAGCATTTCGGCGTGCCGGTGTGCGCCTTTCCTTCGATCGCTGCTACGCGGGGGAATCTGGGTTCATCTACCTGCGGGGCCGCACTTCACGCGGCTTTGGTGGAAGCCTCAGCGCAGCCGGTTGCAGATCGCAAGCCGGTTTTTCTGGCTTCCCTGGGGCCAGGCCTCCTTTTTGGAGGAGGCTGGCTGGTTCCTGCGTCATTCTGAATATTTCAGCAGCCAACCTGTTCTGAGGAATGGCTTCAACCTTTCGGCGGTTTGCACGGAGTTGCCGTTCCGCGCGAAATGTGGAATTCCCGGATAAGCGCCTTTTCCTCTGCCTTGCCATTCTGAAGATTGAATGCGCTCTCAGGGGCGAATCCGCGTCGTGAACGCAGTGTCAACGGTAGGTACGACACAGGCTTCGAGCGGAGACCAGCCGGGCTCGGTGGTGGCATTGCGGCAGAGTATGACGAGGGCGTTGCTCACTTCCGAGGGAGAAACAGCACCATCGAGCGGCTCGGCATTAATCTTGTAACTGCGGCCGACCGTCAAGCGATCGATTTCGTAATTGCCATCAAATTGAACGGGACCCGGCGCGGTGCAGCTCCAACCGCCAATGTTGCCGGCGATAACGGCACCACTTGTTGCATCGACAGCCACAACGTGTGCGCCAAAAACTCCGGTGACGCCTGGCGGCGCCAAGGGCAGGGAAATCGGATTTGCCGGCAAGATGTGTCCTTGAATGGAGCCGACATAGAGAGTGTCGTTCGAGTCTGGGTAAAGGACGCGAAGACCCGTTCGATCATCGTCGGCCAAGGGCGCGTCGGGGAGTTGCAGCGACGGGCGAACGCCCGAGTAGGTTCCGGGTGCCGGTGCAAAAGGAAACATCATGGCGCTCCAGACCGCGGAGTGACTGAAGCCGAAAAAGTGGCCCAACTCATGAGTGAGGATGGATTCAAGGTCGTGGGACTTTGGGTGTGAGCTGAGAGCTTGAGGAGTCGCAAACGAGGTGAGCGAATCGCCGGGATTGAAGTAAATATCGGCATCAAGAATACTGGCCCACTTCCGAAGAGACGGGCTTCGTAATGATAGTGAGTGGGTTGCTGCCCAGCGCCGTGCTCCAGCGAACGGAGATACTGCCTGGAGCGGTAACGTGCCGCACAAGCTTGGGCAAGGGCTCCCCGAAAGGCTCCAGTGAACTGCGGAGTCAGGGTGCCCATTGCTCGTCACCAAAGCGTGAAAGCTTTGCGTGCCACCCAATTCAACGCTGGAGACGCTGGGCGAAACGGAAACGACGAGGTCGCTGGAAATACTCAGACTGGCGGTGCTGGATGTGGAAGAGTCGGCGTGGCTCGTGGCAGTCACCTGTGCCATCCCGCCCAGCGGCAAATCCGCGGGGGCCATATAGAGTCCATCGGCGGAAATCGTTCCGACTTGAGCAGAAACACCGGGGATGTTGTTCACTTTTCAGACGATGGCGTCGGGCCAGAAACAGTCGCCGAAAAGGAGATTGTTCCACCGAGCAACACGGTTCCAGTGTTGGAAGTGACACTGATGGTGATGGAGGGAAGTGGTGGCGACGGAGGCGTTACTGAGCCTGCGCCTCCCCCGCTGCAGCCCAGAGTCCACGCACCCGCCGCGAGGAGAACGCTGGCCAGCAAGAATCGGCACAAAGCTGGCGAAGAATTCTTCACGGGAAACTTTTCGTCGCGTGTTTGCGAAGGGCCGCATGCGGTCTCTAAAAGCAGGCGAAGGACCAGCGAAATGCGGGGTGGGATGGAGGCTGATTCCCGAACCAAAGACAAGCCCGTATTTCGTAGTAACACCGGCAAATCAAAGGGGTTACATCAACAGAAAAGATAAAGAGCCGAGGAGAAAGGTGGGCCGCAACGAGGTCGAACCAAATGCCACGCGTTCCTAACTAATTGAAATGTCAGGCGAATTCTCATCCCGAACTGGGACTCGAACCCTGCGCATTGACTTTCTACCAGGCGGCTCCAATAATTCGGCATGGCGCGACCAGATGCGGTTCGTCGAGTAAAAAGCTATTCCGCGGCGAATGGCTACGTGTATCAGTATTGTTTTTACGAAGTGAATCGTGTTTTGCATAACGAAGGCCCCGCAGGCCAGTTTATCTATGCGATTTCGGCCGACCGGAAGACCGCCTTTCCGATCAGCATTCTGGTGTTACAAGGCGCCCTGGAAGCATGGGCCCAGACGAATGGGCGCGCATTGAACAGCAGTGAAGAATATGCCATCGCCAAGATGCGGTTGTTTCAGGCGTTCGACGAGGGCGATGTGCCAATCACCGCGGAAGCCGCAGCGCAGGCACACTTGGTGGTAGACGACTCCAATCTGGAAACCTTGCTGCAACAACTCCATATCTAAAAGTTGCGTTGGCCCGTGAACCGAAACAACGGGCGCGGCGTCTAGCTTAGTACAGGATGGCGGGAGCCGATTCCCGCTTAAGAGGCAGAATGCGGGAGCTGGCTCTGATCCAGCAGGGACAACCGATAGAACACGCCATATCGCAAAATGATATGGCGGAGGCTGTACGTCGCGAACTGGAAAGGCTGCTCGCGGAAAACGCGCCTTTGGCCTATCGCGTGGCACTTGGCGTTCTACGTAATCCCGCGGATGCCGAGGACGTGGCCCAGGAAGCGCTGATCCGGGCCTACCGGAAATTTGGCCGCTTGCGTGATGTGCAGCGGTTCAGAAGTTGGCTGGTTCGCGTCAGCTTTCGGCTGGCACTGGACCGTTCGCGATCGGCGCGGCGTCGCGAGAAGCGCGAGCGGCTTTGGGCAAAACCCGAGCTGCGGCCGCCATTGCAAACGGTTGAGGAGATCGCCGCCTCCCGACAGTTTGAAGAACGATTAGCCCTCGCCCTCGACGAATTGCCGGATCGCTTGCGGCTGGTGCTGCTGCTTACGGCCATTGAAGGAAATTCCGTGGAGGACGCGGCCACCCTGCTCGGCGTGCCGTCTGGCACCGTGAAGTCGCGATTATTCGCGGCGAGAAAGCGGCTGGCGGAGAAGTTGCGATGAATTGCAAATTTGCACAAGAAAAAATGATGGATGCGCTGGCCTCAGGCCAATCAGAATTCCACGGGGAGTTGGATCAGCACGTACGAGACTGTGCTGCTTGCAGCGCGTTTTTTGCCAGTCATGCGTCCCTCCTCAGTGCCATCGATTCTAATCTCCGGCTCACTACCAATGGGCCTGTGCCTCCTTCGTTGTTGCCCGTCGTGCGCGTCCGGCTCCAAGAAGAGGTATCTCTTCGTGCAGAGTGGATGTCTACAGGGCGGCTCGCCGCAATTGCGACGCTGATTGTCCTGGCGGCGTCCGCGGGCATTCAGTTGCGTCACGCGGACATCACTGACTGCACAGCAGTACGAGCTCCCCAAGTTGCCGGTGCATCGCCAAGCCCCACTCCGCCAAGACCACCGGTAGGACAAGTCCCCGTGGCAGCTCCTACCCAGGTGCGCGCCGTTCGGAAGGCAAGCA
Source organism: Candidatus Acidiferrales bacterium (assembly GCA_963839315.1). GTDB lineage: Bacteria > Acidobacteriota > Terriglobia > Acidiferrales > UBA7541 > Acidiferrum. The sequence goes on from CAWIUU010000018.1 coordinate 9,139, forward strand.
GTCCGGCGCCTCTCTCAACAGCGGAGATCCTGGTTTCCAAGGAGGAGCAGGCGGCCTTCGTGCATTTTGTCACTAAGCTTTCCCGCGATCGGGACACCGCGATCGCGCTGGCTTCCGCTGCGCCCGAGAGTGGGGACGCTCAGGTGGAGATTGCCTTGCTGACAATCAAAAGCGTTGAAGTAGCGCCCCTAGAGGGGACTGACAGCGAATAACAAACGAAATAGTTTTGCGCGTGGCTCGAGCACCAAATAACGGAGTAAGGGAGGATTGCATGATACGAGTACGAGAGTTGCTGGCGATGGTGATGGCCCTTGCGGGTATTCTCACACCGCTGCGTGCACAAGAAAAATCAAACGCCGATGCAAAGCCAACGGGGACAACTCTTAAACTCCAGGTCACCATCGCGGAAATGGAAGGCGATAAAAAAGTCGTCAGCCTTCCGTATACCTATTACCTCCGAGCAGGAGAAGCAGGTCCCGGGGCGCCCTGGACCAAATTACGCACTGGAAGCCGTATTCCGGTGTACACAGGCAAGGATTCTGGGATGCAATACCTGGATGTGGGCACGAACATCGACTCGCGCGCGGTAGGTTTCGACGGCGGGCGATTTGACGTCACTCTGAACCTGGAGCGCTCCTGGGTAGAAGGTGACGTGTTGGTCCCTATGGAAAGGGCCGCGACGCAGGGTGCGGATGTACATGCAGGGCCATTCCGCGAACCGGTGATTCGTCAGTTCAAGACGGAATTGACTTTGCCGATGCGGGATGGGCAGAGTACACAAAGCACGCTGGCAACGGACCCCTTGAGCGGCAAGGTCCTATCGCTCACAATCACGATGAACGTGGTGAAGTGAATCCAATTTCTCAAGACAACTGCGCCATGAGCGCCCCAGCCAGATCTGGGTGCAGGAAACGGTAGCCGACTTTTTCCAAAAGTGCGGGGACGACGCGTTGGCTGGAAAGAAGCAGCGCGTCCGCCATTTCACCGAGCACCAAACGCAAGGCGAATGCAGGTGCGGGGAATAACGAGGGGCGGCGCAGGGCTTTTGCCAAAGCCAGGGTGAAATCGGCGTTTCGTACTGGCTGAGGTGAAACAACATTAATCGGTCCGCGCAGCGCCCCATCTTCCAGAGCGAGGTGCAGAATTCCAACTACATCTTCGAGCGTGATCCAGCTTATCCATTGCTTCCCGGAACCGATTTTTCCCCCGAGGCCTAGTTTGAAAGGCGCGGCCATTTTAGGCAGCGCGCCGCCATTTTTTGCGAGGATCACGCCGAAGCGAGCGCATACTACGCGAATTCCAAGCGCCTCCACCTTGCTGGCTTCTCCCTCCCACTCCCTAGCAATTTTACTGAGAAAATCTGTGCCTGGGCCGCTATCTTCATTCAGTAGTTCATCGCCACGATTGCCGTAGTAGCCGATGGCCGAAGCGGAAACAAGCACCCGCGGGCGTATGGCCATCTTTGCCAGGGCTGTGACGAGTGCACGAGTGGTGTCCACACGGCTGGCGCGAAGCAGTTTCTTACGCTTGTCGGTCCAACGTGCCTCGGCAATCGAAGCTCCCGCAAGATTCACTACCGCATCCGCGCCGACGGCAGCACCCCCAAGCTCACCGGTCTCCGGATTCCAGTTGACGTCGAAGCCTTCTGAGCTCCGAACCGACTCGGCGGCTGTGCCAGGACGGATCAGCCGGCACACCGTATGCCCAGCGTTTTTTAAGCTTTGCGTCAATGCTGCGCCGACGAGTCCCGTGGAACCAGTGATCAAGATTTTCATGGTGAGATCTTCTTTTTGTCCCGGACAACCTCAGCTCGTCTTTAAAGCCGCGATTTCCTCGGGAACCCTTCTGCTTTGCGCTGCGGGCTGCCGTGCGCTGGCAGGGTACCCTGCCTCAGGTTACAATTTCCAAGTGCCACAAGTCTCGCCTACTTTTCGAGTGAAGGTCCTTTTCTTCGGCCGTGCCCATGAGCTAGCCGGACGCAGGGAGGAAACCGAAGAATTGCCCGCAGGGGCCACAATTGCCGATCTCTTCGAGCGCTGTACAAAGCGTTGTCCTTCGCTCGCCGGCTTTCGTTCTTCTCTGGTGGCCTCGCGCAACCAGGAATTCGCCGCGTGGGACACAAAACTCGCCGACGATGACGAAATCGCATTCCTGCCACCCGTGAGTGGCGGCTGAGCCGAATTCTCCATGACCACGATGCTTCATGAGGACCACTTTGAGTTGGTGAAGAATCCCATCGATATACCTGCCCTGCAACATTTGGTGCGCGGGGTGGAAGACGGTGCCACCGTCACTTTTGATGGCTTTGTGCGGAATGAATCCCATGGCCGCGCCACAAAATATCTTGAGTACGAGGCTTATGAACCGATGGCCCTCAGCAAAATGCGCGAGATCGGGGCCAGGCTGCATGAATCGCATGCGATCCACCGCGTGGCCATAGTGCACCGGTTGGGCAGGCTGGAGATTGGCGAAACCAGCGTGCTTATCGTCGTGAGTGCCCCGCACCGGGCTGCTGCCTTCGATGCTTGCCGATACGCCATCGACACCCTGAAGAAGACCGTGCCTATCTGGAAAAAGGAGTATTTTGAGGATGGGTCGATGTGGGCAGATGGGGAAATGCCACCGGCGCCGCCAAGCACAAAATCTGCATCCTAGTTAGGGAGAGCTGGTAAATCGTCAGCATAGATGGCCAAGCCGCGGAACTTTCAGTTCAGGTATGGGTTAGCATCACGTAGTTGCGACTGCGGCGGTGGGCAGCCACGGGCGAGGCGCAAATTGACCGGCCCTTATTTCTCTCCCCATGGCAGCCAGGTTATAGCGAGATAGATACTCGATGACGTCCAGCCTCCGGCGAAAACTGATCGTCTTGTTTGCCGGGCTTGCTTTTCTGGCCGCGGGCACCGCTTTGCGCGGGCAGGAGAGACCTGATCGTCCACCTTGGGCACAGCCCGGCGCCAGCGGACAAGGCAAGCCGGAAGACAACACGGTAAAAGAGAAAAATCAGGAACCAAGTTCGCCGCGTGGCACGATCAAGGTGAACGTGAACCTGGTGAATGTGTTGGTCAGCGTGCTTGACGATCACAATCGCCCGGCGCCGGACCTTCCCGCGGAAGCCTTTCAGATCTTCGAGGATGGTGTGCCGCAGAAAATCGACATCTTCGAGTCCGAAACAAAGCAGCCGCTGGACATCGCCATGATGGTTGACACCAGCCTGAGCGCCCGGAAAGAAATCGGTTTCGAGCGGGAAGCTGCCTCCAACTTCATAAAACAGATCTTACAGGCCGACGACCGGTTGGGCGTCTTTTACTTTGATGAGACGGTGACTCAAAACGGCGCCTTCTCCAACAATGTGCCGGCTTTGCAGGAAGCCGTGCGCCGGATTCCCGAGGGCGCGGGCACTTCGATTTATGACGCGTTGCTACTGGGTTCGAGGGCGCTGGCAGGGCGCCCGGCCGACCGCAGGCGCGTGATCATCCTGGTTACGGATGCAGGGGAAACAACCAGCAAAACGGATTTCGATTCCGCGCGAAGGGCGGCGTTGCGCGCGGGGATACTGCTTTACACCATCGTCATTCGCCCGGTGAAGAACGAAAATGGCCGTAACACAGCGGGAGAGCATGCTTTGCAGACCATTACAGAAACGACGGGAGGCGCGATGTTCTTCCCGGATTCCGGGCAGGAACTTGCCATGATCTTCGATCGCATCGATCACGAGTTGCGCACCCAATACCGGCTGGCCTACTATCCTAATCCGCGCGGCGTTCCGAACACTTACCGTACAATTGAAGTGAAAGTGCTGGAGGGCTACACAGCGCGACACCGCACGAGCTACCTGTCGGGAGCGCAGTGACCGCCCCGGACAGAGAGTGCGAATGACGAAGAATTATCTGGAAGCCGCGGTGGAGATTGCGCACGAAGCCGGCAAGGTGCTGCGTGAAGAACTGGAGCGCCCGCCCGACATTGCGTACAAAGGTGACTTCGACCTGGTGACACAAGCGGACCGGCGCTCGGAGGCGGTAATCGTAAGCCGGCTGAAGAAATACTTTCCGGAGCATGCGGTTGCGGCGGAAGAAGGTACCGGGAAAGACACCGGCTCGGAATTCCGCTGGCACGTGGACCCGCTGGACGGCACGACCAATTTTGCGCACGGCTATCCGTGTTTCTGCGTTTCAATGGCGCTGGCGGAGAAAAATGAGTTGCTCGCCGGCGTAGTCTACAATCCCGTGTACGATGAATTGTTTACCGCGGCGCGCGGCGAAGGCGCGATGTGCAACGGGAAAAAGATTCATTGCTCGAAGATCCCATCGTTGAAGACCAGTTTGCTGTGCACCGGATTCCCCAATCACAAACGGCATGCGCATCCGAATATTCATTACTATTGGGATTTCACTTTGCGCTCGCATGGCGTGCGGCGCGACGGCTCAGCGGCCCTGGATCTGGCCTATGTAGCTTGCGGACGATTTGAAGGCTTCTGGGAGTTCGGACTGAATCCTTGGGATACCGCAGCGGGTGTCCTGCTGGTGGAAGAAGCCGGCGGCAAGATCAGCGACCTGGAAGGACGGCCTTATGCGCTGGGCGGCAAGTCGATCCTGGCATCGAATGGATTGGTCCACGAAGAGATGACGCAAATTGCGGCAGAGATCGCCAAGCGTGGCACGCCACCATTGTAGGGGCGCTTCCGGCGGAACACGATTTAACCGTGGACCAACCTCTTCCATAACGATGGAATCAAGAAGGGAATTTACCAAAAGTACTTTTACCTGATAGAGAGTATATTAAATAGTAATCGTATGTCAAGAGGAATATTGCGCGATCGTCACGATTACTGTTCGAATGAATATCATGGTGGAACCCACGGCAGGATGGAGTTGCCGGGACAACTCTATTCCCTGCGCTGACATCCGAGCGGGCATGGCACGAATCCTTCAGGAGAGGTCTTGCGATGCCAGTACACCGATCCGCATTCGGGTGGTGTTTGCTTTTGGGTGCGTTGGGTTGCGCAGCGGTTCCGGTGGTGCGCGGCCAGAGTCCCAGTTCTCGATTTGAAGTGGGCGGCCAGTTTTCCGACATCAAATTGATCGACACGAGCGGAAACGCTTCGTTTAGCCCGGGCTTTGGCGGCCGCTTCGATTGGAACGTGACGCCGCGAATTGCCGTGGACGCACAAATCGATTTCTTCCCACGTTCCTATCCGTCTTCGCAGCAGCAAGGTGGACGAATGTTTCAGTTCCTGGCGGGCGTCCGTGGCCGGTTCGTACAACGAAGACGATATGCGATTTACGGCCTGGCGCGACCGGGGTTTACCTATTCGAGCAGAGCGATCACAAGTTTCACTGGCGCAACTACAGCAGGCTCTCAATCATCCTTGTTGATTACGCCGAATTTTGGCGGGGCGACCTTTTTCACGCTCGATCTCGGCGGAGGAGTGGAATTCTATCCTTCCGACAGGTGGATTCTACGCGCGGAAATCGAGGCGAGCCCCTATTTCGTCGGCAACTCACCGGTAAACTACGCCACGCCCCCGCTACCGGAGATCACCAGAGTCGTGTCCAGTCCGGGCACGGTGACCAATACCTGGCGCGTCAGCACGGGGATGAGTTACCGGCCTGGCGAAGTGCAGCCGGCGGGAGGAACTGAAGGAGTTGGCGCGGAGCGATTCGAGCTTGGAGCTCAATTCACGTCGCTCAGTTTCACCTGGATTGACGGCGTGGATCATTCGTCCACGGAATTGGGATTCGGACTGTTTAGTTCCTACCATGTCTGGCAATTTCTATACCTCGACGCCGCGGTGAACTTCTTCCCGAAGGACGAGCAGACGACCGGTCCGAACGATGGCGGGCGGATCCTGCAGGGTTTCTTTGGAATGAAGACAGGATTCCAGGGGCAGCGATTCGGCCTTTTTGCGAAAGTGCGTCCCGGTTTCATGAGCTACTCAAACTCCTTGACGGGTGTGACACTGACATCGCCCATGTCTTTTCGCTACGCGAGAGCGACGGACTTTGCGCTGGATGTGGGAGCGGTGGCCGAATACTACTGGAGCAGACACGCGGCCTTGCGCCTCGACGTGGGGGATTCGTTGATGTACAACAGCCCACGACCATTCAACTTCAACGGCACTGTCTCCTATCCTCCGGTCCCGGCACGCAGGAATTCTCTTCAGGTAGCGATCGGTTTCGCGATTCATTTCTAGTTGTTTGTCGGCTCCATCTAATTGAAAACAAGTTATATAAGTGATCGCTGCTCGGTTGCGGGTTGGATCCGAAAAGGCTCACAGAAGGCTCACTGAGCTCTCACGAAATCCTTATGCCCAGGGCGCTATCGTTTATTGGCACGGAACTCTATTGGCTGCATCGAAGGCAGTGGACGGACTGCCATTCCCAGGAAAACTCGTTGCACGGCCTTGCAAGGGGAGGAGTCATGCGTATTTGCTTGAAGAGAGAGTGGATTTGCGGGTGGATTCCGGTAATGCTGTTCTGTCTGGGAGTTTGCAGTAGCGGACTTGCCGACGACACCAGCAAACCAAGTGATTCCACAAAGAATACGACGGAAACAACGACGACGGCCGCCTCGAAAAAGACGGTTCCGAATTCGCCTGTTCCCGGGCTGAGCGAGCGCGAGCAGTGGCTTCTGAATCGCGTGGAGCAGTTAGAGAAACGCGTGGAAGAGTTGGAAGCGAAGGAGCATTCCGGAAGTCCTGGTGCAGCACCTGCACCTTCGAATGCAACGAAGGCGGTTGCTGCGGGGGGGCAAGCTGGAATTCCCGCGAGCGCGCTGAATGGTTCGGCTGCTCCGGCCACAACCGGGGCGGTAAGCGCGAACGCTGGATTCACCTCGAGCTTGGGTAACATTCAACCGGGAGGGGCGCCTTCCGTGCAGCCAAAGCAGGAACCAACCTCGGGCGCGGCTGCAACGACTGCCGCAACGAACGAGCCCCAGAAGCCAATCGAGCCTTTTTCGGATGCTGATTGGACCTGGCTGAATGGCAACCCCCGCACCAAAGAGATTTACTGGGACACCAAGTTTTTCACCCCAGAAATCAGAGCGGACACGAACTATGTTGCGAATTTCAACCATCCGACAGATCACTCGATCGGTGGATCGAGCGAACTCTTTCGATCATATGAAGTCCAGTTGGAGCAGTTTGGTGTCGGAGGCGACTTTCATTACGACAACGTAAGGGCCCGACTGATGACCCAGTTCGGGATGTATTCGGCAACGACGCCACGGAATGACCCCAGTCCAGGTCACGGTCAATGGGATTTGCCTACTGCTTACCGCTACATATCGGAAGCTTACGGAGGGTATCACTTCAACGTGTTGCACGGGATCAATGTGGACGCGGGAATCTTCATGTCCTACATCGGCTTGTTCAGTTACTACAATTTCGACAACTGGGCCTACCAACCGTCCTACGTATCTTCCAACACGCCGTGGTTCTTTAACGGCGTGCGCGTGCAGATTTTTCCGACGGCGCATTTGAAAATCGAGCCGTGGTTCATCAATGGTTGGCAGTCCTATGCTTCGGCCAACCACACGCCAGGTATCGGAGGGCAGATTAAATGGACGCCGAAGCCCTGGATCAACATCATTTCAAACAATTACGGTGTGGGAGAGGATGACCTTTTCATCTCCGGGCGCCGACGCATCCACACGGACGACAGCATCGAGATCAAATACTACGACCGGCCGGAAAAGACCCTCGACAAGATGGCGTTTTCTGTGACCGGTGACCTGGGCTGCGAATATGGTGCCGGTGTCAGTTGCTACACCAACAAGAGCGGCGGGCCCAAGCAGAGCTTTATCGGCTACATGGGCTACAACCGTTTCTGGTTCCACAGGGATTTGTTCGCGGTGACGGTGGGCGGCGGCCAGATCAACAATCCGGGGCGTTACCTCGTGCTCATCCCACCGATCAATGGAGAGACTGCCATTACGGCGGCAACGAACTCACCCTACTTTACAGGCAATCCAGGCGATCCCTTTAAAGCGTGGGACACGTCCATCACCTTTGACTATATGCCCAAGCAATACATCACGTTTCGCGCGGAGTATGACTATCGCCACGCGAACGTACCGTATTGGAGTGGCGCAGGTGGCATTACGCCACCCGGCGGAAACAACGGCTCTCCTCAATTCTACACTTGCAGCAACGGACACTCTTCCGGGCAGACGAGCCTGGGGCCAGCGGAGACGGCTTGCGGCGGCGGACTCAGCAGTGTGTGGTTCCCGGACCTTCGCAAGAGCGAATCGTTCATAGACCTGGCGATCATGGTCAAATTCTAGAAGCGGATCTACGGTTTAAATGAAGGACGCTACCATGGGGCGCAGCATTCAGCTGCGCCCCGCGGTGTTTTTTGCGGAGAGAGTCTGCACAGAAGATTTGGCCTCCAGATAATCTTCTTCCGTGTTGACTGCCCAAATGTTGGATTTATCGGTGATGCCGGCGAGCAAATTGTCCACCGCGGTCATGGCCGTAAGCATGGAATGATCCATGTTGTTGTACTTGTGCATGCCATTGCGTCCAATCAGAAAGAGGTTTTCGAACTTGTCGAAGTATTCGCGCAACTCGGAGAAGCGCGAGTAGGTGCCGAAATAGGCGGGATACGTTTTGGACAAGCGGGCAACCGTGGTGTCGAGTACATCGGCTTTCTCAATCACCTGAATCTTCGCAAGTTCTTCCACGGCGAGTTGGGCGATTTCGCAATCCGATTTGCGCCATAGTGTATCGCCTGCACTGCAGAAGTATTCCGCGCCCAGCCAGACCTGTGAAGGATCGGCCACAAGGTAAGGGCTCCAGTTATTGAAGACCTGGAGCCTGCCAACCAGAACATCTGGCTCCTGAATGTAGATCCAGTTATCCGCGATCAGCTTGCCGGTAGGATCGCGGGGCTCGCGAAGCTTCAACTTTTTGAGCAGCACGCCAACGGCAATAAAATCACGGTATTGAAGGCCTTCGGAAATTTCTTTGATATTGTCAGGCACCACCTCGCCCATGCCGCGGGCGAGTTCTTGCACCGAAGTGGTGGAGAAGAAATAATCTCCGTCGAACCGGTGAGGATCGCCGTTCGCATCTTTCGCTGTCACGGCGACTATCCGGCCATCGCGTGCTTCCACATTTGTCACATCATATCCGCTGAAAATCTTTCCGCCTAACGCAAGGACTTTTCGCGCAACTTCCTCCCACATTTGCCCGGTGCCAAGCTTGGGATAAAGGAATTGCTCGATGAGAGAGGTTTCGGTCTTTCTCTCTGCGGCGCGATCTTCACCCCTGCGGGTTGAATTCTTCAGGAAATGGCGCAGGGCCTCGAGAATGGATAGACCTTTAATGCGCTGGGCGCCCCATTCGGCTCCGATCCGCTTGCAGGGAACGCCCCAAACTTTTTCCGTGTAGGACTTGAAAAAAGTAAGGTAAAGCTCGCGGCCAAAACGATTGATGAAGAATTCTTCGAGGTTGGTGGCGGGTTTGATGGGGAAGAATGCACTGCGCAGGTAGCTAAATCCGATTCTTGATGTACGCCACAGGCCCAGATTGCCGAACGTGCTCCAGCTGGGCTGAACAGGGTATTGGAAAAAGCGGCGGAGGAAATAGATGCGCGATTTTCTCGGACGCAAGAGCATGCACGCATCCGTGCGATCCGCCTCCCCGCCTTTCGCCAGGGGCAAATGAGAAAACCACCAGTTCATGACGCGATCGCTTTTTGAAAAAAAGCGATGGCCTCCCAAATCCATGCGATTGCCGCGGTAGTTGATGGTGCGGGCGATGCCGCCCATGTAGGTGCTGCGTTCGAGAACAATGGGATGGATGTCGGTACGAGTCAAGAGCTCGTAGGCGGCGGTCAGACCGGCAGGCCCAGCGCCGATGATTATGGCTGTCTTATTGGACATTCTCGACTTCGCAGGGAGCACGCACGCAGCAATCGCCTACTTGGCGCCCCACTCGGCGTAGAGCTTGGCGATGGCGGGGCTGATGCAGAAGCCCCAGGCAAACATCGACCAGTTTTTGAACTTTTCCGGTACCACGAAGCGCTCCGCGGCCTCGGCGGCGGGCACGCCAGCTTTGTGCATTTTTTGTGCCTGGTCGGCGAGATCGTCAAAAAATTCAGAAAGCTGTTGAACGCCTTCTTGCCCGCAGAGCGGGCCGTGGCCGGGTACAAAAATGGTGTCCTTGTCCCAGGACGAGAAGGTTTTCAGGGTAGCGCGCCAACCGGAGATGGTGGCTTTTTCGTCGAAGGTGGCTGGGAACCGGCCGTTGAAAATCAGATCTCCCACATAAGCGACTTTCTGGTCGGGAACGCGAACAACCAGGTCGGTGCCAGAGTGGCCGGGATATGTTTCGATGACGATGGGGAGATGGCCCAGATCGACGTTGAGAGGAAGCTTCGCGGGATCGAGAAGGCGATTCGGCAAAGTGAGCGCAGATTTTTTCACCAAATCGCATACGTTGCCCATGGCGGTGAGATCACTCTGCGCATGCTGTTTCGCAGCGTCGGACTTGGCATCTTCCACACGTTTCTGAAAAGGAGCAACAACCGCGGCGCGATCCTGGCTCTGCATCGGCGTGTAGCTTTCCGTGATGCGTTGCGCTACGGCAGAATGAGCCCAAAGCTGAATTCCGTTCGCGCCATAAAAGGAATTACCAAGGGAATGGTCGAAATGATAATGGGTGTCCAAGGCGCCGGCGACCGGAACCTGGGCAACCTTGTGGAGCGTATCCAATTGAAAAGACGCTCCAGCCGGAGTGACGAAACCCTCAATGAGCAGCGCGGCATCCTTGCCATGGAGAAAGCCGCCATTGGACATGGTCGAAAGGCCCTTGGAAGGGTCGGAAATCGTGGCATAAAGTCCATCGCCAATTTTGCGCACGGAGGCAAAACCGGCGTCGACAAGCGGGGTCTGCGCGATGCGCGGGTTGTCCGCGAGCGAGGCAGCGATTGTGGAAAGAGGTACGCTGGCTGCGAGGGCGTAGAACGCGCCAAAGTATGAGGCTTGTGTGAGAAAGTTTCTGCGGGAGAGCGCGGCAGTCGTTTCGAACATGAGTCCTCCAAGGGAGCTTTGAGTCGCGGAGAGCCCCAATAGTCTAGCAGAAGGTTTGGATTGAATTGAAAGGGTGAAGACGGCTAAGAATTATGTGGAAGCCCAGTTGGTGCGTTCGATGAAGGTGGGTGGCTCGTAGGTTTTGCCAGCGGCCAGGCGGCGCTCTTCGCGACGAGACATCCAGAGCATGAAGGGACCGAGGAAGTGGGAACTGAGGCGCGCAGCCATGCCGCATTCTTGCTCCACCTGTTTGCGTAGCGAGCGGATCTGCTCGCTGACGCTGGCGTTGATCGAACGGAACTGGTGCTCCATGGCCCACAGGGCGGCATTGTATCCGCTGCGCAATTTCACGACCTCACGTTCGAAGCGTTCGCGTACCCGAGGATCGGGGTAGTCTCGATAGCGTTTCCAGCCCTTCAGCATGGTTTCGCACATGCGATACAGGCTGGGGCCATTGCGTTCGAAATCGTGCCAAAAGGCGAAATCGAGGAAGCGCTGAGAATCGTCGCGGGAAATCGCGGCGTGCTTGAAGTTAAATTTGAACTGCCCGTGGATGTCGGCGAGGTCAATGGCATCGAGCATGCGCCCCTGTTCTTTCATTTGGGCATAGAGAGGTGTGCCGGGCACGGGAGTATAGAGCATGAACTGGTGAAAATCGGTTTCGTGGCTGACAGCGTGCTCGATTTCTTCGGCGATGTTCGCGGGAGTATGGTGCTCGAGGCCAATGATGGTGGAGCCCTGCACTCGAATGCCATGTTCGCGCAATTCGTGGGTTAGATCGTGCGTATCTTTGCCTTCCAGCTTGGCATACTTGGAGTTTACCGATTCCAGACCCATCCAGATCCAGGAGACGCCCAGCTCGACGAGTTCCTGCATGGAGTACTTGCGAATCGCGTTCGCAGAGGCGAACACCGCGAGGCCCCAGCTTTTGCCAGCGGCCTTCATCCGTTCCAGCAACTGCATGGCGCGTTGACGATGCAGCAGGAAGTTTTCGTCCATCACGAAAAAGGTCTGCACCTTCATGGAGTTCTCGAAGCCTTCCATGATGTCGAAGAGTTCGTCGCCGGTCTCGTAGAAATTGTGGAACTTGCCTTTGCCGCCGAAGAACGATGAGGTGGTGCAGAAGTTGCATCCCATGGGGCAGCCTACGGAAGGAATAATGGTGGCCGCGGTTGCTCCTTTGCGCTCGGGCAAGCGCACACCCATGGCGCGCGTCTTCAGCCCGGAGACGATTTCAGGATGCTTGATGGAGGCATTCTCGTCTTCGCCCAGGAAATGTCGCATCCAGGAAATGCCCTCGCCGCGGACATAGTAGTCGGCGTCCGTAAATGATTCGATCGCTGGGATTGCCGTGACATGGCCGCCCAAAATGATTTTGGACTGGGGAGATAGTTTGCGAACCATGCGGCACATTTCACGTGCTTTGCCCACATTGGTGATAATCGAGGAGATGCCGACAATGTCGTAGTGCTGGGAAGTGAGTTCCCGCGCAAAGGATTCGCGAGTGGGGAAGTCCAGGACCGTGCAGGGTGCAGTGATATTGGCCTGAATCATCATGATGCCCCAGGAACGGTGGAACATCCGCAACGAAAAGGCGCCTTGGGCACGGGTCACCTGGTTGTGATACAGCTCCATGGGGTTCGAAATACGGCTGCCGAACTCGTCATTCTGCGCGTAGGGGCCGAACACCGAGGCCAACAAAACGCGAGCATGTGTGCCCTTGGGATGGGTGGGGATTACCGGCGAGGTTGGAGTCATGATGGGCAACAACTCAGGCTAACACGAGGGGCGAAGAAAACCTGGTGACGAATGAACATCCGGCTGTGACGCCGTAACCTCTTTTTTGGCAGTGCGTCCAGTGCCGCTGGAGAATTGCAGTTCGATCAGCGGTCCTCGTGCGGGCGAACGCCTGTAATCTTCAAATCGATGCGATACACGCTGCTGCTGGCCGTGATGAACAGTGACTTGCCGTCGTCGCCGCCCCAATTGAGATTTGCTACCACCTCAGGCATGAGTATGGTGGCGATGTGTTTTCCCTCCGGCGAGAAAATCCAGACTCCGCCGGGACCTGAGCCGTACAAATTACCTACCCGATCAACCTTGATTCCGTCAGGAGCTCCCGGGCGCGTATCGGATGTTGCATCGTAGAAGATTTTTCCGTCGGTGAGGGTGCCGTCGGTCAGCACGCGGTAGCGCATCCAGGTTTTTTGCGGCTCGGAATTGCTGACGTAGAGATATTTCTCATCGGGCGAAAAAACGATACCGTTGGGCCGCGGCAAGTCTTTGATCAAGAGCTGCAACTTGTCACGCTGCGGGGGCGCACCAGGCTTTTGTTGCGCAGCACCTGCAAGGCGATAGACTCCATTGACCTTCAATTCCTTTTTGGGATCACTATCTTTTTGCTTGGGCAAGCCATAAGGCGGATCAGTGAAGTAGAGTGAGCCGTCCGTTTTGTAGACAAGGTCGTTGGGACTGTTCAGGCGTTTCCCTTCGTAGGTGTCAGCCAGAATTGTGGTCTGCGCGGGATCGCTCAGCGACTCGATGCGGTAGACGTCGCGTTGTCCATGTCCAGCCACTGTCAAGCGGCCGTGCGTATCGAGAGTCATTCCGTTTGAACCAGGCTCGCGCCCACCGAACGGCGCCGATCCTTTGTACCCACTGGGCTGCAGGAAGATGGTGGCAGCACCCCCGGGTGGCAATTTGCGAATGGTGTTGCTGGGAATATCGGCAAAGAGAAGATAGCCTTCCTGAATCCAAATGGGTCCTTCGGTCCAGGTGTACCCAGTGGCCAACTTCTGCAGTACCGCACCATCGGGAATGATGCTGTCCGCGGCCGGATCGAGCCGCTCAACTTTCGCGGGAGTTTGTTCAGACACGTTTGACACCGCGTTCGGAAGTTGCAACGGGGCAACGCACGCACCCACAGCCGCTAAAGTGAGGAAACTGGCCATCTTTGCCTGAGCCAAGGAAATTCTCCCTTTCGTTGTCGAAGAACGTTTTGCTGTGCATGCAAACTTTAACGCTCGGGCAAATCAAATGTCACCAGTTATGTTCGGACGTGAGAACGCCTCCAAGTCCCTTGCTTTTCTGAGCTGAAAAGAAAAACGCCGGGAAGCGTGGCGACGAGCCTCCCGGCGCCGGGTTTTGGGATAGGTTCGGTTGTAAAGATTAGTGGGATTTACCCTGGCCTGCAGCGACCTCGTTTGCAAAGTCGACCAGACTATCAGCTTGGAGAACCAGGGCCCGCTCTTCACCGCCGCTGATACGCTTGCCATGGAACTCCACGTCGGTAAGGTGGTCGAGCATCCTGGAGGCAAGGGCGTCGCGGAAGCTGGTGATCAACTGGAGCAGATTTTCCAGATGGTTATAAGTCTTGTCATCACCGGCGAGCGCAGTGGTGGAGATTTTCAATGTGGCCATGCCGAGTTCACCTAAAGGTGCGTTGATGCGTTTGTAGGCCCGGGCAAGCTCTACGAATTCATCGCCGCTCGCTTCTACGCCGTCGGGCAGAGCCCAGTTGTGGAGATCTTCGGCGAGGACACGACCCTGGCTCTGGTAGTCATCCTTTAAGCCAACCAGGCTCAAGAGCGTTGGGCGAATGTCCGTATGATCAGACCATACAGCGTTGGTTACGCCGCCGTTCTTCACACCGGGCCCGGCAAGTGCAAGGTAGGTATCGTTGATGTCGGGCGACACACCGCCATGGTTCCAGGCAAAGCTGGGATTCACGCCCACGTTTGGCGAGCCATTCGGAACGAAGGTCTGGAAGAAATAGTCGGGATCGCCGAACATGACGAATGTTGGAGTGCGCAGAGGATCGCCGGTGATCATGTGCAAGAACTTCAGCTCGACCGGGTCGGCCAGATAACGAGTCAGGGCATCGGTGTTACCGGTTCTCGGATTGACGGCAGTGAGTGCAGCGGCATCACGTTCGAACTGGCGGGCGATCGCGCTGCTTCGCGCTGGTTGCCCACTGAGGTAGAAAACAGGCGCCATGTCAAAGTGAATGTCGAACGGCGTCTTTGTGAAGTCCAACGTGGGGTCTTCCTGGCCGAGGAGCGCCTTGATGTTGGTGAGGATTTCACCAATGGTGTTGGGGCCGGAAGTACCAGGCGTGTAGTTGCAGGGAATGTTAACGCCGTCGCAGCCGGCGTTCAGCGGCAGCCCGCCAGCGAAATGATCGTTTTCGTCAGCTGTAAGGATAAAGAGGCTGTTGCTCGGATTGATGCCGTCGTTGGCAAGGCGGGTGAAGAATTGGTCGAAGGCGGCGTCGTAGGCTGCCAGTTGTTGAACGTAACCGGCCTGGCCCGGACCAAACGCGAGGAAGGGAGGCGAGTGACCATCATGCGCATCGGAGATGTAGGAGTATGTGACGGGCACGCCGTTCTCCTGCATGGCGGCAGTGTACGCAAGTGATTGAGAAGCCGAGATGCCCCCAAAGCCCGGGAAACCCGTGATGGGGTTACCCGAGAGGTCGTTCAGGCCGCTTGGAGCGATTACCGGTACAACATATTTGTGGCCATAGAGGGCATTGAATCCGGTGTAACCGCCGGGTTCGTCGGGCAAGAGGTCGGGCTTTCCGTTGACCGTTGCGCAGACGGGATCACCAGCAGCGCAGTGAATTGCGATGCCCACAAAGTCCTTGGTAGCCTGGCTGGAATTGCTGGCCGCTTCCATGGCTTCCGGTGAACCGGGACCAAATACGGTAGTGATGTCGGCCTTGGTGTTTTCCAGTTCCATGTTGGCGATAGAAACTGCTCCCACGTTGCACCCGGCGCGTGTGAAAGGAACCCACGGGGCTGGCGCGTTCTGGCCCGACGAGGTGAGCATATTGAAGGTTGGGTCGGCGGCCGGATTGACGACATCGATCCAATAGGTGAAAGAAGTTGTGAATGTGGAACCGAGGCCGCCTGGATCGGACGAGTTGAAAAAGTTGAAGCTATTGGAAACAGGCTGGCCGTGGCGCTCTCCATACACACCTGTAAGCGCGGTGATAATGTCGTCAGCAGTGTGGGCGATCAGCGGGGTATGATGATTCGTAGAGAAAGTGCCATTGTTCACGAAGAAATTCAACAGATGGGGCATTTGCTCCAGGTCAGAGGGAACGTTGGGGTTATCACGGGTGAAGTGAACGTTATCGAATTGAATGTAGATGACGTGCTTAATGTCGCCATGCGCCGAATGCAATGTGCACTGGCTGCTGGAGTTTTCCTGCGGCTGAGGCGCGGCGGGAGGCACTTTGGCCTCCGCCACGGCCGGAAGAATACCCGGTGCCATTGGCGAGAGAACCAAGGCAAACGACACCCCTGTGGCGACAGCTCTGCCAAAAGTCAAACGCGCGCTGCGCGCCGTTCTGCGGAAAAAACGGAGAATGCTCGGGATCTGTTGGTTCATTGACGGACCTCCTCGGGACACTGAGGTTATAGTCCCCAAGATCGCAGGGTGGGTTACAGCCCGGGGAAAAGTTCTTTAACAGTTTTTAACCTTTCTTGCCAGCTCAAAAATTCCGCCTCTCAGACCTGCCTTCCCCCTTGACTTCATAGGCCGCCGCGTCTAACGTAAAGGGGTTCTCAAAGGAGAACGCTTTTGCGGATCGAGATCATCCTCCTCTGAAGCAGCGTTTGGCTCGCTGAGCCGAATGCGCGCTTGATTGCACCCGCTGACCGAGCGGGTGCGGTTCCCTATTCTCTACAAATCGATGTTTTTGCGCGCCAGAATCACGCGTGTCAGGCGAGGTCATCATGAGTGCCTATGCATTGGAAGTAGAAAACCTGGTGAAGGTGTACCGCGGCCGTCGCGGCCTGTTCGGACCAAAAAGCGAACCGCTCCGTGCGGTCGATGAATTGACCTTTCAGGTGCCGCGCGGAGCAATCTTTGGATTGCTGGGGCCCAACGGCGCGGGGAAGACCACGCTGCTGAAAATTCTTTCGACACTGCTGGCGCCAACGAGTGGCCAGGTTCGTATTGAAGACTTTGACGTGGTGGCGCGGCCGTTGGAAGTGCGGCGGCGCATCTGCATGGTGCTGCAGGAGACTGCCGTGGAATTGTTCCTCAGCGTGAGGGACAATTTCCTGACATTCGCCAAGTTTCACGGGCTTGACGGACAAGAAGCGACAAAGCGAACAGCAGAAGCGATCGAACTGTTCGGGCTGGGGACGGAGGCCGACCGGAAGGTGCAAGACCTGAGCGGTGGGTACAAGCGGCGCGTGCAGGTGGCGAAAGTGTTCATTGCGCGCACGCCGGTGCTGTTCCTCGATGAATTTTCCACCGGGATGGACCCGATTTTGAAGCGCGCGGTGATGGATTCGCTTCGCAAGGAAGCGGCGCGTGGGCGAACCATCGTCTTGACCACACAGATTCTGAGCGAAGCGGAAGAACTTTGCGACGACATCCTGATCCTGGACCAAGGACGGCAGATTGCCCGGGGCGACCTGAACGCTCTAAAACTGCTGACGAAATCCGTGTCGGAGATTGTGATTGCGTTTGATCAACTGCCACAAGGGATCGAAGAGGCCATCACGAGACTGCAGCCTTGGCAGTCGAAAATCACGGGCAGCACGGTGGAACTGGTGTTGAAGACGGAAGAAGCGCAGGCGCTGGAGGCGGTAAGCATGTTGGCGAAGATGGGGCGTGTGCTACGCGTGGAAATCGGCGGAGCGAGCCTGGAAGACATTTTTGTGGAATTGACCAGGAAAAGCTGAAACACGAACGAAAAAGAAGGAGCACGTATGTCGGCCATATCCGCAATTCTCTATCGAGAAGGGAAGATCCGCGCCACGAACATGATTTTTGTGTTCTGGGACTTCTTCTATCCGCTGTGTTACCTGCTGGTGTTTGGCGTGGGAATGTCCGCTGCGCTGGGGGCGCCCATATCGATCCCAGGTATCAACTACAATTCGTTTTTTCTCGCGGGAGTTCTGGGCATGGCCAGCTTTGGAATTGCTTCCAACAGTTCGTGGTCGTTCTTCATGGACCGCGATAATGGCATCTTCTATGAAATGCTGACGTACCCGATGAGCCGCGCCGAATATCTGCTTGGGAAGGTGGCGTTCAATCTGCTCATCGCCGTGGCTCAAGCGGTGATCACACTCGGGCTGGGCGCGTGGGTATTGAGGATTCCCCTGCGCCTGGATTTTCTGCCACTGCTTTTTCTGACCATTGTGATTGGAACTGCGGGCTGGTTCTTCTTCTACACGATTTTCGCCTTGCGCATTCGCCGCAATGACGTATTTAACGGCGTCACTTCGGTGCTGTATTTCGTCTTTCTGCTGGCCAGTTCTATGTTTTATCCGATTGATCCGCTGCCGCGGGGATTTCGCCTGGTGGCGCTGTGCAATCCCATTACCTGGGAGGTGGACGTGCTGCGCTATGCCACGATCGGCTATGGCCAGCCGCGGAACTTGCTGCTGGAGGCCTCGGCGTTCACCGTTTTCGCCGCCATTTGTTTTGTGATTGGGGTCCGCAGCCTGCACCAGGAGTAAGGCGACCAACGGGAAGAGCGGGAAAGGGGCGTACATGGAATTTGAGAGATGAAGTCATGCGGCCGCCTTCCTTGAATCTGAACGGCGTTCCCAGAAATCCTGGCTGACCGTTCCGCTAAGTTTGCTGCAGCGCAAGGCGATGATTCTGTTTGCGCCCTTTACGGTCCAATGCATGCCCGCGCGCTTGAGCCGGGTGCCGATCACCACTTTACAGCCAGCCTCTACCACGCCGGTCGAGGTGCAGAAGCCTTGTTTGTGGAACTTTGGATATCGCATGCGGTGTCGATTGTTCGGGAGTTAACGAACACATTCCCGGGCCTCTTTGTATTGGCCTGCGTAGCCGTGCAGCGCTTGCACCACGGATATCAGGCAGCCCTCATCAAGTTCATCATAGCGCGCCTGGATCCATGGCTTGCCTTCTGGGCTGTGCCCCATAAATGATTTTTCCCACCTGGCTGAGATGTTCTTTGGCGTGGAACCGGTCGAGAATCTGAGTGGCTTGCAGGAACAATTCCGGGGCGGATCCAGATCCAAGATGAACCATCGCCC
Source organism: Candidatus Acidiferrales bacterium (assembly GCA_963839315.1). Taxonomy (GTDB): domain Bacteria; phylum Acidobacteriota; class Terriglobia; order Acidiferrales; family UBA7541; genus Acidiferrum. The sequence goes on from CAWIUU010000018.1 coordinate 28,203, forward strand.
AACACCACGCAACGGGCGGGGGGCTGCGTGAAGCCTCGCCGCGTGGCTTCGCGTAGTACGCGCTCAGCAAAATCGGACCGGTCGCGGCTGGTATCCGAAGTAGCGGCGCTTTCAATTGCGGCCGAATACGTGACCGAGCCCGGATCCCGCACTGGGCGCGCCCTTCTTCTATCTCGGGATTCGGCGGTCCTTACGGTGACCAGCTTGGCCTCGCGAGTTTTGGCGGAACCATCCGACTGCTTGCCCGTGCTCTCAGTCGGCCACTTCCGCCGCACGCATCCCCATAATGGTACCATCCATCCCCAGGTACATGGTGGGGGCCACTTCGGCTATCTCTTCCACTGGGAACCGCGTTCATCGTTGGCGATCTCTGCGCCCAGTGCTTCGGCAGCACGTTCCACCTGTTTAGCGCTGACTTCCACGCCTGCCAATTCGTGCAACAAGGCGCTGCTCTCCTCAAAGCTCACCAGTGCCGATGAACTGCCAGTCATGCGCAGAACTCCCGGTGTGAGCGAAAACACTTCCAGCCGCAGCGCACGATCACGCGGGGCAGAATCCGCTTTCACATTGGGCACAGGGAGAGTATGCTCCCTGTTCCAGACGGAGAGGGCCGAGCACGCTTTCGAATGTTTTCTGGTGACGGCCATGATACTGGGCCGGCGTCTCCGCAGGAGCAAGGCAGTTCCGGGCCCGGATCATCGCTGGTGTCGGCATTCAGCCGTTGTTCCAATGCTTGCGCGGCCAGCCGCAAAGCCTGCCGCCGCGCCGCCGTCTCCACCGCTTCGAAATCCAGATCGTGAATAGATTGGCGGCCTAAGAGCGCTTCGATTTCCTGGACGATGTCGTTTTGAAGGTCCCTTTGGAGCCCCTTTTTCGGCCGCCACCTGGAAGCCGCTGGGGCGTTCCATCTGGGTATCCGCCCATTGTTCGCAGGCCTCCCAATACGGCTCCAGCTGTTCCCGAAATTTATGCCCATCCTCGATTTGCTGCTGGGCCACCGCGGCCTGTTCCGGGGTCAAATACCGGGAGCGCGTTTTGCCTGCGATCGGCCTGGGTCAGGCTGTAGTAAGGGCCGTGGTGGGCTTCGGGATCTTCTTGGCAGGGGCAGCCCGCTTTGCCGCATTTCATCGAGCGCTCGGAGACCGACCCCCGGCGCATCGGCTGGGGTTGAGACAGTACTGGTGGCGAGTTCGCGAACGGACGGAGGGACATCAGGATAAATATTCATGAATCTATCCTACGGCCAAATATGCCGTAGGACAAGAACAAAAAATGCCGACCTAATCCTTATTCCATTCCTATGGCGTGCACCCGCGGGAAAGTGCTAAGTTGCAGGTGCGGTCAGGGCATGCGAAAATGAATAATTGTGAGTTAAGCGCGGCTCTGGGCCGTGCCGCTCCGTTGGCGATATCGTCTAGGGGTCCAGGACGCCGCCCTCTCACGGCGGAAACCCGGGTTCGACTCCCGGTATCGCTACCAGATTTCCACGTTGAAAGACTACGCCCTTGCTTCCTGCGCTTGGGCGATATCCAATTATCAATTCAGTAAAGGGAAATCAGTCATCACCTTTTGCTTGTGCAGTGGCGGCGACATAGCCGTTGTGCCATGGCGGCAGGATCTTGATCAGCGCGTAGAGGATGATGAAGGGAAGAATCAGCAAAACAATGGCTGGCAACAGGCCTTCGCGCGTGACGAAATCCATCTTGTAGGTGGTGTATCCGAGGAAGCTCTTGGAGAAGAGTTGTCCGCCAATGACGACATTCCAGCGCATGGCAAAGATTCCGATCAGCGTCAGGATGCCGGCGATGGCATAAATGCGCTTGCGGGCCGATTCGGAGAACTTCACCAGCTGGGTCAGGGCCAGAAGCGCCAGGGGCGTCAGCGTGCCAAGGAAAATCTGAAGAACGATTTGAGACAAAAAGGGCGCGTGTGAACCATGAAATCCGGGCTGCGGAAGGACTCGTCGGATTCGTAGATGCGGTGAATCAGGTCCAGCATTTCCAGGGAGAAATCGATCACGAAGATGTAGAAGAGATATTTGGCGAGGTGTCCAGGCAACCATGTCGATGGTCGTCCGGCGAAGCAGGTACCATGTACACGAGCAGCACCGCGGCAATGCCGGAGACCATGGCCGAAAAAAGAAACACCACCGGCATCAGCGGAGTGGACCACCACGGGTTGGCTTTCACCGAGCCGAAGATGAAGCCGACGTATCCGTGCAGAAGAAAGGCCGAAGGGATGCCGATCAGCGTGATGATCCAGCCGACACGGTCATCGATGCGAAGCGCCGCCGGACTGATGTTCTCTGAGCCCAGCGTCAAGACGCGGTAAAAGTGGCGCTTCAGACCGGTGGTGGATTGCGCCAGCAGTACGATGTCGCGCCGGTAATCGAGCCAGATTTCCAAGAGCAGCACGGCCATCAAGTACCAGAGATAAACAAAGCCGAACATGGCCATCGCCGAGCTGTGCGGCGTCATGTACATTTCGAAGGACCGTTCCGGATGGCCCAGATGCAGTTGCAGAGGCAGCGGCGCAACCAGCAGAAACGCCAGCGCCGTAAGCAGCGCCAGCCGATAGGTGGGCTTGACCGCTTCCACGCGGAAGACGCGCTCGAGCGACGCCAGAATGAAGGCGCCGGCCACCAGCCCGGTGATAAACGGATAGAGCACGATCAGCACGCTCCACTGGAGCTCGACCTCGTTCGGATACATGAATCCTTCCATCGCGTGGCGTCTCCTTACCGCACCGATCCATCCAATCGTTGTAGAAGACCTTGGCACCGGTGGCCATGTGCGGTTTCAGAACCTGAACGTGTGCGTTTCAGAAAATCGTGAATCGGGTCGTTGGGATTCTTCAGGTCGGCCAACTGGCGCGCGCCGGTCGGACAGATTCGCAGCACGCGGTGGTCAGTCCTTTGGTATGCGGTGGTAGCAGAGCGTGCATTTGTCGGCGGTGTTCTTTGGGGATGAATAAAGCGGCAGCCGTAAGGGCAGGCCTGAATGCAGTAGCGGCAGCCGAGGCAATAGTTCTAATCCACCAGCACGACGCCATCGGCAGTGTGAACGTGGCGCCAACGGGGCAAACCTGCGTGCAAGGTGAATCCGCGCAGTGGTTGCAGAGCTTGGGCACGAAGAAGTTCTTCCGCCATTCGCGGTCACTTGCGGGAACCCTTCTTGCCGCCGTCGGGCGAATCCACCAACGGATTCTCTATATGGTAGTCCGACACATGGTAGCGTTCCACCCAGGTGCGGAAATAGCCTTCCGGCACGTCGTTTTCCTGGCGCACGCGCGCACGCAATTGCCACAGCCGATGCATTTGGTGATATCGATGAGCATACCCCACCAGTGCTCGGTCATCTGGTAGTTCGGAGCTTCCTCCGGCGTGCCTGCCTTCACGAACTCCCAGGCGACAGCCGCGGCGGGCAAGAAGAGCAGAATTTGGCGGCGATGAGATGGTCACTTTTTCCCTCCCGCGTCGAATCCTGGGCTATGCGGTTTGTGACACGTGTTGCAAAGCTCTCCTTTAGCATGTTCCTTGGCTGTCACTTGGGGGAAGGCCGCTGGGCTTGGCAATATTCTCGGAATGGCACCGCACGCAGAGCTTTGCAACATCCGGCTTCACTGGGGTATCACCGACGCCGGATCTTCGGCATGCTTGGCCAGGGGACCGTGGCAGGATTCACAGTTGACATGCGCATGGACACCCTTTGATTTGACTCAGCAACATCGGAATGGCACCCTTCGCAAACTTCGTGGCCGGCAAAGAAATCGGGCGCGAGTGATCTCTTCAGAGCGCTACCGCGGTAGGGACCGTATTGCCCAAAGCTCTTCGGAATCACCGCCGCGCGTAAAGCGACAAATGCAACCGCTCCCAAGACAAAGACCGCTACAAGTCGAACGAGGTAGGAAGAGTCTTCGAACTTACCCATCTGTGGACCATGAAGGGGAGAGCCCTTACTGGAGCGAGAAATGTATCAGAACGTACATTCATTTAGCCTTAAGTCTCACAGGATGCTTATGACAAGCGTCACGAGGGAAGGTGACCCTCATCACTGGGTCCAGCTCACTTCTGACTTAGCTCTCGAGTTTCCTTTAGAAAGTGCAGCAGGCGAGAAACTCCCTCTTGGAAGACCTCTGTGGAGGTGACGAGGCTAACTACCAGGAAACCGTCTTTTGGGAAATCGTAGAAATGGCCGGGATGAACGATCACCCGTTGTTTCTGGAGAAGGTCGATGACCAAGTCCTCATCCGAGCCGACGGGAGGGAACGCGAAACACGGCGTACCAACCACCGTCTGCGTCCAGAAGTTCGCAGTCGGATTGTGACGAAAGCAGATTCTTCAGGCAAACGCGATTCTCCCGAATACGCTGCCGGAGCTGCGGCCGAAGAGAGCGCCGCTGTTCGAACAACGAAGGCAAAGCGCATTGTATGGGCGCATTAGGAGACAAAAATGTATCCGCGATGACCTCAAGGCGGTCGA
>CAWIUU010000019.1:0-57195 GCA_963839315.1 Candidatus Acidiferrales bacterium
ACGTCCAACTGTCCCCGCCGCCCGAATCGCTGACGCGAATCGCTTCCGTATACTTCGCGGCGCAGCCAAAGAATTCACCGAGCCGTATAGGGCCAGCCGCTCGGCTGGCCGATCGACTCGTCAAAGAGAAACGCACTCGCTCCGTCGCCGAACAGACCGCCAAATTATCCTGGCCCGGCCCGGTCCCAGGGTTCTGCCATGCACATCCGAAATCACGACAACACAGTTGTCCGTGACCAGCGGCGAATATCGACTGTGTCATCGCCAGAGCCTGCACCAGTGCCAGGCAACCGCTGCCGACGTCGAACGCGTTGCAATCTTCCCGCAAGCCCAAAAGCCGTGAAGAACTGCGGACAAAGAAGGATAACATGATGGGTTTCGCTGGCTGCCACAATCCAATCGATGGTCTTCACTTCTTGCCCGGCCAGTTCCAAAAGCTGCGAGGCCCGCGCGCTCCGAGCGTGCCTTCATCCTCGTTGACGCCCACGTAAGAAGCGAATGGATACCCGCGCGCTTCTTTAATTTTCCAAGAGGCATGCCAAACGCCCGGTCTACTTCCTCCGAAGCGACCACGCGCGAACCGAACGCGCTGTTGGATCCAATGATGTAGACATCTGCAGGTTTCAAAGGAAAAGTCCTCTTTGTATCTCGGCGGAAGAAGAGTTGCGCATGAACGGCCGGGCTGACCTGATCCCCAACACTCTACATCATCCGGCAGTCTGCCGCGAATTGCCAGCGGCGAACTGAGAACAGTCGCTGGCTTGCCCAATCAGAAATACTCGATGGCTTCCGGTGAAGTCCGAAAACCGTATTGCTCCGATTGCAGCCGCAGCGCGTCTTCCAGCGCTGCTTCCCGCCCATGCGCAAAAAGCGAATCGCTGGTGACATCCGCAAAGCCATGCAGTTGCAGCAGACGGTCTTCCGCGTCACGCTGAGTCTCCGCAGCTCCTGCCCGCCGCAAGTGCACTGGCGCCAACCCGCGCTCCACCAGCGCCGGACAAATCAACAGGAAACGGTGGCAGTGCAGCGGATCCTCCTCGGCACAAAGGATCGCCGTTTTTCGTTCCCGCGACAATCCAATTGCCCGGTCGATGGCTTCCAGAAAAGCGGGAGCGCGGCGCCTCTTGGAGTAGTCCACCAATCCATTCTCCCAATAAAATTGGGGATCGAGTGGCCGCCCGCCAAGCTGCTCCCCGCAAAACTCGTAGTGAATCTTGGCCGAGGTCAACCGCGCCTCCAGCGGCTCGCGATTGAATTGCGGAAATCGGAAGCTGCCTGGCCGACTGCGCACGTCGCAGACCACTTTGATCTCGTGGCGTAGCAGCGTACCCAGGAAATCAGACATCTCAAGGTTGGAATGCCCGATTGTGAACAATCCATTTGACGAGACAATCGAAGGGTTCATGAACAAGACTCAGAGACACAACGATTGTAACGCGTTCCGCAAGGTGATTTATTCTTCCCTGAGAAAGAGATATGGATCAGGTACGTAGGAGCGCTCCGAATAGGGCGAACAATGCGCCCTATGGTACTTTGAATAAATCCAGCAACCGACCGCGCTAGGTTAGATGAGAAATATTGCCTAGGAGTTTCTTGAATGATTATGGCTCGGCCCATGCTTTGCAAATTCCTGGCGCTGGCCGGACTCCTCTGGCTGAACAGTGCATTTCCGCTTGTTGCACAACAGCAACGCGGACAATTGCGATTGGAGGTCCGCGACCCAGCGGGAGCCGGCGTCTCCGCCCGTGGAGAAATCCTCAGCCAGGGCAACGATTTTCATCGCCCCTTCCAAATAGGGAACGACGGCAATTACCTCTTGCAGGACCTTCCCTTTGGCGTCTACCGGCTCAGCATTCAGGCTGAGGGCTTTGCTCCTTGGACGAATGTCGTCGAAGTTCATTCGATCGTCCCCGCACGAGTCGACATTCCCCTCGGCTTCGCCACCGTCACCACCCAAGTTCAGGTAAATGATGAGAAAACACTGGTGGATCCCACGGCAACAGCGTCGCTGTTTTCGATCGGGCACCAGTCGATACAAGAGAATCTTAGCTCTCAGCCCGGTCGGGATCTTCAAGAGCTAACCGCCTCTCAACCGGGATGGCTCTTTGAAGCGAACGGTGTGCTTCATCCTCGCGGCTCCGAATACGATGTGCAATTCGTCGTCGACGGCCAGCCAATCACGCAAAATCGTTCTCCGGCCTTCGCGCCAGACATGGATTCGGACGAAGTGGAATCGATGCGGGTGCTGACCGCGAATTTTCCTGCGGAGTACGGAAGAAAACTGGGTGGAGTCGTGGAAGTTACGACGGACAAATCTTTTCCCATGGGTTGGCACGGAGAACTGGACGCTGCCGGGGGCAGCTTCAATCACCTTAGTGGGACCGTCGGCATCTCATTTTCCACGGCCAAAGACCGCTTCTCAACCCGGGCTTCCGGATTACATTCCGATCGGTATCTCGATCCACCCGTGTTCGAGAATTACACCAATCAGGGGAACTCGGGCGGAATTCTCGCCCAATACGAACATGAATTTGGCTTCAACGATCGACTACGCATCACTTTCCTTCACGACACGCTCGGCTATATCGTTCCCAACGATCTCGTCCAACAACATCAGCCTATTGGTCCTCAGCGGCAAGACGCTTCCAGCACGGAAAATGGTGGCCAGGTCTATTTCCAGCATTTGATCTCTTCTACCCTATTCCTAACCGTATCCGGCGGCGTGCGTGAATCGAATTTTTCCCTTAGCTCCAATCTTTTGTCCACACCCGTGATTGTCCATCAGAACCGTGGCTATACAGAGGCCTAGTGCGGGGGGATATCGCCGGACATCACGGCCATCACGATTGGAAGGCCGGCCTCGATTCATTTTTAACGCCGGTCCACGAGGCGCTGGCCTATCACATCACGGATCCCTCGCAATTCGATCCCGGCACCCAGATCAATTTCCAATTCCATGAACAGAAATGGGACATTGAGCCTTCCTTTTACATTCAGGATCAAATGCATTACAGGCACTGGAATTTCAGCGCCGGGATTCGTTTCGACTACTACTCATTCGTTGTTCAGAAGTCAGCACTAAGTCCCCGCCTCGGACTTTCCTATTTCATTCCCTCCTGGAGTCTCCTGCTCCACGCTTCCTACGACCGCGTTTTTCAGCCGCCCGCAATGGAGAACCTTTTGCTTGCCAGCTCTCCGGCACTCGATTCCGTCAGTCCTGAAGTCCTGCGAGTGGCGGTGCCTCCCGCGCAAGGGAATTTCTTCGAACTGGGTTTGACGAAAGCTCTCTTCGGCGAGTTTCGTCTCGATGCCAACGTGTTTCGGCGTGATTTCCGCAATTATGCGGACGACGACGTTCTTCTGCAGACTGGCGTGAGTTTCCCAATCTCCTATTCCCAGGCTCGAATCACCGGCGAAGAGGTAAGGCTGGAGCTGCCTCATTGGGGCCGGTTTTCGGGGTTCGTGAGTTATGCCAACCAGTCGGGCCTGGGTCAAGGGCCGATCACAGGCGGGTTATTTATCGGCAGCGATGCTCAAGGGGCGCTGGCGGACACCAGCAAGTTCGCTGTCTCACAAGACCAACGAAATACGCTTCGGACGCGAGTGCGCTTCCAAGCGGCCACGCGCTTGTGGTTTTCTGCGGCAACACAGTATGGCAGTGGCCTGCCGGCGGATCTGGGGGACAACGTGGATGTCCCTTCGCTGGTCGCGCAATTCGGAGAACAAGTCGTATCTCATGTGAACATGGAACGCGGACGAGTCGATCCGAATTTTTCCTTGGATTTAGCTATGGGGGCGGAACTGTACCGCAAGGAACTTCGATCGCTGCAATTTCAACTTCAAGCCACAAATATCACGGATCGCCTGAACGTCATCAATTTTGCGAGTCTTTTTTCAGGTACGGCCGTGGCCGCGCCACGAATAATTTCCGCTCGCCTTCGTTTCACCTTTTAATCTTCGCGAATCTATTTTGCCGACCCGCACTCCGCTTCCAATTCCGTGACCGTTCGGCCCAATTCCTCGACCAGGGGATTGTTTCCCGTGTTCGGAAACTGCCCGACAAGCATGCGGTAGTACCACAGCGTGCCCCTTTACTTTCCCGCAAATCGTTCGAACACACATTCTCCTTTAGTTCTCTCGTCATGCAGCGTTTCTCGCACATTGGCAAGCTTGTCGGCCGCGGAAACCAGGCGAACTTGCGCTGATTCTCTCGCCACGCGCAACATAGGCTCGCTTGCGTTCCAGCCATGGCGGCTTCGGCTGCATATTCGAATCCGTGCAGCCGTCCACGATATGAGCAACGCGTTTCCCGAATTTCCTGCGAATCTCGCGCAGCCGTGGCGTACCGCCCTGGTCTTCCACGGCGTCATGCAGGAGCGCGGCGATAGCCATCTCTTCGTCGCCACCATATTCGATCACGATGGAAGTAACAGCAAGCAAGTGGCCAATGTACGGGCGGCTTGTACGCTTGCGAAACTGCTTCGCATGAAGTTCCGCCGCATAGCACAGTGCCGCAACAAACTTCTTTGAAAAGGTTTTTTCTTTCTGCCGTTTCGGTTTATGGTACGAGTTGTGGACCATCATTCAAATCAGCGCCAATTTATCGACGGCGGGTTTTGCTGAGTAGCCGGAGAATTTCCAGGTACAACCAGATCAGCGTGACCATCATGCGCGAATGCGCCGTACCACTCCATATATTTTGGCGCACCCATGCGCGCTCCCGTTTCAATCATGTCGAAATCCAGAACCAGATTGAGCGCTGCAATAATGACCACCACCACACTAATGCCGATTCCCAGAGGCGTGCTGCTGTAAAGAAAAGACATCTGCGTGTGGAAAAACAGGCTCATCACCATATTCGCCAGGTACACCAACGCAATCGCCCCTGTCGCGGCCATGACTCCAAGTTTGAATCCGCGCGTTGCCTTCACTATTCCCGTCTTATACGCCAGAAGCAGAACGAAAAGCACCGCCGAACGTCAGCATCACCGCCTGCGTCGGCGATACCGGGATAGGCCGCTCAAACATCGCGGAGATTCCGCCAAGCGCAAAACCTTCCAGCAAGGCATAAATTGGCGCGGTGATCGGTGACCACTGCTTCTTGAACATTGTGACCACCGCCAGCATAATCCGCCAATCACTCCGCCGATCATCCACGGATGGCCGCTTCAGGTGTCTCCGAATGGCCAAGCCCCACGTATATGCCGCCGTCACCACCACGCAAAGCAGCAGCAGGCCTGTCTTGTTGGCCGTGCCTTGCATGGTCATTGTTTCGCCGGTCGCGATTTGTCCCGCGAATGCGCTTTCTTTAAGACCGGGTTATTGGAGCGAAATATGTCAGCCATGAAAGGGTCTCCGATTCTGGGCGGGCTGCCGAAACAAAGGATATCACCAACGTGAAGAACGGGCAGAGAGGCGAACAACCTATTGAAGCAGTGGCAGGGACGTTGGTAGCGCAACGGGAATCGAACCCGTATTTTAGCCTTGAAAGGGCTACTTGCTAACCGTTGCACCATAGCCCACCGGGGAAACTACATTATAAAATGATACGGGAAATGCGCGATTTGTGCCATGCAGTCAAATCTGCGACGGCGAGTCATTCCGCAACTGCAGCACTCCGCTTGCTGTCCAGTTCCCGAATGTCCATGCGCGCAATGAGACCCTCGCGAATGGCATACACATGCCCAACAAACTGGTCGACAATCGCATTCCCTGCCAGGTCTCGCACCACTTGGTGGACTCGCGCGACTGTTCGATCGCCCTCGTCCTCTTCGATCGCCACCGGCTCGACGCGCGGATCAAGAATGCCCCACTGGCGCATCCCGTATTGGCGCACGTTGTCTCGCCCGGTCACCGCCCACCTTCCATTCCATTCGGCCAATCGACATCTGCATGCATCATCGCCAGAACCACATCGATGTCACGGGCATTAAATGCCTGGTAGGCCGCTAGGAGCAATTCTTGTTTCGACTTCAATGCGCCTTCACTCATTCGCCTGTCGTCGACCATGCCCTGGGCTGCAGCAAGCTCTCCACGGGACACGGGGATTATGCGTTTGCTCAAAACTGCCAACTGAAGAATTACTTATCTCTTACGATCTTCCCATTCTTCGTGCCAGGCACTCTGGATCGCTTCGAGTTTTCCCTCATTGGACTTCATCGGATCGCCCGCGAATCCAGGCAATTCCGTGATCCACTTATGCAAGTCAGTGAAGCGTACCGTATAGGGATCTACTTCTGGGTGTTTGTCCGTCAACCCGATGGCGATATCTTCGATGTCGTCCCAATCAAAACTCGGGGCGCATGGCTCTCCTTAGTGGCCGTCCAATTCACGAGCATAATTCTTATTCCAATCGGGAATCTCGACCACAATATCCGTGGTGCCATCCGGCACAGTCTGACAGCCCAGGCGCGATTTTGGCGTAATTCCTGGTGCTTCATCGAGCTCATCAAGTTCCGCGTCGGTGGCTTCGTTGCACGACTCCAGGCCTTCCTTCACCATCACGTGGCATGTCGAGCAAGCACACACGCCTCCGCAGGCGTGGTCCAGTCCCATTTTGAAGCCCTCGGAGATATCCAGGATGCTGCCGGGCAGTCCATTGTGGCCGTAAGGAAATTTCTCGGGATCCACCTCCACCGTTTTCCCGCTCGGCAGAAACGTCACCTTGAATTTCTTCGTCGCCTTCTTGTATTTCACTTCTTCGATATAAGGATTGCTGCCGCCCATAGTTCTCTCCCTAAACCTCAGCCAGCTTCTTGCCTTCGAGCGCCGACTGTACGGCTGAGTTCATCAGCAACTCGGCCAGGTGTTCCGTGGCCCGGTTCAATTCATCAATCTTCTGGCGTATCAATTTGTAATCGCTGCCCTTTGCTGCTTCCCGCAAAGCGGCAATGGAAGCATCGATCTTCGCACGCTCGGGCATTGAAAGGGCTGCCGCGTTCGGATTCCCCAGTGCTTTGGACGTCGCGCTTAGAATCGATCTCCGCTTCCGTGCGTGCCTCAATCACCTGACGCTCCGCAAAATCTTGCTCGGCATACTCGATGGACTCTTCCAGCATGCGCTCGATGTCCGAATCGTTCAGCCCGTAGCTCGGTTGCACTTCGATGGTGTTCTGTTCGCCCGTGCGAATGTCCTTTGGCTCCCACCTGGAGGATGCCGTTCGCATCAATCAGGAATTTCACCTCAACGCGCGGCAGTCCCGCAGGGGCCGGCGTGAATACGTAATGTGAACCGGGCCAGCGACCGGCAATCCTTCGCCAGTTCGCGCTCGCCTTGCAGCACGTGGATGTCGATGCCGGTCTGGTTGTCCACGCCGGTGGTGTAAAGTTCCTGCGCGCTGGCAGGAATCGTGGAATTGCGGGGGATGATTTTCGCCACCGCGCCACCGTAAGTCTCAATGCCCAGCGAAAGCGGCGTAACGTCCAGCAGCAGCATGTTCTTCACGCCCTGGTCGAGAATATTGGCTTGCACGGCCGCACCCAGAGCCACGACTTCGTCGGGATTCAACTCCGTGTGCGGCTTGCGATCAAAGAATTCCTGGACGGTGCGCCGGATCAGCGGCGTGCGCGTCGTGCCGCCCACCAGGACGACTTCCTCCACATCCGTGGGCTTCAACTGCGCATCCGCCAGCGCCTGCTTGACAGGGCCCATCGTGCGATCCACGACCGGCCGAATCAAGGCCTCAAACGCTCCGCGCGTAAATTCGTGCACGAACATTTTGCCGTTCGGCAAAGGGAACAGCAGCGTTGCGGAATCTGCTTCCGAAAGCTTGTGCTTGATGGCGATCAGTTCCTTGCGGAGCTCCTGAGCGATTTCGCCATGGGGAGAGAAGTCGATCTGGTCGGTCTGCAGAATCTGTTCGTGGACAAACGCTTGCAGCAGATTATCGATGTCATCTCCGCCGAGATGCGTGTCGCCGTTCGTCGAAAGCACCTGATAGATGTTGCCTTCGCCGGTGGAGATCAATTTCAGCACGGAGATATCGAATGTACCTCCACCGAGATCGTACACCGCCACTTGCCGCGTTGTTTTTCGTGAAGCCCATACGCCAGCGCCGCCGCGGTCGGCTCATTCACCAGCCGCAGGACCTCGAGTCCGGCAAGTTTTCCTGCGTCTTTCGTGGCTTGTCGCTGCGCATCATTGAAGTACGCCGGCACGGTGATCACCGCTCGATCGATCGCTTCACCAAAAAAAGCTTCCGCCCAATTTTTCAGCTCGCGAAGGATAAACGAAGAAATCTCCGGCGGCGTGAACACTTTATCTCCGAGCTTTCACGCGGATCACATAATTACTGGACGGATCGATGCGAAACGGAAACAGCCTCAGTTCGCTCTGCACATCCGCAGGTCCGCGCCCCATCAAGCGTTTCACGGAATAAATGGTGCGCTCTGGCTGCGTCAGCAAGCGGCGGCGCGCCGGCTCGCCAACAATAATGCCGCCATCCGGATCGATGCTTACCACCGACGGGCAAAGTGTGCTGCCCGAGGGCCCCGGAATACACCTCGGCTGTCCTGTTTGCGCGTCCACATACGCCACCAGGCTGTTCGTTGTTCCGAGATCGATTCCGACGATTCTGCCCATGAGACTAGTTTTCAGCAATCAGTTTTAAGTTCTAAACCCTAAAACCCACGCCCTAAGTGTTACAGCAGCTCCTTCTGAACGTTTACCACCAAATTCCGAATATACGAGCGGCGATTCAGCAGATCATTGAGCTTGGCTCATCACTTTCTTTTTCGCCTCTTCATCGGCGTTGGCATCCAGCGTTTTGTCCCATTTCCGTGCCGCCAGTTGCAGCTCGCCATCCACTTCTTTCAAGTTTTCTTCGAAATTTTTCTCCGCCGTGCTCAGCCGCTGCCGCAAGGAACCAATGTCGCTTCCCGCACGCTTTTTGCTTCGCGCAGTTCATCCAGTGATTCGTTCAGTTCGAACACCTCTTCGAGCAATTCGGGAGGAGCCTGTTGCTTGGTTTGTCCCTCCTTGCGCGTGCCTTCGATGGCTAGCAGGTATTCCACACGCGAGACAGGATCGCGCAGCGTGCGATAAGCGTCGTTCAATTCGCTGCTGCGTTTCAGCGATATCTCCCGCTCTTCCGCGGTGGCATTAACAAAATTGTCAGGATGCAGCTTCCAGCTCAGCTCCAGGAATTTCTGCTCGAGCATGCCCATATCCAGCCACAGCCTGCGCGGCAATCCCAGCATGAAGAAATAATCGCTATGCTCCGGAACTTGCAGCACCTTGCCGCAACCCGGGCAAAAGTGCGTACCGATGGTTCGCTCGTGGCAATTCCAGCAGACCAGCGGAGGATTCGAGATGGGAAGTGGCGTGGCCATAAACTCTTTTCAAAGTTTCGCCTGCACTAAACACAAAAAAAGTGGCTGGCAATTGCGGCGGCCAACCACTTGTCCGACCGAGCTGAAATCCACTCAAGGCACAGACGGAAAGCTGTGCTACCGCTACGCCGTAAAGCTGCTCCCGCAGCCGCAACTTCGCGCAGCATTGGGATTTTGAAACACAAAACCCTGCCGCATGAGCGTCTCTTCATACTCAAGCGTCGTGCCATTCAAATACAGCAAGCTCTTCGGGTCCACAAAAATGCGCGCCCCGAATTCCTCAAAAACCTTGTCGCGGTCGCGCGCCTGTGTATCCAGCCTCATCGCATACGACAGGCCAGAACAGCCGCCGCCCTGCACTCCCACGCGCAACCCGCCGGTCTCCGCAGATACACCTTCCTTGGCGAGCAGCGCAATGATCTTCTTCGCCGCATGCTCGGACAGGTGAATCACCGGACCTACTTTGGTTGTGGTTGGAGTTGTAACTTCCGTCGCCATAACGCGCTTCCCTGCACATTCCTGGAGCGAATCACTCGACAGCATCCTCCGACGGTCAACTTGCTGCCGCCGGAAGGACGCCACTAACGCCGCGCAATCCTTCGCTCAGTGCGAAGACTTTTCGTGCGCGGGAACTTCGATACCGTGCTTCTTCTTCCAATCGCCGATAGCCGCCTTGATGGCGTCCTCCGCGAGCACGGAACAGTGAATCTTTACCGGAGGAAGAGAAAGTTCGCGAACGATGTCCGTGTTCTTGATGGAGAGCGCCTCTTCGACGGTCTTGCCCTTCACCCATTCGGTGGCCAGGGAAGAGCTGGCGATGGCCGACCCGCAGCCGAACGTCTTGAACTTGGCTTCTTCAATGACATTCGTCTCCGGATTGATCTTCATCTGCAGCTTCATCACGTCGCCGCACTCCGGCGCGCCCACCAGGCCGGTCCCGACATTGGGATCTTCCTTCGAAAGGCTGCCGACGTTGCGGGGATTGTTGTAGTGATCGACTACTTTCTCGCTGTATGCCATGGACCAGTTGCTCCTTCTCTAAATTCCTGCTCTAATACTTATCCCCTCGCCGCGGCGAGAGTTGCTGCAAAACCTGCGTTCTTGATGGCCTTTTCCGTCAAGCCAACATTGGTCAAAAATGCCGAACGTCCGGCGGTCAGTTCGCGCAGAGCTTCGCGGATGTAATCCGCGCCCAGCCCCAGAATGTGCAGGAATTCCCGTACATCCTGGAGATGATAAAACGCTTTTTCGGCCGCCGGCGCCGGTTCATCGCTGTCCTGATACGGCTGATACGTAACCCGGAACGGCGCCGAAGTTCCGGCAATCGACCGGTGAATCCTGAGAGTTCCTTCACTTGCTATAACGCTTGCCATTTTCTTTCCCTTCATTATTCCCTTGAATTACGCTGTTTGCCACTTGACCTTGGAAATGTCGATGCCTTCCTTGGCCATTTCATAAAGTGGCGAAAGCTCGCGTAGCTTGGTAACAACCTGCACCATTTTGTCGATCACGTAATCGACTTCTTCCTCGGTCGTGAAACGCCCCAAGCCGAAGCGGATCGAGGTGTGTGCCAGATCCTCACCTACGCCTAGTGCTTTGAGTACGTAACTGGGTTCAAGGGTTGCCGAGGTGCACGCGGAACCACTTGAAACCGCCACGTCGTTAATCCCCATCAAGAGCGATTCGCCTTCGACATAAGCGAAGCTCATGTTGAGGTTGTTCGGGAGCCGATGCTCCAGAGAACCGTTGATGAAAACTTCATCCAGCTTGGCCTCCAAGCCGGCTCTTCAGCCGGTCGCGCAACTTGCTCAGCCGTCGCGCCCTCTTCCGCCATTTCCTGCTGACAGAGTTCGCAGGCTTTACCCAGTCCTACGATCCCCGTCACATTCAGTGTGCCGGAGCGCATGCCGCGTTCATGGCCACCGCCATCAATAATGGCGGAGAGCTGCACGCGAGGGATTGCGGCGCCGCACATACAACGCTCCAACTCCCTTGGGGCCATAGATCTTGTGGCCGGAAATGGCCAGAAGGTCGATATTGTCCTTGATGACGTCGACGGGGATCTTTCCAACAGCTTGCACGCCGTCAACCGCGAAAATGATCCCGTGTTCCTTCGCAATCTTGCCGATCTCGGCGACTGGGTTGATCACGCCAATTTCGTTATTCGCGTACATGATCGTAATCAGGATCGTGGTCGGCTTGATGGCCTTCCGCACATCCTCGGGATTCACGCGGCCGTCTTTCTGCACCGGCAAATACGTTACTTCGTAGCCGTTCTTCTCCAGGCGCTTGCAGGTATCCAGCACAGCCTTGTGCTCGATCGCCTGCGTGATGATGTGATTGCCCTTTTCGCGGTACATTTCCGCGACGCCTTTGATCATCAGGTTGTCAGATTCCGTCGCCCCGCTGGTGAAGATGATCTCTTTGGCGGTGGCATTGATCAGGGAAGCAATCTGCTGGCGCGCTGTTTCCACCGCTTCTTCACCGGCCCAGCCAAAGGAGTGGTTGCGGCTCGCCGCGTTGCCAAATTTCTCTGTGAAATACGGCAGCATCGCCTGCAACACGCGCGGATCCATCGGCGTGGTAGCGTGATTGTCCATGTAAATCGGCAGCTTGACGGCCATTTCCCTGTTCTCCTTCGATCCAAAACTCCCGCCTAGCGAACTGCGGCCACGCGGTCGATTCCCTTCAATTCCACAAGCCCTGCTGGCTCCGGCTTGTCCTCGCTCAACTGCGCGATGGTCACCGTGCTCAGAACTCCCAAAATGCTCTCATTCACGCGCTGCAATGGTTCTTTGATGGAGCAGCGGTCGGTCGCGTCACAATTTCCGTGGTTCGTCACGCACGATGTGATCAGAACCGGTCCATCAATGGCGGTGATCACTTCCAGGGCGCTGATCTTTTCCGCGTTCTTCGCCAATTGGTACCCGCCACTTGAGCCGTGCTTGGCAACTACTAAACTCTGTCTTGCCAACTTCTGCAGCACCTTGGCCATCAAGGTTCCAGAGATGCCGTATTCTTCGGCAATTTCATTCGCGCTGCAGGCGTGTTCCTGGCGGTGGTTGGCGAGATGCTTCATCGCGATCAACCCGTAATCCGCCTTCTTTGAAAGCTTAAACATGTCGTTTCCCGGCATTCCTGCGTGCAGCGGATGCATATCCGACTGAAAAAGTCGCAATTAAACTATACCCGGGAAACTGTCCCATTGTCAACTCCTACGCCCTTCCAACATTGAAGTGCAAATCATTAGATATTTCAGCACTTAGAATAAGACTAATTTAGTCGGATTTCAACATCCTTCCGCTAAACGGCGCCTTTTTAGCACTGAATGGTCAGTTTCCTCTAGGTTAACGGCGACTCCAGAACACGCCCTTGAACGCCGTGTATCCGCTGGACGTTTTCTATTTCCCGTTCGCGCAGGCTCCGCCGAGAGCTCGCCGCCTCGATCAATTTTTGAAACGCGGCACGCGCCGGAAGGGTCAGTTGCGATTTGTGCGCCTGCTGTTCGTAGGCGTTGAGCGCCGCAACTTGCTGTTTGCCAAGTCCGCGGCGAAGGGGAGCCCCTGTGTAATTCGGTCCAGCGCCCCAAGGGCAAGTTCAGCCGCCTGCGACAATGCTTCGGAGGCTGGCTGGCTTCCTTCACCAAAGATGACTGCTGCGCCAGGGGTTGCAGATGCGCGTCGTTTCCTGCCCACTGAGCAAGTTGGGCTGCGCAAGCTGCGGCAGCTTTCCCAGCGTCTTTGCAGGAAGAAGCCAGGAACTGGTCCACGGCCACGGAGAATCGTCGTGACACTTCGCTTTCCGGATGCACCGCATCCACCACGCGATTCAAAGGCGTTTGGTTCGACGGCTCGATCTTGTCAGCCTCGCGCTCATAATCCTTCACCGGTTCCAGCGCCTCTGTCAAGGTGCTGAGCGCCACGATTTCTTCGGCGAGAGCCGGAACCCGCCATGCGCTGCACCATCTGCCGCTGGTAGGTGCGGTGGGTCAGCCCCAGCCATTCCAGCCGCGTGCTTTCCGCTTCCATGCGCGCATACATCGAAGCCACGTCCGTCGTGTTTTGAGGAGACCAGTAGCGCTCCGCAATCGCGGCCGTCCGCGGCCAGATGCGCGAATCGATGTTTTCCCAGTTGACATACTCCGACCACATCGTGGCTTCGCCGCCCAGGATTCGCTCCTTCTCTTCCGGCGTCAGAGCTTGCCGCGGCTCCTCCCATCGGATCAACAGCGTAGTGCCGCGCCGCGCTCCATCCGAGATCGATGTAGTAGCCGTTGGACAGAATCCCTCGATAGCCTTCCTTCGCGGCCGTGGCCAGCGCCTCTGCTTCCCCGCCAGGACTGAATCACGATGTTCTTGGGCACTCCCGGCACAAGGATTTCGTCCCAGCCGACCGGCGTCTTCCCGTGCTTGACCACCAATTCCTGTACCCGCTGGCTGAAATAGGCTTGCAGTCCCTCATTGTTCTTGATGTTGTGCGATTTCATGAACTCCTGAATCTTCGGATTCGCGTCCCACTCTTTGCCGTTCACCTCGTCGCCGCCAATGTGGAAATACTGATCGGGGAACAGTTTCGCCATTTCCGCGAAGAGATCGTTCAGGAACTTGTAGGTCTTCTCATTCGTGGGATCCATCGCGGGATCGGCCACGCCCCATGCACGCCAGATTTGGTACGGGCCGGGTCCGCTGGCGAGTTCTGGGTAGCCAACGAACCAGGCAGTGCTGTGGCCGGGCATATCAAACTCCGGCACAACTCGAATGCCTCGGTCGCGCGCATAGGCAATCAGATCGCGGATTTCATCCTGCGTGTAGTACAGGCCGTCGGAACCCTGCTCCTGAAGTTTCGGGAATTTGTGGCTTTCCACGCGGAAACCCTGATTGTCCGAAAGATGCCAGTGGAACACGTTCAGTTTTACGGCTTCCATCCCATCCAAATTGCGTTTCAGCACTGGCAGCGGAATAAAGTGCCGCGACACATCGATCATCAGCCCGCGCCAGGGAAATCGCGGCTGATCCTGGATGCTGACTGCTGGTGCCGCAAAACCATCCGCCGTGATGGAGACCAGTTGAAGAAAGGTTTGCAGTCCGTGCATCGTGCCGAGGGGATTGGCGGCATGGAGTTTTGCGCCGGTTGGCGTGACTTCCAGCGTGTAGGACTCATCCTCGCCCAGTTCCTGCACCGGCTTGCTGGCGTGATCGGTGGTTACAACCAGCGTTGCTTTTGCGGCGTCCGCGTCCGCCGCGCTTGGACCAAACACGAGTCCGGTTTGCCGGTTGAGCTGCACAATAAACCTATGTCCCGCGCGGTCCAGGCGAGCCTCGCGGTATCCCGTAAACGCCAGGGTGAAACCGGCATCGATCTTCAGCGAGCCGCTACCCAGCTGCGCTTTGGCAGGCAGCGGCATCACGTTCAGTTCAGACTGGAGATTGCGCTCGTGTTTGCATGCTCCCTACAATACATAGAACTGCTGCCGCAAAAATGGCCTTCCCTGTGAACAAACCACGGCTCATCTGTCATCCTCCGAAATCCCAGTGCCACAATATAGCCCTATTAAATCGTTATAACACGCAGAAAATGTACGCGCCGTGGTCTCTCCTTTCGGCCTGAAGACTTATGACTCTGTTCGGCGTAGCACGGCCTGTCGTGGGGCAAGTTCCCTCGCGCTTTGCTGATTGATTAGAGTAGAATGTGCCCCGGACACTCATCGACACGCATGAAAACCTCTGTCGCCATCTATCCTGGCTCGTTTGATCCCGTCACCAACGGCCACCTGGACTTGATCGAACGCGGCCAAAAAATGTTCGACCGGCTGATCGTTGCCGTCCTGAAAAACACCGAAAAAGAGCCGATGTTCTCCGTGCCAGAGCGCGTGGAAATGCTCCGGGAAGTTACCAAGCAATGGGAGTCCGTGGAAATCGACGTGTTCGAAGGTTTGCTGGTGGACTATGCCCGCAAACGTGGCGCCGCTGTAATCCTTCGCGGCATTCGCGCGGTTTCCGATTACGAATACGAACTGCAGATGGCCCTCATGAACCGCAAACTCGAACCCCGCCTGGAAACTGTGTTCATGATGCCCGGCGAAACCTACAGCTACCTGAGCGCCAAAGTTGTCCGCGAGATCGCCAACTTCGGTGGCCCGTTGACCGGTCTGGTGCCCCCGTCGGTCGAGCAACGGCTGCGCGCCAAAGTGTCTTGAGCTCGCTTATGCGGTGGAACATTGTTGCTCATTGAATTTCTTCGCGATTTCCTGAAAACTACTTGGTTACAACCGCTGCTTCGCTCCGAGGAGAGCCCGTGCAATTCACCAATCGCATCAACCGCATCCAAATCTCACCGACTGCCGCGGTCATCAGCGCCGCCGAGCAATTGAAATCCAAGGGCGTGGACATCGCCGACTTCGGCCCCGGTGAGCCGGACTTCCCTACTCCCGACCACATCAAGAAAGCCGCGATCAAGGCCATCGAGGAAAATCGCTCCAAGTACACTCCCACCGGCGGCATCATGCCGCTGCGCGAAGCGATCGCTGCGTGGCACAAGCGCGAACTCGGGTCTGACTATTCGGCGAAGGAATGCGTCGTCACCGTCGGCGGCAAGCATTCGATCTTCAACAGCGATTTCCGTGCTCATCCAGAACGGCGATGAAGTCATTCTTCCGGCTCCTTACTGGGTAAGCTATCCGGACATCATCAAGTATGCCGGCGGCACCCCTGTGATTATTCACACGTACCCGGAGACCGGCTTTGTCCCGAAGGCATCCGACATCGAGAAAGCCATCACGCCGAAAACGAAGATGGTGATCATCGATTCGCCCAGCAATCCCACGGGCGGAGTGGTCGATCCCGAAGAATTCGAGCGCATTCTGGCTGTCTGCAACAAGCACGGTATCTGGTTGATGGGCGATGAATGCTATTCGCACTTCGTCTATGAACCCCACAAGTCTTTCTCGATCGCCAGTGCCAAGAATTCGAAACAGAATGTCATCATCGTCGGCTCGGTCTCCAAAACTTTTGCGATGACCGGCTGGCGCATCGGCTATACCCTTGCTCCCGAGCCGCTGATTCAGGCAATCACCAAGGTACAAAGCCAGTCCACCTCCAATCCCACCTCCATCGCACAATACGCCGCGCTGGAAGCCATGCGCGGAAGCATGGAGACTGTCCCTTTAATGCTTGCGGAATACACCAAGCGCCGCAAGCGCATCGTCGAAGGGTTGCGCGCGATCCCCGGTGTCACCTGCGAGTGGCCTGGCGGCGCTTTCTACGCCTTCCCAAATATTTCCGCGCACCTCGGTGATGGCAAAAACGCCCACGCGAAAACCTGCACGGATCTCGCCAAGCTTCTGCTGGAGAAAGCGCATGTCGCTCTTGTGCCCGGCGAGGCATTCGGCGCCCCCGGTTTCCTTCGGTTGTCTTATGCCACGTCGATCGAACGCATCGATGAAGGCTTGCGACGTCTGCAAGAAGTTCTTTTCGCGCGCCGAAGCTGCTTCCTGACCGTGCTGGAACCTGTTCTATCGCGCATTGAGCCGATCTTCAGTCCGCGTCCCTGGGGCGCGCGTTCGCTTGCCCCTTTGTTTCCAGACAAGACCAACTTGCAGGAACTCCTCGGCGAAGCGTGGCTCACCGGTCAGGAATGCCGCATTGCCAACGGCCCGTTTGCCGGAAAATCACTCGGCGAAAGCTGGCGCGCCATGCCGGCAGAATGGCGTGGGACACACGTAGATCGCTACCCGCGATTTCCCTCTTCTGGTGAAATTCATTTTCCCTCACGACAAGTTATCCATTCAGGTGCATCCCGACGACGCCTACGCCGCCAAACACGAGCAGGCTGCCGGGGGGCGTGGCAAGACCGAAATGTGGCATATCCTTTCAGCGCAACCCGGCGCGGAACTCCTTCTTGGATTAAAGCCCGGCGTCACGCGCGAGCAATTTCTCGAAGCCCTGGCAAATAACATTCTTGAGGATCTTTTCATCCACCAACCCGTGCACGCCCGGCGAAACCTATTTTGTTCCAGCCAGAACGCAGCACGCTATCGGGCCCGGCATGGTCCTCTGCGAAGTCCAGGAATATTCGGACCTGACCTATCGCGTGTACGATTTTGGCCGCGTCGACGCCTCCGGCAAGCCCCGTGAACTTCACATTGACAAGGCCTTGGAGGTCACAAATTTTGATGGCACTCGCGCCGGCAAAATTCCTCCGCTCGCCTTACATTCTCCCGACGCCAATATTCGCCTGCTCGCTGCCTGCCAGTTCTTCGCCACGGAACGCTGGGATTGCGACCGCACCACCGCCATCGAGACGGACCCAAGCCATTTTCAGTTGGTGATCATTCTGGAAGGCTCTGGTCGGCTCTATGATGGCGTGTCCATGGCCTATCGAGCCGGCACGGCTTGGTTTCTGCCCGCGTCCTTGCCGACCCTCTACCTGCAGCCGGACGAAGCAACCGCTCTGTTGCGCGTTTATGTGCCGCAACCTGACTTGCTTCGAAAACAGTTGCTGAACCAGGGCCTCGATGAAAACGCCGTGTCCCAGGTCTTCGTGGAGTAAGCGCTTATGACAGAAAAACCATTGCAGACCCACGCTGTCATCCTCGCTGGCGGCCGCGGCACGCGATTCTGGCCGCGTAGCCGCACCAGCACTCCGAAACAATTACTGAATATCATTGGCAAGACCACCATGCTCGAACAAACCGTGGCGCGACTGCTGCCCTTGATTCCGGCGAAGAATATCTGGACGGTAACAAACGCGGAGCCAGGCCGTCGCGCTTCGCAAGCAGCTTCCCGCGCCGGCAAGGAAGCGCGTCCTCACCGAGCCAGTTGGCCGAAACACGGCAGCCGCGATTGCCCTTGCAGCAATTCACATCCGCCATGCGGCCAACGCCGATACGGTGATGGCCGTCTTACCCGCGGACCACTACATTGCGCAGCCTGATCGCTTTCGAAGCATCGTAAAAGCTGCTCTCCATCTCGCCGGCAATTCTTCTCGCATGGTCGTGCTGGGCATTCCTCCTACGCGGCCCGAGACCGGCTTTGGCTACATCGAGCGAATGGGCGAGCCAACGAATGCCGAAGGGTTCCCGGTTTTCTCCGTTCGTCGTTTTACGGAGAAACCAGAACTTGCCGCGGCCAAAGAATATCTCGCTGCGGGGCTCTATCAATGGAATGCAGGCATGTTCTTCTGGGGCGTTTCCACGTACCTGGACGCATTGAAGAGTTATCTCCCGAAGACGCATCAGCTGCTCGAATCGCTTGCTTCGCACATTGGGAAGCCCAGCTATGAAGCAAACCTCAAGAAGGTTTACCCCAAGCTGGAAAACATTTCCGTGGACTATGCCATCATGGAGCGGGCAACACGCGAAGCCGGCGATCCTCGCGTCCTCGTCATCCCCGCCGACATCGGCTGGAGTGACATCGGTTCTTGGGGTGCCGTGTATGACTTGCTCGCTAAACATCCCGGCGAAAATATCTTTGAAGGGCCCGGGCAATCACTCGACTCAGAGGGCAATTTCTTCTGGAGCCCTCACAAGTTCGTTGCGGCCGTTGGCGTGCAAGATCTTGTTGTCGTCGACACGCCGGACGCACTGCTCATTTGCCCCCGCGATCGCGCCCAGGATGTCGGCAAAATTGTCAAAGCCCTCGAAGAGCGCAAGCACAAAAGTTTGCTTTAGCCGACGCTCTTCCGAACTACGAGTTCTACATGCAAGGCTGGCGTCGTTCCCATCGGGATTCCTTTCCTCGCCCAGGTGCTACTCGACCAGTTCCTCCTGCCCTCCCAGTATTTAGCGCTTCTTCGGCTTCGCGTATACTTTCAACCTATGAATTCCATCAAGTTTGGTACAGATGGCTGGCGCGGTGTCATTGACCAAGACTTCACTCTCCCGAATTCACGCCTTGTGGCGCAAGCCATCGCTCGTTACGTCGTTCGCGGCGAAGATCGCGCGCAAGGGTGTGCTCATCGGCTACGATCATCGCAACCTGAGCGAGGAAGTCGCCGCCGCGGTTGCCGACGTTGTCAGCTCCACGGGCACTCCCGTTTGGCTTGCGGATAAACCCTGTCCCACGCCTGCCATCTCGCTGTTGGTGCGCCAGCGTCAGGCTGCTGGCGGCATCATGATTACCGCCAGTCACAATCCGTCTCGCTGGAACGGCATCAAGTACAAAGCCAGCTATGGCAGCAGCGCGTTGCCCTCGATCGTGGCGCAAATCGAGAAGGAACTGGCAATCGTGCTTTCGAATGGCGCGCAGCCCTTACCGCCGCGTAAAGATTTGATCCATGCGCTCGATCCGCGCGCTCCTTATCTCGACACCGTGGAGAAACTCATTGATTGGGAGCGCCTCCGCAAGGCCAAGTTCCGTTTTGTCGCGGATCCCATGTATGGCTCGGCTGCTGGGCTTCTGCCTGAATTGTTCACTCGCAACGGCGTGGTCTGCGACGAAATTCGCGGCACGCGCGACCCCAACTTTGGCGGCATTCACCCAGAGCCCATCGAGCCGCACATCGATGCGCTTCGCCAGGCTGTCTTGAAGGGAAAGTATGATGCGGGCCTGGCTGCTGATGGCGATGGCGATCGCATCGGCGCCATTGATCGCGACGGCGCTTTCATCAATCCTCACCAGATTTTCGCTCTCATGGTCTGGCATCTCATCGGCACTCGAAATCTGCCCGGCGACATCGCCAAGACCTTCTCCGTCACGAAATTGATCGATAAGCTTGCCGCAAAATACGGCCGCAAACTTTATGAAGTCCCCATCGGCTTCAAATACATTTGCGAGCTCATGCTGGAGCGAAATATCCTGATCGGCGGCGAAGAGAGCGGCGGCATCGGCACAAGCTTATATTTGCCGGAACGCGACGCCACTGTTTCCGCCCTGCTCCTCGCCGAATTGATGGCCTGGCATGGCAAATCTCTCGGTCGAATTGATCAACTCTCTCCATGCCGAGTTTGGAGAACACCATTACGGTCGCGTGGATCTGGACGTGAAGCCGGGGCAGAAAGAAAGAGCTATCGCTTATTTCTCCGACGAAAAACTCAAAAACCTGGCCAACTGGCAAATTACCCGCCGTGAGGACATGGACGGCATTAAAATCTATCTCGATGGTTTCGGCTGGGCCATGGTGCGCGCGTCAGGCACGGAAAACCTGTTGCGCCTGTATTCCGAAACAAATGATTCCGCGATCACGCGGCGCGTTTTACAGGCTGTCGCCGGTACAGGTTCAGAAGCTTTAGGGTGGGCGCATGTACACAGTAAATCTCAACGAGAAATTTGCGAAGTTTCATGACTACTGCAACCCGCGAGTCATCGGTGAACTGAATGATTGCCAGGTAAAAGCCGTGAAACTCAAGGGCGAGTTCATCTGGCATCACCACGATAACGAAGACGAACTGTTCCTGGTCGTGAAAGGCACACTCCGCATGAAATTCCGCGATCGCGAAGCCATTGTTAACCAGGGTGAATTCATCATCGTGCCGCGTGGCGTGGAACACTTGCCCGTTGCCGACGAAGAAGTGCACATTCTTTTACTGGAACCCAAGATCCACGCTTAACACAGGGAATGTCGCTCAATGAAAGGACTGTCAGCCAACTGGAACGGATCTGAATATCTATTCGCTAGAATTGGCTGACCATTCTCACGGAGACCAAATGAATCACCGCTTCTTCACGCTGGATGTTTTCACCACTACACGATTCCAGGGCAATCCGCTGGCTGTCATCACCGACGGCGACGGTCTTTCTGACGACCAGATGCTCGCCATCGCCCGCGAAATGAATCTTTCGGAAACTGTCTTCGTGCAAAAGCCCACGGATGACCGGGCCCTGGCCAGGCTGCGCATTTTCACTACGAAAGAGGAATTGAAGCTGGCCGGGCATCCCGTTATCGGCACTTGGTTTCTTCTCGCCGAACTCGGCGTCGTTCCCGCGCAGGAAGGCGGCGTCCATATTCTGCAGCAGACCGGCGCCGGCGTCCTGCCCGTGGAGATCCGTTTCAAGGATGGCCGCCCGCTGCGCGTGACCATGACGCAAAGGGAAGCCGTCTTTTAAGCCTTCCAAAATCCAGAAAAAGCAACTCGCTGCCGCTCTGGGTCTCGCTCCGAAAGATCTCGATCCCAAACTTGAGCCCGAATTCGTCTCCACCGGAATTTTCAATCTGATGGTGCCGCTTGCGCAATCGCGCGGCTCTGGCAGAAAATCCAGATGAACATGGTGGAACTTGCGCGGCTTTTCGGCAAAGCAAGGGGCCCTCGCCTATTGCTTTGCGCTGGGCGGCAGTCACCTCGCATTCGCCCGCGGCATGATGCCCTGGGAACTCTACGAGGATGCGGCGACCGGTTCCGCAGCCGGATCGCTCGGCGCCTACCTTGTTAAACACGGAAGACTTGGCGCGGCGCAAACGCTTGGCATTACGCAGGGGGTCGAGATGGGTCGCCCCAGTCAGATTGAAGTGGAAGTCACGCAGTCCGGCAAAAAACTTACCCCTCGCGTGAGCGGCGCGGCAGTCAAAGTATTTGAAGGTGTGATTCGTACATGAATGCCGCGTCCCGGTAATCCGCTTCGCCTGCTATTTCAGTTGCAAGGATTTGCGGTAGCCATCCAAAATCCCGTTCACAAATTTTCCTGCTTCGGGCGAGGAGAATTTCTTTGCCAGCTCCACCGCTTCGTTGATGACCACCTTCGGCGGCGTATCCGTGGCGCGCATTTCGTGCAGCGCAAGTTTCAGGATGGCACGATCGATGGCGGCAAGCCGCTCCAATCGCCAGTTATCGGCGTGTTTCGAAATCAGCTCGTCGAGGGCGATCGTATCGTGAGCCGCGCCCTCGAATAGCTGGTTCGCAAAATTGCGCGTTTGCTCGGCAGCCTTTGCGCCCTTCCAGAACTTCCCTTCCAGTTTCGTCAAATCCTGCTTGCTCATATCCCACTGAAACAGCATCTGCATGGCAAACTCGCGCGACTTGGTCCGCAGCGACATCTTATTTGCCCCGCCTTTTTCCAGAGGCCGCCGGACTTCGCAGCCCCGCGAAGCTTTTGCATCAACTGCGCCATCTCCACGGCACCGAGGCCCGCTTCAAAGCCCTTGTTTCCGCCCTTTAATCCTGCGCGGTCAATAGCCTGCTCGAGCGTGTCGCACGTCAGCACGCAGAACATAATCGGCACGCCGCTATCCATCTGGGCGAGTTGCAGGCCGCGCGCCGTTTCCGAGCAAACGTAATCGTAGTGCGCCGTTTCCCCGCGCAGAATGCAGCCGATCGCGATCAGCGCATTATGCCGGCCTGTTGCCGCAAGCTTCTTTGCCGCTGAGCGGCAATTCGAACGAACCCGGAACGTGAACCACATCCACATCCTTATCCGTCGCGCCCGCTCGCTGCAAAGCGTCCAACGCTCCCTGCAACAGCCGCTCCGTGATGAAGCTGTTGAAGCGGCTCACCACAATTCCAAAGCGCAAACCTGTGGCGCTGAGTCCGCCATCGATTTTCGTAGGTCGAAGTTTCTCTGCCGTTGCCATATTTTATTTGCCCTGGAAGTTCGCCTGCCGTTTCTCAAGGAATGCTTTTGTGCCTTCGCGCATGTCTTCCGTGGCGCAGCACACCCCGAACAGCGTCGCTTCCAGGAATAGCCCTTCTTCTTGTGGCATCTCCACGCCGCGCTCGATTGCTTCCATGCAGTATTTCACAGCTAGCGGCGCTTTCTCGATGATCTTTTTCGCCATGGCTTCGGCGGCAGGCAGCAATTCCGCCGGCTCGTAAATGTGATTCACCAAGCCGATGCGTTGCGCCTCTTCCGCGTTGATCATTTCCCCTGTCAGGCAAAGTTCATGCGCAGCCCCCTTGCCGCACAATCGCGCCAATCGCTGCGACCCTCCATAACCGGGAAGAATCCCCAGCTTCACTTCCGGCTGGCCCAATCTCGCGGTCTTGCTCGCCAGCCGAATCGAACAGGAAAGCGCCAGTTCGCAGCCCCCACCAAGCGCGAATCCATTAATCGCGCAAATGGAGGGCTTGCCGATCGTCTCGAGCAGATGAAATACTCCCTGGCCGTACAGCGAAAATTCTTTTCCACCTACCGGAGTCTGCTGCGCCAGTTCGTTGATGTCCGCGCCGGCAACAAACGCTTTTTCTCCAGAGCCGGTCAGAATCAGCACGCGCACCGCGGCGTCATCGCGGGCATCCGTCAAAATGGCCTGAAGTTCCTCGATCGTCTTGCGGTTCAGCGCGTTCAGTACTTTGGGCCTGTTGAAAGTAATCCAGGCGATCCCGTCTTTCTTTTCGTAAATCAGATTTTCGTAGGCCATGTGCTTTTCCTTATAGCTGAATCGGCTTCGGATTCGCCGGATCCGCGTAGTCGTAAAATCCCCGGCCCGACTTCTTCCCGTGCCATCCCGCCAGCACCATCCGCTTCAGAAGTGGCGGGGCCGCAAAACGCTTTTCTTTGAATTCATCGAACATGATGTGCGAAATATAAGACGTCGTATCCAGCCCGACAAAATCCAGCAGCGTAAACGGCCCCATCGGGTAGCCGCAGCCAAGTTTCATGGAATTGTCGATATCAACGACGGAGCCGACGCCCTCCTCCAGCGCCCGAATCGCATCCAGCAGATAGGGCACCAGTAGCCGGTTCACGATGAAGCCGCCGCTGTCATTCGCTCGCACCGGCGTTTTCCCCAGCTTCGCGCCAAACGCCCACCATTTCTTCGTAAACGCCCGGATCGGTCGCGATCGTCTTCACCACCTCGACCAATTTCATCACCGGCACCGGATTGAAGAAATGCAGCCCCACAAATCGCTGTGGCCTCTTCGTTGCCGCGGCAATTTCCGTGATCGTCAGCGAAGATGTATTGCTGGCAAAAATCGTGGACGCGCGGGCAAATGGCGTCCAGCGCCGTGAACAATTCGCGCTTCGCCGGCAATTGCTCGATGATCGCCTCCACGACCACGTCGCAATCCTTCAAATCCTCCAGCGAAGTCGTCCCTTCCAGCCGTCCTCGAATTTCGCTCTTCGCTGCTTCGGTGATCGTGCCCTTTTCCACCATGCCGTGCAAGATTCTTCTCGATGCTCTTAATCCCTTTTTCCAGCAAGCTCCGAACTAACCTCGCGCACAACGGTTGTGAATCCGGACTGCGCGCTCACTTGCGCAATCCCCGCTCCCATCAAGCCCACACCCCACAACGCCGACTCTCTGTATCGCCATTCTCGTTCCTCAAATCCGCGGATTCATGTCGATCTGGCAGGAACCATCCACCCGCAAGAGTGTACCAAAGGTTTCTTCCGAAGACTCTTCCGTCAGTTACTCAAGGCTTCCACAATCATCGCGATTCCCTGCCCGCCGCCAATGCAGGCGGTGGCAAGTCCGTATCGCAGACCTTTCCGGCGCAATTCATTCAGCACGGTGATAACAAGGCGCGTTCCAGACGCGCCAAGCGGGTGACCGAGAGCGATCGCTCCTCCGTTCACGTTCGTTTTATCGCGATCAAGCTCCAGTCCCTTTTCCACCGCAAGATATTGCGATGCGAATGCTTCGTTCACTTCCACGCGATCGATCTGCTCCAGCTTCAGCCCCGCAAGCTGCAGCGCTTTTCTCGTCGAAGGCACCGGGCCAATTCCCATGATGCTGGGATCCACGCCTGCCACCGCCCAGGAAACAATTCTTCCGATCGGTTTCAGTCCGCGCTCTCTTGCGGTCTTTTCCCGCGTCACCACCACCGCCGCGGCTCCATCCACGATCCCGCTGGCGTTTCCCGCCGTGACCATCCCGTCTTTCTTGAAGGACGGCGGCAACTTTTCCAGCGTCTCCATTGTCGTTTCCGGCCGCCGGTGATCATCTTCGCTCACCACAATCGTCTTCCTTCCCTGCTTCACTTCCACCGGAACAATTTCCTCTTTGTAATACCCGGCCTTATACGCAGCGTCTGCAGCCTGCTGGCTCCGCAACGCGTAGGCATCGGAATCTTTTCGCGTGATCCCTGTTTGTTCCGCGAGTTTCTCCGCGGTCAATGGCCATCGGCAGCCCGCAATAACTATCCGTCAACCCCACAAAAAGGAAATCTTCCAACGCGCCGCCACCAAGTTTCAGCCCGTGCGCGCGCCGCGAATCACAAACGGTGCCTGCGTCATGTTCTCCATGCCACCGGCCAGCACCATCGTCGCTTCGTCCAGCAGCAACCGTTGCGCGGCTTGCGCGATCGCTTCAATGCCGCTCCCGCACAAGCGATTCACCGTCACCGCCGGCGTCTCCACTTTCAATCCCGCCTTCAGGCCAACATGGCGCGCTCCATAAATCGCATCCGCACTCGTCTGCAGCACATTGCCGAAAATTGCGTGATCAAAATCGCCGGGATCCGCGCCCGAACGCTGAATGGCGGCCTTGGAGGCAAGCGCGCCCAGCTCGATTGCAGATACTTCGGAGAAGCTCCCTGTATATCGGGCCATGGGCGTGCGCGCGCCAGCCACAATCACAATATCCGTTGGAAACATGTTCTTCCTCTCTTATTTTCGTTCGGGAAATGAGATGCTTTGGGCCGTTCTCGTGCGGTACGCAGCCTCAGGTCTTTCGTTCTTCCGCCACCACTGTATCTCCACCGCGCTTTCTTGCTTCTTCCATGCTGAATTCCGCTCGATTGATCAGGTCCGTCACAATATCTTCGCTATCGTATTCCTGCCTCGCTGCCGCTTCCACGATCCCCGCGCTCAGCGTGATCTGCGTCGAATCCCATGGCGGCCGCACACCCGCCGCGGCCCGCCGCAGTTTTTCCACCAGGTTATGGGCGCCCGATAGCGAGGTGTCGGGAAGTATAAACGCGAGCGCCCACGAAGTATATTTCACCGCCATGTCGTTTTGCCGCACCATCGGCTGCAACGATCGCGCCAGTTGTTCCAGGAATTTCTCCAGCGGCGATTCTCCCTGCTGCCGCAGCATCTCCGCCCCTCGGTCGATCTGCAGTATCGCCAGCGAAAGCGGCGTCCCTTGCGTGCGCGCGCGGTCGGCCTCATTCAATAGGCAGCCAACATAAGACGTTCTGCTGAGCAGTCCCGTGCGGTCATCGGAAACGCCCATGCGGCGCACCAGTGATCGCAATCGCGTGTGGCTCACGCTCATCAGCATCTGGTCGCCAATCGCCTGCAGAAAATAGGTTTCGTTTGCCTTCCAGTGATGCGCCGTCTGGTGCGCGACGATCAGCATTCCTGCCGGCGCCTGCGTCTCTTTATCCGTAATCGTTACGCCCAGCGCCGTCTCCAAACCGAGTTCCGTCAGAATCGAGCCCTCGCTGGCGTCAACCACCAGGCCGCCCAGTTCGTCCGGTATCGCTTTTTCCATCTGCGCGATCAGAAAAACCACCTGCGCCCCAGGCGCTGGCTTCAGTCCTGAAGTGCAATATTCCGCCGCAATTTCTGGAGGGCGCCCCGGCACGCCAATCACCGCAAGAGTTCGCCCCGCCTTCATATACGTGCCAACTTCGCTCACCGTGGTATTCAGCATGGCCCGCGGCGTTTGTTGCCGGAAAATTTTCTGATTGATCTCCGAAATCTTCGTCAAGTCCCGCAGAGTTTCCGCTGTGTACGTGCCCGTCCGGCCGGTCGGTCCCGTGGGCTTCGTTTCTTCCACGGGAGTTGCCGCGCGACGCGCGGAGCCGATTCTTTCTTTGCTGATAGTTTGCGGCCACCAGTTGGCCATCTGATACAGATTCTGCAGCCGCGCGTTCCTCGCCTCTTCCCCCGGAAACATCGCGGCAATTTTTTGCAGGCGTTCCACCGCTTTACTCTGCAGCGAATATTGCAGGAAGATTTCCGTCTGAACGATCAAGTCATCCAAAGCCTGCATCTTGCGGCCTTCTTCGTTCACCGGCGCGGCTTCCGCAACTTCCGCGCTCGCCACGGTCTTGGGCGGCGCGGGATTTGACGTGACCGTTGCTGTCTTGGCCATGCGTCCCGCCACCGTCCTCAAGAATCCTTCATCCACATGGCCTTTCAGTTTTTCCAGGCGCTGCTGATTTCGATAGTCGTACGCGTCGATATCCACCAGCCGGTCAAGAATCTCACTCGCCTTGTCAAAACTTCCCGAATTGAAATTCGCGTCAAACAGCCTGATGAGCGTCTCAAAATACTGAGATTCGCGATTCAGTTCGTTGTACATTCCCGCCCAGAATTCCAGGATGGGCAAGGATTCCGGGTGCTTTGCTCCCAGTTCTTCCAGTTGCGTCATGAAGCCGGTCTGTTTCTTGTCGGCAAACATCCGCCTCTTCAGCGTCAGCAGAATTTCCACCGACTTTGTATCCTGGCCCGCGTCCGAATAAGCGTCGGCAAGATCAAACAGCCGCGTAATTCCTTCGTTTTTCTCGCGCAGCACGCGTTCCAGAATTGCTCGCGCGCGGTCCAGTTGCCCCGCCTGGCGCAGCGCATCCGCAAATGTATCCAGAAACGCGACGTCACTCTCATTCGGCGCAAACGGCTCCAGTAGCGCCGCCGCTTCCGCCGATTCGCCATTTCGCAGTTTCGCCTCGGCGTACAGCAGTGCCACGCTTCGCTCTTGCGGCGCCAGTCCATACGCGCGGCCCAGCAGTTTTAGAGCTTCTTGCGCCGCTCCACCCGCCGTCGCGATCTGTCCCGCGCGCAGGAACGCCCTCGCCGCCAGCGCATTCTTTCCCAACTGCGCTGCCGTCTTCCGCCACTTTCATCTGCCGCGACATGTTGTCCGGGTCAAGTTGCGCCGTGCGTTCCCAGCAGAACAGCGCATCTTCTCCGCGGTCTAGCTCTTTGAACATCTCCGCGGCTTTCGAATACTGCTCCATGGCTTCGTCGGCATGGTTCTGCTTCTGTTGCAGAAATGCGTATCGCGCAATGCGTTCGGGGGGTTGCGAAGACTGGGAATTCTTCAAAAAGCGATTGAAGATCGCCAGCGCCTTCGTTTCGTCCTTCGGTTCGACCAGCAAGTCAAACAGGTAGCCGTAATAGACGGCCGCCCGCTCTGGTTGATCCTGCCGCGTGTAGAGGTCGCCGAGCGCCTGACTTGCTTCCGTATGTTGTGGAGCTAATTCAAGGACACCCAGATAGGCTTCGATCGCGTCCTCGACACGATTCTTCTCAAGGAACTTCTTCGCGCGTTCCAGTTGCTTGTTGACGTCTGCGGCCATCTGCCCGTTTGCCTTTGGATGCTCTGTTGCCTTGAGTATGGTGGGTTCGCGGGTGGTCCGAACCCTATCACCCAATATATACCTGCCTCGAAACGAGGCAAAACTTGTGTGCCCTTCGGATGGGAATCCGCCAAGAGCAAACTCCCTGGTTCCTTCCCGCTATCCCAAAACCAGGCAAGCGCCGCTCATCTCCGGTGATTCGACTCGACATGCGCTTGACGGAATCTTATCCGTCACTTATCGATGGTCTTTCCCGGCTCTTCCCTCATTTTTCGTGATATGCCACGCGTCGCACCAGGTGCATCGATATGCACGGAGTCCCTTTGGCGCATGGGCGGTTGCAATTTGATGTGCGGCTGTCGCCAGCGCTTCACCTTCGCTTGCGTACTTCCGCTTTCCACTGACAGGACATTTTTCTTCGCTGTCCACTACGAGCCCCTCCGTAACCTTTGGTTTGTTGAGATCGAGTCCATCCCACCTTCGATTTTCCCATTCTAGGGTTTGCTGGTCACGAACACCGCGGTTGTCAGCGCCGGCACAACCACAGTCCCGGACTGCGAGTTGAACGTGGATTGACCCACGATCGGGTCGCTGGAATGTTGCTGGACCGGATGCAGGCGCAAATTCAATCCAACCAGCGCGGATTTCTGAAACGTTACCTGTGCATTTGTTGCGTTGAAGACGACGACGATGTGCTGGTACCGGCCAAAGTCGCCGCTGTTAGCGTCTAGCTTCATTACGATAAGTCCTGGTGTTTGGCTCGGCCCTACGTTCAGGAAATGCAGGTTGGCTTGTACTTCAGCCTGTGTTGGCATATGAAAAAGGCCGGACGAACCGCGAATTTCAAGGAATTCGCGGTAAACGTCGCGGGAATGCGCAATGTCCGAAGGCTGCGGAGTGAGTGCGGGATTGGCAAGCAGCGGCTGCATCAGCGGCCAGTTTCCCTGGTTCTGGCTGGCGATCGGCAAACCGGTGCCCCAGTTATTGGACTGGTAGCTGAAGTCCAGTTTATTGAACCAGTCGCCGGAATCGAAACTGTTGCCATCCATGTCTTTGGAGCGAAGCAAGTCGTCACCCGCCAGAAAAAATGGCACGCTCTGACCCAATGCCACCAGGCTCATTGCCAGGACCTGCCGTCTCTCGCGCGTATGGATGTCGTCGGTCGCCGCCGATTTCAGTTGCACGGCGTCGAACAGCGTCTGGTTATCGTGTACGGAACAGTAGCTGATGGCTTCAATGGGGCTGGCGGTATAGCCGGCGACAAACGCATTAAAGCCCGTGGTGCAGACTTCTTCGCCGTAGCGCCCTTCGCTGCTGGACTTTCGCTGCCCGACTGCCTCAAACTTCCCTCTTGGCGCATCTAATCCTTTGAGGCGGCCATGGATAATTCCGCTGAACTGAATCGCCTGGTTCGTGAGATGAATGATGGGCGGGAATCTGGCTCGGCTGACTCCTCGGCCACTGTCCGGCTCGACCACTGGCTTACGACTCTGGTGTCGCGCGCTGGAAGCGATCTTCTCCTGGTAGAAAATGCGCCACCCTGTATCCGCATTCAGGGCGAACTCCGCAAGATCGAGCCCGATCCGCTCGATGGCGCCGATGTGGAAGCTGCCGTTGTACCCGCCCTTTCTCCCCACGCGCTTCGTGTTTATCGGGAATCGCTGATTGCGGATTCTTCTTACCGAATCCCGGGCATTGGCAGATTTCGGATCAATCTGCATCGCGAACGCAACCGCGCTGCTGCCACCATTCGCGCCCTGCCCTCCAAGGTGCCATCGTTTGCGGATCTGCACCTGCCCGCTCCTGTCGCCAATCTGGCGCGTCTACCTCGCGGCCTCGTCTTGATCGGTGGCCCGGCTGGCTCTGGCAAATCCACCACGCTCGCCGCGCTCATTCACGAAATCAACCTGCGCGAAGCGCGCCACATCGTCATGATCGAAGATCCCATCGAATACGAGCACACACACATTCGCAGCGTGGTTGAGCAGGTGGAAATTGGCTCAGACGCCCCGGATTTCCCTACGGCGTTACGCGCGGCGCTGCGACAAGCTCCCGACGTAATCGTCGTGGGAGAAATGCGCGACCCGGAAACCATGCGCATCGCGGTGGCTGCGGCCGAAACCGGCCACCTGGTTTTTTCCACGCTGCACACCACCGATATGGCTTCCACCGTCGCTCGCATTTCTGATTCTTTCCCGTTGGAACGACAGAATTCCATCCGCCAGGAACTTGCCATGGCCCTCGCCGCCGTGCACACACAAATCCTGTTGCCCAACAAATCCGGCGGCCGCATTCCCGCCGCGGAACTGTTGATGATTGGCTACGCGGCTCGGCACCACATCCGTCGCAACGCCCTGCAGCATCTTCATCAAGAGATTCCCCTCACCAAGAAACGCGGCTCGTTCACCCTGGAAGAGACGCTTGTTAGCCTGATCCATCAGGGGCATATTGACCGCGAAGACGCGCTCCTTTGCGCCATTCATCCCGACGATCTGGATATCCTGCTGAAGTCCTCTGCGGCGCATGCGTAGGCGCTATTCCCCACAAGAACTGCAACACCATGCAAGATCGAAGGTGTTGGCGTCCTGGCTTCCGCTTCGCGGTCCAACCTATTCGGGCGAGTCTGCGTCCAATCTGGAGACATAGCGACATGGTTCCTGTGATTCGCTTGGGGACGAATCCTGATATTTGGCCAGTCTGCTCTGGGGTCGAATGAATTACGTCCCTTCTGGACACAATCTCTCTGTATCCACTCGTCTCGCGGCGCTCGTTCCATTTGGCTGCCTGGTGCTTTTCACCCTGCTGGGCGACGGCGCCCGCGGGCAGCAGGAACCTAAAATTGCGGTTGACGTCAAAACCGTCAACGTGATCGCCACCGTGCGCGACAAGCATGGCAAGATCGTTCCGGACCTCAACCAGGACGCCTTCGCTCTCTCAGAGGATGGCCGCCCGCAGACCATCAATTATTTCGCGAAGGAAAGCGACTTGCCCCTGCAACTGGGCCTTCTTGTGGACACCAGCCTCAGCCAGCGCCGCGTTCTGGATCAGGAGCGAATCGCCAGTTACAGCTTTCTGGACAATCTGCTGCGTGAGAAGAAGGATCTGGCGTTCGTCGTGAACTTCGATTTCGATGTGACACTTCTTCAGGACTTCGCTGATTCCAGGCCAAAACTTCAGGCGGCGCTGCAGTCCCTGGATACTCCTCAGCTAACCTCCAGAGGCGGTGGCGGTTCGCGTGGAGCAAACGGCGGAGGGCCCGGGGGGGCAGGTCGCGGTAGTGGAGCGCGGCGCGGCGGTGGCACGCACCTTTACGACGCAATCTTCCTGGCTTCCGACGAACTAATGAGCAAGCAGCACGGCCGCAAAGCTTTGATCCTTCTTTCAGACGGTGTCGATCATGGCAGTCAGGAGACCCTGGCCAACGCCATCGAAACTGCTCAGCGCTCCGACACGATCGTCTATTCCATTTTGTATGCCGATGAAGAGGGTTACGGCAATCATTCCAACTTTGGCATGGGACCGGGGGGACACGGTGGTCACGGCGGCCGGTATCCTCAACAGGAACACGTCGAGGGCAAGAAAATCCTGGAAGAAGTTTCCAAGAAAACTGGCGGACGTCTGTTCAAGGTCTCGAAGAAAGAGACCGTGGGAAAAATCTACGCGGAAATCGAAGAAGAGCTTCGCAATCAATATCGACTCGGCTATGCCCCGGACAAGGGCGCCGAAGCCGGTTATCACAAAATTCAGCTTACAACCTACAACAAGGACTTAATAGTCCAAGCCCGCGACGGCTACTACGGCGGGCCTTAGACTTTTGCATTTGCTCGGGAGCAGATTTTCACTTAAAGTGAGCTGCTATGGATTATGCAGGCATCATCACTATGGAGCCCGGTAAGCGAGGCGGAAAGCCATGCATTCGTGGACTGCGAATCACGGTCTATGACGTACTCGGTTACCTCGCCAGCGGTATGACGCACGAGGAAATTCTGCGGGATTTTCCGTATCTGACGGAACAAGATATCCGTGCTTGTCTTGCATTCGCGGCTGACCGCGAACGCAAACTGGAAATGCTGAACGCGTGAAGCTTCTCCTGGATGAAAACCTCTCTCCTCGCCTGATCGAGTTCCTCTCCGATCTTTGTCCGGGTTCGGCGCATGTTCATCAGTGTGGATTGGGCAGCGCAGACGACGCGGCGATCTGGGAGCATGCCAAGACAAATGGTTTCCCCATTGTTTCGAAGGACTCTGACTTCGAGGTGCGGAGTGTACTTCTGGGACTGCCACCCAAGATCGTTTGGGTCGGTGCAGGCAACGGCACAACCGAAGAGGTCGAACGATTTTTGCGTGCCGCGTTTGTCATGCTGAAGCAATCCATCCAGGAAGGTGACGAAACGTGCCTCATCCTGGGTCATCAGCGAAGCAACAAGTAGGGCATTGTGTCGCGCAACTCTCCTGATCTTCTGTCACTGCCCTTATCGTCTCACCGCACCGCATTTTGCGAGTTCAGCCGTGCCTGTTCCCTGGTTGGGCTTGTAGTGCTTTCCTTGTGCTCTGCCATGACAATCGCTCAAACGAGCGATGCCCAGCGACGGGCGCCAGCGTTCTATCGCGACGTTTTGCCCCTCCTGCAAGATCACTGTCAGGTGTGTCATCGCCCCGCAGGTATTGCGCCGATGGCCTTCCAGACGTATGGCGAAACGCGCCGCTACGCGCAGGCTATCCTCGCGGCCACTCAGGATCGCACCATGCCGCCGTGGTTCGCCGAAAAAGGTATCGGCAAGTTTTCGAACGATTCCTCGTTAACTGACGCCGAGATCGCCATGCTGGCCGCGTGGGTTAACGCCGATGCCCCGGCCGGAAATCCCGCTGACGCTCCACCCCCACGCCAGTGGGCGGATCGATGGACGATTCCCGCCCCGGAGGTGGAAGTAAAAATGCCGCAACCCGTCGCTATCCCTGCCAACGGCGAAATTGACTACACCTACGAGATCGTGCCCACGCACTTCACCGAAGCACGCTGGGTGCAATCCTCGGAAATCCTGCCGGGCATGCCGCAAAACGTTCATCACGCAGTTGTCTATGTGCGCCCGCCGGATTCGCCCTGGTTGCGCCACGCGCCCGTCGGCAAGCCCTTCACCGCGGGCATGCTCACCACGTCCGAAGACCAACGCGACGCCATGTGGACCGACAGCGACATCCTGCTGGTCTACGCCCCGGGCAGCACACCCGATAATTGGCCTGCGGGCATGGCCAAATACATCCCCGCCGGTTCCGACCTTGTCTTCCAGATGCACTACACCACCAACGGCAGGCCCGGACAGGATGCGAGCCGCATCGGTCTGATTTTCACAAAACAGCCGCCTCACCGGCGCCTCTTGACACTGCAACTGACCAACGACCATTTCGTGATTCCTCCGGGGGCACCCGACTATCGCGTCGAAGCCCGCGGCACTTTGCCAAATGACGCGCTCCTTCTGAGCTTCTTTCCCCATATGCATCTGCGGGGCAAGAGCTTTGAATACAACATCATCCACCCTGACCGCGCCGTCGAGCCGCTCCTTCGCGTCCACTACCACTTTCATTGGCAGTTGAGTTACAGGCTGGCCACTCCTCTGCGCCTGAAAGCCGGCACAATGCTCCAGGCCGTCGCTCGATTCGACAACTCCCGCGGCAACTCCCACAACCCCGATCCCGACGCGGAAGTCCGATGGGGCGAACAAACCTCCGACGAGATGATGGTGGGATTCTTCGATGTGGCCGTTGACCCGGACTTCGACAAACAACGCTTTTTTCAACGCGGCAACCCCTTTGGCGCCTCTCGCTAGCCCCCAATTGCAGCTCAGAGCAAATGCGGCGGGTTCGCTATTTGTTGTTTGACTACGCGGTACCTCCGGACTCCCCGCACGCGCAAATCACTGTGTTAGATTGCGAAATTGGAGCATTCACTGCTCTTATAACTGTGACGACGCAGACACCTATCGAACCTCGTAGACCGACCGGCCCGCCACCCGCGCCCCCGGCAGCGCCTAAAATTCATCGCGTTGAGGTGTACTGGCACACCGTCACGTATAAAACCGTGGCCGTTTATCTGATCCTGCTTTTCGTGATTATCATCGCGGGACTTTTCGTGGCCATGCCCGACTGGACGACCATCGCCACCACGAAATTAAACAAAGCGCTCGGCAATGTAGAAACGGAAAACGCCCCGATCACCCAGACGCAGGCAAAGTTCGTCAACCTGGATGGCCGCGTCCAAGTCAAGAAAGTGAATTCCGTCACCTGGGTGGAAGCCGAT
The DNA here is from genome assembly GCA_963839315.1 of Candidatus Acidiferrales bacterium. Taxonomy (GTDB): domain Bacteria; phylum Acidobacteriota; class Terriglobia; order Acidiferrales; family UBA7541; genus Acidiferrum. Next base: position 34,745 of record CAWIUU010000019.1, read on the forward strand.
TACCACACCTCGTTGGACAAAGGCGACCTGATCCAAACGGGCTCTGATGGCGCCGCGCGTATCACTTTCGGTGACGGCACGGAGTACACTGTGAAGGCCGAATCGCTGGTGACCGTTGAAGAAAACAATGTGACTCGCGATCGTTCGAACACCGCCGTTCGCATCAACACCGGCCAGGTCGATCTGGCCACGCCAAACTGGACTTCGCCTGATTCCAAGGCTCAGGTCAGCGTGGAAGATGCCACCGCGTCGGTAAGACAGAACAGCCGCGCATCCATCAAGAACGATCCGACCAAGAACGAACACGAAATCGTGGTCGCGACCGGTTCGGCTGAGGTACAGCGCGGCCAGGAAAAAATTGAATTGACCCAGTGGGAAAAAGCCAGCTTCCCCACTGGCGGACCGACGCAAAAATCCAACGTGCTGGCGCCCCCCACGCTGGTCGCGCCTCTGAATCTCGCCCCCATCATTTCGGAAAATCCCAAGACGGCGCAGATTCGATTTGAATGGCAACCCGTCGATGATGCGGTTGTGTATACCCTGCGCATCAGCTCGACAACCATGTTCACCAAACTCGTCAAGAAAGTTGATGTTTCTACCTCCAGTGCCGAAATTTCAGGCTTGGACCCCGGCGACTATTTCTGGAATGTGACCGCCTCGAACACAAAAAAAGAAACCAGCGAATTCAGCGAGATGTTTAAGTTCAGTCTCGTGGCCCAGGGCAAAACACAGGACATGGTTCTGCAGATTGAAAGCACGCAGATCCACGGACGCGTTGCGGAAATCATCGGCCGTACGGAAACCGGCGCTGCTCTGATCATTAATGGGCAGTCCGTCGCCAATATTGCGCCCGACGGCACGTTCCGCCATTTCACGGAACCCTTGGAACCCGGCCAGCATACGATTGTCGTCATGGGCTCGAATCGACGCGGCGGGACCGCCAAGCAACAGGTTTCCATCGTTGTGCCGAAGTAGAGTCTCGGGAGCAGTCGCCTGCCGTTTTGCGTACAGCAACGTTTCCGGCGACAATGGAAGATTGCACAGAGGGATTCTGTGCGCGGAGTGCGACTTCATCAGGAGTCTCTCCGCGGGGGGAAGTGGGAATGAATAAGAACGGTTACAACCTCAGGTCGGTGTTCAGTCTATTCTCTTCCGACCTGGCTATCGATCTCGGTACAGCGAACACACTGGTGTTCTCCCACGGCAAAGGGATTGTCGTGAATGAGCCGTCGATCGTGGCCATCAACAAATCCAATGGCGAAGTAGTCGCGGTCGGACGCGAAGCCAAGGACATGCTGGGCCGCACGCCCGGCAACGTGGTCGCCATCAAGCCGATGAAAGACGGCGTCATCGCTGACTTCAAAGTCACGGAGAAAATGCTTACGTACTTCATCCAGAAAGCGCACAACCGCCGCGTGCTGGTGCATCCGCGCATTGTTATCGGCGTGCCCAGCGAAATCACCCCGGTAGAAAAGCGCGCCGTGCAGGACTCTGCCTATCGCGCGCGTGCCAGCGAAGTCTATCTCGTCGAACAAGCCATGGCCGCGGCCATTGGCGCGGGTCTGCCGATTGAAGAGCCTTCGGGAAACATGGTCGTCGACATCGGCGGCGGCACCACCGACATCGCCGTCATCTCCATGAGCGGCATCGTCTATTCGCGCTCCGTCCGCGTGGCTGGAAACGAAATGGACGAAGCCGTCATGCAATACCTGAAGCGCAAATACAACTTGCTGGTTGGCGAACGCACCGCCGAACAAATCAAGATGGAAATTGGCTCGGCCTATCCCCTGGAAAAGCCGCTCACCATGGAAGTGAAAGGGCGCAACCTGATTGAAGGTGTGCCTCGCACAGTTACCATCGACGACAGCGAAATCCGCGAAGCCCTTAGCGAATGCGTCGCCACTATTTTGAACGCCGTGCGCGTGGCCCTGGAGCGTACACCACCCGAACTTTCCGCGGACATCAGTGATCGCGGCATCGTTCTCACCGGCGGCGGCGCGCTGCTGAAAAACCTCGACAAGCGCATCCGCGAGGAGACTGGCTTGCCCGTTTCCATCGCCGATGATCCCTTGGCCTCGGTCGTGCTCGGTACCGGCAAAATGCTCAGCGACTTTAAACTCCTGCGCCAGGTTTGCATCGACTGAATTAATCGTTAGTTTTTGATTGTGGGTTTTTAGCTGTAAGTTTTCGGTTGCGTCTATGAAACCGGCCCCGCTTTTCGCCCAGCCGTGAAGCTCGGTACCGGATAATTTGAGTTACGGATTTGGGAGTTTCTGAGTCTTACTTAAAACTGTGAACTGAATACTGAGAACTGTGTCCCATGGTTGCTATTCCTTCGAAACATAGGTCGCTCTCGCTGCTCACCGGAGTGCTGTTGGCGCAGTTGCTTCTGCTCGCCGTGCAGATCAAACGTGATTCTCACGGCCGCCTGATTCGTGTTTGGGCCGTCACTGCCGTATCACCGTTCGAACGGGCCGGCGCCTTCAGCTTCGATAAGGTTCGCGGTGTGTGGCGCCATTACTTCGCGCTTCAGACGACTGCGCGCGAGAATGAAGCCCTGCGCATTGAAAATGACGCTCTGAAACTGACCATCGCCCAACTGCAGAGCAAAGCCGCCGAAGCCGACCGCCTCGCGGAGCTCCTGAATTTCCGTAACTCCCACAAGGATGTGCCTATGCTCGGCGCGCGCGTCATTGGCGCCAGTGCCGGCACTGCCAGCCGCACTGTTGAGATCGACCGCGGGGAACGCGACGGTGTTCGTCGCGATATGGCTGTCATCACTCCCGATGGCGCCGTCGGTAAAGTGATCGAGGTTTATCGCGACAACGCGCAGGTTCTTCTTCTCACCGACAAAGAAGGCGGCGCGGGCGCCATGCTCATCGAATCCCGCATCCAGAGTCCAGTTGTCGGCACCGGCGAGCCCTTGCTTAGCATGAAATACGTGGCCAATGACGACAAGGTGAACGTCGGCGAAAAAGTCGTCACCAGCGGCATGGATAAAATCTTTCCTCGCGATATTCCCGTCGGAATCGTTCAGGAAATCAAGCCCGGCACTCCTTTCAAAAGCATTCTTCTGCGCCCGGCGGCAAAACTCGATCGGCTCGAAGGTGTCATCGTGTTGCTATCTCAGCAACAGCTCGAATTTCCGAAGGATGCAAACGCGCAACCTGCCGAGCCCGGCACCACCACAGCTCCCGCAGCTGATGCGTCCGCTCCCAAATCCCCTGCGCCGGTGAAGCCATGAACGATACCTACGAGCTCCGCAGCGGCGAAACGCACATCGAAGTGCACAAGTTTTTTCCGGGCGCCGTCGCTGGCGTGGCCATCCTCACGCTTATCTTGCAAGCATCGTTTCCCGTATACATCCCCAAGCTCGACATTCTTGACCTGCCATTGCTCATCACCATCTATTTCGGTTTGAGCCGCCGCAATCCCTCCACCGGATTGCTCCTCGGCATGGTCATCGGCTTGGCCCAAGACGCTTTGAGCGGTCCCACCGTACCTCTCGGCTTTTACGGCATCGCAAAAACCGTCATCGGCTATCTCGCTTCCTCCATCGGCGCTCGCCTCGACACGGAACATCCCGCCGCGCGCTTCTCTCTTACCGTCGCATTTTTTGTGCTTCACCAGGCCATCCTCGTTCTCATTCGCCGCCTCCTCATGGCCCAGCCTGAGCACTGGTTCAACATGCACCTCGCCGTCGCCGCCGCCGTCAACGCCGTTCTCGGCACCTTCCTCTATATGGCCCTCGATCGCCTCCGACGCAACTCGTAACCTACGTCGTGGGTAAAGATGTCCGCGGCCAATACACAGAATTAAATCGCGGCTTGACTGAGGCCGTGTTTTACACCGAGCACATCTGTGGCCTCTGCGGCGAAGGAAAGTACGTTTACATGCGAAAGCAGGGTGGGAAATGGTTTGTAGAGCGCGTAGCCATGAGGTGGGTGTCATAATCCACGCTCGGAGCCTTGCGATCAGTAGCTCAGCAGAAACTGCTTGAAGTCCTCGTACTTGCTGCTCATCGCGCGCGACAGCTTCGGCCGCTGCAAATATTCCGCCAGCCGCGACGGCAGCGGCGGCGCAATCCCAATTCCCTTTTGCACAATCTCCGCGAACTTCGCCGGATGCGCGGTGGCCAGCACCAGTCCCTGCGACGGCTCCGGATGTTCCCTGCGATACGCTTCCCAGCCAAGGATGCCCACGGCCGTGTGCGGGTCGGAAATGTACCGGTAACGATCCCACACCGCGTGCATCTGCTTCAGCGTTTCCTCGTCCGTGGCGCTGTGGCCCCAGATTTCGCGCCGTACATACTCGATGCGGTTGCGGCACAAATCCAGCAGCCGTGGAAAATTATTCGGGTTGCCCACATCCATTGCATTGGAATATGTCGCCTGCGCAGGCTGCGGTTGATATTCACCGGCAAGCAAATAGCGCGGCACGGCGTCGTTCGCGTTGGTGGCGGCGATGAATCTTGTCACCGGAAGCCCAATGCGCTTGGCAAAAATCCCCGCCGTAAGATTCCCAAAATTGCCGCTGGGCACGGACACGATCAGCGGCACCGAAGCCACCGGCAACTGCCGGTACGCCGCCACGTGATAGAACATCTGCGGCAGCAACCGCCCCACATTGATGGAATTCGCCGAAGTCAGAAACGCGCGCTGGTTCAGTGCCTCGTCCGCGAACGCCTGCTTCACCAGCCGCTGGCAATCGTCAAACGTTCCCGCCACTTCCAGCGCGGTAATATTTTCTCCTAGCGTGGTGAACTGTTTTTCCTGCGCTTCGCTGATGCGCTTCGATGGGTACAGAATCACCACGCGAATCCCCGCCACACGCAGGAAACCGTGTGCCACCGCGCTGCCCGTGTCGCCCGAAGTTGCTACCAGCACGGTCAATTGCCGCGACTCGCCGCGCACGAAATAACCCATCAGCCGCGCCATAAATCGCGCGCCAAAATCCTTAAACGCCAGCGTGGGCCCGTGAAATAACTCCAGAATGTGCAGCGCTGGTGAGAGCGAAACCAGCTTCACTGGAAAATTGATCGCTTCCGCAACGATCTGCCACAGCATTTCTTCTGGCACATCCGGTGTCGCGAACGGCCGCACCACGCGAAAACATACTTCCGTGAACGGCAGGCGCCGAAACTCCTCCAACTCCTCCGGCGTGTGTCGTGCAATTTCCGCCGGCATGTACAACCCGCCGTCGGGCGCCAGTCCGCGCAGCACCGCGCCACGTAACGACGTGAGCGGCGCTTTCCCTCCTGTGCTTCGGTATCTCATCGATAATTTTCAGTCATAACTTGGTTTGGGTGCATCCCTGGCAAAGCTCTCGCCGACCAGTCGCACTCATTATTTTGAGCCCATCGGCACGGGATGCGCGAAGAATCTCGTTATAAGGTTCGCACGCTTAAGTGCGGTTCAACTGTTGCCGCACCTTTTCCAGGAACGCGACGCCCGCCGACTGCCCGCGAGATTCCGCGGCATCAGAGAGCTTGTGCAACTCCGCCACGGCAATCGTGCAATGAGCCAACGCTTGATAGCCCAGCCGCCTGGCGGCAAGCAATGCCGGATAGCAGCGCGCCACCGTATCGTGCGGTGTTTCTCCGGCGCGAGCCTGAAACGCTCCGCGCCACAAAACTGGTTTCGGATCCTCTAAATATCGTTGAATCAGAAGTTGCTGCTCTTGCTTCGAAGCCTCCAGATAAACAACCGTGGTCAACTTTCGCAATCGAAACAGAAGATTGTTTCCCGCATAGATCACGCTGCCAGTCGTGTCCAGCACCAACTCGCTGATTGGGTCTTTTTCCAGACTCGCCAGCACTTCATCTAGCGAAGCGATTTCTTCCGCCAGGTACTGCGACTCCCGTTCTGCGTACGTGGGACTGTCCGGCCAGCCCATCCACGCTGCCACGCCATTGATCCCGCGAAATCCGCCTCCCTTCAGCGTGTGCGCCAGCCGCGATTCGATCTGGTCGTCGCAGGAAATCGCGGGAATGTTCTCCGCTGCTAACCGCTTTGTCCAATAGGATTTCCCCGCGCCAGACATGCCCACCAGCGCGAGACGCAACGGCTTATTGGAAGGAAAGGTCATTAAGAACTAAGAATTGTAGTTGATTCTCGCGGAACCACGAAACGCAAAGAGCTTTGGAAAACACGGACGCTTCATTACCATCGGCCGCAACTTGTACAGCGATAGCGGGGCATTCCCGTGCGTTTTCAGCATTTTCGCTCCCGCCCCCATCCGGTTCCTCTTGTGTCTCTCCCGCCTTAATCACTCCGCTACCTGTACTTTTGGACGAGTTGCGCCTGTACAACGCAAGTGCTATTTTGAATTAGACCTCCGCGAAATGACGGTCTCGGAAGTCAAGCGGCGATTCGGGAATTTCGTGAGTGTATCCGGGGCCGCAGCAGAGCCCCGCGTACCGAAGATTTCGAGTTTTCTCGCTTTTGACAGTGTTTTGGCGCGGGCGGGTTCCGCTCAGCCCTGAATTTCAAATGGGCTCGCGCGCAGGGTTTGCGTGTCGTACTGGTTTCGCAACGATAATCGCTTGCCGCAGGTTCGGCTGGCTGCCGCCTCCTACGTAATCGTGGGCATAATCACCGTTCTGCTTTTCGGGTTCTGGAAGCTTCAGGTAATTGATTCCGATAAATACGGCCTGATGGCGGAACGCAATCGCGTGCGTTCCATTCCTATCATTGCCCCGCGCGGACGCATGCTGGATCGCGATGGCCGCGTTCTGGTGGACAATTATCCTTCCTTCAGCGTTCTCCTCCTTCGCGACGATGAAGCTGCCGTCGACAAGAATCTTCCCGCCATCGCCGATGGCTTGGGACTCTCCCTCGACGATTTGCACGAACAACTGGAAAACACCAAGAACCTTCCTAAATTCCAGCCCATCGTCATCAAGCCGGAAGCCACGCCCGCCGATGTCGCCTTCATCGAATCCCACCGCGCCGATATTCCGCTGCTCGAAATGCTTATGGTTCACCGGCGCCGCTATCTGCCCGGCGGGTTCATGGCTCATGCCAGCGGCTACGTCGGTGAAGTCAGCGAACAGCAGATTGAAGCCAGTAACGGTAAATTTCGCCCCGGCGACTTCGCGGGAAAAACGGGACTCGAACGCCAGTACAACGATCTTCTTGTCGGTACGGATGGCATGCGCCGCGTAATCGTCAACAGTGTCGGCAAAGAAGTGGGCCGACTTACGCAACAGGAACCAATTCCCGGCAAACAGATTCAGCTGACCATCGACTATGATTTGCAGCAGGTGGCCGAAGCAGGCATGGCCGGGAAAAAGGGCGCTGTGGTTGCTCTCGATCCGCGGTCCGGAGAAGTCCTGGCTTTGGTCAGCCGCCCCTCGCCCGATCCCAACGATTTTGCTGATTCGCGTTTCGAAAGAAGAGTGGCAAGCTTGAACGAGGATCCGATGATCACCCATTATTGAATCGCGTCACCCAGGCCCAACTGGCGCCCGGTTCCGTTTTCAAAATCGTCATGGCCACGGCCATGCTCGAGGAAAAAGTTCCGCCCGAGAGCTTCACGGCCTTCTGCCCTGGCTATGCTAAGTTCTATGGTCGACAGTTCAAGTGCCACATTTTCGGCAAAGGCGGCCATGGTGTCGTCGACCTGCACAATGCCATCATCCATTCCTGCGACGTGTTCTTTTACAACGTTGGACAGCGCATGGGCATCGGGCGCATTTCCAAATACGCCAAGATGCTGGGTCTGGGCTCGAAGACTGGCATCGATCTCCCTTCCGAGGAAACTGGGCTCGTGCCGTCAGAAGAATGGGTTCAACGTGTTTATCACCGCAAATGGTATCCCGGCGAAACAATTTCCGTTTCCATCGGCCAGGGCGCCGTTACAGTCACTCCATTGCAACTCGCTTATATGATTGGCGGCGTCGCCTCTGGCGGCGAGTTTAAGCAGCCTCATCTTCTGAAGGATGCACAAGCGTCGCCAACTCATCGTCCACTGGCATGGGAGTTCCGCAACGCTAGCCGGCTTGCTGAAAGAGGTGCACGTAATTCCGACGACACCGTGGAGAAAGATCACGCAAGGAATGTATGGCGTTGTCAACGAAGGCGGCACGGGCGGAGCCGTGAGACTGAGGGAATTGAATTTTGCGGAAAGTCGGGAACCGCGCAAGTGATTGGCTACGATGCCAGAACCAAGTTCGGAAAAGGGGCAAAGAAATTCAAGGATAATGCCTGGTTCGTTGGCTATGCTCCCCGCCGCAATCCAGAAATTGTTGTCAGTGTTCTGGTGGAAGAAGGTGGGCATGGCGCACTAGTCTGCCGGCCCCGTCGCCCGCGACATCATCAAGGAATATTACGAGAAGAAGGCAAAGAAGACTCAGGGCCAGTTCACCGTCGAATACAAGAACTATGATCTTGGCAGTGGTCCGGACAAGCAGATCGCGGAGGATCCCAAAGTGGTTATCCAAACCGCAGGGATCCGCTGCTCTGGCTTCCGCCAGCCCATCAGAAGAAAGCCAGACCGGAATGAGAGTTCCTCAGTGAACGCAGGATGAACGCGGAATGAACGACACACTTGGAGCACGCGATTACGATTGGTGGCTACTGGCCATCGTCGCCGCCATCTGCACCCTTGGCGTAATCGAAATCTATTCCGCCACCCACGGCAGCGCCCTGGCTGGCATGCATATGCGCCAGATCCGCTGGCTGGTGATCGGCACCGTCTTGATGTTCGTTTTTTCACGACTGGATTATCACGTGATTCTCGATCAGGCCCCCATTCTGTACATTATTGGGATTGCCGGCTTTAGTGGCTGTATTGCTTGTTGGCCACACCCGTTTTGGGGCCAAACGGTGGATCCCCGTCCTGGGCGAATTTCTTCAGGTGTCAGAACTGGTCAAATTGATTATAATCATAGTGTTGGCGCGCTTCTTTGCGGAGGTGCGCACGGATGAGCTTTCCTTGCAGGATTTGATCAAGGCAGGACTGCTCGTTGGAGTGCCGCTCGTTCTCATTTTGAAGCAGCCCGATCTCGGCACCGCCCTGGTGCTTATGCCCATGCTGGTGGTTGGCGGGTTTCTCGCCGGGCTGCAATGGAAACACGCGGCAGCGATTGTTCTTATCGGCGTCATGATGTTGCCGGTTGGTTGGCACTTCTTGAAGCCGTACCAGAAGGAAAGGGTTACCTCGTTTTTACATCCTGAAGAAGACGCCAAGGGCTCCGGCTATCAGGTCTTGCAGTCGAAGATCGCGGTCGGCTCTGGCGGTTTCTGGGGGAAAGGCTTCGGCAACGGCAGCCAGAATCAACTGGGTTATATTCCCGTCCGGTATTCCGACTTCATCATGTCGGCCTGGGCGGAAGAACAGGGATTCAAGGGCGTGCTGCTTGCTCTCGGGCTGTACATGGCGTTACTGTTACGTCTGGTGCAGAATGCCCAGCGTGCTAAGGATCGCGCGGGAATGTTTCTCGTCATGGGCGTAACAGCTGCGCTAGGGTTTCACGTTTTGGTGAATGTGGCCATGGTCATCGGGGCAATGCCGGTTACCGGCATTCCGTTGCCCTTGATGTCCTACGGAGGATCGGCCACGTTGTTTGTTTTCCTGGCGATCGGCCTGGTGATGAACGTCCGGCTACGCCGGTTCGTCAACTAGCAATCGTCAGTGCCGTGCGCGCCTCTAGTTCAGGGGGGCGGCGCCGGTTCGATGCGATCCGGCAAGAGCCGGAACATCTTTTGGTCAATCAGAAGGATTTTTAGAGTGAGGATAGCATCGTTCGCCGTTACCCCGGGAACCTCCCGGCAACGGCCTAGCCTCGATAGCATGAGGTTCCAGTATCACGGGTGCCGCTCAGCGGCCACTCCCTCCGGCTTCGAACGCCATGCCGCAACATCATTGTTGTTGCCCGCGTGTCCCGGTCTTGACCGGGACGGCGCCTTGCCTTGGACCACCTCCTTTTCAGTGGGTCCTGCGGCGATGCTCCTTAAGGAGTATTCATGTCGAAAGAATTGGTTATATCCGCGACCTCCCACGAGCGTAGAGTCGCGATTTTGGAAGAAGGTCAGCTAGTCGAAATCTACATCGAGCGTGAAAAAGAGTTCGCGCTCGTCGGCAGCATCTATAAAGGTAAAGTTACTCGCGTCCTCCCTGGCATGCAGTCGGCTTTCGTCGACATCGGCCTGGATGGTGACGCGTTCCTCTACGTCAGCGATGTCTTCGAAAACCTCGAAGACTACGATCACGGGCACGACCACGTTCACACCTCGGGTGACGCTCCTCTCCCGCCTCTCGCCGGAGGCAGTGCGCCTTCCAGCATCGAATTGTTGCCGGGCGAATCCTTGGCAACTTCCGGCGCCCATGAAGACGCCCACCATGATGAGCTGCATGCCGATCGCGCACCACACGACGAGCACGCTCCCGGCGAGTATGGCGCAGCTGAATTTCGCGAACGCGAAGAAGCCGCGGCTGCTCCTTCCGGAGAGCAGCATCAGGACGCGGAACTTCCCGACCTCGATGAGCGTCAGCCGGAATCGAACGCCTCTGCACCGCAAAATTTTGCTCCCAGCTACAACCCCACGCGCAGCTATCCCCCGCGTGGCGGCAGTGATCGCGGCCCTGATCGTGGCGGTGACCGTAGCGATCGTGGTGGCGATCGTGGTGGCGATCGCGGTCGTGGACGCCGCGGACGTTGGGGCCGCCGTCGTCCCGGAGGCAGCGGCGGTGGTGGTGGACACCACCATGGTCAGGGTGGGCGAAATCTGCCACCCTCCAAGTACGCCGCCCCACAAGGTGATCGCGATTCTCGCGCCTACGATAACCGCCGCCCGAACGATCGTCTCACAAGTGCTCCCATAGACAAGGCCGAAGACGACATCGTTCTGCCAGGCGAATCCCTCGCGAAGTACCGCGGACGCCCGGTGCCGCCTCCTGCCGCTGAACCTGTCCGGGAACAGGAACCAGAGGAACGCCAGCCCGATTTTGAACAACCCGCGGCACGCCCTGCCGTTGGTTTGCCGCAGGGCGGAGCCGGTATTCGCCGCCGTTTTTCCGGCAGCTTGCCTCATTGGGTGCTCGCTGACACCGAATCTGATGCGGCCGCTGCACCAGCGGAGGAATCTTCCGCTTCAGCAACCGCTTCCCAATCTGCCGAACCTATCGCTGCTCCGGTTGAAGAACATCAAGAGGAAGAAGCTGCGGCTCACCCAGTTCACAATGGCACCTCCTCCCTCGATGAAGAACAGCTCGCCGCTCTTTCCGCCAGTTTGGTTGAAGCCAAGCACGAGGAAACCCAAGCACGTGCCGAAGCCGACACCTTGGTTGGGGGCGCGGCCTTCGACGAAGAGGAAGAAGAAGCTCACGAGGCAGAGGAACATCTCCTCGACGAACAAGATCGCGAAGACGCCGAGCACGAGGAATCCGAGCGCGCTCGCGAAGATGCCGAAGACGAAGCCGACCGCGAACATCAGGAAGCCATCGAAGCTTCCGAATCCGATCTGCACGTGGAACATGATTCCGGGCACGAATCCGAGCATGAATCCGAGCACCACTCCGGCCATGCTTCTGAGGAGTTCAACACCCGCGTAGAATCCGAATCCTACGCTTCCCTTTCCGCGCAGGGCGAAACTACGGAATCCATCATTGAGGAAGATGTGGTTCTTCTTCCCGGTGAAACACGCACCCCGCGCGATCCCAATGCTCCGCGCGAAGATTTCATTCGTCGTGATTCCGCCCGTATCGGCAGCAATCCTCGTTCTCGATTCCAAAGGCCGCAACGTGGCGGACGGGATCGTGGCGGCGATCGCGGTGGACGTGGTCGCTTCGACCGGCCTCGCGGCAGAGATCGTGGCAGTGATCGTGGTGGTGACCGCGGCCCAGATCGCGGTCGTGGACGCTTCGAACGCCGTGGCGGCCCAAGCCATAGCCATGGCCCTCATCGCGGACATCAGGGTGGACACGCTCCCATGCGTCGTCCGCAACTCATCTCCGAAATGCTCAAGCCGGGTCAGGATGTAGTCGTCCAGATCGCCAAGGAGCCTCTCGGCAAGAAGGGCGCGCGCATCACCAGTCACGTCGCTCTGCCCGGACGCTTCCTCGTCTACATGCCGACCATCGACCACATCGGCGTTTCCCGCAAAATCGCCAGTGCCGACAATCGCTCGCGACTCCGCCGCCTGGTTGGCGAAGCGCGCGGCAGCTATCCCGGCGGCTTCATCGTTCGCACCGCCGCGGGTGGCGCCACCGACGACGAAATTCGCACCGACATCGAATTCCTCGGCAAGACCTGGAATGAGATCAAGGAAAAGAGCGAAGACCGCAAGCCTCCCGCTCTGCTGCACCGCGATTTAAATCTCGTCGAACGCATTCTGCGCGACTATGTCAGCGACGATTTCACTGCCATCTGGATCGACTCCGAAGAGGAATACGGCAAGGTCGTGGAATTCGTCAGCCGCTTCCAGCCGCGTCTCGTCAACCGCGTCAAGCTCTACACCAAAGAGCAGCCCATCTTCGAAGAGTTCGGCATCCAGCACGAACTCGACAAGGCTCTCCGCGCCAAGGTCTGGCTCAAATCCGGCGGCTACATCGTTATCAATCACACCGAAGCTCTTGTCGCCATCGACGTCAACACCGGCAAGTTCGTCGGCAAAGGTTCCACGCGCCTTGAGGACACCATCGTCAAGACCAACCTCGAAGCCGTAAAGGAAATCGTCCGGCAAATCCGCCTGCGCGACCTCGGCGGCATCATCGTTGTCGACTTCATCGACATGGAAGAGCGCCGCAACCGCGAAAAAGTTCTCGCCGCCCTGCAGTTCGCTCTTGAGCTGGACAAGGCGCCCTCCAAGGCTCTTTCCTTCAACGAATTCGGTCTCGTCTGCATCACCCGCAAGCGCACAAAACAAGCGCTGGAGCGCGTGCTCTGCCAGCCCTGCCCGTATTGCACCGGCTCCGGCATGGTCAAGTCCATCCCCACGCTCTGCTACGAAATCCAGTCCGAAGCGCGTAAGATGGCCGTCACTCCCGAGCACGAAGGACCGAACCTCACCCTTCGCGTGCATCCGGAAATCGCCAAAGCCCTCAAAACGCGCGAGTCCATGCTCATCGATGAACTCGAGCAGAACGCTCACAAGCACATCATCATTCAGTCCGATCCCACGCTCCATTGGGAGCAGTACGACATCTACTAAAGGTAGGGGCGGCTTTACTCCGCCTCTCTTCGAAATCGCCATAGGGGAGAGAGTCGCCTCTCCTCCCCTGCCACACCACCGGACATGCGGGTCCGCATCCGGCGGTTCGGCGGGTTAAGCTAACAGCGTACGACCATGGTCGGAAGTCCCAGAGAGTCGAAGTAGGCATTGGGTAGCGCAATGGCCAGTGCCGGCGAGTTCGCGATTCGCCACGGGCTGTGCGTATTCCCAGCGGTTTGTGCCGCCAGGTCTTCGCTCACGCCCCATTTGCGAAGTTCCTTGAATCGCGTCCGTCCGCGTTTCCATTGCTTCCACACTACAGACCTGAGTCTGCGACGTAGCCAGGATTCAAGACTTTGCAGCACCGAGGGTGTTTGGCAGTCGCCGAGATACCCGAGCCAACCCCGCAGGGTGAGTAGCCCCGGGGAGTCCCACCCCGAGGCTCTCGTAGAACCGTACATGAGCCTCTCAACTCATACGGCTCCCATCGCGGAGCCATGCCGCACACTTATCCGCCAGTGAGCGAAAAGTCCTGGAGTGCGCTTTCTGATGCGCGCAAGCCAGTGACTCGCTCTACGGAGACGTCTGCGCAGCTTCTTGTATTTTTGTGCAGCCCAAAGGGTCAAATCACGATCTAGTTGGCGCATCGGCGAATAGAGCGCCGAGCGATAATACCGCCCGTAGTACCGAAGCCAGCCTCGAACGATAGGGTTGAACATCCGCGACAGATCTTCGATCGCCTTGTCACTGCGTTGTTGCAGTTTCCAGCTACGAACTTCCGTTCGAATGGCCTGTGCCGCCTTCGCAGAAATCGCCGGACTGAAGTTGACGAAGTGCTTCCCCTTGCGAGTCATTGAACTCCGGGCTCGAAACGTGTAGCCCAGGAAATCAAACTTCTCGTGCAGGTAGGTCCTGCGCCGATCATCATCCTTGCAATAGACGATCTTCGTCTTCTCCGGATGAAGTTCCAGTCCGCAGTTCTGTAAACGTTCTGCTATGGCTTTCCTCATCGCCAAGGCTTCCCTTTCCGTTCTGCAGTGCACAATGACGTCGTCAGCGAATCTCTCGAATACTACCTGAGGGTAATTCGTCGCGAGCCATCGATCGAATGGGTTGGTAGGGACGAGGCTTGGTGGCGGTAGCCCGTGCGGAGCCTTGCGGTCGTAGGCGCTTTCGCGCCCACGCCTCACCGAGTAGGCATGGCCTCTTGCTCTCGTCGCCCCAAGCAGAACCCGGCGTGCAGATTCCCCGCACCGGGCTCCCCAGAATGACCTTGGCTAAAGTAAGCATCGTTCAGACCGTCGGGTGTAGGTTCTGAGCAAACGGCAGTTTGAACCACGGTCGATCCTTCAAGCGCGTCCAGTTCGTCCGACGTCTCTGTCCGCGACGATTCAAGGCGCTGATCCACTGGCGCTGCACTTGTTGCCGCACCCAGTTGAGCTTGCGCTCACAGTGATGCAGCCCGAAGTACTGATAGAAGCCCCGCAACATCTTGGTCAGACGTTCCTGTTGCTCCCATCGTCTCCAGTGTCTGTTATGAAGGATCCACTCCCGCGTCCGGGCTAGGAATTTCCGACAACTCTTAGCGCTGGGGATACGAATCAGAGCAAATCGCCCCTTCCGATCCACCCCACAGACATGTTTGAAGCCCAGAAATTCGAACGTCTCCGGCCTTCCCAGTCCGTGCCGCAGACATGTTATGCCTGCGAATCGTCCAAAGAGTATGCGCCGAGTTTTCTCCTCGGCCAGCTCCAGACCGAATTCCGCGAACCGTTCCCGCACTCTCTGTTGGAAATGGTCCGCATCCTGTCGGAACTGGAAACTCACCACGAAATCATCAGCGAAACGCACTAAATACGCCTCGCCTCGACACTTCGGTTTGATCTTCTTCTCAAACCACAGATCGAGAACAAAGTGGAGGTAGAGGTTGCTCAACACGGGTGAGATTACTCCCCGAACGCAAAAGATAACTTCTGTTTTGAGCGCGTATTGGGGTACCGATAGATGTGCTCAAAGAGGTACTTGCGGCGTGTCACATACGGTTGTGTAGTTGTGACATATGGATCGTGCCAGCGAAGCCCTAAAAGCCGAGCGCCTGAATCATGCACGCAAATTGCTGCAGCGTTTCGACCATCTGCCGAATGCCGTCGCGCAGATGGTAAAGGATTGCGGTCTCTCTCCTCGTCAAGTCTATCGCTATCTCCAGCAAGCACGGCGCCTGAAGCAACCGGTTCCTATCGCCGATGCCAAAATCGCTTTTACCGTCAAGCTTTCCCAAAAGTTGGTTCGCCGTCTTCGCGCTTTCGCGAACAGCACCGGTTTGTCGTTGAGCGAGATCGTCAGTCGAGCGCTACTGGCGGCATTGCCGCAGCGACGAGGGCGTGGCTAACCGCTCCATCCTCGACGGCCACGCTGTTCACTTTGAATATCGCTTCGATCGTCTGCTCCCCCAGAAAGTCGCGCAAGCCTACGAACTGCTCGTTCCCGAAATACGCCGCCCGGTTGGATCGACGGAACTAAATTCCGCTCAGGAGATACCGAATGAACCAAGCCGCTGCAATTTACACCCGGGTTTCTTCAGATCGACAGAAAGAGAGCGACACGATTGCGAGTCAGACGGCGGCCCTGGTGGAATACGCCAAGGCTCATGGGTACGCCGTGCCTCTGGAATGGATCTTCCAAGACGAAGGGTATAGTGGCGCCAGTTTGGTGCGGCCCGGTCTGGAGGCACTACGTGATTTAGCAGCGCAAGGGCAGATTACAACGGTGTTGATTTACTCGCCCGATCGGCTCAGCCGCAAGTATGCCTATCAAGTTTTGTTGGGCGAAGAGCTCTCCCGATGTGGCGTTGAAGTTGTCTTTTTGAAGTCGCCAGCGGGATCCAGTCCGGAAGACCAACTGGTGGTGCAGTTTCAGGGAATGATCGCGGAATACGAACGTGCGCAAATCGCGGAACGGAGCAGGAGAGGAAAACGGTACAAGGCGCAGCAGGGAGTGGTGAATGTGTTGTCCGGAGCGCCGTACGGCTACCAGTATATGAGAAAGACGGACACTTCAGCCGCTTATTACGAAGTGATAGAAAGTGAAGCAGGCGTGGTTCGAATGGTGTTCAGGATGTACACGCAACAGGGGCTCAGCATCAACACCATTGCACGCTCATTGAACAAGCGCGGGATTTCGACAAGAACAGGAAAAACTCGATGGGAACGATCGGTGGTGTGGGCCATGTTGCGCAACCCGGCGTATGAAGGCAAGGCCTGTTACGGCAAGACAGAGCAGTCACCGCGGCAGCGCATCACCAGACCGCTTCGTCAGAAGAACGGCATTTCGAATCGAACCAACTGCCATCGTGAGCGGCCTCGTGCCGACTGGATTGAAGTGTCCGTTCCTGCGTTGGTGAGTAAAGAAACTTTTGCTCTGGCACAAGAGCAGTTGACCAAGAACAAGCATCATTCTCTCCGCAGAACGATAGAGCCGACACTACTTCAAGGGATGCTGGTCTGCCAACAGTGTGGCTATGCTTTGTATCGGTGCTCCACACGTACGTCGAAGCGAAAGCTGTACTACTATCGGTGTCTCGGCGCGGATGCCTACCGGCGGCTCAAGGGTGCGCTGTGCAGGAATCGTCCCGTCCGGTCAGATTATTTGGACAAATTCGTGTGGGACCAAATCGTTTGCTTGCTGGAAGATGGAACGCTGATGCAAGCCGAAATTGACCGACGCAAAGAAACCGCCCGAAATGCAGATCCGCGAAGACAACGCAACGAAGCATTGCGCAAAGAACAAGCGCGATTGGGAAACAACGTGGAACGGCTCGTCACGGCATATCAAGAGGGTCTGCTCAGCTTGGAACAACTGCGCCAAAGGATGCCGGAACTAAATAAGAAATTGCAGGCTGTGGAATCCGAACTGCGATCACTCGAGACGGCAGCGATGGACCAAACCAGATACTTGCAACTTGCTGAGAGCCTGGAAGGATTTCGAACAAAGCTCCGCGTGCGAGCAAAAACTTTAGACGTAGGAGAACGCCAGCAGATTTTGCGGCTGTTGGTCAAAGAAATTCTTGTCGACGCCAACAGCCTTACGATCCGCCACTCGATCCCCATTCCGCCAATCGGTTCTGGTTCCAACAATGCGCAGCCGCCGAACTCTACCCCTTCTGGAATCTCCCAGAAGCCGCATTACCTTTTGCGTTCGGGGAGTAATCGAACCCCCCTGTGGAGTCCCTTCCTCTGCGTAGGTGATGACTCCGTCTTGCATCGCACCGGCATTGAGCCATTTTCCGATCAGGCCCAGGATCACCGGGTCGGCAATGCGATGAGCCACCATCTTGCGTAGCCACTGATGACTGATACGCGTGAAATAGCTGCGGATGTCAGCTTCGAACACCTGCCCTACCTTCTTCGTCACGATCTGCATGCGCAGAGCTTGCAGCGCGTGGTGAGGATTTCGGCCAGGCCTAAAGCCGTAACTGCAATTCAGGAAATCTGCTTCGAACACGGCTTCCAGAATGCGCGCTACCGCTCGTTGCAGCAGCCGGTCCCCGGCCGTTGGAATTCCAAGCGGTCTGGTTCCGACTTTGCCCGGCCCTTTGGGTATATCAACTCTGCGGACCGGCGGTGCATGGTAGGTGCCTTCCTTCAGATGTTTGCAGATCCCCTCGACTTGCGTTTCCAGCTCCTTTCCAAACTGCTCAGCACTCTGCCCATCGACGCCGCCTGCTGCTTTCCGGTTCATCTTTCCCCAAGTCTCCTTGAGAAATTCCGGCGTCAGCAGGTGCGCCAATGAGGTAAACCGCGCCTTACGATCCAACCTTGCTTTCTTCGCTATCTGACTCAGTTGTGTTGACATCAGTTTCCTGCCTCCGTGGGTGCAGGTGATGTTTCCCTGGAGTCAGTCTTCATCTGTTTCGCCGCTTCCCCATGTACGCGGCTTTCCCGCGCTCTGAGTACTACCAGCGAATCCGACTTCGCACCATGGCGTCTGCCTTTCTCAGGAATAATCCTTATCGTCCGGCATACTCGATCCGCCTCGTGTGCGGACCAAGACCACAGTGGATCTCCCAGGTCCCTTGGTGCTTCCTTGTCCGAACGTGCCGTGCTCACTGACCCCGCCGCAGTCTCCGGCCACCTCGCCTTTTGCGGTGTGCCTACTGGTGCCTCCCAGCCACTACGATGCTGTCGGCCTGCGGTTAAGTACTTAACGAGGCTCAATCGCTTCACTTTCGTTACGGCTCGCTCGTCGCTCTGTCTACGCTTGGCCAGATTCGTTACCTCCTCCAACCCAAGACTCGATTCCCGGTGAGGCGGCTGCACCTCTTGTCGGGGCGGGAATTTCACCCGCTGGAAGCACCAGGTTTATCCTGGCGCACCATAGTGCAGATAGACGTTCGCCAAAAGCGGCGAAGCACTGCCGCCCTGGGGCGTCCCTTCCTCCACTCGTATCCGTTTCCCATCCTCCAGCACGCCGGCATTCAACCACTTCTGGATGAGCCGCACGATGCGCCGGTCCGCGATCCGGTGCTCGACGAACTTGACCAGCCATTCGTGGGAAAGCCGTCGAAAAAACTTTGAATGTCCGCATCGAGCACCCAGTTCACTTTCCTCGTCATTAGTCCCGTCTAGAGTACGTCCAGTGCCTGATGCTGGACTGCGCCCCGGCCGGAACCCGTACGAGAAGCCGATAAAGTCCGCTTCGTAGATGGCGTTCAGCACCTCGACCGCCGCCCGCTGGACGATCTTGTCTTCCAGCACCGTGACTCCGAGCGGCCTTTGCCGTCCGTCGGTCTTGGGGATATACGCCCTACGCACCGGCTTCGCCCGGTACGCCCCTCGCTTCAGCCTTTCGGAGAGGTCCTGAAGATTTCCTCCAGTTGCTCCCCGTAGTGCCGCCACGTCTCCCCGTCCACGCCCGGGGCGGCTTCCCGCTTCAGGCCGAAGTAGCCTTCCCCAGGTTCCAGGTAATAGATGTGGTGCAAGAGCGCGGTGAACCGCAATTGTCTTATCCTTTTTGCTGCTTCACGTATCCGCTCGAGCGCACTGGGCGCGCTGTCCGGCCCTGCGTCCGGGGCGTGTTTTGCTCGAGCGTGTTCCCTTTGGCCAGCCCTTCCCTCCATCCCCTCCGCAGCCGTGCCGGGCTTTGTTCGGGGACTTCCCAGGTACTACAGGGCTGTCCGACTTCCCAGGTCCGTTCATCATCGGCGTGCGTCCTTGGACTTCCCGATGCGGCCCCCGGCTCTCTGCCCGGGCGGCCCTGGGATCTCCCGGTTCCCGCGCAAGGTGTTTCCGTGCGTGCACGGGGTCTCTGACCGCGCGGGACGCGGACACCTCGCGATATCGATGCATCCGGTGTTGCCTTCCGCACTCTCCTTACGGCGTCGGCTCCCGGAGTAAGTTTCTTTCGCGGCTGAATACCCGGCCCGCACGTACCCCTGTCAACGCTTCGACGCAGCCCTCGCGAGCGGCTCCGCATGACTCGGGGCCGATGTGGGTCGCTAGGCCTTATCGTATGACTCTTTCATTCACTACACCTCGCCGGTTTACCGGCGCACAGGAGAAACAAGATGAACAAATACCGTTGGCTTTTTTTCACTTCGCTGCTGGTCTCAATGAGTCCCATGACTGCGTCTGCACAGACTGGAGGCGATTCCAGAGTCGAGAATTTCCGAAACTGCCTGAATGCTTATGCAGAATGCAACGTGACACAATTGAGCCTAGAGGAACGCCAAGAGGTTGCGAATGCTTCCAGCGACAAAAATTTGAAAACTGCCTGGCCTCACTCGGTGCCTGCGATGAGACTCTTCTTAGCCCCGAAATCAAGAAGGAAGTTGAGTGCGCGAATCACCTGCGAAACCTCGATAACTGTTTGGATTCCTTGACTGGCTGTGATCAAAAGAAGCTGACGGCCCAGGAACAACGATTGGTCACTCGTGCGGCCGAGTACAGCAATCTCCAGAGTTGTGTTAACGGATGGGGCGAGTGCCAAATGACCGCTCTGTCGAAGCAGGAACAAAGCGAAGTAGTAGCCGCTGCTCATCAACGGGTCCTTCAAACCTGCCTTGAGGGATTCGGGGATTGCGACACGAAGCAATTAACTGCCGCAGAGCAAGAGCAGGTTACGAAGGCCGCCCATCAACGCAATCTGCAGAACTGTATATACGACTTGGGTGGGTGCAACAAAAAGCAGCTCAGCTCCCAAGAGCTTAAGCAAGTGGTCTCGGCTTCTCATGAACTTCATTTGCAGTATTGAGGCTCTCGCTCCACTGCAAATCCCCTCCGTCTTGCGTGTGTTCAGGCGCATCAGCTCCCCAGGGACGGCCTACGCCGAGGGTCGTCCTGTTCAGATTGTAGCTTACCCATTTTCCAAAGTGAAGAGTGAACCAGACCGCCTAAGGCCTGCTCTTCACGAAGCAAGAGAGTCCTCTTCTTCCAAGCGCGGCCACATAGTTGGGCAACCGAGTTACGCACAGGCCCGTAGTGAGGCGGAAGGCGGCGTAGAGCCCGCGAATCACCGCCGTAGTCCAAACACGGCCACGGGCGTCGGGGGGAGGTAGCCCATACCAAGAGAGCCCAACACGGGAAACAGTAAGCGTCGCCAGGTCGCACTGCCAACTGGATACAGTCGCATCCCCATGTGCTCCGTTAAAACGATGAACGCATCGACTGCCAAGCCAGTGAGGACACCAATCACGAAGGTCGGCAAGAGAACGAGTTGGTCCTCACGGTTCCGGATACGCGGAAACCAATCACTCAATGGCCTATCCCACCATTGCGACCTGGCGTTATCCGCTTTCACCACTTCACCTCTGAACCAGTCGAAAATTCTAATTCGTTGCCGTTTTCCGGATCGCAAGAAAAGTACAGCCCTCGAATACATTCGTGGTACGCAGTTTCTCCAACGTCGGCATCCGCACAAGCAGATTTCGCGGAGCTGCGACTCGTGGCGACTCTCCTCCTCCCTTCTGGTAAGAAACGGGGTGCAGGATTCCGTACAGTCAGAGAGCAAGATGTTTCGTCGGAACCTAATTGCTGCCTTAGTTTGGCCGGTGATGGGCGTCCTGGTTCACGACGTCTATAACAGCACAAAGCCAGAACGTCTGTTCCTTGAGCATTCCAATAGGATCGTATTACGATATACAGCGAAAAAGTGCCTGTGAGCCTCCCGTCAGTCGGGCTCGTTCGTAGCAAATCATGTGAAAGACGTAGCCTAGCCCGATGTTTTTCAGACCTCGTTTTGCTTTTTGCACCGCCTAGAATATTTCCGTTCAAAGCATTGGCAGCTAGACTTCCGAGGGAGGGCCACCAAAGCTAAGATGGAAATTCGCTGGCGGTCAGCCGGAGTCGAGCGATTGAAGAAGAAGGGAAACTGGGCGGAACAACTAGTCAGGAGTCGTTCGGTCAATATTACTTCACTGCGCCGAAGTCTCTAGGAAGCTCGCTGCGGGCGTTCACATATGGTGACGACCGGCGGTATTTGCAGTTTCCGTTCCGTCGTGATGCCGTAAAACTGGATGCGAATTCGTCTGTCTTTCCCACCTCCTCCAATAATCCTCCCCGGAGGAATTGTCGCTTGACCAGAGAGGGAATCGGAACAATGCCTTCCCCAGACTCAGCAAAAGCGCGCAGCATGGCATGGTCCTCGAACTCACCGATAATTGTCGGGCGTATACTCTTCGATTCGAGCCGATGGTCAAGCCGCACGCGCAATGAGGTATTCTCCGTGGGAATCAACAGTGGCGCTCCCTGTAATGATCGGGGGAAACTCCCGGTAGAATCTTCGCTAGTTTTCCTGAGGCAAGAAGCGACATTTTCGACTCTCCCAGCATGCGGCTGTACGCATGTACGCGGACGGCGCTAGACGCTGGCGAATCCGAGAGAACCACGTCCAACTCGCCCAATGCCAGCTGTGCTAGCAACTGTCCAGCCGTCCCCTGCCGGCAAATAACCCGGGCCCGCTGCTTCAGGCGAAGGGCAGGTTCGATCAACCAGTGTGCCAGCAGCTTCGGGAAGTGCATCGACGATGCCGACAAATACGCGTTGGGGCTTCCACGGGGTGCCCTTATGCGCCGCCGCGAGTAGATCTTCGCCGAGCGCAAAGATTTCATCGGCATATCGGTATACGAACTCGCCGGCCTCCGTGGCAATCAGCCTCTTCCCGGATCGGCGCATCAACTTGTGTCCAAGCTGGTTCTCCAGGGCATGGATTCAAGCGCTGACCGTCGAGGGCGCTAGCCGCAAGGATTCGCAAGCAGCGACGATGCTGCCCTTCCTGACGGCGGTCCAGAAATAATAAAGATGA
>CAWIUU010000020.1:0-221601 GCA_963839315.1 Candidatus Acidiferrales bacterium
ACTGTTAACACCTTACTTGGTTCCGTTCGTGCTTGCTATATCGCGCAATATATGCCGGGTGGCCCCTGGAACCACGAACCTCTTGGCGAACGCAAACTCCTCCTGCACAAACGGGAGTCCCACAAGTTTTCTGGACGTACCGATCGAAAGGTTTAACCGTTATTCCCTTGCGGATCTACTTCCGCGACGGCATTGCCAAAGTCGAAATCGCTCTGGCGCAGGGCAAGAAACTTAGGACCGTCGACAGGACGAGCGCACCAAGGAAGCCCGCAGGGAAGCGGAACAAGCGATGTATCGCAACCGGAGGCGATAGACTCATCATGCAGATCAATCTCGATACCATGCCGTTCGCATTCTTTGGAGACCGAAGCCCTCGTTACTTACGTCTTCGAAGGAGCCTGATCCCATCCAGGGCCGCATCGCGGAGCTCGACAAACTTGTCGGAGGCCTCCTCGCTCGTCTCGCCAAGAGCGGAGAACTTACCGGCAAAACTCTCGAATTGACCCTCATCCACGCGCCCGATGGATTGAAAGCCAGCCGCCTTCTGCTGGTCGGGGCAGGGAAGCGCGAACAGGCAAACACTGCCACGGTTCGGAAAGTGGCGGGCGCCGCACTGCGCCATCTTAAAGGGCGGGGTGTACATAAGGCGGCTTTCTTGGTGCGGGAAAATGATTTAACAGCCGGACGTGGCCCAAGCCATCGCCGAAGGCGCGCTCACCGCCGATTTTGAGACCGACAAATACAAGACCGAGAAAAAGAACGACAAGTTCATCGACTCGCTGACCATCGCCGGCTTTGGCCACGCGGAAAAGGATGCTGCCGAAAAGGGAATTGCTCGGTGGCCGCACCATCGCGGACGCTCAGAATTTCGCCCGCGACCTTGTGAACGAGCCTTCCAACAAATTGACCCCGCGCATTCTGGCCGACAAGGCCGAAGCCATGGCTAAGCAAGCCGGCCTGGCGATTGAAGTCCTCGATGAAAAAAAGATTGCCGATCTGAAGATGGGTGCGCTCCTCAGCGTCGCTCAGGGCAGCGTCTGAACCGCCTCGCATGATCGTCATTACCTACACACCCGCGAATCCGCGAAGCCCGGCGCCCCGGTCATTGGCTTGGTCGGCAAGGCCGTCACCTTTGATACCGGGGGCATTTCCATCAAGCCCTCCGACGGTATGGAAAAAATGAAGTACGACATGGCTGGCGGCGCAACCATGATCGGCGTCATGCGCGCCCTGGCTACTCTAAAGCCCAAGGTGAGGGTGATCTGCGTCGTTCCTGCAACGCGAAAATCTGCCCGGCGGAAAAGCGCAGAAGCCCGGTGACATTCAGACCGCCATGTCCGGCAAGACTATCGAAGTTTTGAACACCGACGCCGAAGGCCGCCTGATCCTCGCGGATGGAATTCACTATGCCAAGCAACTCGGCGCCACGCATCTCGTCGACGCCGCCACTCTTACGGGCGCGGTGGTTGTCGCTCTAGCCAACGTCAACGTGGGTGTATTTGGTTCCGTATCAGGCTTGGACCGACAAACTACTGGCAAGCGCCAAAGCCACCGGTGAAAAAATGTGGCAACTGCCCATCGACGACGAGTACCGCGAATTCATTAAGGGCTCGTTTCGCAGACATCCAGAACATCAGCAGCGGTAAGGGCGGCGGTGCAATCACGGGCGCAATGTTCCTGAAGGAATTTTCCGGAGATACACCCTGGATTCACCTCGATATCGCAGGCACTGCTTGGAACGACGACGCCAAGCCCTGGCTTGCCAAGGGCCCAACCGGTGTGGCCCTTCGCACCCTCGTCCATCTGGTTACATCCCTGTAACGGGTTCCTTCAGGGCAAGGCTTTTGTACAAATTGTGAGGGGCGCGCCCTTTGCGCCCCGAAGGACCACATCCGCAGCATCTCGTAATATCGTCGGGATTCCTCGCACCAGCCCGCTTACATCTTCTCTGGCGTTTCAATCCCCAACAAACTCAATGCTCGAACCAGTTGCGCCTCCACCAGCGCACTCAGCCCTAGCAGAAATCCGCGCTTTTGCTCATCGCTCTCCGACAAAATGTGGTGCTTGTGGTAAAAGTTGTTGAACGCTTGCGCCAATTGAAAAGCGTACTTCGCGACGAATGCGGGCTCCTGCGCCCCGATGGCGGCATCAGCCGCATAATCGAGCGAGCCATTCAGCAGCAGCAATTCCCACAGATCCGCGCCTTCCGCCCCACTCAGGAGTTTTTTCACGGACTCCTGCGTCACGCTCACCGCCGCGGCGCCAGCCTCCACTCCCTTGCGCCGGATTCCACGAATCCGCACCACCGCGTACTGGCAATACGGTCCTGTTTCCCCTTCAGCCTTCAGCGCGTCTTCAAAATCAAATGCAATAATCGTGTTGCGTGTGTACTTTAAAAGAAAGAACCTCAGTGCTCCAATCGCCAATGCGTTTGCGGTCTTTGCCAGGTCCGCCGCACCCATCTCCGTCTGTTTTTCTCGCACTCGTGATTCCGCCGCCGCCTGCATTCGCGTAATCAGGTCGTCCGCCTTTACACCGAATCCCTTTCGCCCACTCACTTCCACATACGCCCGTTTCGCGTCTTCTTCCGAAAGTTCATAGCCCATCTCCGCGGCGCAGCGCGGCGTCAGCGCAACAATCTGGTAATCGAAATGGATCGAGTGCTCCGCCTCTTTGGCGTATCCCAGAGCCCGCAATCCTTCCGCTACCACTTCTTGCAAATAGGCTTGCCGCGCATCGATCACGTTGTAAACCGCGGTTGCGCCTCCAAAACGCGGCGCTCCAGGTTCATTTTCGCCCCCTGTCGTGGCCCACAGTTCGTGCCTGCCCGGCGCATCCGGCCACCTTCGGTAATGGAAATCCTTCCCAAGCAGTCCGAATTTCCAAAGTTGATAGGCGATGTCTTTGCCAACATAGGTCACGGTTCCATTCGAACGTACGATGATCTTTGCCTGATCTTCTTCTTCTCTGTCCTCAACTGTGACCTCCTGATCCTTTTCGACCTCCTTTCCCCACGGCATGATCCAGCACCCGGCATTCTTTCCCGTCGCTGCATACTGAATCGCTCCGCTGGCCTTCAACTTTTCAAACGCCGCGTCCCAGAAATGCAGGTGCAGTATTTCGCTCTCTCGCGCCAGCAATTCGTAATAAATGTCCATCCGCGCCATAGTGCGAAGGTGATAACTGACGATCGAGTCGGCAATTACGGCCCCCATCTCTGCCGTCTCCCCGTGGCCTTCTTCGATCGCTTTCAAGGTTTCGCCGCGCAGCTTCTGTGCCCGTTGCTTATCCTCCGCGAAAAACTGCGTTACCTTCGCGTAAAGTTCCCAGCACCGATAGTCGAAGTGGGATCCCTTGGCCAGTTGCTTGACTTCAGCCAGCGACTTCTTCTCCATCTCCTGAAACGCGATCACCACATCGGCCACCTGCACTCCCGTGTTGTCGATGTAATTCTGTACCGCAACCTTGTGACCGGTGTACCGCAGCAGACGCATCATCGTGTCGCCCAATACCGCATTGCGCAAATGCCCAATGTGCGCGGCCTTGTTCGGATTAATGCTGGTGTGTTCAACAATGACCGTTCCTTGCTCGTCGTCCACCGCTGGACGTTCCCCGATGGCTTCCTTCTGCGTACTTTCCCAGAAAGTCGCGCGGTCAAAAAACGCATTCAGATACCCATCTCCAGCTACTTCCACCCGGTCGATCCCCTCAATCTTCGCCAGCGAACCCGCAATTTCCTGCGCAATCGCTCGTGGGGCTTTCTTCAGCCCCTTGGCCAGTTCGAAGCAAACCGGCGACGCGGCCTCTCCCATCTCGAGCTTGGGCGGACGCTCCAAAACCACACTCAATTCCATTCCATATTTTTCTTGGATATGTGCGGCCAATGCCCTACGCAGTCTGTCTAGTAGTGTCAGGTACACGGTTCCTCAGCTGGACTCACATTCTATTTCGAATTCTTCAGTATATCAGCAAGGATTCGCTCTCTAACGAAACCACGCGGAGAATTAGGATGGATGCTAAACCGGAACCGCAATCATTGCTTCAAACGCCGTAGAGGAGTCGTTCGAGTACCGAGCTAAGTGCCAGCGCAGGCAGATAACCGAGTGCGCTGAAAATAATAAGACAAGCGGTCAACAGAATTCCAAATGTCCCCGAATCTGTCGGGACCGTTCCCGACGAAGAAGGTGTATTCCGCTGCTTGGCAAACAGCCCAGCAAGCGTCAACACAGGAATTGCCAGGGCGAATCTCCCCATCAGCATCGCAAACGCTGTGGTCAGATTGTAGAAAGGAGTATTCGCACTCAGACCGGCGAAACTTTGCCCATTGTTCGCAAAGCACGATGAGTAAGCCGCCAGAATTTCGCTCAAGCCGTGCGGTCCTTGGTTCGTCGTGAGGCCTGCCAGCCCCATCCTCGTACATACCGCTATCGCGCTAAGCGTCAGAACCACCACCGGCCCGGTCAATGCATACAACATGATCATTTTGTTTTCGGCGGGTCCAATCTTCTTCCCCAGGTAATGTGGCGTGCGCCCCACCATCAAACCCGCCAGAAAGACTGCAATCGCCGCAGCCATCACCATGCTGTAGAGTCCCGATCCCAGGCCGCCAAAAACAACTTCTCCAAGAAGCATGTTGACGAGCAGCACCATACCTCCCAACGAAGTGAAACTATCGTGCATCGCGTTGTAAGATCCAGTCGCTGTGTTCGACGTCACAACTGCCGTCAAACTGCTCCCTCCAATCCCAAACCGAACCTCTTTTCCTTCCTGGTTGCCTCCCGCCTGCGTCGCGCTATTTCGGAAATCGATTCCGCCAAGCCGCGGATTGCCTCTTTGCTCAAAGTGCTGAACCGCGACCAGTCCCGCAACAAATAAAACCACCATGACGCCGTAGAACACCCATCCCTGCCGCGGCTGCTTCACCATTCTCCCAAACGTGTTGGTCAACGCTGCGGGTAACAGAACAATGGCCAGCATCTCCAGAAAATTCGACAAACCCGTGGGATTTTCGTATGGATGTGCCCCGTTCGCATTGAAGAAGCCCCCGCCGTTCGTGCCAAGATTCTTGATGATTTCCAAAGCCGCCACCGGTCCTTGTGGAATTGCTTGCCTTCCCCCTTCCAATGTGGCGCCCACGGCGTATGCGTGGAAGTTCATCGGCACGCCCTGCCAAACCAGCAGCAATGCTCCTACCAAAGCCCCCGGCAACAGAATCCAGAGCAATCCTCGCGTCACGTCCACCCAGAAATTCCCCAGCGTCAAACTCAGTTGCCGCGCCATTCCGCGAATGAAGGCGATGCCCACAGCCAGCCCCGCGGCCGCCGCCAGAAAATTTTGCGCGCACAGCCCCACCAGCTGGCTAAAATAAGTCATCGTATTTTCCCCGCCGTAAGCTTGCCACGCGGTTGTGGTGCTGAAGCTGATCGCGGTATTCCATGCAAGATCCGGGGAGATGCGCGTGGTCTGATACGCGGGATAAAACCAGGGCAAATGGTTTTGTAGTCGCAAGATCAGGAACAGAAGTAGCGTGGAGGTCATGCTAAAAAGTAGAAAGCATGTTGCGTACGTAGAAGCTGTCATTTCCTGGGAGGAATCCACCTCGCCGATCCGGTAAATTACCCGTTCGACGGGGCGGCATAATCCGTCCAGCGCCGTCCGCCTTCCGGAGAATACGCGCTCCATATAGCCCCCGAGCGGCTTCACCATCGCGGTCACAATCCCCAGAAATAGCAGATATTGAAGTGCGTTAAATTGGTTCATGCCTGACGCTCAGGAACGCTTCTTATGCGCATTCTTTTGGTTCCCAGCCTTTTTCGATTCTGGATTCTTTCGAATCGGTTTGCCGGAGCGAGAGAGCGGTACTTGCTCCTCAGGGTCACGTTCTCGCAGCCAATGACCGAGGACATACAGGTCAAAAATGAATGCCAGGACGCAAAGAAACAGGAATAATTGTTCTGAAAATGCCATCGCACCATGGAGTTTACGATCGACGTATCGTTCCCTTTGGCCCCTTGGGCGTCGGTCGCCAGCGACTCGTTTGCCACACCCTTATAGCCTACGCACCCCTCCAGAGGAAATCCTGATACTTTCATTAGCTTTTTGTTAATAGGCGGGTCACACCACCTCGCCCACACCTTGCTCTCGTACTTCATCCGCTATTTTCAGGAAGTTGCAGCAATAGGTATGATGGGTCAGTCGGAGAAACTCGATGAACAGTGTGTCATCTGTGCACCATCCATGCAGCAGCCCCATCCTTAAGCATCCACTGGCGATTCGTTGTTACATGGTACTCGCCTGCTCGGCGCTTCTCTGCCACTCCACTGTGGCACAGGATGTGCGACCCACCGCTCGCGAAGTCATCGCTGCCATCCAACAGCACGTGGGTATTCCCTGGAACGCAAACACCGTCGACACTTTCAAGGCTGGCAATCCAGACACTCCCGTCACGGGGATTGCTGTTACCATGATGGCCACCCTGGACGTCTTGCAGCGTGCTTCCGCTCAGGGTTTGAATCTCGTCATCACTCACGAACCTACTTTCTACAATCACACCGATTCACCCGAAGCCTTGGACCCGAGCGACCCCGTCTGGGCGGAGAAACGCGTCTTCATCGAAAAGCATGGGATGGTCATCTGGCGTTTCCACGATCATTGGCACCGGCGAAAGCCCGACGGGATCGAAGCGGGCATGATCCACGCGCTGGGGTGGGAGAAATTCCAGAGCACTGAAAACCCATATTTGTTCACTCTGCCCGAAACCACGGTGCAAAAGCTTGCCGCCGATGTCGCGAAACGCCTGGATTCTCCGGTTCTCCGCGTCGTTGGAAATCCTGACATGAAAGTAACGAAAATTGCGCTCAGTCCCGGCGCCGCTGGATTTGTGCGTGAAACTCACGCCCTGGAAATGGACAATGTCGAAGTACTGCTCGTTGGCGAAACCCGCGAATGGGAGACCGTCGAATACGCCGCCGACGCCGTTACCGAAGGGAAGATGAAAGCTCTCATCGTGATCGGTCACATCCCCTCAGAGCAAGCTGGCATGGACGAATGCGCCCACTGGCTGAAAACCTTCGTCAAAGATGTGCCTGTTCAGTTTGTCCCCGCAAAACAACCCTTCTGGCTCCCAAAGTAGCTCAACCCAACATCGGGCGCGAATGGCGACCCTACGAGTCGCGTCGTTGCAGCTTCATTTTCATGCCATTCGTCGGCCGCAGCGTGATCGAGAACAGCGGCTTGATGGGTGGGCCTGGTGTCAAAACAAATCGATACCGTTGAGCAATAGTGGCGAGCAACAGTGTCGTCTCCATCATGGCAAAGCCGGCCCCGATGCACACGCGCGGGCCTCCACCAAAGGGGAAGTACGCAAACCGCGGGATTCGTCCCTTGCGGATCGGATCGTCGCGCCACCGTAGCGGATCAAATCGTTCGGGATCGGGAAAGAATCGCGCATCACGGTGCGTCAGCCACTGCATCAGAAACACATTCGTCCCCGCCGGGATCCGGTAACCGTTCAACTCGAATTCGTTGATAGCTCGCCGGCCGATTCCCCAGGCGGGTGGGTACAACCGCATCGATTCCTTGACCACCATTTCCGCATAAGGAAGTCGTGCCAGGTCGGCAACCTGCGCCGTCGTACCAGTCAGCACATCTCGCAGTTCTTCATGCAGTTGTCCTTCAACTTCGGGATGTTGTGCCAGTAAATACCAGGTCCACGTTAGTGCGTTGGCCGTGGTCTCGTGACCGGCAAGGAACAACGTCATGATTTCATCGTGGAGTTGCGTGTCGTTCATGCGCCCGCCGTGCTGGTCCTGCGCGGCAAGCAGTGTATGCAATAAGTCGTTCGCTCGTGTTGGAGAGGTCCGCCGGTCGCGAATGACCGAATAGATCACTCTGTCGAGTCGCCGGCGAGAGCGCACCAGGCGCGGTCCCTTCGGCAAGGGGAATCCGTCGGGTAGCACAAAGGACAAGGCCGCTTGTGAAAGGAACCTCTCCATCACCGCGGCGATTTCCTTTCCGATGAATCGCGAATCATGCGCCACGTTCGAACCAAACAACGACTTTGAAACCACATCGAGCGTCAGCTCCGCCATCTCCTCATGCACATCGCGAATTTCTCCGTCGCGCCATTTCTCAATTTGAGCAGCCGCCGAAGCCGACATGATCTGGGCGTATTCTGCGATGTTCTCGTGACGGAAGGCGGGCTGAATTAATTGTCGCTGGGCCTGCCAGAATGAGCCCTCGCTGGTCAGCAAGCCATTCCCCAGAAAAGCGTGCAGCGCCGCGTAATCCCGGGATTTATGGAAATTGGCGGCATTACGTACGAGCACATATTCGATCCCATCGGGATGGGTTACCTGGCAAATCGGCACGTGCAGGAATCGGTAGAAAACCACGTCACCGAACTCGCGCGCGCATCGTGCGGAAAAGCCGCTCCAGTTGCGCGCCAACTCTGCCGCGCTTCCCAGCAGAAAGTTGCCCTTGGGTCCAGGAGGCCCCGTTCGCCCCGGAAGCATGACTGCTTGCGCCATATTCCCAGTCTAGTGGTTCACACCACCTTCGAAAATGCTTTTCGCTTGGACTAGCGGGGCTGCGCTTCGATCGGCTTAGCGAGCTGGATTGAGGTTTGCACTCCTTCAGGAATCGTCATTGCCAATCCGCTCTTCGAATAGCGCGTCAACTGTCCCGGTTTCGACCAGTCGAACCCCCACGCATCTTCGATTGCTACGAGCGTGTACTCTCCGGGAATCACGCTGCGCATGCTAAAGCTTCCGTCGGAGTCACTCTGATCTTGCCGGAATAGATCTTCTCGTGTGCTGGACTCTCTCGGGATCAACACCACCATAACGCCGGAGGCTGCTTTGCCGCCGCGATTTACGAATCCTTCTATGTTCACGCTACCGCCGGCCAATACCGCCGTCAGCGTCAGCGTTCCACCCGCAGGCACGTTCACCTCATGTCCCACCGTTTCACTTGCTCCAGAAGTCGTTCGTACCACGGAATACGCCTCCCCGGGGAAGTAGATCAGGATCGAATATTTGCCCGCGGCAAGGTTCTCCATCTTGGCTTCCCCGCTCGTGTCCACCTCCTGGAATGCCCAATTGCGATTCTTCCCGTCCATCATCATGATCCTCATTCCCCTCGGAATGGGCTCCTGTTGTGGCATGCGAACTGTGAGCGCCAAGCTTCCCGCTGGCTCGCCACTGGCTGTCTCCAATTCTTGCCCGTCGTTGCGCAAATCGACTTCGCTCGTATGACCTGCCTGCACTCCGTTCGGACTGCGCATCCTCATACTGTATGTCCCCGCAGGTATGCCGGTCATTTCATACACGTCCTTCGCCACCTGATGGAACTCGTTTGTCGGAATAAATTCGCTGGAATCGAAGACGCGTTTTTGCAGCATGGGTGGAGCAAACCCACGCTGGCCGTCCTCATCGGGAACCCGGAATAGAATATGCAGCGATGGAACAGGAGAAAGGTGTATCTCCACCTCGCTGTGATCTCCGCCCTTCACTTCGATCGGCAAGGCGGCATCGGATTCCGTTGCCCCTCCACTGTACGTTGTGGGATACGCCACATCCAAGGATCGCTCCATCGCCTGTGCCCCATTGCTGGCAACGCCTTCTGAATTCGTGATTGGGTGCATCGCATACCACGGTCTCGCGGCAACCGACACATAGTACTTCCCAGGTGCGAGCGGCGCGAATTCGAACGTCCCTAAATCGTTCGTCACCCCACGGTTGACAGGCGCGATTCGCCCGAATCCCATTTCCTTGTTTTCGCGGTACAACGTCACCTGGCCTTGCCTTACAGGCTCTCCTGCTTCGTCGACAACCTTCCCGTCGATGCTCGCCATTGGCGTCAGTCGCAGCACCAGTTTTGTCGTGTCAAATTCCGTTCCCGTCACGATCGCCGTTGAAAACTGTTCATGCTGCTCATATGCGCCTGTCAAAAAGCCCCGCTTGGCGCCAACCAGCGAGTACTTTCCTGCGGGCACTCTGTCGAATTCGAAGCGTCCACCTTCTGCAGTAAGCATCCAGGTTGTGTTCGATCGATTCTTTGTGTCACTGATTGAAATACGAGCTTGGGCTAGCGGCATACCTGTAATCGAGCTGACCACTGTTCCCGCGATCTTCGTCGGCGCAACACTTGTCTCTGGTGCCGCCTGTGCGTCACTTGATGTCTGCCCCGCGCACGTCGAACGCAACGCCAGGCACACACTCAGCGCACATACCGGGAGCAACCGTGATTTTGCTTTCCCATTCATTCTCATTCGACGGTTGCATTCAAAGCCAATTTCAATTGTTTCCGTTCCCCAGCTTCAAACTCAACGAACTGACTCTTCGCTTCGTACTTCTTCATTGCTTCTTCATTCCTGAATTCCAGCTCCTCCGGCTGGCGATCGAAGGCTATAGCTCGATATGTGCCCGGCGGAATTTGTCGGACACTGAATGTGCCATCCTGCGAAATCCACTCAATCATTGGCGGGCTTCCGCCCCCCGACATTGCTATTAGATACACGCACGATGGACGCCAGCCCACCCGATTGATCAGTGTTACGTGCATTTCCGCCCCCCAGTTTTCGATCGTTCCCTCCAGAATCCCTCCGTCATCCCGCAGCGTAATCTCAATCGGCAAAATCGTCCCGCCAACGGGCACCACGAGTGGATTGTGTAGCAGATCCGTGCCACCAGAGTTCACCGCTGCAACGTATCCTAAAGGCGTATTCACTTGCACCCTGTAATTACCTGGTTGCACATTTTGAATCCGCACAGAGTTGTCGTTCGGATTGTTTGCTCGTTCCGCCCCAGCCGCGTTTCCGTCGTGAGATTCATCCAGCGGAAACAGGTTCACTTGCATGCTGCGCAGAATCATCTGGCTTTGGGAAACCGGCTTCCCATTCTCCTCAACCGACGCCCATTGAGATGTCGTCTCCGGCGACGAGAATTCCAACTTCAGTTCCACCCGGATCGAACCGCCTGGCACCAGGTTGAGGCTGGCACCGCTTACGCCTCCGCCTTTTACGTTGATGTTCATCTGCCCGCTAACCACGACTGGACCAAACGCCTTCGCGCGAATTGTATAGTTGCCGTCCGGCAGCATTCCGACAATCGCTTGCTGGTCCACGTCGTAACCCAATGAATACCCGGGGCCCGGGTGACCTTGCGGCCACACTTCAATCTGAAGCCCAGCCCCTTGCGGCGGATTCAGCACCTCCACTTTTACCGGATAATATTCACGTCGCGTCGGCGATAGATTGACATTTACCATCGCTCCCGCCGTCACTCGAATCGCGCTTGCCGTCGCGAAATCATTTGACGATGGGTAGTAGCTCGGGGGGTACCCGTACAACTGCCCCCGTGGATTGAAGGTCAGCGGATCGCGGTCTATCTCTTCTCGCGTAAATACCTTGTAAATTCCTGCGGATAGCTCGGCGAACCGAAATTCTCCGTTCGATCTTGTTGCTACTGTCCTCACTGAATTCCAGGTCTCGCGGCCATCCTGAATCTGTCGTCGGTACAGCTCCACCTGCAGCTTGTCGGTACCGTCCGTTGTAGCGAGATTCACCCGCCCTACGACCAGCCCCTCCGGAACCAGTTGTATCGTAATCTCCTGTTCAGCCGCATCCGATAGCGCTGTTTGCGGAGGGTCCTCGAGGAACCCCGGTTTTCGCGCCATCAGTACAGACAGGCCGTTCATGCGGACAAACTGACCACTGCCGGAGCGAAAGGTCGCAACCGGCCTTGATCCATTCTCGTTCTGCTGTTCACTCTTCGCCCTCGGAACCCTGAACTCAAAGTGCCCGCCAGCGTCGCTCATCATCGCAAACCGGTTATCGGGTGAGAACACTAGCGCTCTCCCAATTGGCTCATGCGTGATATTGTTGACCACCGTTCCGCGGATAATCTCCGTTTCTTCTTCCTCCACAGTCAACCCTTGCGCCACCAATCGCCCCCTCCCCACGCCCGTTGCAACCATCAACGCAATAGTTAATGCTCGGGCGGCATTCCACCTGTGCTTGTTTGGGGAGTTCCTCGCTTGATTTGGCCGCTGGATCGCTGTTCTCATTAATTCTTTCCTGGCCAAGTATTGCACAAGCCAATAATGCCGAAAACTAAAGATGAGATGCGTCCATCTACGCTTCTGTTTCCCCCAGCCTTTCTCATGTCTGGCACCGTCCTGCCCATTCTCGCTACCACTTCCTGATCTCTGATCGCTGGTAGCGGATAACCTCTCACGGCACGCGATTTGACGCTGAGGAATGGGTGCAGATAGTATCAACAAGCGGCTTTCCGCAATCCCAAATGAAACTCGCCTATTTCGACTGCTTCAGTGGCATCAGCGGAGACATGGTTCTCGGCGCAATCCTCGACGCGGGTGTGTCCCTCGAGCAACTTCATTCCGAACTGCGCGCACTCTCCGTTCCCGGTTGGACTCTTACCTCCGAAAAAGTCTGGAAGAATGGAATGGCTGCAACGCACGTAAACGTCCAAACGGAAGACACGCAAACTCATCGCTCGCTGAGCACGATTCTCGATATCCTCGCGAAATCCTCTCTTCCACCTGCCGTGCAGCTGCGCGCTGCGGCCATCTTCCGCAACCTCGGCCTCGCCGAAGCCACCGTCCATGACGTTCCCCTGGAAAAGATTCATTTTCATGAGGTTGGCGCCATCGATGCGATCGTGGATATCGTCGGAGCTTGCATCGGTTTCGCCGCCTTGGGCATCGAATCCTTCGCCTGCTCACCACTGAACGTCGGCGGAGGCACGGCAAAAATGGCGCACGGCATCCTTCCCGTGCCGGCTCCTGCGACTGCTCGATTGCTATTAGGCAAGCCGACTTACTCCAGTGGGGTGCAAAGGGAATTGGTAACCCCTACCGGTGCGGCCATCGTGGCAACACTGTGCACTGTGTTCGGCCCGCAGCCACCCATGACGGTTTCTTCCATCGGTTACGGCGCCGCCACTGCAGATCTCGAGGGCCAACCCAACGTCCTTCGACTCATGGTCGGAGCGCCGGTCCAAAATAGCGCACTCGGCACGGAAGAGACCATCCGCGTCCTCGAAGCCAACCTCGACGACATGAATCCTCAGATCTTCGGCTATTTCCTGGACAAAGCGCTCGCCGCAGGTGCTCTGGATGTCTTCGCCACGCCAGTCCAAATGAAAAAGAGCCGCCCAGGCATGCTGGTTACGGTCCTCTGCAAGCCTGCCGATGAACAGAGATTTCAGGAGATGCTCTTCGCTGAAACCACCACCCTCGGTGTCCGTTCCCACGGCGCTGAACGTCGCGTCCTTCCTCGCGAATGGGAGAAGGTCTCCACCCGCTTTGGCGAAGTTCGTATAAAGGTCGCTCGCCTCAACGGAATCGTGCGTCAGGCTTCGCCAGAGTTTGACGATTGCCGTAAACTGGCTGAGGAGAAAAATGTGCCTCTGGTAGAGATCATGGAGGAAGCCCTGCGCAACTGGAAGCAGGCCACCGGAACGTGACGATTCTAGGGGTATCCTTGGTAGGAACCGCTTTCGGTCCGCTCTGACGATTCTCTTGGAAGGTGGTTCCTTGTGGACCCCTGTCTCGACAGGGCAATTTGAGCTTGCAGAACCAGGAATCTAGCGGATAGATTGATGCCCGAGAAAAAAGAAAAATACTACCTCACAACGCCGATCTATTACACGAACGGCTTGCCCCACATTGGTCATACCTACACCACCGTTGTTTGCGACACCATCCGGCGCTTCAAGCGCATGCGCGGCTACGACGTCGTGATGACCACCGGCACCGACGAACACGGCGTGAACGTCGAGCGAGCCGCAAAAAAGGCCGGCATTCCCGAGTCGGAGTTTGTCGCCAAGATGGCCGCCGAATGGCGCGCCCTGTGGGACGAACTCGGCATTCCCGCCGACGAATTCATCCGCACCACCGACCTGCAACATGTGCGGACCGTGCAGTGGCTCTTCAAACTCTTCAAGGAAAACGGCTACGTCTACAAGGGCCATTACACCGGCCAGTACTGCATCTACGACAATGCCTTCGTGAACGACGCCAAGCCTGGCGACAATTGTCCCGACTGCGGCCGTCCTACCGAAACGGTCACCGAAGAAAACTATTTCTTCAAGCTCTCCGCTTTTCAAAAACCCCTTCTCGATTTCTACAAGAAGAATCCGGACTTTATCCAGCCAGCAACCCGCAAAAACGAAGTCATCAGCTTTGTTGAAGGCGGACTAAAAGACCTCAGCATTACTCGCACCACCCTGCGCTGGGGTATCCCGGTTCCCGGCGAAGAACCGCACGTCTTCTACGTCTGGTTTGACGCTTTGACCGCTTATCTTAGCGCCGTCGGCGGTCCCGATTACGAAAAGCGTGGCTACTGGCCCGCTGATCTGCATGTCGTCGGCAAAGACATCATCCGCTTCCACACCGTCTACTGGCCCGCCTTCCTGATGGCCGCCATGCTTCCCATTCCTAAGCAGGTCTGGGCGCACGGCTGGTTCCTGATGGATGCCACCAAAATGAGCAAATCCAAGGGCAACGTCGTGCTGCCTCGCCCTATCACCAACATGCTCGGTATGGATGCTCTTCGCTACTTTCTACTTCGCGAAGTCGTTTTCGGCCAGGATGGCAATTTCAGCTACGATTCGCTCGTCACCCGCTACAACAGCGACCTCGCCAACGGCCTCGGTAATCTCGCCAGCCGCACCGTTGCTATGATTGAAAAGAATTTCGCTGGCAAAGTGCCCAAGCCGGGCTCACCGCAAACTCAGGACGAACTCCTCGCCAAAGAAGCGCAGGCGGCGATCGGCGAAGTCCTGGAGCGCTATGACAAAATGGAATTTGCCCGCGCTCTCGAGATCATTTGGAGTCTGATTGGTTCCGCGGATAAATATCTCACTACCGAGCAACCTTGGGCACTCGGCTCCAGCGATGAAGATCAGGCCCGAAAAGCCACCGTGCTCTGGACTACGGCCGAACTCTTGCGCGTAGTCATCGTCCTCGCGAATCCTGTCTTACCCCATACCGCCGCCAAAGTCTGGACACTTTTGGGTCAACCAGACTCACTGGACTCTTTTGAATTGGACGGGTTGCGCTGGGGACAGTTGGCTCCCGGCGTCCAGTTGGGCAAACCGCAAACGCTATTTCCGCGCGTCGAAAGAGCGGAAGCAATAGAGAGGATCGAATCGATGGCTAACGAAGAGCTGAATCCCAAACCGGCAGCCCCGGCACCCACTCTCGTGTCCACTCCCGCTGCTGCGGGAACGTCGGCTGCAGCCGCTGCCCCGGCCGTAGCGGAAAAAATCGGCATCGAAGAATTCACCAAAGTCGAAATGCGCGTCGGGCAGGTGAAAACCGCGGAACGCATCGTAGGAGCGGACAAACTCTTGAAGCTCACCGTCGACATCGGCACTGAAGTGCGCCAGATTTGCGCCGGTATCGCGCAATTCTACGAACCGGAATCGCTCATTGGTCGCAAGGTCGTTGTCGTCGTGAACCTTGCCCCTCGCAAGCTTCGCGGCGTCGAGTCCAACGGCATGATCGTCGCTGCCTCCGTTGGCCCCGATGGCCGCCCCGTCCTCGCCGGTTTCCACGAGGATGTCGAAGTTGGCTCCA
Organism: Candidatus Acidiferrales bacterium; assembly: GCA_963839315.1. Taxonomy (GTDB): domain Bacteria; phylum Acidobacteriota; class Terriglobia; order Acidiferrales; family UBA7541; genus Acidiferrum. The sequence continues at coordinate 15,604 of CAWIUU010000020.1, forward strand.
GGCTGAAATAGGCTTCGCCATTTGTCGTCTGAAACTCATAACTTAAAACTGACTGCCCCCCATGGAACTCATCGACTCTCACGCGCACATCGATTTCCCCCAATTTGATGAGGATCGCGACGCCATGCTCGCGCGCGCTCAAGCTGCTGGCATTTCTACCCTACTTGCCATCGGCACCGGCCCAGGCCCCGAGAAATTGGATGCGGCCCTCCCCTATGCCGAGGCGCACCATTGGATCTACGCCACCATTGGTATCCATCCACATCAGGCCAAGGAGGTTACCCCCTCCCATCTCGACACCCTCGCCAGTCTAGCCCGGCATCCCAAAGTCATCGCTTGGGGCGAAATCGGGCTCGACTATTTCTACCATCATTCTCCACGCGACATTCAGGAACGAGTCTTCCGCCAGCAAATGGACCTCGCCCACGCCGCGAAGCTCCCCATCATCATCCACTGCCGCGATGCCTGGACCGACTGCATCGCGCTCCTCCACCAGGTCTGGAAACCTACCGGCCTAGGCGGCATCCTGCACTGCTTTACCAGCACCCTCGAAGAAGCTAAGCGCGGCATCGACATGGGCTTCCTCGTCTCCTTTACCGCTAATGTCACCTACCCAAAAGCGCAGAACATTCGCGACGTTGCGAAAGCTCTGCCTTTGGAGAATATTTTGATTGAGACGGATTCTCCATATCTGGCGCCTCAGGTCATCCGCGGTAAGCGTAACGAGCCTGCCCACGTTGCGGAAGTGGCGAAGGTCCTTGCGAATGTGAGAGACTTACCCGTAGAGGCCATCGCCGCACAAACCACGGAGAATTTCAGGCGATTCTTTCCCATCGCCCGGCCAGGTGCATCCCACGTTGGGGAGTCTCGCTGAGTCAGGGCGGCGAGCCCAGGAGAACGGTCATCGCTTTACTCACCGCCAGGGAAATCTTCGAGTTGGTCCGGGAAGACCTCGTCAAGGTCGAGCAGGAACTATCCCGTCAAAGCGCCTCTGCGTTTCAACCGGTCTCGGAAATCACCAGTTATCTCCTCGGTGGGGGAGGGAAGCGCCTTCGCCCGGCTCTCCTGTTGCTTTGTCATGGCTATGCTTCACGCCGTCAAACCGACAGTGGCAGCGCCATCAAACTCGCCGCTGTCGTGGAACTTCTTCACAGCGCCACGCTGATTCATGACGACGTGATCGACAGCGCAGACACTCGTCGGGGTCGCCCTTCCGCCAATTCCCGCTGGGGAAATCACCGCAGCGTTCTGGCGGGCGACTGGCTTTACATGCAGTCCTTTCAAATTGCTCTCGAAGAACGCAATTTCCGCGTGCTCGATATCCTCATCGACCTCACACAAAAAATGGTCGAGGGAGAACTAATCCAATTGGCCAAGATTGGCCGCATGGATGTTACCGAAGACGACGCCATCAAACTCGCCACCTACAAGACTGCCTGTCTCTTTAGCGGTTGCGCGCGTCTCGGCGCAGTGCTTGGCGGCTTCGACGAGCAGGAGGAACAATCCCTCGACGACTACGGCCGGTACGCTGGCCTTGCCTTTCAACTCGTTGACGACCTCCTCGATTTCACCGCTTCCAGTGAACAACTCGGCAAACCAGCGCTCAGTGACTTGAAAGAAGGCAAAGTAACCCTTCCCCTCATCTATGCCATGGAGAACGGTCACAGCGAAGCTCGCGAACTAGTCGCTCGTGTCCTGGAAGAAAAAGAATTCCAATCCGTGCGGCCGGAAAAACTCGTGGCGCTGGTCCATGATTCCGGTGCTCTGGATCGCGCTCGCAGCCTCGCTCACGACTATGCTCGCCGCGCCAAATCCTGCATCAATGGCGCCGGCGATTCCGAATACGCGCGCGCCTTGCGTACCCTTCCCGACTTTATCCTCGAACGCGAGAACTAACCCTAGTAGCCGACCTTCAGCGGTTCTAGGGTTTGCCTTTTCTTTCCTTTGTTGGGACTGCCTTCTGAGGCGCGGGTCTTGCGCCCAGGACGGGTTTGCGGGGCGATCCGCCAATCTAAATGACGCCACGCTTGGAACTGCAAAGCTCCTGACTTTTCTCTTCTCTGTTACCATATGACGCAACATGCTTTCCTTCAAGCTTATCTACCACGAGCGTTATGATCTGAACCTCGGCACCCACGTGTTTCCTTCCCAGAAGTACCGCCTCATCGCCGACAAGTTGATGAAGGATGGCATCGCTTCCCACCCCGATTTCCTCCGCCCCCAACCAGCCACCGACGCGGATATTTTGCGTGTTCACACCGAAGACTGGGTCCGCAAGCTGAAGACTGGTACCCTCACCCTCAGCGATGTCATGAAGCTCGAAGTCCCCTATTCCCCTGAGCTTGTTGGTGCCTTCTGGTTGGCCGCCGGCGGAACGATTGCCGCTGCGCAGTCGGCCCTTCGCGATGGTTTTGGCTGCAACCTTGGCGGCGGCTTTCATCATGCCCATCCCGGTCACGGCGAAGGTTTCTGTGCCATTCACGACGTCGCCGTCGCCATTCGTCGACTGCAGGCCGACGGTTCTATTCAAAAGGCCATGGTCGTCGATACGGATGTGCATCACGGAAATGGCACCGCCGCAATCTTCGCCAAGGAGGAATCGGTCTTTACACTCTCCATTCACCAGGCTAACAACTATCCTGCCTACAAGCCCTCCTCCACCGTGGATTTGGACATGCCAGACCAGGTCGGCGATGCGGCTTACCTGACTGCTTTGTTCCTGCGGTCCGCGCGGGGCTGGATTCCTTCCATCCCGAAATTCTGTTCTATGTCGGCGGCGCGGATCCCTATCGCAATGACCAATTAGGTGGCTTGGCGCTTACGATGGACGGACTATTGTCTCGAGACAAAAGCGTATTCGAAGAGGCGCGCAAGAGAAACATCCCTGTCGTCACTACACTTGCGGGTGGCTATGCTCGTCGCGTCGAGGACACTGTCCAGATCCACATCAACACTATTCTCGCCGCACGCGAAGTCGCCGAACTCCATCCCCACGAACAAGCCGCCGGAATTTAGCATCCTGTTTTCATCCTTTTTTCTTGTTTTTTCGTCCCGACCGAAAAAGCGATCATTTCCGCTTCGCAGCAGAGGGATCGTCGCGAGATCCCTGCTTACAGAAATCCTAACATCCGTCCTATGTATTTATGGTGTAGCCGATGCCGCAGGCCGCTGCGGCTTCGGCGGGATGTGCCACTCGCTCCACTGCTTCCACCAGTGCTTTATCCACCGTGTCCGGATCAAATCCATCCGCGCGAAACGCAATCGTTCCTGTCCGGTCCAGAATTAGCGTCGTGGGAAAGGAATGCACCGCCAGCAACTGGTCCAGCCCATCCGCGAACAATACTGCGGTCTTGGGTTTCTCTTCCTGCAGGTAAGGCCCCACCAGCGTCTCATCGTCGTCGCAATTCAACCCCAAAAACACCACGTCCTTCTGCCCCGCGAAATGTGCTGCCGCCTTTTCAAAGTGCGGCTCCATCTCCCGGCAGGGGCCGCACCAGGTCGCCCAGAAATTCAGCACAACAACTTTTCCTTTCATCTCCGCAAACAGGAAAGGCGATCCGTCGGGCGCCTTTCGCAGCATGAAATCATAGGGATTCTTCAGTCCGGCATTGCGTGCTGGCCTTGCCGCAGTCGCTTCCGTCCGAGGTGTCGTCAAACGCATGCAAAAGGTACTCTCCCAGACCATCTTCTGATCCGTGCGCCAGGCGCCAGACATTTCCGATCTTGTTCCGCAATTCCCGCCGGCTCAACGTTCCTTTCGTGCTGTCCGCCAGCGCGAAGGCAATCGCATATTCCCGAATCGCGGCGTTGGGGTCCTTACGCAGTTCTGCTAATTCACCCAGTTTCTCCGCCGCTGCCGCGCTTGGCCTCCAGCGCATAGCTCGCTTCAAAATCCTTCTGCGCATTCGGCAGATCGTTCAGTTTTTGATACAGCCGGCCCCTCACCAGCAGCAGGGCCGCCTTATCGTGTTTTTTCTCGGTTTCCCAGTCTTCGTTGGAAACGCGAGGGGACTTGTCCGCCGTGGATATGCCGCTCACCTGTTCGATCACTCGCGTGCAGTAGGTAATCGCCCGTCGCCATCCCGCCGCGTCTCCGTACTTGTCCAGCAACTGAATGGCGAGGACGGTGATGGATGTGTCATCCGGTCGAAGGGAAACAAGCCGCTCCGCATAGTCTGTGGCACGCGGATAATCGCGCAGTTGCAGCGTAGCTTCCACCAGAGCACGATAAATCTGCCCCCGCTGCGAGGACTGCGGATACTTCTTCAGGAAGCCTTCCAGGTTACGCGCCAGCGCGGCTCGGTCATTGCCGGCATCATCGATCGCCTTCTGCAGCTCCTGCTCTTCGGTGTCCGCCGTTCTTCTGGGCCTGCCCCGTTTGCGGGAGGCTGCTTCTCTGTTTTGGATCGGGTGGGGCCTGCTTCGAAGTTTCCTGCGCCCAAGTTCCGGGCCAACGCGGAGCAAAGGGCGAGGGCCACAGAAAAGGGATCAGGAGCGGTGGGCAGTGTTTGGTCACAAACCTATTGTACAAGCTGCAGTTCTGTTTGGAAGGAGTTACCGGATTGCGCTGGTTCTGTGAAACGGAGCCTCGCAGGTTGCATCGTCCTCGCAACGGCTAAGACCCGCTTCGCACATCGATTCCACCCGAGACACCGTGTGTACTTCCACTCGCCCCGAAGAATCACCCACATGTGCGCGCAGCGAGTGCTTGCTTTGTTCCTCGATGATCACCGGAATATCGGTTCGGATGCCTCCCGAGGTCGATTCTGCAGACAGCAGAAAACTCGCATTCCGCGGTACATTGATCCCTACGCTGCCCGATACCGTTTTCAAGTCCCACAACCGGTTGCCCGTTGGATTGCCAGATACATTGATCGAACCCGAAATCAGATGCACTTTCACATCATTGTTGGCGCCTTCTATCTCCACCGCTCCGCTGGCCGAAGAAGCTTCCACCCGGTCTCCAGGTTTTTGAATACGGATAGAGCCGGAAGCCGCCGTGGCCTTAATATCGCCTCTTGGTGTCCTTGATATGTCACATCACCTGATGCGCTGTTTACCCGCACATACCCACCAATCCCGGATGATTTCAATGGATCCACTGGCCGCGGATACCTGCACATCGCGCTCCACGCTATACACGTGGACATACCCGGACGCGGACGACGCCTTCACCGGACCCTTCACCTGGTCACCGTGATGCCTCCCGACGCCACTCCCGCATCGATTTCCGTCGATTTGGGGACCTCGATCTTGTATTCAATCGACACGTTCTTCAGCCACGACGTGTTCTTACCGATTCGGATCGTGTCGCCGCTCTGTTCCAATGGCGGATTTGCCAGCACTTCCTGCGCATTCTTTTCCGTGTTTCCAAAGACCGTCCATCCGCCTGGCGTTACCTTTCCCCAAATGTGCACCTGCCCATCTGTGCTTCCACGAATCTCCACGTTGCCGGAGCTGTTGCTCAACTCGATCCGCGTTACGGGGCCGCTGACTTTAAACGTGCGTTCAAATGTGTTATCCGCGGCGCTCGTTTGTAGAGGGGCAAACGCAATTCCCGCGGCAAGTACCATTGTGGCCAATGAGGCAGTTCTGCTTGTAAGCATAGTCGCTGTAAGTGCCTGCTGGTTCAGGCCCTCCTATTCTTAGATACGCATTATGTTTGGGCTATGTTCCCGCGGATTTCGTTAGGCTCTCGTTCAGCGACCCCTGCCGGTAACCCTCTAAATCCAGCGCCACATACGTGAATCCCGCAGCCTTTAGCGCTGTGGCCATTGCGGCCGCCATTTCAGGGGACAGCGCTCGTGGCAGTTCCGCTGGGGCCAGTTCAATGCGGGCCAGTCTGTCATGCAGCCTCACCCGGAACTGGCGGAAACCCAGCCCTCGTAACGCCGCCTCCCCTCGCTCCACTAGCGAAAGCCGCTCGGGCGTCACTTCCGTCCCATAGGGTAGCCGAGAGGCCAGGCAGGCCGAAGCTGGCCGATCCCAGGAGGGTAGCCCTGCGCGCTCGGATAGCAACCGGATTTCTGCCTTTCGCAACTGTGGCGTCCAGCAGCGGGGTCAGCACACGATGCTCTGCCGCCGCTCGGTGGCCCGGCCGAAAATCGAATGTGTCATCGGCATTCACGCCATACGCTGTCGCCGCGAAATGTCTCTGCGAGCGCAATCTGGTCGAGCGCGGCGAACAACTCATCCTTGCAGAAGTAGCACCGGTCAGCATTGTTGGCCCGGTACGCGTCGTTCTCCATCTCGTGTGTTTCTACGAATTCGTGCCGTATCCCGGTGGCACCCAAGAATTTCTCCAGTTGCTCGCGGTCATAGGAGGAATAACTCGGTGATAGTGCGGTCACTGACAACGCGCGATGGCCGAGCACTCGATTGGCTGCCCACGCCAGATACGCTGAATCCGTACCGCCCGACAGCGCGATCAGCATCGACTCGTGCTGCCCAACTTCGCAAACAGCACTTGTTCTTTCTCGCCCGCCTGCTCGGCCGACGCCTCCCCCGTATGGATATTCACAAATGTTCTCATCTGATTTTCAGTATAACGCACGACCGCCATTCCTCAGCCTACTGCCTCTCCTGTATCTCCAGCCACCTGCTCGCCTCTCACTTGAAATCTAGCAGCACGTCCACCGTGCCCTTGCTCGGATCGGTCTGCAGCCAGTGCCCCACGGTGTCATAGTGAATCGGCAGGTCCTTGAACACCGTTTCCCGGTGCGTCTCCAGCCGAGTCAGCAATTGTTCGAAGATGGCCTTGTCGAACACATCTCCCGGTTTTTGTGGCCATGCATCTCTTACGATTCGCTCCGCCGCCAGCGACGTCCCGGTAATCGTCATCGCGTTGAAATGATATTGCTGCCCCTCGGAAACGGTCACGTTGTACGACACTGTATGCGCCGTATCATCGAACTTCGCCACTTCATTCAATCTCACGTCAAGGTAACCCAGATGGCCGTATTCCTCCCGCGCGCGATCCCAGCCACCCTCGATCTTCATTCCGTCCGCCACATCACCAGCTTTCATCCCGATGGCATTCGTCAGCGTCACCGTCGAGACGGCATTGTTCCCGCTCCACTCCACGCTCTTCCATTGATAGACGGGGCCAGGTGCGCACGGGATGAACACCGGAATCTTGTCCGGCAGTTTCTGATTCGGATTGCCTGAAAGCCGCACTTCTGCGGGACCGATCTTTGGACGCAGGTTTCCCTGTTGCAGGTAAACGGGGCGAATCGCCTCCGCCAGAAAGATGTCGATGGCTACGCGAGAATAGGGTTTCCCAACAATTTCCGGCAGGTGCTGCTGAACCGCGCGGTTGTTCGTCAGATTCGCGTCACTGAACTCTACACTCGCGATTCGCGGCGGATTTCCCGTAATCCCGAATTGTTGAATCGAGCCCTCTCCCAGAGGGTTTGCGACCACCGCGTGTTCTACGCTCGCCGTTGTTCCGTGCTCGGCCAGAAACGCGCTTACCGCATTGGCCGCACGATCGACCACTGTGCCCCCTTCTGGGAGCGTCGCCGTTGTAAAAGGGAAGGTCTTTGCGGATCGCTTCCGTCAGTTCTGAATCGCAGAACCAGGGGAAATCATCGTACGTCACCGGCAAACGTGGATTTTCCTCCACGTGGAACGTCACAATCACTCCGTCGTTCTTTGTCGTGAAGTTATAGTTTACTTTGGCGAACAACCCGATCCGCACCAGTATGTCTGCGGCGTCTTGCAGGTCTTGCTTGCCTACCTGGGACCCGGCTGTCAGCCCGGTAAGTTGCACCACTTGTTCCTCATTCAGGATTTTCATGCCCTCGGCGTGGACTTCTCGAAGGGCCGAGGTTTGTGCGTATATGGTTGGAGCGATCAGCAGAGTGGCGACAGAAAGAAATTGGCGGAGTCGCATATCCTTATCTTAGCGGAAATTCACCTTCCCGTAGCAACGCAGCTATTCTCGCACTCAGAAAATCTCCGGCTCGGGCGGCGGGCGCGGCAACGCTCTGTGAGCGATCGATTACCCACTGGGGAAACTCCGGCGCACCCTGCGGCGGGTGGCCCCGCGTAATGGCCCAGTGCTCGATCCATGTCGTCCCTTCTTCTCCCGCATATTCATCCGGCACGCTATACGCCGAATCGCTCAGCGCCTCCTCCAGCGTTACGAACTGGTAGCCTCGCTTCCGCAGCAAATCCAGCAGTTCCCCAATGTGATCGGCTTCCAGCCAATTCCCATGCAGCAACAACACCTGTTTTGGCTCGTATCCAATCAGTTCCTTCGACAGCTTCTCATTGTATGCAAACACGCTGTCCGTGTATGAGAGATACGACTCCACTATTTGCTTCTGCAAGCGCGGTGTCCCCGCGTTTCCGCGCGTCCGCATAAACTCCCGAATACATCCAGTCCCAGGCATCCATGGTTACTGGCGCGATCCGGTAGCCGCGCCCGGCTCAAAAACGCCTCGGCCTCACGTCGCGTCTGCAAGTCCAGTCCGACGTCCAGATAGGGATGTCGAAGGTACCGCATCTTCATGTGGTGTTGATACAGCAGGATTCGCGTGACCGTTTCGCCTCGTACCACATCCTCTTCCCACGCTTGCAAAGGCACTCTGTTCAGCGACGTGTGCTTAAACGTGTGATTGCCCAGTTCAAACCCCTGGTCTAACCACATGTTCAGCGCCGCTATGCGGTCATCCACCTCACCAAACTTATATAACTTCTGTTCATTCACGAAGCCCACTGCGGGCGCTTTTTGCTCTTTCAGTGTCGCCAGCAGCTTCGTCGTCATCTCCAGGATTTCTTTGCCGGTCATTCCATTGGCGCTGGCGGCAGGCAGGTCGTCAATGGTAATCGCAACGGCCCGCTGCGGCGCAGGTTGCGCAATCACTTGCTCCCGCAGTCCCGGCGCCCAGTATTAAAACGAGTGAAACAATCAATGGATGTCGCATGCCCTCATCTTATCGAAAATGTCGAGTATCGGCTCTTGCTTTTAGTGTGGAGGCGCTCAGTTTCGGAGCATGCTAGGGGAGCGCAACCTGTCATTCCGAAGGCACCCGGTGAGGAAACCAGGAGATCTTCAACTTCGTAATGTCCTGCCCAATTCGCGCCGTGTCATTGCTCCAACAACTGCAAGGCCTGCGGGCAATTCTTCTCACTCCACGGTCACGGACTTCGCCAAATTGCGCGGTTGATCCACGTCGCAACCGCGCCGCACTGCGATGTGATACGCCAGCAACTGCAGCGGTATGATTTCCAGCAGCGGCGAGAGCAAGTCTGGTGCGGGCGGCAGCTCGATGATATGGTCCGAGGCTTCTTTGGCCAGTTTATCGCCCGTGGTCACTACCGATATCACGATCCCATCGCGTGCCTTCACTTCTTTGATATTCGATACGCTCTTTTCATACAGCGTCAGCGAGGCAGGATCTGAATCGTCCCTCGTCGCCAGCACCACCACCGGCAGATTCTCGTCGATCAGCGCATTTGGCCCGTGCTTCATCTCTCCCGACGGATAGCCCTCCGCATGGATGTAGGAGATTTCTTTCAACTTCAGCGCGCCTTCCAGCGCGATGGGGTAGTGAATACCGCGCCCCAAATAAAGAAAATCCGATTGCCGGAAATACTGCCTCGCCAGGTTCTCATAGAATCCGCTCGCTTCGGCCTGCAAGTATGGTCTCAATCTTGTGCGGAATTTGAATCAACTGCAGCATCAGTCGTTTGGCTGCTTCATCGAAAGTTTCCCTCGTACTTGTCCGAGATGCGACGCCAGCAGTACCAGTGCCGCAAGCTGCGCCGTAAACGCCTTGGTTGAGGCGACCCCGATCTCCGGCCCGGCATGCGTCAGAATCGTGCCCGCCGCCTCTCGCGTGATCATCGATCCTTTCACGTTGCAGATCGCCACCGACGGCGATCCTTTTTGCTTCGCTTCCCGTTGCGCCGCCAGCGTATCCGCTGTTTCGCCGGACTGCGTGATACACACCGTGAGTGTCTTGGAATCGAGAATGGGATCGCGATAGCGGAATTCACTCCCGTAGTCCACTTCCACCGGTATACGCGCCAGCCGTTCGATCATGAATTTTCCGGCCAGTCCCGCATGCCAGCTCGTTCCGCACGCAACGATCCTCACACTTTGAAATTCCCGGAACTGCTGCTCGCTCAACTCCATTTCATCCAAAAATACTTTTCCCGTGTCTTGCGAAATGCGCCCCAGAATCGTGTCCCGCACTGCCCGCGGCTGCTCGTAGATCTCTTTCTGCATGAAATGCTTGTAGCCGCCTTTTTCCGCCATGATGGGATCCCACGTTACGTGGTGTGCCGGCCGGTCTACCGGCTTTCCATCCAGATCCGTCACCCGCACTCCCTCGCGCGTCAGCACGGCTACGTCACCGTCCGCCAGGAAAAATACCTCCCGCGTGTGTTCCAGCAGCGCGGGAATGTCGCTGGCTACGAAATACTCCCCATCCCCCAGTCCAATCACCGATGGTGGCCCCATGCGCGCCGCAATCAGCTTTTGTGGGTCTTTGGCAGAAAGAAAAACCAGCGCGTAGATCCCACGCAATTCCCTCAGCGTTTTGCGCACCGCCTCTTCAAACGGAAGTTCCTTCGCGTATTTCTCAACAAGGTGCGCCACAACTTCGGTGTCCGTTTCCGTTATGAACTTGTGGCCTTCCTTCTGCAGCATTTCCTTCAATTCGAAGTAATTCTCAATAATCCCGTTGTGTACCACCACGTATTGCCCGTTGCAATCCCGGTGTGGATGCGCGTTTTCTTCCGTTGGCCGTCCGTGCGTAGCCCAGCGCGTATGGCCGATGCCATAAGTGCCATCGATCGGCGAAGCCGCTATGGCCTCTTCCAGGTTGCGCAGTTTTCCCGGTGCGCGTCGAAGCTGCAGCTTTCCGTCTGCGCCGACTACCGCTATGCCCGCCGAGTCATAGCCGCGATACTCCAGCTTCCGCAGCCCCTCAATGATGACCGGCACAACCTTTTTCGATCCGATATAGCCGACAATTCCGCACATGCGGTAAGTCTCCTCACCTTCAAAAAGTCAGAGTATCACGGGGGACATCCAGGGCGGATGAAAAGGGTTCGCTCGACGTTCAGACCAGTCACTGCGGGATGGGCTCATTCCTCGTGCGCTGCAGTTCATAGTTCTTCAGCTTGCCGTTCGCGTCGAAATAGAACGTCACTCGCGCGGTCACAGGCTGAACCCTCTGCGTATCGATGTGGCGGATTGTGGCGACAATCGTGTCTTGCTTTCTCGCCCGGCTCTGACGGGTAGCCCCTCGCGGAAAGAAACGCGTTTACTCTCGCCTCCGTCGTTCCCAGCGGCAATTGTTCCTCCAGCATCTGCTTGAATGGGCTTCAGCTGCGGGTCATCCGTCTTCATCGCCTTCTGGCATCCGGCGAACATAAAAATAGCAGCCAGGACTACGGTCACCATCGGCCAACGCAGATCTCAGCTTGAGGAACGGTAAGAGATGTAGGACTGTTCGATGCCCAAGGTCTGCACCCCAGCATTGAAGTTATTCCACGATTTCGAAGCGGTATTCTTCGATCACCGGATTCGTCAGAACCTCTTTGGAGATGCGCTCGAGTTCTTTTTGCGCTTCATCACGGTTCCAGCCATCCAGATTCAGGACAAAGAATTTTCCCTGACGAACTTCTTTCACTTGCGCATACCCCAGTCCCGCCAGAGCGTGGTGAATGGTTTGCCCCTGCGGGTCCAGCACGGTGCGCTTCGGCATTACCCAAACATGTGCTTTCATGCCGAACAGTATAACATTCTCCCGCAGACGTTCACGCTGGCCGCTCGTACAGCCGACAAAACCTGGCTCCGCCTCTTCTTCTGCAGTGAGCCTTCTACTGCCCAGAGGGTAGTTGGGCGCTTCACCAGGAATCCCGTAAGAGCGCGCAAAACGGCTTCAATTCCGCGGCTGGAAACGAGACAATCTGCTCTGCTCTTCTTTTGACAGAAATGAGTGCTCAAAGCTCTGCTCCACAAGCCTGCCCAACTCCTTCTCCGTCAATCCCATCTCCGCTGCCCGCTGGTATTCCTCGCTCAAGCGTCGTTTGGAACATCGCCGGATCATCTGTGGACAACACCACCGGCACTCCGTGGCGTATCAATCTCGCCATGGGGTGCTGTGCCAGTCCGGCATCCATCGTCGCCAAATTGTTTCGCCAGCGCCCCAGTGCGCAAATTGCTCGTTGGGCAAATCTCCAGCGGGATCCGTCGATCGGCAAGCAAGTCCATCAACGCAGGATCGTGAATCGACGCGATCCCGTGCCCAACGCGCTCCACTCCCAGATACTCAACCGCCTCACGGATATTCTCCGGACCGCCAATCTCACCTGCGTGGATCAGCTCGATGCAAGCCGTAATCCGCTGCCTTCAGATACACACCGCGAAACTCGCTGCTGCGAATGCTCAGCTCGTCTCCTCCCATGCCGAACGCCACAATCCGCGGGCGATTTACATCGGTGTGCCGCTTCCACCACCTGCATCGCAGGTTCCGCTCCGAACTGTCGAACCGCATCGAAAATCCAGTTCAGCCGCAATCCTCTTTCTTCGAATGGCTTCGTCGCTTCCAGGATGGCCTCAAAGTTCGCCTGCGGTTCCTGTTTACGCAGCAGCATCACCCCAACGGATAGCGTCACCTCTGCGTACACTGCCTTTTGCTCCAGTAATTGTTCTGCCAGGTCCGCGGCGATCAGCCCGAAATCACCCGGCTTCCGCAAAAATGAAGTTACCCACTTGAATGCCTCGATAAACTCCATGAAGTTTGCGTACTTCATAGCGCTGCCGAACCTCGTCCTCCGAAAGGGCAACTCCATGCCGCTTGTGCCAACGTACAGGCAACGGCTGGTCGGATGGACCCTTCCAGGTGTAGGTGCAGTTCAGCTTTTGCTAACAGACGCAATTTGCAGGTGAGAGTGGTTTCGTCACACTGAAATTCTAGCAGCCTCCGGTCGCTATGGCGCTCTGTCCCGTAGCGCCTGGCCTTGCTGATGGCGGGTGTTCTGTTCTCTTCCGCATCTCGCATTTCTACTTCGGCAATTGGGGCTTTCCCGCATTGATCCACGCCGTAAGCCAATACGAGCCCACATCCGTCGATGCGTCGGATAGTTGCTTGATCAACGAAGCCGCTGTCAAATTGTAGAAGCGATCGTAGTATTCGTCCGTGTACGAGGTCAGCCCCTTCTTCGCTTCGCGATCGGCAATCAGAATAGACTCCACCTGGCTGTGCGCTGATAGGCACGAATCAAACGCGTGGTCCGTTGGATCGCTGATGAACGACGCATCGTGCGGGTTCAGCGGAAAGAAGGAACCAAATCGCACGATCAGCGCCGAGTTGAAACGTTCGTTCACTCCGCTCTGTCCGCTCAGTTTCCCGTCAAAATTCTCCGTCGTGTTAAATGGGTCGTGCGCCTCAGCCACATAACTCGCCAGAAACGCCGCATCTTTCTTCGCTTCTTGCCCAACGCCCGGCCTTCATATCTTCGGTGAGCTTTTGGCTGTACAAGCCGATGGCCCACGGCAGAAGTCCCGTAGCATCAATCTTCGATTTGCCATACTTTGCCAGCGCGGCTTGGTAACTCCGGGGAAGCGCCGCGTACGGCCACTTCCCGTACTTGTCGAGCTCGATGAAATGATTCAGCCGTTCGCTCGGATGTTTGTCGATCAAGTCGATGGGGTCATCCACATGTTCGACGAGGTATGCTCGGTTGGCTTCAAAAAAATACCGGATGTCATATGGCAGCGTGTCCACCGCATGGCTCACGATCATCCGTTGCGCGCTGTTCCCCCACGCCAGGACTGCTTGGGCAGAACTATGCTGAGGACCAACGCAGCAAGTAAGAAAACCGTGATACCTCGGATTGGGAGGGAAGCCTGCTCGTGCATCCTTGAATGCCCTCACTTGCTGGCGGCGGATAACCTGAGCGTACTCTTTCTGCGGCCATAGAAATAGTAAATCACCAGGCCGATAACAAGCCATGCAAAGAAGCGTATCCAGTTCATCATCGGCAAACCTGCCATTAGCAGCAGGCACGTAAATATCGTGAGCATTGGTGCCAACAGGCCGCCGGGCGCTCGGAAGCTGCGCTTTCTGTCAGGTTCGCGATACCTCAGGACAAGACGCCCCCTGCCACAAGCGCAAAAGCAAATAGCGTTCCAATGTTGGAGAGGTCCGCAAGCGTTCCAATATCAAGAAGCCCCGCGGGCACTCCCACAACAAAGCCCGCCAGCCAGGTGGAAAAATCCGGCGTCTGAAATCGCTGGTGTACCCGGCCAAAATCCTCGGCAACAGACCATCCCGAGACATCGCAAACCACACTCGCGCCTGCCCGAATTGAAATACCAGCAGCGAAGAAATCATGCCCATCAATGCACCCACCAGCACAATCCCCCGCACCCCGCCAAAATGCAATTCTTCATCGTGTTCACGACCGGCGCCGCGTCGTCCTTAAGCGTTTGCCATGGCACAATGCCCGTCAGAACCACCACAACAGCTATGTAAAGGATTGTGCACACCACCAATGTGGCGATGATTCCGCGTGGCAGATCGCGTTGCGGGTTTTTGCATTCCTCCGCCGCGGTGGATACCGAATCGAATCCGATGTAGGTAAAGAATACAATGGAGCCGCCCGTCAGGATGCCCTGCAAGCCATTGGGGCGAACGGATGCCAGTTGGATGGGATGAATGAATCTCATGGCGAATCCTACAAAAACGAAGATTGCCACAATTTTAGAAGCACCATGATGTTGTTGGTTTCTGCCGATTCCTTGATCCCGCGAACCAGGACCACGGTCAGCAACATCACAATGATGAAAGCCGGCCAGTTAAACCCAAAATGCCACCCGGGAGCGTAAATCATGTTTCCCTGCAGATCGGCCAGGCCGCTGGGTAGATAGGCGGGAGAAATCCACTTCGGATCAGGATGCCAGCCGAACCAGTCCAGTAGATCCACCATGTGGGCGGAAAACCCTACGCTGACGGCCATGTTGCATACCGCGTATTCCAGGATCAGGTCCCACCCGATAATCCACGCGATCAACTCTCCCATCGTGGCATACGTGTACGTGTAGGCGCTTCCTGCTATCGGAATCATGGCCGCCAGTTCCGCGTAGCAAACAGACGCAAACCCGCAGACAATGGCCACAAGCACAAAAGAAAGTGCGATAGCCGGGCCGGCCCCCGGTCTACCGAACGACGTGGAATGGTAAATCAGATACTGCAGCAGGGGAGCATTCAGCATCGAAGAAACCTGCATCCTTTGACCGGCGATGGCTGTGCCAATCACCGTGAAAATCCCCGATCCAATCACCGCCCCAATGCCCAGAGACGTTAGGCTGATCCAGCCCAGGGACTTTTTCAATTTTACTTCAGCATTTTCTGAGTCCGATAGCAGCTGATCAATGCTCTTGCATCGAAATAGATGTGAATCCACCCAGCCGCTCCGATCGCATCCGGGCTCTTCGCATTTGCCGTTGGGAGAAACGCTGAATACCCTGGTTCCGGCCGGATGCGCTGTGTAGGAATGATAGCGAGTCACTTTATCGCGATATCCAGCCTCGCGCAACCGGCCTACCTCCTTCGCATCTCCGGTTGCCGCGTCTTTCGCTGCTCACGCTCTCTGAACTGGCTGGAGCCTTACAACGGTCTTCGTAGTGGTTACTTCTCCGATTTGTTTGTCAATTGATCCAGCCAACTCTGTGCTTCGTCTTTCCTGGCGCGTTGGGCGTCTCCAGATATGCCTGCAATTCCGCTTCCGCCTCTTCCACTGCACCGCGCTTGACCAGAATCTGTGCCAGTAGCAACCTCGCATTGGGGACTGCCTACGCGACTCTGTCTCAACAGTTCTGTGCCTCGGCTGTATACGCCCTTCGGCAACCAACGCGCACCCAAGTACGTATCGTGTTGTTGGCCGCATGCGGGTCAATCTGCAGTGTTGCGCGCGCTGTGCTTTCCGCCTCTGCGTACCTCTTCAGCAGAAACAAGTCGCGCTCAGATTGTGCATTTCTTGCGGCGACTGTGGCTCTGCATTTGTTGCTTTCTCGAACTCGTGTTAGCGCCTTGTCGTATTCGTGAAGACGGACGTACAGCGTTCCCAAGTGCGTTGTATGCCGGATAGTATTGCGGGTAGATCACAAGTGCTTTTTCCAGATGCGTCGCTGAACCGCCCAAGTCGCCCGATCTGTATGCTTTCACCGATTGCTCGGTACTCATGGGGGGCTTTCGGGGGAATCCGCAACTCATTCACAGAGACTTTTCCGGGACCCACCGGGCGGGGAATATACTCCCACCGTTCATCGGCTGTCCGCGGCAGGAGCACAAACGGGCTCGCCAAGCGGTTCAGTAGCGGTGAGATCGGAACGATCCGGGTCCACCAGGTAATGCCTTGTTTGTCCATAGCAGCTGTCAGGATCAGGATAAGGACATAGAGCCCATACTTTGTACCTCATAGGGATTCTCCAGCCGTAGATTTTCTAGGTCATCGTTCAGAGTTGCCTTCCGGGAAGAGTGCCCTCTAAAATGAGGCGGGGTTAAATGAAAAGCGCAAGCCTGCAAAGGTGAGTACTTTTCCGCGAGGTCGCCGTCGCTCAGGCCGTCAAACCAGGAGCGGCGCGATCTGTTTAGCCCCTTCTTTGTCTTTCCTTCCCCTAATGTGCATAGACGAGCGATCTCCCCAACTTGTTCGCATTCATTCAGTCAATTCTGTCAAGTATCTTGGCACTCTCTGGGGGAGACTGGCGAATCGTGAATCGGAAACTGCATCCGCCCATATGGGATTTATGAGGTGGTCAAGCGTGACCGTGTCCTCATCTACTGACGGATTGACATCGCTGTAGTTCTTCTTCTTCTCCTTGTTGTAATCCCAGCCACAGATAGGGCGAACGTTGTCGGCCACTACCCTGGCTTTTCAACGACTTTCAGCGCTCTAGGTCGACCTGATTGGCAATTGTCTTGTATGTGGAAAACCTGGATAGACCCGAAATAAATTTCTGCTAATCTCAGCTAAATTTAGCTTTGCTTGCCTCTTCTCACTCCGAAAATATCACAACTGCTGTAGATTTGCGTACCGCTCCACAAACTTCTTCGTTCCTCGTCCGGGGAAACTCACACTCAGCCGCCGGTCCTCTTCCTCGCCCTCCACTCCTACAACCGTGCCTACCCCATATTCTGGGTGTCGCACTTTGGTTCCCAGCAACGGATCCGCCTTTTGCCCCTCGCTTGAGTGCCGAACGGCTAAACGGCGGGCTTGTTGAAGCGGTGGTTCGGCGCTGTATTGATTGCACGGCCGGCGCCTTCACTCCGCCCTCGCCCGCCGAAGAAATTCATCAGCGGAATACGAGTACTCCGGATCCGGCTCGTAGCGCCGCGTTTCCCCCAACTCGGCCATCGAACCCCGCGCCGTCTCTACCAGTTCGCTGGCAATCTCGCTCAAAAATCGAGAGGGCAGGGAAGCGCGCATTTGTTGCTCGTTTCCAAACACGCGGCGGTACACGGCTCTTGTCAACGTCAGCGAGTTTCTCGCTCGGGTCATCCCCACATACAACAGGCGGCGCTCTTCCTCGATGCCTTTCTCTTCATTGATGCTTCGGCTATGCGGGCAGATGCCGTCTTCCAATCCCGTCAGGAATACGTGGTCGAACTCCAGCCCTTTTGTGCTATGCAACGTAATCAAGGTTACCCCGGGCTTGCCCTCGTAAGCGAATCCGCGTCGCTTACCAGTGCTGCCGCATCCAGAAAATCTGTGAACGATTCGCCGGCTTCCATGCTCTCTGCCACCGCACGCACCAGTTCTTCCAGGTTTTCGATGCGCGCCACATCTTCCGGAGTATTCCGGTCCTTCAACATCGTCATGTAACCCGTTTCTTCCAGTACGTACCGCAGGAACTCAGCTGGTTCTTTTGTCGCGTATGCCTCCTGCAGCCGCAGCATCAGCTCTCGGAACCCTCGCAGCGGCGCCACAGCGCGGCTCGAAGCGGGGCTCGTCATCAAAAATTCCATCGCCTCCCAAAATGACAAATTCTCTCTTTGTGCCGATCTCTCGTAGCGCGTCTACCGTTGTCTTGCCGATCCCGCGCGGCGGAACGTTCAGTACTCGCAACAAGGAAACGTCGTCCTCTGGATGCAGGATCACCCGCACGTACGCAAGCGCATCCTTTACCTCTGATCGGTTATAAAAACTGAAGCCGCCCACGAGCTTGTAGCGCAGTCCCCTTCGCCGGAACACTTCTTCAAACGACCGCGATTGGAAATTCGTGCGGTATTCCACGGCGCAGGTCTGATCCGGATCTTCATTCAGAATTCGTTCCAATTCACCGGCAACAAACTCAGCCTCGGCCTGCGCGTCGCGCGCCTCGAAATAGCGCAGGTTCGCACCCGCGGCCTTCTGCGCGCGCAAATTCTTTCCCAAGCCGGTCGGGATTGTGCGCCACCACCCCCGCAGCCGCGTCCAGAATCGTTTGCGTGGAACGGTAATTCCTCTCCAGCCGCACCAACTTAGCCGCCGGAAAATCCTGCGAAAAATTCAGCAGGATGGAAACGTCTGCGCCCCGCCACTGGTAAATGGACTGGTCCTCATCTCCCACCACGCACAAGTTCTTGTTCTCGTTCGTCAGCAATCGCAGAAGGTCATACTGCACCCGGTTCGTGTCCTGATATTCATCCACATGTAGATATTGAAACCGAGCCTGCCATTTTTGGCGTACCGCAGCCGACTCCCGCAAGACCCGCGCCATGCGCAGCAGCAAATCATCGAAGTCAACCGCGTTACTCTGCTTCAGCAAGCTCTCGTATCCGGCGTAAATGTCCGCCACTTTCCGCGTGTCCGGTCCAAACGCCTCCGCTCGCATCTGTTCCGGCGTCTGCGTTTGATTCTTCGCATAGCTGATTCGGCTCAGCATGTTGCGTGGCGTCAACGCTTCATCCTCGATTCTCAACTTGCCCATCGCCAGCTTCACCGCCGCCAACTGATCGTCATCATCGTAAATCGCAAAATCCTTCGCCAATCCCGCGTGCGCCGCTTCTCGTCGCAGCAGCCGAGCGCACAGTGAATGGAACGTGGAGATCCACGGCTTCTCCGGCGGCACCCCTGCGCGCAACAGCAGGTCCGCCACGCGAGTTTGCATTTCCTCCGCCGCTTTGTTGGTGAATGTCACTGCCAGAATTGCTTCGGCTGTGTACGCCGTTCGCGATCAGATTGGCCATGCGATACGTGATCGCGCGTGTTTTTCCCGTTCCGGCGCCTGCCAGAATCAGCACGGGTCCTTCCGTAGTTTCCGCGGCCAGCCGTTGTTCTGGATTGAGTTCTTCTAGAAAGTTGATCATGGGTCCGTGTAGGATGGAATTTGTTCGACACTCAATGGTAACGGACGTCGCAGCACCCGGCAAATCACCACAACACCTGCTTGTGGATTTTTTTGAATTCAGCTTGAAATCACAGCTTCGTGGAAAGCGCTCTAATTCATCGCTCCGCGCGACAAATCAATCTCAAAGTACGACAACGGCCGTTTCGTCGACATCGACACCAAACTCGGCAGGTATACCTTGGCTGTCTGCAATAGGTCCCATTCCCTTCGCAGATCGAAGTACACCAACCCCACCATCGTGCTGTGCGCGGCCACCACTGATGACGGCACGGCCGCATTTTGGCAGGCATCCTTCAAGTCCGTCCAATTCTTGTCCCGCGAAGGTCTTGGTTTTCCTACTGGTATCGGCAGCGGATTCCTGCGCTGTGTCGGGTCCTTCCCGTTATTGGTAAAGCAGGACTGTGTCCGCAACATCCTCCGCCGTTAACGGTGACAGCTCCTGCCGGTTGTCCTCCCCAATCAACAACAGCAACCGAATGCTTTGCACATCGATCTTGATGCTCTCGTCGGAATCATTGCGAAACGTCATCTGCAACGCCACCACTCCTCCGCTGAATGGCGACTTTCTTGGGGAATTTCTGTTTGTAGGCACTGGCCTGGGTCCACGGTTCCACCCCGACGGTCATTCCTTCGTGCGTATCCATGAACGATGCCTTCATCGCCGCAGGTTTTGCCGCCTCTTGCGAAGGGTTTTGGGCTGCAACAGAAAAACTCAAGCTGGTAGGAGAAGGGCGGCAAGGAGAATTCGCATAAGGTTATAATAAACTGTTTGCATCCTGAGGCCTTCGATTCTTGGGGAACTGGCAGGGTTGCCCTGCTGCCTGGTGCTCATCTGCATGCGTAACCGGGATCAGACCGGAGTCATAACAGTGTATTTCGTCTATAGCTTCCTAATGGGGCTTGCCGCCCTGCTAAGCGCCCCGTACTGGATTGTCAAGGGTTTGCGCCACGGCAAATATCTCTCCAATCTCGGCGAGCGTCTCGGGTTTTCTCTTTCCGGACTTGGAAAAGTTGTCCGCCCAACGCCCGGCGCAATCTGGATTCACGCCGTCTCCGTCGGTGAAGCCCTCTCCGGTATCACGCTTGCCAAGCGTCTCCACGAAGCTTATCCACAGCGGCCTCTCATCGTTTCCACTACCACCATCACCGGCCACGCTTTGGCCAAAGAGCGCATCCCCTTCGCGGACTGCCATTATCTATTTCCCGCTCGACTGGGCTTTCTGTGTTCGAAAAGTGCTTAACGCCATCAATCCCTCAATCGTCATCATTCTCGAAACTGAAATTTGGCCCAACTTTCTCCGCGAAACGAAACGTCGCAATGTCCCCGTCCTGTTTCTCAGCGGCCGCATTTCCGATCGATCTTTTGCCCGCTTCCAGCATTATCTTGGCTTTTTCGGTTTCTACCTCAAGCCATTCCTTGCCTCCGCTCTTTCAAACGCTTCCGCATTCCTCATGCAGACTCCTCAGGACGCGGAGCGCATTCGTGCCCTCGGCGCCCCTGCCGATCGCGTAGCCGTCAGTGGAAATCTGAAATACGACATGGAATTGCCCGCTTCCACTCCGCTTTCTTCGTGGCTTGCGGAAGAATCAAAACGCCGCGGTCGCTGGCCCGTGATCGTTGCGGGCAGCGTAGTCGCAACGGAAGAGCCGCTCTCGCTCATCGCCTTCGGCGTTGTCCAGGGGGATTTTCCCAAGGCCCTGCTCGTCCTCGCCCCTCGCAAGCCAGAGCGATTCGCTGCCGCCGCCGAATTCATCGACGAATCTCATCGCAAGTTCATTCGCCGCTCCGAACTCGCTATCCCCGGTCCGGGTATTTCCGGCAACGGTGCTGGCCGTGAAATCCCCGATGACGTTACCGTGCTTCTTCTCGACAGCATTGGCGAACTCGCATCTCTCTATCAGGTTGCCGATGGCGTTTTCGTCGGCGGCTCTCTGGTTCCCTCCGGCGGGCACAATATTCTGGAGCCCGCGGCCTTCGGCAAAGTCCCCGTGTTCGGCGACTCCATGGAAAATTTCGCCGCCATTGCCGCTCGTTTCCTCGAGGCTGGCGCCGCCATCCAGGTCGATAATCCTGAAGACGCCGGCGTCGAGTGGATCCACCTCCTCAAAGACCAGCAGAAAATGAAGCGCATGGGCGATGCCGCGCGACAATTAGTCGAATCCAGCCGCGGTGCTCTTGATCGCGCTTTGGCCGAAGTCTCCAGACAATTGGGCGGCGCCTCGCGATGAATCTGGCGCCATTGGCGCGGGTGATCCTCTGGCCGCTATCCATGTTGTACGCGGCGATCGTGAAACTCCGTGCTTGGTTCTACGAAAAAGGCATCCTCCGCACCATGCGCTTGCACACCCCCGTCATCAGCATTGGCAACCTCACTCTGGGCGGTACCGGCAAAACGCCCATGGTCATTTGGCTCGCCGAACGGTTCCTCGCTCACCGTAAACGCGTCGCCGTCCTCACCCGCGGCTACAAAGGCACCGATGGCACCAGCGACGAGATTGCTCTCATGAAATCTCGTCTCGGTGATCGCGTCCAGTTCGGCGTCGGCCCCGACCGTTACACGCAAGGTCTCCGCCTCGAACCATCTGGCGTCGATATCTTTTTACTCGACGACGGTTTCCAGCATCTCCCGCTCGCCCGCGACGTAAACATCCTCCTCATGGACAGTTCCCGCCCTCTCGCCAAGGACAGGCTCCTTCCCGCCGGCCGCCTTCGTGAACCGATCTCTGCCATGTCACGCGCCGATCTACTCGTTTTCACTCGCACCGAAACCAATCCCGGCACCGACAACGCTATCGGCAAACTCCAGAATTATCCCGTCTTTGCCGCGCAAACTCGCTTGCTTGGCTTTCGCAAACTCGGGGCAGGGAATCAACTCCTCCCCATTCCAGAAATCGGCCCGGGGCCGTTCTATGCCTTTTGCGGCATTGGAAATCCTGGCGCCTTCATTGCCGACCTCGAACACTGGGGCCTCTCCATTGCCGGAAAGCAGGCCTTCGCCGATCATCATCTCTACTCGGACTCCGAAGCCGCTGAACTACTGCAGGCAGCCCATCACGCTGGCGCGCAAGCCCTCGTCACCACAGAAAAAGATGCTCACAATCTGCGCGATGTGGATTTCGCCGAGTTTCCCGTTTACTTCGCCATCATCGAGTTCTTTTTTTCCCAGGAAGATGCCTTCTTCTCGGCCATCCTTGAACAGCTCGCTTCCCGCCAGAGGCCCGCATGAAGATCCTGATTCGCGCCACGAACTGGGTTGGCGATGCTATCATGGCTCTTCCCGCATTGCGCCTCGTTCGCTCCAAATTTTCCGCCGCCCACATCAGCATTCTCGCTCGTCCCTATGTTGCCGACATTTATCGTGGCCAGGGAATCTCCGACGAATTGATTGCCTACGACCCCAAGGGTGAACACCGCGGCTTCAGCGGCCGCCAGCGGCTCATATCCGATTTGCGCTCCACGCAGTTCGACGTTGCACTCTTTCTACAAAACGCGTTCGACGCCGCCTGGCTCGCCTGGCGCGCAAAAATCCCCCAGCGCATCGGCTATGCTCGCGATGGCCGCAGCCTTCTCCTCACAAAGGCCATCCCCGTTCCCAAATTCGGCGAAATTCCAACTCACGAAAAGTTTTATTACCTCGAATTGCTCCGTCGCGCAGGCTGGCTCGACAGTCCTCCCCCAGGTGGACCACATCTCTCTCCAGGTTTCCGATTCCTCTAGACAACATGCCGCCGAAACCCTCCTGGAAGCCGGCTCTCGACCGCATGCCCGTCGCATCGCCATCGGCGCAGGCGCCTCTTACGGTTCTGCTAAATGCTGGCCTCCCGAGCGCTTCGCTGAATGGGCCAACCGTTTCCAGACGCAGTGCGACGCCGACATAATTCTCTTCGGCACCGCCTCCGAAGCCTCCGTCTCCAACTCCATCATTGCGAACATGCATCGCAAGCCTATCGATCTCACAGGAAAAACAGCCATTGCCGATCTCCCCGCCTTGCTTTCTCAGTGTCACCTTTTTCTGGGCAACGATTCCGGAGCCATGCACGTCGCGGCTGCCGTTGGTCTACCCGTCGTCGCCATATTCGGTCCCACGGATCCGTTTGGAACCGCCCCCGTCACTCCACGCTGCTCCATTGTCCAGGACAAGCCCTATTGCAGCCCGTGCTTCCTCCGCCGCTGCCCCACCGACCACCGCTGCATGAAACGCATCACTCCCGAAATGGTGGAAGCCGCCGTAAAGCCTTGGCTCGCGGAGTTGCCAACTTGAATCCTCTCCTCCAATTTCGTATGTTGGCGTTCTGCAGCCAGTTCACTCTCTCAAGGCTGGTGCGATGAAGCGCGCAAAAAAGCAAACGAACACCTCCCCGGCCGTCGACCTGCTCGCGCTTGCTGACATTGTCGAGCGCTTTCCCTCCCGAACCATTCTTGTTCTCGGCGATTTTGTCGCCGACGTATTTCAGTATGGCGATATCACCCGCGTCTCCCGCGAAGCCCCCGTCCTGATCCTCCGCCATCGTGAAACCCAGATCGTTCCCGGCGGTGGTGCCAACGCCGCAAACAATTTCGCATCCCTCGGCGCCAAGGTCATCCCCATCACAGCCGTGGGCGACGATGACGCTGGCAATCGCCTGGTCAACACTTTCCGTGAACACAAGATCGATACTTCCCGCATCATCCGCGTAAAAGACTGGACTACCCCCACAAAAACGCGTTTCCTTGCCGGCTGGGCTCACACCGTCGGCCAGCAGGTCCTCCGCGTCGACTACGAGCCCACCCAGCCGCTCGCTGAATCCGACCGCAAAAAATTGCGCGCTGCTCTCCTCTCGAAAATTGCCCAAGCCGATGCCCTCGCCATTTCAGACTATGGTCTCGGTGTCGTGGATCTCTCCGACGTGCGCACCGCCACGGCTCGCATCAAGAAAGACATTCCCATTACCCTCGATTCCCGTTATCGCCTCACCGATTACAAACGCGCCGGAATCACTTCGGCCACTCCCAATGAAGCTGAAATCGAAGCTCTTCATCACACCGCCATCGGCAAGAATCTTGCTGAACTCGAACGCTGCGGTTCGGCCACTCTCCTCGATATGAAGCTCCACTCCCTCCTCATCACCCGTGGCAAAGACGGCATGGCTCTCTTTCAACTCGGCCATCTGCCCACGCACATCCCCATTCACGGCAGCAATCAGGCTGTCGATGTCACTGGCGCGGGAGATACCGTTCTCGCCGCTTACACTCTGGCGCTCTCCAGCGGTGCAACTCCCTTGGAGGCTGCTCACATCGCAAACATTGCTGGCGGCCTTGTTGTCATGAAGCGCGGCACCGCCACTGTTTCTCGTGCTGAGCTTCTTGATGCCATTCACAGTGCCGCTTCGGAGACGATCCCGTAGTCCATGCGCCGAGCCCAGACCAAAATCGTTCCTCGCCACGAACTCATCGCCCTCCTCCGCCAGGCAAAGAAGGCCGGGAAGCGTATCGTCCTGGCCAACGGCTGCTTCGATACTCTCCATGTTGGCCACATTCGCTATCTTGAAGCCGCCAAACGCGAAGGGGACATCCTCGTCGTCGCCGTCAATGCCGATTCCAGTCTTCGCCACCTGAAGGGTTCTGATCGCCCCATCCTCAACGAACAAGCACGTGCGCATTTAGTCGCCGCTCTTCGCCCTGTCGACTATGTCCTCATCTTCCCCGAGCCCAATGTCGAAAAGCTCCTGGAAGAGTTTCTTCCCGACGTCCACGCCAAGGGCACCGACTACACTGCCGAAACCGTTCCCGAACGCGCCGTTGCGGATCGTCTGGGCGTTCGCGTTGCCATCGTTGGCGACCCCAAGAAACACTCCACTCGCGCATTGCTCGATACCGTTCGCAAGGCTCCGCATGCCTGACAAGCGCTTCCTGGTCGTTCGCCTCGGCTCTCTCGGCGACATCGTCCACACCTTTCCCGCCGTCGCCGCTTTGCGCGAATCGTTTCCTTCGGCTCACATCATTTGGCTCACTCATCCGCGGTGGGTTCAGCTTGTCGGCGGCCAGCAGCCTCGCCACGGAAATCTGGCCTGTGGATTCGCGCGACCTCGCCAGCATTCGTCGCACCCTTGGCAGAATCCGTTCGCAAGTCTGGGATGCGGCCATCGATTATCAGGGCCTCTGGAAATCCTCTCTTCTGCCGTTCCTCGGCCGCGTGCGCTGCTCGCATCGGGTTTTCCTCAGCAACTGTGCGCGAATACGGCGTCCCGATTCTTTACACCCACCGCGTTCAGTGCCACGCCCGCCACATTGCCGATCAGAATGGCGAACTCTCTCTTCGTGCAGGCGCAGCCAAGCCGGTGGCGAATTTCGCTCTTAAAGTTCCCGCTTCTGACGAAACTCTCGTCCGCGAACATTGGCAAAGGATGGCGTCACTCGTTACATCGTCCTCAGCCCCGGTGGAGGTTGGCGTTCGAAATGCTGGCCCGCCGACCGTTTTGGCCTCCTCTGCCAAAAAATTCGCGATGGCCTGGGAATTCGTTGCGTCATCAACTACGGCCCCGGGGAAGACGCCCTCGCCTCTGCGGTGAAAGCAGCCAGCGGCAATTCCCAGCCACTCATTTACGACGGAGAACTCGGTCAACTGATGGCTCTTCTGCAAAATGCCTGCTGCATCGTCGGCGGCGATACGGGCCCGCTCCATCTTGCCGTAGCTCTCGGCACGCCTGCTGTCGCTCTCTTCGGCCCTACCGATCCTGCGCGCAACGGTCCTTATCCCCCACAGGAAATTGTTCTGCGCAGCCCCAACGCCGTCACCACCTACAAGCGCGGTGAATCCACCGATCCTTCGTTTCTTGACCTGTCCGTCGATCAAGTCTACGAAGCCGTGCAACGACGCCTCGGAGTCTCTTCATGACCGCCGCCGATTTCTTCGCTCGCTGGCGGGTTCGCCTCGGCTATCTCCTCGCCATCGTCGTGCTTCTGCTTGCTCGCCCTACGCCTCAATCTATCCTCTTGGGCGCTGCCTTCGGGCTGTTCGGCCTCGCCATTCGCGCCTACGCCGCTGGCTTATCTGCACAAGCAGGAAGTCCTCACCGTGTCTGGCCCCTATGCCTATACGCGAAATCCTCTTTATTTCGGCAGCAGTCTGCTCACCCTCGGCGCCGCCTTCGCCATGCACTCCTGGTTCGGCCGCTGTTACTCCTCTTCGTTTATTTCGTCCTGGTCTACTCCTTCGTCATGCGTCGTGAAGCCAGTGAACTCCGCGCAAAGCACGGCGCCGCCTTCGACGCCTACGCTGCTTCCGTTCCTCTCTTCTTTCCCGCGTCTCATAGCGCCACGTCAGCCGCGCTCACCGATAGCCAGCTTCTCCTGGTTGCAATACAAAAAGAATCATGAATATCAGGCCGCGCTTGGGTTTTTTCCTGTTACTCGTTCTTTTGGTGATTATCTGGCGCATGCGTACTGCCTAGCTGCGTTGCTTCCTCCGGGCAAGCCACGTAACAATTCACCCGTAAATTGTGCCCATCCGTCTGCACCTGCACTGCGGCGATGCCCAGAATGGAAGGAATCAGAAATACAGGTGAACTGATGCTTTGGATGACAGCGGTGGCAGGCCGAGCACGATGCCACCCCAAATGCAGCGGCAATCGCTACGGCCAGAATCTTCATGAAGTTCTTCGCAACCTCACCAGTGTTTCGATGTGGAATGTCTGCGGAAACAGGTCAAATAAATCTACTTTCTCAATCTCGTATCGATGCGAGGGTGTTACTTCGCTCGCTGGTTTGCGTTCAGAACCCGTCAGCACCGCCAGGTCCCTGCGCCAGTGTCGACGGATCACAGGAAAGATACGCAATTTCTGGCGCTCCCAAATTCGCCAGCCGCGCGGACGCTTCGGCGCCCAGTCCTGACCGCGGCGGATCCAGCACCACAAATTCAGGTGTCTCCTGCTCCTTCTTCAAAAAATCTTCGGTGTGCTCATGATTCGAAACCACCTGGACTCCGGCCGCCTCCGCGTTCACCTGCAGATCGCGCGTCGCCGCCAGATTCGCGTCCACGCTCACCACCCGCGAAAATGTCTTTCGCCAGCGGAAGCGTGAAGAATCCAACCCCGGCGTAAAGATCCAGCGCATACCCGCCCTTCGCTCCCTCCAACACCGTCTTCATCAAGTCCTCAATCAGGAATCGGTTCACCTGGAAGAACGACAGATGGCTCACTCGAAAAGAAAGTCCCCCGCTTTGTGCTCCAGATATCCCGGGCCGGTCAGCTCAAAACGGTTCTTGCTCTGATCCAGCAACAGCAGGCTCTCCAACTCGGGCAATGCCGCCTTGAACTCCGCGTGACAAATCCTTCGCTGGCTTCGGGAATCGTTCGAACGCTATATTCAGTGCCAGTTTCGTGTCCGTGGAATCGACGAACGCCTCCACCTCCAGAATCCCCGGGGGCAGGGAATTCGCCCGGGCCAATTCCTGTAACTGGCCAAATGCCCGCGCCAATCCTGGGGATAGCACTGGGCACTCATCAATTGGCAGAATCCGTGCGCTTTCCGGCAAAAAATATCCAAACGCGCGCGGCATCGCGTCGCGGAATGCCCATTGCGCACGGTTGCGGTACCCAAATGGCTCTGCCGTATGCTCTTGGATCTCCCCGTCCACGTCACTCCACCCAGGCGCGACAGCGTTTCCCGCAAGATCTCTTTCTTCTGCCGAACTTGCTCCGCGAAATCGATGTGCTGGTAATGGCATCCGCCGCACACCCCGAAATGGGGGCACTTTCGCCTTGATCCGTGCCGCCGCTGCCTGTTTCACTTCCTCCAGCTTCGCGTGAATCAACTTCTTTTTCCGTGTCCGCACCGAGGCGCGCACCTGCTCGCCAGGCAGTACGTACGGCACAAACACCGTGTTGCCCTCCGCGTGTGCCAGGCCGTCACCTCCGTATAGTAACTTCTCAATTGATAATAGTAACTCATCAGCCATAATTGTCCAGTCCAGTCTCCCGTGCTGTGCGTGACCCCTCGCGGGGTCTGTCAGGAAAAGTAATAAAGGCTCAAACGTGGCAAAAGATATTCGTCCAATAACCGCTTTTGCAGATACTGCTTTTCCACCATTCCCAGTTGCGCCGCTTTCATTTTGCGCCGATACGTGGAGAGTTGCGAATCCACCTCGCGCCTCGCCTTCAACAGCAATTCTTCGCTCGCGTGCGTCAAAACCGCCGCATG
Source organism: Candidatus Acidiferrales bacterium (assembly GCA_963839315.1). Lineage (GTDB taxonomy): Bacteria > Acidobacteriota > Terriglobia > Acidiferrales > UBA7541 > Acidiferrum. The sequence continues at coordinate 44,139 of CAWIUU010000020.1, forward strand.
CAATTTGTCATCCAGTATCGTCAGCCGCCGCTCCAAATCCTCCAGGTCGATGATTCCCCGGCCCGTCCAGCACCACCTGCACTCCCCCCAGGGATTCGCACACACTCTTCCAGCACGCCGGCCAGTTCCGGCTGCAACTTCTTGCAGCGTTCGGCCGCTTTCACGATCAGCGCCGCATTTTTCTGCAGGTGCGCGCGCAATTCTTCCCGCGAAAAAATCTCCGCAGCCGCTGCTTTCCCTTTGGGTGCCGCGCCAGCCGCCGCTTCCTGGCTCTCCTCTGCCGCTTCCAGCACCGCGTCCGTACAGTACGCCAGGTTCTTCAGCGGTTTTCCTGCTCCCCGTCGCGAACGCTGGTAACTCTCAAACGCCCGGTCGATCCCCTTCAGCGCCGCCTCCAAAGATACTCCCGCCTTTTGCCAAGTCTCCATAATCGCCCAGTCCAGCGGCGAAACCAGCAAGTGCGCCCCGCGCTTCTTCCAGAAATATTCCTCGATCTCCGTGAAATAATTGAAGTAGTTCCAGTTTTCCATAAGTGGGAAAGTGCTGCGTAATAATTGCGCTATCGCTGCGCTTTTTTGCTTCCTGTCGTTGCTTCGCGCGGGGCGGTTGTTGTACGCGACTCCTTTGTGCCCCTCTGGATGCTGATTCTTTTCCCAAATCAATCGCAAGCCTGTCAGGGTCAAGAATTCATCGATATGCTGTAACTTTTTCGAGCCTTTGCCACCAGTCGAGCTTGGCCACCCGTCGCCACCACCACCGCCTCGCTCTTCAGTTCCGCCTTGATCCGCCCCAGCATTCCATCCACCATGTCCACGGCGCCGTAATACAGGCCCGCTTGCATGTGCGTCACGGTGTTTGTCCCGATCACTTTTCCCGGGTCTTTGATCTCAACCCGTGGCAACCTCGCCGTTCTCGTAAACAGTGCTTCCGAAGTGATTCCAATCCCCGGCGCAATCACCCCTCCCAGGTATTCGCATTTCGCCGAAATCACGTCAAACGTGATCGCCGTCCCAAAATCCACCACAATGCATGGCCCACCATATTTGTGGAACGCCGCCACTCCGTTCACGATTCGGTCGGCGCCCACTTCCATCGGGTTATCCACCAGCACCGCCATTCCCGTCTTAACTCCCGGCTCCACAAACAGCGCTTTCTTCCCCAGATACAGCCGCGCCATTTCCCCCAACGTCCAATTCACCGGCGGCACCACCGAACTGATCATCACTCCCATGATCGCTTTTTGATCCAGATTCGCCAGCGACAGCAGGCTGCGCGTCAACACTCCGTACTCATCCACCGTCTGGGCATGTTCCGTGGTCAATCTCCAGTTCGCGATCAGCTCTTCCCCGCGAAACACACCCAGCACCGTATTCGAATTCCCCACATCAATCGTCAGCAGCATCTCGTATCCCAGCTCCTCAAATCAGGCAATCTCTTTAGGGGGTCGGACCTTTAGGTCCGACATTAAATCTCGCCAAACAACTCGGGCTTTAGCCCCTGAGGACTCTTAGTTTCCTCATTGCATTGCGCAACGCTAAATTACCTTACCTCGGTCACATCCCCGGCAATCACCGTCACCACCGGTCCGTCCTCTCTCTTCACCTGCAGCAGCCCTTCCGGCGTCAATCCCGTTGTCGCTCCGATATACGTCTCGCTTCCCGTATCCACCCGCACCCGCTTTCCTTTCGCAAAATTCGAAAGGCTCAGGAATCTCTCCGTCACAAACCCCGGCTCCTTCTCGCAGGAACCGATTGTAGTCGCTCTCGAATTCGCGGAGCAACCTCACCAGCAATTCCAGCCTCGAATGCGCTTTCCCGCTTTCTTTTCTCAGCGATGTCGCAATCGCCGACAACTCTGCCGGAAATTTCTCCTGATTCACATTGATCCCGATGCCCACGATCACAAACCGCACCAGGCTCGGTTCCGCGTGCATCTCCGTCAGAATTCCCCCGATCTTCTTCCCATTCAGCAGTAAATCATTCGGCCATTTCAATTCTGCGTTCAACCCTGTTTGCTCCTGAACCGCCGCGAACGCCGAAAGTCCCGCAAGCATCGTCAGCAGCGGCGCTTGCACCGGCGCAAGTCGCGGCCGCAACACAAACGTCACGTAGATCCCCGCTCCTCGTTCCGAATGCCAGTTTCTTCCCGCTCGGCCCCTGCCTGCGGTCTGCTCTTCCGCCAGCACTACCGCTCCCTCGGGCTCGTTCGCGTACGCCAATTCCATCGCCACGCGATTGGTCGAATCCGTCTTGAAAAAATGGTAGAAGCGCTTCCCGAATAGGTTTCCCTTCAGCCTTCCCCGCAGTAAATCCGGCAGCAGAATATCCGGCACTCTCTCCAGGAAGTAGCCGTTCGCTGTCTGGCCCTTCACGCGCACGCCCAACTCCCGCAACCGCTGCACCCATCTCCACACCATCGATCGCGACACACCAATCTCGCGCGCGATCCGCTCCCCGCTGATCACGATGGTAGCGTTCTCCGATAGCAGCGTTAGCAGCGCTGCAAGTCGTCGGTCGGTTGTCCCTGGTAACGAAGCTGGTTGCGGCATCAGGCCCCGGCTCTGCGGTTCACCTGCTAATCCTACTTTTCCTTGATGCTGTCCACAAGCAAACTTAAATCCGCACTCTTCGCCGAATGTGTCAGCGCACCCGACGAAAGGTAATCCGCACCCGTCATCGCGTAAGAGCGCGCATTCTCAAGCGTGATCCCGCCTGATATCTCCACAATGCACGATGCGCGTATCCCTCGCACAATCTCCACGCACCGCCGCGCTTCTTCTGGTGTCATATTATCCAGCAGCACGGATTCCGCCCCCGCCGCCAGCGCCTCTTTCAATTCCTCCTCGTTCCGCACCTCTATCTGAATCGGAAAGGGAACTGGCTTCTGCCTCTGAGGCATGGGATCCCACCGCCTCGTAGGCGGTCATTGCCCGTGGTTTCATCTGCGACGACGCGTACGCATGCGCCTGGTCCAGCGCCGCTTTCACGCCTCCCGCCAGCGCTATGTGATTCTCTTTTAGTAGAATCGCGTCGTACAGCCCGAACCGGTGATTCGTCCCTCCGCCCATCTTCACCGCGTACTTTTCCAATTGCCGCAATCCCGGCGTCGTCTTTCGCGTGTCTCGAATCTTCGCTCGCGTCCCGCTCAATTGCTCCACAAATCGCCGCGTCAGCGTCGCTATTCCGCTCAGGTGCCCCAGAAAATTCAAGCGCCGTCCGCTCGCCGGTCAGTATTGCTCCCGCTTTCCCCGACAGGTGCATCACATCCTGGCCTTTCCGCGCCAACTGTCCATCCGTCGCGCGCAATTCCACTTTCATTGCGGATCGAGCCGCCGAAACACGCTTTCCGCCAGCGGCAGTCCAGCGCATACCAGCTCCTGCTTCGCCACAATATGCGCCTGCCCACTCGCATTCCCGGAATTGTTGCCGCAACCGTGGCATCGCCAGCCCCAACATCCTCCGCCAGCGCCCGCTCAATTAATTTCGCCATATATTCCGAATTCCAATCCATCTCCATCCTCTGGGCCACCATTCTAATTCCGAGCGAAGCGCGCAATCCGCCTTCTCTTTAGGGGGTCGGTCCTTTAGCTCCGGCATTAAATCATCCAGGAAAATTGGGCTTTAGCCCCAGAGGACTCCGAACGTCTCTACCTCCCACCACACTACTCTCCCTCCAAACTCCTCAGCCGCTCCTGCAGTTTCCCCAGTTCCACCTTCTGTCCCGCCAGCGCTTCTTCCATCTGCTTGATGATATTCTCCGGCGCGCTGACTCCGGAACGTTTCATTCCCCAGTTGCTTTTCCTTCGACGCGATTGCCTTCTGCAATCCCTCGATTTCTTTCTTCAGTCGCGCCACTTCAGCCGCCACATCCACATGCATCCGCCATATACGGTATCCGGATATCAAACGCCGCGGTCGACCGCACTCCGCCTCCACCCTCCGGCAATTTCCCCTCAACCACGCGCAATTCCGTCAGAAATGCCAGCCGCGTAATTCCTTCACGATTCGCTTCCAGCACCGTTCGCGAACCCCCATCCGCACTCGAAAACTCTGCCGCCACTTTCTTCTTATCCAACTTCATCTCAGACCGAATCGTTCGCAGCGACTGGATCACTTCCTGCACCAACCCAAACTCCCGCAGTCCCTTGCCGCCTTTCCACGCAACTTTCGCCTCTGGATAGCGGTCCAGCGCAATCGACTTGGCCCCCGCCTTCTGCGGCAATTGGTGCCACAATTCTTCCGTCAGAAATGGCATAAACGGATGCAGCATCCGCAATGCCGCGTCGAATCCTGCGAACAGATTCTTCCACGCCACAATCGCCCGCTCACGGTCAGCACTCTGCAACTCCGGCTTCACCCACTCGATGTACCAGTCGCAAAAATCTCCCCAGAAAAACTGGTACACGCCCTGCGCCGCTTCGTGGAACCGGTAATTCTCCAGCGCATCATTCACCATTTCCACCGTTTCCGCCAGCCTCCCAAACAGCCACCGATCGATCAGCGGCACTTCTCCCTTGTACGCATACGGAGCTTGTTCTCTCACCCCGGCGCCGCCAATTCCTCCATCGGCGTCCCGCCCTCTTCAAACTTCTCCAGGTTCACAAACAAAAACCGCGCCGCATTCCAGATCTTGTTCGCAAACGACCGCGCCCCCAGCAGCCGGTCATCCGACAGCACGATGTCCGTCCCCGGCGCCGCCATCGACGCCAGGCAAAACCGCATCGCATCCGTTCCGTATTGTTGATTCAGCGCAACCGGATCCAGCCCAGTCCCCTTGGACTTCGACATCTTTTCCCCGCTGCTCGTCCTTACCAGCGAATGCAGGTACACTGCCCGGAAGGGAACTTCGCCCGTAAAGTGCAGCCCCAGCATAATCATCCGCGCCACCCAGAAAAACAGGATGTCGTACCCCGTGATCAGCAGGCTCGTCGGATAGTACTTCTGCAAAATCCGCCGTTTTCTCTGGCCAGCCCATCGTCGAAAATGGCCACAGTCCCGAACTAAACCACGTATCCAGCACGTCCGGGTCCTGATGCAGCTTGTTCGAACCGCATTTCATACACTTTGTCGGGTCCTGCCTGCGCCACGATAACTTCGTTGCAGTCTTCGCAGTACCACGCCGGTATCCGGTGCCCCCACCACAATTGCCGCGACAGCGTCCAGTCCCGGATATTCCTCATCCAGTTGAAATATTCCTGCCGCCGGTTCTCCGGGATAATCTGAATCTCGCCACGCTCCACCGCCGCAATAGCCGGCTCCGCCAGAGGCTTCATCCTGCAGAACCATTGTGTCGATACGCGCGGCTCCACTATCGTCCGGCTTCTTTCGCAGTGCCCGATCGCGTTGATGTGTTCTGTGATCTTTTCCAGGTGTCCCTGCACTTGCAGGTCTTCCACGATCTTCTTCCTCGCCGCGAATCTCTCCAGCCCCGCGTATGCGCCACGCGTTTTCATTGATATGCGCGTCATCGGTCATTACATCGATCTGTTCCAGCCCATGCCGCTTGCCCGCTTCAAAGTCATTCGGATCGTGCGCCGGTGTGATCTTCACTGCGCCGGTGCCGAACTCCCGATCCACCATCTCATCGCCGATGATTGGAATTTCACGATTCATCAGCGGCAGCATCGCCTTTTTTCCCGATCAGGTGTTTGTACCGCTCATCTTCCGGATGCACCGCCACGGCCGTGTCGCCCAGCATCGTCTCCGGCCGCGTCGTCGCCACCACCAGAAATTCCTGCGATCCCACCACCGGATACTTCACGTACCACAAATGCCCTTGCTTCTCTTCATGCACCACTTCCAGATCGCTCAGCACCGTCCGGCAGCCCGGGCACCAGTTCACGATCCGCTTTTCCCGGTAGATCAATCCCTCTTCATACAGCCGCACGAATACTTCCCGCACCACTCGCGACAATTCCGGCGACAGCGTAAACTTCTCCCGCGACCAGTCGCACGACTCCCCAATCTGCTTCATCTGTTGCTGGATCGTTCCGCCGCTCTCTTCCTTCCACTGCCACACGCGCTTGATGAACTCTTCCCGCCCCAGGTCCCGGTAGTGAATCCCCTGGTGCGACAATTGCCTCACCATCACCCGCTGTGTCGAAATTCCCGCGTGGTCCGTCCCCGGCAAGATACAGCGTGTTGTACCCGCGCATCCGGTGCCATCGCGTCAGGATATCAATTTCCGTATGATCCAGCATGTGCCCGATGTGCAGCGAACCTGTCACGTTCGGCGGCGGTATCACAATCGAGAAAACCGGTCCCGGCGCGCTGGCATCCGCTTTGAAAAGCGCTTCCTTCACCCAGAACTCCGCCCATCGCGGCTCAATCTGTTGTGGTTCGTACGCCTTGGCTATCTCTCGCCCCATCCCCGCCTCATCTCCCAAGCAGTTTTCTTTAGGGGGTCGGAGCCTCAGCTCCGACATCACACCTATCTCCCATAGGGGCTTTAGCCCCTGAGGAATCCGACTTCATTCCTCCCTCAGCTTCCCCCTGCCCGCTCCAATCCTCACAATGTAATCCTTGAATATACGAGCCCCTAGCCCCCCCGTCAATTTGTAGCTCCGCCTTCACGCCGCCATCTTGCGTGCTTCTTAAATGTTCCGAGGGTGCCCCGCGCGCCGCCCTTGCGTGTTTTCTTCTTCAACGTGGCGCTAGCTTTCATGCTAGCCTTCCCGGTAACACGGGCTTCAGCCTGTGTACGTCAAATCACCAACTTCAAGAACGATACCATCAAGATTTTTGACTATTCGCCCGACGGCAAACTGCTAGCCATTCTGCGCGATCACCTCGAGTCCGATGTAGTCCTCCTCCGCGACACCTCCGCCCCTCCCCACTAACACCATCCGCAGCCTCAAAGGTTGCGTGCAGAGGTGCCGGGTGCCCCACGCGCCGCAGTTGCGTGGTGGGGTTCTCGGGTTTGCCGTTGTAGGGACCACCTTCCGAGGCGGTCCGCCAGCTCAAATGCTCGCCGGGTTTTTACCGAGTGCGGCTTAGCCGGCAAATCCGAAACGCGTCAACCATATACACGCAGATCCACCGCAATCCGGCCCAAACCAAATTGTAATGGGGAAGCTTACGACTTCTTCGAATTCAACTCTTCGTGAATAATCGCCTCAATCACCGGCCTCAGGATTTCGTGCGTCATCTTCTGCAAGACTTCCGGGTTCATTTTCTCCAATACCCGTGCCACCAACGCGTCCATGTCCGGCTTCGCCGCCCCTGCTTCCGCTGCCACGTTGTGTGTTTCAGAAATCTGTTCAATGGATGGAGCCGCTTCCGTCGCCGCAACTGGTTCGTCATGAGGAGCTACATGCTCTTCGGCCGCTGGATGTGCCTCTTCGTGCGCCATCTCAGCGAATTTCTCCGCCGGAAGTGACGCTCCCGTCTCCCAAGTATTTTCCCAACTCTTCGTTTCGGCAACCACCGGTGCTGGTTGTTCCTCGTGCGTCTCCCTAGCCTGCTTCTCTTCAGCCTGGAAAGTCTCCGTTGTCTGCCAGGTCTCCGACGCGTGACTTTCGTGATGCGTTTCGATCCGTTCCTCTTCGTACGTTCCTTGTGTGGAGCTCTCTGTCTGAGCATCTTCCTGGTGCCCTACAAAGCTCTCTTGGTGCTCCACATGAATCTCGGTAGCTGATCCCGCATAGTGGCTTCCTTCCTCCACTACAGAAGCCGTCGCATCCTCCAACACCGGCTCGGGTACCACTGGCTCGGGCTGCTCAATCACTGCTGGAGCAGGTTCCTCCGCGGGAGTATCCCAAGTCGCCGCCAGCAAGGAAGCCTTCTTCGCTTCTGCATCCCAAGGCGAAGACGATATCGAGTACCACCCATTGGAGGATTCTGAAACCTTCACCGGCTCTTCGCTGTGTGCTTCCTCTGCAATAACAGGTGCTGGCGCCGTAACGGCTGCTTCTTCCACAACCGCTGTCGTCTCGGCAAGACTCTCAGGTTCCTTCGCCGCTTCCACCACTTCTTGCGCCTGTGCCAATTTCTCTTCCACACCCGCGGCCATCGCCGCCGCCCACGCATCGCCAGAAAATGGTGCCGGTGCGTCCGCAGGCTTTTCATCCAGCGTCGATACCGCCACTGCCTGGGAGTGCGCCGCTTCTGCAAAGGAAGGTTCCTCCACTGCCGGCGTCCATCGCGAAGACTTCAGGCTACCCTCAGGCGAATCCCCATGAAATGCTGCCTCGCGCCAGTCGGAAACTCGGCTCGACGTCTCTGCTGCATTATCCGTCGCGGCTGTGTTGCCATCCTTCCGCCAGCTACCTCGTGGCGATTCTTCTTCCTCCGCCACTTCTTCTTCCTCTTCGGCTTCTTCTACGCCCCAGCTCCGTTCTTCAATCTCCTCCCGGCCCTTCGGCAAAAATGCCGGGATCATCCTCAACATCCGGGGTTTCCAGCAAGCTGCCAAACGCCACTGGCTCGTGACCTGCCGCGATTCGCACCTGCCCTGGTGGGGCAGGGAAGTCTTCCACCGGCTCAGGCTCTACCTCCGCAATCTTTTCTGGAGCATGTGCCGCCAGCTTTGCGCTCACCGTCGGATTCAACAGTTCCGCCGCTGGCCGTGCCGCCGGTTCCGGTGGCTTTTCCGCGTGCGCCGCCCCTATCAAGCACACCGGCGCGTGCCAGCGCTGATTTCACCATCGATATCAGTGGATCGGGGGGAACAAATGGCTTCTTCAGCACCCCATCGGCGCCTACACGCTGCGCTTCTTGTTCATCCAGAGGATCAAACGCCCCAACCAGCAAAATCACCGGAATATGCGAAAATTTCGGATCCTCTTTTACGTACCGGCAAACTTCATATCCGTTCCTTACCGGCATGAACACATCTGCCAGCACTAGGTCCGGATGAATATCTGCAATCTTGCGCACGGCTGCTTCTCCGTTGCCCACCGCGACAACGTCTATCCCCTGATCTTTCAGGGCCAGCCCTACCATCTTTTGAATATTACTGTTGTCGTCGGCAACGAGGATCTTGGCCACCGCACGTCCTCCAAATACCCCACGCGTTACACGGATGGAGATTCAAATCGTATTGGAGCACTCCGCCCTGATGGCGTCAATCTCCTCACCGCTCTGGTGTGTCGGAAGTAGACATGCCGCGTTCTCAATTGTTTACCTGTACCAAAGGACCGGGTCCAGCTTCCTTATCTCCCGCACACCTTCTTCAGTCCACCCGCCGTTCGCCTCTGGCAGCACAGACTTCATTCTGTGTTCTTGGTTGTGTAGGGGCGCAATACATTGTGCCCTCTTGGGTTCTTTTCGCCCTTGGGCCCGGGTACCGCACCCTTGGCTCCAAGAGTGCTCTCTTTGCCCTTAGCCGTCTGATGTTTGGCTTGGTAGCGCAGACCTCAGTCTGTTCTTGGGCCTGCCGTGTTCCTGGGCCAGCCTCTGTCCGCGGCCGACCTTCAGATCGGCGCTTTTTCTTGAATTGTCATCCAGACTGAAGTGCCGCGCAGTTTGCGGCACGCTGTGCAGGGATCATGGCTGTCCCTTTACAATAAACAATTCCCGGCGGGGTTCCGTCCTTGCTTCCTCACCACGGTATCAGCTTCTTCAGCCCCTTCTTCTTACTGCTCGATTCCTTCTGATTCGCCGGCGGATCCGTCGTACTCGTCCCGCTCTTCGCCGGGTCTGTCGCCGTTCCATCCGCTGGCGGCGCGGCCGCTCCATCGGCTGGTTGCGCTGTAGCCGTAGTCCCACTCGCGGTCCCATCTGCTGTGGATGCTGCGGCGGGATCCGTTGCGCTGCCTTCACTCGCGGGAGCCGTGGGAGCGTCCTCGCTCGCGCCACTCGTATTCGTCGGTTGCGCCGGTTGTGGTTCACCCGGCTTTACGGTTTCGATCACCGCGTTCGATCCCGTCGCCCCAGTTCCCATTGTCGATCCCTTGCTTCCCGTCAGCGTGTCTGTGCCGGGCTGATCGCTTTCCGGCTCCATATTTGGAACGCCGCTCTTCGCTGCGGTATGTACGTCCGGGCCTGGGTGCATTATCCCTATGGTCTTGTGGACCACGTTCTCTCGCGGACGTGGTGCATTCTGCTCCGCGGTCATCCACGCCACCGCTTTAGGATCGGGCTGTGGAATCGGCATGCCAAAGGCTTTCAGCTTATCCTTCGAAGCATCCACATATTTCGAAAGTGGATAATTCCTTACAATCTGCGCATAGTAATTCCCGGCGATGTCCTTACGTTCGCTTTTCTCGAATACGTCCGCCAGCATCCATAGCGCGGTGTCCGTCTTGCTGTACAGCGGGTATCGTTTCGTCAGCGGAATCAATCTCCCTGCCGCCGCTCGTTTGTCTTGCTTCACGTAATAGTAGTAACCGATACGGAACTGTCCTTCCGCCAGCACTTCTTGCACTTCGCGCAAATGCTGCTGCGCCTCCGGCGCCAGCGGATCCTTCGGATACTTTGTCAGGAACGTCTGGAATTCCTCCTCTGCCGCCTTGGCGTGCGCATTGTCCCGGTCCGGTTTCGGCATCTCGTTAAAATGGCACATCGCCACTTGTGCTTGCGCATACGCGGCTTCCGGCAGGAACGGGAAGAATACGATGAAATCTTTATATCCGTTGATCGCTTGCGTTATGTTTGAGGACCCGCCTTCTTTGTAGTACGAGTCCGCGATCGCCAGCTTGGCCTTCGCCAGATACTCGCTGTCGGGATAGGTGTTGATCAGCGTCTGCAGGCTCAATCGCCCAATCTCTTGCTTGCCGTGCTTGATATCCTCGATGGCCTTATCGTAGAGCTGCTTGTCCGGCTCCACCGTGTTGGTCGATTCGGTGGACTTGTCCACCTTTTTCTTCTTATGCAGAATCTGGGCGGTGCACTGGCTGGCCGTCACTCCCACCAACGTCAGTGCGCAGATCAGAAGAAGCGGAAATCGCCGCACTCTTCACCTCTCATTTTGGCTTTGCACATTCTGGTCCGGGCCGATGTTTCTGGTCGGATGGGGTGGTGCTCCTCGCCACCGGCTTGGACCCTTTTAGTATAACCTGAACTAAAGGACAGGTCGGACACCAAACTTACCCCTCCGTCCAGCACCCCGCCCTGCCATGGGATGCCTCCTCGATGCCCAGGGTTTCCTCTTTCTGGCTGAACCACATGCCATTCTTGCACACGCCGGCACCGCCTTCCGGGGCGGTCCGCCCATTCATCTCCCCTCCCAACACTTCGTCTCGCAATCAAATCACATCCACTTTCTCTCCCCTTCTTTTTAAGCGTTTTGTAATATCATCCCCGCTCTTCTCTAAGTACAATGAATCATTGCCTTTTGCTCCAAAGGGACGAAGGCGCCACTCATGGACAAACGTAAATTTCTTTTTGTTTCCCTCTCCAGTTTGATCGGTGACATTGCCTGGCAGGTTCTCAAGGAAGGTCACGACGTCCGCTATTACATCGATAACGAAAAAGAACGCGACATCGCCGACGGTTTTGTCGAGAAATCCATCGACTGGGAAAAAGACGCCAAGTGGGCCGACATCGTCGTCTTCGACGACACACTCGGCCAAGGCGCCAAAGCACAAGCCTTGCGCGCCGCCGGCAAGCCCGTCATCGGCGGCACTCCCTACACCGATAATCTCGAAGACGATCGCTCCTTCGGCCAGGAGGAACTCAAGAAAGCCGGCGTCTCCATCATCCCTTATCAGGATTTCGATTCCTTCGATCCCGCCATCGAGTTTGTTAGGAAGAATCCCGATCGCTACGTCATCAAGCCCAGCGGCGAAGCCCAGAACGTCAAACGCCGCCTATTCGTTGGCGAGGAAGAAGACGGCCAGGACGTTATCGGCATGCTCGAGGCCTACAAAAAAGCTTTCTCCGAAGAAATTAAAGTCTTCCAGTTGCAGCGCCGCGTGAATGGCGTCGAAGTTGCCGTCGGCGGTTTCTTCAACGGCAAAAAATTCATCACTCCCATCAATATCAACTTCGAGCACAAAAAACTTTTCCCTGGCGAGGTCGGCCCTCCCACCGGCGAAATGGGTACCGCTATGTTCTGGAGCGAGCCCAACGCTCTCTTCAACCGCACTCTCCTGAAAATGGAGCCCAAGCTCGCCGAAGAAGGCTACGTCGGCTATATCGACGTCAACTGCATCGTCAACAATAACGGTATCTATCCCCTCGAATTCACCTCCCGCTTCGGCTACCCCACCATCAGCATTCAGCAGGAAGGCATCCTCACCCCCATTAGCGATTTCTTCTGGGAACTTGCCAATGGCCTCGATCCCAAGTGGCGCACTCGCAGCGGCTTCCAGATCGGTGTCCGCATCGTCGTTCCTCCTTTTCCCTTCGACGACGAGGAAACCTTCAATTCCTTCTCCAAAAACGCCGCCATCATTTTCAAGCGCCCCATGAACGAGGGCATCCACATCGAGGACGTTAAGCAAGTCAACGGACAGTGGTTCGTCGCCGGCACTTCGGGCGTCGTTCTCATCGTCATCGGCACCGGCCAAACCATGAAGCAAACGCAAGCCCAGGTCTACTCCCGCATCAAAAACGTTCTCATTCCCAACATGTACTACCGCACCGACATCGGCGACCGCTGGGTGGAAGACTCCGACAAGCTCCACAATTGGGGCTACCTCCGCTAGCTCTCGCTGTGCTTTTAGTTCCTTTTGGGCCGACTTTCGTTCTGGTAGCGCAGCTACACTCTTGTCGGCACCTTGTACTTCGCGGGTGCTCCTCGTGGTTTCAACCTGGGCTCTTGGTTTTACTTTTTCTCGATTCGTCATCCCGGCCGGAGGCGCGGCTCCTTTCGCCGCGCCACGGTGGAGGGATCGTTCCAGTTCCAACAATTAGGCCTTTCCTCGATCGATTTGATCGTACGCCCCGTCTGCCTCGCGAAACACTGCGTTTCCTCCACTCCTTCCCCTTCCGATCCTCTTTCTCTGTTTCTTTATCCTCTCTCACCTTTTGTCTATCCCCATCCACCTTCACTTGTATAATCCTCAACGCAACCAATCATCCGACGCCGCGCTTTTCCTGGTAACTGATGACTGTGTACCGATAACGGATTGCTTTCTTCATGCTCGAACGCCTTCAAAAAATCATCGCCCATGCCGGCATCGCTTCTCGCCGCCACGCCGAGCAACTCATCCTTTCCGGTCAAGTCCGCGTCAACGGCAAAGTCGTCACCGAACTTGGCTCCAAGGCCGATCCCTCCAAAGACAAAATCGAAGCGGCCGGCCGCCTCGTTGAATCCGAACGCCGCCACGTCTATCTCCTCATGCACAAACCCCCGAAGTCGTCTCCACCCTCGCCGATCCCGAAGGCCGCAAAACTCTTCGCAATTTCCTTCGCGGCTTTCCCGAGCGCGTCTATCCCGTCGGCTCTCTCGACTACAACGCCAGCGGCCTCGTCTTCCTCACCAACGATGGCGATCTCACCTCCTCCATGCTCAAGCACTGGTCCGAATCTCCCGCAATTCTTTCACATCAAAATCAAGGGCCGTCTTACCCTCGACGAACTCGAGCGCCTCGGCAAGCAAACCAGCACCAAGCTCCGCACTCTTCGCCAGCCCGACGCTTCTCGCGGCCACGCCGCCAATTTCTGGTACGAAGTCCAATTCACAGGCGCAAAATTGGACGTTCTGAAGCGCATCCTCTTCAAGGAAAATCATCCCGTCGAAAAAGTGAAGCGCATCGGACTCGGCCCGCTCTCCCTCGAGGGCAGTCCCCAACGGCCGCTACCGTCTCCTCGACAAGCCGCGTAGTCGCTGCCCTCACAAATCCCAAGCGCCCCCCCAAACCCAAGAAATCCCGCTGATCCCGGCCCCCCCATTCTTGCGCCCTTGCATCGCTTCCGGGGCCCCTCCCAGGTTTGTAGGGTGGGCTCTACCTCCCGCCACGACTCACTCTTCTGTCTGTGCTTCCCTGCGTCCGTGGCCACCTTCTGTATCCGCCAATGCCCATCCGTCCTCTTATTCCCACTTCCGCGTATAATCATTTGTCATCCTGAGCGAAGCGAAGGATCTCAACGCGTCCTCCTCGCTAAAAGCCTCGAAAGGTACCAGGTTCCTGATCCCTGCTATCTGATCCCTGATAACTCTGCCATGCCCGAACGCCTCCAAAAAATCCTCGCCGCCGCCGGCATCGCCTCACGCCGCAAAGCCGAAGAAATCATCGCCGCCGGCCGCGTCACGCTCAACGGCGCGGTCGTCACCGAGCAGGGCACCAAGGCCGACCCCGATCGCGACGTCATTTGCGTCGATGGCCAACCTTTGAAGCGCCCCAGCCCTTCGTCTATTTCCTCCTCTACAAGCCTAAAGGTTATGTCACCACCGTCAGCGATCCCGAAGGCCGCCCCACCGTCATGGATCTCCTCCCCAAGCAAACCGAACGCGTCTATCCTGTTGGCCGCCTCGACTATGCCAGCGAAGGTCTGCTCCTCATGACCAACGATGGTGCCCTCGCCCAAAAACTCACCAAGGCCGGTTCGCACATCCCCAAAACCTATCTGGTAAAAATCAGTGGCAAGCCCACCGATCAGGCCATCCAGCGTCTACGCTCCGGCATCACCATCCCTCTCGACGATGGCCGCCGCGTCAAAACTTCTCCCGCAGAAATCCGCCTCGTCGAAGACACTCCCAATCCGTGGTACGAAGTCGTTCTCATCGAAGGCCGCAATCGCCAGATTCGCCGTATGTTTCAACAAGTCGGCTTCCTCGTTGAAAAAATCAAGCGAACCCAGCTCGGCCCTCTGGTCCTCGATGTTCCTCCCGGCAAATTCCGCCGCCTAACCGAAAAGGAAGTCCACCGTCTGAAAAATCTTGCCTCCCCTTCGAACACTTGAGCCCGCCGAATAGCCGGTGGCTCACGTCAGGCTGGCAACATCTTTGCGTCTACCCACACCCATACCGTTCTTCCTGCTGCCGCTCGCTAAACTTTATCGCTTTGTCGTCTGCTATTGCGGCTGTTGCGGATTTTGTGTGCTGTTTGAATCCGGGGTTTTGCCCGAAACAGGCGTAATGCTTGCCCCGTTTGCAGTCGCCAGTTCAGATGCCTTGTATTTCGGTGTGCTGATGTACCCGTGCACCAGGTTCTTCTCAATCCGGTTCACAACCACCATGGCCGGTTGTGATCCGTTGTCCGTGTGAATCCAGATCGGTTCGTACAGATTCACTTGCTTTTTACTCAGCTCATTATCGTCCACAATCAGTGCCAGGTCATACTTCTTATGCTTCGTATCTGCCTTGCGTAACGAAAGCGGCAATGGCCCAATTCGCTGGAACTGCTTCGACTTCGTCAGGTCAAATTCTATATAGTTGCGCTCCCCGCGCTTCTCCAATGCCACCAGCTCTTCATGCGTCTTGGCGATGGATCCGTTCAACTCATCGCGCGTTGAATTGATGTTTCCTTCCAGGTCAGTTCGGTTCTTCTCCACTTGTTCCTGCATGTCATTCAACTTTTTTTGCTGCTCCGTCAACTGCGTTTGCAGTTGCGCATAACGCTTATCCGTGGGGGAGTGTCGTTTGGAAGCGCTGCGCTTCTCCGGCGCAGGTTTTGCGGCAGGTGCCGGCGATGGCGCAAGTGCCAGGGCTTCCGGGATATTCGTAGGAGTTTCCGCGGAGACCTGTGAGTCTGAAGTCGTTGCGGGCTGAGCCGTGGCCGCGGATTGTTTCGCCGTCATTTCATTCAGCCGGTCGGTCAGGGTGCTTACTTGAGCCTGTAGCTGATTCATGGCTTGGTTTGTCGTGCCAGCTTGCGCCGTAAGTTGGTTCACTTTCGCATGCTGTCGGTAGCCATAAGCGAGTGCTATTCCCGATACAACCAGCAGCGCCACCACCGAATCACCAGCCAGCGATCTGCACTGATACGCGCCGCCGATTCCCAATTTTCATTTTGATTTGGTTCCTGGGACTGCTCCTCGTATTGATCCATGACTTTCCTCTCCCAACCCTTCCAGGTCTCGTTTTTCTCAACTCTACAACCCATCGCAGGCATCAATCGCAAGCGGCAGTCTGGCCTTCGAGACACCACTTACCGTTTGCCCTGCGTAGTACGACCAGTGCCGAGTGCCCCCGCAGTTGATGGCGCCATAATTTGCTCACTTTCATGAGTTTGAGTCGCTGTAAGCAACCCACATCTATCCAAGCGCCAGTACTAGTCCCGGAAATTTATCCTTCACCCACTCCATCCTTTCTCAACTCACCCAATCCTCACTCTTGTCTTGCGTTGCCGCCCACGCACGCTCCCGCCCCCCGTCACTTCATTCTTCATCCGAATTGTGCATAATAAGTTCAGTGATATGCGCTCCATAAGTTTCTCTGTTCTACGGAAGCGACGACGCCCATGACCCACACTCTCGAAGAACTCATTCCCGATTACATCCAAGGCCTTCCTGCCTACGTTCCCGGCAAACCCATCGAAGAAGTCGAGCAGGATCTTAAGATCCACGCCGTCAAACTCGCCTCCAACGAAAATCCTCTGGGGCCTTCGCCCAAAGCTATGGAGGCCGCTCGCCGCGCTCTTGGCGAAGCCAACTGGTATCCCGACGGCGGCAGCAAACGCCTCCGCGAAGTTCTTGCTGAACGTTTCGGTGTTCGCGCCGAGGAAATATTCGTTGGGCTCGGTTCCAGCGAAATCATCGATCTTGCCTCCCGCGTTCTGCTGCGGCCCGGTTTGGAAGGCATCACCAGCGAAGGTTCCTTCGCACTCTTCGCCATCGCTATTCGTGCCAGTGGCGGCAAACTGGTTCAGACCCCGATGCGCAATTTCACGTTCGACCTCGACGCCATCGCCCGCGCCGTCACCCCGCAAACCCGCATCATCTACATCGCCAATCCCAATAACCCCACGGGCACCGCTTTCGGCGCCGCTGAATTCGACGCCTTTCTCAGCAGAGTCCCGGGCGATGTTCTGGTTGTTCTCGATGAAGCCTACAAGGAGTACGCCGAGCGCGCCGATCTCCCCAACGCCCTCGCACTCTTCAAGCAGTACAACAATATCCTTACCTTACGCACCTTCTCCAAAGTCTACGGCCTCGCCGGCCTGCGCATCGGCTACGGCATCGGTCATCCCACCCTCGTCGCCGAAATGAACAAGCTCCGCACTCCCTTCAACGTCACCAGCGTCGGTCAAGCCGCCGCCCTTGCCGCACTCGACGATCGCGAACACGTTCTGCGCTCCACCGATATGAACCGTGTCGAACGCAAGCGCCTCTACGACGAACTCCGCCGCCTCGGCCTCAATCCCGTTCCCAGCGAAACCAATTTCCTTTTCATTCACATCGGTCCACACGCGAAAGTCTTTGCCGACGACCTTCTCCACGAAGGCGTCATCGTTCGCCCCATGGCCTGGATGGGTTTTCCCGAAGCCGTCCGCATCTCTGTCGGCAATCCTTCCGAGAATTCCAAGCTCCTCGCCGCCATCTCCCGCGTTCTCGTGACCCTGCCCCGCGCCTGACCTCGTCATGCGTCTGCCCGCATTCTTCGCTCTGGCGCTTGTCTCTTCTCTACGCTTTTTCCGTGCGCTCCGCGTCTCTAGGCAGTCGTCTTCTCTTTCTGCTCACTCTTTCTCTTCCAACACTACCTCCCTCTGCTACCATAACCACTCGACACGCACTCTCATCCAACTCTGATGAATCTCTATCTCCCAGATAACTCCCAACCTTCCTCCGATCCCATCCTCGACCTTCTCCGCATTTCCAAAACCATCGCCGTTGTCGGCCTTTCCTCTAATCCTTCCCGACCCAGCCATGAAGTCGCTTCCTACCTACAATCCGTCGGCTACCGCATCTTCCCCGTCAATCCCAACGAAAGGGAAGTGCTTGGACAGGAATCCTATCCCCGTCTCGAAGACGTTCCCGGCCCCATCGACATTGTGGACATCTTCCGCCGATCTGAAGAAGTTCTCCCGATCATCGACTCTGCCATCTCCATTCGCGCCAAAGTCGTTTGGCTTCAACTCGGCGTCGTCAACTCTCCCGCTTGTGAAGCCGCTCGCTCCGCCGGCCTCCTCGCCATCGAAGACGCCTGCCTCCTCGTTGAACACAAGCGCCGCCGTCCCCAACTCGCCCTGTAAACTGCGTCGTAGCCGTTTCCGTTTCGCCTCCCTGGCTTCTGCCTCCCCTCGATTTGTGATCTTCTTGATTTTTACGTTTTCTTGATTTGCGTTTGCTTGTCATCCCGAGCGAAGCGACCCGGCGATTTTTCTTTCGCGCCGTCGTTTGGCGCGGCGGGTCGCGTAGAGAGGGATCTCAACGTTGACTGCTCGTCGTACGCTCCTGTTCGGTTCCTTCCCCAAAAACAAAAACGCCGCCCAAATCCAGGCGGTGCCTCTCCACTTTGCAATCTCTGTGCCTCTGTACCCTCTGTGGTGAAAGAATTCCTCATCCTATCTCATCGAAAATACTTCCAAATTTCTCTTTCCCGGCAACACGATCCCCACAAACTTTCCGTCCGGCGACATTCCATATTCCCTGATCGTTAACCCGTGCAGCAAAAAGTTCGGCGTCGGCTCGTCAATCGGAATCTCCCCCCGGTTCGCATATGCCTTCAGCTCCGGCACCGCCACCGATACCAGGTCTGCCGATTTCTTCTCCACAGTCCGCTTCAGATAAATCTTCGTCTCATCCTCTGACCATTGCAAAACGCCCAGTCCCACGCGCATCCGCGCGATCTTGTTTGGCGCTCTCAAATCCCGGATTTCCAGCACTTCTTTGTCCAGGTAATACGCCGCCTTCGTCCCGCTCGGCGATAGACTCAGCCCTCCCGCAAACGCGTCCAGCGTGGCCACTTCTTGCGTCTCCTGAGAGAGCATCTCCAGTTTCTGAATGCGTGGCGGTCCATCCATGTTCCTGTCTCGCTCGACGGCCATCGCCTCATTGCTCCCCGAAATTCTCGCCGCATCCAGAAAAGTCCGCCCCTCAAATGCTTTTCCCGCCGGCCCGCTGAATACATTCAGGTACTGCAGCGAATACACTCCCATCGGCAAATCAGTTCCCGTCATGTACACCACCGTTTGGCTGTCCCTCAGCCACAACGGGTTCTGGGCATCCAGCACCACCTGATCTTTCCCGGGCTTCAGCACGTGCCCCTGATCATCCAGGAAAAGCAATCCCCTCGCATCCGCCGTCGTCCCGTCATCGATATCCACCGTCGTCGTATACATCTGCACCGCCACGATCTTCCCATTCGGCGACCATGTGAATCTCTCAATCAGATACGTGAACGGCTTATCCCCCAGCGTGAATTTCTCTCCCGAAAAAATCTTTCTCTTCTTCCCGCCGGGTTCTAACACGTAAATGTCGTCCCGCTCCAGGTCATACTTCTTCGCCTTGTACATTTTCCGTGCGGAAAACACGATCCGCCCGTCCGGCGCATACGCAAAGGCCGTCACCTCATCGTCCACCGTCACCACTGCCTTATCCATGTTTTGCGCAAATGCTCCGCAGGGCAGGGAACTCATCAGCAAGAATGCAATCACTGGTAGGCCGAATCTTCTCCAAAACTGCACACTTTCAACTGGCGGCTGTGGACTATTCCTCATGGTTTCGGGTGCGCCCCAGTGTACTCCGTACAGCATGGCTTCTCCACCGGCGTGAACTCCATCAACTCCACCCGCGTCCCATCCGGATCGTATATATCAATCGAGTCCTTCCCGTCACGCCCCACTTCCGGCCCGTCAAACTCCTTCGCTCCTCTGGCCCGCAATTCCTCCGCGGTCGCCTTCACCTTTTCCACTCCCAGTGAAAAATGATTCTGCACCCCCAATTCCTTGTGATCTGCCGTCACCGGAATATTCAGCATGAACTCGATCCAGTTATCCCCATCCGGCACCTGGATCTCATACCAGTCCGTTCCGTCGTCCTTGAATCCGCCCCGCCAATACAGCCGGAACCCTAGAATATCTTCGTAAAAATGCCTCTCCGCCTTCAAATCCTTCACCACAAATCCTGCATGCAACATCTTTTTACTGATCGCCCCCGCGCTCTCTGGCGCCGCATTTTTCTTCTGCTCCACGAACACAAGTTTGTTTCCCTCTGGATCCTGCGTCTCAAAGTACTTCGTCCCATCCGGCCACATCATAATTTTGTCCGCCGCCACTCCCTTCGCCGTCAAATATGTCCGCATCTTCATCAGGTCGTCGGTAGCCAGTCCAATCTCCACCAAATATGATCCACCCGTCCCCGCCGCCGTCTTCGCCAACTCTACCCATTGACCCTGATTCACAATAAAACTCGCCTGTACCGAGTTTCCGTCTCTCGGCGCCCCGCTCGCCAGTCCCAACATCCCTCCATAAAACGCCTTAGCTTTCTCCACATCCGTCACTTTCACCTTCACATACGCAATACCCGTAATCTTCGGCCGCCCTGCCGTCCCCGCCGCCCGTATCTGCCCCATCAATCCCGCCACACAGATCATTCCCAGGATGATCGCCAACACAATGTAATAGCCGCCTTCCGAGGCGATCCGCTCGCGGTTCGTTGTTTTGTAGTGGCCGGTCTTTAGACCGGTTCCTTCTCCTGATTTTTCTTGAGGGCGTCCGAGCTTTCGCTCGGTAGTTTTCCCTGATTGCTCTTTAGGGGGTCGGAGCTTTAGCTCCGACATATATATTTCGCCTCGATAGGGCTTCTGCCCCTGAGGACTCCGCGGTTTTCTTCGAATGCTATCCATCCACACACTTACGGATTGCTTCAATCGTTCCGTTCTCATGGCTTCGGGTGCGCCCCCGTGAACTCACTGCAGCACGGTTTCTCCACCGGCGTAAACTCCATCAACTCCACCCTCGTCCCATCCGGATCATACAAATTCAATTGCCACTTTCCATCCCGCCCAATCTTCGGCTGCTCTTCCGCTCCCAGCACCACGCCGGCCTTCTCCAGCTGTTTCTCAGCGGCCTTCACGCTCACCACTCCCAGCGAAATATGATTCATCACTCCCAGCGTGTGCTTGTCCGCATTTTCCGGAACATTCAGCATGTATTCCACCCAGTCCGTTCCATCCGGCACCTGCATCGCCACCCAATTCGTCTCTCCCTCTTTCATCCCGCCCGACCAATACAACCGAAATCCCAAAATATCCTTATAAAAATGATCCATCGCCGCCCGATCCTTTACCACAAACCCCGCGTGAATCATGCGCGCCGAAGGTTGTCTGTTGATTTTCCAAAACCCAGGCCCGGCGAAGACAATCTCGTGCCCCTCCGGATCGACAACAGAAAGATACGCGCTCACTTCTTTGAACTGAGATGCATGCTCAATGAAAGGTACCCCTTCGGCCTTCAGAAACTTCCCCATTGCCTTTTCGTCGTCGATCTCGAAGCTTATCCTGAGCAGCAAATCCGACGGCTGCGTTACTGGCATCGGCAAAAGATGAATCGTTTGACCGCTGGGAATTAGAATGGTCCCCGGCTTCGGAATAGCTTCGCACCAATTGCAATCCCCCATCACTACGCCCAGTTTTCTGTAGAAATCGTTCGCAGCCGGCCCACCCGATGAAAGTATTTCAACTCCTTGGATTCCAAGGATGCGCGGACGTGCAGGGTCGGCTTTTGCCACGGCCCCCTGCAAGCAAATCATCCCGGCTAAAACTATGCCGGCTACGATTCTGTAGTTCACCCCTTCAGGGGTGAGGACTTTCCTTTTGTGTAAGGACGGCCTTCTGAAAGGCGCGTTGCCGTTGCGTTGGGTTTGTAGCGCCCGTCTTCTGGCTTGCACGCTTTCCCGCATCACAACGAACCCCATGCCTTCATCCATTTCTTCTCCCTCTCATTTCCATCCAACTCCATCTTCCTCTCGCCCAGAATGGCATCCCGACCGGAGACCCGCGCCTTTTGCGGCTCGCAGTGGACGGAACGTGGCATCATCATCACTTTACCGAAACCTCTGGGACCCTCACGATCCCGCGCCTCGCGTACGAATCTTCCGTATTTCCTCCATCCGCGCGCGCAACCGCGCCTCAAATCCCTGCTCACTCGGTTTGTAGTACGTCCTCCCCGAAAGGTTGTCCGGCAGACACCTCATGTCCGTCACCTTCTCCTCGAAATTGTGTGCATACTTATATCCCGCTCCATACCCGATATTCTTCATTAATCCCGTTACCGCATTCCGCAGATGCAACGGCACCGGGTCCGCCTCCGTCTTCCGCACATCTTCCATCACATTCCCATACCCCACATACAACGCATTGGATTTCGGCGCCAACGACAAATACACCGCCGCTTGCGCCAGCGCCAGATGTCCCTCCGGCGCTCCCAGAAAATCAAACGCTTCTTTCGCCGCCAGCGTCACTGCCAGCGCTCCCGGTTCCGCCAATCCAATATCTTCGCTCGCCATCCGCACCATTCGTCTCGCTAGGTACAATGCATCCTCGCCGCTTTCAATCATTCGTGCCAGCCAATACAGCGCCGCGTCCGGGTCCGAATTCCTCACGGACTTGTGTAGCGCCGAAATCAGGTTGTAGTGTTCTTCGCCCGCCTTGTCGTACCGCAGCATCTTCCGCTGCAGCACGTCTTCCAGCAGTGCTGCCGTGATCCGCTTCACTCCATCACTGGTAGCGCCGGCATCCTGCCGGCTCTTGGGCTCCTCTCCCACCGGTCCATCTTCAACCTTCGCACTCCGTACGCACAATTCCAGCGTGTTATACGCCGCCCGCGCATCTCCATTCGCAAACGCTGCCATCCTCCACAACACATCCTCTCCCTGTGGCACAGACACTCTTGTCTGTGTTCCGGGGTCTTCATTCACCGGCCGCTGGTCACTTGTCGCGGGTGGCGCATCCTTTGCGTTTGTTGCAAAGGGCGGGCCTTGGGTTTCTCCTCCTTGCTTCAGTTTTTTTTTGGGGGCGTCGGAGCTTCGGCTCCGACGTTGCCTCTCTTGCGATTCCGGGCTTTAGCCCCGGAGGACTCTGCTCTTGTCTTTCCGCTCCCCCAATCAAAATCCTTTCATTCCCCAGCCCATGCTCTTTATCCTCCAGCGCCCTCCACAGCAACTCTACAATCTGTGGCGTCGTCAGCGACTCCAGCACATACACCTTCGTCCGCGAAAGCAGCGGCGAAATCACTTCAAACGAGGGATTTTCCGTCGTCGCTCCTATAAACAGAATATGCCCCGCCTCCACGTACGGCAGAAACGCATCCTGTTGCGCTTTATTAAATCGATGCACCTCGTCCACAAACACAATGGTCCTCTGCCCGCTTCGTGACTTCTTCTCCGCCTCCGCCATCACCTCTTTAATTTCTTTGATTCCCGCCAGCACCGCGCTGAACGCCACAAACTCACTCTTCGTCAGCCGCGCAATCACCCGCGCCAGCGTCGTCTTCCCACACCCCGGCGGTCCCCAGAACAGCATCGAGCTCAAATTGTCCGATTCGATTTGTACCCGCAGCGGTTTGCCTGGGCCTAGCAACTTTTCCTGTCCAACGAACTCATCCAATGACCGCGGCCGCATCCGCTCCGCCAGTGGCTGCAGCGCCGCCGAAACTTTCGCGCTCATGTCCGGCATCATTGGAAACAGGCTCATAACCCTACGAGTGTAGAGCCTTTCGCCCTCAATTTCGAATCCCCCATTGCGTCCGGACCGCCCTTTTGCTGTTGTTCTCGTTTTCTTTAGTCTTGTCATCCCGCTTGCCCTGAGCGTACGCGGTGAAGGGAGCGCACCGAGGGATCTCCTTTGGTACGCCGAGCAGGGTCGACAGCTTGGACGTGAGTCCTCTTCCCATCCTGATAGAGGAGAAGTGATCGCGAAGCGCAAGAGCGTCGCCGTGAGGCGGGGTCGGAAGGAAGCGTGGAGCAAATGCGCGAGGCAATGGACAAGAACCGAATCGGAGGCGGGAGCGTCGGGCGAGCAGGCCAAGGATCGCGAGGCCCCTATCGATCAAGGACGCCAAGCGTAAATTCGGTGGTGGCGCGCAGAAAGCGGTCGAACTTATCTCGGGAGATCTGTTGCACGTCTCGAATTCGTGACCCTGAGGGTGAAGCAGCCCAAACCGTAAGCGCGAGCCGTAGAACGTCGGACTCCCGGGCCACTGCGCCAGCCCATCAGCTTCGGCTGAGCTTTACAGCTTTAGAAGACGGTGAAGCCGAAACGGCAACCTTTCGAGCGGCGAAGCCCTTGTGGCGAAAGACGAATCGACCCTCCGGCCCGCCCGGGCTCAATGTTACGGAACCGCCCGGTGCGCACCCGCATGCCGGATGGTGTGGCAGGGGAGAGTGGGCGCCCACTCCCCCTATGCCGATTCGTTACTTCCCCTCTTTCTCTCTCTGTCTATAAGCCTCATAAAACATCACCGCCGCGGCCGCCGCTGCATTCAAACTCTCCACTCCCCTCGCCATCGGTATATGCACCCGCGCGTCCGTCCCGCGCACGATCTCTTCTGGCAATCCCGCTCCTTCATTACCCACCAGCAACGCGATCGGCTGGCACCAATCCACTTCCCACGGCGACAGCGACGTGCCTTCGCCCTTCGTCTCCTCTCGTACGCACGATGCCAGCGTGTGAATCCCACTCACCTTCAGTTGTGTCAGCAAAATCGTCAGTGACATCCCCGCCAGCACCGGCAGATGTAGCGCCGCTCCCGCCGAAGCCCTCAGTGCCTTCGGTGAAAATGGACTCGCTGTCCCTCCTTGCCCCGTCGCCGACGTCACCGCTCCCGTCGCGCCAAACGCCGCTGCCGTCCGCAGGATTGTCCCCACATTTCCCGGGTCCTGTACTCCCGCCAGCACCACCAGCAATGGTGCACATGCTCCTTCCGGCGTCGC
Source organism: Candidatus Acidiferrales bacterium (assembly GCA_963839315.1). Taxonomy (GTDB): domain Bacteria; phylum Acidobacteriota; class Terriglobia; order Acidiferrales; family UBA7541; genus Acidiferrum. Next base: position 68,837 of record CAWIUU010000020.1, read on the forward strand.
CAACAAATCTGCCAGTTCCACTTTCCGCGGTTCCACCAGTGCCGCCACCCCTTGCGGGTGCTCGGTATCCGCGATTCCTTCAAACAATCGATCCGTCGTCTTCAAAACAGGGAAGCCTGTCTCCCGCCTTCCAATCAGTGGCGCCAGTCTCTCGCGGTGCCGTCCGCCACTTTCGCTGAACAGCACCGCCTCCACCCGACACCCGCTCTCCAGCGCCTCTTCCACCAGGCGCAAGCCTTCCACTCCCACACATCCTTTTTCTGTCGCCAGTCCTCCGCGCAATGCGACGCGAAACTCTTTCAGCCACCGGTTGTCCCGGCTGCTGATCACATCGCTTGCTTCCGTTGCTTTTCTTGCTCGTTCCATCTTCCTTCCCGTCTTCTCGCGAGCCTATCAAACTCCCCACTCCCTTCGCCATTCCTCCGTCCCACGCGCCGCCGTGCGCGTTTGGGGTTCTTGGGTTGGCATGTGTAGGGACGGTTTTCCGAGGCCGTCCGCCAACTCAACCCTACGCACACCTCCACAGACATCGTCACCCCGACCGGAGACCCGCGCCCCTTGCGGCTCGGAGTGGAGGAATCGTGGCAAGATCATCACCTTACCGCAACGCGTCTTCTCTCCAACTTTCAATTTCAACTTTCAACTTTTGACTCTTCCTCCGTGCTCGCTATGTCCTCTGTGGTGCATCTCCCTTACTTCCTCACTTCGCTACTTCTTTACCTCTCTCCATTGCGCCACCCTCTCTCCCTGTGATAATTTCCACTCCAGAGCGGTTCCCGCGCTCAGGGACGCCGGTTCATCTACGTCCGGGGGCGATAGTGTCGGCAGAAGTCCTAAAGCTTAGCGCGGATTCTCCCGATCCTCGCTTCATCCGTTACGCTGCTGGGTGGCTCAATCGCGGCTCTGTGGTCGCGATTCCCACCGACACGCTCTACGCACTGGCTGCCGATCCCGTCAATCTCTCCGCCGTCGACGAAATCTTCCGCGTCAAGGGACGCCCCGAATCCAAGGCTCTTCCTCTCCTCATCAACTCCATCCATCACGCGCACATTCTCGCTCGCGACCTTCCCGACAATTTCTATCGTCTCGCCGACGCTCTCTGGCCCGGGCCTCTCACCATTGTCCTTGACGCTTCCATGCGCCTTCCTCTCAAAGTCACCGGCAACACCCGGCGCATCGCTCTTCGCTGGCCCGCTTGTGAAATCGTCGCTCAACTTATCCAGGAAATCGGCGTACCTCTTACTGGCACCAGCGCCAACATCTCCGGCTCTCCCACATGTGCCAGTGGCGACGAGGTCTTTCGCCAGCTCGGCGATCGTGTCCCGCTCATCCTTGACGCCGGCGAAACTCAGAGTCTCGTTCCTTCCACCATCGTCGAACTTCGTGGCGACCTCTGGTGCATTGGCCGCGAAGGCGCTGTTCCTGCCGACGTTATCCAAGCCACTCTGCATTCCAACGGCGATGGCCCCTCCAGCGAAGACCCAGCTGTCCCTTTCTGATTTGTCCCCCATTTCACTCGATTACAGAAGCGTTTCTATTAACTCAATATTTACAGGCTCTTGTTATACTCTCCCGAATTACCCTGCCGCAGGAGGTTCTCTGCGATGAAGCTCCAATCTCTTCTCTACCAATCGGCTCTTTTCTTGCATCTGTACTTCTTTGCCATTGGCGTATTGGCTGAGCAACCCTCCTCATCTCAACCAGGCTGTACTTCCTTGTCTGAGCCTTCCCGCTCCACACTCTATCCAGAACTCTTTTGCGACTACTGTATCGTCCCCCAATGGGATCGCGGTTATCTTCTCCACTTGGAAATCGACAAAGACTCTGCCGTCGTCACCCTGTACGACCGCGATGGAAAGAAACTCCTTGAAGCCCGCCCGGGGCCCTCCAATGCCGCGAAGATTACGATGCTCACTGCGGGAGCTACTCACGCCGGTGGGATTCTTGCCGCAGGCGGCGGCATCTTGGCGGATGGTTCCATCCAACGATTCATTGCCAAGACCGATGCCACCCGTCGCCCCGTGCAATCAGTAGACACGGGCCGCTTTGTCGCACACCAAGTTTGCGAGGCCTCTGATTCCACCGTCTGGGCACTTGGCCGCGATTTGGGTTTTCATCATTCGCCGGAAGCGGACCCAAACGTCTTGCGCCACTACAGCTTCGAAAAAGGCCTGCTCGGGACTTTCATTTCCCTCGACTCCATCGCCGGATTCCCCGACTCCATCATGCAAATCGTCAGTTCACGTAGAAGCTATCTGCGCTGTGGTAAGGAAAAGGTTTTCGTATACCTCATCCCAGCTGCCCAATATGTAGAAGTGCATCCCTCGTCGGGAAAACTTACTCGTTGGAATGTCGATCAATCTTCACTCGTTGGAAGCAAATCGCTCGGATTCGACGTCACCGACGAAGGCAAAATCTTTGCAGCCTTCTCCGGCGCGGGCCCAGGTGGAACGCGTCGGCACGGATTGTACCAACTAAATCCCATCGTTGGCAGTCCCATTGCCTCGCTTACCCCGGTGGACGGGACTTTCACCGTCTTCGACCCTGACGAAGGTGTCCCCGACGGCACGCTCGAAACTCTCTGGGGAGCCGACGGAAACGCCCTGGTCATCACCCGAGCCGGAGACCGCTGGGGTCTTTCCTGGGCCAGTGTGCTTGCTTCCACCACAGCCCCTTAATCACGCACGTTCATTCGTGCTCTTGGATCTATTTTCTCTTCACTCTGTCATCCCGACCGGGACGCCAGCGCGTTTTGCTGGCGCGCAGTGGAGGGATGGTGGCAATCATCCCACATCATCTGACATGACGGACTCTCGCGGGTAACGCCCCGCGCCTTACGCGTTTCTCCCCTTCGCCACGATCAACGTAATATCGTCATTCTGTTCGTGCGGGCTGAATCCCCGCACCTCTTCTACAATCGCGCTCAGCAAATCCTGTGAACACAATCCTCGATGCCTCCGCAGCGCCTCGCTCAACCTTGCCTCCCCAAATTCATCTCCCCCATGGTTGAACGCTTCTGTGATCCCATCTGTGTACAACGCCAGCGTATCTCCAGGGAGCACTCGACACTCCTCGATCGAGCAATCCCATTCCTGGAACACTCCCAGCACCGTCGCTGTCGAGGCTAATCGTTCCATCCTGTCATCGCTCCGCAACAACAGCGCGCACAGATGCCCACAGTTTGCATAGCGCAAGCGCCCTGCGTTGTCGTCATACTCTGCAAAGAATAGCGTGGCGAACGATCCGTCCGGCGTATTCTCCCGAAACAACTGGTTCACGGAACGCAAAAAGCGCTGCGGCTCGCCCAATGCGACCGCACACTGGCTCCGCAGATTTGCCTGCAGGTTCGCCATCAAAAGCGCCGCCGCGATTCCTTTTCCCGCGATATCTCCAATCACCAGCCCCAGCCGCCCTTTCCCCAGATCGAGAAAGTCGTAATAATCGCCCCCCACCTTGCGAGCTTGTATGCACAGACCCGCATATTCCAGAGTTTTCAGCAACGGCGACGTTTGCGGGAAGAGTTTCGCCTGTACCTGTTTTGCAATTTCCAGTTCCTGTGCCGCCCGTCGTTCTAGTTCTTGTTTCTCCGCGGTTGCCCGGCGCTGCGTTTCCAGCGCTTGCGTCACCTCGTCAAAACTCACGAGCGAAAACGAGTTGCCGTCGATATCCCGGAAACGTGCGAACGCGCCGCCCCAAATCGGCGTTTGCTCGCCCAGCAACATCGACGATCCGTTCGCCGGCGAACCTTCCGTCTTCCGCTCATATTTGATGCGCCTCAGCCGTGGCGTCTGCGAAAACCGAACGCCACGCCCTGACCATTCCCTGAACTTCGCGGCCACGTCTTCCGTGACAAATACAACCTGCGTCGAGCGTCCAATCAGTTTGTACTCTTGCGTGTTGGCCTTGGGAGCCACCAGAGAAAGAATCGCCGATCCATCCGGCGGCGCCACCGCCACCCAGCGGTCTCCGGATTGCAACCTCGTATCAAACGCCAGGTGGAATCCCAGTTGATCCAGGTAAAACCGTAAACTGCGCTCCTGGTCCCGCACAAAAATGTTCACGCAGTGCAAACGAAGATACGGCTCCTCGCGGCTCTGCCCAAGAGTCGTTCCACCTGCACCAGTAAAGAAAGAAGTGTTTCCCATCGCCGTGATTATAGTTCCGAATTGTATTTTCTATGCACAGAGAAGGCGAAACAGACAAACTTCATTTTGAGTTGACTGACTTCGCGCCACAGATTGTCTTAGACTACCCCCATGTGCATTGAGCTTGACCACTTTTTCGTCTGCACAACTCCTGGCGCTCCGGAGGCCAACAAACTTGTTCAGTTCGGTTTGCACGAGGGCCCTCCCAATCAGCATCCCGGTCAAGGCACGGCCAATCGTCGCTTCTCCTTCGCCAACGCTATGATCGAACTGCTTTGGGTCAGCGACACAAGGGAGGCCCGAAGTGAACTCACGCGGCGCACGCTCCTCTGGGAAAGATGGTCTGGCCGGGAACATGACTCCTGCCCCTTTGGCATTTGTGTGCGTCCCACAGAATCTCAGAGCACACCGTCGCCGTTTCCCGCCTGGGAATATCGACCGGTCTACTTGCCAGATCCTCTCCTTATGTATGTAGCGGAATCGGGTGTTGAAGAGCCCATGTGGATCTACCTGAACTTCATGCAGCGCGTCCACCGCCGGCAATTCTTTCGCGAGCATCCCATTGGCGTTCGTGAAATCACTGCCTTGGCTCTCACCACTCCTGTGCAGCTTCGCTCTTCGGCGTCTCAAACGATGCTCGCAAATAAGATTGTCTCTACCCGCATGGGAGAAAAATCTCTCCTGGAAATCGAGTTCGACGGGAACCAGCGCAGCCAGATGGTCGACTTCCGCCCTCATCTGCCACTCGTCTTTCGATTTTAATGATTTGGCATTCGAACAGGCGTGACGATTGCACACCACCGCGCATCGAAGTTAGCAGTCTGCCCATGCAGGCGTAGAACTATCCAAACGAGGTGTTCAAATGACTTCATACGGTGGGAAAGAACTGGCTAGCGCGTTTCGCACAGTGCGAAAAAATACTATTCAGGTCGCCGAAGACATTCCGGAGTCCAAGTACAGTTTTGTGGCCGCTCCGGACGCCCGCTCTGTGGCACAGATGTTCACTCACATCGCGGTCGCCACTCGCTTGTGGGAAGAGATCCACAAGACTAAACGCTTGAACACTCTGGCCGGATACGACTTCCTCGGTGTGATCGACCGGTTTAAAGCGGAAGAAAACAAACCTCGATCCAAAGCCGAAATCCTGGAACTCCTGCGTACCGAGGGCGAGCAGTTTGCTTTGTGGGTGGACACCCTGACTCCAGAGTTCCTCGCGGAGACCGTCACCGAGCCCGACGGTAAAACAGCCAAGACTCGGTTCGAGCGATTCCTCGGCGTAAAAGAGCACGAAATGCACCACCGCGCGCAGCTTATGCTCATCGAGCGGCAACTCGGCATCGTGCCGCATATCACCCGTCAATTCAACGAGCGCATCGCGCAAATGCGCGCCGCTACCGCCAAAGCTTAAGTACCGCCAATTTCCGCTAACAAAAACCTTGGCTGCCCCACACGCCGCTTTTGCCCCGGGGTCCCTGGAGCCTCCTCGGCTGATGTCACATCGCTCTTTGTGGCACAGACATTCTCGTCTGTGCCACTGTATTTGCCTTTGTAGGAGCGGCCTTCTGAGGCTGTCCCCTCTTGGGGTCCTTCTTCTTGAGTTCGTTTGTTCTCGCGTTTATGGCGGCCGGTCTTCAGACCGGTGTCTTTTTCCGGCAATGTCATCCCTGGCGCAGCGAGGGATCAGCGGCAACCATCCGCCCCTTCTGAATCCTCACTTCACCAAAAACTCATAATCTCCCGTTGGCGTCAGCGCAATCTTTCCTAAACTCTTCCTATGCACGCTCACCACATCCGTGTACCAGAGAGGGATATACGGCAAATCCTCCCCCACAATCTTTTGCACCTGGCTGCACAATTCCTTCCTCTTCTCCCGGTTCATCTCCGTCCGTATCCCATCCGTCAACGCATCCACCTGTGCATTTCTATATCGTCCTCGGTTCGGTCCGTCCGGCGGAATCCTCTTCGAATTGAACACCAACTCAAATACGTCGGGATCGTTGTTCGCCCCCAGCCACTTCAAATAGCTGATTTGAAATTGCCCCTTCCCCAAATCCGAAAACAGCGTGGCAATCTCTTCCGGATGCACTTCCAGCTTCACTCCAATCTTGCTCCATTGTTCTTGCAACGCCGCACCTAGCGTCCGCGCCTGCTCCTCTGTCGAAACCTTCAGCGTCAACTGAAATCGCATCCCGTCGCTCTTACGCGGGTATCCCGCTGCCTCCAGCAACTTCTCCGCTTTCCCCGGATCGTATCCATACTTTTTCACATCCGGTTCATAAGCCCAGTGATTTGGCGGCAACAACCCGCTCGCCAGCTTCGCCTCGTCCCGCAGCAAATATTTGATCAATGTTTCCCGGTCCGTCGCGTAAGCCAGCGCCTGCCGCACTTCGCGATGTTTCAGGATGGCGTCTTCCATGTGGATTCCGAGGTAGGCGAAATTCGTTCCGGGCCGTTCCGACACTTCCAGCGTGGCCTGTTTCGCCAGCACCGGGATCATGTCCGGCGAAAGGGAACTGATCTCCACATCCGCCGATCCCTTCTTCAATTCCAATGCTCGCACAATCGCATCCGGCACAATCCGAAACGTCACCCGTTCACTTGCGACTCGCTGTTCGTCACCGGCCGATTCGTGTTCGCCATTCCTCTGCAACACCACCGCATCGTCCTGCGTCTGACTCACAAATCGAAAGGGCCCGCTGCCAATTGGATGCCGCGCAAAATCGCTCCCCGCATCGGCTGGAGCAATTCCCACGGCGGAGCGTTCCAGGTTCCACAAAAATGAAGCGGCCGGCTCCTTCAAATGAAAGATCACGGTGTAGGCGTCGGGCGCCTCTATCGAACCAATCATGCGGAACGCGCCACGTTTCGGCGACCGGTTCGCCGCGTTCATCATGAACTCAATCGTTGCCTTCACGTCCTTCGACGTGACTTCGCGCCCATCATGAAATTTCACGCCCTTGCGCAGGTGAAAGACGTATGTCAGCGCGTCCGGCGTCTCCCAACTCTCTGCCAAGTCTCCATGCACGTTCATCTGGTCATCCCGCTTCACCAATCCGCTGAACAGTAACGCGCCAATTCTTTGTGATGGCCCATCCACCGCATATCTCGGATCCAGATTTGCGGGATTCGACTCAATCAAAAACACCACCTCTCCCGGTTCTCTCTCCACTTTTTGCCGGCACCCCGCCGGCAAAATCGCCACCACAAAACACACCACCACCGCAACGAGCCCATTTTTCCAGGGTGCCTGTTTTTTCAATGTGCCGGTGGCTTTCATGCCAGGCTCTCGCTTTTCATAGGACGCAACGCCATCGTCACCCGATCACAGAGTCTTTTCCTTACCTCATCTTCCCCAAACTGATCTTCCCCAGCACCGCCTCTCTCTCCGCCCCCGTCGCACTCGGCAAATTTCCCGCCCTCCGATTCCACGTCTCGTACGCCAGGATCGCAAACGCGTAAGCCTCCTTCGCTTCCTCCGGCACTCCCAGCTTCGACGACGTCAGCACCTCCATCGGCGTCAGCGCCGCCGTCAATTGCGCCAGCACCAGCGGGTTCCGCGCCCCTCCGCCCGACACGATCAATTGTTGAATCTTCGTCTTCCGCAGCACGAACCGCTTCAGCGCATCCACCACCGAAGCCACTGTAAATTCCGTCGTTGTCCGGATTAGATCGTTTGACCCGGCGCGATGTTTTTTCCCCAATCGCAACAATTCCTGAAAGTAGGCGCGTCCGTAATACTCCCGCCCCGTCGATTTCGGTGGTCCCAGTTTCAGGTACGGATCCCGCAGCAGCTCTTTCAGCAGCCGTTCATTTACTTGTCCCTGCCTGGCCAGCCGCGCCCCTCGATCGTATTTTTGTTTCTTCCGCGTGAAGTGCCACACCAGCGCGTCCATCAACATGTTTCCTGGCCCGGTATCGAACGCCACCACTTGCCCGGGCTGCGCTCCCGCCGGAAGCACCGTCACGTTTCCAATTCCTCCCAAATTTAGCGACACGCGCCCGATTTGTTCGTCGCCATACAATAAATAGTCGGCATACGGCACCAGCGGCGCGCCTTGCCCTTCCACCGCCATATCCGCCACGCGAAAATCTCCTACCGTCGTCACCCCCGTTCGCGCGGCAATCACCGCCGGCTCCCCAATCTGCAATGTCGACGCGGTGGCTCGCCCCAAAAACGGAACCGGCCTCCCCTGATGAAATATCGTCTGTCCGTGGCTTCCGATTAGCTGCACCCGCGAAAGCGCCACGCGAAATTCCCGGCAAGCGCTCACTGCTGCATCCCCAAACGCCATTCCCACCCGGAAATTCAGTTGACTGATTTCTCCCGCCGTGCACGCCGCTCCTTCCGCGATCCGCAACACTTCGGTTCGCAGCGCACCCGGCATGCGCCTCGACGTGTGATGCAACAGCTTGCAGCGCAGCCGTGGTGGAGCGCCTCTCACTTCTGCCAGTGCCACATCAATCCCATCCGCCGACGTCCCGCTCATCATTCCCATCACCAGCATCTCTTCATCCTCACTCGCTCCGTTCTAACACACCTCTCCCCACTCCTCCATTTCCCCTTCACAGTTTGTTTCCTTGGAAGCGGCTAACCCAGGCCCTCTTTTGTCCCGTAGCACAGACACTCCTGTCTGTGCTCTTGGGTTTCTGCTGTTACATCGAATCACACGTAAACTTCAGGACGCCCCATCCTTCGCGCTTTCTGCGGCTCAGAGTGGAGGGATCCTGGATTGATTCACCCTTCACAAAAACCAGCGGAACCATCTCCCCCCGTTACTTCATCTGCTTCTTCAACTCCGCCAGCAAATTCAACGCTTCGATCGGCTTCAACTCGATCCAGATCCGCTCCCCTCAACTTCTCCATCACCGCTCGATCCACCGCCGTAAACATCACTCCTTGATCCCCATTCCTGTGCCCTGTCTCCATCGCTCCCGGCGTCAGCGTTTCGCTCAACTCATGCTCGCTCTGCTCGTGCCTCTTCAACACTTCCCGCGCCCGTTCGATCACGCTCCGCGGCAGTCCCGCCAGTCGCGCCACTTCAATTCCATAACTCTTATCCGCGCTCCCTGGCTCCACTTTCCGCAAGAAAATGATCTCGCTCGGCGTTTCTTTCACCGACACGTGCACGTTCTTCACCGTTGGCAGCAATTCCGCCAGCTCCGTCAATTCATGGTAATGCGTCGCAAACAGCGTCCGCGCCCGCGTATTTCTCTGCAAATGCTCCACCACCGCCCACGCAATCGATAGTCCGTCAAACGTCGCGGTTCCCCGTCCCACTTCATCCAATAACACCAGGCTCGATGGCGTCGCGTGATGCAAGATCGCCGCCACCTCGCTCATCTCCACCAAAAATGTCGACCGTCCCCGCGCCAGATTGTCGCTCGCCCCGATCCTCGTAAATATTCTGTCTGTCAGCGGCAACTTCGCCTGCCGCGCCGGCACAAACGAACCCATCTGCGCCATCAGCACGATCAGCGCCGCCTGCCGCAGGTACGTCGACTTCCCTCCCATGTTCGGCCCCGTAATCAGCAGCAATTGCTGCCTCCCCGGCTCGAAGCACAAATCATTCGGTACAAATCGCTCGCCCTTCTGCCGCAGCAATTCTTCGATCACCGGATGCCGCCCGCCCACGATCAGCAGTTCGCCCGTCCCGTTAAATTCCGGCCGCACATAATTCCGGTCCGCCGCCAACTTTGCAAACGACGCCAGCACATCCAGTTGCGCAATCGCTGCTGCGGTCCTCCTCAGCCGCCCCGCCTTTGCCGCAATCCCCGACCGCACGTCCACATACAATTGCCGCTCAATCTCCAGGATTCGCTCGTCCGCCGCCAGAATCTTCCGTTCGTACTCCTTCAATTCCGTCGAAGTGAATCGTTCCGCATTCACCAGCGTCTGTTTCCGCTCGTAATCCGCCGGCGCTTTATCCAGATTCGCTTTCGAAATCTCGATGTAATACCCGAACACCTGGTTGAACCGGATCTTCAGCGAATCGATTCCTGTCCGCTTCCGTTCTCGCTCTTCCATCGACGCAATAATCTGCTTGCTGTGCTGGCTCAGATTCCGCAGCTCATCCAGTTCCGCGTTATATCCCGTGCGAATGATTCCGGGATCGCTCGCCACCGCGGGCGGTTCATCCGCAATCGCTCTCTCCAGCCGCTCTCGCACATCGCTCAGTTCGTCAATCTCTCCGTGCAACTGGCGCAGCAACTCGCTTCCGCCCGTCGCCGGCGGTGTCAAAAAATTCTTCAGAATTGGCACTTGTGCCAGAGACTTCCGCAGCGCCACCAGTTCTCGCGGCATCGCCAAACCCAGCGTGATCCGGCTCGTCAACCGTTCCAGATCCTGTATCCCACGCAGCTCCTTGCGAATTTCTCCTCGCACTACCGTCTGTTGCAGCAGATGCGCCACCGCCCCCAATCGCTCCTCGATCGCGTCGCGGTCAATCAACGGCCGCAAAATCCACGCCCGCAGCAGCCGCGCTCCCATTCCTGTCACCGTCGAATCCAGCTGCCCCAATCAGTGTTGTGGGTCCGCTCGATTTGCTCTCCTCCGAAAATATCGGCGTCAGCAATTCCAGGTTTCTCACCGACACCGGATCCAGCACCAGCGCATCGTGTTGCTCGTAATACCGGATCTTATCCAGATGCTGTAGCGCTTCCACGCTCGGCGCATCATCTCCGCGCGCCGCATTCTCGCGCAGATAATGCACCAGCGCTCCCGCCGCTACCATCGCCTGCTGGTGTCCATCCAACCCAAATCCCGTCAACTCCGCTACTCCAAACTGCTCGCGCAATATCCTTTCGGCATAATCTCGTTGAAAGATCCAATCCTCCAACCGGCTCTCCACCCCGCCCGTTCCATCCAGCAGGGAAGTCTTCGCCGTTTCAAATAACTGTTGTGGACGCGGCAGCAGCGTCTCCCGCGGCCTCAGCATCTGCAGTTCATCCCGCAGTTCTTCCTCCGCCCGCTCTCCCGCAAATTCCGTCGCCTGAAATTCCCCCGTCGACAGGTCCACCGTGGCCAATCCAATCTTCTGCGCCGCCGTATTCTGTGCCACCGCCGCCAGGTAGTTATTCTCCCGCGCATCCAGTACCGCCACGTCCGTTGCGGTCCCCGGCGTAATCACACGCGCCACTTCGCGCCGCACCAGTTTTTTCCCTGGCCCCGGCTGCTCCATCTGCTCGCAAATCGCTACCTTGTACCCGGCTCGGATCAGCCGCGCGATATATCCGTCTGCCGCGTGATACGGCACGCCGCACATCGGAATCGGCTGCCCTTTCTCCCGGTTCCGCGACGTCAGCGTAATCTGCAGCTCCCGGACGCGCTAATCGCATCCTCATAAAACAATTCGTAAAAATCTCCCAGCCGAAACAGCAGCAGCGCGTGCGGGTATCTTGCCTTCACCGCGTTATATTGCTGCATCAATGGTGTCGAAGCTTCACTCATGTTCCCTGTGTGCCACAGACAATCCTGTCTGTGCTCTTGGGTTCCTCTTTGCTGCCGCGCCCTTCGCCTTTAAGGGTGCGAGTGTAGACTTCCCCTTCAACCCAGCCCGATCCGCTCGCCTGCGAATTTCGCCACTCACCCTCGCATTCCCAACTCCCCCAACACAAACGCATAATCAAACGCGATCTCCCTCAAATAATCGTATCGCCCGCTCGCCCCGCCATGTCCCGCGCCCATATTGATCTTGAACAGCAACGCGTTCCCATCCGTCTTCAACGTCCGCAGTTTCGCCACATACTTCGCCGGCTCCCAGTACATCACCTGGCTGTCATTCAATCCCGTCTTCACCAGCATCGTTGGATACTCTTTCCTCTCCAGGTTTGTGTACGGGCAATATCCCTTCATATACAAATAATCTTCCTCCACCTGCGGATTTCCCCACTCCTCATACTCGCCCACCGTCAGCGGCAGCGATGCATCCAGCATCGTGTTCAACACATCCACAAACGGCACGTGGCTGATCACCATCCGAAACAGCTCCGGCCGCAGGTTCGTTACCGCGCCCATTAACAATCCGCCTGCGCTTCCGCCCTCAATGATCAATTTCTCCTTCGACGTGTATCTCCCTCTCGATCAGATACTCTGCCGCCGCTATAAAGTCCATGAACGTATTCATTTTCCGGTGCATGCGCCCCGCATCGTGCCATGGCTTTCCCAACTCGCCTCCGCCGCGAATATGCGCAATCGCATAAATCACTCCGCGGTTCAGCAGGCTCAACCGGTTCGAACTGAACGCCACTGGCATCGACAATCCATAACTCCCATACCCATACAGCAGCAGCGGTGCACTCCCGTCCCTGGGCGTATCGTGCCGGTACACCACCGACAGCGGCACTCTTGTCCCATCCTTCGCCACCGCATGCAGCCGTTCGCTTCCATACTCCGTTGCGATCGTATCCACCCAGCACCGGCTGTTGCTTCCGCAAAATCCGTTCGCCGTTTTTCAAGTCGTAGTCATACACCGACCGTGGCGTGATGAACGACTCGTAATGAAATCTCAAATGTCCCGTATCGAATTCCGGATTCGCCCCAAACGTCGCGTTATACGCTGGCTCTGCAAACTCAATCCGGTACGACGCTTCCAGCGCCGTGGATGCCGCCCGTGTCAGATCCACCACTCTCAAGTACGGCAAACCGCCCTCGCGCTCGTACATCACCAAATGGGTTCTGAACGCCTCCATCCCCGCCAGCATCACTTCTGGCCGGTTCGGGATAACTTCGTGCCAACTTTTCCGTCCGGGCTCATTTACTGGCGCCGTCATCAACCGGTAAGTCCTTCCCCCGCTGTTGGTCCGTATAAAGAAAACTCCGCCCGCCGGATCCTTCGCGCTGCCTGGATGGTGATCCACGTAATACTCGTGCCCATCCTCCCGCTCCGCGATCCGCCGGTACTCCCCGAACGGTTCGTCCGCTCGCAGATACCGAATCTCACTCGTCGTATGGCTGTTACTCACCAACAACAAATACGCCCCGCTTCTTGTCCGCTCGATATCGATCCGGAATCGCTCGTCCTTTTCCTCATACACCAACTCATCTTGTGGCACAGACACTCCTGTCTGTGCTCTTGGGTTTTCCTCTCTGGATTGCTGGTCACTGCTCCCTGGCCGACCCTCTATCCAGTGTCTCCACAACTGGTGCGACCTCTTCGTCACCTCATCTTCCACCACATAAAACAACGTCCGGTTATCCCTCGACCACGCCACGCTCGTCACACGTTCCACCCGGAAGGGAAGTAGCTCCCCCGTCCTCAGGTCCTTTACTTCCAGCGTATATTGCCGGAATCCCGTCGTATCCGTCGCATACGCCAGCAACTGGTTGTCGTCGCTTACCTCAAATATCCCCAGCCCCAGAAACGAATGGCCCTCCGCCAGCGCATTCAAGTCCAGCAGCACCTCTTCGCTCCAGCTGGCACTTTCTTCCTCCTGTGGCACAGACACTCCTGTCTGTGCTCTTGGGTCTTCCCTCACTAGTTGCTGATCGCCACTCGTTGGCCTCTCTTCCTTCCTTCTGCAATAGATTGGATATTGCTTCCCCTCTTCCGTCCGCGAATAATACGAATATCCTCGCAACAGATACGGCACGCTTAAATCCGTCTGCAAAATCCGCCCCAACATCTCCTGGTACAACTCTTCTTGAAACGTCTCCGTCGACTTCATGTGCGTTTCCGCGTAGGCGTTCTCTTCCTTCAGGTACTCCACAACCCGCGGGTCATCCTTCTTCCTCAACCACGCGTAGTGGTCTATCCTGCGGTCCCCGTGAATCACATGTTCCACTGGCTCCCGTAGCGCTGCCGGCGGACGGTGCTTCCCTTCAGCCCCTCCCCCGGAATGTTCCGGAGAATACGATGTCATCGCCGATTTCGTCTCGGGTTCCATATTCGTTCTCTTGTCTTGATCCCCGTCAGGTTCCGCACGCCCTGCTGGCAGGATTCCTCGCGCTCGCTATACTATCGCGCTTCCGCTCCTCCCCGCAAAGTCACCTTTCCCCTTCTTCCTTTTGACGCCGCCATCCCCTCCGCCGTGCTGTTCCGCCATCTATCCGGTAAAGCTAATCTGTCATCCCAACTGGAGAAGCGCACTATTTTGCCGCTTCGTATGGAGGGACCGTGGCAACATCGCTCCTTGCAGACACTCGCCGTATGCGTCGAGCCGTTCCCCCTGCTCTTTCTCTCCTCCCCTGCTTCCTGTAATCTTCTTCTCATGTCTCGTGAAACGGAAATCAAACTCAAGATCGACAATCCCAAATCCTTCCTCCGTGCTCTCTCCAAGCTCGGCGCAAGGCCCTCCATTCCCCGTACCCATGAGTTGAATCTCATTTCGATACCCCCGATGGCGGTCTGGCCAAGCACGGCCAACTCCTCCGAATCCGCACCGAAACTCCCGCCGACCCCAGGAAGAAATCTGCTCCGCGTACCCTCCTCACTTTCAAATCCCCGCCCGACCAACTCGCCATTGGCCCCCCCGCCACGCCCTCCGACCGCCGGCACAAAGTCCGCGAAGAAATCGAACTGGTCCTCACAGACGCCCCGGCCCTCCAGAAAATCTTCGAAGGTCTAGGCCTCCGCGGCTGGTTCCGCTACGAAAAACTCCGCACCACGTACAAACTCCCCGCGCGCCACTCCTGGGCCAAGGATCTTCTCATTGAACTCGATGAAACCCCCGTTGGCACCTTCGTCGAACTCGAAGGCCCTGGCGACGCCATCGACCGCGCCGCGCGGGAACTCGGTTACTCCCCCAAGGATTTCATCCTCAAAAACTATCTCGTCCTCTATCTCGACGATTGCCGTCGTCGCAACGTCCCTCCCGGCGACATGCTCTTCCCCAAAAAGAAGTAGTCTCCTCCTTTTTTTCTCTCCAATCTCTTCTTTCTCCTTGACTTTGTTTTCCTTACGCTTTATCTCTAACTTCGGAGTGAATTCTCTGCGATGAGCGCGTCCAGCGAACCCGAACCTCACCCTGGCTGTCCAATGGGGAGGCGCCGCCACTTGACCGCTTGGCCGATTTGGCTTCCGGGGTCCACCCGGGCTGAGGGCTTTTTGGTCCCTCTCATCCCGCGTAGACGCCGCCGCCTGATCCCCCTCTGGAGCATTCCCCACCGGCTAGCGGCTGCTTTCCCGACGTTTGCTTTGCCCGCGGCCGGTTCGCTCCGTTCGCGGGTTTTTTGTTTTCATTTTTTCCGGGTGCCCACTCGCCGTTTTCCGTGTGGGTTCTTGAGGTCACCTTCGTTGGGTCCACTCGCCGAAGTGATCAGCCCGCTCTCGGGTCAACCGAGTTTCTATCTTTGAATTTCCATCGAAAGGAGGTTCCTCATGCTCTACGCCACCGAACTCATGGGTTCCGCCGCCTACGACTCCCAATCCAATTTCGTTGGCCGCGTCCGCGAATTCTTTATCGAACCTGCCGACCAGCCCAATCGCGTCTCTCATTTCCTTATCTCTCGCGGACGCTTTCAGCCCCTCATTGCCCGTTACGATCAAGTCGCCAAGGTTGCCCCTGGCCGCATCGATCTCACCGTCAACGAGCGCGCCCTCGACGCCTACCTGCCTAACGAAGGCTGGCTCGCCGTCCAAAAGGATCTCCTCGATCAGCAAATCATCGATACTGCAGGCCGCAAAGTCGTGCGCGTCAATGACGTCGACCTCTCCGAATTCCGCGCCAACGATCATGTCGAACTTCGCATCGCTCAGGTCGACGTCGGCCTTCCCGGCGCCGTCCGCCGCCTTCTTCAGGGCTTGGCTCCTTCCAGCATGGTTCGTCGACTCCAGACCAGGCTCCCGCAGCGCTCCATCCGCTGGGAATTCGTGAATCTCATCGAGCCCGACCCGCTTCGTCGCGTCAAGCTCCGTATCACTCACGAAAAGCTTGAGGACCTGCATCCTGCCGACCTTGCTGAAATGATGGAAGAACTCTCCGCCGCCGAGCGCCAAGGAATCATCGCATCCCTTGACGAAGAAACCGCTGCCGCTGTCCTTGCCGAACTCGACGAGCGCCTCACCACGCAAATCGTCGAAAGACTCGATCCCGAAAAAGCCGCCGACATCATCGAGGAAATGGCTCCCGACGCCGCTGCCGACCTCCTCGCCGATCTTCCCAAGGAAACCTCCGAAGAACTTCTCGACGAAATGCCCAATCAGGAAGCCAAGGAAGTCCGCGAACTTCTCGCCTTCGATCCCTCTACCGCCGGCGGCATGATGAACTCCGAATTCGTCTACGTCAGCGAGCATTCCACTCGCGACGAAGTCCTCCACTGGATGCGTAATCAGGACCTCAATCTCGAGCAGCTCGACACTATCGTCCTCATCGATCAAGCTCGGCCAATTTCTCCGGTACCGTTCCCGTTGCTCGCATGCTCCTCGCTGCTCCCGATCAAAAAATGTCCGAGCTCAAGACCGAGCCGCTCGTCAGCATCACTTCCCGACGCCAGCGAAAAAGACGTCTTCGAGCTGTTCGACAAATACAATCTCCGCATGCTCACCGTCGTCGATCGAACATCGTCCCATCGGCACCGTCACCGTCGACGACGTCGTCTCTCGCTTGGTGAACGCATGACCCTCGTCCACCGCCAATTCTGTCATCCCGAGCGGAGCGACCTGGCTTCTTCTTGCGCGCCGCAGTTTGGCGAGCCGGGTCGCACAGGAGGATCTGTCCCGAACCTACGCTGGGCTGTCCTCACTTCTCCGGCTGTTTCAACTTTCAACTTTCAACTCTCCACTTCCTCCTGTCCCATGAACTTCTCCTCCATCAACGTCTTCATCGACGGCATCCGCGCCCGCACCATCGACTTCTTCTCCCGCGGCAAACATCTGGCGCCGCCGCATCGCCCTCTTCCTCGCCGTCATCGGCCCCGGCATCATCACCTCCAACGTCGACAACGACGCCGGCGGCATCGCCACCTACACCCAAGCCGGCAGCGCCTACGGTTACGCTCTGCTCTGGTCCCTCATTCCCATGACCATCGCCCTCTATGTCACCAGGAAATGTGCGCCCGCATGGGCGTCATCACCGGCAAAGGCCTCTCCGATCTCATCCGCGAAGAGTTTGGTTTCCGTTCCACTTTTTTCGTCATGGTCACTGGCTTCCTCGTTGACCTCGGCAACGTCGTCGCCGAATTTGCCGGTGTCGCCGCCGCCGGTCAGATTTTCGGCATCAGCAAATACATCGCTGTTCCCCTCGCCGCTGTCGTCGTCTGGATTCTCGTGCTGAAGGGCACTTACCGCCAGGTCGAAGTCGTCTTCCTGGTCGCTCTGCCTCTTCTATCTCACCTATCTTTTCTCCGCGCTTCTTTCCCATCCGGATTGGTTCAGGCTGCCCGCATGACCGTCGTCCCCGAGTATCCATTTGATCTCGGTTATCTCGTCACTCTTACCGCTCTCGTCGGCACCACCATCGCCCCTTGGCAATTTTTCTATCTGCAGGCGGGCTTCGTCGAAAAGAAAGTTGGCCCGCGCCAGTACCCGCAAGCCCGCCTCGATGTCCTGTTCGGCAGCATCAGTTGCATGGTCATCGTTTTCTTCATCATCATTTGCACCGCTGCCACGCTGCACGCCACCGGCCTGACCAACATCACCGATGCTGCCGAAGCCGCCAAAGCCCTCATCCCACTGGCAGGGAAGTGGGCCGGCTTCACCTTTGCCTTCGGCCTTCTCAATGCCTCTCTCTTTGCCGCCACCATCCTTCCGCTCTCCACCGCTCACGTCATCTGCGAAGGCCTGGGCTTCGAAGCTGGCATCGATCACAAATTCCGCGAAGCCCCCGCCTTCTACTGGCTCTACACCATCCTCATCGTCGTCGGCGGCGGCATCGTCCTTCTCCCCAACGCCCCACTCTGGAAAATCTTCATCTTCTCGCAGGTCGGCAACGGCGTCTGGCTCCCCATCGTCATCATCTTCATTTTGCTCCTCGTCAACCGCAAAGATCTCATGGGCGAACACACCAACACCCTCGTCTTCAACATCGTTGCCTGGGTCACCGCCATCTTTATGATCATCCTGACCTTCGTCCTGGTCTTCCAGGCCCTCCACGGCGCCTCCTGACGCGCTCCGCCGTCCTGTGTCTTGTGGCACAGACCCTCCTGTCTGTGTTCTTGAATTCCCTGGTAGAAGCAGCTTTATCCCACCACTGATTTCCCCTTTCCAATTTCGCTTTTCATACCTGTGGTCGTACGCCATTACCTTTCCCACAACACCCGTTGCGCCTCCACCCAATCCCTGTGTTAACTTTGCGGCATAAAGAGGATTTACTGGATTGCTTACGATGTCCTCATCTCGCTCCAACTTCCGACTCTCCCCTTCCGCTCGCCGAAGGCTCGGGCCGGTCACCGCTGAAGAATCACGGCTCCTTGAAAAGCTCGATCTTGCCCGCCTTCCCCGCCATATCGCCGTCATCATGGACGGCAACGGCCGCTGGGCCAAGAAGCGTCATCTTCCACGCGTCGCCGGTCATCGCTCTGGCACGCAATCGGCCCGCACCACCATCGAAACCTGTGCACGCCTCAACATTGAGGCGCTCACTCTCTACGCCTTCTCCGTCGAAAATTGGCGCCGTCCTAAGGCCGAAATCGAATTCCTCATGCAACTCCTCCGCGAATATCTTCGCAAGGAGATGCCGCTCCTCCAGAAAAACAATATCCGCATGCGCTTTCTCGGCCGCCCCGAAGAGCTTCCCGAAGCCGTCCAGCGAGACACCCGCGAAGCCATGGAAGCAACCGCTAACAATACTGGAATGGTTCTCTCCATCGCCCTCAACTACGGCGGCCGCGCGGAAATCGTCGACGCCATGAACGCCATCCTCGCCGAACGCAACGGCCACGGCTCCCCTCGACTCCATCACGGAAGAGCAGCTCTCTCGACACCTTTACACCGCTGATCTTCCCGATCCCGATCTCCTCATCCGTACCAGCGGCGAAATGCGCGTCAGTAATTTCCTTCTCTGGCAAATCGCCTACGCCGAAATCTTCGTCACTGAAACTCTCTGGCCCGATTTCAATCGCGCTCGCCTTCTCGAAGCCTCGTCGATTTCCAGAAACGCGAACGCCGCTACGGTGGCATCGACGCCCCCAAACCTCCGCCGCCCGCTAGGTAAACTGCAAAACTAGCTATCTCTGCGGTAATATAAACGCATCTGTCCGGGCGGCTTTACGCCGCCTGCCTTTGCCTTTCGTCTTCACGCCTAACTCTTTTCCGCGGACCTTCGTGTCTCCGCGTTGTCTTCCCGATTCGTTCTTCCAATCGCCGATTGTGACCTCTACTCGCCCTCCTCCTGCTTCCCTCTATCCAATTCCTGATATCTGATATCCTTCTTCCTCATGACTTGGAAACGCGTCGCCACCGCCCTGGTCCTCATCCCCATCGTCGTCGCCCTCGTACTTTTCACCAACACCACCGTCGTCGCCGTCGCCACCGCAATCATCACCGTTCTCGCCCTCTGGGAATATTTCGCTCTCGGCGAAGCCATCGGCCACCGCCCCTATCGTCTCTGGACCATCATCTGTTCTCTGTTGCTTATTGCTCAGTATCCCGGTGTTGTCCGCAAAGATGAATACGCCTATTCCTTTGTCCGTGTGGACCCCACTCCACCGTTCCCATTTTCCGAATCGATCTACAGTTATCTGCCATCGTTCCCATTCACCATGCGGCTTGCTTTTCTACAGTCGCCTGCCACTCTCTTACTTATTTTTCTCCTGGGTCTCACCACTCTGACTCTTTGGTCTCGCCGCAAATTGGTGGAGGCCATTCCAGCCGTCGGCATTAGTGCGAGCGCCTTCCTCCTTGTTGCCTTCCCACTCTCCTTCACCGTGCCGCTCGATGGCATCCGTTTCTTGGGCCCCCGTCTTCTCCTCTTCGCCCTCGTCATCACCTGGGCCGCAGACACCACCGCCTATTTCGTCGGCCGTGCCATCGGCAAACATCCCCTCGCTCCGCACATCTCTCCGAAAAAAACCTGGGAAGGTTCCATCGGCAGCATGCTCGGCTCTCTCCTCGTCGCCTACGCTTTCAGCTTCTGGATTCGCATCCCGCTCCCGCATCTTCTGATCATGGCCGTCATCGGCAACATCGCCGGCCAGATGGGCGACCTCCTCGAATCCGCCTACAAGCGCAGCGCCGGCGTAAAAGACTCCGGCGGATTGCTCCCCGGTCACGGCGGCATTCTCGACCGCATCGACGCCCTCATCCTCTGCATCCCCGTTATCTGGTATTATTTGGTTCTCGTGAATCCCCCGATCCGTTAACGCCTCCCCCGCGCTACTCCGACCCTTCCAGCACCTCCGCCGCCTTAATCTTCCCCGTTGCCAGGTGCGCGATCAATTCCCGGTTCGCCGCCAGAAAATCATATTGCGCCAATTCCTTCGGCAGCACCCACGCTACCTGTTCGAATGCACGTGCGTGAATCTCTTTCTCCACAATCGCTGCTGCAAAAAAATGTATCTCCAACTCCTCGGGCGTGTTCGCATACTTGTGCCGCACCTGCCCGATCTCGCGGCTCTTCGCCAGTGTCACCCCCAATTCTTCCCGCAATTCCCGCCCCAACGCCTCTTCCAGTTGCTCTCCCTCCCGCACCTTCCCACCGGGAAATTCCCACTTCAGCGCGGAACTATCCCCTCGTCGCCGCTGCCCGATCAGCAGCCGCCGGTCTTCACGCTCAATCACTGCCGCCACCACTAATCTCATTGGGTCTACGAGAATAACAAACACTCCGCGGTTTGACTCCGCCCCCACATCTATGTTGCACTTCGAATTTGCTTTTCCCGAGGAGGCTTCCTTGCTTCGTCAATCGTCCGCCCTGATTGCATCTTCCATCCTGCTGTTTGCCATCTCTGCTCGCGCCAGGCGCCCTCGCCCGCCTCCGACGCCAACGTTGTCCACTTCCACGCCTCCATGGACAACGTCAAGCCCACCTTCGGCCCTGCCGAACCCGTCGCCCATCTGAAGCCTGGCAACATCTCTCGAAGCCAACTCTCTCGACTGTTTCGGCAACGCCCTCCAAAAGCCCGGCGATCCTTTCTCCAACATTAAAATCGACAATCCTCTCACCGGCCCCTTCTTCATCGATGGCGCCGAACCCGGCGACACCCTCGTCATCCACATCCTCGATCTCACCGTCGACGGCAAACAAGGCGTCGGCACATTCGGCCCCGGCTTTGGCGCCGCCAATTCCACCCACTACACGCCCATGCTCGAAAAAGCTCCGCTCCCCGAGCGCGCCTGGTATTACCCCATCGACGCCGGCAAACAGCTCATCACCTTTCAGGCCCTGGACTCCAATTTCAAAACGCAATTTCCTCTCAAGCCTTTTCTCGGCTGCATCGGCGTTGCTCCGGCTCATGGTGAAGCACGCAGCTCCATCGTTCCCGCCGAATTTGGCGGCAACATGGACGCCCCCGAAGTCTCTCCCGGCAACACCCTCTATCTTCCCGTCAACGTCAAAGGCGCTCTCTTTTACTTCGGCGATGGACACGCCGCCATGGGCGATGGCGAAGTTGCCGGCAGCGCCGTCGAAGTCCCTATGAAAGCAAAATTCCGCTTTGAACTCGTGAAAGGGAAGTCCACCGACTGGCCCCGCCTCGAAAACGATCACGAACTCATGACCGCCGGCATCTATCGCCCCGTCGACGACGCCGTGCGCATCGCCGTCACCGAACTGGTCGCCTGGATTCATCGCGACTACGCCCTCTCCGAACTCGACGCCTACGAACTCTTCTCCAAAGTCGGCCGCCTCCACCTCACCGAAATGGTCGACCCCAACTACGTCGTCATCGCCTCCATCGACAAAAGATTCCTCCCTCCCCACAAGTAGTTTGTCCTGGGTTTATCTCTTCTTGATCTGTGTCATCCCGGCCGGAGCGTCGGCGTTTTTTGTCGACGCGCAGTGGAGGGGTCGTGGCAACCAACTTACCCCTCCACGCTCGCCATTATCCTCCCCCTCTACTTCTACTTCCTCATCCGCGAAATCGCCAACCGCGCCGCATGATACCCGCACATCCCGTGTACTCCTCCCCCAGGCGGCGTCGACGATGAACACAAATAAATATCCCTCGCCGATGTTGCATAGTGCCTCCACGTGGGTCGAAACAAAAATTGTCGAAAATCCATCGACCCGCCCGAGATATCCCCGCCGATCAGATTCGCATCCATCTTCTGTAGCCCCGCTGGCGAAAATACACGCCGCGCCAGGATGCATTCGCGGAATCCGGGAGCGAACCGCTCGATCTGCACTTCCATCGTTTCCAGCATGTCCACTTCAGATCCATTCGGCACATGGCAATACGCCCACGCCGTGTGCTTGCCCGCCGGTGCTCGCGTCGCATCGAACAAACTCGGCTGGGCCAGCAGCACAAACGGACGCTCCGAATGTCTCCCATGCCGCATCGTCGCTTCGGAATCTGCAATTTCCTCCGCGCTTCCTCCCACGTGTACAGTCGCCGCCCGCAGGCACTCCGCCGCTTTCCACGGAATCGGGCATCGCAACGCGTAATCAACCTTGAACACTCCGGGGCCATAGCGGTACTTCGTCAATTGCTTCGTGTACCTCGTGGACAATCGGCTCGTTCCCATCCTCACCATCTGAAACGGGGTCACGTCGCACAGCGTCAAATCACTCTTCGGGAGCAACGCAAGATTCTCCACGCGCGCCGACGTCTGGATCTCTCCCCCCAGCCCACCAAGATGTCCGCACAACGCATTTGTGATGGACTGCGCCCCGCCCCGCGGAATCGGCCAGCCCACCGCATGGGCTGCCGCTCCCAGCAGCACCCCAAACGCCGCGCTCAACGGCTCCTCCAGACTCAAAAACGAATGTGCCGCCAGCCCCGCGAAAAGCGCCTTGCGTGCGTTCGTTTCTAAACAAAAAGTCGCCACAACCTCTTCGCGGATGGAAACGCCAGCACGCCAAATCGCCCCAGCAGCCACGGGTGCCACGAAAGCACATGGATCGGTCGTCAGCACCTCCGACTGATAATTCTCGCCAGTTCTCCGCGAACGGCTGCATCAGCCTTCGCCAGGTTTTGCCATCCTTCCCCAGCGCCGATTCCGCATCCCGTAGATCGCGCTCCAATGTAATCGCCGTGCCGTCATCGAACGGATGTGCCAGCGCGCATGGTGAATGAATCCATCCCAATCCGTGCTTCGACAGTGGCAGCGACGAAAAAAATGGCGATCCTGCCGCCAATGGATACACCGCCGATCCAAAGTCATGCAGAAAATCCTGGCAGCGTCAATTCCAGCGTCCTCGCCGCTCCACCCGCCTGCGGTTCCGCTTCAACACTTTTACCTTACATCCGCGCTCCGCCAGTACAATGGCCGCTGCTAGTCCATTGGGACCCGCACCGATAACGCAAGCATTACGTAGTCATTTCCGCCTTCCGCCTGTGTCGTACGTTCCTATGCATCCCAGTCATTGCCGCGGCGCAATCGCCGTGGGCCACTCCACAACTCCAATCTTTCCGTCCGCCTCGCGCTCCAGCGTCGGTGCGTACGTCCCCAGCAATTCCCGCCGCCACCACATGCCTTGCGCCCGTTTCTCTGCCGGCGTCGTGAACCAATATTGCCAGAGCACAGCGCGAACTTCGCGCGGCGGTTCGTTTGGAAACGGATTCCCCGCAAACAGTGACAATACATCCGCGTTTCCTGCCAGCAACCGCACTTCCGTTCGCGTCACGATTGGGTTCGCTCGCCATCCCCCAGCGAAGCGAACCACAAATTCCAATCGAACCGTGGTTGGTACGGCGCGTAAATCCCCGGTGCCTTGCTCGGGTCCTGCGGCTTAAAGCGAAATGGATACGCCACCCAGTTTTGTACCGTCCGCCGATCCTTGGAACTCGATTTCGTATCTCCCGCGCGTCATCACTGCAAACAATCCGTAACGATCGGCAATGCGAAACGGTTCCAGTGCAACAACCGGCGTCGTCGGCAGCGGCAGTCCCCGCCATATCATCCACATCATCTGCGCCGTCGATGCGTAAAAAAGCCATCCCAGCACAACCGCGCTCAGCGCCATCCTCAGCACTCCAAACTGCGGCCGCAGCTCCTTTATCCAACTCTTCCTGTGGTTGTGCACTTTTTCGGATGCCGCTTTTTCCCGTCGCGGTTGCAGCATGGGTGCCGAATCAAATGTTACGTCATCTACCGCAACTTCCGCCGTCCTGCTCGTCAAGCCCGCAAACCGTTGCCTCCAGCGCTGCGGCAAAAACTGCGCCACGAAACGGTCATCCAGCAGCATAAAACCCAGTATCAGCACGAGATAATTCAGGAACGCGTAATTCGCCGTCAGTATGATCCCCATCTGCACGGCGTCACAATCAAAAAGCATGCAATCCGCCATCGCCGCGGCAGAAATAGCATCCACACCAACGCCAACTCCAGCGCCAGCGTCCCAAATGCCGTCGCGGCATGAAACCAGTGCGGCCAGTGCTCCACGTACCAGCCAATCCAGGTCGGCAGCGGGCCATTCTGGTAATATTCGTCCATCGCCGTGAAGTGTCTCCATTCGGGATCCCCGCTCACGATTTTCGCCACTCCCGATTCAAAGTAAATCCGGAACCATTCCCATCGCAACAGCAGCACGCTCGCTCGCATCGGCGGATGCGCCTCTCCGAATCCCGGCCGCCATCCCGCCGGAGCAAGAAACAACGAAATAAATCCCGCCTCCAGCAGCATTCCATCCGATTGATAACCGGAAAATTCCGCTGCCGCGCTCACGAACGAAAGGAAACATACCAGGCAGACCGCCAGCATCCCCCGCGGCCAGATGTTCAGCGTCAAAAGCACCGACGCGATCAGCCCGCGCCCAGCACAACCCCATCAGCATCGTGGAACTCGCGCTGAACCACAATAACGTCGGCGCATACCAATACCGTGAATGTCCCACGGAACTCGCCACAGCCTGCAGGTATTCGCCCGCGGGAAGTATCCCCACGGGTCCGATCAGCCCTCGAATTTGGAAAAGAGCGAGAAAAACGCCGAGAAATAGATCACTCCCAGCGCGCGCAGAAATATCCATCGAGGGATCAGGCTCGCTGACGCACCGTGTCCGGGGTCAAACATCCATCTGAAAAGGGAAGCGGGTTTCCAGTCCATCGGCTCACACATCCATATAAAGGACCATTCCCTGTCTTCCACTGGGGAACTGAGAATACCCTATCCTTGCCGCCGGCACCCATCTCCAACACGTCCTCCGCCGAGTGCGCGAGAATCTCTGGTAACTGGCACTCTGCCCAGCCAGTCCTGAAATCTCTTTCTCCTATGGTTGCTGGTGAAGAGACTGACCGAGGCTGATCAGGTTTTGCGGGTGCACTCGAATAATGCCCTTGCGAGGGCTGTCTATGTCCGCGATCAGAAAAAACGAGATGCATAAAACAAGCGGCAGAACCACCAGCCGTTTGCCTACCCCCAACGTTCGGTGCGCTCCATAGCCGACCAACACGTTGGAGCAGATGGCGACCGCCAACATCAGAATCCATGCTCCGGTTGGGATACGGTTCCACCAGGCAGCCTGCGTGTATCCCTGCGTGTTCAACACATCGTTCATGCCTGAAACGGCAAGGGCGACAACCGGCGTCTGCTGCGCGGGGGGCAGAGCATGGACCGCGGACCAGAGTTCGGTCTGAAGTTGAGCAGTGCGGGTATCGATCTGCCGTAGATCGCGCTGATTGCGGGTTTGGTAGAACAAGACGCGCTGATCGAGATAGTCTTTCAAAAGTGCGCGCACTCTCGCACCATCGGCGGCAGGTAGCAGGTCTGCTCGAACGTATTCCGTGCCAATTGCGTTGGCCTCTGCTTCCTCATAATTCTTCCGCTGATCGTAGCGCTCGATGGCCATCGAAAAACTGAAGCCGATGATAAGGGCCAGCAGTGTCAGGACGGCGGTCACAATAAGATCAAGATCATGGCCCTCTTCTACTTCCAGGCGCTCTCTCTTCTCGCGAAAGAAGACTCCGATGCGCGCCGACACCAACAACACGATGAAAGTGATAATGACAAGAGAAACCGGAGAGCGAACCAGATTTTCCATAGTCGGAAGCTTATTGTCCTCCCCTGCGTAGCTTACAGCACACAGCATGGAACGAACAGAATTGGAATCTGCGGTGCATTAGGATGCTAACGCTTCTTTCTGCCACATCCTGCGCATAAGTTCATGCAGAGTTTAATGTCCTACTGGAGAAAGCACAATCTCGTTTCCCCTGCAAAAAGTCTCCGTGCCGTATCCAAATCCCAAACAGCTAAATGGACAGAAGCTTCGGTTCGAGCCGCCACTCCTCCAGCTGTGTGTTTGCGGATTCGTCCGGCGCGAGTCCTTGCCTACCTGGCGGCGGGAGGAATGGCCGAAGTCTATAAGGCTCGCAAGGAGTCCAAACCGTGGCAAAGTGGCCAAATTATCGGTTGCGCTGGCTTCCCGGTGTTAATGTTCCGCACCCTGATTTTGTGATAGTCTTTTCGTCACTCACCGATGGAACTCGCTCTTCGAGCGACTAATACAATAATCGCCAGGTCAATTGCGGGAGGATTTGCGCATGCACGCGACTGGCTTCAAAAATTCTCTTTTCTCCAGCGCAATTCGGACCTTCCACTGCGCACCATCGCGTAGTGGCGGCCCCCTTACCCGTTCGATATCCATTAGATAATCGGTAAACGCATCGTAGCGCTAAGCGCTTTGCAACAGTGGCGGAGAATTTAAGGGCTGGATATTTATGGGAGGATTTATGGCAACGACAAGAGTAGCGGTGGCACCAATGAAGGCAGCGCAGATTCCTAAAGCAGGAGCCGATTTTGAAATCGTTGAACGCGAGATTCCTAAGCCAAGTGCCGGACACGTGCTCATCAAGGTGCAGGCCTGTGGCGTCTGCCACAGTGACCTGTTCACCAAAGAAGGCTATTGGCCAGGAATTCAGTATCCCCGTGTTCCCGGGCACGAAGTCGCGGGCATTATCGATGAACTGGGTCCCGCTGTTTCCGGCTGGAAGAAAGGGCAGCGCGTCGGCGTCGGCTGGCATGGCGGTCATGATGGTACGTGTCTCGCCTGCCGTCGCGGAGATTTTGGCAATTGCCAGAACATGAAAATTGCCGGCATCAGCTATGACGGCGGATACCAGCAATACATGGTGGCTCCCGTAGAGGCGCTCACGGCAATACCGGAAGGTCTTAGTGATGCCGAAGCAGCACCGCTGCTCTGCGCTGGTATTACCACCTTCAACGCCCTGCGCCACAGCGGTGCGATGCCCGGCGACCTTGTTGCGGTGCTGGGCGTTGGCGGTCTAGGCCACCTCGGAATTCAATTCGCCAACAAGTTTGGTTATAAGGTTGCGGCCATCGGGCGCGGGCCGGAAAGCGCCCCGCTCGCGAAGAAACTCGGAGCGAGCGTGTACCTCGATAACAAGGTTACAAACGCAGCAGATGAATTACAAAAATTGGGTGGCGCACAAGTCATTCTCGCCACCGCGCCAAGCTCGAAAGCGATGTCCGAACTTATTAATGGTCTGGGGCCGCATGGCAAGCTCATGGTTGTGGGTGCGACATTTGAGCCCATTGAGGTCACACCGGTTCAGCTCATCAATGGAAGTCGCTCCATTCAGGGCTGGGCCTCGGGAACGCCGACTGACGCCGAAGACACACTCCGCTTCGCCGAATTGTCCGGCATCCGGCCTATGATTGAAACATACCCGCTCGAAAAAGCGGCTGAAGCCTACGCGCGGATGATGAGCGGCAACGCCCAGTTCCGCGTCGTTCTTACCATTTGAAATTGCGGTTCACGCCTCCGGGCCCGAACTTAAAGCCGCGTGGCAGCTAGGCCGCAAGGAACTTTTCTACCCAGAGGGCTAGACTTATGTCCAAACTCTCGGTGAACAGGATTAGCCGCGGTTTCGCCTTCCGTAGGAAGTGCCGGCGCGCCTTAACCGTTACCGAAACCATCCCCTCCACACGACGATTGCATACGCTCTTTTTCCGAATTGCTGCTATATTTCCGAATGGCATCCCATCTCCAAGGGTGCCGAGGGCCCCGGGAATGCCAATCCAGCTAGAGTTCATTCATGACGGGCTGGGCGTCATCTATCGGTGTGAAGGAGTCTTAGGCCTGCAACACTTCTCCGTTGCCAATGACCAGCTTCTTGCCTCTCCGGAACGCATACGAAAACTCAAATACGTTCTCATTGATGCCGCTTCGATGGAGCCTACATTTTTTTCACCAAGTGAGATGGACGGCATCGTCTTGCAAGATCGCCAGATTGCTTCCTATGCCGTGCCCGGATTGCTCGTTGCCATGGTTGCCGAGCGAAATGTTGTTTTTGCGCTTGGCCGCATGTGGGAGGCATTCATCGAGGGCATTGGATGGGAGACGAAAATCTTTCCCTCAATTGCGGAAGCGCAAGAGTGGACTCAGATTCGAGTAAAAGAAAAATTTCATTTGGACATTCCCTAGCTCACGTCTTCACGTAGAGCATTTGCGCGAGGATCGATCTCCATACCCTGAAAGTGCATGTCTGATGTTCGATTAGACACCGGCTGTGACACTCGTCACAGTGCCCGGTCCGGGATTGGGCTCATTCTGGGTTTGCTATGGAAAAGTTTCAAGCATTTCAGGCCGCGGCTTACGAAAGCGGATTCGTTGACGCACAAGAATGCGATCAGGGCACCGTCCTGTGGCTTAGGCGAAAGACACCCGATGTGCCGACGCAGACTCATCAGCGCATTTGTATCGATACCTTGACGAATAGCGTAACCGTCTACTGGACGACCGGTGTTGGAAGCATAGGTACCAAGACCTTTCGTAGCGCGTCCGAACTACACGACTGGTTCGCAATGGCCCAGTGAGACAACTAGCTCTAAAGTCGTTATACCCCAATTAAAACAGAATACTCCCTGTAGTATTGCCCTCGGTACCACGATTTCACGCCGGCGATCTTGTCCAAAAGATTCTAAAAGCCGCTGCTCATCCTATGGGGTTTACTCTTCGCCTCACAGAGATTCGCAGGTTTTTTTGGAGGGAAAGCGATGGCGCCAGCGGAATGGTGCCGGGGGGCCAGACATGCACGATACTGCCACAAGCTATGTTCTTTGTTGACTTAGCTGCCTAATCTCCTTGGAAGCTTCTGGCATCATCGAACAAGTCACCGCTATGTCTTCGCTCGGTGCAGTCTCAACTCTAACTGCCGGAACCGCCGCCCTATACCCCTAAAGCAAGGTTAGTCATCTGCTCAGATTCTGGTGTTTTGGTGCGCTAAGGCTCGCAGGATAACGTCCAGAACTTGATCTAGACATTTGCCGACGTCTTCTGCGAGGAAGCGGAGGGTCCGATAACCATTCTCCTGCAGCAAAGCATCCTTGCGACGATCTCGCCGGTAGGCTTCAGGGTCGCCCAGGTGCTGCCTGCCGTCAAGTTCGACGGCGATGTGCGACGGCTCGCAAAGCAGGTCGACTTCCATGCGGCCCCAGCCATCGAACGGAATCGGCAGCTCTGCATTCAAGTGAAACCTCCCGGCCGTCTCGGCTAATGTTTCCAATCGGCGATAGAGAAATGCCTCGGTTGCACTTCGCGCTCGATCGGAACTATCAGCATCGGAGGGCGGGATCACGGCAGCATGGACAAATAGTTTCGCCAAGGGGGAATCTACGCCATCTCGCACCAAGCGGCGCACGCTGGCGGCATATTGACTTTTCCAGTCGGGATCCACGGGGAGTGGCACATCTGCCGGCCAGCCCGGCACCGCGCTTCCTGGAAGCTGAATCGTGTAGCCGATACCTTCGTAGTGGTGACAGCGGCGGTCGAACATTCGCGCCAGCATCGGTACGTTGAGATCCGCGTAGTCGTAGACGCGCACCTCCCGCTTGTTGTGAAAGAGGCGATGCAACCGACCAACGTACTGCGTGATCGTCCCTTGCCACGAGACGGGCAGGGTCAGGAATAAGGTGTCGAGTCGGGCGTCATCAAAGCCCTCCCCCACATACCGGCCGGTTGCCAAGAGCAGCCGAGCCTCCTCACCAGGAATCGCAGCCAAGCGAGCTTGAATAGCGTCAAGCTCCTTTTTGCGCATCCCTCCTCTGAGCACAATCAAGTGCGGCACCTCAGAGGTCAATTGCTTCGTCAGAGAGTCAAGATGCTCATTCCGTTCGGTCAACACCAGCGGCGACCGCCCCTCTTGAAGGGCATGGATGACGTCCTGACAGATGAGTCGATTGCGCTCCTTATCGGCAATTAGTTCTTCATAGAGTTTGCGAAATTGTACCCGCACATCAGGATCCGCTGGTCGTAGCGGACGAAAACCAGTCGGACGAACCACTACCTTATGCTCAAAGGGATGAGTTGCAACACCCTGCCGGACACTGCCCCGGTAGCGTACGGGACCACACTCCATGAAGATGATCGGATGCTGGCCATCCTTCCGGGTGACAGTCGCAGATAGGCCCGTCACAAACTTCGCCTTAGCCTGACGGGCAACCTGCTCAAAGCTTTGGGCAGAGAGGTGGTGGCACTCATCCACAATCAGGTGGCCATAATTGCTCACGAGATCGTCGACGAGACCGTTTCGTACCATGCTTTGTATCACGGCTACATCAAGCAAGCCGGTTGCCTTTGTGCGGCCGCCACCGATCCGGCCAATAGTGCGCGCCGGCATTCCGAGGAAGGTGGAAAGGCGCTCGATCCATTGAAGTTGCAGCTGCCGCCGATGTACCAATACGAGTGTATTCACTCCCCGTTGCGCAATCAGCCACGCGGCGACCACGGTCTTTCCGAAGGCGGTGGTGGCTGCCAACACTCCCGTATCATGGGCGAGCATGGCATGCGCGGCAACGGTTTGCTCGGGGCGCAGCTCACCTTGGAATGTCGCTTTCAGTGGCAGGCCGGGGTTGCGCTCGTCCCGGACCATCGCCTTGATGTTCAGATCCGACAAAGCTTGACGGACTTCATCCAGGCAACCGCGCGGCAGTCCTACGTGCTTGGGGTGATCCTCGGCACAGGCAATAATCCGAGGCTTGTCGTAAGTCGGAAGCCGCAAGGCCTGCAATTTGCAAAACTCGGGATTCTGGAACGCCGCCAACCGGATCAGCCGGTTGCGGAGGGCAGGCGGCAACGCATCTTTAGGAATGTATATTTGATTGCCGAGGATGAGTTCCAAGCTCTCCGGTAATGGGCCAGCGATTGAAACTTTCGTCCGACTCCGTGATAGCGGTCTCTTCCAAGGCGTATCTTCATCTTCTTCACTCTCAGGCGCCAAACGTACGCCAATTATCTGGCCCTTTACGTCAGCACGCCGAACTATTTCCTCAACTCCTTGCCGGCTGATTCTGCGGATCGAGGACAAAAACTCCCATTGGTCGGTATGGGGAGCGAATCGCTCGTCCAGGAAAACGCTATTACCTAATTCTCGGAACCGCCGCTGAAGAGGCAAAGCGATCAGGTTGCCGAAGCCGCCCACCGGCAGTGTGTCTTGATTTGGAAAGAGCCGATCGTACGAATCCAGACCGAGTTCGGGGCGGCGTTCCATGGTTTTCGTGAGTATGTGTGTACCAAGCTTGCGCGCCAATGCGGCGGGAACGGCTTCATTGAAAAAGAACCAAACGTGCCCGCCGTTGCCCGACCGGGACCGCTCTAGGGCAGCGGGCACGTTCATTTGTTGACATGTTTCCAAGAATGCGCCCGCATCTTGCTGCCACGTTGTCTTGTCAAAATCGGCGGCCAGGAAGAAACAGGTCTCATCCCGAAGCATCGGATAGACGCCCATCACGAATTCCCGACCCTTGTCGTCGTGGCCGCAGAGATGCCAACAAACTATTTCGTCGGTTATGCGAAGAAAACGTTGGTGCGGACATTCGGAGCACTTGATTCTCGGTTTCTCGCAAATTCCCCGGACCCACTCATTGCCGCAAGCTGGCGAATAGCCAGCTCTGCCTGTCTTACGGCTTTCGAAGCGTTGCGGATAAACATCCTCTCGTCCATGAAACAGCGAGCGGAAGAGAGCAATTTTGGCCTGGGCGGGTGAACGCTGATTCACGCCACCTTGCTCGAAAATAGGCAAACTGACAGGTGTAGCCACGACCGTATTCTACACTTTGCATCCCGGCAACGCCGCAAGCATCCTCGAGCAGGCCCAGGGGACTAGGTCGACCAGATCGTGATTGTTTCGACCTTGCTTGCGGAAGGAACGCTGTGGGTAGGACAGGAATTCTACAACTTGCGTCGCACCGGGGCACGACTCTTGCGCAACAGGAGGTCCGTTCCAACTCTGGTGGTTGACGCGCTCACCAACTATTTCTACGCCCGCGAATACAAGAGCTACGTTCCGGTGGCGCCGCCAGTCATCTAAGTCAGCGTCTTGCCCGCTAGCAAATCGCAACGCCTACCGCATCTGAATACGCGATCCTACGCTCGCGTTGCCTGCAGCTTGGCTCCCAGTACTTGACTTTACCGGTACGGCGTTTAATCAGGACTCGGGAGCGTAACCACATTTGCAATGTGGGTCCGGCACGCGACCGGACCTACTGGCCGTGCATGACGAGCTCGCCAGGTCGGGTGAATCCGAGTCTGTGGACGGCGCTGCGTACATTGCAAGTCTGTCGGACGGCATCGCTCTCAAAAGCAACGCGCTTTACATTCTCCGCGGCCTACGACGCATGGCGAGTTTTCGCCAGGCCGTTTACGTGGCGGAAAACATCAAGCAACTTGCAATGGAGCAAGCCGGAAGTGCGGAGTCATTGCTGGATTCCGCGGTTGAAAAGTTCTCAGGCTTGGCGCGTGATCTCGAAAACACCGATGACGATGGCACATCCCATTTCGATTCAGCGATCGAGGCTCTATCTGTTGCGAGGGAAGGCGCCCGTATCAAGATCTATACCGACATCGACAAGCTCGACCAGTGGATCGGATGATTTCGCGAAGGCGAACTCGTCGTCCTCACGGCCGATACTGTCCTTTGGAGGTCCTTCGCGCAAGACGAACCGAACAAGTTCTTCAACCTCGGGAGCGCCTGGAGCGGTACAGACGAACAAGTGGTCCCAACTCAATGCGCACGCGAGTTAGTCTAATTGAACCCAGTCCGCGAGGTCGACCAAAACTGATCCCACTGCCACAAGCCGGTCTTGGCCGAGTCGGCCAACCAGTGACCCGGCGCACCACGGCGCGCGATCGATGTTGCCGACGTTTGGTTGGAAGGCGTGGTTGGAAAGCGTGGATTAGTCGGTGCCCGTCGCCAATGTTGCACATCAGTCTGCAGTCAGGACAGACTTCGAAGCCGTCTCATCAGTGCTGCTAGATTGGGACGGTCCTTTTCACCCACCGCTTTGAACCTCAATCCCAGTCCCCCGCCAGGCTTTACATGCCGCACTTCAGCGTTAGCTCGAATTTGCCCCTCTTGGACAAGAAAATGGAGATTGGCCGTCGCGCCGAGGCGTTTCGTCCTGGGGGTTTCGATGAACAACCCTCCAGCGCTCAGGTTCTTCACGCGAGACAGATCGCAATCTCCAGTGCATTCCCAATAGACCCACACACTGTTGCCTGACTCGACGCGAGAGCTGAGCCGTCGGGAAGCGTGAGGTAATTGCGGGACCATCCGTTCACCCGCATCTGTTTGCACGAAAAATTCCGTAGGTCTAGACGCATGTGGGCTGATGGAAGGAATATAGCGACTCGGGCGACCTGGGACAAGTCGAATCTATGATTTTGGTCATCTCTCGATTCGGCCGAAAGGAGAAGGCGAGGAACAGCACCCCAGAGCGCCCCCAAGCGGTCTCCCGAGCGATGAGACTTCGCGGTATCCTCGCAAATGTCTGGTTCATCGCTTCCGATGTCGTCGCCACTTTCTGCTCCAGAATGATTTCGCCCGCTTCATCCAAAACACAGTAGAACGACCAGAAATGTCTGCAAAGTGCTAATCTTCTTCATAGCCGGTCTCCTTTATCTTGTGCTTCGAGCACGCCGAAACATTGGGGTGTATCGCATCCCGCGGAGACCGGCCTTCTCAAAGGAGGGGTCGCTCGATGAAAAAACTCAGCGAATTTGTCTTAGGGCGACTGCTGGCGGGGGCGCTGGTGGTGACGCCGACTTATCTGGCCGTGTTACTGGTGCTGAAGGGCATCAAGTCGTTGGCGGGGATCATGAAGCCGTTCGCGCAATTGCTGCCGAAGTGGCTTCCGGCGGATCAGGTGCTGTCGTTGCTCGTGGTGCTGGTGGGTTGCTTTCTGATTGGGATGACGTTGCGCACCCGGATCGGGTACCGGTTGTGGAATCGGGTGGAGAAATCGTTCTTTGACCGGATGCCGGGGTATGCGCTGATTCGCAGTCTTACGCAGCGGCTGGCCGGAGAGGATCGGGAGGCGGCGTGGAAGCCGGCGCTTGCGGAGATCGAGGAGGCGCTGGTGCCGGCGTTCATTATTGAAGAACTGGGAGACGGGCGGTTCACGGTGTTCGTGCCGTCGATTCCGACACCGCTGGCGGGAGCGGTGTACATCTTGAGTGCGGAGCGGGTGCATCCGCTGAATGTGCCGTTCACTCAGGCGATCAAAACGATCTCGCGCTGGGGATCGGGATCGAAGGATTTGGTGGCGGCGCTGGAGGGGAGAGGAAAGTTGGCCGCAGCGAATGAGGGCGGAAGGTAGGGACGGTGGAGAGTTGAACGAGAGTTCAAGTTCAAAGGTTCCCGTCACAACATTTCCGGCGGCCGTCGCTGCATTTGGCTGGGGCTGGACAATCAAACGCGAAAGTCTCTGAGGTGCAACCTCCATTAAGGCTTCGGCGTAAGCCCGCCTCCAAGCAAAGCTGAACGATCTCCTCAAATATCTTCCGAAATACACCAGACTGCCGGAATCGACCGTGACGATTCTTGGAAAACGTCGAGTGGTCGGGAATTCCTTGGTCAAAACCGAGACGAGTGAACCAACGATAGGCCAGATGCATGCGCACCTCATCCATTAAACGCCTTTCGCTGGTGATCCCATAGAGATAGCCGACCAGCAACAGTCGCAATAGAACTTCGGGATCGATCGAGGGTCGGCCCATGGGGCTGTAAAAGTCTTTCAACTGTTCTCGCACGAAACTGAAATCGACATAGCCGTCAATCATTCGCAGCAAGTGATCGGCAGGGATATGCTCTTCCAGACGGAAATAATAAAACAACGACTCAGTCCGGTTCTGCTGACCCATCATCGGCGTTGTTCCTCCCTGTCGTGCCTATAGCACGATAGGGACTAGTCAACCCAAATAAAATCTGCGGCGAGCCGACTTTTTCAACAGATTCATGTGATTTTGGGCCAGGGAAACTGACGAAAATTGAATGCGTGGCATTAGTTACTTGCGGAGTCACGAAAGATGGGGTTTTTGGGCAGGCTTCATCGCAACCTATGAGCACGCAATGAGCACGGCACCTGATGCGCTGGGTAGACGGACCCTCGTGAGTTGTTACGGCAACTTCAAAAGGAAAAGACCGATGTGCGGACCGACGCGCCTAATTGAACGCGAAGCGTACCGGGACCTACTTTACCGTTTGCCGAGACTTGGCAACAAGGTGAAAATCGGGTATCGGCTATGGCGATCCCGGCGGTGGGACACAAACAAAGTCAGGGCCGACGCCCTCGACCCCGCCCAGCTCGGGGCCAAATGGGAGACTCGACACACAGGTTTAAACTTCACCCTTAACCGATGCGAAATCGGCTGACAATTTGAGTAGGTAATTGTCCGACGTGAAAGCCTAAAATACAAAAATACGGTCAAGCCGAATGGCTTGCGGAAATCGAATGATTGGGAGGTCGCGTGAGCCAATCATCTCTGGTCAGCACTCCTGGGAATTTCGCGGCGACAGGGTCGCGCCGCAGCACGCGCATCGAGAAATCTGTTCCACTGATGGTCGTGGGTCAGAATCGCATGGGCGAGCCTTTCATGGAGAGAACGGTCTCGGTTGCCCTCAATATGCATGGTTGCCGGTATCCCTCGCGCCATGATTACGGCGTTGGAACGTGGGTTACGCTGCAGATGGTGGGATTAAACAGTTCCGAGGAAAAACCTGCGACAGTGAAGGCGATAGTTAGGTCGGTTCATCCGCCCGGGAGTTTGCGCGAACTTCAACAGGTTGGCGTGGAACTGGAAACCCCTGCGAATGTGTGGGGGATTGCGCCGCCGCCGGCGGATTGGCTAAGCGCCCCAGAAACAAATACATCGACGGCCAAACTCGCAGGGGTGGTTGCCCCCGCGCAAGAAGCTGCGACGAAGAAAGCAGGCGAGATCCCGATGAAACCAGAAGCTAAGGTATCCGTGATCACCAGTTTACCGTCTCCCTCGCCGGCTGATTCTCAGCCCGGAGTCCCAACGGTCCCGGGGGCTCCGCAACAACGACGCGTCGTCACAGTCGACGGGCTGATCTCCGCGCTGCAAGGGAAATTTCAACAAGAGGCGGAGAAAGCGGTGCAGGCAGCGGCTGCGAGGCAGGTTAACGACGTGATTCGGGAGGCACTCAGCTCGATTGAAGATGCACGCCGGTCTAGCGTGCGAGAGATGCAGGAACTTTTCCCGAAGCAGCTGGAGGCAATGAAACTTTCGCTGAAGACGGAATCCGCCAGAGAACTGGCCGCGCAATGGAGTGCGGACTTGCAGAAGTATCGAGGCCGGGTGGAGGAGACCGCTCAACGCCTAGAAAAACAGGCAGACGAATTGCGACTCGAGTTGGCGAATGCACAAGAATATGTGAACCAGTTGACCCGAGAGATTGCACCGTCGATTCCGAGCAGCCTGAAGGAAATGGTGACCAAGGCGACATCGGATTTTGAGAGCGCCACAGCTGTGATTGCAGAACGTCGTTACGAACGGCTGGTGGAGAATGTGCAGATCGCGACACAAGACGTGCTGTCGAAGATGAATTCGCACTCAGTGGAAGTACAGGCGCTCGTGCAAAGTGCGTTAAATTCCGGACTGGAGGAATTTAGGCGGGAAACGGAACTGCACGTGAATACGGCGCTCGAGGAGGCGAAGGAACGGGCGGTTTCCGCGCTCTCTTCGCTCGACGCGGATAGTCGAACCACCTGTGATGCACGTCGCCAGGCGCTGGAGACAGAGGTGGCACGTTCCGCTGAACGGGCGGCGGAACAGTTCCACAAAAGAATCAAGGCTTTCCTATCCACCTGTCTGGTCGCGGCCGATGGCGTCGTCGAAGAACACTCCCAATCAACGCTGGACGGGCTCCTGAAAGATGACGGGAAAGCTCTGGACTAGGCACTCAGCAGTTCGCCGGCTCACAATGAAAGTGAAGTTTCCTGATGTGGTTTGTGAGCGCCACCGTAGTTGCTTCTGGAGTGGACAACGGCACCTACACCTTGTCCGGCCCAATGATTGGAAACACGATGCAGTTATCAGGCATTTTGAGTAGCCAACAAGTCGAACTGGTTGCCTATTTTGATATAAGGGGCGCGTATGGTGGTCCTGCCCAATCTTTGATTGTTTTTCAGCTGGCGTACCCCATCTCTACTCAAGCTGAGCCAGGACCTTCCACGTACGGCTATAACGGAACTCTGAATCCTACTAACTAAACTGCTCCAGGAGACTGTGGCGCTGAAAAAGCATGGCATCCGCTCATCGCAAGCTACTTTGAGGATTTGTGGATCAGCTATTTCCCTCAGTCTGGATCGTGGACGTTGCATTACAACTGACGTGCCTGTACACGGCTGACGCTTGGCTGGCTGGAACGGTCACAAAGGCGGGATTTTGTGCTTCACGCAAATTAAGTGCACAATGTCAGCAAGATGAGTCGAAATCGTCCCCTAACTTATCCGGCTGAATTACCAAAAAAGCTAACTTTCGATGCACTGAAACAAATTCCCTCCTGCAAGAATCGACCATCCCTGTTCGACATCATTTTCCAGCATCCAGCCATGCACGCAGCTCATTCAGGAAGGTTTCTCTACATGGAGTTTTTCCTATTGTAATAGGGGTGCGCTTGCTTTTACGGGTCACTCTCAAATGCTGGTGCGGAGCATTGCTGTGGTCCTGTGTGCCGTCTGGCTTTCACTGGATGTGGGTATATGGATTTCTGAAGCCAAATTGGAAAAACGGGCTAAGGTTACCTATTTCTGTTCAGTCGCGACTATTCTTTGCTGTTTCTCGATGGCAGTAATGTACTTGTTTCTATCTTCAGCTTTGGAGGATCAACGTGCTGACGTTTATCAGCACTTGGAGGTTAGTCACTCCACCCCATCAGGCCATAGCAATGACCCGATGTTCGAGATGTTTTCTATAGCAAATCGCGGGAGTTTTGACATTTCAAAAAAACATGGAATTACATGTTACGTCCAATTGGCAATTGGAAATAATAGAAGTTCCAAAATCAGCGGAGTTTGGTTGACCTTGCATGGAGACAAGGCGACGATGGGGGCGCTTCTAGACCCGACCGTACTCCGGCTACTTCTATTCTCAGAGGCGGTGGAGATACCCAAAGTAACGCATGTCTAAGGTATCTGGAAAACAGTTTTAAGCCTTCTGGTAGCGACTGCGTCGATACGACTGTATTGTTCTGGTACTCACTTGAAACACAAGAGGACATAGACCAAGAAAAACGCTTCCGATTTGTGGCGTTCAAGGGGCCAGATGGCAAATTCTCGTGGGCTACGGAGTCTGTTGATTCCGAAGAGGACTATTGTGGTAGTTATTTTAAGCCACTCTCGTAATCAGGGAGCGTTTTCCATTTTTTTGCATCTGTAAATTCTGTTCACGCTACGGACACGCCTAGCCTTCTAAGTCCTGCTTGCGTGACCGGCAAAACTGAATGCTAGGCTCACCCAGCCGTGACGCCCAAGCGCAGTCTGCACGGCTCTTGCTGTTCGCCGGCCAATCCGCCAGGGCGATGCGAAGGGAACATGATACCGTTGTTCTCGAGCACGAATTCTGCTCTTTGGAGATATCGCCCCCGTAGTTGCCATTCCCTCGAACTGCCCGCACGTCCTCGTGCGAATCCAACGAGGCCTGGAACGCGAAAGCTATGTAGTAAATCCATGTCCCCGGCAGTTGTGAATGAATGGTCTCAACAAACCGCCGGAAGTCGCTAAAGACCGTTTCCGGCTGTCCTCTGGCGAAAGCCGATTCTCCATAATCGACAGCATCGCCACTATCTCGTACGAACTCAATCCATCCGTCTTCACTTGTGACGAAGTGGCCATTCCCAATAATCTGGAAATCAAGTACATGATCAACCCGGCTATCAGACATGCCAAATAGGAGTGGGCAGGTTCGGATACGCCAAACCGCATAGTGTGCGGAGAACTACTTGGCTGCATCCTCAAGTGCGTCAACTACGTCAACGTCAAGTGACACACACTCGTACACCGTGACACCACGATCACACCACCGCGCACAGCAGACGTGTGGGTTGAACTCATCTTCGTTGATCTGTCTCCCACACACCGCGCACCTTTCTTCGTTCTTCACACGCTCTCCATACCGTAGATCGATCTTCTTTGTGGAGTGATACCGGATAGGCTTGTACGGTGTCACCCGCCCTACCGCAATTGTTGGCCGATCTTACGTTTCTACTGTCCGTCAGGTCACGTTAGTGTCGCTGTGACATGGGACACGGCGGCGCGGTCTAGCGCCTGATAACGTCGATCCCGTCCAAGGGCGTCCAAGTTATCGCATTCTCCTGGCGATTGATCGAAGAGTCCGTTGTTATCGCAAGAAGTGTGGTCGTCAATCAACCACAGTCTACTTGGGTCGATAGAGCCAGTATTGTTATGAAATCAAGATAAAAATCGTGAATAGCCAAAAGGTGGTTGCGGCGTGCGGTCTAGACCAATCGACGATGAACCACCCTAGGGCGTTCGTCAAAGACATGAAGACCGCTGTCTCGGTTAGACCGTTGGGCCGGCGGTAGGCATCCATTTCCGGCAAGCATACTACAATCGAGGCCGAAGGAATTGAGGCGATGCCCCCGTGTATATGAACGCGTCGCGGGCTTGTGCTTGATTTGAAATCGTCGTGAACTCGCACACCTCGGTCTCGCCCGCGCTCACGCCATGCAAGACGACACCGCGAAGGCCAAAGAGGCCTGTCAAGACTTCCTCACACTGTGGAAAGACGCCGAACCTGACATTCCCGTTCTCGAGCAAGCCAAGGCCGAGTACGCGAAATTGCAGTGGTTGTCCTTGGATCAGGGGACGTTGGCGGCGGCTTGGTTGGAGTATCCGCTTTGGGTGCCAGAGGAGTCGAACTCGGTCACGACGTAGTAATAGGTTTGCCCGGAGGTGACGCTTGTGTCGGTGAAGAAAGGTGTGAGAGAGGAGTTTATCTTGGTGTAGGGTCCGCCGCTGGTGGTGCCTCGATAAATGTCGAAGCTCGAGTAGGTGGTAGAGCTGGGGCTCCAGGTCAAACCCACCGAGGGAGACGTGGAGGAGGCGCCGGATCCAGACAAGGTGATCGTAGTGGGAGAATTGGAGGCGTTGCTGGTGACGGTAACCGTGCCGGAAAGGCTGCCGGTAGTAGTTGGGGCAAAAATAACGCTGAAGGTGGTGGACTGCCCGGCAGACAAAGAGACCGGGAGGGTCAGGCCGCTTACAGAAAAGTTCGTGGACGCAGTGACTTGTGAAATGGAGACGACGGAATTGCCGGAGTTGGTCAGGGTCACGCTTTGCGATGCGCTGGAAGTGCCTGTGGTGGTTGAGGGGAAACTGAAGGAGGTGGGAGAGGCCGAGAGAGTGAGAATAGGCGAGACGGCGGAGCCCGACATAGGAACTATAGCTGACGGCGTGGGCGAATTGTTGGCCAGTGTGAGGCTGGCGGAATAAGTAGTGGCCGAAGAGGGCGCAAAGCTAACGGTGAAGGGTGAAGAACCGCCCGGGGCCACGGTTAGCGGCAGGGTCAGGCCGGAGAAGCTGAAGTTAGTGCCGACGAGAGAGGCTTGAGAGACAGTGAGGTTCGCGGTGCCGGGATTGGTGATGGTAACGGTCTGCGTGTTGGTGGTACCAACGGTGACGTTCGTGAAGCTGAAGCTGGGGGGCACCACGGAAATGGCAGGTTGCACACCGGTGCCGCTGAGAGAAACGGTGGGCGAACTGGTGGCGGTGCTAACGACGCTGATGGAGCCACTCCCGGTCCCCACGCTGGGCGGTGCGAAGTTAACAGAAAGGGAAAGGCTCTGACCCGCGGCAAGAGTCACGGTGCCGAAAAAACCGCTGACGGAGAAGCCCGTGCCGGCGACGGAAACCTGGGAAATACTGACGCTGCCAGTGCCGGTGTTGGTGAGAGACAGCGTTTGAGAGCCGGAAGTGCCGACCAGGGTGTTGCCGAAACTCAGGCTTGTGGTGCCAGGGGAGAGGAAATAGGTAGGCGAAGCGGCGGCGAGGCCAGCGACTCCAGTGCCGGAGACGCTGACGTTGAGAACGTTGCTACCGCCATGAAAGTTTGTGGCGAAGGAGACGATGCCGTTGAAGTTGGCGGCAGAGTCCGGCGCGAACACCACCTGGAAGGTGGCACTGCCGTGAGGGCCGAGGTTAAGAGGCAAAGCGGGGCCGGAGACGATGAATTCCGAAAGACTAGTGGAAACCTTAAGGATGGAGAGCGACTGGCCATTGTTGCTCACGACGACGGTGGCACGTGAGCTAGTGGCGCCGACGGTGACCGAGCCGAAGCTCACAGAGGAGGGGCTGACGCCAGGACCGGCAAGAAGCGGCCGCGCGAAAAGCGTGGAAAGAAGGAGTGAAAATCCGAGAACGAGGCACACCCATAGTGTCTTGCGCATAAGTGGTCATACCTTCGATGTGGATTGTGTGCTGAGCCCAGAACGTGGGAAGGGCGTGGCGTTCTGCGCTCAAGTCCGGTCTTGCTAGAAGAAGCATATTGTCGGCGCAGTTCTAAAACCACTGGTGAGAGGGACAGATTTGGGACAGTGAAAGTACTAGAACAATCGGCTAAAAAGTGCCTGTGCGGAGAATGGACATTACGAAATGAGGAGGTAAGGAAACAAAGAAGTCGAGAGGAAATGCGCCATGAACTGAAGAAACTCTCAAAGCGCCGGTACGTTTCCGCGATCGAGGTGGCCCTTGTCTACGCAGGTCTTAGAGACACGCGGGCAGCGTTCGCCTGGCTACAAAAAGCCTTGTCCGCCGCCAGATTCTGCGGTCGTATTCCCAGCCGACTCACGTGCTCGATCATCCGTTGTGTGGCCAATACTCCTTGGCGGAAACGTGCCGGCGTTGCATCGACCGACAAAATCACCCGGCTCGTCGTGTCGGGGAAGCCGGGGGACTTGCATCGCTGTTCTTGAGTATGGACCCCTCTCCTTGGACGGGTGCCTTGCTCCCCGACGGTGCCAGTGCACAAGCGTTCCATAACAGGTGACGTTTCACCTGGAAGCCATTCTGCCATTTGGGCGTGTTCGCTTCGCACTTGGCCGCAGCTCTGCGAAGCGGCCCCGTTGTGCGAAACCACATTGGCATCGATGAGTCTCACGAGCGAAAAGACAAAAAGACCGAGAGATAGAGACAGGTGGCCACCATGAAGTCTATTCTCCTCAGCCGATCACTCGTGAAGGCATACATCTTGGAGAACGGGGGTGAGAATCGCCTTGCCATCATGCCCATCGATGTGACACATTCCCGTTCAAACGAGTCACCTTCAGCCGAGGGGGTCCTGTGAGTTCGGTACTTCGCTGTGCCATTTATGCCCGCTTCTCAAGTGAGAAACAAAGCCCGCTCAGCATCGAGGACCAGGTCCGAAAATGCCGCGAGCATGCAGAACAGCGCGGATGGTCCGTTCTCGATTCTCATGTCCACAGCAATGAGGCGGTATCGGGCGCGACAGACGACCGCCGTGGGCTACGCCGAATGCTTGCCGCCGCTACCAGCAGAGAGAAACCATTTGACGCGGTTCTTTGTGACGACACCTCGCGCATAAGTCGCACCCTGAAAGACTCCTTCACAATTCACGATGAACTTCGCTTCGCGGGAGTGCGGCTGATATTTGTGTCGCAGGGAATCGACACGGACTCAGAGCAGGCTGAGGTGCTGCTCGCTACCCACGGGATTGTGGACAGCCTCTACATTCGGGAGTTGGCCAAGAAAACACGCCGGGTGTTGAGGGTAGGGCGTTGACTGGCTTTCATACGGGCGGACGGTGCTTTGGGTACCGCAATGTACCCATCGAGGATGCGTCGCATGTTGACCAGCATGGGAATAACGGGCGTTCATCTTGAGGTGCGGCGGGACCAGGCAGCCATCGTGCAGAGAATCTTCGAGATGTATGCCGGCGGAAACAGTCTCCAACGGATTGCGAAACAATTGAACGCTGAGGGTGTCGTATCCCCACAGCCGCAGAAAGGAAGAATCTCGCGCTCATGGTGTCCCTCATCCATTCGTACGATTCTCAGAAATGAACGCTATCGCGGGCGCGTCATCTGGGGCAAGACAGTTAAAGTGCGCTCCAAGTCCGGCAAGCGCGTCTACAAACGAATGGCCCCGGAGAAGTGGGTGGTCCGCGAGGACCCAGAGCAACGGGTCGTATCCGAGGAGCTTTGGGCTTCGGTGCAAGCCCGCATCGAAACCGTGAAACAAGTCTATGGCGAGATCGGGAGCAAAGGTGGAATGCAAGGGCGCTCTGTCAGTTTCGCCCTACCTGTTCTCCGAGTTGCTAAAGTGCAGCGAGTGCGGAGCCAACATCACGATCGTTTCGGGCCGCTGGCGGGGACGAGGTGATGTCGTCTACGGCTGTCCGCAGAATACTTATCGTGGCGACACCGTTTGCAAGAACAACGTGCGTGTTTTCCGCCAGTCGTTAGAAGGCAAATTACTCGCTGGCCTGCAAGATCAGATAATGCGTCCCGAGGCGGTCGAGTACGTTCTCGATAATTTCGAGAGTGCCGTACTGAAAGCCTTGGACGACTTAGGTGGGGAATTGGACCACATGCGAAGGCGCAAGGACGAGTTGCAACGCGAGGTTGTCAATCTAACCCAGGCGGTGGCACAGGGCGACTTTTCGCCTGCACTACGGGCCGCTCTCGTTGCCCGTGAGCGCGAGATTGGCGACATGACCGCGAAACTCCTCGAATCTAGGCCCGATTCTCTGCGAGTTAAGCTCCGCGACATTCGTAGTTTCATCGTCCAGCACATGCGGGACATTCGTGAGATCGTCAACTCTGACACGGCCCAAACGAGGGCGATATTCGCCAAGCACATCGAAAAGATCACGCTTACCCCAACCGGGGAACACTACCTAGCTTCAGGGACGTGGGATTTTGTAGGGCGTGGCAGTATCGATGGTGCCGGGGGCCAGAATCGAACTGGCTACGCCCGCCTTTTCAGGGCGGCGCTCTACCAATGAGCTACCCCGGCTTTTCTACAACCTACGAGTGGGCAAAACTTGATGTGTCGGTTTTCGTCGTTCTCGGAAACAGAAACTTGCTGGCCAGGTTCGAGCAACTTTGCAGCCTGTTCCAAGTCGTTGTCGTTGCCGATGTGGTACCGGTCGAACACCGAGCGGGTCTTGTGCCCAGTAATCAGCATGGCAATCTTTCCCCGTACCCCAGAACCAACCAACCGCTTCACCGCACTCCGACAAAGGTCATGCATTTGCAACCCTTCGTAGTGAGTGGAAGTTTTGCCATCAAGCCGTTCCCTGGTCGACCACTTTCCAAGGCCGGACCTGACACACAAAGAATACCAATCCTTCCGCGGTTGGGCAACACGGCTGCCATCTTTCCGGGTAAGTATAAAATCATCCGGTTTCTTGCCGCGCACGCATTTGCCCAGAATCGCCGCGAACCGCCGCGCTTCGGTTTCCCCCGATGCCGCGATTGCTGAATAGCTTTGATTGAATGCTTGCAAAACCTCAGCGGTACCTGTTCAGG
This sequence comes from Candidatus Acidiferrales bacterium, assembly GCA_963839315.1. GTDB lineage: Bacteria > Acidobacteriota > Terriglobia > Acidiferrales > UBA7541 > Acidiferrum. Next base: position 113,780 of record CAWIUU010000020.1, read on the forward strand.
CGTACCGCTGTGAAACACAGGGTTTGGTGCATATGGAATGCTCAATTGAAATTCTTGAGCGATTGCGTCCGCCCGCAACAACGACGCGACAACTAACGCGGCATCGAGTCCTGCGGTAACGCCCCCGGCGGTGACCAGGTTGCCATCAACGACGACACGCGATCTAACCCGCATTTCTCACCGGGACATAGCAAAAGAGGTTTGATTTGAAGTAGAAAAAGGTCGCTTTCTCAGGCATAACTGCGTTGTCTAGTCGAAGTAAATGTCAAGAGAAGGGCGGCCTTTCTAATGACAGAGTGTAACCAGTCACAGTTCCAGTTTGAAGCGCATTTTTCGCGGCGGGTGGTGGCGGAGTTTTCCGGCAAGCGGCTGACCACCGAGGGCGGGGCGCTGCTGTTGCGCGCGGCGGACCGCAGGATAGGGCTATTACGACGTGTGGTGACTTGTTTCAGTGACGCTCGCGACCCGCAGCGCATCGATCATGAGCTAAGCGAGATGCTGGCACAGCGCCTCTACGGCTTGGCGCTGGGATACGAAGATCTGAATGATCACGAAGAGCTGCGCAGCGACCCGCTGCTCGGGATGCTGGCGGGGCGGCGCGACATAGGCACGCCGCTAGCCGGCAAGAGCACGCTGAACCGGTTGGAACTGACACCGGTTGGTTCCCCTACCGCGGAACGCTACCACAAGATCAGCTATTCGGCCGAAGCGCTCGACGAACTTATCGAACTCCTAAGCAGTTCGCGGTCAATCGCACAAGTCTGAACACCACGGGAACAACATTCGGGATAAGGGCAATGAGCACAGATGAGAATATTTTTCACTCATCGACTTTGGATTTGAAGGCTGCGGTTGGCTGTGACGCACATCACACAAGCTGAACAGACTAGAGTTCGGTCAGACTTTCTTTGCAGACCTGTAGTTTCGACACTGGCAGGGCAATCGGGCGCATGGCCTGAGGGCAAATTTTTGATTGGCATTGGCGACGTGAATTGACTTGCTGTGGCCGCAACGGCACGGCTGCTTCTTGGTCATGCCTCGCATGGGTCGATGCTAACACGGTGGAGGCGCGACCGCACTTTCTGCATTCAGAAGATGGGGGTTCTACCTTCGCGGATGCGTTGACGCGGAAATCAGGAATGGCGACGAATGGATGCCCAAGCGACAACGAGCAACCAGACAAGCGCAGTCGCAATTAGGCACCAAAAGGCGATGATCCTGAGAGGGACCACTCGGTAGCTATCATGGACATACATATCCAACGCAAGGTTAGTTTGTAGCCAAGACTTCCAAACAGATGTTTCATGGGGGCCCTCCGCGGAACAGGAATATTACGTCAGTGCTGAGCGAAAAGGAATATCTTCGGTTATGGGGCGAAGAAAGTCCGGGCGAGCGAGCAGAATGGAAATTCACTTGACAGGAGAGAGGGACGGAGTTCCACTGTGGGCCAGGTTGGTCTGGCGGGATAAAGCACAGAGTTAAGCGCGGATGTCGAACTGACTCCGGATCGTGACGCGAAGTCGAAGTGACTAGCCGAGTGGGCGTCCGCGTCGGCAGGTGGTTGGCTATGCCTCGAGCGCGATTTTCATTTTTGTTGCTGGCAGCATGGTTGTTGCCGATAGCAATTGAAGATGTGTGCGCGGCTCAAGATCCCCCTGCGGCATCACTGACATTCCCTCCCGCGGATTCCCAGGCAGAAGCAGCAGAGGCATCGCTGAAAGTGCGCTTGCGCTTGGAAGATGAGAGTCCGTTTCTGGGAGCAGTCAACATGCGCCTGATGCCGGAAGATGGCTACGAAATCATTGGAACACTGACGGGAAACGAAGGGGAGATGCAGTTCTCCGGGCTGGGGCCCGGAAAGTACACCGTGGAGGCAAGTGCGCCTGGATATCTGGCAGTACGACGAAGCACGCAGATTGAGGCGGGGCATCGGCAACGAATCCTTTATGTGGTGATGAAGCCAAGACCGATGGCGCAGAACACGGAGAAGAGGCAAGGAGAAACGACAATTACAGGGGCCGTTCCGGTGGGCGGGAACGCATTTGTGCCGGGAGCAAAACCACCCGTAAGCGGGGTTCGGGATTTCTGGATGATACACGAACTGGAAGGGAACGTGCCGCCCGTGGATGTCAGCGTGGAGTGCCCGACTCAGCAGGTACTGAAGGGTGTAGGAGAGCGGATGAAGGAGTTTGTGAGCAACCTGGAGAAGTTTACTGCGACGGAAGATTTGGAACACCACAGGATGGACGCTAAGGAGGAACTGGTGCCGCCAGAGAAGCGGCGCTTCGCTTATGTGGTTACGGTCTCCCCGAATGATTGGGGGACTTTTACGTTAAGCGAATTCCGAGATGGAAGTACGGATACAGGGCAGTTTCCCGCCGGAATCGCGACACTTGGACTTCCCGCGTTAGATCTGATTTTTCACCCGGCTCTAACGGAAGATTTTCAATTCACATGCGAAGGGCTGGGACAGTCGGACGGGAAAGCGGCCTGGCAAGTCCACTTCGCGCAACGAACCGACCGGCCAGTTCGGATCCGATCCTACAGGGTCGGGATGAGATCCTTTTCCGTTTACTTGGAGGGGCGAGTTTGGATCGACCCGGGAAATTATCAAGTCGAGCGGCTGGAAGCTGAATTGGAGAAGCCTATCGAAGAAATTGGACTCACAAACGAACACACGATAATCAAGTACGCTGCCGTAGAGTTCCGGTCACAGAAACTCCAAATATGGCTGCCGCAGGAGGCAACTACGTATGTGGAGAGGAAGGGCCACAGATATTACCGCCGGCTAATCTATGCAGATTTTCGACTGTTCAATGTGGACACCGCCCAGAATATCCAGGCGCCTAAAGGATCGTATTGCTTCATCAATATGTCCGATCAGGAGATTACGGGAGTGTTGACAGTGATTCCGAAGGAAGGAACAAGGGTAGAGGCGGTCTCGTTGAGGGTTGTGGTGCCTTCGCGGAGGAGGGTTTTCAAGGTTGTGGGGCCAGGAAAGGACGTGAACCTGCCCGGTTCCGCGGTGGAATCGGCAACGTTCGTGCACAATGGAAAGGCAGAATCGATAAGGGTAGAAGCAGATCTGGCGTACGCGACGACATTGGACGTAATACCGGAAACGGAAACACAAGAGACGAAGACACCGTGAGATTTTTGCGCAAAGTGCTAATCCGGAATTGCGAACATCGCTAAACGACGGTCATGCTGTTGCGGTCATAGCTCGACCGAAAGACTCAATGGCTACCGCCTCGTCGTCCATGACGTCGATGATGGTATGCAGCCTTGTAATCTGCAGCACGTCATGGACTTTGTTCGTGAGTTTGAGCAGCTTCAGGTCCCCCCTCATCTTCCGCACGCTCGCGACGGCACTCACCAGATGACCTAAGCCAGTGCTGTCGATGTAATCTACATCGGCAAGATTGAGCACAATTTTCCTCTGTCCTTCGCCTAACAAGTCGCAAACCAATACCCGCAATGCAGCGCTTTCCTCGCCAAAAACAATCTGGCCACTGATGTCCACAATCGTGACACCTTCTAGTTGTCGTGTGGTTGTCGTCATTTTCATACTCCTAGCCCTTAAGGACTGCAGACTCTACACTTGCCTCAGAGCGTAGAGTAAACCTTGGAGCGCTCCTACATTAGCGCAAATCAGGTATGGGTGGAGACATCTTCAGCGGATTAGTCCCCGCCGGACAGGAAGGATTTCCTTTCGATGTCGAGGAGTTGATAAGGCTGATAAGGGAAGGGTCCGGCGCCGAAGCTTAAATAATTGCTTTCCGTATCGCGGATCAGATCGCGGTCATTCCGCCAACTCTTTTTGCAACACCTTCGCCTTCCGAAACCATGGTCGCTTCCAAAATTTTAAGTTGCTGTCCTTGTGTCATGGGATTTTCCTTTCAGATCCCCTCCGCATGAGTTGAAAGGGTTCCTTGGGGATACGGACTGACCGGGAGGGAATATTGCCGCATATTCTGCGCCGTGTGTCTGGCCGAATCAAATCAAACTTGGAGCGTTTTCTAAAATTCTTTGACCGAACCTCGGCAGCCGCGGATTGGTACTCGTGGACCTCACGGACGGAAAGCATTGCGAAATCCAACGTTCGTGTCAATGGATGTGTAGTCCGCTTACCGGTAACTTGACTACCGGAATCAACAACCGCTATTTGTACGATCTCGGAATTGTGCAATTTTGGACAGACGCGATTTCCGCGCAGCGATACCGTGTTCCAATGAATCTCTTAAATGTTGTGCCGTCGCTAATCGTCGTTTTTATTGTGGCGATCAAGATGTTCAGAAGAGGGACGATCTTTCTTCCATAAATCAGCACCGACTTCTTGATTATGTGGGTGCCCGCTGACGCAGAGTCCATTCACGCTCTCACGCGTATCTCAGTATTATGAAGTTCTCCCAATTTCCTGCGCCAACTCATGGTAAGTAGACAAACCGGAGAAAGGCTTGCAGGCGACGCTAATCACTTTCCCATCGCGTTTGTCGGTTTCCTCGAAAGAGTTCTTGCCGGTCTGCTTGACAGATACACTGGTGGTGCCAGCGCTGGATCTGGCGCAAGAGTCTGAAGCGGGTTTAGCATATATTCGAAATTCGCGATCACGCCAGAAACTCTGTAGCGTTATCGGTTGCCCAGTCGAGAAACGTCTTTGGAGGTGCTCCTGTGATCTCTGCGACTGTGGACGTAACGTGCGCAGGTTGCCCGATTGCGGCAGCCCAGGCCTGGAGCAGCATATTCACAGCGGGCAGAGGCCCGATCGTGAGCAACTCGCGCCGCGCCTCGTCCGGCGAGATCTCTTCGATGCGCAACGAACGGCCGATCACGCGACCGATTGCGAACACCTGCTCGAGTTGGCTCAGCGATTGAGGTCCGGTCAGAACATATTCCGCTCCGGCATGTCCGTCCTCACATAACGCCCGGACCGCAACTGCGGCGATGTCCCGCTCGTCGATGGGGGCCGTAGGGGCGGCGAGATACGGCCAGCGCACGACATCGCCGACGCGAATCTGCGGCGCCCACCAGCTCAGGGCGTTTGCGGCGAACATTCCCGGCCGCAGGAACGTCCACATGAAGTCCGGAGGTCTCGATCAATCGCTCGATGTGCTCGCCCACCGCTCTGAGCGGATTGGGCTGTTGGAAGAACGGGTGCGCCGTTTTGAGCGGAGCCGAGAGGAACACGATGCGCCGCGCCTGATTCGTGATTCGCTCCAAAGCGGGGGCAACAGCGGCCGCGGGGCGGTCCACACCAGGAACACCGAATCAATGCCTTCGAGGCACGAATCAAGTGTTTCGGGCAGAGTAAGATCCCCGCGCACCACCTCGACCTGCGGTGGAAAACGAGCCGTGCCTGGGTTGCGCGCCATCGCGCGGACTTGCGCGTCCGCGGCCTCCAATCGAGAGAGAACCTGGCGGCCAACGGTGCCGGTCCCTCCTATAACGAGAATACGATTCATACAGACCAATCTACCCTAAACTCACGACCTTACATGACTGTTTAGGACACTCTCGACGACCACCCAAGTCGTACAGACGGCCCCCGGGTTGTAGTTCCTTGTTCTTCAAATAGTAGTTACGCATAACCGCGCGCTGCAGCCGGATAAATGAACGTTTCGCACGGTCGTTTAGCCTCTTTCATGATTGAGCGAAATTGGTCACCGCTTGCGTCGCACCAGCAGCTTCACCGCCGGCAATCACAGTGACGAGACTCAAGTGTTCTGGGAGAGCGGGGCGATCAATCATCGCCCCTGTTCTCCGCGGCGGAAGTTTCAGTTGGCGTTGCAGCTGGCTGGTGTTGTGGAATTGTTCGGGCTCGAGCAGAGCGGGCCCAAACCGGACTTGGCGTCAGGAACACTGAGCATGGCGAATGGTCCGGCCTTATGCTCGCCGTTGAAGGGCGTTGGCTTGGTCGGGTCGAAGTGACAGGTGGGCAGAGCCGCCGCTTCCCTGGGATCGTCAAACCAGAAACCCAAATGAAACGTATTCGTCGGAACCAGACGCACGTCGGGATCAAAACCGAAGATATCGTTCACAAGAATCGTTTTGATCTGGACGTGGCCGTCATCGGTTTGCTTGCCAATCTTGATATCGGACTGATACCAGGCCAGGCCGAAGCTGCCCGTGAAATTAGGGTCCTTGGTGCCATCGGCTTGAAAGAAGCTGTTCTGGACAGTGAACAGGTCAAACGCGAGGCCCGGTTTGATCCCGTCAAGATCGAGAATCAGGGTGTCATTCTGTTTGCCACGGATGACCGTGGCGCGGGCCCGTGGCTCCTCATAAGAGTTGGCACGAAGACAGTCAACGACTGCCGGGTTCGGCAGCAGATCGAAAGTAATTTCGTCCTTGGTATTTTGGGCGGAGGCAATAACAGCGGCGGCCAGAACTGCGAAACCCGCCACCATGGCACGGATGATTCCGTGAGCGGCGCGACCGCCCCGGAACTTTTTGCTGCAATTGTTGTTCAATGCTTTCTCCTTGTTTTTTGACTTAAGTGCATTTGCACGGTCCTTAGAAGGCCCTTTTCCAGCTTCGCGATCCACGGGCAGCTCGAGTGATGCCTGGAGCGAGAGGCGGACTATCGGCCCCTACTTGAGATATCGGAATCTGGTGGAAAAGGACGACAAGCAGGAGGAAAAGATTGAGGCCTTCAACATCTACCGACCTTCATCGCCCAGGGGCGCAAGACTGACGTTTCAGAGAAATTCAATACGGAACTTGGTTCAGAGCCAAGTCGTGTATAGGAATAACTTGCTCATTAGCGTAAGAGGTCGTCAATCCCGGCAGAATCAGACGTGGAGGCGCCGATCGAAAGTAGATCCCTTTGGTAAGAACTTGTAGCCCGCGCCTTGCACAGTTCGAAAGTGTGCCGGTCGAGCAGGATCTCTTTCCAGTTTTTGACGCAGCCTCAAGATGATGTTGTCGACAGTGCGCGTGCAGGGATAGTTTTCATAGCCCCAAACCTCGTTCAGCAATTCGTCGCGTGAAATTACGCGCCGCGCATTTTGAGCCATGTATTTTAAGGTCTTGAATTCCAGAGCCGTGAGCATTACCGGCTTACCTTGGCGGCTCGCTTCCATGGATGAAAAACTCACCTTCACATCGCCGAACACATAGTCGCTTTCGGCGCTCCTGGCCGTGGATTGCGTCATGACATTGCTTAAGAATTCGAGGATCTTCGATGTTGCTGAACTCTCGCCAAGCGAGTTGTTCCCTGAGGTCTGAAATGGAACATCTCCCTCCTGAGCAGTGGAACCAGGCACCAGGACGACGAGCGGGACGAATCGCGATAGCTTCTGCACTTCCTTCAGGTCCACAATGCGTATTTGTGCAACCGAATCCTCGAGGAAATGCCGTTGTGTCGCAGTTGGCATCAGTGGAATCGGATTCCTTGCGGCTGCGCCCATTGATCTACCTCCTTCTTTCTCATGTGGACGATATTACTTACGTTCCTTCAGGTAGCCTTCCCAGCAGTCCCCACCGGAAGATCTTGGGTGGAAGAAGTGGTAGCCTTCCTTACCGGGAATTTTAAAGCAGATGTAAACCCAACCCGCTCCCCAGACAATAGGCTGCTGACATTTGGCGCAGACAACAACGGCCCCGAATTTCATGGGTCAACTCCCTCGGTTTGACAGAAGTTTGTGTGGATTACAGGTTGTAAAAAGTGGCGCACGCGAAGATCACTTCAGCCATCCGAATCTCCGCATGCGCCGATTCTCTGTATGGCAGCAGCAATCGCGTTCTTACTGATCTTTGCGGAAGAAGAAGTAGTCCGCGCTATAGGGCACCAGAACTTGCTTGCCTACGTCGCCGCTAACCAGGCAGCCTTCTGAAGGAGCCGATCCGCCGTTGGTGTTAAGGCGCTGGATAAAAGTGGTCTTGGTCAGCGATCTGCCGCCAGCCGGTCCTTCATCGGAACCGATGACCTGCAGCAGGAGGCAGTCAATTGCGCCGCCATTCGGGCAACTCGCATCGGAGCCGGCAGTGACAAAATTCTTTTTTTGTGCCCATACCCGGCTGCTGTCGAAGGAACTCTGCCACGTCGCGTCGCCGAAACGCGGCGGCTTCGGTCCGATGTCATTGGGATTCACGACCGGGCTGAGGAAGTGGGTGATGATCTGTACCGCGTCACCGAAAATATATGTAAAGAGCGTGGCTTCGGGACGAGCCCCGTTGACGGTCCAGGAAGCGCCGCCCAGGCCCGTGGGTAAGCATACATAGCCCTGCGTGCCGACACCGTGACCCAACAGGAATGCGGAATTCCCCGCCGGCGGCGTAATCCTGTCCGGTGTTGTTGGGCTTGGAATCGCGCTGAAGTTGAAATCTTCCTTTTTGTCCTGCTCTCTCTCTTGAGCGTACGCAACGCCTGAAAAAACCAGCACCGCCACGGCCGCCATTGCTCTGCGAATGATGTGAGCGGACACGCCGCCCAAGAACTGCTTACTGCAAATGTTGTTCACTTCTTTCTCCTTCTTCTTTTGATCTATATTGCGCGAATCCACGTGCGGTAAATGCCCGCCTCGCGATCCATCTCTACGCTCGACGCCTAAAATCGCGTCGCCGGCGTAAGACCAGAACTATTGGTCCCTACTTGAGATATCGGAAATGGAGCGGAAAAGGCGACAACCGGCAGGAAAGACTGAAGGAGGTTGAGTGATTATTGCGCTTGCGTTCCCCGTTCGGCCAACTGCCGGTTAGCGCGCGTGTGGGAAGGCCCTGGCGTGGGACCACTAGCAACTCAGAAGTTGCTGATCAACCACGCATTTGCGTCTGAGCTCGCGTTCAAGATCGCGAGATGGCGCCCATCGGGGGAGGGAAGTCCCCAGATCAACTTCGGTTGCGGTTGGTGCCAAACAGGCTGGGCATCACCGTTAAGGCCAACATGCAACAAGGTAGCGGCTCGAGGCTCCACAGAGGACACAAACATACTCTGAGAATCTGCTGCCCAATTCACCTCCTGGAAATCGGAGTGGCCTTTTACTATGATCGTTCTCATCGGACCCCCACCCAGCGGCACCAGGCGAATTTGATGTCCGTGCCTTTTCATAATGCCGATCCACGAACCATCGGGAGAGAGTTGCCAAGAGTAATCTAATCCAATGGCGGCGCTACTGCCGACCTCGAGGGGTATCCGCACCAGTTCCTTCCCTTGACCACCGAGCGGATCAAATGCAACAACTACCAGCTCGTTCTTGTCCGTGGACGGTCGTCCAAACACACAAAAGTTGGCGGCCTTGTTTGTGCACCAAAATTGCATGGATGCCTCGATGAAGAATAGTAGTTGAGGAGTGCCACCCCTTAGATCAGCACGGTAGAGGCCCCGGTTACTGGAGCCAGTTGGCGCGCCCTCCAGAAGTATCCAGGCTCCATCCGGACTCAACCGAGCTACATAGAAATTCATATCGACCGAGGGAGTTAAGAGTTGAGGGGTGCTGCCCTGGTCTAACCCCTGCCGATACATCAGTCGGTTTGACGCCCGTTGCGAAGAAAAAATGACTTCGCGAGAATCTGGCATCCATGCCACAGGGATATTGTAGTTGTCGTCGAGCGTCAGCCGGCGGTAGTTCACGAGGCGGCTTTCCTTGCCGGGAAGGTCTCCGACAAAAACAGAAGCGTGGTCATTGCGCCTTAGAAAGGCCAGCTGCTTTCCGTCCGCCGTCGCGCTGAAGCTATTAACAGAGAATCCCGACCAATCCGTCAACTGGCGTGCTTTCCCTTGGGGAATTCCATTCATTGCGTTAACTTTCAATTCCCACAAATTGTCGGACTCAGCTGTGCCGACTTCCATATTTCGGGAGTAAATGAAACGCCCTGGAGACATCCAAGTGAATGAGCTCAGGAGGTTTTCCTGGAGGATCGTCGTTAAATCTGTTCCACTGAGGTTACAACTCTTAACCATCGCCGCTTCGCGATCACCTTCTTCCACCACATATAAATAGGCAAGCCGATTTCCTGTAGGCGACCAGGCAGCATCTCTAATTGTGGCCTGATTTTCGGCTGTCAGTATCTTGTGAGGAGAGTCTCCGTGCGAACCCATCACCCAAATTTCACGCGCCCCATTGCCGCTTCGCAGCCTTTCGTAGGCAATGTTGGAACCGTCGGGTGAAACCATCCCTCCTCCGAACATATCCTCAACTTCAGCAAGTTTCTCTGCCTCCCCTCCTAGTATCGGAATCGACCACAAGCTAGCTGGCTTTCCGGGAACGCTGACAGAAGCGAGGAAGCGTTTCGAGTCCGGGAACCAACTCCCAAAGGTCCAGAAAGATGTCCCTGTCTGAATGCCGGTAGGCAAAGGGACGTCTTGGGCTGCGTTCGTGGCGACGAGCTGTAAGTGAATGCCTTGGTGGTCAGAGTAGCCTAAATACTTGCCATCCGGAGAAATCGCGGCGCCGAGCACGGGCGAATCCTGAGCGTTTGCCGTTAGCTTTCGCTGAGTGAACTGCGGCAGAGGTTCCGAGCGACGAGGAAAAAACCACGTAAACAGCGCGGTGCCGATCAGGACCGCCGTTACCAGCAGCGCGGCCGTTACACTGCTCCAATGCCGACGCACGAATTTGCCGGTGCGATAGGCGATAGAGTCCGGTCGAGCGCGGATGGGCTCGTGTCGCAAGTATCGTTGCAGGTCGTCGGCAAAGGCCTTTATTGAGTCGTAGCGCTCCTGCGGATTCTTTTTCAGCGCTTTCGCGACAATCGTATCCAGATCGCCGCGCAACAACCGTGCCAGCTTATCCGGCGTCGTGTTGCGCCTCTTGGCATTCGTGACTGCGCTCTCTCCCTTTGCCTGTGGCAGAGCTACGATATCCGATGGGCGAGGAGGCTCGGTATCCAAGATCGCTTTCACCAGACCCACGGGGGTACGCGGACCGGCGCCTGCCGGATGGTGCCCCGTCAGCAGTACATAGAGCAGGACCCCGGAAGCATAGACATCTGTAGCAGCTGTCACCGCCTCGCCCCGTAATTGTTCAGGCGCGGCATATTCAGGCGTCATCGCTCTAACACCTTCGAGCGTGAGCGGAGCTTCTCTGGACTGCCCATCGCCATGCAAGAGCTTGGCAATTCCAAAGTCGAGAAGCTTCGCCTGACCATCCTTTCGCACTAATATGTTCGAAGGCTTCAGGTCACGGTGCACGACAAGGTTGGCATGTGCTTGTGCTACGGCTGCCAGGGCGTCGAGGAACAGCTGGATGCGGGCTCTGACGTCGAGGCTGTCTTGGTCACAATAGCGGTCAATATGGTCGCCCTCGACGTACTCAAGAATAAGAAAAGGCTGGCCCGATGCCGACACTCCTGCATCAATCAGTTCCGCGATGTGGGGATGTCTCAGGCGACCCAGAATGCGGCCTTCGCGTTTGAACCGCTCCTCGCCACCCTTCCCCATCAGCGCGATATTGAGAACCTTCACCGCTACGCGACGCTCAAATCTACCGTCGTTTCGTTCCGCCAGCCAGACGCTGCCCATCCCCCCGTGGCCGATTTGCGCTAGCAAGGTGTAGACACCAAGAGTTTGGCCTGCCAGGCCAGGTCCACCCCGCAACTCCATGGCACTCACTTCGAGAAAGCCTTCCTGAGACAGCAGGCGATGCTCAAGAAGAAGCTTTTCCAGTTGATCGGCGAGAGCTGGATTCTCCGTATGCAGCGATAACAGCCAGGTGGAGCGCTGTTCGTCTGTCATTTCCAGCGCTTCATCAAGGTATGGACTAAGGGCCTGCCATTGGTCGTCACTGAGTTTGGACATCAATTCCTCAGAGCGGCAAATCCGCGCGAATGTGGCGATGGAGATAGATGCGCGCCTTTTCCCATCTTCTCTGTACGGTCCGTTCTGATAGGTTTTCCAGGGCAGCGATTTCGGCAAAAGAGAACCCGCAGAAAAACTTCATATCGACCAGTTCAGCCAGCTTAGGCTCGACTTTCGCCAACTGATCGAGCGCATCGCTGATCGACGAGAGTTCTTTGACGTCGACAGAATTCTCGCCCAGGTCGGTTTTGAGAGAAGTGATTTCGAATCCGCCCCCACGTTTGATGGCGTTGCGGTTCCGGGCGTGATCAATGACGAGTCCGCGCATCACGCGCGCGGCATACCCCATGAAGCGTGCTCTGTCAGGAAAAGACTGGCCTTCGCGTGCGGCAATGTCGAGATAGGCTTCGTGCAGAAGAGTGGTAACACTCAGGCTTGCCGGGGTTCCCCACCGAGCTAGCTCCCGTTTCGCCAGCCGATGCAGCTCCGAGTATAGAGTGCTGAAAAGTACATTCGCGGCCGCGTTATCGCCGCTATCGGCTGCCCCGATCAGCGAGGAAATTGTCGACCCCACACGGCACGCTCCTGCCGGCGAATCGCCCTGAGTTGCCATTCAGTGTCGCACATTTACCGGCAGCAACCAAGGTGCGCAGAGCGTCCACAATATCGAAAAACATCTACACGTTTCTCCTGTGTTCATCTGTTGGGTACATTCGATTGCCAACAACTCTCTTTATCCTGTCGCGTAAGAACAGGGTCTTCTTGTGGGCGCGTTCCAACTGACAATGCATTCGATCGTAAGCCCTAGGCGACCAGGTGAGAGGGAAAATGAGATTGGGAGGCCGGGTTTGTCCATACCGCGAGTAGACTTGGGGAAGCTTATCCTTCTTCGAGGCACGCCTTCATGGAACCGAAACAAACCATTCAGGCTTTTGTCGACGCGATCAACTCCCAGGACTGGAAAAGGCTCGATTCACTTGTCGCGCCGGACTTTGTGCGGCACAGTATTGCCGCCGGTGAACCCCCCGTCCGAAGCCGCGTTGACCTCGTGAGGTTTCTTCGTCGTGAATATGAGACATTCCCAGACGCCCAGGAAACAATCCTCGACATATTTGCTGAAGACGAAAAAGTTGCCGTGCGGCACCATTTCCGTGGAGTTCAACACGGTGCGATGGGTTCGTACCTGCCCAGCGGTAAGACGATGAATGCCGAATACATTGCAATCTATCGTGTTCGGAATGGCCAAATTCTTGAGGCTTGGGCCGAATGGGACAACCTCGCAGGCTTGAGACAATTGGGCCACCTGTAGATCGTTTGTATCTCCGCTTCTTAGGGGCGGATGCAGGTTGAATAGTGCATCCAGTTATCAGGCCGCCGGGAAACGATCTCGACCTTAGGATGGAGCTTTGCTGCGCGTTCGAGCAGATGAGTTAGTGTGAGTTGCGGCTTCATCACGATTCTTCTCTTCCAATTTGTTCCGACATTCTTATCTGTCTCCTCTCGCGAGTATCGCGCTTGGCTCATCGCGATTCAGGCCACCTTCGTTGTTGATCATCATGATTGCGCGTTCGCGCACGTCGGATGGAAGGGAGCACGCTCTTCGGGCCGTCATGTCGATGTGCACGCCAACAATTTCGGTTACCGCAGCGAGGTCTCCGGTCTCATCGTTTGTCATCTCGTGACGCATGCGGATTCCTTTGTCCTTCACTTCCAGCACCGTTGAACGAACCGTGACAACATCGCCGGCACGCAGTTCGCGCTTGTACTCGATGCGCTGCTCAACGGCCGCCATGCCGGTGCCATCGCGCGAGATGCGCGCGCGTGTCAGAGCGACGCAGGAGAGGAACTGCCAGGACGCCTCGTCGAATTTCGCGACGTACCACATCACATTCATGTGTCCCATGTGGTCGCATTGCCATGGATAGACCGTCCCACGATAGGTGATTGTGAACTCGGACATGGATGTCTCCTTGAGATGGAATCTAGAATTTCCTAAACGTGAAGAGGGCGCGCGCGACCTTCCAAGGAAAAACAAGAACTTTTCAAGATTTTGCCGATCCGTTCAAAAGTTACTTAAGCTACTGTTCGAGACGGCCACGCATCTTTGGCCGGACTGAATGGCGGAAGTATTGTCGATCTCGAAGGGTTTACCGCTTTCGCAGTGGAGCAGGCCACGGAAAGCGCTGCTTTTGGGATTAAATACAAACACTAGCGATGATTTCATGGCCAATCTTGCATCTTTCCCTCAACCCACTTTGAGTTTACGTTGTTCGTATCAGGGCATGGCCAGGAGGTGGCTGCGCTTTGCAGGGAGCCGGACGAGTTTCTGGAAGGAACCCGTTTTTCTCCATGTGTTGTAACGAACTTCAACGCCCCGTTCAGGATAGCGGCGCGGCGGTCGAGAGGTGTCACAGAGATGTCAAACTCCTGTCAGTTCTCCAATACTTACGCGCGAGTTCAAGATGTGTCCTGACCGATTGCAATGATCTGTCACAAAGCATGACCGGGTAAGATAGTGCGCGTCAGATCGGGCAGCGGGATGCGAGGAGACTCTATGAGCGTTTACGCGATTGCGCAGTTGTGGATTCACGATCCGGCGACTTACGAGCGATATGTAAACCGATTTATGGAAGTATTCAAGAATTATAACGGCCGGGTGCTGGTGGCGGACGAAAGTCCGTTGATCGTCGAAGGAACTTGGGACGGTGACAAAGTGGTTGTGGTTTCGTTTCCGGATGAGCCGTCGTTTCGGGATTGGGCCGAGTCCCCAGAATATTTGGAGATTGCGAAGGATCGGAAGGCCGGAGCGAAGTCGGTAATAGTGTTGGCGAAGGGAATTGCGAGTCACGGCTAGGCTCTGAAAGCATGACGCTGCCAGCACACCGCCGAGCGCTAATTGGGCATGATGCGAGGACATCGCGATCGAACAACCCTCCAGCATCTCCGAATATTAGGATGGCACAATGGTTTTATGTTCTGATCTGTCGCGGACGATTGGGTTGCAACACTTCCGGATTGACGACATTGATGGGTTCACCCGCACAGTAAGCTATGATCTGGTCAAAGATGTCGGTGAACTGAACCTCATATTCCTCGTTGGTGACGTGCCCGATATGGGGCGTGCAGGCCACATTTTCCAGCGTCAGCAAGGGATGATTCGCGCTCGCGATTGGTTCTTGTTCGTAAATCCTAATCACTACCCTTAGTTTCACTTCGCATGCCAAAGCTTTCGGTCGAAAGCCGAATGCTCTACATCCATCGGTACCGGAATATTTTTGGATATGCGCGGGCCCACCAAGTTTCGGCCGTGGAGCCCTCATTTACCGACAGAAACCGGCTAGCTGTTGCAGAATGCCACAAATTCCACAAGTTGCGAATTCTCGCCGAAAACTCGGTCATAAATGACTGCATGGAAGATGCATATGGCACCCACTTTCCTCTTAGATTCTGCCTCGATTTGGCCAGCTACGTCAGACTGACCATGCCCCTTATAAATGTGGCTAATGATGATGGTATGCAGTCGTTTACCGGCTCTTGCCAACTGCTTTATGACCGAGCGCCTGTCTCACCATGCATTCAGTTGCTGCAGCTAAGACGGGAGCGCGAAACTGTTCTGTGATTCTTACAGTCAAGGGAGCGTCACGATTTTCAATGAGGACTTGAACGACGTTGTTATTGCCGTCGACTGCGATTTTGGCGATCTTTTCTATTGGCGACCACTTTGGTTAGTCACGTAGACTGTTCCTGTGTCTGCTTCCTCGTCGTAAAATGTGGTCTGCGGTTCTCCTTGAAATCCGCCTAGCCGTACACGCGTATTCTTTGAGACCTTATAGCTAATGCCCGCAGTTTGACCGACAATTCTTGTTCTCTTGCGAGAGACAATATGGCGAGCATTTCTGCTCATTGCCACGCAGATCTCATCACCAGCCAATGATGTCGGAAGCGCTCTTCGTGAGATTTGGCAACTGAGATATGCGGAGAAACGTTGGAACACTGCCACCTCTTTATCTGCCGAGTCTAGCGCAATCTCTAACTGCGTTTGTTCAAGGGCCCGGTACTCGGCTCTTCTCTGCTTCATGAACCTCCACATTGGGACGAAGCAGGCGATTGCAGTGACTAAGCAGCCGAGAGCGACCCACCGGTCGCCTCCCTTCTCCACCACGTCTTCAGCGGTTGACTGTTACCGAAGGGGTTAGGTGTGGAAGTCGAGTTTGACGTTTTCAATCCCGACAGCGCGAGTGCCAGGGAGCACCAGCGACGCAGGGTCCTCCCAAGGCCGGGTGGCCATTGCGGGTGACGGCGACCGCTCCAAATGGCCTGCGACAGAAGTTTCTGGACGGACTTGGTTTTTCTTTTTCAGCTAAGCTTTCTGAGGAGCCCCTTGAATGCCCACCGTAAACGTGGCAAGCGTAGCCTCAGCACTGAATCTCACCCAGCAGCGCGTCCAACAACTCGTGAAGGAAGGGACGCCGCGCTAGGCGCGGGGCAGGGTGTGAAGCTATCCGGGAACTACGGCGGGAACGCTCGTCAGGTAGTTCTGCCGTGGTGGGTGTGTCGGTTTTGTGTCTGTTCTGCTTTGCTCTTGGTGCTCGCCCGTGCCCGCGTGTGCCCGAGGGTGCAAAGAGGTGATTACACTTAATCGCTAAATGCTATGTTTGAGCGGTGATTTATTGGATTTTCAGGACGGCGCTCTACCAATGAGCTACCCCGGCATACAACTTTAGTAGTTTAGAGACCGCACTTCTGCCTGTCAATCTGCCCCTCTTCGACGGGCGCACGACGTGAAAATTCCCTAGGAAGTCTGATAGGGTTTGCTCGGGGTTTTCTTTCCGTATCTGACAGGTTATAATGCCTGTCAGACAGGAGGCTCCTATGACTCTTTCCTTGCAGGCACTCCGAGATAGACGTGATCAGCTCACCGCCAGTCTGGCCGGCGTCGATGACATGCGCCCCGGTTTTCTCACCGCACGATTTCGTAAATGTGGCAAGCGCAACTGTCACTGCGCTCAGAAGGATTCCCCGGGACACGGCCCATCCTATTCGTTGTCTCATCGCCTTGCGGGAAAGACGATCACCCAGGTGATTCCCCAGGGCCCCGCCGTCGAACGCACCAAAGCACAGATCGCGGAATACCACCGTTTCCGGAAACTGGTGCGGGAACTAATCCTCGTGAGTGAGCAAATCTGCTCCGCCCAGGTGCGGGAAGTGGAAGCGCTCCCTGCGAGCGAGGCTAAAAAAAAACCTCTTCGCCGATCTATTGGCCATCGACGTCGTTCAGGAGATTGAGACGCTCCTCGGTCGTCAGGCGGTGGAAGAGCTGGATCTGGAAGCGCTGGAGCTCCTCGTGCGACAACGCGTCCTGCGACTGGCCGGAGCTGCGGTCGAGCAACGTCTCAATGCTGACACCAGCGATGAGCGAGGCTCGCGAATTCGGTGTAGCTGTGGACAAGAAGCGCGCTATGCCGGACGCCGGGCCAAAAACTTCCTCTGTGTACTTGGTCCCTTGCGCCTGGAACGCGCTTACTATCATTGCTCATCTTGCGGCCAGGGCTTCTGCCCTCGTGATCAGCAACTGGGCCTAGAAAACAGTTCACTCTCTCCTGCCCTCACGCGCATGACCGGCACCGTAGGGGCCATGGTCAGCTTCCAGGAGGGCAGTGCGTTGCTGCGCGAGTTGGCCGGCGTGCCAGTCGATGCCAAGCAGGTGGAGAGAACGGCCGAAGCGTTGGGAAAAGAAGTCGCCGAAGACGAACGCTTGCACAGCGAACCCCTGGATGCTCTTCCTCTGCCGCGGATTTTGTATCTCGGCATGGACGGAACTGGGATTCCCCTTCGAGCAGAGGAACTCGTTGGCCGTACTGGCAAACAACCGGACGGATCCGCCAAGACCGGCGAGGTGAAACTCTGCACCATTTGGAGTGCGGAATCGCGCGATGAACAAGGCACCCCCGTCCGCGATGAAGGATCGGTCACCTATTCAGCGGCCCTGGAGAGTGCCTGCGCGCTGGATACCGCTGCGTCCCGTTCTCCCTTTGCCCAGCGCGTCTGGAGAGAAGCTACGCGCCGCCGTTTCTGCCAAGCGCCTCACAGGGTCGTGCTCGGGGATGGAGCCCTATGGATTTGGAACATCGCCGACGATCAGTTTCCAGGTGCCACCCAGATCGTGGACCGCTATCATGCCAAAGAATATTTGAGTGATCTCGGAAAAGCTCTTTACGGTCCCACCGCCCCACGGGCTGCTCAATGGGCAGAACGCCGCAAGGAAGAACTCGATACCGGAAAATTCCCAGCGCTGCTCAACGCCATCCGCCGCCAGGTCCCGCGCTCGGATCTGGCTCGTCGCTGTCTCCATTATTTCAAGACCAACCGCGAGCGTATGCGCTATACGGAGTTCCACGCTCAGGGCTTGTGCACGTCCTCCGGTGTTGTCGAGGCTGGATGCAAGGTGGCCATTGGCACGCGCCTCAAACGTGCCGGTATGCACTGGACCAAGCCAGGCTCAAACGCCATCATTGCTCTCCGCTGCTCAAAACTCAGTGGTCGTTTTCAAGACTTCTGGGAGCGCAGATCAGAACGCAGGGCCGCATGACCTATCATTTTCTTGACGTGCACCCCTCTTCGACTGCTCGCAATGAAGTGCGCCAGCGCGCCTCCTAAAAGCGTGAACAGACCCGCTCCCGTTCGCCACGATCGCCCCGCTATCCCTAATCCTGGCTCTCCCAGAAACGCTAACGCCAGAAAAAACGGTGATGCCAGTATCAGCATCGATCCAAATACCTGCAAACGCCTTCTCCAACTCTCCGGCTGCACCTGCAGATACAACCCCAACATCAGGTTTACGACTCCCGCCCCCAACAGGTAAATATGCCGCGAAACAAACATCATCTGCGTCCCTGCTTCCAGCGATTCCAGCGCTGGACGGTGAAATCTCAACGCCTGTCCGCTCAGTGCGAATCCTGCCAGCCCCAGCAGTCCCACGATGTAGTGTGCGCGCCGCATGCTAGATTAGGTTCTCGCATGCTAGCAGATGTCTTTCTTGCCAGGCCAGTCCCCGTTCCTGCGTCTTTACCTTCCAGCTACATTTGCTGCCAAAAGCGATTCGTCTCTCACCGTGATTGTGTTGCACTATCAATTCATGACAACCACACACGCTAAACCCTCCGATTTAATTCCAGAGCTAGACGCTCTCGCCGCGAAATCCACTTCTTCCGACGCGCTCATGAAGGGCATCGTCGCCATCCTTCATGAAAAGCTCACTCGCTACAATGGGGTTGGTTTCTACATGCTCGAAAAGGAAGCCGACCGCGACATCCTTGTCCTCGGCCCTTTCAAGGGCACCATGACCCCGCACACCCGCATCCCCCTCAATCAGGGTATTTGTGGCGCCGCTTCCACGGGCAAGACCATTGTCGTCGACAATGTTTCCGCCGACCCCCGTTATCTTGCCTGTTCCCTCGAAACCAAATCCGAAATCGTCGTTCCCCTCTTCGCACACGAGAAAGTTGTTGGTGAACTCGATATCGACTCCCATTTCCTCGCCGCCTTTGGCCCCGACGATCGCAAGCTCTGCGAACAGGCTGCCAGCCTCGTTTCCGTTATGATTTCGAGGGAACCTGACGCGAAGTAGCCCTCCTTTTAAGCCTGGTGAGTGCTGTGCTCGTTCAGAATGATTGGTGACGCTCGGTTGAGTGTCTGGATGAGGACAATTAGATGGTATGACCTTCGCGAGACTCGCCAGTTAGCGAGTGAACTGTGACGCTGGGCACGGCATGAACTGGAATTGGGCAAGAGAATAGGGAACGGAGAGGGAACATGGAAGAAGACAAACAGGTATTCCTTGCGGCGGCAATTTTACTCGCTGCTGCGGTAGGACAAAGACACGAGCCGGTTGATGAAAAACAAATTGGTCTCGCAGTGGGCAACGCGCGCAGGTTATACACCGAAGTGAAGAGGCAGCTCGATGAAGCTGGCGCCTCACTAGCGACTGACGGAGTAGAGAAGGCTTACCTACAGGACGCAAAACGAACGGGACAGCACTAAAAGCTATTCGTGTGAGTTGTCCTTGATTTCTTCCCGCTCAGAAGCCAGCCGTCTGCAAGTCGCGAGGAAGACGCGCCTGCTTAATTCCCTCTGCCTGCTGGGCTCGATCAGTTCGAGCTGAGGAAGCTGCCAGTTTTAAGGGCCTATCGTTGATGCGGTTGAAGGTATCTTTGCCGAAATCGCCCCCGACTGCGCGCTCTCTGCCCCTGCCGAATTTACCGCTGTCACCACGTACGAATATGTCGTTCCCGCCGTCACCGACGTATCCGTGAACTTCAATCCGCTCAGCAGGCCCGACTGCCGCGTATATCCGCCGCTCCCAGTCTCCCTATAAACGTAATATCCCACTACGTTCGACGACGCACTCGCCACCCAGCTCAGCACCACAGAGTGTGCCGTCGCCGCAACGCCGTCTCCACTCACTGTGATCATCGCCGGCGAGTTAGTTGCGTTGCTCGCCATCTTCACACTTCCGCTTGCCAACCCGGCTACCTTCGGCGCAAACGTAACATCCACCGTCGCGCTTTGACCAGGGCCAATCGTCGTACCGCTTGCACCGCCCGTTGTCGTGATTCCCGCTCCGCTGATGGTGATTCCTGAAAGCGTTACCGTCGAATTGCCCGTATTCTTCAGTGTCACTGGCAACGTATTCGACGCTCCCACTACCTCGCTACCAAAATTCAAACTTGTCGGTGTCGTGGTGATCGTTCTTGTATCCCCAACTCCCGTCCCGCTCACTGTCATGGTCAGCGTTTTGTCCGACGCAGTGCTCACAATCGCCACGCTTCCCGCCACATACCCTATCACCGTCGGCGCGAAACTCAACGTCGCACTCACCGTCTTGCCGCCCCCCAGCACCAGCGGAGTCGTGATCCCTCGCAGCGCAAACCCTTTCCCGGCCACACTCGTACTCGAAATCGTCACGCTGTTTGTTCCCGTGTTCTTCAGTTGCACCGTCTGCGAATTCGTTGTTCCCAAAGGCACGCTTCCAAAGCTGGCCCCTGTCGGGGTCGCCGTCAACGCTCCCGCCAGCCCCGTCCCCGTCATCGCATAATTCACCGAACCATTGCTCGCATTGCTCGTGATCGCCAGGTATCCGGAGAACGCCCCGACTGTTTGCGGTGCAAACTTTAATGTTACGGTTACGGTCGCTGCTGGCGCGATCGATAACGGGATGGTTAGTCCGCTCGCGCTGAACGCGCTTCCCGAAACCGCTTCTTTCGAGATCATTACGCTTGCCCGCCCATTATTCGTTATCTTCAACGTAAGCGTCTTGCTCGTTCCGTCGTTGATGCTCCCGAAGCTCGCCGACGTCGGGCTGAACGACAGTGTTCCCTGGGCCGCCGTTTGGCTGGCCGTCATTCCGCCCGCCAGCATCGCCGCGCATACGATCACCCACCGGACTCCACGCCCGCACACAACACACAGTTTTAGTTTGAAATTGGCCTTTGGTCTGTAGTTCGTCATCACTCATACAGCCTACGAGTACTGGGCCGCGGCCATCTACTGCTCGGAAGAGAAACCATCGGACAGGCTTATCTTTACGACTTTCCTCAGACCTGTCCTAAGCCTTTCCCCTGTCCTCTAGGACAGGGGAACTCTTGTTTTAGTGTAGATAGTAGTACACATACCTTTCCCGCCATCCCACTGTTTCCTGGGCACCGCTCAACACTCTCACCCCTGCGTATCGTCAAACTCCTTCATCCAGTTCCGCCCCTTCAACACCTCGCGCGGCCTCGTTCCATCCGGCGGCCCCACAATCCCATCCTTCTCCATCAGATCGATCAGATGAGCCGCGCGTCCATACCCGATCCTAAGCCGCCGCTGCAACGTCGAGGTCGACGCTCTACCCATCTCGCAGCACACCCGCACGGCATCCTGGTATAGATCATCGTCCGCACCTTCACCCTCGCCGCTTCCTCCTTCTTCACCTCGCGCTTCGCCGCCCTCCCCGTCCTTTCCTTCCTCATCCTTGGGTGCTTCCAGTAACTGTTCGTTGTACTTCGCGGGAGCCTGCTGTCTCCAGAAGTCGCACACCGCGCTGATCTCATCTTCCTGCACCAGCGGCCCGTGAATCCGGTGCAGCCGCGCCGATCCCGCCGGCAAATACAACATATCGCCTTTGCCCAGCAGTGATTCCGACCCGTTCGAATCCAGAATCGTTCTCGAGTCCACCTTGCTCGCCACCCGGAAAGATATCCGGGCAGGGAAGTTTGCCTTGATCAATCCCGTAATCACGTCCACCGATGGCCTTTGTGTCGCCAGTATCAGGTGAATCCCCACCGCGCGCGCCATCTGGGCCAGCCGCGTGATCGACTCCTCTACATTATTTGTGTCCACCATCATCAAGTCCGCCAGCTCATCAATGATAATGATCAGGTACGGTAGCGGCTTGTGCTCGCTCTCCTCCACATTGTCAAACAGCGAGAGCGACTGTTGCTTCTGGAATGTCCGGTTGTACTGGTCGATATTCCGCACACCTCTCTGCGCCAGCAGCTTCAACCGGTTTTCCATCTCCCTCGTCGCGTTCCGCAGCACGTTCGACGCCACCTTCGGGTCCGTCACCACCGGCGCAATCAAATGTGGTATTCCTTCGTACAAATTCAATTCCAGCCGTTTCGGATCCACCAGCACCATCTTCACTTCGTCCGGCGTCGCCTTATATAGGATTGACATCATTAGCGAGTTGATGAACACGCTCTTGCCCGTACCCGTCGACCCCGCAATCAGCAAGTGCGGCATCGACGACAAATCTGTTACCCGGATTCGCCCGTGCAAATCCCGCCCCATCGCCAACGTCAGTTTATTCGGTGAATTCGCAAACTCCGTCGACTCGATAATCTCCCGCAGCGAAATCGTCTGCCGGCGGTCATTCGGCACTTCAATTCCAATCGTCGATTTTCCCGGTATCCGCTCGATCAGAATCGATTCTGCCTGCAGCGCCAGGCACAAATCTTCCGTCAGTCCGATAATCCGGCTGTACTTGATTCCTGCTTCCGGCTTGAACTCAAACGTCGTCACCACCGGGCCCGGATTGATCTGCGTCACGCGCCCTTCAACCTCAAATTCGTGGCACTTCTCTTCAATAGCGCGCGCCCGCAGCTTCAGTTCATCCTCATCCAGTTTCTGCGAACCTTCGCCCGACCTCAGTAGCTGCACGCCCGGCAGCCGGTAATTCGTATTTGTCTTCGCGATCTTCGGGTCTGCCTTTTTCCCCTTCTCCGGCTTCTCCCCGTTCATCAGCAGAATCGGCACTTTATGCCCCGCCGCTCTCTCCTCTTCTTCCTTCTCCTCCTCTGCCTTCTTCCCCTTAAACACGTCGCTCAAATCTTCCAGATGAATCGTCTTCGGCTGTTCCGCGGCTTCCACTTTCCCTACAATCTGCGTCGCCACCGGCTTCCGGCCAGCCATCCGCCGCTCTTCTACTTCCCGCCGCATCCTCTTCTGTTCGCGCTCATCTCGCCAATCGTGCCAACGCGCTTGCGCCCGCGCCAGGATTCCCAGCTTCTCCATCTTTCCCAACGGACCCTTCTGGCTGCTCGCCCACGCATGCGCCCCGCTGAATGAAAAACTCGTTGTCAGGAAAAGCGCCACAATCAAGATCGCCACCGCCACCAGCACTGCTCCCCAAAAATTGAATCCCGCTTGCAGACCGTGCGACACCACCGCCCCCAACAGTCCGCCCGCTGGCACCGCTCCGCGCACCTCCGGAAAGTGACTGAGTGACAGCAGGGAAGGGAGCGACATCATCAGCAGCACATACCCCGTCAGCGTCGCCCATTGCGAATCGATCGCCTGGCTCCGGATCCATCTCCATCCCACAATGCCAAACCCCACTGGCAGCAAAAACGCCGCAAATCCAAACACTTGAAAAAGCAGGTCGGACGTGTAGGCCCCAACCGGCCCGATCCAGTTCCTCACCGGGTGGTCGTCGGCCGCGGGTCCGCTCACATTAAATGCCGCATCTCGTGGGGAATACGAAATCAAGGCCAGCCCGATCAGGACCGCCAACGTGATGCACACAAAGCCAACCAGTTCATTAAGCCGCTTGTTTGCGGTAGGGGTTAGAACGCGCACATATTTCTCCTCAGCTTTTTGGGGAAGGCTGAGTGCCACAGGGGGTGTGGCGCTGATGCACCCCTCTCTGGAGGAACGTCAAAATCATACCATCCGCACCGCCCCGCACAAGCCCCTCTTCTCCCCAGTTTCCATCCCTTAGCTCGCAGTGGTAGCGCAGGCATCCTGCCGGCTTCTTCTCAACCGCACGCCTCTGACAACTCAACGGCCACAAGAACCCTCAACTCTCATGCGCATGCGTCAAATAATGCTGCCTCAACAAATCTTTTCCATAATCATTTCCATTCGGCGTTCGCACCACGCAATGAATATGTTGCTGCGTCGGCACGTTAGGATCCTTCGCATATTCCCTCAGGTTCGCCGGCCTTTGGTGATCAAATTCAATCAAAATTACCGGGCTCTGAATCCGGTAGTAGAACACACTGTCATTCTGCGTGCCGCCAATCCACGCGAACCTCGTGTCCTCGATGTGCTTCTCCACTTCACCCATCTTTACTCGCGCGTGCCCGTCATCCATATTGCTTACGTACAATTGCGCCAGATCTCGCAATTGCTTCCGTGCCGCGCCTTCCAGATCCTTCGCCTGGATACCTGCATATTCCAGCACCACGTTGTCCTTGAACGCCTCCGTCAAATTGTTATTCCCGGTTTTGGAGAAATTCAATATTGCTTTCTGTTGCTGCGGTCCCGTCAGCGCGCGCACCATCCCCAGCCCATCCTTCTGTTCCTGTTGGAGTATTTCCACGCCCTTGTATTTTCCCGACGTCGCCTTCACCGGCTCCGACCCCAGAAACAGTGGTGTCATCACCACCTGGTCGCCCAGCACAAAAAAGTTGATGATTGCGTGATGCCCGCTGAACTGCCAGCCCCACGGTTCCGTCGCCGACGGCCGCCCCATAATCGTGATGTAGTACAGCCACTCGCCCAGAAATATAGGATCCTTCGCCAGTTCCGCCAGCGTCTCGTTCAAACGCATCACATTCCGCGTCAGCTCAAACCCCCGCGTGCTCAGCGATACCCGCATCAGCCCAAATGCCAATTCGCGCTGTGTTTCCGTCATCTCCTGCATGCTGATGCCTTGTCGCACGTAGTAGTGCTGGTTCATCCATTTTCGCCATTGGATATCGTCAACCGGGAACATCGTCTTCGCGAGCTGCACATTGTTTAGCGACGCGATGAACTTCTCCGCCGCATCCCGCACTGCTTCCGTGGAAACTCCACTGGGACTAAGTTGGAATAGTCCCGGCATCACATCATAGTTCGTCGTGATTCCCCGGAACGGTGCGGCAAGCCCTTCTTTTTCCGCCTCCTCGGACCACCGGCGGAATTGCTCCGCCATGCCGGCAGGACTCTTTTCCTGTCCGTACGCGAAGGGCAGAAATACGAACGCGGAAACAAGGGAAGAAAGAAATGCGCGCCGAGAGGCCTCATCAGGCTTGCCATGGCTGTGATAAGGGTGATGTACCTTCTTACACACGCTTCACCTCCGCAATCCCTTAATTCTTGAGAACGTATCTGACGGTCTCAGCGCCATCAACCTCGGCGAACGCCACGCTGGCAGCTCTTAAACGCATTACTTAAGACTTCAAACTAGGTACCTGAAACTTTCCTACCCCACCATCCTCCCCGCAAAATACAGCACCACAATCCCCAAAATAATCCGGTACACCGCAAACGGTCCAAATCCCCTCTTCCTCACCCACGCCATGAACCACGCCACCGTTCCGTAGGCCACGATGAACGACACCACAAATCCCATCCCCAGCACCAGCCACCCGTGCGCATCAATACTCGACACCCCAATCGGGTTTGCATTCTTTCCCAGCACCGATTTCAGTAAATCGTAGGCCGTTGCCACCACCATCGTCGGTATCGATAAAAAAAAGGAAAACTCCAGCGCCGACGCCCTCGACATTCCCACCAGTTGCCCTCCCGCTATCGTCGACATCGATCGCGACGTCCCCGGAAACACCGCCGACAAAATCTGGCACGCCCCGATCCACACCGCCTGCCCCAGGCTCATATCCTCCATGTGCCACGTGTGAATCAATCCGCCCTTGGCCCCCTCTCCCTCCGCTTCCGCCTTGCTGTTCCGCGAATCGATGAACCACATCACGATTCCGCCTATCAGTAGCGCGCATCCTATGATGTACAAACTTTCCAGGTGTTTCCCGATAATTTTCGTCATCAGAAACGCCGGTATCGCCGTCACCACAAACGCCACCATCGTCAAACTCAACGGGTGCGTCAGGATCGTCCGATCCCCCCGCTCCCCCTTTGGGAACGTGGACAAAAATTTCCCGATGCGGTGCCGGAAATAGATCGGCAGCGTCAAAATCGCCCCCAACTGAATCACAATCGTGTACATCTTCCAGTACCCGCTCGCCAGGTCGATGTGCAGCAACGCCTCCGTGATCCTCAAATGTGCCGTCGAGCTCACCGGCAAAAACTCCGTCAACCCCTCCACAATCCCCAAAACCACACTCAGCAGGTAGTCATTCACTCTTCCGCTCCTGATTTTTCTTTCGGGTGCCCCGCCCTTCGCTTTAGGTGCGGGGTTTTAGATTCAACGTAACTCTGACCGTTCTCTTAATTCCCGTTCGTCCTTAGTTACATTCTGCCCAAATGAACTTGAGGCACTCGTCACTCGCCACTTCTTCTTTCCAATCTCTTCCTCATCTCGTACGCGTCAATCTTCCCCAGATAATACCGCTTCACCACTGCTTCGCTACGATATCCATGATGTGTCCAGAACGCAATCCCACTTTCGTTGTCCACTGCCGTTTCCAGCAGCACCGACTGGATCCCGTGATACGCAAAGTGTTGCTCGATCTCCCCCAGCAGTGCGCTTCCCACTCCTTTCTTCCGGTGCGTTTCCGCCACATCCAGTGTGATGATGTGGGCCAGCGGCGGATTCGTCTCCGCCAGAATGAATCCCACGATCTTCTTCTCCTCTTCCGCCACCAGGCAATCCGCCGTCGCCAGATTCAAGAAATATTGCAGCGACCATTTGCTATACGATATCCCCGGAGGAAAACACGCCTGATCCAACTTATGGATCGCCTCAAAGTCGTGCGCCTCATAACCCCGTATCTTTTGCCCCATGGTCTCTACAGTCGCCGCGCTCTTCTCTTCTCTTATCTTCCTCACCTAGCACAGCCGCTCCTGTCCTTTGGCCCTGGTAGCGCCGGCATCCTGCCGGCTCTTGTTGGCACAGACACTCCTGTCTGTACTCTTCGCTTTGCCCGCCCACACCTTCTTCGGTCACGCAACACTTCCCGCCTAAAACTCACCGCTCACGGCGCTCCCACCATCTTCATCGCCAGCGCCTTCACCGTCCCCTCATCCACCATCGTCTTCCCATCCTTCTTATCCACTACCCCAAACCCGCCTTCGTAATCCCACATCGTCCATCCAATCCCATCTTTCTCCAGCGCTGTCCGTACGTCGTTCAACCATCTCGCCCGATCCTCCGGCTTCGATACTTTCCGGAACACTCCAAACTCATTGCACACCAGCGGCACATCCCACTTTTTCCCCCACGCCGCCACTGGCGCAAACTCCGCTTCCATCCGCGCCGCGTTCCAGTGTTCCGCTCCATATCGCTGCACCGCCAGTTTATGTACCGGGTCGGGCACCAGCGCCTCCACTGCCTGCACATTCTCTGTCGTCGAGGGGTACGGCACTTCCTTCAAAAAGTGCCAGTAACTTTCTCCCCATGTCGCTCCTTGATGCGTAAACAAATGTGGCTCATAAAAATGAAAGTTATAGATCATGTTTGTATCGCGCAGCGGCTGCATGAAAACCAAGTCATCATCGTCCGCCCAACGCGCCCCTTCCACGATAATCGTCTGCTTCGGCGCTCCCTCCCTTATCGCTACCGCCAATAGTGCCTGGATCCCGTTCCACCGGTAATGGTCCCGCATCTCCGGCTCATTCAGCGTCTCGAAAAACACTTTCTCCGTATCCCACGAACTGTAATGCTTCGCCAGTCCGCGCCAGAAATCCGCAAACTGTTCTACTGCCGCGTCGCTCGAAAGTTTCTCTTTGAACTCTCCGTCCGGATGAATATCGATTACCACCGCCAGATCCTTATCCAGGATCATCTTCACCGCCGCGTCCAGATACCCCAAATACTCCGCCGGTATTTCGTCCGCCTCATTGTGCCGCCACATCGGCTGCGGATTCACGCTCAGCCTCACATGGTCAAATCCCATCGCCTTGATCAGCGCAATGTCCTCCGCCGTTACCGTGCTCTCAAAATGTTCTTTGGTATAATTCGCCGACCCGCCCGCCTGTGCGAACCAGTGGCTCAAATTAATCCCGTGCCGCAAGTGCTTTGCCCGCGCCTTCGCCACTGATCCATCCCCGCCCATCTGCCCAAATGTTCCATTTGCCCCAACCAAAAACACCAGCGCCAAAGAGAAGCAGGCTGCGAACACGGGCCGCACTCCCACACGTCTCCGTCCCATGGTCCCTCATTGTCTTACGTATTTTCTTGCTTCAGGCTTGCTTCTGTAGCTTACGCTTTTTTTGCCTTTGTAGGCACCGCCTCCCCAGGCGCTCCGGCAACTAATCCACTCCGGCCACGATCGACTCTGGCGTACTCCTTTTTTTTCTGCGCTGTTCTTGTCTTTTGTCTTAGCTGCGTAGGGCAGCCTTCGCTCTTGCCTTTTCTTGTCTCGACCGGAGCGCCAGCGGCGCGACAGACGATAGCCCAGCGCGTAAGCGCTGGGCCTGCATCCACAAAAGCATCTCAAGCGCCGTAGGCGCGGCAGCCCTTCTCGACTCTCTGCCACGATCATTCGCGACGACTCGCTGCGCACTGGTCGCCGGTCGCTGCCTTCTGATCACGGATCGCTGATAGTTATCCCCTACAGCTTCACCGTCACCGTCTTCACCTCGGTGTAATTCGCCAGCCCGTACTCTCCCAGCTCTCGTCCAATCCCCGACTGCTTGAATCCACCAAACGGCGCCGCGGCGTCGAACACGTCATAGCAATTCACCCACACCGTCCCCGCCCTCACTCCGTCCGCAATCGCATGCGCTTTTGTAATGTCATTCGTCCAAACCGCCGCCGCCAATCCATACAGCGAGTTGTTCGCCCGTTCCACCACTTCGTGAATATCCTTGAATTTCAAGATCGACATCACCGGCCCAAAAATCTCTTCCTGCGCGATCTTCATATCGTCTTGAACGTCGGCAAACACTGTCGGCTCGATGAAATATCCCTTGTCGCCCACTCGTCCCCCGCCCGCCACCAGTTTCGCTTTTTCCTTCTTTCCAATGTCGATGTAGTTCATCACCTTGTTAAACTGGTCCTGGTCCACTTGCGGGCCCTGCTCCGTATTCTTGTCAAATGGATTCCCCACCGTCCGCTTCTTCGCCCGCTCCACGCTTTTCTCTACGAATTGGTCGTAGGCCTTCTCCTCCACATACAGCCGCGAGCCCGCGCAGCAGCATTGTCCCTGGTTAAAAAACAGCGCGAAGTGCGCCCCTTCAATCGCCTTATCCATATCCGCGTCCGCAAACACAATGTTCGGGCTTTTCCCGCCTAGCTCCAGCGTCACCCTCTTCAAATTCGTGTCCGCCGCTGCTCTCATGATCAAGTGGCCCACTTCTGTCGATCCTGTGAACGCCACCTTATCTACATCCATGTGCCGCGCAATTGCTCCACCCGCCGTCGGCCCGTACCCCGGCAAAATATTCACCACGCCTTCCGGGAATCCTGCCTCCAGGATCAATTCGCCCACGCGCAGTGCGCTCAATGGCGTCTGCTCCGCCGGCTTCAATACCACTGTGCAACCCGAAGCCAGCGCAGGCCCCAATTTCCACGCCTGCATCAACAGCGGAAAATTCCACGGAATAATCTGCCCCACCACGCCCACCGGCTCGTGCTTCGTATAAGTGAAGTAACGGCCCTGTACCGGAATCGTCTTCCCCTGAATCTTGTCCGCCCATCCCGCGTAATACCGGTAGCACGCAATCGTCAGCGGCAAATCCGCCGCCAGCGCCACGTGATAGGGCTTACCGTTATCCAGCGCCTCCAGTTGCGCTAATTCCTCCGCATGCTTCTCGATCAAATCCGCCAGCTTGTTCATCAACAGCCCGCGATGCGACGCCGTCATCTTCTTGCGCCACGGCCCCTTGTCAAACGCCGCCCGCGCCGCCGCCACTGCCTTGTCCACGTCCGCGGCATCCGCTTCTGCCACCTGCGTAATTACTTCGCCGGTCGATGGATTAATCGTCGGAAACGTTTTCCCCGAAGCCGCATCCACCCATTTCCCATTGATCAACAGTTTGTTCGCGCTAATCTTCACGCTCGGTTCTATTACAGACGTAGCTGTGGCCATAAGTTCCTCCTCGCTGGGTGTTTCGAAGCCTATACCCCCGCTTCGCCAAGAATCAAGAATCCTGATTTGTTGAATCGAAATCTTCGGCGCCAGCATCTTTTCATTCCACTCTGGAGTAGTGGCACAGACACTCTTGTCTGTGCTCTTGGGTTTGCATGCTCTTGGTTTGCATGGCACAAATACCCTGTGCTCTTGGGTTCTCCTCCTCCCCGTGTACGCGTGTACCCAAGGTGTCGGTGTAACACTTGGCTATTGGGTATTTCTTATTCGGCGGGTTTTACATCCAACTTCAATCCAGCTCTGAACTCTATTCGTCCGTCCCAGGCCACGGAGGCTCACCACTCTCCCCGCCGTCTTAACGCAAACTCTCTCCCGCGTTAAGGGTATACCCGTGCGACAGGATCATCTCAACCGCTTGTCCCCTGCTTCCGGCGTCAACGTGTTTCATGATCCGTCGTACATGATTCTTCACCGTGTATTGCGAAAGATTCAGCTGGGATGCAATCTCCTTGTTCGTCAGACCTTTCGCAACCAACTCAACTAATTGTCGCTGCCGTAGCGTTAGTTCGGGTCGTCCCTCTTTAGTCGCAACTGACTTGCCTTGCGGCATCTGCGATACATACTGGAACAGATATCGGCACAATTCAGGTGGGCAGGCGGCCTCTCCTCTTAATATAGAACGCACCGCCGCAATAACCTCTGACACCGAAGCATCCTTCATCAAATAGCCGGTCACACCACCGCGAACCGCCGCAAGAAATTGCTCAGAGTCGTCACTCATTCCGATCAACAGTAGTTTCAAAGCAGAAACGTGACCAGCCTTTGGCGGTAGATGGACCTCCAGCCAACTCGCGTCGAAAAAATCCAGCACCATCACCTCGCATTGGCTCTCTAGAACTCTCTGCGGCGAGCATTCCTCTTTTCCACTGCTCCCAACTACCTGAAAGCTCGCACGTTTGCGCAGAATCCGCTCGAGTGCCTCGCGTAACAGACGGTTCTCGATTAGCAGGTAGACCCGGATGAACGATTCGGGGCCAGATTCATTCACAGTTTGTGATCCTCTCTTTAGGAGCCTTTCCACACTCCGGTTTGGCTCTCACTGATTGGTAGCCAATGCGCCTTTCGACCGCTTATGATTTTTCACCGTTTACGCAAATTAACAGACCTGCAATTTCACGCAAGCGGCAAGTCACGACGGATAGGATTTTTTCACTCATGTCGTTCTTTGACGCCTGGTACTTGGATTGCGTGCAACTTACGCTTCTAGTGTGATATAAACAACTATCCTAAAAGGGTACCTGTTCCAGTTCTGACGGAGCCCCCATGGCCCTACGGTACCGCCGCATGAAGTCTAGCGATGTGGATGGCTGTGTAAGCGTCATTGCCTCTCATCCGGTTTACTCCCCGCGCTACGGTCACAACCTTGTCCATCTCGCTCCCGCACTGCGTGCATGCCTCTCTCTTGAATCGCTCCGCGCTATAGTCTTTGAAGAGACCTTGCCTGATGGAGCGGTTCGCCTGATGGGAGCCGGCGTTTTTGTCTTTGTAACCGATCAGTTTCTAGCGGCTGCCAAGTCGCCTCCATTTTTCTGGATCGGGCCCGACCTGGCTCGGCTGGTCTGCTCCAAACGATCGCCCCTTCTTCCCAACGACGATCTCCGTGCCGCCAACGCTCTTGGTGGCCTCAACGCTGTCACTTGGCTTTGGGGAATAAGTCCCGATGATATTCATCGATTGGAAGTGAGAAAGCATGCCATGGAGGCGTTCTATTTAGAAATGAGAGGATTTCGCCTGAAGGAGCTTCTGGGCCAGGGAACCGTCATCGAGGAAATCGAGTCGGCTCTCCGCTCCGGCGGCTTCCTGATCGGATCTGATGGGCGACCCATGGACTCTCCCGATAGACCTCTGTCTGAGGTTGTCGGCAAGCCTCACGTGTTCTGTATGACGAGAGATCTAATGAATAAGGATTTTGGTTCCTGGACCAGCGCTCTCTTCGTCCATCAAGAACCACAAATCGGTTTTTCTCCCTGCGAACAGCGCCTCTTGGAAGAAGCTCTTCGCGGTGGCACCGATGAAGAAATTGCCCACGAACTCGAAATCTCGCTCTCCGCCGTCAAAAAGGCTTGGCACTCCGTTTACGGCCGTGTGGAGAGCAGCTCCGTCGGAATCCTTCCCAAATCCTCCTCCGACAGCGACCTCGGTGACCGGGGCAAAGGCAAGAAACATCGCCTTCTTGCTTATATTCGGGAACATCTCGAGGAACTTCGTCCCGTCTCCATGAAACTCCTTCGCGAATCCCAGTGCTCCAGGCCGTCGTCCTCACACGACAACAAACACTTGTCTACGCGCGCGTAACTGGCCTTGTCGATCCTCCTGTGTTCCTCTCGTCATAGCTTGTTCTTTCCCCTTAGCGCTACAATGCTGCGCATGAAAACGCCCTTGAAGTTCTTCCTCCTCGCTCTCTTCCTCGCTCCGATCGCCTCCTCTCAATCCACTGACCCACTCGCTCCCACCGCCACCACCAAATCCGCCGCCGAAATCGATCGCGAATGGCAGCGTTCCGTCTCCAAATACGACGCCCCTCGCGCCGCCATCCTCGGCGACGTCGATCAACAAATCTCCGCCGGCCCCTACGCCGCGGACTGGGAAACTTTTCGCAACTACGAAATTCCCCAATGGTATAAGGACGCCAAATTCGGCATCTTCATTCACTGGGGTGTCTACTCTGTCCCCGGCGCGGAAAACGAATGGTATCCCCGCAATATGTACCAGCAGAAAGATCCCGCCTTCCAATACCACCGCAACCACTTCGGCCCGCAAGACAGATTCGGCTATAAAGATCTTGTCCCTCTTTTCACCGCTTCCAAATGGGATCCCAACGACTGGGCCAAACTCTTTAAAGACGCCGGCGCTCGCTACGTCATCCCCGTGGCCGAGCATCACGATGGATTCGCAATGTACAACTCTGACATCTCCGATTGGACCGCTGTCAAAATGGGGCCCAAGCGTGACACCACCGGTGAACTCGCCGCCGCCGTCCGCGCCCAGGGCCTGCACTTCGGCACATCACTCCATCGCGCCGAGCACAATTTCTTCTTCGATGGCGGCCGCACATTCCGTTCCGATGTCAACGATCCCCAGTTTGCTTCTCTCTACGGCCCAGCTCACCATTGGCTGCAGGACCAGCCCGATGTCCTCATGAACGATTGGACCTTCGTCAGCCCCGAATTCTCCAATGACTGGCTCGCTCGCGCCGCCGAAATCGTTCAGAAGTACAAACCCGAGGTCATGTACTTCGACTGGTGGGCTGGGCAGCCCAACTACCGTCCCAACGTCACAAAGTTCGCCGCCTTCTACTATAATTTCGATGCTCAAAACAAAATCCCCGGCGTCATCGACATCAAGGAGTTCGCTTTCGATTGGCACACGGGCGCCCGCGATTTCGAACGCGGTCTCCGTGAAGGCATCGAGCCCCAGCACTGGCAAACCGACACCTCCATCAGCAATATTTCCTGGGGATACATCGAACACGATGAGCTCAAGACTCCCGATTTCCTCGTCCATCAGCTCATCGACATCGTCAGCAAAAACGGCAACCTTCTCCTCAACATCGGCCCTCGCCCTGACGGCACCATTCCCGACGAAGTCCGCACCACCCTCCTTCAAATCGGCGCGTGGCTCAAACAAAATGGCGACGCCATCTACGACACCACTCCCTGGAAGGTCTACGGCGAAGGCCCCACAAAAGTAAAACCCGGTTTCGGCAACGACAAGGAAACCAAGCCCTACACCTCAGAAGATTTTCGTTTCACTCAGAAGGGAACTACCGTCTTCGTCATCGCCATGGCCTGGCCCACCGACGGCCACTTCGTCATTCGCTCTCTCGGTTCCGCTCACGAAGCCAAGGGCATCACCATCGCGAACGTCGAACTCCTCGGCTCTCCTGCCAAACTCGCATTCCACCAATCCCCCGACGCCCTCGACGTCCTTCTCCCCGCCTCCACCACGCCACCAGGCAAATTCGCCTACACTTTCCGCCTCTCCACCACTCCCTAGTCGGTCCGTGGCACAGACACTCCTGTCTGTGCTTCTTGGGGTGCAGCCTGGTTTGTAGTTATCTCCCTTTTACACTTCCAAAATCACTGGCAAAATTAGTGGCCTCTTCGACGTTTGCTTGCTGATGTACCTCTTCAAATCCACGCGAATTTTCTCTTTGATCACCGACCAATCCGCTCTCTCTTCCAGATTCGACAGTTCAAACGTCTTCATCACAATTTCCTTCGCCCCTTCCAGTAACTCACCGTTATTCTCACTCATCAGCCCACGCGACACCACCTCCGGTGCAGACTCCAGTTTCCCTGTGTGCTTATCGATCGCGATAATCGGAATCACCACTCCTTCTTCCGATAAATGTTTCCGGTCTCGCACCACGATCGCTTCAATTTCTTCCAGCGACCCCGAATCCACCAGCACGCGCCCCGCTGTCACCGGATCCCTCCGGAACGCTCCATCCTCCGTGAACTCGATGCACTTCCCATCTTCCATCAGCAAGATCTCTTCGCTCACCGCCCCCAACTGGTGCGCCAGCGCTGCATGACGAAATAAATGCCGGTACTCCCCGTGCACCGGAATGAAATATTTCGGCTTTACCAGTCGCAGCACCAGCTTCTGTTCTTCCTGGCTCGCGTGTCCCGATACGTGAATCGTCCCCGCCGAATTGTCGTAGTACACCAGCGCCCGCCGCCGGAACATATGATCCAGCATTCGGAAGATGGCCTTCTCATTTCCCGGAATAATCCTCGCCGACAGAATCACCGTGTCATTCTCATCCACGGTCACGAACCGGTGATTGTCCACCGCGATCCGCGAAAGCGACGACATCGGCTCGGCCTGCGAACCGCTCGCCAGAATGATGATCCTCTTCGGCTCAAAACTCCGGATATCCTGCGGCCGCACCACCATCCCGTCCGGGATCCGCAAACAATCCAGATCGTGCGCGATCTCCACGTTGTCGATCATGCTCCGCCCGACAAAGGCGATTTTCCTTCCCACTCTCTCCGCAATGTTGATCACCTGCTGGATCCGGTGGATCGACGACGCAAAGCACGAAAGGATCACTCTCCGCGGCGCCGACCGCGCCAACTCTTCAATTCGCGGAGTCACCGTCCGCTCCGATGGTGTAAATCCCGGCCGCTCCACGTTCGTCGAGTCGCTGAACAGCGCAAGCACTCCTTCGTTCCCATACCGCGCGAAGGTGTGCAGATCGAACGGCACGTTGTCCACCGGCGTCTGATCGATCTTGAAATCGCCCGTGTGAATGATCACGCCCATCGGCGTCTTGATCGCCAGCGCCACGCAGTCGATCGTGCTGTGCGTCACCGGAATGAACTCGATCTCAAATGGCCCCAGCTCGATCAGCCGCCCCGGCAACACTTCTCGCAGCGTCGCCGATTCCAGAAGTCCCGCCTCTTCTAATCTCTTTTTTACCAACGCCAGCGTGAATCGCGTCCCATAAATCGGCACGTTCAACTCGCGCAAAATATACGGCAGCGCCCCGATGTGGTCCTCGTGTCCGTGCGTCAATACGATTGCGCGTATGTGCTGCCGGTTCTGCTTCAAGTACGTAATGTCAGGAATCACCAGGTCTACGCCCAGCAACTCAGACTCCGGGAACATCATTCCCGCATCCACCACGATGATGTCGTCTCCAAACCGGAACACCATCATGTTCATTCCAAATTCGCCGAGTCCCCCCAGCGGTATTGCCCATAATGACTGATTGTTTTTACTCAAAGGCAGGCACTCTCCATCTTTCTCGCACAAAAAGCGTATCACACTGCTTCTCCTCCCGCTCGCCCCCGCCTTTGTGGCACAGACACTCTTGTCTGTGCTCTTGGGGTTTTGCTGTTTCCTGGTTTGTCATCCCTGCTCCCCTCCACCTACCTCTTTCCTCTCTCTCCTCTCTGTCGTACCATTCCCTCATGGAACGGCTACTTCTCGCTCCTGGCCCTCCTCTCTCTCGCTTTGTCGAGCTCCTCTGGTATTACCGCAACGACCCTCAGCCCCATGCCAAAGAGCGACTCATGCCCGACGGCTGCATTTCCATCGTTATCAATCTTACGGAAAACCAAACCCGCCTCTACGACCCCGACGACACGCGCAAAATTTCCACCTTCCGCGGCGCCACCCTCGCCGGTCCTCACACCAAATCCTTCGCCATCGACACCGACGAGCAGCAGCATGTTGTCGGCATTTCCTTCCGTCCCGCCGGCGCCCTCCCCTTTGTCAAGCTACCCAGCTCTGAACTCTGCAATCAACAGCTTGATCTTGCCGACCTTTGGGGCAACTTCTCTTGCCAACTTCGCGATCGCATCCTGGAATCTCCCACTCCCGCTTCCAAACTTCGCTCCGTGGAACTCGCACTGCTCCAGCGCGCTGCTGGTATGCTCGACGACCATCCCACTGTCGAGTTCGCCGTCAAAACTTTCCTCTGCGCCCCGCAAACCACCAGCATCTCCAAAGTTGTCTCCGAAACTGGTTTCAGTTGTCGCCGCTTCATCGAACTCTTCAAGCATCACGTCGGCTTGGCCCCCAAACTCTTCTGCCGCGTTCGCCGTTTCCAATCAGTCCTTCGCCGCATCACCTCCGGCCGTCCCATTCGCTGGACTGACGTCGCCCTCGACTGCGGCTATTTCGATCAAGCTCATTTCATCCACGATTTCCGCGCCTTCTCCGGCATCAATCCCTCCAAATACCTCTCCGACCACTCCGGATTCCCCGGCCATCACAACCATCTCCCCATCCTCAGCTAGCCACGGAAGCGTCGCGTCAAATTTTTACAATACTCATTTCCCACCCCGCGCCATAATCTGCCCACGGGCGAGTTCTGCACTAGTGGCACAGGCACTCATGCCTATGCTCCTGGGTTTGCTTTTTCTCGCATCTCTCGTCAACCAGAAAAGGGAACTAACATGACCAAGTCTCTCTCTCCCATCCCCGCCGGCTTCCGAAGCGTCACTCCCTATCTCGTCGTTCTCGGTGTCCCTCGTCTCCTCGACTTCCTGCAATCCGCCTTCAACGCGGAAGAAACTGTCCGCGCAGAGGCGCCTGGTGGCGGCGTTTCCCACGCTGCTGTCAAACTCGGCGACTCCATGCTCGAGATGGGTGACGTTGGTGGCTCTGAGAAGAAGCCTCTCCTCGCCGGTCTCCACTTCTATGTCCGCGATGTCGACTCCCTCTACCAGCGTGCCATCCAGGCCGGCGCCCAATCTCTCTACCCTCCCAGGCAGATGGACTACGGCGACCGCGAAGCTGGCATCCAAGATCCCGTCGGCAATCACTGGTTCATCGCCACGCACACCGCTGGCTCCAGCTATCGCCCTCCTCTCCTCCAGGATCTGAACCCCAGCCTCAGCGTCAAGGACGCCCCCGCTTTTCTCTCCTTCGTTCAATCCGCGTTTGCTGCTAAGACTCTCGTGAAGCACGAAACCAGCTCCGGTACGATCGGCCATGCCCAATTTCAGATCGGTGATTCGATTCTCGAACTGTCGGAAGCCCACGGACAGTGGGGTCCTCGCACCGTCGCACTCCACTACTACACCCCCAACTGTGACGAAGTTTTTGCCCAAGCTCAGCGCGCTGGTGCCAAACTCTTGTCGCCCATAAAGGACCAGGTGTATGGCGAGCGTGGCGGCGGTCTTCTCGATAATTGGGGCAATCACTGGTATATTGCTACGCACCTCGAAGATCTCACCATGGATGAGATCTATCGCCGGGCCTCTGCCTCAGCCTCGGAGTCCAAGTCCTAATCTGTAATGGGGGAATGATAAGAAATGAAGACAATCGCTCGCAGACTGGCTACCTTTGCTTTTGCTGTTCCTCTGCTTTTCTCCGCCGCCCTTCGCGCTCAGGAACTCACGCAAGCGGATAAAGACAAGGCCACGCAACTTGTCGAAACCAGCAAAGAGGGTGTCCTCGAAGCCACCCAGGGCCTTTCTCCCGCCCAGTGGAACTTCAAGTCCGCTCCCGATCGTTGGTCGATCGCCGAGTGCATGGAGCACATCGCCGCCGCCGAAGATTACATCCGCGGCATGGTCATCGAAAAAGTCATGATCGCTCCCGCAGCCCCCGGCCGCGATATCGTCGTCATCGATGCCGCCATCATTGCCAACGTTCCCGACCGCAGCAAAAAGGTCCAGGCCCCCGAGCCGCTCGTCCCCACCAACCGCTTCGGCTCACCACGAGGTTCCGTCGATCACTTCGTCGAGAGTCGCGCCAAGACAGAGGAATTCCTCAAGACCACTCCCGGCCTGCGCGATCACGCCGTCGACAGCCCCGGTGGCAATGGCAAGTGGGACGCCTACGAATTCATTCTTCTCATCGGCGCCCATTCCGAACGCCACAATCCCATTGAACTTGAGGGTGCCCACCCTTGGTTTGTAAGGGTGGGCTCTGACGATCTAACGCCACCACATCTCTTCTCTTAGGTTCCTCTTTTCTTGTCATCCCGACCGGAGCGTTGGCGCAGTTCAGCCGCCGCGCAGTGGAGGGATCGCGGCAAAATTTCTGGCCCTTCACATCCCATGGAGGAAGGCCCTCACTTCCAGGTTCTGCAGATTTCTATTTTCTATCTTTCAAATGTCTAACCCTCTATCTCTTCTCCCCACCAAAAAACAAATGCGCAATCGCCACCAGGATCACCGCCCCTAGTATCGCCGCCGCCAGAGAATACAAAAACGTGTTCGTGTGCACAATTCCCAACTTCGTGAAAATCCATCCCCCGATCACTGACCCGATCAAGCCCAGCACAATATCCCCGATGCACCCGAATCCCCGTCCGCGCGACAGTTTCCCAGCCAGCCATCCCGCAATCAATCCAATCAGCAGCCACCAGATCAGCCCGTGCCGCCATTCCACGATGATTACGCGCTCCTGCAACATCGCCACTGCAACCGATCCCGTCATCCAGCCTCCTTATCCGCAAAAAAATGAACGTTCTACTTTCTAATTTCCATTTACCCCGGTTCCTGCTGCGTCATGCAATGCAGCGTCCCCAGACCCAGCACCAGGTCCCGGCAGTGTATCCCTACCACCTCGCGTTCCGGAAACAATTTCGAAAGTGTATTCAGCGCCACCCGGTCATTCGCGTCATTAAACGTCGGCAGAATCACCAATCGATTCGCAATGTAAAAATTCGCGTAACTCGCCGGCAATCTTTGCCCGTCAAACCACACCGGCATCGGCATTGGCAGCGTCTCCACCCGCAACGCCTTCCCGTCCTGATCCTTCATCTCCCTCAATCGTGCCAGATTCTCCTGCAGCGCCGCATAGTTCGCATCCTTCGGATCTTCCTCCACAATCGTCACCACCGTCGTCGCATTCACGAATCGCGTCAAATCATCCACGTGCCCGTGCGTATCGTCTCCCGCAATTCCATTTCCTAGCCACAGCACGTTCGTCACGCCCAGTTGCGCGCGAAACACTTCCTCATAATCTTGCTTCGTGAATCCCGGATTCCGCTCCTGCACCTTGCTCTGCAGGCATTCTTCCGTCGTCAGCAGCGTCCCGCGTCCATTCACGTCAATCGATCCGCCTTCCAGCACCACGCGCCGCCCCTTGTGCATCGGCAAAAACACGCGCCTTTTCAGCTTCTGATTCGCTTTCCCTACCACCGCCGCATCTTTCTTATGATTCCCGTATTTCGCCCACCCATTAAAAACAAAATTGTTGTACGCCACCTCGCCCTCCGCGTTCTTCACGCAGATCGGCCCCGAATCCCTCATCCATCCGCGATCCGTCGGCGCCACAAAGAAATCCACCGCCTTCAGATTCGCCCCCGCCCTCTTCAGGATTCCCCGTACGCGCCCTTCCGCCGCGCGCGATTCCACCAATAAATACACTCTTTCCACGCGCGACAATTGCCGCACAATCTCCGCAAACGCCCACGGGATCGGCGCAAATTTCCCTGGCCAGTCCGTCAACTCATGCGGCCACCCCAGCCACGTCGCCGCATGCCTCTCCCACTCCGCCGGCATCCGGTACCCCATCTCTCCCGGTGTAGCTTCCTTTTGAATTGGGTTGCTTTGCAGTTTTGCTCTCCGTCGCTCGCTCATCTCTTCTCTTGAGTGGCACAGACACTCCTGTCTGTGCTCTTGGGTTACCCTCTTCCTCACGCACTTGAGCTGGTCTCTTCTTCGCGCTCCCTGTTCTTTCCTTACCTTATTATCTCTTTACCTCTCACTTCTCCTCTCCCCACCTCTCCAATATCCCCTCAAATGCATCAATCCTTCGATCCCGGAAAAACGGCCAATTCCTCCTGGTGTCCTCGCTTTTCCCGGGATCGCACTCTACCACCAGGATTTCTTCCTTATCCTGCGCCGCCTCCGCCATCACCTGCCCCGAAGGATCCGCCACAAACGAATTTCCCCAGAACTCCAGTCCCGCGTCTCCTTTCGCCGGATTTCCCTCGTACCCCACGCGATTCACCACCGCCACATAGATTCCATTCGCGACCGCGTGCCCCCGCTGAATCGTTTTCCAGGAATCCAGTTGCGCCGCTCCCACTTCGCCCTTCTCGTGTGGATGCCACCCGATACTCGTCGGATAAAAAATCACGTTCGCGCCCTTCATCGCCGTCAGCCGCGATCCCTCCGGATACCACTGGTCCCAGCAGATCTGCACGCCCACGCGTGCGTACTTCGTATCAAAATTCAAAAATCCCAAATCTCCTGGCGTGAAATAGAACTTCTCGTAGTACAGCGGATCGTCCGGTATATGCATCTTCCGGTATTTCCCCATGTACGCCCCGTCCGCATCCAGCACCGCGCACGTGTTGTGATACACGCCCGCCGCCCGCCGCTCAAACACCGACACCACCAGCGCCACCTTTAATTCCTTCGCCACTTTCGCCATCCGCTCCGTCGTCGGACCCGGCACCGCCTCCGCCATGTTAAACAGCGCCGCGTCTTCCGTCCGGCAGAAATATTCACCCGCGAATAATTCGTGCAGCGAGATAATCTGCGCCCCTCGTTTCGCCGCCTCGCGAATCTTCTCCGCCGCTCGTGTCAGGTTTTCTTCCTTATTCGTCGTGCACTTCATCTGTATGAGCCCTACCGTAAATTTGTCCGCCATTCCGCGCCTCACCTCCCAGTTCTCAATCTTCGCCTTCCAGCCTAACTTCGCATACCGATGTTCTTGAGGGCGCCCCACCCTTGGCTTGTAAGGGTGGGTTCTTACGACCGGACGCCTCCCACTCTCTTCTCTTTACTTTTCTGTTCCAGCGCCGGCGGCGCGATAGATATTAGCCCAGCCCGTAAGGGCTGGGAGCCGGCGCGAAAAGATTCTGAGCGCCGTAGGTGCGCCACTCCCTCCTTACATCCGTCTGCACTCCGCAATTTCTCGCTCGCATCCCGTCATCTTAACACGGGGATTTTTTTTCTCCCGCGACGTGAATGTTTTTTCTTCCTTCCCGATTTCTGACCGCTGATTTCTGATATCCTTTTCGCATTTTCGAGTACACTACTCCCAGATAATTTCTTTTTTTCCTGTTACACCGCGTTCATATCCGCCCACGAGGAGCCGCGATGGCGAAGCATCCGAGCAAAACTGTTACGGGCCGTGTTCTTCATGATCCGGTCAAAGACAAGCTCCGCCCCATCTTTCCTCTCGATCTTTCCAAATGCAAAACCATCGACGACCTCGTCCGCGCCATGGGCGACACCGCTTACACCGCTCGCCAGATCGGCGATGCGGCCGATGTCCTCGAAGCCATGGCTCGCGATAAAGACTGTTTCGTTGTCATGACCCTCGCCGGCGCCCTCACGGTCGGAAAAATGGGCCTCATCTTTTGCGATCTCATCGAATCCGGCATCGTCAAAGCCATCGTCTCCACCGGCGCGCTTATGGCTCACGGACTCGTTGAAGCCACTGGCCGTTCGCACTTCCGCTACGATCCCAGCAAAATGGATGACAACGATCTCTTCCTCGCCGGTTACAATCGCGTCTACGATTCTCTCGAGCCCGAGACCAATCTCGATCACGTCGAAGAAGTTGTCGACGCCATCCTCGAAAAATGGGATCCTGAAGAAGTCGTCTGCAGCTGGAAACTCCACAAGCGCATCGGCGAATTCCTACACAATAACGTCAAAGGACGCGGCATTCTCCGTTCCGCCTTCGAACACAATGTTCCCGTCTTCGTCCCTGCCTTTAGCGATTCCGAACTTGGTCTCGACTTTGCTCTCAACAAGTACGGTCGCCAGCGCGACAATCGTCCCATCCTCCGCTTTGATCCTTTCGAAGACTTCGAAACTTTTGCCAACATCATGATGGCCACGAAGAAAATGGGTATCTTCACCATTGGTGGGGGCGTCCCCCGCAATTGGACACAGCAATTCGGCGTTTACGCGGAACTTATGGCTCGCCGTGGCTACAAGAAACTTCCTCTCAAGCGATACTCCTACGGCGTCCGCATCTGTCCTGAGCCCGTCAACTGGGGTGGCCTCAGCGGCAGCACCTACACCGAAGCCGTTTCCTGGGGCAAATTTGTCCCCCCGGAAGAAGGCGGCAAGCTAGCCGAAGTTCTCGACGACGCCACCGTTGCTCTCCCCCTGATCGTAGGCGCCGTCCTCCAACGCATCGGCTACCTCAAATCCTAGCTCCCCGTGGCACAGGCACTCTTGCCTGTGCTCTTGGGTTCTCTGTAAGACGCCATCTCACAAGTGACCTTTGAGTGTGCGAAATGAAGGAGCAGCTAATGCAGAACCTGCGGTCCGCAATCGCTAGTATCATCGCCGTTCTCTGCTTCGCTCTGTCTTTAGCCGCCCATTCTCAATCCAATTCCACTGAGAAGGAATCCACCATGACTCAGCACGCCACCGGACTCTTCGACGTCAAAGTCTCTCCGCTCGATCCCGCTTTCAAAACCGACAACAACTCTCTCGGCCGCAAGTCCCTCGAAAAGCAGTACCACGGCGATCTCGACGCTACCAGCCAAGGCGAAATGCTCACTGCCGGCTCTGCCGTCAAAGGTTCCGCCGGTTACGTAGCCATGGAACACGTCTCTGGCACTCTCCAAGGCCACATCGGCACATTCGTCCTCCAGCACAGCGGCACGATGAACCATGGCGCCTTGCAACTCACCATCACCGTCGTCCCCGATTCCGGTACCGGCCAGCTCACCGGCCTCACCGGTACCATGAACATCATCATCGCCGACGGCAAACACTCCTACGACTCACTCCTACGACTTCTCGTACGCCCTCCCCGCCGCCAAGTAATCTCTCGTTTGAATGTTTGTGCTAAATCGGTCCACTTTTCAGCTTCAGCGCTGGAAGCGCGAAAGAAATTAGCCCAGCCCGTCAGGGCTGGGAAACCGACACAACCACGTCCTGAGCGCCGTAGGCGCGGCACATCCTCCTCGTAAAAAAAACGGGGCGCGATTTCTCGCGCCCCGCAACAATCTCTTCACTTTTACACTTACTCTTAGTCGTCTTCCCCAATCAAAAACGCTGCCGTCAGCACCGTCGTCCACAATCCCCGCTTATCTCCCACCGCCGACTGCGTGATATTCATCGTCCGCACAATCTTGTTCGAA
Organism: Candidatus Acidiferrales bacterium; assembly: GCA_963839315.1. Lineage (GTDB taxonomy): Bacteria > Acidobacteriota > Terriglobia > Acidiferrales > UBA7541 > Acidiferrum. Next base: position 157,578 of record CAWIUU010000020.1, read on the forward strand.
ATCCGGTATACCTCTTTCTTCTCGTCCCACGACAAATCCGGATCAAACTCCACATTCAACGTCGTCGCCAGCATTTCCGCCGCCAGCTCTTCCGCGTACTCCCCAGCAACTTCTTCTGTCTCTCCGAACGAGTGGTGCTCGCTCAAATATCCGTACATCGGCCGCTCGCTCGGCAGCGCCAGCCCAATACTCGCCGCGATCAGCCGGTGCGGCTCTCTCGTTGAATTCTCGCTGATCACCGTGAACGCCACCTGTCCCGGCTTGATCAGCTTCAATCCTTCGCTTCTGGAAATCAATTTGCAGTTCGGAGGGAAGATCGAGGAAACGCGCACGATGTTGCACGCCGCGATTCCTGCGTTGCGCAACGCCAATTCAAAACTCGAAAGCCTCTCGCGATGTTTACCGACGCCTTTGGTCAGAAATATTTTCTTAGCAACAAACGCCATAGTGTCGGCTCGCGGCCTCCGTTATTGATGTCACGCAAAAAAATCGCGTCCTGTGGAAAAGTAACAAGTCTGTTCCTCACTGTCAATGCACATTGCGCCTAATTCTTCCTCGCGCTGCCTCTTCTTCCCTTCGCAAAAACTTTTTTTCGCCGTTTTTCAGGTCACTTGCTCCTCTTCAGGGCAGGGAACGAGTCAAACTTGCCCGCAAACTCGGCATCAAGCGCTCATCCTCCCCCATCGCCGTCAATAACTTGTCATTTTGTGCTTGGAATTTACGACTCGCCTGCAACCGCTCTCGCTTCTTGATCGCTGTTCACCGGTATCTGGTAACCCATCAATTGCTCATCGCTGATTCCGGAACTGAATGCTTGCGTCGGGCAACTTGATTCGCGCGCCCGCGCTACTCCCCCGCCATTCTCATCACCAGTTTCCCCAGCGGCCGACAAATCGCCAGCACCTTCCCCAGATCCTCCGCCGTAAAATCCGGCCCTGCATTGCTCGTCGATGTCCCTTTCCGGCTGACCTGCATCACTCCCACCACTTTTCCTTCGCACAAGATCGGCGCGCTCACGATCTTCTGAATCGATTCTCCGCTCGTTGTTGCCGTTTTCACTCCCTCGAACACGCTCGCGTGCCGCGCCACGGAAAAGTTATTGTTAATCTCCGGCCGGCTATCCCTCACCGTTCGCGCCGCCAGCGCCGAATTGCTCGTCAACGGGATGAATCCCACGTTCTTCAGCGCCACCGGCACAATGAAATGCAGATGCCTCCACTTGTGCGACACTCCCAGCACCGCCACCTCATCCGTATTCACTCCCAACTGCTTTGCGATACGCCCCGCAATCGTGGGCAGTGAAATCTCCGCCGCGGTGATTTCTTCCTTCTCCAGCGCATTCGCAATCTTTTCCAGTTGGCTTACCAGGCTCGTCGCCATCTTTTCCTTTATCTGGTCTCCGGTCGCTTACAGGGGGGAAGTGCGCGGGGCCTGTTCGGAAACCTCCGTCTGCTTTTCTTCCCTCCATCTTCTTTCCTGCCTCTCTCTCTCACAACATTTTTCCGCTTTCTCTGTGCCTTTCCTGTTCACACCCTTGCCTCTCTCCACGTTACTCCTCTATACTGTTCTTGCCGCTCTCCCATCGCTCCTGCTTCTGCGCTCCTTTCACTTCTTCGGGATTCCTGCGGCGGAGAGGGCATGTCTTCTACGGCAACCCGGCCACTTTCAATTCGCCTGATTCGAAATCTTTTCTCGTTAACCGGCGTCTTTCACTGCATAAACAAGGACCATTACATCCCATGAGTGCTACTGCGGTAAAACTTCCTGCCGGTAGCTTGCGTTTCTGGCAGACCACGGTCGGTAAGAAAGCCATTATGGCCGTCACCGGCTTCATCCTCTTCGGCTTTATTGTCGGCCACCTGCTCGGCAATCTTCAGATCTTCCTGCCACCCGAAAAAATCAATCATTACTCGGCCGCGCTAAAGGCTCTCCCCGCTCTTTTGTGGGGAGCGCGCATCACCTTGCTCATCGCCGTTGGCCTGCACATCTGGTCCTCCTACCAGCTCTGGCGCCTTCAACGCGAAGCCCGTCCCATCCCGTATGTCAAGAAAGCCAATCTTAATTCCACTTACGCCTCGCGCACTATGTTGTGGAGCGGCCCCATCATTCTCGCCTTCCTCATCTTCCACCTCTTACACTTTACCTTCGGCACCGTTCACCCGGGCGGCCCCTTCGACGAGCACAACGTCTACAATAATGTTGTCACCGGCTTTCAAGTCTGGCCCATCTCCCTCTTCTACATCGTCGCCATGATCATGCTCTGCTATCACCTCTATCACGGCCTCTGGAGCATGTTTCAATCCCTCGGTTTCAGCCATCCTGTCTACACCCCCTGGCTCCAGCGCTTCGCCAAACTCTTCGCCATCCTTATCGCCGCCGGCAACATTTCCATCCCGGTCGCCGTTCTCGCCGGCTTCATCAAGCCCGTTTAGACATCATGCGCAAACTACACAGTCCGAATTTCCCTTGTGTAGCCCGGCCCCTTGCCGGCTCTTGCGTTTTCTTTTTGTGGGACCGCAACACCGCTGCGCCCCGTGTCCGTACAATCACAATCATCCGTCATTCTGAACGGAGTCCGCGAAGTTCGGTACTCTTCTCCATTGCACGTTTTTTGTGCAGTGGCTCTCACCTATTCTTGTCTTGTCAATTGCAACACGCTACGGAGCCCCATTCCATGGAATTAATCTCCAACGCCCCCACGGGCCCCATTGAGCAGTCCTGGGACAGGCACAAGTTCGATCTCAAGCTCATCAATCCCGCCAACAAGCGTAAGTACAACATCATCGTTGTCGGTTCCGGACTTGCCGGCGGCGCTGCCTCCGCCAGCCTCGGGGAACTCGGCTACAACGTCCAGTGCTTCTGCTATCAGGACAGCCCTCGCCGCGCACACTCCATCGCCGCGCAGGGTGGCATCAATGCCGCCAAGAACTATCACAATGACGGCGACAGCGTTTTCCGCCTCTTCTACGACACCGTCAAAGGCGGCGACTTCCGCGCCCGCGAAGCCAACGTCTACCGTCTCGCGCAAGTCAGCGTCAACATCATCGACCAGTGCGTCGCTCAGGGCGTCCCCTTCGCCCGTGAGTACGGCGGTCTCCTCGACAATCGTTCCTTTGGCGGCGCGCAAGTCTCCCGCACCTTCTACGCCCGCGGCCAGACCGGCCAGCAACTTCTTCTCGGCGCCTATCAGGCCCTCGAACGTCAGATCGGTCTGGGTACCGTCAAAATGTATCCCCGCATGGACATGCTCGATCTCATCGTCGTCGACGGCCAGGCTCGCGGCATCGTCACTCGCTCTCTCTACGACGGCAAAATCGAAGTTCACATGGGCGATGCCGTCATCCTGGCCACCGGTGGTTACGGCAACGTCTTCTATCTCTCCACCAACGCCAAAGGCTGCAACGCCACCGCCATTTGGCGCGCCTACAAGCGGGGCGCTCTCTTTGCTAATCCTTGTTTCACGCAGATTCACCCCACCTGCATCCCCGTTGCTGGCGAGTATCAGTCCAAGCTCACCCTCATGTCTGAATCTCTTCGCAACGACGGCCGCATCTGGGTTCCCAAAAAGCCCGGCGACAAGCGCTCTCCCAGTTCGATTCCTGAAAACGAACGCGACTACTATCTCGAGCGCCGGTATCCCAGTTTCGGTAACCTCGTCCCGCGCGATATCGCCTCCCGCGCCGCGAAAGCCGAATGTGATGCCGGGCGCGGCGTCGGTGAATCCGGCCTGGGCGTCTATCTCGATTTCGCCGACGCCATCAAGCGCCTCGGCAAACATAAAATTGCCGAGCGCTACGGCAACCTCTTCGAAATGTACCAGCGCATCACTGGCGAGAACCCCTACGAAGTCCCCATGCGCATCTATCCCGCCACCCACTACACCATGGGCGGCCTCTGGGTGGATTACAATCTCATGTCCACCATCCCCGGACTCTTCGTCCTCGGTGAAGCCAATTTCTCCGATCACGGTGCCAACCGTCTCGGCGCCAGCGCCCTTATGCAAGGTCTTGCCGATGGCTACTTCATTATTCCTTATACCATCGGCAACTATCTCGCGACCGCCAAGCCCGCAAAGGTCTCCGCCGATGCCGCGGCTGTGAAGGAAGCCGTCGCCAACGCCACCGCCATCACAAAAAAACTTCTCAATGGCAGCGGCAAGCGCACCGTCGACTCCTTCCACCGCGAACTCGGCAAAATTGTCTGGGACTATTGCGGTATGGCTCGCAATGAAGCCGGCCTCAAGAAAGCTCTCTCTTTCATTCCCGCACTTCGCGAAGAATTCTGGAAAAATGTACGCGTCCTCGGTGCCAACGAGGAGTTCAACCAGTCCCTGGAAAAGGCCGGCCGCGTCGCTGACTTCTTCGAACTCGCCGAACTCCTGTGCATGGACGCCCTCGACCGCCGCGAATCCTGCGGCGGCCATTTCCGTGAAGAGTTTCAGACTCCCGAAGGTGAAGCGCTCCGCGATGACGCCAACTATTCCTACGTCGCCGCCTGGCAGCATCAAGGCGAAGCTCAATCGCCCGCGCTCGTCAAGGAGCCGCTCACTTTTGACTACGTCCACCCCTCCCAGCGGAGCTACAAGTGATCATGGCTCGCTGTCATTCCGAACGGAGTCTCCGGAGTGAGGAATCGCTCCTCAATCCCTGCGTCTTGCCTCCATCTTCAATTCCACTGACCATGCACCCACCATCTCATCGGAGCCACAATCAATCATGAAACTCACTCTTCACGTCTGGCGTCAGAAAAATCCCCAGGACCGCGGCGGCATGGTCCGCTACGACCTTCCCAACGTCAATGAGCACATGTCCTTCCTCGAAATGCTCGACGTCCTCAACGAATCCCTCATCGACAAGGGTGAAGATCCCATCGCCTTCGACCACGATTGCCGCGAAGGCATCTGCGGCATGTGCGGCTTCATGATCAATGGCAAGGCTCATGGCGGCTTCAAGGGCACTACCGTCTGCCAACTTCACATGCGCCACTTCTATGATGGTGGCGTGATCTATCTCGAACCTTGGCGCGCCAAAGCCTTCCCCGTCATCAAAGACCTTGCCGTAAACCGCGCATCTTTCGACCGCATCATCGCCGCTGGCGGCTTCATCTCTGCTCCTACCGGCTCCGCCCCGGACGGCAACGCCATTCCCATCAAGAAGCAGGACGCCGATCTCGCCATGGATGCCGCCGCTTGCATCGGCTGCGGCGCCTGCGTCGCCGCCTGCCCCAACGCTGCCGCGGCTCTTTTTGTCGGCGCAAAAATTTCTCACCTGGGCCACCTGCCGCAAGGCCAGGTGGAACGCGACCGCCGCGCCCTGTCCATGGTCCAGCAGATGAACATCGAAGGCTTCGCCAACTGCACCAACATCGGCGAATGCGAAGCCGCCTGCCCGAAGGAAATCAAGCTCGAGGTAATCGCCCTCACGAATCGCGATTACATCAAAGCTTCCATCCTTGAACGGCCCGAATCTTCCGTCGCCGGCGCCGGCTAGTGGGGCACAGGCACTCCTGCCTGTGCTCTTGCGTTCTTGGTTTTGTAGTGGCCAGCCCTTAGTCTCCTGCTGCCTTTTTCGGGTGCTGCACCCATCGCAACTTTGCGAACGGTGGGTTCTTTCGCTCCAACGTCACCCACTCTCTTCTCTTGTCATCCCGACCGAAGCGGCGGCATCGTGGCAACCTCTTCTAGACAAGGAATTCTCACGCGCGCATCCAATACCTCTTCTTCACCTCTCCCTGATATCTGATATCCTCATCTACGATATCTACGATTAAAACTTTTTCTTTCGGGGGATGAATGTTCCGCGTGCTTCTGCTTCTCCTATCCTGTCTCTTCGGTCTTTCTCTTATGGTCAAATCCGCTTCTGCACAATCCGTCTCCGACAAAGCCAAAACGCTCCACTCCTCTTCCATCGTTATCGATACCCACGACGACACCACCCAGCGCCTCCTCGACTCCTCCTTCGATATCGGCACGCGTCACGCCGACGGCAACATCGACATCCCTCGCATGCGCGAAGGCGGCCTGAACGCCATCTTCTTCTCCATCTGGATCGACGGCAAAATCACCGGCCCCATCGCCGTTAAGCAGGCTCTCGACCAGATCGACGCCGTCCGCGAAACCGTTCGCAAACATCCCAACGATCTTGTCCTTGCCACCACCGCCGAAGAAATCCGCGCCGCCAAAAAACAGGGCAAGATCGCTGCGCTCATGGGTGTCGAAGGCGGCCACATGATCGATAACGACCTCGCCGTCCTCCGCTCCTACGCCGCTCTCGGTGTTCGCTACATGACCCTCACCCACATGAAAAATACCGACTGGGCTGACTCGTCCACCGACACCGCCGCGCATAACGGCCTCACCGACTTCGGCAAGCAGGTCATCCTCGAAATGAATCGCCTCGGCGTCATGGTCGATATCTCTCACGTCGCCGACAAAACCTTCTCCGACGTCATCGCCACCTCCAAAGCTCCCGTTATCGCTTCGCACTCCTCCTCGCGCGCCATCGCCGAGGCTCCCCGCAACATGACCGACGACATGATGCGCGCTCTCGCAAAAAACGGTGGCGTTATCCAGATTAACTACCACGTCGGCTTTCTCTCCCAGGAATTCCGCGACTTCGAAAAGGCTCATCCCGAAGCCGAAAAAGAAATCAACGATGAAGTCAAAAAACGCTGTGGCGACAATGAATCCTGCACTCTTGTCACCGGCGATCAGGTCGTCCGCGACCTCATGCAGGCCGGCAAACTCCCCAAAGTCGATTGGACCAAAATCATCGAGCACATTGATCACGCCGTAAAAGTTGCTGGCGTCGATCACGTTGGCCTCGGTTCCGATTTCGATGGCGCTGTCATGCCCATCGGGATGCAGGATGTCACCCATCTCCCTCAAATCACCGATGCGCTCCTGAAAAAGGGCTACTCCGACGCCGACATCCGCAAAATCCTCGGCGAAAACACTCTTCGCATCATGTCTGAAGTCGAGCGCGTAAGCCACCAACGCAACTCTCCCGCAAAATAATCTCGACTCCTTGCTCTTCTCTTCGCATTTTCTTGCGTAGGGGCACGATACATCGTGCCTTCTTGGGTTCCTCCTCGCCTTTGTAGTGGCGACCTTCAAATCGGTTCCTGGGTTTCTCTTTTCTTTGTCTTTTCCCCGTTTGTCATCCCGACCGTAGCGCCGGCGCATTCCAGCCGGCGCGCACCGCGGTTTATGCGTCCCGTGTGCTGCACCGGGGCAGAGGGATCGTGGCAACATCTCCTGTGCTTCTAATTCCCACCTGCGCACAGTCAATTCTCATTCACGCCTTCCCCGGTATCCTCATCGTTCTCGCCAAGCAGCGCCGGCGGCGCGTCACAAATTAGCTCAGCCCGTTAGGGCTGGGACTCATCCCAACAACAATAAAGCGCTGTAGGTGCGCCACACCGCTTTACAGCATTCATCTCCCCCACCCGTCCTCCCCCCTTCTCTGTGGTGAATCCTCTTCAAACGTGCAAAAATACTCTTGGCCAGACCCGTATCAGCATCTCGATTCCCGTAAACTACGGAGGCAATCTCATCATGCAACTCATGAAGTGCGTCTTTTCGACCGCGTTGTCCGCGACACTTTCTTTCTCCGCATTCGCGCAAGCCCCATCCACCGCGCAAGCTCCTGCGAAGCCCAAATCCTCCACCGCCGCCAAACCGGCCAGCACTGCCTGCACTTACGATCACACTCTCCTGAAACCCGCTCTCCTCAAAGACAAAGCTCCCGATACCTACCAGGTCAAATTCGATACTACCCGCGGCGAATTCACCGTCACCGTCACGCGCGCCTGGTCTCCTCTCGGCGCCGATCGCTTCTACAATCTCGTCAAGCACCACTACTTCGATAATGCTCGTTTCTTCCGCGTCCTTCCCAATTTCGTCGCGCAATTCGGTATCAGCGCTTGTCCTCCGGCTACCGCCGCATGGGACAAGGCCACCATCAAGGACGATCCGCACTCGCAGAGCAACAAGCGCGGCACCATCGTCTTCGCCACCGCCGGACCCAACACCCGCACCACGCAACTTTTCATCAATCTCAAAGACAACGCCTCTCTCGATTCCCAGGGCTTCACCCCCTTCGGGGTGGTTGATGGCGATGGCATGAAACTCGTCGAAATGCTTTACGACCAGTACGGCGACTCCGCCGGCATGGATCAGGACGCCATCAGCAAGGGTGGCGAAAAATATCTTGCCGCCAAGTGGCCTCGCCTCGACACCATCAAGTCCGCCACCATCGTTGGTGTCGCCACTCCGGCCAAGCCCGCTTCCTCCACCGCCAAGCCCGCCGCCAAACCGGCCACCACCAAGCCGGCAACCAAGCCCCCCGCCCAACCCTAATGCAATCCGTGGCACAGACGCTCCTGTCTGTGCTCCTGGGCTTTCTTCTTCAAGTGCCGCCAGGTGCCGCAGGTTCTGTGTTTGTACCTGGGCTCTTGGGGTTGCCGCGTGCCGCGTCCTTCGCTTTGCAGCATGCGGGTTTTAGATTTGCCTTGATCCGCAACCACTAAGACCTGCTCTCTCGCCCCATGTATCCATTTCCCCTATCCAGCGCATCCAATCTTTGCAGGCTACGCACCGTTGACTCCACCCTGAACCCTGCGTAACCTCTCCTAACAATGCGCTTGAATCGCCAGTCGCGCTGCTGCCTCTCGACAACCTTCTGTTGTTGTCCATGCACCATCCCTGGCTACCGGCGCATTCGAACTTAGCTCTTCCGACTGTCGATCGATTTTCGAAGCCCGCGTGCCACTTAACCCGCACGCGGGCTTTTTCTTTTTCCGGTTGTTTTGTAGTGGCCGATCTTTGGATCGGCTCTTGGGTTTGCATTTTCTTCAGGGGGTCGGAGCTTTTAGCTCCGACATTAGCCGCGAACCGCGGTTGGGCTTTAGCCTCTGAGGACTCTCGTTTTTGTCTTCGCCGATTTTCCAATCGGCCCGGAGCACAGAAAATGTCCGTCGCAAACGAAACCAAATCCCAACGTATCGAGCGCCTTAAGCGCTCCAAAAACGCTTGGGACCATCTCGACGAAATCCGCAATTTCGCCCGCCTCGGTTTCGATTCCATCCCTCTTGAATGGCTTTCCACCTACTTCCGCACCTGGGGCGTCTACACCCAGGGCGATGGCGCTGGCGTCACCGGCGGCTCCAGTGGCGAAGGCCGCGCCGTTCCGTTCTTCATGCTCCGCATCCGCGTTCCCAACGGCTTGCTCACCTGCACGCAACTCCGCACCATCGCCGCTCTTTCCGATGAACATGGCAATGGCGTCGCCGACCTCACCGTTCGCCAGAACATCCAGCTCCACTGGCTCAAAATCGAATCCCTCCCCGAAGTGTTCGAACGCCTCCAATCCGTCGGCCTGCGCACCACCGGCGCTTGCGGCGATGTAGTCCGCAACATTACCGGCTGCCCACTCGCCGGGCTCCACACCCACGAAATTGCCGATGTTTCTCCCGTGGTCCTTGCTCTCGACAGGGAACTCGGCGGCAATCCCGATTTCTACAATCTCCCTCGCAAATTTAAAATCACCGTCTCCGCCTGCCCCGAGTGGTGCTCCTATCCCGAAATCAATGACATCGCCCTGACCGCCACTCTCCGCGTTTGGGGGTCGGAGCTTCAACTCCGGCATCAGGCCTCGGCAATAGATGGGCTTCAGCCCCTGAGGACTCCGATCTCCTTATCCGGAACGGACCACAACTCACCAATCACGGGTCACGAAGTGGGTTTCAGCGTCCGCGTAGCCGGCGGCCTTTCCACGCAACCGCACCTTGCCGTCCGCCTCAACGCCTTCATCCTGCCGCATCAAGTCATCCCCGTCGTCCGCGCCATCACCGAAGTCTTCCGCGAAAGCGAAGTCCTCCGCCAAAGCCGCGAACGTGCCCGCATGAAATTCCTCTTCCTCGAACACGGCTGGACCCCCGAATCTTTCCTCGCTGCCATCCAAGCTCGTCTCGGGTTTACTCTCGATCCCGCCGAACCTGAGCAAACCCCCTCTGACATCCATCGCGATCATCTCGGCGTCATTCCCCAAAAGCAGCCCGGCCTCTTCTCCGTCGGCGCCTCCGTCGTTCGCGGCCGCGTCACTCCATCGCAACTTCGCCTCGCCGCCGATCTCGCCGAACGCTACGCCGACGGCCACGTCCGCGCCACTCCCATGCAGAATCTGCTCCTCGTCAACATCCCCGATTCCCATGTCTCCACCGTTGTGGCCCAACTCCACGCCGCCGGCCTTCCCGTCGCAAGTTCCGCTTTCGTTCGTGGTACCGTCGCCTGCACCGGCTCCGAATTCTGCAAACTCGCTCTCACCGAAACCAAATCCTTCGCCCGCTGGCTTACCGAAACTCTCGAAGACCGCTATCCCGATTTCCAGCATCAACTCAAACTCCACATCACCGGCTGCCCCAACAGTTGCGGTCAGCACTGGATCGCCGACATCGGCATCGAGGGCAAAAAAATCAAGGTCGATGGCAAACTTGTCGACGCCTACTATTTCTGCGTCGGCGGCAGTGTCGGCCACATTGCTTCCATCGCGCGTCCTGTCGGCTACCGTTGCCGCGCCGATGAGGTTCCTGAGGCCATCTCGCGTCTCCTCGACGCCTTCCAATCTGATCGTCGCTCCGGCGAATCTCTCCAGCATTTCCTCGCTCGCCACTCCAACGATATCCTTCGATCCATCCTCGCCGGAGCAGTTGTCCCCGTCGCCGTCCGCGACCTCCCCGAATCCCGAGTCCCCCATTCCGTGGAGGACCGATGATCCATTGGTGCCTGCCAACCAGCGCCGGAGGCGTGAAAGAGACTAGCTCAGCCCGTAAAGGCAGGGAACGCGCGCGCGCCAAATTCTCGAGCACCGCAGGTGCGACACACACTCTCATTGCCGCGCCAGCAACTATTCTTGAAAGGACCGCCCCATGACTCTTTTTCCTGCCTTCCTTAAACTCCAAAACCGTCTCGCCATCGTCATCGGCGGCGGTTCCATCGCTTCACAGAAAATTCCCGGCCTTCTCCACGCCGGCGCCCGCGTCCGCGTCATCTCTCCCGAACTCGCTCCGCAACTCACCGAATACGTCCGCCGCCGCGAAATCGACTGGCATCCCAAGCCCTTCCATCCCGATGATCTCCTCGGCGCGTTCCTGGTCATCGCCGCCACCTCTATCCCCGAGCTCAACGCCTCCGTCTTCACCGAAGCCGAGCGCCGCAACATTCTCTGCAACTCCGTCGACGATATCGATCACTGCCACTTCTACTACGGCTCCGTCGTCCAGCGTGGCGATCTCCAAATCGCCATCTCCTCCAACGGCAAAAGCCCTGCCCTCGCCCAGCGCCTTCGCCTTGAACTCGAACAGCAATTCGGTCCCGAATACGCCGCCTGGCTTGAATGGCTTGGCGCGGCCCGCGACTTGCTCCGCTCGCAATCTCCCGGACCCGACGCCCAATCCGCCAAGCGCTGGCTCCATCTCCTCGCTAGCCAACCCAGTTTCGAAGAGTTCCTGAAACAGACGCGCGGCACCTCTACCAGCCAAGGAGTCTCCTGATGGGCAAAATCTTCCTCGTCGGCGCTGGCCCTGGCGATCCCGATCTCCTCACCGTCAAAGCCTTGCGTCTACTCCAATCAGCCGGCATCGTTCTCCACGACTCCCTCGTCAGCCCGGAAATTCTTGCTCTCATTCCGCCTCATACCCAACGCATCGATGTCGGCAAACGCCGCGGTTTTCGTCTACTCTCCCAGGACGACATCAACTCGCTCCTCGTCGCCTTCGCTTCCTCACACGAAATCGTCGTCCGCCTCAAGGGGGGCGACCCTCTTCTCTTCGGTCGCGCCGCCGAAGAAATTCAAGCTCTTCGCGAAGCCCGCATCGAGTTCGAAATCGTCAACGGCATTTCCGCCGCTTTCGCTGCCGCTGCCGCGGCAAAAGTCTCTCTCACTGATCGCCGCATCGCCTCCAACGTCCTTTTCACCACATTTTCCCGTTCCGCCGACGCTCGCGCTCTCGCCGCTTTTTCTCTCACCCCTGAAACAACTGTTGTAATCTATATGCCAGGCCCTCAATACGACGAAGTTTCGCAATGGCTTCTGGACGCAGGCTTTTCTCCAGACATGCCTTGCCAGGTCATTTCCAAAGCTTCACAGCGCGACCAGTCCTCGCTCTCGACAACGCTCACTGGCCTCGCCTCTCTCGCTCCCTTGCCCGCTCCGGCACTGTTGCTTATCGGCCGGGTCGTCTCTTCGTCCCGGGATTCGTCTGCGCCTGGTGCTTGGCGCGAAGACGCGGTGTTCGAACTCGCACAGCAATTTCCAATCTAAGGAGGTTGTCAGTGACTCAATCCACTTCGGCAGGCAAAGAACGACGCGGCTTCCGTATTTCTCTCGATACCTGGGCCGTCATCCTCGCCCTCGCGGCCGCTCTCCTGATCCGCGCGGGCATCATCCCACGCGTCCCCTGGTAGCGCAGGTTTGTGGCACAGACACTCTTGTCAGTGCTCTTGGGTTCTCTATTTGGTTTTGTGGATGACCAGTTGCCGCTGTTGCAACCGGTCTCTTGGGTTTGCTTATTAGGGAGTCAGAGCTTTAGCTCCGGCATTGAATCTTGGCAAGATCCGGGCTTTAGCCCCTGACGATTCCTAGCTTTCTGATTTTCTATTTTCTAATTTCGAGGTTACACATGGCAGACGCAATCGCACTCCCGCAATCCCCATCCATCTCTTTATCCTCGCAATTCCTCCGCCTCATCCCCGGCGTCGCTCTTCTGGCGGTCATCGGCTACGCGGGCAAACTCCTCGAAAAAAACGTCAACGCCTATGTCAAAGCCCACCACTTGATTTTCCCCAACATCGAATACGTCTTGTGGGCCATCCTCCTCGGCCTGGTCATCTCCAACGTTTTCGGCCTCGCCGCCATCTTCAAGCCCGGTGTCGCCACCTACGAATTCTGGCTCAAAGCTGGCATTGTCCTTCTCGGTGCGCGCTTCCTTCTTGGCGACGTCTGGAAACTCGGCGGAGTCAGCCTCCTCCTCGTCGGCATTGAAATCATCGGGGCCATCGTGTTCATGACCTTTCTTGGTCGCCTCTTCGGACTTCGCCCCAAACTCACCACGCTTCTCGCCGTTGGCTCCGCGGTTTGCGGTGTCAGTGCCATCATCGCCACCAAAGGCGCCATCGACGCCGACGACGAAGACTCCTCCTTCGCCATCGCCGCTATTCTCGCCCTTGGCGCCATCGCTCTCTTCACCTTCCCGCTCATCGGCCACGCACTCCATCTTACTGATCACGCATACGGCGTCTGGGCCGGTCTCGCCGTCGATAACACTGCCGAAGCCACCGCCGCCGGCGCTCTCTACTCCGACGCGGCCGCCAAGCTCGCTGTCCTCACCAAGACCACTCGCAACGCCCTCATCGGCTTCGTCGTCCTCGCCTACGCCATCTATTGGGCCAGCCGCGGCCAGGCCGAATCCATCGGCAACAAAGCCGCCTTCCTGTGGCAAAAATTTCCTAAATTTGTTCTGGGATTCTTACTGATCTCCGCGCTAGCCACTGCCGGCTTCTTTAACAAGGATCAAAATCTCGCCCTCGCCAATCTTTCCCGCTGGGCCTTCCTCCTCACCTTCGCCGGTGTCGGCCTGCGCACCAATTTCCGCGACATGCGCAAGCAAGGACTCCGCCCCTTCGCCGTAGGCTTCATCGGCGAAATCGCCATAGCCGCCTTCACCCTCGTCTTGGTCATCGCTGCTGGCCGTCTCTTCGGCTTCTAAACGCAAGCCTAGCTACTTCGCCCATACGACGCCACGACGCCCACGACGTCACCGCATACCCTGTAGTCCGTCCCGCATCCAATCAGCGCCCGAGGCGCGAAAGAGATTAGCCCAGCCCGCGAGGGCTGGGAACGCGTGCACACCATATTCCAGAGCGCCGTAGGTGCGACACACACTCCGTTTCCGTCTCAAGCAATCCCCGTCATCACAACCCGCTCCCCCAAATAAAAAAGGGACGCTTACCTTCTGTGCTCCTTCCTTACTTAGAACTTGGAACTGACAACTTAGAACTGCTTCACAGCCCCAACACCCCCACCAATTCCTTCACGCTTGCCGCACTCTTCTGCAGCGCCGCATTCTCCTCCGCTGTCAACTTAATCTGAATAATCTCTTCCGCGCCCTTCGCTCCCAACTTCACCGGCACACCCACGAAGAGTCCCTTGATCCCGTACTCCCCATCCAGGTACACCGCGCACGGCAATATCTTTTTCTTATCTTTCAAAATCGCTTCCACCATCTCCACCGCTGCCGCCGACGGCGCATAGTACGCCGACCCCGTCTTCAGCAGATTTACAATCTCCGCCCCGCCCTTCCTCGTTCGCGTCACGATCTCCTCAATCTTGGCGGCAGGTAGCAAGTCCGGCAGCGGAATCCCTGCCACCGTCGAGTATCTCGGCAGCGGCACCATGTCATCTCCGTGCCCTCCCAGCACAAACGAGTGCACATTCTCCACGCTCACTTTGCACTCCATCGCCACAAACGCGCTCATCCGCGCCGAGTCCAGCACTCCCGCCATACCCAGCACGCGATTCTTCGGAAACCCGCTGATCTTCAAAGCTGCCTGCGCCATCGCGTCCAGTGGATTCGTCACAATCACCAGAACGCAATTCGGCGAATGCTTCACAATCTGTTCCACCACTGCCTTCACCACGTCGTAATTCGCCTTTAACAAATCGTCGCGGCTCATCCCCGGCTTACGCGGAAATCCCGCCGTGATCACCACCACGTCGCTTCCCGCCGTCGCGCTGTAATCTCCCGTGGCCGTCGAAATCCCCGTCGCAAACGAATCCGTCCGCGTGATCGGCCCGCTCTCCACCATGTCCAGCGCTTTTCCCGCCGGTGGCCCATCCAAAATGTCCGTCAGCACCACGTCCGCCAGCTCCAGGTCCACAATCCGCTGTGCCGTCGTCGACCCCACAAATCCCCCACCCACCACCGTCACCTTTTTCCTGCTCATCTCTTTCTCCTTGTAGAACTAGATTCTTTCCGCCAGCCCCTGACCGGAGAGCCGGCGTCTTTTTGCTGGCGCGTAGTGGAGGGATCGCAGCAAGATCTCAATGTCGCCTCACTCCTTGAGATTGGCTACTCGATCGCCCACTCTCTTCATCAACTTTCTTCTCTTCAGGGGGTTGGAGCTTTAGCTCCGACATTCTCGTCTTCGTCGTCGAATTGGGCTTTAGCCCCTGAGGACTCCGCTCTTCCTCGCCTCCTGATCAATCGATGTTCTCTGATATCACCACTCCTCATCGCCGGGTGCCGGGTGCCCCACCCTCGTTTTTGGAGGGTGGGTCTTGGGTCTCTCTTCACTGGTTGTCGCTCTCTCCTACATATTCCCAATAATCGCGCTCGCAAAATCGCTCGTCCCCAATTTCGTTCCCCCCGTCATCAACCGCTCCAAATCGTACGTCACCTTCTTCTGCTGGATCGTCTTCGCAATTCCATCCTCAATCAGCTTTGCCGCTTCCTTCCATCCCATAAACTCGAACATCATCGCCCCGCTTAGCATCACCGAGCTCGGGTTAATCACATCCTTATCCGCATACTTCGGCGCGGTCCCATGCGTCGCCTCGAACACTCCATATCCATCGCCAATGTTTGATCCCGGCGCAATTCCCAGTCCGCCTACCTGTGCCGCGCACGCATCGCTCAGGTAATCGCCATTCAAGTTCGGCGTCGCCAGCACGCTGTATTCATTCGGTCTCAGCAGCATCTGCTGAAACACCGAATCCGCGATCCGGTCATTGATCATCAGCTTTTTCTTCCATTGACCCTTCCCGTGCGTTCCGCCAATCGCTTCCAGCACGCCCTTCACTTCTGCGTACACCGTCTTTTTGAACTCCTCCGTCGCCGATTCCAGCCCCGGCTCGATCATCGCCGCGTTCTGCTCCACCGTCAGCCCCGGGTTCTTATCCAGATTATCCAATATCCAGCTCTCCCGTTCCGTGACGGTCTGCCCGCGAAACTCCTCTCGCGCCAGGTCGTATCCCCAATCCCGAAAAGCGCCCTCTGTAAATTTCTGAATGTTTCCTTTGTGGACCAGCGTCACCAGCGGCCGTTTGTTGTCTAACGCGTACTGAATCGCCCGCCGTACCAGACGTTTCGTCCCAAAAGGCGAAATCGGCTTGATCCCTACTCCCGAATCCATGCGGATCTGTTTCTTTCCGCCTTTCAACATCTCGTTGTTCAAAAACTCCAGCAGCTTCTTCACTTCTGGCGTTCCGCTCTTCCACTCGATCCCGATGTATACGTCCTCGGTATTTTCCCGGAAGATCACCACGTTCATCTTTTCCGGCTCCCGCACGGGGGAGGGAACTCCCGTGAAATACCGCACTGGTCTCACGCACGCATACAAATCCAGAATCTGCCGCAGCGCCACGTTCAGCGAACGAATCCCGCCGCCCACCGGCGTCGTCAGTGGCCCCTTGATCGACACACGAAAATCCCGCGCCGCATCTACTGTTTCATTTGGCAGCCACTCCTTGAATGTGTTGAACGCCTTCTCTCCCGCGAACACTTCGAACCACGCCACGCGCCGTTTCCCGCCATACGCCTTCTCTACCGCTGCATCAAACACGCGTCGCGACGCCTTCCAGATGTCTCTTCCCGTTCCATCTCCTTCGATAAACGGAATAATCGGATTGTCCGGCACCTGCAGCGCTCCGCCGCTGTACCCGATCTCCTTCCCCTGACTCGGCACCGCCGCCCCGTTATACGCACTCTTCATCTTTTCCGGCTCCTGTAGCACAGTCACTCCTGACTGTGCTCTTGGGGTTCTCCAAGTTATTCAAACAGCCGCATGATCTTGAGCGAACTCATCCTTTGCGCCTTTCGCAAAAGGTAGACTCTTCCAATCAAATGACACTCACTCTCTTCTCCCCTTTTGGTTTTCTCTTTTCTTTAGGGGATCGGAGCTTCAATTCCGACAGTAATCTTCGAGAACGATTGGGCTTTAGCCCCGGAAGACTCCGGCTCTTGCATCTTCTTGGGTTTGCCGAGCTCTATCGACTCTTTTCGCCAAGCATTGGCGAACCAAAAACATTACCACACGCCGCCTCTTCTCCGAAATGTCCCTGTTCACGCGCAGCAAGGGATCGCGGCATAATCCCTGCTCCTTGAACTCCCCAGTGTGTCCGCTCTTTTTCTGCGATTCCGTCGCCCCCGCCCCTTGTCGTATACTCTCCCCTCTTGACTCAATTCTCGCTTCATACTGGAGGCCAATCTCATGATGTTTGACTGGAACGCCTATCAAGCCGATCTCGCCAGGCTCATTCCGCAATTCGCGAAACTCTCTCCCGACTCTCTGAAGGGCTATCAAACTCTTTCCGCTGCCAATTCCGCCAACTCTCTTCTCGGCGAAAAAGTCCGCCAACTCATCTCCATGGCCGTCGCTGTCACCACGCGCTGCGATGGTTGCATCACCTTCCACACTGACGCTGCCCTTAAAGCTGGCGCCTCCAAGGAAGAAATCGCGGAAGCTCTCGGTGTCGCCATGGCCATGAACGCCGGCGCCGCCCTCATCTACTCTCTCCGCGCCATGGACTCCGTCGCCGCCCACTCTTCCCCCAAATAACCGGCGCCACGCACACGCGTTCTTGGGTTCTTCCGGTAGCACAGACACTCTTGTCTGTGTTCTTGGGGTTCTCCGCGGTCGCCCCAGTCGCGACGCTTGCTGAAGCGCCCGAGTAGCGCCACCTTCAACCTGAGTAGACTCTTGGGTTTATCTTTGTCTGATCTGTCAGACCGGGAGAGCCGCGCCTTTTGCGGCTCGCAGCGCGCTTGTGCGTCCCTTGCGCTTCGCCGCGATGGAGGGATTCGTGGCAACACATCTTCGCTATGAAAATCTCTTATCCTGGCGCAGGCATGCAGTTCGCACCCTGGCTCCGCCTTACCCCTAAACTCCAGCGCCGGAAGCGCGCCATAGACTAGGCCCAGCCCGTAAGGGCTGGGTTCAAAGAAAATAGTTCGCCAGCACCGTAGGTGCGGCACATCTTCTGGCAACGGAGCGAATTAAATCTGAATGGAACGCAGAATTGCAGTACTTGCTTCTCATTCTCCCTGAATTTCTATTTTCTCTTTTCCAGCTTCCGCTACGACCTTCTTCTCTGCTTCGTCGCAATCGGTCCAATCAAACTAATCACAAACAATCCCAAAACGGCACCCGCTAGGATAACGACAATCACTGGATGGCCCTCCAAACACTCCTTCTCCTCGCAACCCTCGGGCCAATTCTCGTCCTTGTGTTGTCAATAACTTACCACCCTCTGACCCACCTCTATGTACACCCGAACAGACACCTCTGTCGCCCATTCCTTTCACTCTTTTCCCTGGTTCTAGAACTATCCTCCCTCCCTCGCTAGTCCACCCCAAAAAACAAAACCCCGGATTTCTCCGGGGTTCCCGCTTCCTGGTGTTGCTTTACCTCAGCTCTTGCTCAAATGAATTGACCCATCTCCCGTCCTCACCACGATCGCCTGGCCCCCACCATTCATCCTTCCATTCACACGCGACGAACTGAATGTTCCTTCCACCGTCACTGGGATCCCCAGGCTGATATGCCCGTCATGGGTACTCGCATCCAGGTTCGCCTTCAACTCGCCCGGGAGCTCCAGGTCTACGCTGCCATCGCCTGTCTTGATGTTCCATTCCGACTGCACGTTCGACCCGCCCTTTGCCCTTGCCGTCACGCTGCCATCGCCTGTCCGGATATTCAGTGAATCGAACCGCCCCTCGATGTTGATATGTCCGTCTCCCGAAGACGCATCTACTTTCCCATCCAATTCCCGTCCTTCAATCGCGCCATCTCCCGTATGCAGCCGAATATCGCCCTTCGCGCCCTGCACCGTGATGTGGCCATCGCCGGTCTTCACTTCCAGGTTCCCATTGATCGAATCCGCTTCCACAGACCCATCCCCCGAAGCCACTTCCAGGTCCGCGTCCTTCGGCATATGTACTTCCACGCGCAGATTCGTATGATTTATGCCCCAATGGAATCCCCACGATCCTATCGTCTTCGCCACCACTTCCACGCTATCCCCGCTCTGCGCCGTGGTCACCCGTAAGTTCTTGTCCAGTTGGTATCCGCTGTACACCACCCGAATCTCCACCTGCTTGATATCTCCCGTCGACACGCGCACGGCCCCATCATCCGTTTGCACACGCACTCGCGCATGCCCCTCACACTATAGGTCTTGGCAACCTCATCCGCCCGCGCTGCCGTCGCTCCCATCAGCAACACAGCCCCCGCCACCAGGGGCAGGGAAGTCCGCCCCATCCAATTCATAGCCACTCTCCTCACAATGTGCTCCGTCTACCGCTACCCTTGTAACGTATCCCGCCCCCCAAATGTTCCCTCTCCCGGGTCTTGTCGTGGCCGGTCTTAAGGTCGGTTCTTGGGTTGCTTTTTGTCTGGTAGCGCCGGCTTCCCAGCTGGCTCTTGGTGTCTCCTGTGAGTGGCACAGACACTCTTGTCTGTGCTCTTCGTTGCCCCTCCACCTTCCCCTACCGTTTCGCCGCCTTCTTCTTCTCCCCCGGCTTCCCCCGCAGCGCCTCCAAAAACTCCTTCGTCGGCAGCGTGTTGATCACATCCTTCTTCTCCAGCCACCCTCTCCGCGCCATCGTCACCCCATACCGTATGAAACACAGGTTCCCCGTATTATGCGAATCCGTCGAGATCACCACCTTCACTCCGCGTTCCTTGCACATCCGCAGATACACATCCTTCAAATCCAGCCGGTCCGGATATGAATTGCACTCCATCGCCACGCCATGTTTCGCGCACGCATCCAGCACTTTTTCCATGTCGTAGTCGAACGCATCCCGCCGCAGCAGCAGCCGCCCCGTCGGATGCGCAATGATCTGCGTGTACGGATTCTCAATCGCCGCCAGCATCCGCTCCGTCATCGCCGCCCGGTCCAGATTGAAATACGAGTGGATGGAGCACACCACCACATCCAGTTGCGCCAGAATCTCGTCCGAATAATCCAGCGGTCCATCTTTCAAAATATCCACTTCCGATCCCACCAGAACCCGTATCCCCAATCCCTTCTCATCCGCCGCGCGCAGTTTCTTGATGTGCGCCGCCATGCGCTTCTCATCCAGCCCATTCGCTACCGTCACGGCTTTCGAATGGTCCGTGATCGCGATGTACTCGTGCCCCAGCGCCTTCGCCGCTTCCGCCATCTCCTCAATGGAATTCTTTCCGTCGCTCGCCGTCGTGTGCATCTGCAGGTCGCCTTTCATGTCCCGCAGTTCAATCAATTTCGGCAACGTGTGCTTTTCCGCCGCTTCAATCTCCCCGCTGTTCTCCCGCAATTCCGGCGGAATGTAATCCAGCTTCAACTTCCCGTAAATCTCTTCTTCCGTCCTCCCCGCCACCCGCTTTTCGCCTTTCAGCGTTGCCAACTGGTATTCATTCAACGTGTATCCCATGTCATTCGCGCGTCCGCGCAACGCCACGTTGTGTTCCTTCGACCCCGTGAAATACAGCAGCGCCGCCCCAAAATTCTCTTTCTCCAGCAGCCGCACATCCACCTGCAATCCATCCTGCAGCGTGAAACTCACCTTGTTTTCGCCGTGCGCCAGCACCTGATCGATCCCCGGAAACGTCAAAATATGTTCCGCCAACGCGTCCACATCCTTCTGTTTCGTGTGCCCTTCCGCCAGCGTCACCAGCAAATCCAGATCCCCCACCGTCTCTTTTCCGCGCCGCAACGAACCCGCCGGCGTCACGCTCTCCACCGCTTTTCCCGCCTTCCGGATATGCGCGCTGATCGCCGCCGCCGCTGCTTCCGCCGTACTCGATCAGGAATCGTCCCGACGATCTTCTTGAACACTTCCACGGCCTTCAAAATATTCTGCTCGCTCTTTTCCCCGAATCCTGCCAGGTCCCGCAGCTTCCCCTCTTTCGCAATCTTCTCCACGTCCGCTACCGTTCCGGCCTTAAAATGTCTTCCACAGAAACGCCACTTTCTTCGGCCCCAGCGATTGCAGATTCAGCAAATCCAGAATCGTCGCTGGATATTTCTTCAGCAGCTTCTTCCGCAAGCTGTAATCGCCCGTCTTCACGATCTCCGTCAGGTGTTCCACCATCCCTTGCCCGATCCCCGGCAATTCCAGTCAATTTCTCCGGCGTTGCCACCAACTGCTCCACCGACTCCGGCAAGCCTTCAATCAGTTCCGCCGCCTTCTCGTAACTCCGGTAGCGCCCGATGATCGCTCCATCGATTTCCAGCAGTTGTGCGGTCTCCTGCAAAATTCGTGCGATCTGTTTGTTGTCCATGCCGCGATTATATCCCCACTCCTCGATATTCATTCCAATGTCACCCACCTGCCCCTCGGTAGCCCTCCTTGTGGCACAGACACTCCTGTCCGTGCTCTTGGATTCTCTCTCGCTTTACCCTATATCCCGTTCCCTTCTCCTGCAAGGGTCTCGATATCGCCTCACCTTGCTCCACCAAATAAAAACCGGCGGAAGCTTTCGCCCCCGCCGGTCACCCAATGATTTCCACTACTCGCACTAACTCGGTTTGGCTACGTTTGCTGCTTGCGGCCCTTTCGGGCCTTGCACGATCTCAAATTCTACCGGATCTCCTTCCTGCAACGTCCGGTAGCCATCGCCGACGATCGCCGAATAGTGCACGAACACATCGGGCCCGTCTTCCCGCCCGATGAATCCGTATCCTTTCGAATTATTGAACCACTTTACTGTTCCTTGCACTTCGTGTCTCCTTTTGACAGGTGTTTCTTACTCTTGGGGCGGAAATCGTAACCAATCGCCGCCATGAGCACGAATTGCGCGGAGTGTATCAAAATGGAATTTCGCAGTCAATAGAACAGTGCGGAAGAATATTTCCCCATGTGCATATTTTATACGAATAAATCGATTGAACTATCGCTTATATCCCGCCTAGACCTTACTTCAAGAAAGTAAGGTAGTACAAAATCCCTGCGATCGATTTCGCGTCCCGCAATTTTCCCTTTTGCATCATTTGTTTCAATTCCTTCACCTTGTAGGCACGGGAAATTATTTTCTCATCCTCTTCCGGTTGCGCTTCTCCTTCCGTCAGTCCTTCGCCAGCAGAATATACATGCGCTCTTCCAGAAATCCCGGTGTAGGAAACACATCCAGGAACACAGTAAATCGTTTTGCTCGGTAGCCCGTCTCTTCCATCAATTCCCGCGCCGCCGCTTTTTTCGCCGATTCGCCCTCGTCGATTCTTCCCGCCACCAATTCCCACAAGTACTGTCGCGTTGCATGCCGGTATTGCCGGATCATCACGATTCTCTCCATCCGCGAAGAACCGGCAGCACCACCACCGATCCCGGGTGCGTGATCACTTCTCGCGTCGTCTGCAATCCTCCGGGCTCCAGCACCTCGTCTCGCCTCACCCCAAACACCGGCCCCTGATACACCATCTTGCTCTTCAGGATCTTCGCCAATTCTTTCCTCTTCTTCGCCATCGTTCCTCTCTTGTTTACCTCAAGCCCCGTCATCCCGAGTAACGCGAGGGATCCCTCTTCGCTCACTGCACTTTTACACCTTACACTTTTCCGCTCTTACACTTCTTTTCGGATTTCATACACGCAATTCGCCCCCAATTTCTCGCCACTCGCTCGCCCTGATCCCCCGCAGGGCCACTCAGCACTCTCCACTGCCTTTCTCACCGCGCTATACTCAACCTTTCACCCCCATGCCCATCAACACCATCATCGTCGACGACGAAAAGCCCGCTCGCGAAGAACTCGCCTTCCTCCTCAAAGCCTTCCCCGAAATCAATCTCCTCGGCCAGGGCAAAAATGGCCTCGACGCCGTCAACCTCATCAAAGAACATTCCCCCGACCTTGTCTTTCTCGACGTGCAGATGCCCGGCCTCGATGGTTTCGGCGTCCTCAAAAAACTCGTCGAGCGCAAACTCAAAGTCCCTCACGTCGTTTTCGCCACCGCCTTCGACCACTACGCCGTGCAAGCCTTCGACGTAAACGCCGTCGACTACGTCCTAAAGCCTTTCGACAAAGCCCGCATCGCCAAAGCCATCCAAAGCGCCAAACGCGAAATCGAACCGCAGATCAGCCCCACCGAGCGCCTCGAACAGCTCGTCACCCAGCTCGCCGCTCCCAAGCCCACCTCCTCCCGCCCGCCAAAATCCTCGTCCGATCCCAGCAGCGCATGCTCCTGGTCGACTCCGAAGACCTCATCTTCGCCTCCATCGAAGGCGGCCTCATCTCCGTCACCGCCAAAGAAGTCGAAGGCACCTCCAACTACCGCACCCTGGAAGAACTCCTCGCCGCTCTCGAGTCCGAATCCTTCTGGCGTCCCCACCGCTCCTATCTCGTCAACATCCACCACATCAAGGAAGTCGTCCCCTGGTTCAAATCCAGCTTCATGCTGAAAATGAACGACAAAAAACAATCCGAAATCCCCGTCTCCCGCCAGCAAACCAAACGCCTCCGCGAACTCTTCAAACTCTAATCCCTCCAGTTGTCGCCTTGTCAGCACACGACTACTGCCTTGTCTGTATGACGTACACATGCGTCAGTTGGGTTAGCGTTTCGTTCTTGCCTGATCTCCCATAACCTGCTCGTAACTTTCCGCTCTGCAACCTGCATCTGGACTTCTCCTTCTCCGATCACCAACTCCTCATCCGCGACACCGTCCGCGAATTCATGAACGCCGAAGTCCGCCCTCACGTCAAAGACTGGGAGCGCACCGACCATTTTCCCCTCGACGTCATCCAGAAACTCGGCGCACTCGGCTGTTGCGGCATGCTCATGCCCGAAGACTGGGGCGGCTCCGGCCTCGACACCATCTCCTACGTCCTCATGCTCGAAGAAGTTGCCCGCGTCCATGCCGCCATGTCCACCGCCCTCGCCGTCACCAATTCCGCCGTCCAGCTTCCCCTCCTCGCCTTCGCCACCGACGCACCAAAAGAAACGCTACCTCCGCCGCCTGGCCTCCGGCGAAATCCTCGGCGCTTTCTGCCTCACCGAACCCGCCGCAGGTTCCGACGCCGCCGGCATCCAATGCACCGCCGTCCAGTACCGTCGATCTGGCCGATCGTACCTCGCTACTATGTCCTCAACGGCACCAAAACCTGGGTCACCAACGGTTCCGCCGCCGGCGTCTACATCGTCTTCGCCAAAACCAATCCCGCCGCCGGCGGAAAGGGAATCACCGCATTCCTCGTCGAGCCCAACATTCCCCGGCTTCAAAATCGGCCGCCACGAAGACAAAATGGGCCAGCGCTCTTCTCCCTCCGTCGAAATTCATCCTCAACGATTGCGTAGTTCCCGCCGCCAATCGCCTCGGCGAAGAAGGCCAGGGCCTGAAGATCGCTCTCTCCGCTCTCGATGGCGGCCGCATCGGCATCGCCGCGCAAGCCGTCGGCCTGGCCCAAGGCGCCCTCGATGAATCCGTCAAATACGCCCGCGCCCGCAAAGCCTTCGGCAAATCCATCGGCGAATTCCAGGCCATCCAATGGATGCTCGCCGACATGCACACCGAAATCGAAGCCGCCCGCGCGCTCCTCTACCACGCCGCCTCCCTCAAAGATTCCGGCGCACGGCGAATGGGTTCTGGCCGCCTCCCGCGCCAAACTCTACGCCAGCGAAATGGTCAATCGCGTCGTCTACAAAGCCGTGCAAATCCACGGCAGCCTGGGCTACTCCCGCGAATCCGAAGTCGAGCGCATGTACCGCGACGCCCGCGTCATCTCCATCTACGAGGGCACCAGCGAGATCCAGCGCACCATCATCGCCCGCGACTCTTCTCGCGTAGCTCTGGCTGTCAGCACTGAGACAGTCACTGTCTGTGATATTGAGGCCCCCGGTTATGCGGCTCCACTATTGACCTTCTAGCTGTTTCGCGATCTCTGCCTCGTACTCGATGCTTCTTTCCTGCTTCAACGGTGGTCTTACGCTGGCATTCGCCACCACGAACCCGCCGCCACAAATCTTCTGACATCACGACCCTTTGCACTCTATTCTTAGCCTGGCTGTAGTGACCGCCTATCCCAGACAGTCTGTTCTTGAGTTGCATGTGTCAGACGCACTCATATCGTCGCCCTCTTGGGTTCGCCTGTCTGTGTCTTGGCTTCGCCAATCGCCGACGATTCACGTATCCTGCTGCGCCGATCGGAGTATCGTAACGTCCATTCCCAAAAACCCTGCATCACTCGATACATCTTCCCATCCGACTCATCTCCGACTCTTCGGCTTTCGCCTATCGCTTCTGCCTGATATCTGATATCCTTTCTAATTCGCACATCAATCCACTCACCGAGGCACGAACGACTTGACCACCGCCACCAAACGCGTTCTCTCCGGCATGCGCCCCACCGGCCGTCTCCACATCGGCAATTACTTCGGCGCTCTCCAAAACTGGGTCCGACTGCAATCCGATCCGTCCTACGACTGCTTCTACTTCATCGCCGACTGGCACGCCCTCACCAGCGATTACGCCGACACCTCCGCCATCGCCGAAAACACCCTCCAAATCACCATCGACTTCCTCGCCTCCGGCCTCGATCCCGCCAAATCCGTCATCTTCCTGCAGTCCCTAGATCCCCGAACACGCCGAACTCCATCTCCTCCTCTCCATGATCACGCCGCTCGGCTGGCTCGAACGCATCCCCACCTACAAAGAAGCCCTCGAAAACATCAGCAACAAAGATCTCCACACCTACGGCTTCCTCGGCTATCCCACCCTCCAAACCGCCGACATCGTCATGTACTCCGATCCGGGCAAAGCCCTCTTCGTCCCCGTAGGCGAAGATCAAGTCTCCCACGTAGAGTTCTCCCGCGAACTCGTCCGCCGCTTTAACTGGCTTCTACGGTTTCGACGTCAATGACCCCCGAATCTTTACGCTGGAAAATGCGCAAGCGTTGGTCGCAATGTTCGGCCTTAAAGTTCCTGATGTCCACCATCGAACGGGCGTATCATTCCCGAAGGCAAGAAATGCTCACCACCGAGCAAATAAGCTGTCGCAAGACAGTCCGCACACAGCGTTCTGTAAATGGGCTTCGATGGCCAATTTCTTAAGACGAAATCAAACTTCCTCGACAGCCTCAAGTCCAGATTCTTCAGTCAAGCTGGAGATCCTGACAGAACCCGACGCCCTCCTCACCCCCACCCCCCGCATCCCCGGCCTCGATGGCCGAAAAATGTCCAAGTCCTACAACAACGCCATCACCCTCTCCGAATCCGACGCCGACATCCGCTCCAAAACCAAAGTCATGGTCACGGACCCCGCCCGCAAACGCCGCACCGACCCCGGCAATCCCGACATATGTCCCGTCTACGACTGGCACAAACTCTTCTCCACTCCCGAACGCGATCCTGGCCGCCTCGAATGGGTCCGCACGGCTGCCGCACCGCCGGCATCGGCTGCATCGAATGCAAATCCGCCATGGCCGACAACCTCATCAAGTGGATCGACCCCGTCCGCGAACGCCGCCTCAACTACGAGCAAAATCCCAAACGCGTCCTGGAAATCCTGGACGAAGGCAGCGCACAAAGCCCGCGAGTCTGCAAAGCAGACGATGGAGCGAGTCCGCGAGTCCATCTTACGCTGGTCCCGCAAGCGCCGCGAACTCTCGTACCGTAGAGCCGGCTCTCGTGGCACAGACACCCTTGCCGTGCTCTTGGGTTCCCCTTGTCGCTTATCTCACAAATGAACTTGAGGGTGCCCCACGTTTCGCGCCTTTTGCGATACGTGGCGCTCTGACGATCTAACGCCACAAACTCTCCATTCTTCTCTCTTGCCTCTCGCCGTTTCCTGCTCTGTCATCAACATCTCTACCTCACGCAACCCCTGAGCGACCTCGCCCCCCTGAGCTACGCTCCTCGATATCTGCTATCCTCTTCTCAGCCTTACTTAAAACTGAAACCGATAACCTATAACTGACAATGTCTTCCCCCTACAGAATCACACATCCCCATCTACGAAGGTCCTCTCGACCTCCTGCTCGACCTCATCAAAAAGCAGGAAATGAACATCCACGACATCCAAATCTCCAAAATCACTTCCCAATACCTCGACTACCTCCACCAACTCGAAGTCCAGAACATCGATGTCTCCGCCGAATTCATCTACATGGCCGCCACGCTCATCTACATCAAATCCAAAATGCTTCTCCCGCCCGATCCCCTCGCCTCCCCCGAAGAGCAGGCCGCCGACCCCCGCGAAGAACTAGTTCAGCGCCTCATCGAACACGAAAAATTCAAAAACGCCGCCCAGCTCCTCTACCAAAAACAGCAAATCGAGGAAAACGTCTGGTCCAAGCCCGACAAATCCCTCTACCACGATGAAGGCACCGAAGGCGAACTCGTCGTCTCCCTCGTCGATCTCGTCCGCGTCTTCCAGCAGGTCCTCGAGCGCAAAAAAGAAGTCACCCGCATCGAGCTCCAGCACGAAGTCTTCACCGTCGCGCAGATGATCGCCCAGCTCCGCGGCCAAATCCTCGCGAGCGACACCAACTCCGTCAGCCTCATCGAATTCTTCGAAGCCTGCCCCTCCCGCCACGCCATGATCGTCGCCTTCCTCGCCGTCCTCGAAATGGTCAAGCTCCAGGCCGTTGCTCCTGGTCCAGGAAAAACAATTCGGCGACATCCTAGTCAAGAAAGCCAAATCCTTCGACGTCGCCTTCGACGAATCCGGCACCCTCCGCATCGACGCCGAATACCAGTAGCACTCAGTACTCAGCGATCAGCCGAATCTGAGGTCACTCGCACAGACAATTGTCAGTCCCGATCGGGTTCCGCCTGCACTCTGTAGCGGGCCGTAGGCTGGTCTCTTGGGATTCTCCTTGTCTAGATTGCGGTGTTTCGTCTCTTGTGTAGCCGGCTCTTACACCAAGCGCTCTTGGGTTTCCCTCGTTACACCATCCAACAAATGAACTTGAGGGTGCCTCATCTTTCGCGTTGTGCTGCAAAGGGTGGGCTCTTACGATCCCGAACACGCGAATCCATGGAATCCTCCGCTAACATTCGCTTCCTGATCGCTGATATGCTGATCGCTGATCTCCTGATCGCTGCTATCACTCAACCCGCGCTTTAATCTCCGGCCTCTTAACTGTAAACTATAACTACCCATGACCAACGAAGAACGCAAAGCCGCTCTCGAAGCCATCATCTACGCCGCCGACGAGCCCGCCACCCTCGACCAGCTCGCCACCGCTCTCGGCGAAGACAAAGCTCGCCGTGCAAACTGCTCTCGACGAACTCGTGGCCGCTACGCCTCCGAAGAACGCGGCATCGAAGTCCGCGCCGTCGCCGGCGGCTACAAGATGTACACCAAGCCCAGCACCACGACGTCGTCCGCCGTTTCATCAAGTCCCTTCGCCCTCCGCTTCGCCTCTCCATGCCCGCCCTCGAAACTCTCGCCGTCATCGCCTACAAGCAGCCCGTCACCGCTCCCGAAATTTCCGAAATCCGCGGCGTCAACACCTCCGGCGTCATCTCCACCCTCCTCGACAAAAAACTCATCACCACCGCCGGGCGCAAGGAAGTCATGGGCCGCCCCATCCTCTACAAATCCTCCAAGGAATTCCTGATGCGCTTCGGCCTCAGCGATCTCGATGAACTCCCCAGCCTCAAGGAATTCGAAGCCCTCGCTCGCGAAGCTCTCGGCACCGATGAAGGCATCGCCTCCGCCGAATCCTCCGACGAATCTCTGCTCAACTCCCCCGCCGCCAACACTCTCGAAAATCTTCCCGTCCCTGAATCCTCCGCTCAAGTCTTCGCCGCCACTCACCGCGACGCCGCCTCCGCCGCGGAGCAGGGAACTACCGCCTCCATCCAATCCGAAGCTATCGCCGACGCCAACGCCGACCCTGTCCTCCGCGAAGAAGAAGTCTCCGCCACCGCCGAAGGTATGCCCTCCGGCGAACTCGATGAAGCCCCTCCCGCGCCCCACATCAAATCCACTTCCGCCGGCGAATAATTCACTGGCATCCTGCCGCCTCCTGGCTTCGTGGCACAGACACTCCTGTCTGTGCTGTTAGGTTCCGTCTGCACTCTGCAGTGGCCTGCCTTTAGGCTGGTCTCTTGGGTTTCTCTCTCCTGATCTATTTCCCTCTCTTGTGTAGGGGCACGATACATCGTGCCCTCTTGGGTTTTCGCATCTCTTCTCTTGTTCCAGGCTTCCGTCTTTTCTTTGTTTGTCATCCCGACCGGAGGCGCAGCGCATTTTGCTGCGCCGCAGTGGAGGGATCGTGGCAAGATCCCTCCGCAAATGAACTCGCAGCCTGTCGGGTGCCCATGTGACTGTGACCTGTGCTCCGGTGTTCCGCCTTACCTATAACTGTCAACTTCAAACTGAAAACTTCCCGTTGTACAATCTCCTTATGACCACCGCTCCCACCCGTCGCGTCTCTTCCGGTGAGCGCATCAATCCCGCAGACCCCTCCGGCCATCTCCAGCAAGCCCTGCGCCAGCGCGGCATCCGGCTCACACGCCAGCGCCGCGTCATCCTCCAGGTCATGGACAGCGCCGAGCAGCATCTCGACGTCGACCAAATCCTCGAACGGGCCCAGCACATCGACCATGACGTCCACCTCGTCACCGTCTACCGCACCATCGACCTCCTCAAGCGGCAGGGCCTCATCGACGAACTTGATCTTCTCCATCTCCGCGGTGACCGCCATTACTACGAAACTCACGGCCCGCGAGATCACATCCACGTCGCCTGTCTCCGTTGCGGCAAAGTCCGCGAATTCGAATCCCGCCTCTACGAACAACTCAAGGAGCAAATCTCCCGCGATTGCGACATTAGGGTCACCGTCTCCCGCACCGAAGTGGGCGGCATCTGCCACGACTGCCTTGCCTCCGAATCCAAAAACCCCTTGTAGTGGCCGGTCTTTAGACCGGTGCTTTTCCTGGCTTTTTCCAGGCTTATTCCTTTTCTTTCTTGTCATCCAGACCGCAGGCGCAGCGTTCTTTGCTGCGCCGGAGTGGAAGGATCGCGCCACCATCTCTGCGCAAAGAGATTCACTGCGATGCCAATGTTCATGGGGTTTTTTCTTTAGGGGGTCGGAGCTTCAACTCCGACATTAAGCATCAGCAGGACGTGGGCTTCAGCCCCTGAGGTTTCCGCCTTATCCCCTCACTCCGTCCCCACGTGCGCGCTCCGGCTTCTCAATCGCCGCAATCTCGCAAAAAACGTATTCGCTGTTGCGATGTCCTTCGCAATCTGTTCCCGCAACTCTTCCGCCCCTCCAAACTTCTTTTCATCCCGCAATCTCTTCCAAAACCGTATTTCGATCCACTTCGGCGAAAAATTCCCCGAATAATCCAGCAGGTGCGTCTCCACCGTCAACCCGCTCCCATTGAACGTCGGCCGCATTCCAATGTTCGTCACGCTTCGGTGACTGCTCGGCTCTCCCTCCAGCACCGTCCGGGTAATGTATACGCCCCTCGCCGGCAGCAATTCCTGCTCCGGCTTCAAATTCAATGTGGGGAACGTGAATTTCCTCCCCGTCCCGCTTCCCGCCACCACTTCTCCCGTCAGTACAAAGGGACGCCCCAGCAACCGCGCCGCGTGCGTCACGTCTCCTTCCGCAATCTGTTTGCGGATCAGCGTGCTCGACACAATCTCCCCTTCAATTACCACTGGCGTGTGTACCACCACTCCAAATCCAAACCGCATCCCCAATTCCCGCAAAAATTTCACGTCCCCCGACTGTTTGTGCCCGAACCGGAAATTGTCGCCTACCACCACCGCTTTCACGCTCAATTGCCGTACCAGGATCTCGTCTACAAACTCTTCTGGCGTCAATTGCGCCAATTCCTTCGTGAACGGCAGCACCACTGCCGCTTCCATTCCCAGCGCCCCAAACCATTCCATTCTCTGTTGATTCGTCGATATCCGCAGCGGCGCTGCATTCGGCCGTAGCACCTTCAGTGGTGGTGGCTCAAACGTCAGCGCTGTCGCCACCCCGCCCGTATCTTTCGCCATCGTCAGCGTGAATCCCAGCACCCGCTGGTGCCCCTGGTGGATTCCGTCGAAATTCCCAATCGCTACAATACTTCCACGGCCCGTCGCTCCGTATCGCCCCGCCCAATCCGCTGCCGAATAAAACGCCGTCAGTCTTCCCGGTGGCGCGCCGTAGGTGCGTACTGCCAGCGCTTTCGCCGCCCTCTCCACCGCTGGCGATTCCGTCGCCACTTCAAATTCCAGCCCGTCATATGCCAATTGCACATGCGGATATCCCGCCTTCCGCAGCCGCTCATTCGTCTCCGCGTGCGGCAAGTCATGCGCGATATGCGTGAACCACGCCCGCTTCGGCTTCAGTTTATCGATCAACTCCAGCGCTTGCTCCACCGTCTGGTGCATCGGATGCGGCACATCCCTCAGCGCATCCAACACCAGATCCTCCAGGTCTTCCAGCAGCGGCACACTCGATTCCGGCAACCGGCTGAAGTCCGTCAGGTACGCGGCTCTCCCGAACCGGTATCCCAGCACGTCCATCTCTCCATGCAGCAGCGGCACCGGAATGATCGGTATCCCCAGCAACTCAAACGGGCCTTTCACTTCGTGCAGCGCCACGCTGGGCACGCTGCTCAGCGTTGGCTTGTTATCAAACACGTACGCAAACGCGCGCCGGATAACCCGAAACGTCTCTTCATTCCCATACACAGGCATCGCGGCGCGCTGTTTCAAGTTGTACGGTCGCAAATCATCAAATCCCAGGATGTGATCCGAGTGGCCATGCGTCAGCAGCACCGCATCCAGTCGGTCCAGCCGTGCGCGCAGCGCCTGTGTCCGGAAATCCGGCGTCGTATCGATCACTACATTCTGCTCCCCGCGTGATAGCAGCACGCTCGGTCGCAGTCTCTTATCCTTTGGATCCCTCGAATCGCACACCGCACAGTGACACCCCAGCGTCGGCACGCCCATCGACGTCCCCGACCCCAGCACCGTCAGCCGTATCGCCTCTCCCCCCATGCCCTTATTGTATCCGCCTTCTCTCTACCTTTTCCTGCCTTTGCGTTCTTACGCCACGCACCCTTCTCTTGGTTTCACGCTTCGCCTTTCCGCGCTTGTCGTCCTGCCGGCTCTCATAGCACAGACACTCCTGTCTGTGCTCTCAGGTTCCGTCTGCACTCGTAGTGGCCAGCCTTTAGGCTGGTCTCTTGCACCCTTCTGTCCTGGCTACCTCTCTAACCCCGCCACTCACTCTCCGTTTCCTATCGCTGTTTCTGCTCCCTGTTTCGTCATCCCGACCGCAGTAACGCGTCTTCTGCGTTACGGAGCGGAGGGATCGTAGCAACACGTATACCACTCCACGACTCTCAACGCTTTAGCCCATGAGCGCTCCATCTGCGCAAACACGTTAGCGCAGGTTCCTGCCGTCTCGTACAAAGCGCCAGCGGCGCGGCAGACGCTAGCCCAGTGCGTAAGCACTGGGACCACAACACACCCATTCCCCGAGCGCCGTAGGCGCGCCACATCCTTCTCCCAAATCCATCTATGGTCTGTTTTTCGTGGGTTCTTCCGAAAACTCTGAACTATCGACTTCTTCCCCTACTTCTTCCCCTTCGCCTGCGCCGCCACTTTTGCCATCTCCGCCGCCATGGCCTGGTTAATCTCCAGATACGTCATCTTCAATTTCCCCAGCAAATCCAGCAGCAAACTATCTTCTTCTGGCGCCAGGTTTCCTTTCGTCTTCTCGTGCAGCGCATCCAGCATATCGATCAATTCTCGCGCCGCGTCCGGATCGATTACCGGTTGGCCCGTTCTCGGATCCGCATACGCCCCCAGCACCATCGCCGCATTGCTCCCAATCATTCGTATCAGGTTCTCGAACGCTGCCGACTTCTTCGGTGTCTCCGCCGCCGGCCCCGTTCCGGTCTTGTCCGTGCTTCCACTGGTCCCTGCAGCCGCTGCGTTCGCATTCGCCTTCGCCACTTCCTTCACTTCTTCGCGATGCGACTCCTTCTCCTGCTCCGCCACCACGTCCGGGCGCAGTTCCCCCTCCGACGTAAACGGCCGCCGGTCAATCACTCGAAAGTTATCTTCCTGCTTGTTCTCAGCCACGGTTCAGTTCCTCTTCCTTGAATTATCCCGTTAGTTTATCACGGGAAGGGAAGTACTCCGCCTAGGGCCTTACCCTTCTACTTCGGCGCCGCCGCTTTCAGCCCCAAATCCACAGAAAACACCCGGTAGTCGCTATACGTATGCTTGTGGTGAAACCTCTTGCCATTCACATCCAGATAGATTTCCGCCTCCAACGGCAGCCATAACTTTATCTTCTTCTGCTCGAACTGCACCGGCCCGTAATCCAGTACCTGATGTTCCGTCGTCAACCGTACTTCCGGCACCGGCTTCAGAATATCCGTCTCCAGGTGCACGATCTGAAAATTCTCCTCGTCAATCCAGGCCGTGCCCTTCAGCAGGATCGGATAGTTCATTTCCCCCACCCGCAACGCACTCATCCGCGCGGGCTTATCCATCCTCTGTTCGAACCCCACCTTCCACACCGCGTGGCCTTGCCACTCGTCCGCCCCCTCGCATGTCATCTCAAATTCTTTCACATGATACGGATGAAAAATCAGCACCAGCGACGTGATCCCCACCGTCGAAACCTCTCCAGGGAATCCGTTCTGCCCGCGGCTGCCGTCACGGTATTCATCCATGTTCAGTATCCCTGGACGCGTCTCCTCGATCTCCGCTACATAATTAAATTTGTGATGCTCCTTTTGCACTACCACCCCGTACCGATTGATCCGTTCGTGCTCCACGATTTCCGTCGCGCTGATCCGGTTCACATTCTCCACGAATCCTCGCACCTGTTTGCTTGCCCCCGGGATTACCTTTTCCACCGCGCACGTTTTCTTGTTCCCCGTTCCTTCCGGTTCGTCATCTCCCACCAAAGCAGCTACGCCTCGCGTCGAGTTGTCAGCAACGTCCGCAGGTTCCACTCCATCCTTTGCTGACCACCTGCTCACGCCTCGTCCAGACACGTCGAGCGTTCTCCGCGTTCGATTATTTTGGATGGAGAGATTATGGCCTCGGATAACGATTCCGTCTTCACTGCTGCAAGGGCTCGCCATCACCAGGATTAGCGCCAGCCCGATCGTCAACGTTCGACTCACGTAGCCCATTGCCTTCCGTCCGCCGCAACCCATCCGTCCGGCATTGCCGCCTATTATACTTCCGTTCTTCCTCACCCACCTGATGTGTAGGGCCGTGTAGCAAAGACACTCCTGTCAATGCTCTTGGATGCGTAGCAAAGACACTCCTGTCTGTGCCCCCGGGTCATCTCCGCTCCCTAGTTTTGTAAGCATTCAGATTTTCTCTTGAAGTCCAGGTGAGGTCCACGGGTTACATGGCTGCACAACTGTCGCTCTAATGCCACGACGCCTCTTCTCTTCGTTCTGCGGTTCACTTTTCCTATCTTGTCATCCCAACCAAAACGCTTCGCATTTCAGCCGCCGCGCAGAAGAGAGATCCCGCCTCCATCCCCTCGCACTCAACCCGGTGCCGGAGGGCGGCAGACACTAGCCCAGTGCGTAAGCACTGCGACCACTGTTTCTCTCCCTCCTACGTCCCCGTTTTCGGGTTCCCCACCTTATCCTGCGAATCCACCGAAAAAATCCGGTATTCGCTGAACTCATGCCGGTGATGAAACTGTTTTCCCCCGGCATCCACGTAGATCTCCGCCTCCAACGGCAACCACAATCTTTGTCCATTCTTCTCGAATTGCACCGGTCCATAATCCAGCGCCTGATGTTCTCTCGATAACTTCGCCTGCGGCACGGGCCGCATCAGGTCCGTCTCCAGATGCACAATCTGGAAGTCCTCCGCGTCAATCCACGCTTTTCCCTTTAGCAGGATTTCGTACATCATGGTTCCCATCTGCAAAACACTCATCGTCGCAGGCTGATCCATTCTCTGTTCGAAGCGAACTTTCCATACCGGCCGACCGTGCCACTCTCCCAGTCCCTCGCACTTCATGTCGAACTCTTTCACATGGTACGGATGAAAAATCAGCGCCAGCGATGGCATCCCCACCGTCGCAATCTCTCCAGGAAATCCGGCTAGCGATGTGTTGCCGTCGCGGTATTCTTCCACGTTCAACATTCCCGGCATCGTCTCCGCGATCAACGCCACATAATTAAACTTCCGGTGCTCATGCTGCACCACCTTTCCATTCTTGTTCAGACGTTCGTGCTCCAGCACCTCTGTCGCGCTAATCCGGTTCACATTCTCGACAAATCTCTGTACCTGCTTGCTCGTCGCGGTGATCACATTCTCCACCGCGCATTCCGCTCCCTTCTCCTCCACATCCGGCTCTTCAACTTCTGCCGCATCCACCGTCGTCACCTTCGCTTCCGTTTTCTTCACTCCGTTCTCTCGCACAATTATTCTCGCTGGCGCCCCGTGCTTCACCTCTACCGTTACTCCCACCCTCTGCCCATCCTTCACTCCCACTTTCAATTGCGCCGTGGGATATCCCTCCCCGCTCACCTCCAGCACGTACTCGCCTGGTGGTAAGTTCGCAAAACTCGACAGCGTCAAATTCTCCACCGTCATCGACAAATCCACCGCACTTTTCACCGCACGCACACGTAACCTTAGCCGCACGTTCGGCAACCATCCGCCGGTGCCTTCCCCCACAATCTCCAGCGTTCCTCGCGTTGAGTTATTTTGTTCGGTTGTTGTGGATTGGTTCTCTTGGCCGCGCGCATTCACAATCGCCGCGAATAGCGCTAACACTATCGTTAAGAATTCGACTCAGGCCAGACATGGTTCCCACCATTGCTACATTCCCGTGGGCCCGTAAGTGCCGCCGATTATACTGCCGTTCTGTCTCCCCGATTAGCTTTCCTTTGAGGTCCAGGTGTTACAAGGCCGCACAACTGACCTTGAGGGTGGCCAATCCTTTGCGTCCATTGTAAAGGGTGGGTTATGGCGCTCTAACGCCACGACACTATTTTCTTCCTTCTGTAACCCAGCGCCGGCGGCGCGGCAGACACGAGCCCAGTGCGTAAGCGCTGCGACCCCACTTAAAAATTACTTGACACTCCACCCGTCTTAATATAACCTAGCGGTTATGCAACCTTATGGTTATGCACACGCGCCCCGCTCCCTCGACTCCACCTTCGCCGCTCTCGCCGACCCCACTCGTCGCGCCATCCTCGCTCGCCTTGCCTCCGGCGCCGCCTCCGTCTCCGAACTTGCCAAACCTTTCTCCATGTCCCAGCCCGCCGTCTCCAAGCATCTTAAAGTCCTGGAGCGCGCCGGCCTCATCTCCCGTGGCCGCCAAGCTCAGCGACGCCCCCGCCGTCTCGAAAGACCGCCCCGCTCGCCGAAGCCACCGAATGGCTCGAACGCTACCGTCAATTTTGGGAGGGCAACTTCCAGCGCCTCGACTCCCTGCTCGATCAACTCAAAACGAAGGAGAAGAAACATGGCCGAAAATCCCGCTAAGCAGTCCTGGATGGGCAACGCGAAACCGCTGAAAGTCGAGACGCCCTCCGATCGCGAAATCGCCATTACTCGCGTCTTTAACGCGCCTCGCCGCTTGGTCTTCGACGCTCTCATCAAACCCGAACTCGTCAAGC
The DNA here is from genome assembly GCA_963839315.1 of Candidatus Acidiferrales bacterium. GTDB lineage: Bacteria > Acidobacteriota > Terriglobia > Acidiferrales > UBA7541 > Acidiferrum. The sequence goes on from CAWIUU010000020.1 coordinate 194,185, forward strand.
AGTGGCTGCTGGGACCTCCGGGCTGGACAATGCCGGTCTGTGAAGTGGACCACCGCGTCGGCGGCGCGTATCGTTTCTTGTGGCGTGGTCCCAACGGCGAGCAGATGGGCACCCGCGGAGTCACCCGCGAATTCGTTCCGCCAGAGCGCTTCGTCGCCACCGAGAAATTCGACGAAGCCTGGTACCCCGGCGAGGCGCTGGTAACCTACGCCCTCACCGAAAAGAACGGCGTCACCACACTCACGCTCACCTTGCTCTACGAGTCCCGCGAAGCTCGCGACCTGGTTCTCAAGACTCCGATGGACAAAGGCATCGCCGTCAGCTACGACCGCCTCGAACAAATCCTGGAATCGTTGGCCTCGTCCACACAGGGGAAGGGAACTGCCGTCTCGTGACCGAAACGAATCCTCCGCGTCGCATCGGTCGCAGCGTTCTAGCTGTTCTCGCGGGAGCGCTGGTCGGTGCCGTTCTTACCATCGGCACGGACGCGCTCCTGCAGAAAACTGGCGTCTATCCGCCGTCGGACCAGGATCCGCGCGACTCGCTGCTCTTCCTTGCTACCGCCTATCGCACTCTCTACGGCATCCTCGGCGCATACATCGCCGCTCGTCTTGCGCCGGCAAGGCCCATGTTGCACGTACTGCTTCTGGGCGCCCTCGGCACTGTCCTGGGGATTGTTGGAGTTGTCGTTACCTGGGGTAAGGGCCCCGCGATTGGCCACGAATGGTACCCTATCGCACTCGCGGTGCTTTCTATGCCGCAATCCTGGCTCGGGGGATTCTTATTCTCCCGGAGCCAGCCCGCTCTTCAATAAAGAAACACGCGGTTTTGAAATTTGTCCGCCCTGCGATCGTTTTTTTCGCAATCTCATCAGGAACGCAAAATCGGAGAGGAGCATCCTATGCAACAGATCACCCCATTCTTGTGGTTTAACGGAAAAGCCGAGGAGGCCATGAACTTCTACGTCTCCGTCTTCAAGAATTCGAAAGTGATGAGTGTGACCCGATGTGGTGAAGCGGGGCCAGGTCCGAAGGGCACGGCCATGTCCGTGAAATTCCAGCTGAATGGCCTGGAATTTCTCGGCCTGAACGGGGGCCCCCAATTCACCTTTTCGCCCGCTATCTCCTTCTTCGTTGACTGCGAGTCACAGCAGGAAGTGGACGACCTCTGGAGCAAACCCTCGGCCGACGGCATAAAGGAACGATGTGGTTGGCTACAAGACAAGTATGGCGTGTCGTGGCAAATTATTCCCTCCGCTCTCGGGAGAATGCTCAGCGACAAAGATCCCGCCAAAGCAAGCAGGGTCATCCAAGCCATGCTGCAAATGGAGAAAATCGACATCGCCGCCCTGGAACGCGCTTACTCCAGCGTGTAGCTTTTCTGCGTCTCGTTTTCTCCCTGGTGTTGGCTGTTCTCGTCCTGCGCTCTGGCGCTTTCAGCCGGTGCGCAGCGCAGGGATCGTAGCAAGATTTGTCCTCCGGGAAACTTTCATGGAGTCGGTGCCACACGCCATCTTTTCGTGTGCGCTACTGCATCTCCCGGTTTTCCATCATTCCATTTCTCTCCCCACCAAACAAAATCCCTCCGCCCCTGCGGAGGGATTTTTTCCAACTCTCTCTTCGATCTCTTTATGGTTTCTCCGGATTCGCTGTCGCCGCCGGATCCTTCTTGGGTTCTGTCTTGGCATCCGGCTTCGCTGCCCCCGGATCCGTCTTAGGTTCTGCCTTGGCATCGGGTTTCGCCTCCGGTTTTGGTGCGATCCCTACCAACTCTACTTCAAACACCAAAGTCGAATTCGGCCCGATGTCTGGTCCCGCTCCGCGATCGCCGTATGCCAGGCTTGGTGGCAGCACCAATTCCCACTTCGATCCCACCGGCATCATCTCTAGCGCTTCCGTCCAACCCTTAATCACTCCCGTGACTGGGAACTGCGCCGGTTGCCCTCGCTTGTACGAACTATCAAACTCTTTCCCGTCGATCAGTGTTCCTTTGTATTGGCAAATCACCGTGTCGCTCGGCGCGGGCTTCGGCCCCGTGCCATCCTTTAATATGCGGTACTGCAGCCCGCTGGCGGTTGTGGTCACTCCCGGCTTCGTCTTGTTGGCTGCCATGAAGGTGTCGCCGACCTGCTTGTTCGCTAGACCCGCCGCGGCTGTCTTTGCTTCCAGCTTCATCTTCATGTCGCTTTGGAAAGCCTGCAGCGCCGCCTGCGCTTCCTCATCCGTCATCGCCGGCTTCGCCCCGGTCACCGCATCCTTGATTCCTCGTGCCAGGATATTCGGGTCAATGTCCACCGAGTCCTTCTTCATCGCCTTCCCAATGTTTTGCCCGATTGCGTAGCTCGCTTTATCCTTCTGCGTCTTCAGTGCCAACGGCGCCGCCGTCTTGGCAGTTCCCGTTGCCGCTCCCGTCTTCGCCGTTCCTGTCGTTGCCGGCTTCTTCGCCGCGGGCGCTGTCTGCGAACCAGCCGCCGGTGTTTGTGTTGTTGTGGAAGCAGGAGTCTGTGCCTGGGCTGTTCCGAGCATCAGCATCCCGCCGGTCAAGAGTGTTACCGCCAATATGTTTGGTCTCGTCATTTATCTAGTGTCCCACCCCTCCCCTCCAATCGCAAATTCACTCTGCTCCTCCTGTGCTCGCCATTTTCCATGTTTGTCATCCCGAGCCGCCCCGCAGGGCGAGGGATCGTGGCTTGCTCTTTGCGCCACCGCAGCCACTGGGATCACCGCAACCTCGGGCCTCCCAGACGAGACCTTCCTCCCCCTCAAAACTTCTGTTCCACGATCAAAACCCTCTTCCCACTCTTTGCCGACTCTCTCGCCGCCTGTAAGATCACCGTCACCATCACATTCGTCTCCAGCGACGACAATCCATCCACCTTCGCACCTTCCAGCAGCACCGCCCGCAAATACGTCAACGAATCGTTGTACGGCGCCTCCACCGGCTTGGCCTGTTCCATCTTCGCTTCCGCCTCGCCCGCTCGCCGCACCAGCAAACCATCCCTCTTCACCGTCACCACCGATCCTGTGCTCCCGTATATCTCCATGTCTTTTCTGTCAAATGGCCAATTCCACGATGCCTGCACAATCGCCTGCACTTTTGGATACTCGATCACGATTGTCGCCTCATCATCCACCTCCGGGTAAATGTCCGGCTTCATCTGCTGCGTCACCGCCGTCACCGACAACGGCTTTTCTCCATTCATCAGCCAGGTCATCAAGTCCGCCCCGTAGCAACCAAAATCAAACAGCGCCCCTCCTCCATTCAGTTTCGGGTCCGTAAGCCATGACAAAAACTCCGGTCCCACTCCAATTTCCTTCGGCCCGCGGTGCCCATCATGCACCACCACTTTCCTCACATCTCCCAGCGCTCCCGACCTCACCAATTCATACGCCTCATGATTGCTCGGGTACCACGACGTCTCGTAGTTCACCAGCACCCTGATTTTTCCTTCTTTCGCTGCCTTCTCCATCTCCCGCGCATCGCTCACACTCACCGCCAGCGGCTTCTCCATCATCACCGCCACCCCTAACTTCGCGCACGTCTCCACCACCTTCAGATGGTCATACGTTGACGTGTACCCCAGCACCGCCTGCGGCTTCGTCGCCTTCACCATCTCTTCCAAATCCGCATGATACAACTTCTCGTCCAGCCCATACTTCTTCGCATACATCGCAAACAGTTCGTGGTTCGCCTCCGCGATCCCCACAATCTGAATGTCTTTCCTCTTTAGCGCGCTCCCGAAAAATCCATCCACATGCCCGTGTACCAGTCCCGCAATCCCCACAAGCAGCGGCTGATTCTGTGCTTGGCCATTACCCAGCGGCACCTCGCGTAGCGACGGCTTCACTACTTGCGCCTCGCTCGCCCGCGTTCCCCAACTCAGAGCCACCGCCATCCCCATCGCCGCCAAAATCATCATTCGTCTCATCACCTTCTCCCGTCTTCCAATTTCGTTTTCCCGCGCATCATACCACCTCAAAATCTTTCCCCCTCACTCCCACTGTCTTATGTGGCAAAGACACTCCTGTCTGCGCGCTCTTGGATTAAGAATGCCGCTTTTGAACTTTTCTTGTATTGCTCTCTCTTATTGGTGCCATCCCGACCGAAGCGCCGCGCTTTCTGTGGCGCGTAGGGGAGGGATCGTGGCTTGATCGGCGATGATCCCCAATCACTAAGGCATCCCTCCCCCTTATACTTTCCCAACAACTTTCTCCGGACTTTTTCCACCCCCCCCGCCTACTCTCTTCTTGGAGGCAGCGTTACCGTCATGTCGCTCACCATCTTCTTGGCTCTCTGCATCCTCGGATGCGATTTCCTGCTCATCGTCTTGTTTCAGTGGGTCTATGGCGAGAAGCGCCGCTTTCAATTTCTCCGCCCAAACGGTAGGAAAGGGAAGAGCGCCACGGGGCAACGGTCACCGATAATCTCCCGTTCGTTCCGTGGCTCCTCCCTCCCTCCATCCCCGTCCGCCCGCGTCCTCCCCATTCCCTCCGCGTCCTCTCGATCCCGCGAGCAGCTCGCCCATCGCCGCATCGCCGACTCCCTGCTCCCCACCCGCTCCCGCCCCTGAGCCGGCGTGGCACAGACACTCCTGTCTGTGCTCTTGGGTTTACTCCAAAAGTGCAGCAACCAACCTTTGCCCTCCTGAATTCAATGTTGCATTCGCAACATCAATATGTTGTGATCGCAACATGGAGGTCTCCATGCATCCATCCCTCGCCGCTATCACTCAACGCCGCGCCATCCGCATCTTCGATCCCGTTGAAATCTCCCCCACTCTCCGTGACCAACTTCTCCACGCCGCCCGCCTCGCCCCCTCCAGCTTCAACATCCAGCCCTATCGACTCTTCTGGGTTGAGTCCCACTCCTCCCGCCGCGCCGTCGCGCATCTCTGCTTCAGCCAGCCTCCGGCCGAAACCGCTTCCGCTCTCCTGGTCGCCGTTGCCAACCTCAACGCCTGGCGCTCCACCACACTCGATCAACTCGCCTGGATGCGTGCCTCCGGTTTCTCCTCCGAAAAAATCTCCGAGTACGAACGCAAATCTAAATTTGCCAAATGCTTCTTTGTTCAGGGTTGGTGCAATCTGCTTGGCGCTCTCAAATGGCTCGCCTTCCGCCCCGTCACTCTCTTCAAAATCGTTGGCATGCCGCCCGTCTCCCGCCAGGGTCTGTTCAAGTGGGCCACCAAAAGCACTCCACTCGCATGCGAAAGTCTCATCATCGCCGCTGAATCTCTCGGCCTCAACACTTGCCCCATGGAAGGCTTCGATTCCCGCCGCCTCTCCCGTTATCTTCACCTTTCTTCCCGCTCTCAGGAAATCGTCATGGTCATTGCACGCGGCAAAAAATCCCCGCGTCACCTCGATCAACCCCAGTGGCGGCGCCCTCTGGAATCTACGGTGACCATCCTATGATCCTCCCAAGCAATAATCTCATCCCCAAAGAAATCCTCAAGGACTCCGTCCTCGTCCATCTCGCTGCCGCCTACTTCCACATCACCCGGCGCATGGAACAGAAAACTCAGTGTTCGCAAACTCGCGGCTTCGTCCTCTCCACTCTCCGCGGCGGCGCCACCCTCAACCAGAACCAGATCGCCACTCTTCTCCGTCTCGACCGCACCGTCGTCCACCGCACCATCAAATCCCTCATCCGCGAGAAACTCGTCTCCGAAAAAAAAGCGCCTTCCGGAAGAGCTCTTCTTCTCCAGCTCACTCCGAAAGGCAATCTCTACCGCTCCTTCCTTATTCAGCAACGCCGGGCCGTCGACGCCAAACTCCGCCGTCAACTCTCTCCCCGCCAATTCTCAACCCTGATCCGCCTCCTCCACCAACTCTCCACCCTTCACTTCTGACCGCCCCCCTCGATTGTCATCCCGATCGGAGGCGCAGCGCTCTTTCTGCGTCGCAGTGGAGGGATCGCGGCACCATGCCAACGCAAAGAGATTCGTCATTTTGTCAGGCCTTTCCCTCAACGAATCCTCAACTCTGCCAACTCAAAACTGCCTACCTCAATCGCATGTCCCGTCATCCACAAACTGCCCGCTCCCCGCCATCGACCTCAGCGACTTCCCGCACGCTATCAGGTTTTGATCCAGCTGGTCATTCTTCAGCGCATCCGGTCCCACAAACTCCATGTTGGCCCGTTTCGTCACGTACTTGTCGCTCAGTTGCTTCATTTTCTGGAACGCGTTCGCGATCAATTGCCCCGCTCCTTGATCCGATTGCGTCGAGACCGCCACTTGCATCAGCCGCAAACTCGTCGCCGCCTGCGCCTGGTACGGTCCCACCAGCTCTCCCGTAACCGGAAACCCGTTCGCAATTGCCGTCGCCAGCGCGCTGTGCCATTCCCGTATCGTCGACATCTCTTCAATCGCCGCCGTCAGAAACTCTTTCGAAAATCCATTGTTCTGCGCCGCTGGCTGCGTCTGTGCCGCTTGTTGCGTTGGCGGTTGGCTCGCCGGCCCTCCGCCCGCTCCCGGCAAACTCAGCACAATCTGATTCCCGTTAAAACTCACGGACCCGTTCGTCGCCCGTGCCAGCGCTTCCACGCTCACGTAACTCTTCCCATTCATCTGCACCAAGGGTACCGATCCCGAGTAACCATTTAGCACCAGCACTTGCCCCTGTTGCCCCGCCTGCATCATTCCCACCCCCACCAAAAACATCGCCACCCCCGCCACCAACCACACGCCACGCATTTTCTCTTTCATACCCTTGCTCCTGGCCTGCTACTCTCTCCGCTCCACGAGTCTACCTTACCACCGCCTATCCGCTCTCCCTTTCTCGCTTCCTCACCCCCACGTTTTCTCCTTTCCCTTGCAATTCTCCCTACACCCCTACTTCCTCCCATCCCCCCTCAACGCATCTTCGATATCCCCCAACTGTTCCCCCATCAAATTCAACTTATGCGCCAATCCCTGAATCTCCATCTCCGCACGTCGATTCACTGTATAGTCCAACTCGCTTCGCACTCGATCCTTCCGGTCCTGCCGGTTTTGGCTCATCATGATCACGGGCGCCTGGATCGCCGCCAGCATCGACAAGATCAGATTCAACAGGATATACGGATACGGATCCCACGCCGCTTTCCCCAGTAACTGGTTCACCAGCAGGTATACTCCAGCAACCACCCCAAACGTTAGGATGAACGCCCAGGAACCCCCTAGGTTTACAACCGCGTCCGCCAACTGCTCTCCCCATGTCGCTTTCTCTTCGATCACCTCGTTCGGATTCCTCATCGCCCGTATCCTCACCAACTGCTGCGCCGAATGGAACTGCCGCCCCAGCACGCTCAGCATCCCCATCCCCGCCATCGGCTTTCGTTGCAGCAATGTCGCTATATCCGCCTGGCTCACTTCCAGGCACTCCGTTTCCTCCAGCGCCGTTGCCGTCGTCTGGTGCGCCGTCTGGTCCAGCATCGACGCAAACCCAAAAAACTCTCCGTGCGCCGGTTCGTCCACCACCACGTCCTGATGGTCTTCATCCACCGTCGTCACGCGCACTCGCCCTTTCACCATCACGTACGCCTGCCCGCCCGCATCTCCCGCCCTATAGATTCTTTGTCGCGGCGCAAACTGCTTCAACTCCACCTGCGAGGCCAGCACCGCCGACTCCTCTTCATCCAGCATCGAAAATAACGGCACATGCTTCAGCACTTCCGGGTTACAAGCCATCGTTCACCTCTCCGTCCTCTCCATCTCTTCCACCGTCCCTGCTATTTCCGCTCTCCCCTCGCCGCTCTCTTCCTCGTCACTCTTATACCAAATCTCGCCCCCTCCTCATCCCCACTCGCTTGACTTGCCTCTTGGGTTCCTCTTCTTTCTACCTTGGTCATCCCGACCGAAGCGACGCGGCATTTTCCTGCGCGCCGCTTTCTGGCGTTCCGGGTCGGGCAGTGAAGGGATCGCGGCAAGATCCTTCCGCATCGAGATTCGCAGACACATTTGTCGCGGTTCTCCCCGCTCGTTTGACTCGCCCCGCTCCTCTACGCTAATTTCCAATCTCTCGATTCTCACAAGTTTCACGGAGCGAACGATGCCTCATTTCGCCACCACGGCGCTAGCGGCGCGTCACAATTTAGCCCAGCCCGTTAGGGCTGGAAACACAACACACCCGCGTCCCGAGCGCCATAAGTGCGGCACTCTTCTCCTTCTCGCCATCTTGTGTACATTCCCGGGTACCCCAGGCGCCGGTTTTGCACCTGGGTTCTTGCGTTTCTCTTCTCTTCGCTTTTGTACCAGCCTCTTGCTTATGCGGGCGTTCTTGGGTTTCTTCCTTCTTCCCCTGCTCTCAGCCGCTTCCGCCTTCGCCCAGGAAAAATGTGATGTACCCACTATCCTTCGCCTCAGCGAAGCCTCCGTCCCGCAAATCGCCTCTGACGACATCTATTTCAATTCCTCCGCCTCCAATCCTCCCTCCATCGGCCTACCCGCCATCGACAAGCTCCGCGAATCTCATCTCGCTGAGCGCACCAACATTCGCCCCACGCGTTTCTACCCCGACCGCATTGTCCCCTCCGATTCTGCCGACATGGCCTACGACTACGGTCGCGCCCATCTCGAATACGACGAATCCAAATCCGGCAAACACGTCGCCTACGACATCTCCTATCTTCGTATCTGGAAACTTCTCGGCGGCCAATGTCGCCTCGCCGCCTCCTATTCCCGCCCTATCGAGCCCCCATCCCCCGCCGCCACAAAATAATCGCGATTCTTCCGCAGCCCGCGCTTCCTTCGGGCAACCCCTCGCTCACGCCGCCACTCTCACTCACTAGAATTCCGGGGTGGCTCTATGCGAGTTTTATGTTCTCCTGTCCTTTTCTGTTCTCTATCCGCGCTTTTCCTTCTCGATGTTTACGCCGCCGCGCAGGAACCTTCCACTCCGTCAGACACCTCTCCTCAACCTCTCAGCTCCAAAGATCGCAAAAAGCGCGAAAAGCAGCTCCACCGCGAACTCAGCGATCCCTTCAATTCGTGGCTCAACGAAGACGTCGCCTACATCATCTCTCCCGAAGAAAAAGCCGCCTTCCTTCGTCTCTCCACCAACGAAGAGCGCGACCAATTCATCGAGCATTTCTGGTACGTCCGCAATCCCGAACCCGATTCTGCCGAAAACTCTGCCAAGGAAGAGCACTACCGCCGCATCGCCTACGCCAACGAGCATTTCGCTTCCGGCGCCCCCGGCTGGCGCACCGATCGCGGCCACATCTATATCCTCTGGGGTCCTGCCGATGAAATCGAGTCTCACCCCACTGGCGGCATTTACGATCGCCCAATGAACGAAGGCGGCGGCACAACCTCCACCTATCCTTGGGAAAAATGGCGCTATCGCCACCTCCAAGGCATCGGCGAAAACATCGAACTTGAATTTGTCGATCCCAGTGGCTCTGGCGAATTTCACCTCACCCGCGATCCCGGCGAAAAGGACGCTCTCGCCAAAATCCCCGGCGCGGGACTCAGCACCCTCGAATCCCTCGGCCTCTCCTCAAAAGCCCAGCGCTTTACCAATTCCCATGGCGCCACGCTGCCTGTCGCTCTCGGCGCCCGCTCCGCCTCCCAGAATGAATTCGAAGCCCTCGATCTGTACACCAATGTCCAGCGCGCTCCCCACTACAAGGAAATGGATGCCTACGTCTCCACTCGCATGCTTCGCAGCCAGATCCACGTCGATTATTCTCTCGACTACCTCCGCGTCACCGCGGACTCCGTCCTCGTCCCCATCACCATGCAGGTCTCCAATCGCCAGCTTGAATTCCGCGAGAAAAACGGTGTGCATTCCGCCTTGCTCAATGTCTACGGCCGCATCACTTCACCCACTGGCCGCGTCGTGCAAACTTTTGACGAATCCATCGCGCGCGATTTTCCCGGCTCCCTCTTTCAATCCTCCTTGAATCTCAACTGCCTCTACCAGAAATCCATCCCCCTCCGCCCAGGCCTCTACCGCCTCGACCTCGTCGTGAAAGACGAAGCCAGCGGCAACGTGGGCGTCATCGGCACCGCCCTCCGTGTCCCGCGCTATAACGACGAAAATCTCGATGCTAGCTCTCTCATCCTCGCCGACCTCATGGAGCCCGTCCCTTCCCGCCAGATCGGACTCGGTCCCTTCGTCATCGGTGCGCGCAAAATCCGCCCACGCCTCAACCACACCTTCTCCGCCTCTGAAAAAATGGGCGTCTTCGTCCAGTTCTACAATCTCAAGCCCGACCCCTCCTCTCACAAAACCAGCGCCTCCATTCTCTATCGCATCCTGAAAGGCACAGAGGAAGTCTGGCGCGCCGAAGAGTCCTCTAGCCAACTCCGCCAATCCGGCGAACAGCTCACCATCGAGCGCTTCGTTCCTCTCTCCTCTCTCGCTCCCGGCCAATACCTCCTTGAAATCCGCGCCACCGATCAAGTTTCCCAAGACATCCTCCTCCGCAACGCCGCCTTCACCATCAAGCAACCGCCCTCACCTGCTGTCTCACACTGACGAATCCCGCACTAGCCGCCGCCTTGTACCCTATTAAACTCGCGCTTTCCCCGCTCCCCTCGCGTAGCGGCACGATACATCGTGCCCTCTTGGGTTTCTCTTTCCTCTCGCTTTTTTCTTTGCTCTCGGGTTCTCTTTCCTTACGTTTGTCATCCCGACCGGAGGCGCAGCGCTTTTTGCTGCGCCGCAGCGGAGGGATCGTAGCTTGCTTTCTACTTTGCCTCCATCGATCAGCCTCTCTCCCGCGCGGCACCTTGTTGCGGAGAGACGCCATTCCATCGATCTTCCCGCTCCTCCCTTGTAAATCCATCCCACTCACCATAAAGTATTACGTTTGCTCTCAATGCATCTCAGGCAGAGGCATGGCTTCCCGCAAATCCACGCGCAAACATCCAAAACGCTCCGTGAAACGCTCACGCAAAAAGCTTTCTCCGCGCCCGCCCGCCGCCGGACCCGCCTTCGCAAAACTCGTCGACGTCATGTCTCGCCTTCGTGCTCCCGGTGGCTGTCCCTGGGACCGCGAACAAACCCACGCCACACTCCGCACTTATCTCATTGAAGAAGCCTACGAAGTTCTTGACGCGCTCGACTCCACCGACGACGTCAAACTAGCCGAGGAACTCGGCGACCTCCTTCTCCAGGTTCTCTTCCATGCGCAAATCGCCAGTGAAGCAGGCCGTTTCGCTATCACCGACGTCATCCGCGAAATCTATGAAAAAATGATTCGCCGCCATCCTCACGTCTTCGGGGAAAAGCGCGCCAAGGACGCCGCCGAAGTCCTCCGCAACTGGGAAATCATCAAGCAGAAAGAACGTCGCAACAAAAAAGCCGCGAACACCAAAGTTTCTTCCCCTGGTGTGGGTGCCACTCCCTCGGTTTCGGAGGGTGGGTCTTGGGTTTCTCCTCACTCGGAATCTGCTCCCTCCTCGGACGCGGATGATCCTCCCGAATCCCTCCTCGACGGCGTCCCCCACACACTCCCCGCTCTCCTCGAGGGTCTTCAACTCACACGTAAAGCCGCTCGCATCGGGTTCGACTGGCGCAACGTTCTCGGCATTTTCGCCAAGCTTCATGAAGAGTCCAGCGAACTTCGCGACGCCCTCAATCTGAAGGAATCTCCCGCTCGCATCGAATCCGAAGTTGGCGACATTCTTTTCGTTGCCGTCAATCTCGCCCGCTTTCTCAACGTCGATCCGGAAATCGCCATGAAAAAAGCCAATGCCAAATTCTCCCGTCGCTTCCGCGAAATGGAACGCCTCGCCCGCCAGCAGGGAACCACCCTCTCCGAAATCCCCCGTCCCCAGATGGAATCCCTCTGGGAACAATCCAAACGCTCCGAACAAACCGCGGCGAAGGCTCCATGACCGCCGCCATCTCCATCCGCAAATGCACTTTCCTCGACGACTTCCACCGTTGCGTCGAGATCCAGAAAGCCGTCTGGGGCGAAGCCGACCTCGAGGTCGAACCTTACGTCACTTTCGTCGTCGCCAACCAGACCGGCGGCCACGTCATTGGCGCCTTCGATGGCGATACCATGGTCGGCTTCTGTCTCGCCATGGCAGGCATCCGCGGCACCACCCGCTATCTCCATTCCCACATGACCGGCGTCCTCCCCTCCCATCGCGATCGCCGCATCGGCCGCATGCTCAAACTCTTTCAGCGCGACGAAGCCCTCTCCCGCGACATTCGCCTCGTCGAATGGACCTTCGACCCGCTCGAAACTCGCAACGCTCATTTCAATTTCAATCGTCTCGGCGCCTTCTCCCGCCAATTCATTCCCAATTTCTATGGAGTCACCACCAGCCCGCTCCACCGCGGCATCGCCACCGACCGCCTCCTCGTCGAGTGGCATCTTGACTCCAAGCGCGTTATCGCCGCCATCAAGGAACTCGCTCCCGACCCCACCGACAGTCCTGCCACCATCCATCTCCCCGCCGAATTCGAGCAATGGAAATCCACCGACATCCCTCGCCTCGCCGAACTTCAACTCCGCATCCGCACCGAATTCCAGCGCTGGTTCGCCAAGGGCTACGCCGCCACCGCCGTACGCTTCACTCTCTCTGGCGCCGACTACCACCTCTCCCCATGGAGCGACTTTTGATTCCACGCACACATACAAGTTGTCATCCCGAGCAAAGCGAGGGATCTGTTTCTCGCCGTTGCTGGCACAGGCACTCCTGCCTGTGTTCTTGGGTCTCTCTTCCAGGGGGTAGGAGCTTCAGCTCCGACATAAACAACTCGGCATTATCAGGACTTCAGCCCCGGAGGACTCCGTTTTCTCTTTCTTTCGATTTTTCTGAGGATCAACCATGCGCCTGAACTCCCTCACTCTCCGCGAAATTCATCTCCCGCTCGTCACTCCCTTCGAGACCAGCATGGATCGCGTCACCGAGCGCCGCATCCTCCTCGTCGAAGCCGCCGTCGACGGCGCCACCGGCTGGGGCGAATGCACCGCCGGAGAAAATCCCTTCTACTCTCCCGAAGACACCGAAACCGCCTGGCACATCCTCTTCACCTACCTCTGGCCCATGCTGAAAGGCAAGGAGTTCTCCTCCGCTTCCGAAATCTGGCCTCGCCTTTCCCAAGTCCGCGGGCACAATATGGCCAAGGCCGCCGTCGAAAATGCCATCTGGGACGCGGAAGCCAAACTCAAAAATATTCCTCTGTGGAAACTCATCGGCGGCACGCAACAGGAAATCCCCTGCGGCGTTTCCATCGGCGTAAAAGATTCTCCCGACGAACTTTCGGACACCGTCAAAAAAGAACTCGCCGCCGGCTACCAGCGCATCAAGCTCAAAATCAAGCCCGGCAAAGATCTCCTGCAAGTCCAGCGCGTTCGCCAGGATTTCCCCCGCATCAAGCTTTCCGTCGACGCCAACTCCGCCTATCGCGCCGAGGATCTCCATCTCCTCAAGCAGCTCGACGCCTTCTACCTCATGATGATTGAGCAACCTCTAGGCTGGGACGACCTCTTCGGCCACGTCGCCGTTCAGAAAGCTCTGCAAACGCCTATCTGCCTCGACGAATGCATCCACACCTTCGAGCAAGCCGAAGCCGCCATCGCTCTCGGCGCCTGCAAAATTATCAACATTAAACTCGGTCGCGTCGGCGGTTTCCGCGAAGCCAAACGCATCCATGATCTTTGCCAGAAACACGCCATCCCCGTCTGGTGCGGTGGCATGCTCGAATCCGGCATCGGCCGCGCTCACAACATCGCCATGTCCACTCTTCCGAATTTCACCTTGCCCGGCGACGTCTCCGCCAGCGCCCGCTACTGGCACGAAGACATCGTCGCTCCCGAAGTCACCGTCACCCCCCAAGGCACCATCAAAGTCCCCACCGCCCCCGGCATCGCCTTCCAGCCCCGCTCCGACCGCATCAACTCCCTAACCACCCGCACTCTCCGCCTCGACTAACCTCCCTGCCTTCTGTAGTGGCCAACCTTAGGCCAGTCTTCGTTTGCTGTAGCATAGACACTCCTGTCTGTGCTCTTGGGTTGCTGCTCTTGGGTTTCCCATCCGAACGCCGCCGTCCATTTGAACTTGAGGGTGCAAAGGGTGGGCTCTTACGATCGAAGGCCTCACCCTTCTCCTCTTTCGCTCTTCGATTTGCTCTTGGGTTTGTTCCTGTCTCTTGTAGCGACCGCCTCACCGCGGTGGAGGGATCGCCGCTTGATCTAGGCCTCCTGGCGATTCGCCAATCCAAAGCTGGCGCGTCTACTTCAACGACGCCATATCAATCACAAACCGGTACTTTACGTCGCTCTTCAACAACCGTTCGTACGCTTCATTAATCTGCTGAATTTTGATCAACTCGATGTCCGCCGTAATCCCATGTTCCGCGCAAAAATCCAGCATTTCCTGCGTCTCCGGGACTCCGCCAATCGCCGACCCCGCCAGGTTTCGCCGTCCCATCAGCAAATTGAACGCCGATACCGGCATTGGCTTCTCGGGTGCTCCTATCAGCGTCAGCGTCCCGTCGCGTCGCAATAGACTCAAATACGCGTTAATGTCGTGGTCCGCCGACACCGCATCCAGAATGAAGTGGAAGCTCCCCGCATGTTTCTGTACCTCCGTCGCATTTTTCGAAATCACTACGTCGTCCGCTCCCAACCTCCGCGCGTCCTCCATCTTGTTTGCCGACGTCGTGAACAGCACCGTGTGCGCGCCCAGCGCATGTGCGAATTTCAAGCCCATGTGCCCCAGACCGCCCAGCCCCACGATCCCCACCTTCCGCCCCTTGCCCACTTTCCAATGCCGCATCGGCGAATATGTCGTGATCCCCGCGCACAGCAGCGGCGCTGCCCCTGCTGGGTCCAATCCATTCGTCACCCGCAGCACGAACGCCTCGTCCACCACGATGCTGTCCGAATATCCCCCGTATGTCACTCCGCCCAGAATCTTGTCCTCGAAGTTGTACGTCAGCGTAAATCCGTTCTCGCAATATTGCTGCTCTCCCGCCAGGCAGCTCGGGCACACTCGGCAGGAGTCCACCATGCATCCCACCGCCGCAATATCGCCCTCCTTGAATTTCTTTGCCGCGCTTCCCACCTTCACCACCCGCCCCACGATTTCGTGTCCCGGCACGCACGGATACACCGTCGGCATCACCTCTTTCCACTCGTTTCGCACCTGGTGCAAATCCGAATGGCACACCCCGCAATACAAAATCTCGATCTGTACGTCTTGTGCCCGTGGCTCTCTCCGCCGCATGGTAAACGGCCCCAACTTCCCGGTTGCGCTCGGCGCCGCGTACGCCTTCGCCGTAAACGTTTGTGGTTTCGAGGAGTGACCCTCTTTTACAATCACTGGTTTTACCGCATCAGCCATGTCGCTTGTCTCCTTGTTCGATCTATGTAGCCAATCGGATCCGGCGGCCCCAAATCATCACGAACTACTCGCGTCATGCTACTTCCAAAACGCACCACGCGATGTGACCGCAAACACGCGCGCCTGGCCGCATTCTTCCAAAGACGCTTTCCCAATGAAAGCGCAACGGATCGTATTCAATTTACCAGCAGCTGGACACTCTTTCGATGCGCGCCACCCTGCCCCGGTAAACTTTATTCTTCTTTGTTAACAACAGCCTTTCCTCGCTCATCCGCTAAAAAGTCCCCGCCTTGCGCACCTCTTTCCGGGACCGCCATTCTTTCAATGTTTGCTGTTTTATGTAATCACCGCGACCTCTCGCACCTTCTCTAATCCCTCACGTATAATCCAAAGAATGTCTCCATTCCGTCCCCCATTCCCGTGCGCATAACTTCTTCCACCGGCCGCGCCCCCCGCCGTGCTCTTGTCTGGATCGCCCTCGTCTTTCTCACCACCGTCTGGGCCGTCAACTTCATCGCGGGAAAAATCGCCCTCCGCTATTTTCCCGCCATGACCCTAGCCTCCATCCGCGTCGTCCTCGCCGGAGCCTTCATGTTGCTCCTCAATCCGCTCTGCCGCCGTCTCCCCGCTTTCCGCAAATCATCCAGCAACCTCGTAACGTCTTCTTCCACGAGTCACAACTCACCAATCACTCTTCAAGATCTTTGGACCTTCCTCTACCTCGGCTTCCTCGGTGTCACCGTCAACCAGGTTTGCTTCACCATCGGTCTTCGCTACACCTCCGTCACCCACTCCGCGATCATCGTCGGCATGGGCCCCATCTACGCCCTCGTCCTCGCTGTTCTCTTCCACCTAGAATCCGCCACACTCCGCAAAACCCTTGGCATGACCATCTCTCTCCTCGGCGTCATCCTCCTCGCCACTTTCAAAAACTCCGCCCAGCATTCCCCCACACTCCTCGGCGATTTCATCACTTTCATCGGCTCTTTGGGCTTCGCTTTCTACGCCGTACTCGGCAAGCGCGTCGCCGCCCGCTACGACGCCCTCACCATGACCACCTACAATTTTCTCTTCGGCGCGCTTTTCGTTCTTCCCATCGCCATCCATCGCGCCATCGCCTTCGGCCCGCTCTCTCGCTGGCTCGCCATCCCCTGGCCCGCATGGACCGCCATGATCTATATGGCTCTCTTCAGCTCCACACTCGCCTATCTCTTCTATTTCTGGCTCCTCCGCTATCTCGAAGTCACGCAACTTGCTGCCTACAATTACCTCCTCCCCGTTTCCGCCACGTTCCTTGGCATCCTCTTCCTTGGTGAACGCGGCTCCTGGCCCGAACTCCTCGGCGGCGCCCTGGCCCTCGCTGGCGTCTACTTCGTCGAATCCACTCGCAACTCCTAGCGAATCGCATTCACCTCTCACCCCTTCCTGCTCGCCTCGTCCTGCGTTCGCCTGCCATCACTTTCCCACTCGCCCCGCTTTCGCCCATGTAGGGCACAATAAATTGTGCCCTCTTGGGTTTGCCCCCGGAGTTTTGCCTTCATGCGTTCCTGAATTTGTGGGACAGGCTTCAGCCCGTTTGCCCGGCGCAGATTGTCCGGAACTTATTTAGGGACGGCCTTCCGAGGCCCGCTTTTGGCGTCCCGGAAGCTTCTGAGGGGCGGTCCGCCACCGCAAGTACTTGGCACATGCGTGTGATCTTACGCGGCGTTCAAGGCATTCGTTTTTCCTGGTTTTTTGCTTTCTTGTCATCCCGACCGGAGAGTCGCGCCTTTTGCGACTCGCAGTGCAGGGATCGTGGCACCCCCTCCACACGAAGAAACCTCCGGAACCTAGCCTCCTGATCGCTGATATCGCCATCCTGTGCTACCTTACCGTCGAACTTGCTAACATCAAGGGAGGCTCCTCTCGTGGCCAACGTTCCCCTGCGCGCCGGCGGTCCCAAAGCTCGCATCGCCGTCATCCCTGGCGACGGCGTCGGTATGGAAGTCACTCCCGAAGCCGTCAAGGTCATTCGCGCCGCCACCGCCAAGCGCAATCGTCCAGTCGAATTCGTCGAATTCGACTGGGGCGCCGACAAATACCTCAACGAAAAAATCACCCTCCCTCAGGGCGCCGTCGCCATGCTTCGCGACGAGTTCGACGCCATCCTCTTTGGCGCCTTGGGTGATCCCCGCGTCCCCTCCAACCAGCACGCCGCCGACATCCTCCTCGGCCTGCGCTTCCAACTCGACCTCTTCGTCAACGCTCGTCCCACCGAACTCTTTCACGAGCGCCTCACCCCGCTACGCGATTGTCGGCCCGCCGACATGAACCTCATGGTCTTCCGCGAAAACACCGAAGGCATCTATGTCGGCGTTGGCGGCTTCTTCAAGAAGGGAACTGCCGACGAGATCGCTGTCCAGGAAGACATCAACTCCCGCAAAGGCGTCGAGCGCATCCTCCGCCATGCCTTCGATTACGCCCGCCACGGCGCCATGTGTAGTGGCCGATCTTTAGATCGGTCAGGCGAGTCCGCGAGCCTGCCTCGAACGTCTCGCAAACCCCTTCGCCTCTGCATGTCCGACAAATCCAATGCCATGACCTACGCCGGCGACCTCTGGCAGCGCGTGTTCAAGTCTGTTCGCGAGGAGTACGCCGACGTCGAGTCCCGCCACCTCTATATCGATACCCTGGCCATGGAACTCGTTCGCGACCCGAAACAGTTCGACGTCATTGTCACCAACAACCTCTTCGGCGACATCATCTCCGACCTCGCCGCACAACTCGCCGGTGGACTGGGCCTCGCTCCCTCCGGCAACATCTACCCCGGCAAGACCTCTCTCTTTGAGCCCGTCCATGGCTCCGCACCCAGCATCGCAGGGAAGGGAGTTGCCAATCCTTTTGGATCCGTCCTTGCTTCCGGCATGATGCTCGAATTCCTCGGCTGGCCCGACGAAGCTAAGCTATTGAAGGAAAGCGTGAAATCTGCTTTGTGGGACAGAATCTCAACTATTGATTTAGGTGGCAAAAAAATGACCGCCGAGGTCGGAGACTGGCTCGCCAACTACGTCGCGAAACATTAAAGTATTACTTTATGTTTGGAACGGGCTCACTTGAGCTTCTCCGGTGTGAACATAAGACCTTAACTGAACCTACTTCTTCTTCACCAACAGCGTAATCACTACCCCCATCACGAATCCCCCAATATGCGCCCAGATCGCCACGCCTCCCCCGGCCGCCCGCATCCCGATCCCGTTCACTCCCTCCAGAAACTGGATCGCGAACCAGTATCCCAGGATCAAAATCGCCGGCACGGGAATCAGAAAAATGAAGAAGAACGTCAATATCCGATGCCTGGGAAACAGCACGGCATACGCCCCCATCACTCCGCTGATTGCCCCGCTGGCCCCCACCGCTGGAATCCTCGATCCCAGATTGAACAGCACGTGAATCAATCCCGACCCCACCCCGCACACTAAGTAGAAGATCAGGTATCCGATGTGCCCGAAGTCGTCCTCTACGTTATCCCCGAACACCCACAGGAAAAGCATGTTTCCCGCCAGGTGCATCAACCCGCCATGCAGAAACATGCTCGTCACCAGCGGCAAAAGCGCCGTCTCCACCGTCCCTCTTCCTTGCAGGAATAGCGATACGCGCAGCGGCACCGTCCCATGCGCCATCATGAAAGCGCTCTCTGTCCCTGGCGCCAGCGCGCTCGCGTACACCACGTAAAAAAACACCGCCACGTTCGCCACGATAAGCGCGATGTTCACCACGGGAGTTGTTCGGGTTGGGTTGATATCCTTCAGCGGAATCATTTCGGCTTCGCCAGTTTCTTCCTCGCCTCCCTGCCCCAGCATAGCAAACTTGCGCCGGCCTCTTAGGCTCCTCGCTGACGCCCCAATTCCATTGAACCTGAGGATGCCTCATTCTTCGCGCCTTTTGCGAAAGGCGTCCTCTTACCTTCCAGTGCCATCCACACTTTTCTCTCTCGGTTTTGTTTCTGCATTTGTGGGGACCACCTTCTGCACTCCGGAAGCCGGCCTTTGACCGTATCTTTAGGGGGTCGGAGCTTTAGCTCCGATTCAAATCGCCTCACCATCCCGCAGTCTTTTACAGTGCCCCGTACGCCTTGTCTGCGTATGGGTTCTTGAGTCCTTGTCTTTTCTTGCTCAAATAGCGGCTAGCTTCCGAGGTGGGTGCTTTCCGCGATGCAGTCCTCGCCCCCGCGCGAATCTTGCAGAGCAGGGAACTGTGTCCAATAACGTTTTCCCTTCGGAATCCTGGTTAACAGAATCTGCGGAGCCTCAATTCGCAAGTGTTTCCGCGCGCTCCAACGCCCTCTCCTCCCATTTGTCTTTCCTGTGTCCGGCTGCCTTGTTCTTCGAATTCAGCGGCGTGGGTCCGGACGCTTCTCTTGGGGAGCGGGACTCTCCCTGCGGCATAGCGTCACTCCCAATCTGGACTTCAGTCCCTAAGGACTCCATTCCGCGAACGCAGCCGGACAACCCCCGTTTGGCAAAAGTCATGCGCCTCTCCTTCCCAAACTCTGTTCGAACTCACCCCCACTGATCCCTCGCCATGTGGCTTCCCACTTGGCGAGGATTTGAACTTCTTTTGTCGCACACGCGCCATGACCATATCTCCAAGCCATCAACATCTCCATGGTCGTCACTCTGACGGCTGGGCCGGTCCCGAAAAACTCACTTCGCTTTCGCCTGTTGCGTCAATCGTCAATCGCAAAAATGTCGGCATGCCGACATTCCCAAAATGGAACGCCATCTCGTTCTTCCCATCTTGAACTTGCCGGTACGGCCTTCTGTCATAGTTCGCCAGCAATTGTTCTTGGCAACACCCCTGCCCGTCTTCCCATCCTTCCGCAAGAACTTGCCTCCTGACAGGTACGCCGTGCGCGCCTTGAAGGACCTGCGCATAACTCCCCCGCAAAACCACTTAGGAATGTGCACCTCGTTTGCGGCCGAGGCCGTGCGACCCTCACCGCTTCAGGTCAACCAAATATGTCGGCGCGCCGACATTTCGCAATGCGATCACGCCGTGATCTTTGCGAACTCCTCTTCCCACTCCTGAACTCAATCTCATCCAACCGCTCGCAGGATTCTCTGCCCTTCTCTCATGTCGCCCCCAGCAAGTCTTTCACGCTCCTCTCATTATTCTTGTGCAGAATGTCGGCGCGCCGACATTCTGCCTTGTTCTTCCACGAATTTGTGAGGGAGTCATTGCGCCATTTCTCTGGCTGTGGTAATTAAATTAGCTCTGCATGTGTGCGCATGAAGCGCAGGAGCCGCCCGGCACTCAGTTACAATTGTCGGCGCGCCGACAATTATGCCTGCCCGGGAAACGGAAGCCCTCATTCTGAAGACATTCCCTCTGGGCGAGGCCGACCGCCTGGTGAGCTTTTTCGGTCGCAGCTCGGGACGCATGCGGGGTGTAGCAGCAGGTGCGCGCCGCCTGAAGAATCGCTATGGCTCCACGCTCGAGATTCTGTCCCACGTGCAACTGTGGTTCGTCGAGCGCGAGACCCGCGACTTAGTCCGCATCCAGCAGTGCGAGTTGCTCGAGTCCTTCAACAAGGCCCAGAGCGACTACCACATGGGTACCGGCTTCGCCGCCGTCAGCGAAATCGCGGAACTCGTTCTTCCGGAGCACGAGGCCTCCGAGCCCATGTTCCGGCTGATCTTGCTCACTGCCCGCGAGATCGAACGCCGCGGTAATTGGTTCTTGCCGCTCAGCTACTTTGCGTTTTGGACTGTGCGCCTGGCGGGCTGGCTCCCGCGCTTCGATGCCTGCGCCACCTGCGGCAAGCCGTTTGGCAGGCACGTCGCGTTTCAGGATGCCTTCCACCCCGGGCTCTTCGGGGAAGAGCATCGCCGCTACGGCATGACGCCCGTCTCGTTCGAAGCCCGCGAACTGGCTGAGCGTTTAGTGCAAGGCTGCATCCCGCGCCCGCCGCAACGCCGTTGATCATGGCCACCACGGGTTTCTGCATCGTCCTGATCGACAGGACGATGGGATTGTAATACAGCCGCAGCGACTCCTTGAGCGACCTTCCGGTGCCCGCGTGTTCTTTCAGATCCTGGCCAGAGCAAAAAGCTCTCTCTCCTGCCCCCCGGAGAACCAGGCACCGCACGGATTCATCTTTCGCACTCTCCCGCAAGGCGGTTTTGAGCTCTTTCTTCATCGTTTCGTTCATCGCATTCAATCGCTCGGGGCGATTCAGGGTGATCACGCGGACGCCGTGCTCGTCGCGGGTGACGGCCAGGGCTTCGTAGGAGTAGGACGCGGGGTGTTCGGCCTGTGCGGTCATACGCCTTTCCAAACCGGTTTTCGTTTCTCGAGGAACGCACGCATCCCCTCCTTCTGATCCGCAGAAGCGAACAGGAGATAGAAATTCTTGCGCTCGAATTCCAGCCCTTCCAGCAGCGGCGTTTCCAGCGATTTCAAGACAGCCTCTTTTGCCAGGCGGATCGCCAGGGGCGATTTCGAGGCGATCTCCCTTGCCAGGGCGAGGGATTCTTCGACCACGCGCTCGGGCGGAACGACAACGTTGATCAATCCTCTCTTGAGTGCTTCGTCAGCAGTCATCATTCTCCCCGTGAGAACCATCTCCATCGCTTTCACTTTCCCCACTGCTCTTGTCAGTCGTGCGTCCCCCCGCGCCGGGCATGACGCCGATGGATATCTCCGGTTGCCCGAATTGTGCGGTATCGCCGGCAATGATGATGTCGCAGGACATCGCGAACTCGCAGCCGCCTCCAAGCGCAAATCCGTTGACGGCGGCGATAACCGGTTTACGGAGTTTCTTGATCCGGTCCCATTTTGCGAACTGGTCACGAAGCAGCATCTCCACGGCCGTCGCATCAGCCATTTCTTTGATGTCCGCTCCCGCCGCAAAAGCCCGTTCATTTCCGGTAAGGGCAATGCAACGGATGGTTGCGTCCTGGTCGAACGCTTCAAGCGTAACGACGAGCCTGTCCATCAAATCACGATTGATCGCGTTCAGGACCTCAGGCCGGTTAGGCGTACCAGTGCCACCGGTCCGTCAGTTGTCGCAACGATTGGTTCTCCGTCCATCGGGTTCATCCTCCCAGGATCCGGCTGATCACAGGACGCAGGAGAGCATGAAGAGTCCACAATGCCGGACCGCCGCGAAAAGGACCTCGCTCTTCTGGTTCCACAACAATGCCGTGACCTCCCCGTGAATGTCCTGACCGGGAAGGGAGACCAGATTCCACCGCCGTCCCGGGTGTATACAACTGCCGGTTCTTTACCATCGCGACGGCGCTGGAGGGCATAAAGCGGTCTACCGCGAGGACCACGGAGTCTCCGGGATTCCAGGGTGGAGCATACCGGTTCCATTCGAGCCCTGCGTTCGTCGATCGGAAGGACTCCCCTTCGGGTGTCCACGCATACGCGATCGAGGGGTCCTGGTCATCCAGTGTGATGACATTGATCGATCGAGAGGAGATTCCGTATCGGGAGGGTTCCCAGGTGATTCCGCCGTCATGGCTGATTACCGAGGCGGTATTCCCCGTTGCGGCATAGACAACACTCGCGTCTGTCGGCATAAAGGTGAACGATCGGACATCATACGATCCGCGACAGGAAGGGAATCAACCCATGCCTCGCCCGCATCGGTTGAATGAACAGGCCCTGGTCGCCTGACGCAAGCACCCGCATCTTGACGCGAGGCTGAATATCCAGGACGCCGGGATGAGGGGGAGCCGGGTGGAGAGAGGAGACCACAATCGACCGCCGTCCGTATCTTGAAGACCCCGAGAGTCGTCGACGAGATGGCTGAAAGAGACGATTCCGTTGAGACCGACAGTGCCTGGACGGTGTCGCCTTCCAGTCCAATCCCGGCAGGAGCCCATTGTCCGGATGACATATCATAGTTCAGGATCGAGCGCGTGAGGACCGTATACACGCGGTCTCCCTGCTCATCCGTTGCCAGGAGACGGATGGTGGAGCCGCCGAGCGCCTCGTCGGCCGATTCCAATTGAACCCATTGTCCTGGTTCGTTGCAATCCGATTGCCTCGCCGTAGGCGTAATACACTCCGGTTCTTTTCTCGGAGCCAAAAGCCGTGGAACATGAAACATGGGGGAGCGAGCCTGTAACTCACTCCATGTGAGACCGAAATCCGTGGAGACCAGCGGTCCCTCCGACGTGCCCGCCAGCAGGACTTCCGGCTGATTCGGGACCTCTCGAAGCTGAAGATCCTCCCCGTCTCGCGGGCGATTCTTGTCGGGCTCCAGGACCGCCCGTCATCGATGGAGCGTTGGACGCTCCCGGAGCCGGTCGCGTACACGACGATATTCTTGTCAAGGAGGACGCGGACAATCTGTGAACCCGTCGGCGTGAACTCCTCGGTCAAACGGGTCCATTGAGTTCCCCCGTCGGGCGATTCCACAAGTCCCAGGCCGTTGGCTGCCGCCACGACGCGATTGGGGCGGGAGACGTCGATCGCAAGATCCACGACCGTGGACCCGGAAAGGTCGGTCGATGTTCCATTCGAGGCGGACCACGTCGTGCCCGCATCCGTTGATTTGTAAGATCCCATGTCCGTCTGTGCCGGCGTACCAGGTGGAAGGCTTCCAGGGATCGATTGCCACAGTGTGTGCTCCGGTGTTCGGGGGGAGATCGCCGAGGAGGAGCTTTCTCCACTGCCTTCTGTTTGCCGACGCGACAAACAACCCGGCGTCGGTGGCTCCAAGAAACACGACGGGCGTATCGACGGAAGCGAGGAACCGGTAGGGAAGAACGCCACGGCCAAACGAAGCCAGCGGATCCCAGGTGGTGCCGTGTTCGCCGACCGGAGGATTTCCCCCGTGGTCAGCGCGGCATACACAATACCCGGACGGGAGGGATCGGCAATCACCGTTGCGACATCCCGGGCGTGGGCCCCCCGAGCGATTGCCAGGAATCACCGGTTCCGGGAGAAGAACTGCAGCCTGAAAACAGGAAAAAAGTAACGGTCAAGGAGAAGAGGAAGACTCTCTGGATGATGACTGTCCCTCCCTGCTCGATCCGCCCTTGTTGCGGCGGAGTCTCTTGTAGTCGATTGGACGCTTCTCAATGAAAGCCCTGATTCCTTCCCGCACCTCGGGGAGTCCGTGTGGACCGTGAGCCAATCACGCAAATGTCCGATATCAGTGACCAGGAAAAGTCACGCCAGAAATTGAGTTGCTGTTTGGTGTAGCGGGTGCTCTCGGGAAGTTTGTTAATGAGTTGCTCCACGAGTCCGTCGACTTCTGCATCAAGTCTGCTCCGCGGGACAACGCGGTTCACGAGGCCCCATTCGAGGGCCTTTGCGGCGGGAATTTCCTCATTCAACAGAAGGATCTCTCGGGCCCGGCGTTCACCCACAATGAGTGGGAGCCACTGCGTGGCCCCTGCTGCAGCCACGCTCCCGCGGGAAGTGCCCGCATGCCGGATGACAACATCGTCGGCGGCCACTGCGAGATCGCACAACATCTGGAGTTCGTTTCCTCCGCCCACCACCATGCCATTCAGCCGGGCTATGGTCGGCTTGCCCAGATTCCGCAACCGTTCAAACGTCTCGATGAACACCCCCATCCACTTATAGAAATTCCCGGGAGCATCGAGGAATTCTTCACTCCACTCCTTCATGTCCGCCCCCGTGCAGAACGCCTGGGTCCCTGCTCCCGTGACGACAACAACGGCAACGTCGTCGTCCCACGCGGCGTCCTGAATCGCCTCCGAGAATTCCCGGAGGGTTTCCAGATTCAGACAGTTGAGGACCTCCGGGCGGTTCAGAGTGATTGTCGCGCGCCAATCTCCCTTTGCATAGAGGATTGTACGGAATGAAAACTCCGAGGCAGCTTTTCCGGCGTATGCCATATTCTCGGGGGATGGTGAAAAATCGTCACTCTCCGACTTCGCCAATGAACACCTGTCACGAACTGAGCGGCGAAACTCAACAGGTCTTTTGCCACCGCTTTTCCTTCCGGAGATGCCATGGCCCGTTCCAGGGCGCCGGTCGAGTCAAAATACATCTCGGCCATGAGATGATATCTGGCGTCTCCCAGCGGGGCTCCGCTGATACGCGTTATTTCGAGCTTGCGCAATCCCGGATAATTTTCGACAAGGGGGGTGTGAATGGTGAAGTAATGACGGTCGAACTCTTCTGGGTCGGGAGGTTTCTTGTAAAGAGCAACCAGCTTGACCATGGCTGTAGCGTGATTGGCGGAAAGATCGGATGCCGGAGGAGGAGACAACCTGTGATGCACCATGTCGATGCGGGAGGCCGGTCATTCCTCGTTGAACTAGTGGGGAAATATAGAAATGCAGGGTGCGAAATGCAACACGCCGTTCCGGCGCCGGCCTGTGAAGTCTGTGAATTCTTTCTTACTATACTATGCCTCCGGCTGCTGAGCGCACAGTCCCCGGAAGAGTCCTGCGGTATGCCCCGGAGGAGAGTACGCCTGCGGAGATCGTCGCGACCGGATTGAGTCCTGAAATAGAAAACCCGGACTTTGCAGTATGCCCCGTCAACCTTCAGGTGAGATACCATTCTGCGACCCGGCCCTTGGAGCGAGAAACCTTCGCGTCCTCGCCGAAACATTTGCCCTGTCTGCCACTTCGAAATCCCTTCCCCGGTTCATGTCGCGCGTGGAGACGCGACTGCGCAAGTCCCCTGATCCGGACAGGGTGCTCACCCATTTCCTCCGGTTCATTGAGGCGTCGTTCGGCACCGCCGCGCTCTTCACAAACCTGACGGATTATCCGTCGTCGCTCGACCTGTTGCTGGGCCTGTTCGGGCACTCCCAATACCTGGCAGACATTCTGATCAGGGAACCCGCTCTCTTCCCATGGCTTGCTGAAGGCGAAGGGCTGCTGCACCCTGTCCAGCCGGAAGACCTCGCGGCGGAATTCCGGGACCTGGCGGGGATCTTTTCCTCGGACGAACGCCGGCTCGATGCCGTGAAGCGCGTTCATCGGAGAGAATACCTGCGGATCAGTGCGCAGGACATTATGCGCACTGCCGATCTTGCCTCCGTCACCCTGCAACTCTCGGATCTCGCCGACACGGTATCTGACGCAGTCCTGCAGATTTGCTCCCATCAGCTTGCCTCCCGATCTCCCGGGAAGGAGGCGACGCCGTTCGCAGTGATCGGACTGGGGAAAGTGGGCGGGCAGGAACTCAATTACAGTTCCGACATCGACGTCCTGTTTGTCTACGGGTCGGACGGCGAGTGGAAAGACGCGTCGGGGAGAGAGACTTCGCATCTGGAGTATTACAACCTTCTCTCCTCGCTCTTCATCCGCACCATGTCCGCCCCGACATCGGAAGGACGTCTGTATCGCGTTGATGCCCGGCTGCGTCCGGAAGGGAACGCCGGTCCGCTTGCGCGATCGGTTCGGGGTACCTCGGATATTACGAAGCCCGCGGAGATCTGTGGGAGCGGCAAATGCTGCTCAAAGCGCGGCCCATGGCGGGGAACCGGGAATTGGGTTCCGCATTTCTGGGCACCCTCGGTCCCTTTGTCTATCCGAGGACGTTTCTCCAGCATCCGGCCGATGCCATAGTCAGAATGAAGGCGAGGATCGAGCAGAAGGTCGGAGACCGCGCCAATGTCAAGCTTCGGGCAGGAGGAATCCGCGATATTGAGTTCATCGTCCAGGGCCTGCAGCTTCTCAACGGCGGGAAACGAAAAGAGCTGCGGGAGCGGAACACCTTGAGGGCCATTGCGCTGCTGACCAGCTACGGCCTCCTTTCATCGCGCGAGTCAGGACTGCTTTCCAAGGCCTATGCGTTTTACCGGAACCTCGAACACCGGCTCCAGCTGATGCAGAACTCCCAAACGCACACTCTCCCGGAGGACGGGCAAAACTCCACAGCCTCGCCCTCCGGATGAACATGAAAGATTCGCGCGCACTCCAGCGCAGGCTGGATTCATTCTATTTCGTCGCGGTGAGGGCGCTGTTGGCAAGATCATGACCGTGCCTGCGGGGGGTAGAGAGAATTGGCATTTGCGGCGGTGATCGACGGGGAGTTGGGAGAGGAGGCCACCGCCGGGGTGTTCAAGAAATATGGCCTCCGCGATCCGCATGCCGCCCTCCGTGCAATCCGCGGCATCGCCGGGAAGGATTGGCGGGCCG